>NZ_RSDW01000001.1:4800000-6152256 GCF_003945235.1 Edaphobacter aggregans
TTGCCAACCTTGTCCGGATTAGGGAGCCAGAAGGTACAGTTGTTGTGTTTGTCGCACTGGGCTGCGAACAGGATCTGATCGCCCTCGCGAAGCTGGTCCATGAACCACTGCTTATGAATGTCGGCCATCGCTGTATGTGTCAGTGACTCAACGAGGATCGTCTTACCTACAGCGGTCGGCGACTCGATGGCGTAGGTCCCATCGCTCGTCGATACATAGTGGACATTGTGAGCGGCGGTCTGCGTTACTATGCCACGCCCTAGTCCGTTCGAGTAGGTGCCATCGTTCACTTTATTAGTCGCCGAGAACGTCCCGGCCATATAGCTTGCTGCGTGATCGCTGGCAAAGGCCGACGCGGTTGATAGAGCCAAGGCGAACATGATTACGGTTTTTGCGAACTTCAATTTATTTCTCTCCTGTGTTGAGAGCCTCGCGGCCGGTTGCGGTTAAATGACAGGTACAGCTGCATAGCCGGACCGAGAAGGTTCCGTCAGGCCATAGTGCTGACTCTGACTCCCACGCATCGGAGATGAGGCGGCCTATTTGTATGAGATTTGCCAGTTTTCGCCGGATTTGTAGAGCCAACGAGCGTTAGGCATTCGAGCTGCGATTCGCGCGCCTTGATTAACAGACGCGATTCGGCTTAATAGTTGGACGAAGCGAAACAAGCTTTGTAATGGATAGCCCACCGGGTTGTGCTTTGAAAGCCCATTTAAATCGAATGAATGAAATGAATTGATATCAGTCGCCCGCCATCAAGACTTTCGGGACTAATTCTCATGGCTTCAATCGTTTATAAAACACAGGGGCGATAAAATACCGCGCCATGTTAGCAGGATGTTCGCATTTGCCATGCCGAGCCAGTGTTAGCCAGAGCTTGACGCGACGGCTGCAGTTCGAGCGGGCGCGCTAATCAAATCATCAACTTACGTCAGGCTTATTGTGGAGGGCTCGGAGGGACCGCAGTATGCCGCTAAACCTAGTGTCATCAATGTCCGTTTTGCTTAGCGTGCGAGAAAATCCGAATTCTGATGGGACCCAATAAAGCGGAACTCTTTGGAAGCCTCCTTCGGATGACTGCTCAGCACCTGTGTCGGGAAATACAGCAGGCTGTTCGACTGGAATCGATTTTGGCGCGGTTTTTTGGCCTTGCTGACTTTCATTTGGAGAGACGGTGTCATTGCCGTCCGAATCGTCCGCGAGGTAAAGCATCCTTCGATCATCAATGTCGAGAGGCGCTCCCGCGCGGCGGAGAAGAGCGTGGTCGATTCCTAAGGGCGAATACAAGGGGAGCGAAAAGCGTCTGGAGGCTGCCCAGCGTGAATTTCGTGAGGAGACAGGATTCGTTGCTGAGGGGCATTTCGAGCATCTGGCGAAGTGAGACAGGCTGGAGGAAAAATCGTTACCGCCTGGGCTGTTGAAGGCGACTGCGACCCCGGCAAACTGATTAGCAACACCTGCCAAATCGAATGGCCTCCGCGCTCTGGTCGTCTGCTGGAATTTCCCGAGGTTGATTGCGGCCGCTGGTTTTCGCTTCATGAAGCGAGAGAACCCATCCTCAAGAGTCAGGAACCTTTCTTGTTTATCGCCGCACTCTTCACCTCTGCTTGTTTGCATCATTGTGGTAGCAGTAAGAAATCATCGGTCGTCATTTTCCTTTCAATGGCAACCTACACGGGAGATGGAGATGAGGGATGTTAGAGCAAGCAGCTAGTAAGACGCCCAATATTTTTACTTGACAGCCTGATGGTTCATCTCATAATGTGCCTACCTGTAGCCGCATAGTTGCTATTCCAGAAACATTAGACTTCCTATATTTATCGGCCCCTTATTCCAGAGCGTGAGGCTGACATGGGTAAATCTGTCTATTGCTTTTTAGTTCTTTTCGTCGCAACTGTGACAACCAATATGGCGGTGAGCCAAAAGCATGTGGTTTATCCAACTGTGCCGCCACCACCTCATACTTCGCAGGAAATCCTGCTTCTGTTCTCCGGCAATAGCGCCGACGAACGTATACTCCTGACGCTGAATAACAATAGACCCGATGTGCTGACGACCACGGTCACGGTCTATACCGCGTCAGGTGTCTCGACCGCTTTGCCGGACGTCAACTTGGTCCCTCAGGAGAGTAAGATGATCGAGTTGAGCCCTATCCTCAAAGCGGCTGGTTTGGGCAATCAGGAACTTGGTTGGCTTAAGCTCAATTACAGCGGCGTGATCCTAGAGATGGGCGCTCAACTAACTCTCTACCCAACAGAGGATGGGCCTGGGCTGGACTCACCGAGAAGCCTTAGCTCCGATTTCAAGAGCACAGAAAGAGACGCTGTTTTTTGGGATGCCCGAGTTGGGCAAAGCTCACCTTTCATTCACCAATGGCTCGACCAACAGTATCTTTGTGAAGATGAAGTGCGGAGTGGTTGCCGAAGAGTTTGTGATTCCGTCAAAGACTACGAAGGTCCGGCATATTGAGCTACCGAATGGACCGATCATCCATGGGGGGCGGGTGCCCGTATCTTGCGAGATCGTTTCGGATGGAGCCGTGGATGCACTGCGGCCGGTAGGAAGTGTTGTGGCTCCTGGATACTCTGCTCCTATCCGGTTCTACGATCTAAAGACAGCAACCTTTCAAAGCCTTACTGCGGTTGGCCTTGATACAGCGGCGGAGACTCACGTAATGGTCCACAATGTCACGGATAACCCCGTGGAGTTTACTCCGATTTTGCGTGAGGCGGCGCTGTCGAATCCGATCACCCAAAACCTTGCACCTCGAAAACTAGGTCCTCATGACTCGGCTGAGGTCGATATCGAAAATCTGTTGCGTGTCTTTCAAACTCAGGGGAAATCTCGCGTAACGCTTACCTTGAAGACGGACGCACCAATGGGTGCAATTGTCGGAGCAGTGACACAGATTAGTTCGCCAGACAAACTGGTCGAGGATATTCCACTAAGAACAAGCAACCCACCGAAATTTGCACGAGGATCGTATCCGCTCCGCTGGGATGAGGACTACACGAATCTGATTACAGTAACGAATACCGCCGAAGAGACGCTGCGGATCGGTGGTCAGATTACGGCGGGAGATGTCACGTATGTCTTCAAGAGAACAGACATTTCTCCTGGATCGACGATTGTCTTTGATGTAGATGAGTGGAAACGCGACGGCGTGCCGGATGTGAACAACAAGACGCTTCCGAAAGACGCCCTATATGGGAAGTTCCACTGGATCTCTTTCCAGTGTAAAGAATAAAAGGAAGAGCAGCTTCAGCTGTGGTGCAACCTGCGACTATAACTTCCAGCAATGGCCGTTTTTTGATCTCCAGCTTCCCACCACAATTGGAACGGGAGACAATCAAGTCAGCAATATCACCGAATACGACAGCATGACGAATGGCAATCCCTATACCTATCCATTTTCGTATGCGGGTGTGACTGTCACGCAGGATTCAGCAACTATAGCCAGTACAGGACCCGACAGTTCTACCTCCACAAACATTATTGAATATGGAAACGCTTTAGGCACAACGAATATCTACAACATTTTTATTGATGACGAATACGAGGCGACTCTCGACTATTGCGAAATGGCGCAGAATGAAACATGGCAAGTTGGCATGACAACTGTAGGCACCAAGATGGGTCTTCTTGGCGCAGAATGTATCCCTAGCTCAGCAACGTTCAGACTCCAGGGCAGTTGGCAAGCTCTTCCTTTCGGACCTGGTCAATGCGTCCTTTCCGACTACATAGACATACCGATTCCCCCGTCTGGAGGATCGTGTGCGCATAACTGTTTTGTAGGTAATCCTGATTCAACTGGAAAGAGTGTTGAATATTGTACAAAGGAAACACCGAGATATTCAGATGGTGACTGTTTGAAATTCACAGATACCTATCCCGTTGCGCCAATTCCTCACCCATAACTGTGAATTTCCATTCGCCAAGAAGGAAGTTGATATGGACACCTTACCAGCATATTCAAGAAGATTGAAAGAACGTAGGATGGCTTTGCCCATCCTAGTGCCCTGTATGTTCCTGCTTCTTATTTGTGTCCTGTATCCCTGGGATGGTTTATGTTGGGCGCAGAAATCTGAGAGCCCGCTTCCGCTCCTCGAGCTCCAGTCTACTACCACCGATCTTTCGAGAGATGACGTGCTCTATGATGATCACGTTCTGCTCTGCTCTAATGGTTTATTTCGCCTTATGAGGAAAACTCAAGTATTTCCCGAACATGGGGCAACACTTAATTGGTACGAAGGTCAGCTTTCTGCGGCACAGCTTGCAGAGGTTCGATCGCTCCTCGCTTCCAAGGATTTGGAAGCACTACCTCCCTTTGATGCTTCCTCTGTTATGTCTTTTGTTTCTAAGGCGAACTTTAAGATGGAAATGGTATATGCAAGTATCTACCGAAATGACAAGATACAGAAAGTCGGCTATGTCATCTGGCACGGTCATAGACCAGAGGATTCTATTGAAGGGGCACCTAGGGATGTCCAAGACGAACAAAGTAGAGCCAAAGCCCTACTTACCTCGTTGCTTCGATGGCAAGCGAGTCTTCAAGGGACTCTGATAAGTAATCCGAATGCTAAACCTCTTGGATGCTCCTCCTAATTAATTCTCTCTCGTAGTAGTTTGGTCGATTACATCTCGCTATTTACATCCGATAGAGGGAGCCTGTTGCGGTGAGGGTAGTTAGCCATCACCTCCTCTACAAACTCATTCAACTCGCAAACTTCGGACGATGCTGCCGCCTGTTTGGCCGTCTCGCTCCGGGCGTGAGCATGGGACAGGCACAGGCAGAGACAAAGCTATTTGCCGATCACCTTTTTGCGCTGCATGACACGCGATCGGAGTTGAGCAAACCGGTTCCTACCCAATTCTGGCCGGGCTCTCCGTTCCCTGGCAAGCTGCCAGCAGGTTTGAGGTTGTCCATTGCGCTGGTAATGGCCGCAGCCGGGATGGTGCTAGTGATCGCTTGCGCCAACGTCGCCAGCCTGCAACTGGCGCGCGCCGCATCGCGCCAGAACGAACTGAGTATGCGCCTCTCTCTCGGAGCCAGCCGGCTGCGCCTGATAAGGCAATTACTTACGGAAAGCGCGTTGCTGGGCGTGCTCGCCGGCGTGGTGGCGTTCCTGGTGACGTGGGCTTTGCTGGCGGTGGGGGCGACGATTGCCAAAGACGCCCTGCCCGCCGACATGGGCGCTTACGTGGTTGACGTTACGCCGGATCTGGCCACTTTTACTTATGTCTTTGGCTTGTCTCTGGCGGCAGGGGGTTCTGTTCGGGCTCGCTCCAGCGATGGAGAGTTCAAGCTCAGCGCTTTCGTCCGCAGTTAAGGCCAACGCGGCCACCTCGCCGGGCCGGAGCCGCCGGCTGCGCGGCTTGCTGATTGGTGCGCAGGTGGCCGTCTCGCTGGTGCTGATGATCGCAGGAAGCATGTTGATTCGCAGCTCCATACGCGCTCTCAAGATTGATACTGGTTATGAAGGCAAGCACGTTGTGGATCTCAGCTTCCAGTTTCCCGAAGGGGCGAGATACAGTGTCGACCAAAAACTTTCAGTCGTCCGCGAGCTGCGCACGCGGATGGGCACGTTGCCCGGCGTGACTGCGATCACCAGCGCCAGGCCACCTGACGCCTCCGCTTCGAACCGCGGCCATCTCGCTCAACGGGGAAAAACCATCGGCCGGGAACACGCGAGCTTACCTCTATTACACATATATTCAGGCAAATTACTTTGAAACCCTTGGCATCCCTTTGCTCTTCGGGCGGCACTTTCAGGCGCAAGCAGGACAGCCCGAGGCTTCCGTGGTAGTGAGCGAATCAGCGGCCAGACAACTCTGGCCAAGGCAGAACCCGATCGGCCAGAGACTCCGCATGAGCACCGAGAAACGGTTCCACACCGACAGCGAGATTCTCCCTGACGGACCGGTTTTCCAAGTGATCGGCATCGCGCGTGACACACGCGGAGTGACGCTCGACGGCAGCGACTCGCAGCAAATCTACCTGCCATTGCACGACGACCGGATCCAGGATTACCCTTTGCTCATCGGAACCCAGGCGGACCCGCAGCTGTTTATGGGCGCGCTTGGCCCGGTGATCTCGTCCGTCGATCCCAACCTGATGGCTTCTACATCGACGCTGGAAGAGATGCTGCGACAGACAACGATCTTCGTCGCTTCCAGCTTTTCGGCCGCGATCGCGATCACCATAGGCTTTCTCGGGCTGGTGCTGGCTTCAATGGGTATTTACAGCACGGTGAGCTTTATCGTGGTGCTGCGTACGAGGGAGGTCGGCATTCGCATGGCCCTGGGCGCGAAGAAGCACGACATCCTCGGTCTGATGCTGCTCGAAAGCGCGCGCCCCGTAGTGGCCGGATTGCTCGCCGGACTTGTGCTCGCCGTGGGAACCTCCCACCTGCTACGCGGAGTGCTCTATGGGCTCAACACAATCGATGGCATCTCCTTTGGAGGCGTGTCGTTGTTGTTTCTAGCCATTGCGCTACTCGCCGCTTATGTGCCGTCGCGTCGAGCCCTGCACGTAGAGCCGGTAGTGCCACTTCGTTGCGAATAGCAATATGCGTGACAACTAACAAAAAACTTGCTGAATGCACATGATCCGCTCAGGACAATAGTTTATTGAGACCGGGCTACAGGCCAGCTCCATTTCTCGCTGCTACCATTACTCCATGTCCTATCGCGTCAAACTCAGGCCGTTCCTGGTTACCGAGGGCGAGTTCAAGGGTCACTTGGAATACATTCACTTCCATGTGTTTCTCAACGGCGTTGAAGTCGGACACTGGTCCGAGCTCAATCAGGGCCAGATACCCAATTCGCTTGGCCAACTCGTGGGTCGCCCCGAAGCCATCGAATGCGATCTTGAATTGCGCCGTGGCGTTACTGTGGACGTACCCGGGGAGTACACCGAGGAGCAGCTCCGCTTGCTTCATACTCAACGGCGCGGCGAATAGATCATGGGGGCCAAGAAAACGAAGCAGGCGACCTGGAAAACAAATCAAATTTCTTCTTGGGCACAGCTCAATTCAAACTCGGAGCGCTACCTCGGTTTTGAACAGGAAATCGCGGTGGCCGTGAATGACAACTTAGGTTTGCGAGGGATCGTCGCTGTTCTTCCGCTTTACGGATCGCAGCAAAGGCTCGGCTGCGACACCGACTTGTTGCATCCACCTGCGAGCGGCCTACTTCCCGCTCGCAGTCGTCGCGGCACTGGCAATCACTTTGCCTTCGCGAATGGCATAGCGGACCTTTGCGAACGCCAGCGGATCGGAAGCGGGATCGGCAGACAGCACCGTCAGGTCACCCTTCTTTCCGACGGCGATACTACCCTCCTGATCCGCAACGTGAAACCGCTGCGCCGGAGCTGTCGTCAGCATCGCGAGAACGTCGTAATAGGAGAATCCAGCCAACGCGAGCTGGTGATACTCCTCCTTGACGTCGTAGTCCTGGAGAAAACCCGTATCGGTGCCGAACATCAGCACTCCTCCGAACTGATGAAACTTGAAGACCTCCGCCCGTATGCCGGCTATGTTCGAATCCCTGGAGAACAGCTTCAGCGTCGGTATCATCGACATATGCAGAGCGACCATCTGATGAAGAAGGTTGTCGTCGATCTCTTCGACAACCTCTGGCGCATGCGCCAGCACGTCGACTCCGCTCTGCATGGCAACGCGCGTTCCTGCCAGATTCGTAGTGTGGGCGAAGACAAGCTGACCATGTTCATGACCCACGGCGACGGCCGCGGTAGCGATATCAACCGGCATGGGGACGATGTGCTCGGGTTCAACGATCGAACCTGTAAAAAGCTTCACAATATCCGAACCCGCCGCGATGTTCTTACGAACGTCCTCTGCAGCTTCGGCTGGGGTGTCCGGCTGTGGCAGCTGAGCCAGGAGTTCCGGCGGCAGCCCTTTGATATAGTACGGAAGCGCGTGCGGCGGAAAGAGTCCCACCCCCGCGGTATAGATGCGAGGTCCCAGTACCTCGCCGGATTCGATGCGACGGCGCAGAGAGACGGTGATATCCGGGAACGAAGCAGTATCGACGACCGTAGTAAAGCCGGAAAGCGTGACCATCTCCTGCACCTGTCGCGTGAGTTTATCGGCAGGCTGGCTGGAGGCATCCATCCCCTTCGCTTCCATGAAATGGACATGCGTATTCCAGAAGCCGGCGAACACAACGCAGTCCGCGCACGGTAGCGTCTTCACCCCTGCTGGAACGGAAACATGTTTGCCGACTGCCACGATCTTTCCTGCACGGATGACGATCGTGGCGTCATCGACCGGTGTGGCGGTCGGCGAGGCGTAAACCTTCGCGCCTACAACAGCCAGGTCCTGGGCATGTGTCACCGAGGAGGAGGAAAGAAGCAAAGCGAACAGGAAGAGAGGACGCATATCTCGAACTATACGGAATGATCCAAGGGGGGTTCAGAATACTGGCGTTCATCCGATCATTAATCGTCACAAACCCCAGAGCGCAGCTTTGATCTCTATTTGGCGTAACGTTTGAGGGTTATTTGGCGTACCCGCTGAGTTCGAACTGACGACCATGGCGACAAGCGTTCCTGAGCGAGAGGTCAAAGATGCTGGGTCCATAGGTAAGTGCTTGATTGTGCGTATGAAATGCAGTCAGATGGTTTGATGATTCTTCCGTTAGGGGTCAGAACCTATTGCACACTACGCCAAATAGCTCTGAAAAACTACGCCAAATAACTCTGAAAGTGACAGGCTTAGGTGAACTGACTTCGCCTTAGCGTACGTAGCGTTTCTCGAGGTGTCCCCTACTTCCGATGCTCCGGAGCCTGCGGTCCACTGCCGCCCCAGCTCCGCCATGCCCTTCACATCGGCTGCCGCAGGGTTTTTCGGCTTTCTTCACCTCCACCCCAAACACATCGCTCGTACCGAATAGGGAAGGGAACTGAGTCACATTCATCCAGACCTCTAGAATTCGATTGAAGCTCTTGGAAACACGCGAACGGTGAGGCTCTTGATGTCGTTGCTGACCGACGCAGTAGTTTCAAAAGGGTGGAATCGCGTACCCTTCGGAGCGTAGCCTTTCACAGCCGGAGAGATGTGGTAATCACCCGCAGGCAGATTCGCAAACTTGAAGTTGCCATCTTGGGCTAGTGTAGTTGTCTGGGCGTCCCAGACACGATCCGACTCGATCGTAATGCGCATTCCTGGTGGAAGAGGCTTTTTGTCGCTCAGCACAACCTTCCCGCTAAGTCGGTAACCTCGCTGGACCACGAGATCGGGGGCGTGGACGTACTGCCCCTTCTCCTTGATCTGAACTTCCACAGGATCTACTGCACCCTGGGATAGCGACTGCATCTTGGCGTAGACATACCACTCCTTCACTTCGGGAACGTTCGTGGCAGTGAACGTGCCATCGGCATTCGTGCCTATGCGTATCTCTTTGTAGGGGTCACCGATAATCGCGAGCTCGCCATCGAAACCCCCTCTGTTCTTCGGAATTAATCCGATCTCAGCATTGCTGATCGGCTTCCCATTCGCGACAATTCGGCCTGTGATGGCAGCTCCTTCAGACAGGGCGACAGAGTGGCGCTCCTGCCCCGTGGGCATCGTGATGAACTTGGGAGCCATGGCGCGCGCTTCCACATTCAGGAGCATCTTCGGGATAGGCCTGGCATAAGAGATCTCGAAGTCACCCATCTTGTTCGTCACCGCCATGGGTTCAAGACCGTCTACCATTCCGTAAATACTGGCCTTTCCCTCGAGAATACCCACTGGCTCCACAACCGCGTCTGAAATAGGGGAGCCACTCTCATCGACAACATGCCCTCTAATCGTGCCGGAAAAGTCGCCGGATGGGGGTTTAGGAGCTAGATGGATTTCAACCGTCGGGGTCTTGGCCGGATCAGCTTTCTCGGAAAAGGTTGGGACATATCCATCTTGAATAGCAAGTAACTCGAACCATAGATTAGGGGCGAGACTCTTGATGCGGAAATTGCCGTCGAGATCCGTGAGCACCCGCTTGCCGCAATCGGCGTAGCAACTCGGGCAATAGGTGCTGAATCCAGTTTTAACCCCGGCGTGATACACCATTACGGTCGTGTGAGCCAGGGGCCGGCCTGTGGAATCGACGACTTTGCCCGCAAGATCAGGTCTTAAAACTTGTGGGGAGGATAGCGTCGTGCAGGCTATAAGAAGTCCAAGCAACGCCGATTTCATGCTGGCACCTCGACAACCCCTTTATAAACCAATTGCCAGTCGTTAGCTCCAGCAGCTTTTCGGTCTCAACTTTCGGGCGAGAGAGAACGGGTTCACCGCTCAGATTTCGATCCGCTCAAAAAAAGCCTCTGCCCAAAGCTGCAGAGAATCGCAATGGAGCGGAAGTTGCTCCTTCGAAAGAAACAGAGACTGCTAAGTGAGCAGTCCATCAAAAGTTCTTTGAGGTGCCACGGCTTCAGGCTGTGAGTCACAGTAGAGGATATGCTGCCACCTGTTCTGGGCAAATCCTGTCGCTGGCGCAGGCTGGAAGAATGACAGGTATATTTATGCATTGAGCCTAATTGCAGGTCAGTGGGGATTTCTTCCGGCATCTTCTGAGGAGCGGCGAGCGTCTGCACAGGCTTGCTTCGGCATCGAGGATCCTGCTTACGCAAGAGAGCCGGCGTCAGGGAGGGCGAACCCCGCGTTTCGTTTTGTGCGTGAAAGAAATTCTCATCTCGAAGCGAACCATTTTGGCGGTAAACCCGAATCAATGTGTGGAGAAGGAAATTGACCGACGACGAAGAGGTTTGGAAGAAGATCTCCAACGCAGATGTGGCGGCATTTGACGCATTCTACCGGGAGAGTGCACCGAGGCTTCGGGCGTTTCTGCGCCACATCGTCGGAAATCCGCAGGCGGCCGAGGATGTTGCGCAAGACGCGTTTACCCAGATATATGGATTCGCCCCAACGGCTTTCAGCCGGAGCGCGGGAGCCTTCGCGGGTATCTCTATGGGATTGCGAGGAAGCGCGCCGCGGAATGGTGGCGAAACCAGACAACATCCGATGGGGCCCGCCGGGCCCGAGCCGAGCGACTGCAAGACTGAGGCAGCTTCCGTGATGGGAGATGCGCTCGCTCGGCTCCCCGAGGAGCAACGAGCGTTGTTATGGCTGCGGGAAGTAGAAGGGCAATCGTATGCGGAACTCGCGGTCATTCTGGAGATCCCCATAGGAACCGTGAGATCGCGGCTGTTTGCGGCACGGGAGGCATTGCGAAAGATATGGCGGAGCGATTGGAGGTCCATATGAGATGCGAGGATGCAGCGGAGTTTGTCTCCGCACTTTACGACGGTGAAACCATTCCGCGTGCGGCAGCCGAGCATGTCAGCTTGTGCCAGGCCTGCCAATCGCAGTTGAAGGAGTACATCGAGATGGGTGTAGAGTTGCGGCGGGTTGCTAGCCTCGATGCGGAGAGCGAGGTGAAGGACCGCACCTGGGAAAAACAGCCGGGAACCATTCGAAGATGGTGGCAGAAAGGATGGGAGACGATGAGGATTCCAAGGATGGCATTTGTTTTGTTGCTGACCATGGTCGTGGCGATAAGCTCGGGCCTCACGCTGATTGGAGTGCGGGCGCATGAGCACGGAACCGTGGCCATACTGAAGATTGCGCCGCCTGACGAGGAAACCGTCATGAACATCATGCCGTGTCCGTTGTCGACCGAAGACAAAAACTACTCGGATTGCGATAACTCGGGTGTGATGAGATCAGGCTCGTTCAGCTACAAAATCAAATTGCTTTCGCGAGATGGCAATCGGATTCGGCTCGGTATTCGGGCAGCCTTTGTAAACCGCGCTAATAGCACAGAAACGGTGGCGCAAAAACTCCAGGGTGCGACGGAGCGGGAGTACTGGTTCGAGCCGGGAGAGACGTTGAAAATCGACGTTGATGGACTGGGACCGGTGGCCGTGACGGGGGAATGGCAGGACCACATGCCGTACTTCCCAAGGATGGATGTGGAACACAATCTGGAGCCGGGGCCAAACGAGCTCCGCATGATCTCTCCCATTCTTCTACGCGGCGATCGAGTGGTGTTCGATGCTAAGGGAGGCGCCGCCACATCGAGCGTCCCTAACGCAGCGTTCTGGGTGAATGTGCCTGGAGACGGGGTTTATGTTCTTTCCATGTCGCCCATGCCAGACAGTGTTCAAGCGCATGCAGCGGACAACCGAGTGACTTTCGAGATTGGCGGGCGATCCTATCAGTTTGTTACGGGCGCTCCCATTACGAGAGCGGAAAAGGTATGGATCCTGCATCGGGCGGGTGCGAAGTTCCCTATGAATGGCGTATTTGGAAGCGGTAGCTCAGATGGCTTGCTCCCGTTGTTGCAAGCAAATAAATGAGTTTATTTCACCGCGCCCGACTCTCAGACTTTGTCGGCAATAGCAATTCAAAAACTACTCGGGCGTCGGACGCCCGAATTAATGTGCACGTTTCATTCTCCCGAACCCGCGAGCCAGCGCCCTGATCCCTGAAACCTGCTCCCAACCACGCATGCGCCAGCTTCTTAATGTTTCTGGCCCCCGAGATATTGTGAAACCGACACTTCAGACCCGAAGAAGCCATCTATCTCGACAATAAACGGAGGACGAAGCTTAATAGCCTCATCCTCCCAGGTCGACGATTACTCGTCGTCGGCTCCGTCCGAAGGATCATCTGCGGCTTCAACTTTCGAGAGCCGCTTCATGCTGATCGCGTGGATCTCGGTGATCCGGTGCTTGAAGGTGGTCCCCTTGACCTCATCCTCTACCTCGCGATACCGGAGAATGCCTTCCAGGTTGACGAGCTGCCCCTTCTGGAGAGTCTTGGCGAACTTAGAGAGATTCCTCCAGGCAAAGACGCGATGCCACTCGGTGCGGTTCTCGTAGTCGCCCTTGTCGTTCTTCCAGCTCTCCTGGGTTGCGATGTTGAGGATGACGTACTCTTTGTTGTTTTGAGCGGTTTTGGCTTCTGCGTTCTGTCCGAGGCGGCCGATGAGGATGACTTTGTTGAACATGGTGTTTAGCTCCGTTTCTTTTGGTTTGTCCGCTGTCTGCGGTACATGCTTGCCCAACGGGTGTGCCAGCGCGACCCACTCCCTCGGCGACTGGACAGAATCTGCGGAAGGGGACCCGAACTTGCTTTGGGGCAGGAGTCCGCACCTCGTAGAGGCGCATAGCGGATTCTGGGAAGGAGAGCGTGCGTCCGAAGGGCGGGGGTGTCTTGAGCGCGGCACGCTGAACGCAGATAGAAAGGCAAATCGGAAGGGAGCCGTCCTGTTCAACGGCCTCTCATGGTGCGAGTAGCAAAAGCCAGCTCAGAAACTAGAAGAGTCAATCCCCATGCAACCGGGGAGAATGACAAGGGGACGAAACGACGATGCTATCGCTCGGCCCATCTCCTCGCTTTCTCCATAGTCCTCCGGATGTAGGCAGCTCACTTGGAAGTACTGGGATCGCGAGAAAGATAGTCGTGTTTCAAAAGCACATCCGATCCGGTCCTCGCCCATGCCATTGGCGTACGCGGCGACACAGAACGCTATGTCGGCGGCGGCGGTCGGTCCTGGTACTTAATCGAAGTTCGTGATCGCTCCATGGCTCCATAGATAGATCCGATAACCTAGGTCCCTTTGGCGGAGAACGAGAACTTTGCGAACGCCTCGCCTCGTTATCGCCTGCTCGAAGGCCTGCACCATTGGGTAACTAGACATTCCAGGTCAAACGGGGATCACTCCGGATTGTAAGCAATCCCGGAAGTGATATGGCCGCTGCCGTCCCTACCGCTGAGTCGCAGTACATCGCTTTCGGGTTCATCTAGGCTGGAACACGAGTGTTTCTATGTTCCGTTGGGCGGGGGTGACGACCAGGTTCAACTGATTGCGAAGGCGTTCGAGAAAGTCGTTCTGTTGGCCTCTACCTGTTCTCACCTGAAAGTCATACTTGCCTTCCAGGTTGGTCTCATTAACGACGGGACGATCCAGGTTCCTCTCCAGCGTGTGGCAAAATTCATCCATTGTGGCATTTCTGACTGAGATGCTACGGAAAGCATTAATCGGAAGCGGCTTGGGATCGCCGCTAGGCATCTCATCCGCGCTGCCCACTGTTTCAAAGCCAATGGAGGAGGAACTGAAGCCGCCGCCCGTCCGGCCTGCTGACTGCCGTGCCGTCGTTGCAGGGGGAGTCCCGTTCGGCGCGGTCACCACGTAGACGTCCGACAGATGGTCTACGCGGGTCGCGGCGATATGGAAGTAATCCTGAATGCTTTGCTCGATCACACGGCGCTTTTCTTCACGGCTCTTGGGTTCCGGCAGAACAATCGCAAAATCGTAGCGCTTGCCGTTGTCGAGTGACGCAGGAAGAACGATGCGAATTGGGTTCAGGTCATACATCTCGGCAATCAGGCTCTTCAACGTGAAGCCCTGCAGGCTCCAAAAGTCATCCCCGCTAGAATTGCCGCTTCCGAGCTCGTTTTTGGCCGGCGAGACATGGAGCGTGTCGGATGGCGGAAACGCAGGTCTTTGGTCTTCCGGCCGGGGCATCCTTGGCGACTCCGCATCCAGCGGCACCAGACCGCTCGCGAGAAATGCCTTGGCCGACGCTATATCCGGCTTGGGCCTCGTCGTGGTGATATGGCCGTCCAAGACCCCATTCAATGTCCGGTCGTCCGGAACGATGCCTTGCTGGAAGCCGACGATCTTGCGGTCCGCGCCGATGTACACCATGGCCGGCATCTCCAACCCATAAGCCCTACCGGTCTGGCCGTCGGGGTCGTACAACACCGAGCCACTCACTCGATGCTGCGCGAGCCAGGGCAAAAGGGAGGACTCTTTCTCCGAAGTGATCAGGACGAATTGCACCGGCTTGCCAGCGAAGCGCTCGATCACCGCATTCCACATCGTCATCGGGTTAGGGTTGCGCGAGACCAGGGGAAAGAAAACGAGCACGGTCGTCTTTCCGGAGAGATCTGCTGAATTCCAGGAGCCTTCAGCAGGCTCCAGCACTTTGGTAAACACAATGTCCGGCGCGAAATCGCCTGCCTTCAGTCGAACGGAAACATCTCCGAATACACCCTGGATTGCTGCAACGGATGGGATACTCACGTTATTCGCCAACTGGGCACGCATCTCGGCTTTCGCGAAAAGACCCACAAGCGCTAAGAGGGCACAGTTTTTTGCAAGGTTCACAACGCCTCCCTCCAAGGAGTCGATCCTGGCCAATCAGTATACTGTGCTCCTCATCGAGAGGAAGCGAGGTGTATCTGCGGTTACCCGGTTGTGCGAGCCGTGGGCATTGTGGTACTTGAGCAGAGAAAGCTTGTCGAGGACCGCCGCGGCCGAAATGCCGTCGAGTCTCGGAAACATTCCACGTTCACTCAGGACACCGATATCGTAGAGCGGCGCCTCGATAGCAGTGAAAATGACCCGAACGGTGGATTCGGTCTTATCCATCGATGTTTTCTTCCAAATGCTTTTTCACATGGGAGGGGTGCAGGGGAGGGGAAGGCCCGCCGACCATCATTGAGTGGGAGAAGTCCTGGCATCTACGATCTAAGCGAGATCAGAGAGGCAGTTTTTGACACTGCCGCCGCATTTGTTTGAATAACGTGACTGCAAACGAAACACTACATCTCAGCGGCATGTAGGGGTCACTAAGCCCACCGCCTATGTTGCCCACTGCACCTGCTCCGAAGTTGTAGGATTGAATCCTGCTGTGCCCACCAAATACTCCATATAAATCAATGATTTACTGTTTACTATCGAATAAGTGTATGGCTGAGTTCCACCGGAAGCAGCCAGCGTATTAGTGTATTGCTGTCCGACAATAGACGGCGATGGAACTGAATTCGACGTCTTCGATATCCGTCTGCCGGTCCCATGATTCCCATTCAATGAGTGTCTCAATGCTTTCCTGCACGCGGCGCCGTAACTCATCTACCGGTAACGCATCGAGTTCGACGGTGGGAGCCTTTATCCCAAACCGTCTTTGGAATGCTTTGGCGCGGCTATCGGTCAGCTTGACGCGCTGCGGCGGCAAGTTGAAGGCCTTGATGTCCGATGGATGGATGGCGAGGCGAATCATGGAGAATTCCTTGCCGCTGGCAGCTTGTGTGCGCTGGCGGATATCCCGCTCTATGTCATGACCGGATGGATCGTGGTCGCCCAGGTAGAAGACGGTGATCGGCTTGTCGATATCTTCGAACAGATTGCCGATTTTGCCTTCCATACCGGTGGAACCGAAGCCGCGGCAGGCGCGCAACATCACACCATACTCTTGCGTGATGGGACGAAGGGAACCTTGTGAACACGGTCGTGGTGCACCCAGTTCACGCTCGAGCGGCGCCGATCCTGGATTTCGAGTTTGGCGATGCGGAGGCGATCCTCTACATCCCGTCGAACGGAATGCCTCCCATCCTGTCGCCGCGTACCGTCCTGATCGGGATGCAGACGGGTCGGCGCGGTGAACTTCATATCAGCGGAACAGTGGATTCCTTCGCGATCCTGTTCCAACCCGATGGACTCGATCTCCTCTTTGCCCTGCCAGCGCAAGAGTTCACGGATCGAAGTTTCGATGCTGAATCGGTGTTTGGCCGGATGATCGCGCGCTTCCATGAGCGGCTCGCCGATTGCCGTTCCTCCGAAGAGCGTGTCTCCGTCGCCAACCAATTTCTCATTCAGCATGCCCACGCAACGCGCACCCGGGACGGAATCACGGCGGCAGCACATCAGATGTTGTTGGAAGCCGCGGCTGGAGGCATACCGGCCATGGCTGAACGAGCCGGCCTCAGTGCGCGCCAATTTCGACGAATTTTCCTGCAAAGAGTTGGCGTGAGTCCCAAGCTCTTCGCGCGCATTGCGCGGTTCGAAGGGGCGCTCGACCGAATGGCTCGCTCTTCCGGCGGTTCATGGACTGAGGTTGCGCATCGTTTCGGCTACTACGACCAGATGCATATGGTCCACGAATTCGCTCAGTTCACTGGTGAAACCCCGACCCGGACGCTACATTATTTTGAGACGGCGTTTCAGCGGCAGATGAGTGCGATGCGGTCCAGTAACGGACCACGCTGCGATGGCGGGCGATGGATCCTTTAACCCTGCGGTACATGCCCGCAGTCTTGCAGGTCGACTGACTCTTGCGAGTCGGTGGCCAGGAGACTGCAGGCGCGCTCTCCGCTGGCGAAACGCGTAGGGTTCAGCACAACCTGATTTGCAAAGGATGACCTTACTCTGCATTATGAGGTGAACGTTCTGGGCCTGCATCGAATGCCTGGAGGATGTATGATCTCCCGCGCGGAAACGGGTTAGGGCTAATAAATCGCTTTAGTAGAATCATTGCGCTTGCTTAACGTCGCCTCGCCTCACTATATTGGTGGTCCTTACTTATGGGCTTGATATTGACAACCGTTCCGCGGAAGCGGACTCTCCTCTTTCAAAGGTTGCTTCTTCTCAGCTTCTTTCTTCCAGCCATCGCGGCCTTGTCTCAGGCGCCTGCCATTACAGCTACTGTCGACGTTGCGAAGACAGGCGGGCCCATCTCCAAGAACATATATGGGCAGTTCCTTGAGCACGGCGGAGATATCGTTAATGCGGGCATCTGGTCGGAGATGCTTGTCGATCGGAAGTTCTTCTACCCGGTAGCGACTGTCGCGCCCACGCCTCCGCCCGCGATCGGTAATGCCGCGGGAAATCCCAGGTTTGAAAATATCCCCAAGCGCTGGTGGGCGCCTGTCGGCGGCGACAGCGCCGTCAGGATGGACAGCAAAGCTCCCTACACCGGCGACCAATCGCCGGCTGTGCGTCTCAGCCCATCTGAGCCGCATGGCTTACGACAGTCGGGCCTTTTTGTTCGTAGCAAGAAAACGTATACCGGCCGCATCATTCTCGCGGGCACGCCGGGCACGGTCGTCAAGGTCGCACTGGTCGGGGGCAGCGGCGCTACCGGCCGCCAATCCATCACAATCCACACGCTTGGCTGGGGGTATCGCACCTATCCCCTGCGCTACACAGCCGACGCCGACAGCGACAACGCCACGCTCGAGATCACCGGCACCGGCACGGGCGAGTTTCACGTGGGTGCGGTGTCGCTGATGTCCGCGGACAACATCGAGGGGTTTCGCCCTGAGGTTATCGCCGTGCTCAAGCAGCTGCGCTTCGGCGTTCTGCGCTTCCCTGGCGGCAACTTTGTTTCTTCCTACGAGTGGCGCTACGGGGTGGGTGATATCGACAAGCGGCCGCCCATCTTCGACCCTGTTTGGCACGCCTTGCAGCCGAATGACGTCGGCACCGATGAGTTCCTGACGCTGTGCAAACTGCTCGGCGTCGACCCGTATATCACAGTGAACGCCGGCTTCGGTGACGCTTGGTCAGCCCGCGAGCTGGTGGAGTATACCAACGGCGCGGTCACCACCCCCATGGGCAAGTGGCGCGCGCAGAACGGCCACTCGACACCGTACAACGTCAAGCTGTGGGGCATCGGTAACGAGCCATGGGGCGACTACCAGATGGGCGCCATGGCGCTGCAGCAGTATGAAGTGAAGCACAACATCTTCGCCAAGGAGATGAGGAAGATCGACCCAACCATCATGCTGATTGCCGGCGGCGCCATGCCGGACGTGATGGAGGGCGCCGACCAGGCGCGCCGCATCAATGGGCAGTACGTGCCCGACTACCTGTCCGCGGCCGACTGGACAGGCCAGCTGCTCCTGCACTGCCTGTCGAATATCGACATGGTGAGCGAGCACTACTATGCCTCCGGCACCGAGCACACCGACATGAAGCTGGGCAAGAAGGTGCCCATCGAGCCTCCACTCTCCTTTATTGAATCGCAGCGTGCCGCCGCCGTGCAGGTGCGCGCCAAGTACGAGCACTACGAGAAGTACCTGGAACTCATCCCCGCGCTCAGGGCCAAGCCTGTTCCCATCGCCATCGACGAGTGGGCCTACTTCCTTCCCGGCAAGCGCGACTCTTACCACACCGTTCCGGCTTATGCCTGGGCGTTCCACGAGATGTTCCGCCACTCCGACATCTTCCAGATGGCGAACCTCACCTTTGCTACGGCGACTTTCAGCTCCAACGGCACCGAGGCCGTGCTGAATCCGACTGGACTGTTGTTCAAGATGTACCGCGACCACTTCGGTGTAATCCCAGTGGAGGTAGGCGGCAACTCGCCGCAACCTAAACCCGCCTTCCCCGCGGGCGGCGACCAGCCTGCGGTCAACCCCGGTAGCCCAACTTATCCGCTGGATGTAAGCGCCGCTCTGAGCGGGGACCGCAAGACCCTGACCATCGCAGTGCTCAACCCGTCTGACGCCGAGCATAGCATTCACCTGGACATCCAGGGTGCAGCGCTGGCCTCCGCCGGCAAGCTGTGGCGCATGGCGCCGAACTCCATCGATGCCACGGTCAAGGCCGGCTCGCCCGCCGAGGTGCAGGTGGAAGAACAGTCACTCGGCGCCCTGCCCGCCGCAGTCACGCTTCGCCCCTTCAGCGTCAACATCTACTCCTACCCCGTTCAGTAAAGGTTTGTTCCCAGCCATGCTCGAAGCCCGCAAGCTTTTCCTCCACGTCACTACGCTCCACGTCACCATGCTCGCCTCCATCTTATGGTGCGGCGCATCGCTCGCAGCGCAGGTACAAACTATCGTGCCGCCTCCGGTTCCAGGCGCCAGGCCCGTCACGGTGGAACGCATCAAGGTCCACAGCGCGGCCATCGAGGGCAACTTTGAGGGCGAGACGGCCGACCGCGACGTGATCGTCTTTCTACCGCCCAGCTACAAGCACGACACGGGGCGCCACTACCCGGTGTTGTACGCGCTGCACGGCTACTTCATCGGTGCCGAGCAGTGGACGGGCGAGATCCACGTGCCGCAGACCATCGAGGGCGCCATTGCGCAGGGCGCAGGGGAGATGATCGTCGTCCTGCCCGACTCGAAGACCGTCTATCTCGGATCGTTCTATTCCAGTTCGGCCACCACAGGCGATTTCGAGCGCTTTATCTTCCACGACCTGGTGGCCTACATCGATGCGCACTACCGCACCTTGCCGACGCGCG
Organism: Edaphobacter aggregans; assembly: GCF_003945235.1. Classification (NCBI taxonomy): domain Bacteria; kingdom Pseudomonadati; phylum Acidobacteriota; class Terriglobia; order Terriglobales; family Acidobacteriaceae; genus Edaphobacter; species Edaphobacter aggregans. The sequence continues at coordinate 4,820,045 of NZ_RSDW01000001.1, forward strand.
AAAGCCGCGGCCTGGTGGGCCACTCCATGGGTGGCTACGGCGCCTCGCGTATCGGCATGAAACACCCCGACGTGTTTGGCGCCCTGTACATGATGAGCCCTTGCTGCCTCTCGCCCATGACCGGCGGCGGGCCGGGGCCGGTCGACGATATGAAACAGCGCGCAATCGATGGCGAAAAGAAAGCAGGCACGGCGAAGTCGCCGGCTGAACTCGCTGCCGTATCGCCCGGCTTTGCGGCCGCGCCGTATGCCACCGCGGCCGCGTGGGCGCCCGACCCGAAGAACCCGCCTCTTTACTTCGACCTGCCCACCAAGGACGGGGTTCCGCAACCGGAGATCGTCGCTAAGCTCACGGCCAATGCGCCGCTTGCCTTTGTGGACCAGTACATCGGCAATCTAAAGCAGTATCGCGCCATCTCGATGGACGTGGGCGACCAGGATGGACTGCGCGTCGATGCGACCAAACTGCATGAGATGCTTGACCGCTACGGCATCGTCAACACTTTTACGGTTTACCCCGGTAGCCACACCAGCGCCGTGGCGGATCGCTTCCAAAACTTCGTAATGCCGTTCTTCAGCAAGAACCTTTGCTTCACCACCACCTGCAACTAGAGTTCAGCAACACCCGGAGAATGCCATGAAGCTTCATCTGAAACTGTCTCTCGCGTTCGCCGCCTTGTGCGCGGCAACGCTCGTGCCGGCTGGCGCGCAGCAGGACACGTCGCATATGCCGTTTATGAATCCGCAGCTTGCCCCGGAGGAACGCGCCACGGACCTGGTGCGTCGCATGACGCTCGCCGAAAAGGCATCGGAGATGCAGAACAACTCTGCCGCCGTGCCGCGCCTCAACATTCCGGCATACCAGTGGTGGAGCGAGGCTCTCCACGGCGTGATCAACGAGGGCGTAACCGAGTACCCAGAGCCGGTGGGCCTGGCCGCGACCTTTGACCCCGCAGGCATCCACACCATGGCGGCACAGATCGGTGTGGAAGGTCGCATCAAGCATGTGCAGAACCTGCGCGAGGGCCACATCGGCATCATGGGCGGGCTCGACTTTTGGTCGCCCAACCTGAACATCTTTCGCGATCCACGCTGGGGCCGTGGGCAGGAGACCTACGGCGAGGATCCCTTCCTGACCGGTCGCATGGGCGTGGCCTATGTAACGGGCCTGCAGGGCGACAACCCCAAGTACTACTTGGGCATTGCCACCCCCAAGCACTTCGCCGTGCACAGCGGCCCTGAGCCGACCCGTCACTTTGCCGATGTCGACGTGAGCAGGCACGACGAGGTCGACACCTACCAGCCTGCCTTTCGCGCAGCCATTGTCGAGGGCAAGGCTGCCTCGGTGATGTGCGCCTACAACGCCATAAATGGCGAGCCGGCTTGCGCTAACCAGTACCTGCTGCAGGACCAGCTACGGGGCAAGTGGGGCTTCCAGGGCTATGTCGTGTCTGACTGCGACGCCGTGCGCGATGTAGCAGCGAATCATCGCTATCGGCCCACGCAAGCACAGGGCGCGGCGATCTCGGTGATCCGAGGCATGGACAACGAGTGCGTGACCTTCACCACACGCTTTGGCGAGCCTGTTGAGAAGGCCTACATCGATGCCGTGCAGCAGGGCTACCTGCCCGAAAGCACGCTCGATACCGCGCTGATACGCCTGTTCACCGCACGCATCAAGCTCGGCATGTTTGACCCGCCCGCCATGGTGCCGTACTCGAGCATCGACGAGAGGGAGCTGGACAGCGCTGAGCATCGCGCCCACGCACGCAAGCTGGCCGAGGAGTCGATGGTGCTACTCAAGAACGATGGCCTGCTGCCGCTCAAGCCGGAGATCCGCAAGATCGCCGTGGTGGGCCCGCTGGCGGAGCAGACCCGGCCGCTCATCGGCAACTATGCGGGCCGCCCCACGCACATCGTCTCCATCCTTGACGGCCTGCACGCGCAGTTTCCCGGTGCCACCATCACCTACGTGCCCGGCATACAGTTTCTGCATCCCGATGGAACTCCCGTGCCCAACAACCTGCTTACTACCCCGGACGGCAACCCCGGGCTGCATGCCGAGTATAACGAGGGCCGGCGCGGCTTTGACGATGTGCCTAAGAAGCTCGTGGAACGCACCGAGCCCAACATCAACCTGTCTAAGGCGACCCTGCCCAAGGAGGTCGCGGACAGGAAGCGCTTCGGCGTGCAGTGGACGGGGTTTCTCACGCCCCCGGAGACAGGCGAGTACCTGCTCGGCGTGCGCAGCCAGGGCTTTGCTCGCGTGAGGGTCGATGGCAAGCAGGTGGCTTCGGCCGGAGGCGGTGGTCACGACCTTGAGCCCGCCATGGGCCGAGTGAAGCTTGAGAAGGGCCGCAAGGTTGCACTCGAAATCTCCGGCGGCACGCAGGACGGCAACGCTCATGCTGAGCTGATCTGGAGCAAGTACGATCCCACGGTCTCGCCTGAAGCCGTTGCCGTCGCGCGCGATGCCGACTCGATTATCGCTGTGGTCGGCATCACCAGCCAGCTCGAAGGCGAAGAGATGCCCGTGAGCGAGCCGGGCTTCCTGGGCGGCGACCGCACCAGCATTGACCTGCCGCAGCCTGAAGAAGACCTGGTAGAAGCGGTGGCAGCGACAGGCAAGCCCCTCGCCGTGGTGCTGATGAACGGCAGCGCGTTGGCCGTGAACTGGATCAACGACCACGCAAACGCGGTACTTGAGGCTTGGTACCCCGGTGAAGAAGGCGGCGCTGCTGTGGCGGAAACGTTGAGCGGGAAGAACAACCCCGCGGGTAGGCTGCCGGTCACCTTCTACAAAGGTCTGGAGGGTCTACCGAACTTTGAAGATTACGCGATGGCGAACCGGACTTACCGCTACTTCACCGGCAAGCCGCTCTACCCCTTCGGCTACGGCCTCAGCTACACCACGTTCGGCTACAGCGACCTCGTGCTTTCCTCCCCAACCGTTGCCGCCGGACAGCCCGTGGAGGCCGATGTCCTCGTGACCAACTCAGGCAAGCTCGCGGGGGACGAGGTTGTGCAGCTTTACCTGAAGTTCCCTGACGTTAAGGGAGCGCCGATCATGGCTCTTCGCAGCTTCGAACGCATCCACCTCGACCCGGGTGCAAGCCAGAAAGTTCATTTCCACCTCAACCCGCGTGACCTAGGCATGGTCACCGAGCTTGGCTCGCCCATCATCGCCGAGGGCGACTACAGCCTCAGCGTGGGCGGCGGGCAACCGGGAACCGGGAGCCCGGGGGTAAACGGCAAGTTCCACGTGACCGGCAATTACGCACTGCCCGAGTAGTTCCGCACCGCCAGAAAGGAACGCACCCTGTGACCCGTACACCTGTTCTTACCCGTCGAGAAGCACTGTTTCTTTCCGCCACAGCCGGTATCGCTGCTGCCACGCCGTCAACGCTGCTGGCCTCTGACAGCATCAAGACCGGCGTGCACCAGGAGCCTGGCTCCGTCTCCACGCCACGCTCCGCCATCGCCAAGACACAGTACGGCCCCGTCCGCGGATTCCTCTCTGGCGGTGTCTTTACCTTCAAAGGCGTGCCTTACGGCCAAAACTCTGGTGGTGAAAACCGCTGGCTCCCCCTCAAGCCGCCCACGCCCTGGACCGACGAGTACCCCGCCTTCAGCTACGGCGCCAACTGCCCGCAGTCCCTTCATCCCTGGACCGCAATCGAGCAAACCTTCATCCAAGACTGGGACGACGGCTGGCTGAGCGAGGACATGCTCAAGCTCAACATCTGGACGCCGTCGCTCTCGGGCTCCCGCCCGGTGATGGTGTACTACCACGGCGGCGGTTTCTCCTTCGGCTCGTCCTACGAGCTCCCGTCGCATGAAGGCGCACAGATGGCCCGCCACCACGACGTTGCGCAGGTCTCGGTCAATCACCGCCTCAACATCCTGGGCTTTTTCGACGCCTCGGAGATCGGCGGCTCGGCCTACGAGGACTCGGTCAACGTCGGTATGACGGACCTGGTCGACTCGCTCAAGTGGGTACGCGAGAATATAGCCAACTTCGGCGGCGACCCCGACCGCGTCATGATTTACGGGCAGTCCGGCGGCGGCTCCAAGGTCACCACGCTGCTCGGCATGCCCTCCGCTTCGGGCCTCATCCATCGCGCCGCGGCGCAGTCCGGCGGTGGCGGCAACATCCCCACGCGCGAGCAGCAGCGCGAGGTCGCACGCGTCATGATGAAGGACCTCGGCCTTGCGGCGAACGACATTGGCGCGCTTCAAAAGATGGGCTGGCCGAGCCTGATCGCCGCCGGCAATGCGGCCATCACCAAGGTCAACCCGCCGGGCCCTGCCTTCTTCGGTCCCGGCCTTCCGGGACATCCTCGCGCCGGCTGGACTCCCTCGGTCGACGGCAAGGTAATCACCATGCGCTCGTTCTTCGACGCCGCGCCGGACGTGAGCAAGAACGTTCCCATCCTCATCGGCTCGGTCTCGGAAGAGGGCAACAGCATGACTTCCATTCCTACTGAGGCCGAGTGGCATGCCGGCCTGGCGAAGACCTACGGCGAAGAAAAAGCAACCGCCATTGTGACAACCCTCAAGGCCAACTATCCCCACAAGCAAACCGCCACGCTGTCGTACATGTGCAGCGGTCGCCCAGGACTCAACGGCCTGTTCATGCGGAACAATGTCGTGAAGATGTGCGGGCTCAAGCACGACCTCCATGCCGCCCCCGCCTACGCCTACTACTTCACCTGGCAAACGCCCCTGTTCGACGGCCGCCCCGGTGCTTGGCACACGGCCGATCTGCAGTTCTGCTTTGACAACACCAAGCGCTGCGAACAGGGCACCGGCAATACACTTGAGGCGCAAGCCCTGGCGCGGAAAATGGCTGCGTCTTGGGCGGCGTTTGCCTCCATCGGCAAGCCCAGCGTCTCCGGCGTTGCATGGCAGCCGACCGACCCTGACATCAACCGCACCATGATCTTCGATAACGAATGCCGCATGGTAAATGACCCGGACGGCAACGCGCGCAAGATCATCCTCGCTTGAAAGCTTTCGGCTTGCGGGGCCTGGCGTAGGCTCGCCGCGCTCCTTAATAGCCCCGCCCAAGCGAGTTGAATGAAACACTCGGTAGGCACTTTGGCGGGACTCATGAGATACAACCCGCCGATGACTCCTTCTCGGCCGATAACTCCCACCCCGACAGTGTCGCCATCGGAGTCCGAAGCCACAACGGACGCGAACCTGAATTGAGGAAGTGAGCGTATCGAAGAGGCTGGGCCGCCATGTACATCGATGCGCGCAACGGGAGCTACACCTCTACACATTGACTGAGGAGCAGGTTGCGACTGAGTTTGGAAAAAGAAGAGCAAGCGCCCTAGCAAATGCGTGAACAATCACTGTTATCCACGCATCTTTGCGTTCATAAACCGAGACTTGAACCGCCGGATGGCCGCGAAGAAGCGAAACTGAACGAGCGCAAAATCGCCAAGTCATTCATCGACACTTCGAAAGTGTCCACATGGCCGCGTAGTCGACTACACGGCCATGTGGCGCTTCATATCGGCGATTATGCACCAATCCGAGGGTGCAATCAGATACTGATGGGGATACCGAAACGCCTTGAAGTTCGACTGTGTAAATTTTATTCAAAATGGTTGAGATCGGTGTCGGGTGCAGGTTGGACCAGTGCTCGACACATTGCTACGATCTGGCCCTTGTGATGAAAGGCATGGGTCAGGACATGGTGAAGGATGAGCGCAGGAGCGCGGATGGCGACATATGGAAGCGGCTCATTGCGTCGAGATAGGCCGTGAGTGCATCGCTGTGTCCTGCTTCGAGCTGCTCGATGAGGCTCTTCACGTTGGCAGCGATAACTTCTTTGGCGGTCTGCCGTGGCTGCGGCTGTTTAGGGTTTTCGCTGATGGGGGTAATGGTGCTGGTGGTTGTCTTCATGGGTGTTTCCTCCTTGGCATTGGCCGTTATTTTTTCATGCCATGCGTGGCATGCACCTACATGCCGAACGCCTCCTGGCGAAGGCGGGGGTAGCAAGGCGCAACGGGGAGGGGTATCTCCCACCCTTGGAGAGGGAGCCACAGGCGGAACGAAAAGGGCGAAGCGCAGCGGAGGTCTGCACAAGCGCAGCGCGGAAGATTTGGGGAGCCCCCTTGCGCCGCGCGATCGGGGCAGCGCCCCGGAGCGTACTTCGCACTTGCGTTACAAAACAGACCGGAGACATGGTTTACAGCGGAGCGCGACGGCGACAATTCCCCACCTTCGGCTACGCACGACGATGTTGTATGCCCTGGAAAGAGAGTCGGATCATGGATCAACGTCTTCAGTTTTTATCGAGTTATCAGAAAGAGGAGATGTCAATAGCAGACCTGTGCCGTGAGTACGGAATCTCCCGCCCGACGGGCTACCGTTGGATTAACCGCTATAAGGAGACGGGACCGGAAGGACTCGTAGATCGCAGCCGGCGCCCGCATGGTTGTTCCCACGCCACGCTAGAGCCAATTGAAAACGCGATCCTTGCGCTTCGGGCCAAGCATCCATCCTGGGGCGCGCGAAAGCTAAAAACAAGGCTGGAGATGCTACAGCCAGATGTGGTGTGGCCTAAGCCGGGTCCGAGCGATTTGCGAAGCAGCCATGAGGGAGCACGGGGTTCCAGCGCGGATCAGGACGGATAACGGAGCACCGTTTGCAGGCACAGGGTTACTGGGATTGTCGAAGCTCTCACTCGGTTGGATGAAGCTCGGGATCGTGCATGAGCGCATTCAAGCAGGTCGACCTCAACAAAACGGCCGCCATGAGCGGATGCATCGCACACTGAAGGAGGACACGACAAAACCGCCTGCGGCCTCCCTTCGCGCCCAGCAAAGTCGATTTGATAACTTTCGCAACGTGTTCAATAACGAGCGTCCGCGCGAGGGCCTGAACAACCAAGTTCCAGCAAGTCTCTACCACCCAAGCTCCGTCCGACTGCCACGCAAGTTGCCGGAATTCAATTATCAAAGGGCTTCTGTTGCGACGGGTGAACAATAGCGGAGACATCAGTTGGCATAAGACGAGAATCTTCATCAGTGAGGTGTTCCGCTTCGAAGAGCTGGCATTTGAGTTGGTAACACCGGGATTCTATAGAGTTTACTTTCGAGACATGGAGATCGGAGGACTTAACGTGGACGAGCGATGAGTGGATTGCCCTGTTCTCGCCAGCTGAGAATTCCTTCCAACCTGTGAGGGGGCGAACTGTTACTCGGAGCGCAGTGCCTCCATTACGTCGACGCGGGCAGCGCGAGTTGCGGGCAGAAGCGATGCCACAACCGCAACCGTCATCAGCAGGAACGCGGAAATGACCACGGGCAAGGCGCCCGGCATCTTCATTTCAGCAAAATAGCTACCCGCTAAACGTGCCGCCACGAATCCGAACGCTGCTCCAGCGAGCACGCCCAATGCGGCCATCACGGCGCCCTCTGCTATGACGCCCTTAAGGATCCGCCGAGGCTCCGATCCAAGCGCCAGCCGGATCCCGAATTCGCGGGTGCGCGCACTCACCGAAAATGCCAGCACTCCCGCCACCCCGACCACCGCGATGGCCAACGCCACACCAGCAAATACGCCAAACACCACCGAGTTCAACCGGTCCGGCGTGAGCACTTCGGAGCGGACATCTTCAAGCGTGGCCGCGTGCTCAACGGGCTGATCGTCGGACATCGAGCGAATGAGGCGCGTGATGGGCGTGACAAGCGCATACGGATCGCGGCTGGTGTGGACAAATAGGCGACCGCCGAAGATCAAATCTCCCGCAAGGGGGTCGTAGACAGTGACTGTGGGCTCAGGAACGATGTGATTATCATCAATATCTGCCGCGACACCGATGATGCGGTGCGGCGCCATCAGGCGTGCCTTGTCGGCATCCGTTCCGGGGGAGAATTGCAATACGGGATCCGTCCAAAAAACATGCCGATTGATGGGATCCTGATTGGGGAACATACGCTGTGCAAGAGTCTGGCTGATGATAACGACCGGGTCGCTATTATTCTGATCGTCGAGCGCGTTGAAATCGCGACCGGCGATGATGGGAACACCAAGCGCTGCAAAATATCCGGGAGAGATAGTTCGCCACCCTGCACGGGGATCCTCCACGCCAGGGGTATGAATGTGACCGTCGGCAGAAAATTGCAGACCGGGGCCGGTTGGATCGCCTTCCCGCCAGGGAACCACGGTGCCGAACGCCGTCCGATTCACACCCGGCAACGCATCAATGCGACGCATCGCTTCTTTGTAGAAATCAACAACCTGCTGCGGTGTTTTTCCGTAGTACATAGCCGGAACATCGATAGCGAGAACGCGTTGCGTGTCCAGGCCCGTCCGTGCTCTTTGCAGGGCGATGAGAGTCGAGATCAACACACTTGCGCCGACCAGCAGCACGAACGAAGCGGCGATTTGTGTCACCGCGAAGATCTGCTGGCGGCGGTTCGTGCCGCTGGTGATGCGCACAGTCCCGCTGGAAAGACCCAGCCCACTCGATGAGGCGGACGACGGCAGACGTGGGACAAACGCCAGGATCACCGCTGCGACGATGGCCAGCGCTGCTCCCACCCACAGCAGGCTGGAATCTACTTTTAAGTCGAGGGCGCGGACGGAAAATCTGGAAGCATAGCGGGCGAGGACAGCGACCATCAGCGGGGCACTTACCACACCGATCAGGGCACCGGTGCCGCAGAGCACGAGGCTTTCAGCCAACAGCATGCGGCGCAGCGCGCCTCTGCTCGCCCCGAGCGCCATGCGGACTGCGAGTTCACCTTCGCGGCGAACCGTCCGTGCCAGAATCAGGTTGGCGACGTTGCAACATGCAATGACGAACACCAGCGCCGAGGCTGCGAGTAACACCAGCAGCACATCCCTGGCGCCAGACGTAATCTCGTCGCGAAACATGCGAGCTTGTATCTGATAGTCAGCTTGCTTCGAATAGGCCTCGGGGTGGTCTTTTTTCATCGCGGAGTAGACGGTGCGCAATTCAGCACGAGCCTGGTCGAGAGTGGCTCCGGGTGCGAGACGGCCGAAAAGCTCAGTCATGCGATGAATGCGGCCAGTGACCATGGTCGCAGAGAGATGATGCGGGCTGGTGACGATATTAGAGATGATTTCGGTGTCCTGTGGGTATGGGACGCAGGGTTCGAGGACGCCAATGATTTTCGCTGACCGTTCACCAATGCTGCCGAGGCGAACGGTCTTGCCGATGACCGAAGGATCCTTACCAAGAGCGGTAGCCCAGAAACGATAGGTGAGAACGACGACTCCGGCAGCGTTTGGGCCATCGTCCTGAGGCCCGATGAGACGCCCGAGGACTGGATGAAGGCCCATCACATCGAAAAACGTGCCGCTGACAACTCCCCCTTGAATAGAACGAGGCTCACCGAGGCCGACCATGGTGAAACCCATGGTGGAGAAGTCACCGAGTGCGCTCAAGGTTTTGACACCTGCGTGCAAGTCCTGGATCTCGGGTACGGAAAAAGCGGAGTTGGCCTCGTGAATGCCCGGCGCGCTCTGCCGGATATAGATCAGACGGTTCTCGTCACGGTTGACCAGAGGCTTGAGAAGGACACCACGCACCAGTGTGAAGATCGCTGCGTTAGCGCCGATGCCAAGCGACAGCGTGAGAATCACCGTGATCGCCAGCCCGGGAGTACGAGCTAATGAATGGATCGCAACTCTGATATCGCGAAGGAATGCCATGTTGCTCCCCTCTTCTGTTGAGCTTGCTCTGATGGTTCATCACTTGTCCGAAAGAGCGACTCTTCGGCCGAGCGGCGAGAAGCCTGTTCTAACCAAGCCTTCGCCGCCCACCTCAGCTGTATCCCGCGCATGACGATCGTCAAAACGCCAACTTCTTATTTCGCCTGCGCTAGCCCCGCAACAACTGCGGCAACTTTATCGAGTATCTCGTTCCAGCCCTCCAATTGCCCGCTATTCTTTGCGCTCTCCATGGGTTCATTTCCAATGTGGGTGAGTCTCGTCTGGCCGTTCCCGAGATCCTCAAAGATGGTCACGTCGTACGCACCGTCGATGGCCTCATGTTCTATTCCTAATTCCGCAAGGTCAATCTTGTTTCCCTTCGAGTCGGAAAAGTACATGGAGGAAACGATCTTTTCGTACGGAACAATCTCGTGGTATTCAACCGCATTCCAGCCCTCCTGCCCATCCGGCGCCTTCATGCAGCAGAGAAGTTTTCCTCCCACGCGAAAATCCATCTTGCAAACAGGCGCAGTAAAGCCCTTCGGTCCCCACCACTGCATGATGTACTTCGGGTCTGTCCACGCCTTCCAAACCAACTCGCGTGGGGCATCAAAAACTCGTGTCACAACCATCCGCTCAATTTCGTTAACCGTGTTTTCTGTCATCTCTGACCTCCTCTTTTTTCATTTGCTTCACAACCTCTTCCAGCTTGTCGAAACTCTCTTCCCAGAACCGGCGATAGCTAAACGCCCAGTCGCTGACCGTCTTAATCGCCTCTGGTCTAAGCGTGCACACACTCTCTCGTCCACGCTTCGTCTTGATCACAATCCGCGCCCGCACCAGGTAGGCGATATGTTTTGAAATCATCTGCTGTGAGAGTGCAAACGGTTCCGTCAATCCATGCACAGAGGCAGGCCCACGTGAGAGGCGCTCGATCATTGCCCTACGGGTGGGATCAGACAAAGCCGCGAATGTTGTATTCAAACTATCCACAACCATATGGTTGTGGATGCTCGGTCAATTGTCAAGTGCAAATTTTGCGATCACTGATTTCTGTTCCTTGATCTGTGAACCCCGATAGCGCTGATTTTTGCTTCCCATGAGCAGCGTCAGCATGGTTTAGGATTTCTGCTTGCTCGTGCAATTACTCATTAGCCCTGACGGCTAAACTGCCAACTGCAACTGCGCAGGAGCGCAAGCCGACAGGGCTGTGGCGCTGGCATTAGGGGCCGAAAGAATGCGGGTTGCCTCTGGAAGCTGTTCTCGATGTATCACCGTCCCGTTGGGCAAGTGATCTTGCCAATTGACTCGCTACCATCTCCGGAATGAGGGATCAATCGCCAATGCACTCATCGACGACGATCACGACGAGCTATTTCTTGCGAGTACGGCGCATCGCGCTGGTCGATGGAGCTATAAATCCAGCATCGCCCGGGCGAAAAGCAGGCCATGGAAATGACAGAGTAGGGAAGGCATGGAAAGCCATGAAGCCGGCTTCCCACCCTTCCCACACTCTGTGGAAATCCCTTCGGAATTCCCACATACCCACGGCCTCGACGACGGTATATATGTCTTCTCGTGCCCACTCAACTCGGAACCATCGCCACCGCAAGGGGCTTGTAACGGATGTCTCAGGTCCACAGCGTAACGCATGTCACGTACACTCATCCCTGAGCGTACTTCGCACTTGCGTTACAAAACAGACCAAAGACATGGTTTACAGCGGAGCGCGACGGCGACGGTTTCTGAGCATTGGGTAACTCATGACCATGTTGTATTCCCTGGAAAGAGTCAGATCTTAGATCAACGTCTGCAGTTTTTGTCGGAGTTATCATAAGGAAGAGATGTCGGTGATGGACCTATGTCGCGCGTATGGGATCTCCCGTCCCACGGCCTATCGCTGGATCAATCGTTAGAACGAAACGGGGGCCAGAAGGACTCGTGGATCGCAGCCGGCGTTAGTGGCCACGAGAGCTGCCGAACCCAGCTGAAGAAATGTATGCCTTGAAACTCCGTTTCTAATTCGACCATCGGTCCTCCTGATATGTTTGTGCTTATGAATGAAATCAAATTTTTACAACTTCACGCCAGAGTTTCCGATAAAACAGTTTTCCCGGAACCATGGTGAACGCATCTCAGAACTAGAGGACTATTGCCGGTTGAGAATCGCGTGGAGCAACGCCATCTCCACTTTTTTCTGGTCGGCTTGTGAAAGACTTGCCGGAGTTATATTGATTTCCACCTTGTTTACGACTCCGGGAAATCGGAACGGGGATTGGTAGTCAGCACTAACCGGGGATGTAGAGTCCATGCCGGTGTCGAAGGTTTCGTCGGCGGAAAACACCGCCCATTCTGTCTTGTCGACCCGGCCTTCTCCTACCTTTTTATCGTTGAGGTAGATGGTCACGAGTCCGCCCTTGCCGAGACCGCCGCCATCATATTTGAAGTCGACCCTAACGATATTTTTGCCCGGTGTCACCGATGCCGACGAGGCGATTTTGTAGCGCTGTTGCGTGTACCAGTTGTACTCATAGGTCGGCTTTCCGTGTTTCAGATCGAGGGTCCAGCCACCGGAAGTTCCCCCAATGGCGCAGAGCACCATCAACGGTGCCGGTCTTCGGCACGTCGATAGTGGCCGTGATCGTATGCGACGCGTTCTTGGTGTTAGCCGAAGAACTCTCTGGAATGTGCCCGGTTCCGCTGTAGTAGACAAAATTTGTACGTCCGGCAACCAGACTTGGGAGAAGCCGAATGTCAGCGCGTTCGGCGAAACGGTCGTCTAGCGGGAGCACCTGATACTTTTTTGCCTCGGTCAGAAAGTCGGCCTGTAACTCTTTGAGTTTGCCCGGATTCTGTGCGGCGACATTATTCGATTCGCTGTAATCCTTCGTTAGGTCATAGAGTTCCCAGGTGTCCTTATCGAAATCAAAGGAACAAGGGTGATCCATGGCAAGCGACCGTGGCGGTATACCGCAATCCAACCATCTTTGTAGAGGGCCCGGTTGCCGAGCATCTCGAAATACTGGATGTGTCGCTGCTCGGCGGCGTTCGGGTCTTTAAAGGTGTAGAGCATGCTGATGCCTTCGATGGGCTTCTGCGTGACGCCATTCACTTCGGTCGGCTGCGGAATCCCTGCAGCCTCAAGAATGGTTGGAGCATGTCGATGACATGCTGGAATTGCATGCGCTTTCCACCCGGATCGGCGATGTGCCCTGGCCAGGAGATGACTAGAGGGTTGCGCGTCCCGCCGAAATGTGAGGCGACCTGCTTGCCCCACTGGAAGGGCGTGTTGGCGGCCCAGACCCAGCCTACGGGAATGGGGTTGTAGGAGCTGGGTCCGCCGATTTCGTCGATATTCTTGAGGATGTAGGCAGGATCTTCTGCAATTCCGCCCATACTCGCGAATTCGTTGTAAGCACCGTACAGGGTGCCTTCCATCGATGATCCGTTGTCGCCGATCTCCCAAAGTACCAACGTATCTTTGGTCGCTCCCATCTCATCCAACGCGTCGAGAACACGGCCAACCTCGTAGTCCGTTTGTGCAGTGTAGGCAGCGAACGCTTCCATAAGACGAGCAGCGACGCGTTTACGGTCAGGAGTAAGTGAATCCCACGCAGGAATCTCAGCAGGGCGCGGTGTGAGCTTGGTGTCGGGTGGGATGACACCTAGCTTCAGTTGGCGCTGATACGTCTCTTCGCGATACTTGTCCCAACCCTGATCGAATTGCCCTTTGAACTTGTCGATCCATTCCTTCGGTACATGATGTGGTGCGTGCGTCGCTCCAGGCGCGTAGTAGACAAAAAAAGGCCTGTCTGGCGTAACGGACTTCTGGTTGTGGATGTAGGTGATGACCTCATCGGCGAGTGAGTCGTTGAGTGTGTAGTGGCCTTCGCGGCCCTTGGGAATCTCCATCTCAACGGGAGTAGTGTTCCTGTACAGCGGCGGCTGCCACTGGTTGGTCTCGCCACCGATGAAACCATAGAAATGCTCAAACCCTTGCAGCGACGGCCAACGATCATAAGGACCGGAGATGCTGGTTTCCCAGGACGCAATCTGATGGTTCTTCCCAATATAGGCAGTGTTGTAGCCGTTCTGGCGAAGCGCCTCGGGGAACATCGCAGCATTCTTGGGTATTTGGCCAGAGTAGCCAGGGTACCCGTCGGCCATTTCCGTAATTACGCCCATGCCAACGGAATGATAGTTGCGTCCGGTTAACAGCGCAGCGCGAGTGGGCGAGCAGAGCGCGGTGGTGTGGAATCGCAGGTAGCTGAGACCCGACTTGGCCAACCTGTCGAGATTAGGTGTCGGAACTTGACCACCAAAAGTTCCCCACTGGCCATACCCGGCATCGTCAATAAGGATCATTAGTACATTGGGAGCACCCTTCGGCGGATTGACGACGGCAATCTTGTCCGGCGTGGAATCTTTGTACGTTGTCCCAATGGTGCCTTTGAACTGAGGCGGCGGTTGCGGAAGAGTGTAGCCGTTATGGGAATCGTTTGTCGGTTGAGCCTGTTTGCAGGAGACGAGCGTACTTGCGAAACAGATACCGACGACGAATGAAGCAAGGCTAAACACCTTCATAGAGGAACCTCCTTGGGTGCGACGATTCACACTTCATTCGGGACAGATTGGCTTGGCTTGAGACCTGGTTTGAGTGACGAGCTACTGAATCAGCTCGATCTCTCCTGGCCTCCAGGTTTTGTCGAAGAATGGTTCCAACGGGCCATAGAACCGTACGATCGTGAACCAGCCTTTGCCCGGTACAGTCTGGCTCCAATTAGCTTCTTTACCCGCCGGCGCCTTAGGGCCGAAGTAGAGATCAACCGAGCCATCGGCGTTTGCGATGAGATGGTTTCGCTTGTTGTTCTTACTCGGGAACGGATCTGAGGTCTGAAGCTCGGAGCGCGTCTGCGGGTCATATAGCACCACAGACCAGAAATCCTTCGCTGGAACATTCGCTGGGATATGCAGACGATAGTTCTTCGATCCGTCTAAGTAGTCTCCATCCGCATCCTGCCCGGTTGTGAGATATTGTGACCCGATGCCGGGAATCTTCAGAACCATCGCAGGCGTGTTGACCGTGGCCTGATAGAAGAACAGGGTGCGTGCATCCAGATTCCGTCCGCCAACGCCACCATCGATCAACCACTTGTAATCACCGCCAACGAATGCGGTCTTCCATTGACTTTTTTCGTAGTAGTACGCCTCCGGATCGCGGGTCCGAAATGCGATGGCGCGTGCGGTTGCATTGCCGACGGCGACGGCGTCGGTCAGAATGGCCTTCATCCGCGCGTCAGGCGCGAATGGCTTGTCTTTGCGGATGCCGATGCTGGCAAGGAGTCCGCGCAACTCCGGATCAATGAAGTCAACCGGCTCCCTCGCGATAACCGTTGCGATCTCTTCGTAGAACACGTAGTTGTTCGCATGAATGGTGTTGTACGCCTTCGCCGATCCGTCGATAAACTGCATGGCGGGCGGGTGACTCGCAATCGATAGCGGGTAGATCTTTAGGCTGCTGCGGAACTGCGTGGCAGCGGAGTTCGGTTTCCCGTCAACCAGAAATCCACGCAGAATGAGCCAATTCACGCTCGAGGGGGACCTGGCCACAAAATACCCCTTTGGAATGTCGCCCTTGTAGTCGTTAGGAACGATGAGGTATTTGCCGCCTTTGCCCTTGTCCGGTCCTGGAGCTCCCATGTCGATGACGAAACGGAAGTAAGCGTCATTGACTGTGCCTGGGCCGCATCCCGGTGGGACCTCCACTACGATTGGACCTTCTTTCGCTAGGTCAAGAAACGCCGAGGCGTAGACAGTATCGGTATTGCCGGTGAGAAATAGAGGTGCCGAGTCCAGCAACTCCTGCAAAAGCACGACTTGGTTCGAGCCGGTTGCGCCTAGTTCGACGTTTCCTCGGCGCAACGCCTCGACGGACGCCGCTGGAACGAAGTTTAAAAAGGCCTCGACACCCCGCATGAAATCCAGATTGTCATAAGCCTTTTGGGTCGTCTCTTTGTCGGGAAATCCATCGAAAAACTTGAGTGTGCCGATTCGTGTTTCGACATTGTCCGGCGTCATGATCTGCGGTGGAATCGGGTGATTGTAGCCGGGTGTGTTCTGCGCCCGCGCGGACGCAACACAAAGGGTGAGCGCAAGGCCAAGGTTAGTAATCGTGATTCTCTTCTCATGCAACATGATCCTAAGCTCCCGTCTTGAAGTGAAATGCCCGAGCATCCTACACAGCCAAGGTTGTGTCCAGACAACAATACGCGCCTACCTTGAAAAGGCGTCGACCCATGGATCACGCTCAGGGAATAAAGCGTTCTCCGTCGATCCCGCGGGGGAGACCACGACAACTCCTAAACTCCTAATTCTCACAGTTCCCTGAAATGTATGGTCCGCCGCGCGACTGCAAGGGAAAAGATAAGGCGATCGACAGGTCTGCGCAAATGTATTCGGCCTTTGGGTGGAGAGCGAAGTCTCCTGGCCATGATGAGTTGCGCTACCATAACAGCGGAAAGCAAATCTCTCCTCGACTTGCCGATCCAGTTGTTCCACATGGCGGTTGGCTATCATGGGTGCGGGAACGAACCATGCCATCGAGATCCAAGCCGTCGACTCTCCGTGCAACGAAACAAGACGAAGCGACGTTTTCCGAGGTCGTCCGGCTGATTGCTGCCTCCCGCGAGAGGGCGTTCCAGGCGGTCAATACCGAGTTGATTGATCTCTACTGGCAGGTCGGCGGAATCATCAGCCGCAAGATTGAGGCGGCAGAATGGGGAGATGGGGTCGTCGAAGGACTCGCCGCCTACATTGCGAAGACGCAGCCCGGCTTACGTGGTTTTACCCGAGCTAACCTGTTCCGCATGAGGCAGTTCTACGAGATCTACCAAGCCGACGAAAAAGTCGTACCACCGGTGCGACAATTGCCGTGGTCGCATCACCTCAACATTCTGGGACAGAGCAAACGTCCGGAAGAACGTGAATTCTATCTACGGCTTGCAAATCCAAGAGCGATGGAGCAGGCACGAGCTTGAACGTCAATTTCGCAGTGCGCTCTTCGAACGCGCAGTGCTCAGTCCGCCAAAAGTCTCGCCAGTGGTGCGACAAACACATCCCGAAGCGCTCAGCGTCTTCAAGGACGCTTACAACCTGGAATTTCTCGGCCTCCCGCCGATCCATGCCGAAGCCGATCTACATCGCGGCCTGCTTGTAGGGGATCCAAACCTCCATTGCGGTCTCTTCCCCGGTTGGCCCAAGCATAGTTCGGAATCAGATTCAAGGTAGAACGCATCTGCTCCGCCTTTGCCGCAGTGGCTGCAGAGAAATAGAGCCTGTGTCTGTCGCTGTACGGTTGATTGCCCCTGATTGCCCCTGGATGAGCAAGTACCATCACCCCACCGAGCAGCTCCGAGTCGAAGTTCGCTGTCGTGTTCTCATTCAGATACACAGTGTAATCGGCAAGATTCATTCCCTGCGCATGGTCGCTCTGATCCAGTTGTTCCATGGAGAACGCAATCGGTCCGCGCTGGAATGCAACTCTTGCACGCCCTTCCGTCACACCAAGGTTCGCCCTCAGTAGATCTGTCTTGCTTGCCTTCGGAGAATCCGTCTATTCCGGCTTAGTTGCAAGCATGGAGAGTGGGCCTGCACTCCTCGGCTGAGCATATGCAACGGCAGGAGGAATCATAGTAACTGCGGCGGAAGTGATAAACGTGCGACGGCGGAGCCGACATTTCATAGTAAGTGCTCCGGTGAAAATCCTAACCACTCGTTCTAGTCTCAAACTATCCGTCGTCAAAGTAAGCTTTGGCTGTAATGACGTCGCTAACTACTCGTTTAGTTCACCTCCAATTTGGTACGGAGCCGAATGTCCTCGGACGACGAGCCGATCATCACGTCGAACATTCCCGGAGCCACCAAGAATTTTCTGGTGACGACATCGTAGTATGAAAGCTCTGAGACTGGCAGAGAGAGGGTAACGTGTTTACTTACACCAGGTTCGAGCACAATCCGCTGGAACCCGCGTAGGCTCTTGATCGGTTGAACCACGTTCGACTTCTCTTGATGAACATACATCTGCGCCACCTCCGAACCCGCTCTCGAGCCTGTGTTCTGCAGGTCGAATGACACATCAATCTGGCCCGTCGCACTCGTTTTGCTTTGCGAGAGCTTCAGATTGCTATACGCGAACTTTGTATAGCTGAGCCCATGCCCGAAGGGATAAAGTGGGACGCCCTTGAAGTAGAGATAAGTAAATCCCTTCGAGACGTCGTACTCATTCTGCGGAGGAACACCATCGAGACTGGCATATACAGTGTACGGAAGATGACCTCCAGGGTTATGTTCACCGAGCAACACCTGCGCGATGGCCGTTCCTCCCGCCTCGCCCGGATACCACGCCTCGAGAATAGCCGGAAGATGGTCATTCGCCCACGTCACAGCTAGCGGGCCTGCATTCATCAATACCAACACCGTCTTTGGATTGGCCGCATAAACAGCTTCCATCAACTGCTCCTGAGCGCCGGGCAGATTTAAATCTCGACGGTCCCTACCCTCTGCTTCGACTTTTAAATTCGTCCCGAGAAACAGAATGGCGACATCGGACTTTCGCGCCAACTCAGCAGCACGTGTGATTGCAGCAGGATCGGCAGCTTCAACAAATCCCGCCCCTTGTTCGTATTCCACTTTCACCCCCGAGCCCATCTTCTCCTTTAATCCTTGCAAAGGGCTAATCTTTCGTGCTGGTGTCCCGTAGTAGTTTCCTGTTTCGTATGCCGAATCGCCCGCGGGGCCTATGACCGCAACGCTCTTCAAACTCTTCCCATCGAGAGGTAGAAAATTATTTCGATTCGTAAGCAGCGTCATCGACTCCAGTGCAGTCTGCAACGAGAGTCCTAGATGTTCTTCGGAGCGGATCACGTTCGCCGAGATCTTTGAATAAGGATTCAGCTCAGGCGGGTCAAATGCGCCCAGACGAAAGCCGACCCGGAGCACCCGTGCTAGCGCGCGATCCACATCAGCAATTGGCAGACGGCCGCTGTCCACCGCTAGAGGAATGTTTGTCTCGAACTGCATGTCATCTGAGTCGCAACCAGCTTGTATGGAACGTGCTGTTGCCTCAACCGGATCTTCGGTGATGTGGTGCGCAGCCACCAGCAGGTTGACCCCGCCCAGATCATCAGTTACAAAACCGTCAAAATTCCATTGCCCGCGCAGAATGTCCGTCAACAAATACTTGTTGATCGCATCCGGAACTCCGTTGATAGCGTTGTAGGAAGCCATCACCGACTGTGCATGACCTTCCACAATCACAGCCCTCCAATGTGGGAGCCAGTACTCCATGAGATTGCGTTCATCCACCTCGGCTGAGAGCCGTTGGCGGTTCGTCTCCACGTTGTTCACTGCGAAATGCTTCACCGTTGCAGCCACTTTGAGATAGTGCGGATCATCTCCCTGTAGACCCTGCACGTAGGCAACACCCATGCGTCCAGTCAGAAAAGGATCTTCGCTGAACACCTCTTGGATTCTTCCCCAACGTGGATCTCGGCTCACGTTGATCACCGGTGACCGGAATACCAAGCCGTGCTTTGAACGAGGACCATCCGCGCCGATGTTGTACAAAGCTCGCGCCTCATCTGACATTGCGCCAGTAATAGTGTGTATCAACGCCGGATCCCAGGTTGCACCCATCGCAATAGGCGCCGGGAAGAGAGTAGTCGGCTGTTTCGACCATACACCGTGGAGGGTCTGATTCCATCCACCCCAAGCCGCTACCCTGAGCCGCGGAATACCAACATTGAGATGATTCAACTGCTGGGCCTTTTCTTGGAGCGTCATGTGTCCGATCAGATCAGCGACACGTTGATCAATCGGCTTCGACGGATCCAGATACCCCGGCCGCGCTGGGTCTTGGGCATATGCGCACAGACAAAGCAAGAGGCTGCAGATAGTGGCAACAGGCTTCATTGATCAATCTCCTTGAGCGGTTGAAGTCTCCCGTTAGTTTTATTCAGTCGTATCCCCACTGTTGCGAAGCGGTTCGACTACCGAGGCCATGTCCTCATCACCGAAGCCTTTCGCGATGGCAGCTTCAAAGAGGCTTCGTGCCACCTCCGCCGTCTTCAACTCCACATCGCAACGTGCGGCCTCCGCTTGGGCATATAACAAATCCTTTGCCATCAGCTTAAGAAGAAAATTTACGGTGTAGTTGTGGCTGACCATTCTCGCCGAAATAGCTCCAAGCAAGGGACTCCCCGGCGCACCCGCTTTCAATATAGAGAGCGCCTTTTCTTCATCGAGTCCGCTTCGCTCAATCCATGCGAGACCCTCTGCAAGCGACGCGACCTGAACTCCACACAAAAAATTATTGATCAACTTCATCTTTGCTCCACTTCCGACCGGGCCCAGATGAACGACCTCTTTACTCATCACCTTCAGCACAGGCATAGCTGCCTCCAGTACCGCATCCCTGCCACCCACTAAGAAAGAGAGTTGACCAGCTTCAGCCTGCATGCGACTTCCGGTCACCGGAGCATCCAGCAACTCTGCTCCACGTTGCGTGGCCAGCGTTGCAAACTCTGCAACCCATGCTGGGCTTACCGTGCTTGATTCGATCAGGATCACTCCCTCTTCCACCGCATCAAACGCACCATTCGTACCCGTCCACACTTCGCGCGATGCCGCATCATCCGCGAGCATACTGATAATGAACGACGCCCCTTTTGCAGCTTCGGCCGGGGTAGACGCGAACCGTGCACCTCTGGCCATCAGCGCCTCTGCCTTCGCCTCGGTCCGGTTATATACTGTCAGTGGAAATTCAGCTTTGAGCAAATTCGCCGCCATGCCAGTACCCATCGTGCCCAACCCAAGTATCGCTATGCGTTTGCTCACAGAAATCTCCTTCTAGTCTGTTGTCAGACAAGCGGACGAACCGTTACGGGTCGATTTTGACTTTTTACCTCGACAATGACCGGATTGCGCAGTGCGCGCCCGAATCCTTCGTAGCGCACCTCCATCCAGTCCCCATCCTCTAACGCAATACCATCACCGAAACTCAGCGAATGAGCCCCGAAGAAGTGCACATGTACGTCGTCCGGTTGGCGGTGCCCTTCAAACTTGAAATGATGATGCTCCAGATTGGAGAGACTGTGACACATGTTGTCCTCGCCGGTGGCTACGGCCTTCGACCAGATCGTCTTTTCCTTCCTCTCGATGCTGACCTCTCCGCCAACCGACTGAAATTCGGCCCCTACCACAAGTTCGGGACCGAGGCTGCACGTGCGTAGTTTCGAACCAGCCAGGTTCAGATAATTGCGCTTTTCAAATCTGTGATCGGAGAACTCGTTGCCCGCGGTCATCCCAATGCGATAGGGCGTGCCGTCGGCACTGATTACATAAACTCCCGCTAGCTCTCCCTCTTCACCGCCATCTTCCGCATAGCCGGGAATCGTCAAAGGCTCGAACGGCGACCGCAATATGGAGCCGTTGCCTTTGTAGAACCACTCGGGCGCCACTCCGATCTCACCCTCCGTTGGATGCCCTCCCTCTACGCCCCACTGAAACATGCGCATACTGTCGGTCACATCTTCAGCTGTCTTCGCGGCAGTAGCAATATGCATGGCTTGTCTCTCCTTCGCACTTCCAAGGTGTGTCAAGCCAGTACCCGAGATCGTCAACCTTGATGGAATTCCGGGCACGTCGATCGGCGCCAACAGATGCCAGTCTGAAGCCCCTGTATAAATCGCGTCGTAGTCCAGCACCTCGCCGTGTGCCAGTTCAAGGGCCTGCGCGCTAAACTGGTCACTGCGACTCAAACAGCGTTGCACCAACTCGTAAACTGTCTCCACTTCATTGAGGCAGCGGAGGTGAGGCTCCTCGACTACTGCTACCCGGCGTGAAGAGCCGTTAGTAATCTGAACAAGATGGATCATGTTCACCCTTTTACTCGATTATCTTGAAGCGCTTCAGCGACTCTTCGTTCACAGTAAGCCCTAGCCCAGGCGTGCTCTCGTCCAGGTCGATATATCCATCTGCCGGAACTGGTTCGCCGTCGAAGATATACCAGAACAGTTCATTGCCCACTTCAACGTCGACCTTGGGAAAGAACTCCGCCATCGGCGAATTGAGGCTTGCCATCACGACATGGTAGTTATGCATCTGCCCAGCATGCGGCACCACAGGGATCTGATAGGCCTCTGCCAGCGCAGATATCTTACGAGCTTGGCTGATGCCGCCCACGCGATTTGTATCGAACTGGATATAGTCGAGCGCATTAGCCTCCAGCAAGTCGCGAAAGCCGAAGACGGTGAACTCATGTTCTCCGCCCGCAATAGGTATCCGCCCATATGCCTTCAACTCCTTATATCCGCGCGTGTCGTCGGGAATCACGGGTTCTTCCAGCCACCGCAGATGAAAAGGTTCGAGCAGCGGAAGCATGCGCTTCGCGTAGTCAAGCGTCCAGCCCATGTAGGCATCGGCCATCACATCGACGCCATCTCCAACCACCTCGCGGACCGTGCGCACCAACTCGACATTACGCTGCATACCCTCTGCGCCGTCGACTGGTCCCCACCCGAAACGCAGCTTCATCGCCGTGTATCCTTCATCCTTGTAGCGCTGCGCTTCGACCCTCAATTCATCGAGCGGCATGCTGTAGAGGCGGCTTGCATATACAGGAATGCGCTTCTTCGTTCGGCCGCCCAATAGTCGGTAGACGGGCTGTCGAGCAGATTTACCTAGCAGGTCCCACAACGCGATATCGACCGCGCTGATCGCAGTCATAGCAACACCCTTGCGTCCGAACGCCATTGTCCGGCGATACATCTGCTGCCACAGATACTCGATGTTCCACGGGTCTGCGCCAAGCAGCAACGGCTTCAGGTACGTGTCAATGCATGACTTGGTCACCAGCGGTGACAACGCCGCATTACCTAGGCCGACCAGGCCTGCATCCGTAAATATCTCTACCAGCACCCAGCCATGGAAGGTAAAGGTTCCCATGGACGCTTCGCGGAACATGACCAGATCCATCGGATTGGTGCAGAAATGAGACGGCAATGGTGTCGTTTCGCCTTCCCACTGTACGACGCGCGTGCGCACTTCTGTGATCCTCATAATTGACTCTCTATTTGTAGGAGATCTGAAGTCCTAAGCGGTTGAAGTCTGCCACCCAGAAGCAGAATGGCTAGAAACCCAATAAGGTGAAAGGTTCCAACGATAAAAAACAGCATTCCATATCCGAATCCGCGACTGAGCAGGAATCCGGCGACAACACCAAAGATCGCCCCCCCAATGGCGCCGCCAAACCCCACCAACCCCGAGACCGATCCCACCGCAGACAGGGGGAAAATGTCAGCAGGCAAAGTCATAATCAACCCCGACCATGATTGTTGACAGAAAAATGCGATGCTAAAGAACATCAGTGCCCAGCCCACCGGTACGTGCGGCACCAACATAACCACTGGCATAAACAGAGCACTGAGACCCAGAACAAACTTGCGTGAGAAATCCAGCGATCTCCCCCGGCTCAGCAGGTTGCTGGACAACCACCCTCCCAGGAAACTTCCTACCCCAGAAGCCGCATATGGAATCCACGCATAGTAGCTCACATGCTTTACGTCAAAGCCGCGTACATCGTAGAGGTACTTCGGTAGCCAGAACAGGTAGAAGTACCACGCCGAATCGCTCATAAACTTTGCGAAGACCAGCACCTGCACCTTGCGCATGCTCACAATATCCAGAAAGGACAGTTGCTGCGCGACTAATCGTGCATCCAGTGTGTCGATAGAAGCGGTGTTGCTTCCACGGTAGCTCACCGACCACCAGATCACCCAAGCGATCCCGACTGCTCCCGCCGCGAAGAACACCATCCTCCATCCGCTTGTCAGCAGTACGATGCCGATTAGCGGCGGAGCCAGTACCGAACCAATCGCCGTCCCCGCATTGATGATTCCCATCGCCGTCGACCTTTGATGCAATGGAATCCACTCTGCCACTACTCTCGCCGCAGCAGGGAAGGCCCCACCCTCACCCATTCCCAGCAAGCAACGAGCCAGCATAAGAAATGCGAAGTTCATCGCCAATCCATGCAGCGCGCACGCTATCGACCACCACAGCATGATCAGCAGAAGCCCCCGGCGAGTCCCCAGAACATCCAGCATTCGACCTCCCGCCGCATACAGCAATGCGTACGGGATTAGAAAGGAAAACTGCAGCCAGGAGAATTGCTGATCGTTCAGCGGGATCGTTCGCTGGATCGCAGAGATAGCGACAGGCAGGGTTTGCCGGTCAAAGTAGCTGATGGCAATCGCCGCCGTTACCATCGCGACAAAGTACCACTGCACTTCGATCAGCTTAGGCTGTATTGTCCGCTTGGCCTCACTCAACACGCTCTCCACATGGTCACCATTTCAAACGCATCAGCGATGTAGCCTGTCTCGGCAGTTCTGTAGCAATCGTTACTTTGCCGTCTTTCACATCCAACCACTCCGGCGAACGTAGAAGCTCCAGATGGCCCGCCTCTTTCAATCGCGCATATTGTTCAGCCGTGGGCGCCTGAGGGGATCCCATCGCCTTCCACACCGTGTACGAATTGCTGTGCGTGTTATCTATCCGATAGTGCTCCAGCAGTACCTTCTTCACTCCCGTAGGAATGCTCCCGATCGTCACTTGCAGTGGTGCACCCTCCGCCGGAACGTCGTCATCATGGTAGTTCCACAGCATCACGGCCGCCTCATGGTCTCCTTTCGTGGCAAAGGCATCGATGTCCGGTGTCTGCTTCACTCCTGTATTCAGGATGTCGTCAAGCGAAACCTGCCCTGTGCTGCTTGTATTCACTCGTTCTCCGGACATCAAACCCGCCATCCGGAAAACATTCAGTACCGGCTTGTCGACTCCGTTCGTCGCCAACGTGCGGAAGCCTTCAAAGTACTCCTTATCCTCAAACTCGAACGACCACGAAAGCATGGAGATGAGATTCACCTTATAGCGGTCCTGCAATTCAAAGAGAGCCTTGATAGCAGCTGCTGTGTAAGTCGGATACAGCGGACCGTTCCGGTATGCATTCGAGGGGTTCACCTTCATCGAACACGCCGCGCATCCTTCCGGGTCAGCCTCACTCAGAATAATCGGGAGATGGATGTACTTCGGGTACTTCGCCACAACGCGAAACCCGTTTCCTGCCGCCTTCAACTCATTTGCAAGCCCCATCCGCACATGCCCATCCACTACCGTCGGCCGCCCCTTGGGGTGGAACGAAATGAAATCCAGTGGGATCGCCTTTCCATTCGCCGCACTCTTGTCATTCAGGCAATGCTTCAGAAAATTATCGAGAAAGGCTTCGGCTTTATCTGATGCGGGTCCTGTACTCGCCGGACCACCTACGATCGCGTCAGGCAGTGCAGCCCGAACTCCAGCCACGGAATAATCGTAGAGCTTGTTGTACTCCTCGGGGGTGGCGTGCCAGTACGGAATGTCTGGCTCGTTCCATACCTCGAAATACCATGTGCGTACCTGTTCCTTGCCATAACGCTCCACGAGATGTTCCGTGTACTTCTGCACCAATTCGCTCCACATCGCATAATCTTTTGGAGGATTGTTCGACGCTCCGGAGATCGTGCTGTTCGGATAGTGGACCTGGTAGGCATCCACTCCCGGCACCGTCGCAGCCAAGTCCTTGGGCATGAATCCCAATTCGACCATCGGCCGCACTCCCGCCTTCTGGAACTCGTCAAAAGTCTGATCGGTGATAGTGAAGTCGTACACAGGCTTCCCATTCGCATCCAGCGTGAATACGTTTGACGAGCTCCATTTCAATTCCGCAACCCCGTTCCCTGAGGTCAGCAGATGGTGCGCACGGATGTAGACCGGTACTGGGCTCAGATCATGCAGCTCAGTCAGCAGCTGTTTGCCGTACCTCATCGTCGTATAGTTGGACTCGTCATATCCAAACCAACTGTAGATCGGCTTGTAGGGCCCCTGCGGCTTTGCAAGGTCAACTTGAATTGATACAGGATTAGATATCGGAGCCTGTGCGGCCGCCTGCATCGCGGCTGCACAGATCAAGGTCAGGGCGAACTTGCGCATAGGTCGTCGGCCTTTATTAGTTAGAAGTTGTACTTCAGAGCAAATTGAATATCACGTGATGGGATCGAAGTTGAAGTGACCGTGCAGCACGTGGACGCATCAATCGTCGAGCTCGGTGCGTTGAAGCTGTTTGTATTTGGCAGATTGAAGAACTCAGCCCGGAAAGACAGAACCGACTCGCCCGGTAATGAGAAGTTTTTGAACACCGACGCGTCGTACTGCCGGAACGCATCCGACTGTAAAACATTGGCTCGCACCTGCCCGTAGGTGAACTGCGGCGCTACGACATAAGCCGTCTTGTCGAACCAGCTCGTCAGCGACTTGCGGAACGTAGGCGATCCGCCTGCGGGATTCAAATTCGGCCGCTGCGACCCCACGCCGGTGTTAGCCCTGTCTGAAGAGACGACAGGCGTGTAGGGCGTCCCACTCCGCAGCACAATGATCGTCTGTACCTGCCACCCTCCCAGAACTGCATCCGCCGCCCGATTACCGTTGCTCATAAACTTTCTGCCGCGGCCTACCGGCAGCTCATAGCTACCACTTATCGCCAGATTTTGGGGTGTATTGAACGGCGAGTAGGTCCTCTCGAACCCAATATTTCCGCCTAGCGCAGGTGACTGGTTCGACTGCATAAACTTCGACCATGTATAAGCGATCAGTCCGGTAAACCCATTTCCAGCGCGATGCTGGATCTTCGACTGCAACGACTGGTATGTCGTCCCGAGGTCTTGCGACTGAAACGTGATCGTCCCCCATGGCTGGTACGGACGGCGCGCCTGAACCGCTCCCGCAGCGGGACTTGGATCGTTGAAGTCATCCGTGCTCTGCAGATGGACTCCATGGTTTCCAACATACGCAATTTCGAAAAATGTCTTGGGCGTAAGTTGCTGCTGCACTCCAAGACTGTAATGCTGGTTTGACCCAACCTTCAGGTGAGTCAGGGTTGGCAATATCGCCGGATTCGTAGCCGCAGAACCGAGCGGGGAGCCAAGGAAGAAATTCGCGGTTGTACGTGTCGGAACTACACCCTGAGTCTGGTTGACAGTCTCCAACAGAAGGAACGGCAGAATATTGCGGTTCACACGGCCGCTGGTTCCCTCAGGCTCGTAGAAAATACCGAAGCCACCGCGGAATACTGTTCCATTTCCAATTGGCTGCCACGAGAACCCAATGCGTGGAGCAAACTGTGTGCGATCGGTATAGGTGATGGAGTAGGGAAGACCCGCCTGGCTGCTGGTTTGAATGTATTGTCCAAAAAACTGATAAGCAGCGGGAGCGGCATATTGGGATGTCAAATCAACCTGATCTGTGTTGCTCGCAACAATAATCGGCCTCGATTTAGTTGGATCGAAGGTGCCCAACTGTCCCTTGTATCCGTTCAACCAGGGCGAGTACTCATACCGCAGTCCAAGATTCACTGTTAGTTTGTCGCTCACGCGAATATCATCCTGAGCGAAGTACTGATGATACCAGCGCTGACCGCCGAAGTTGGCGCCTGGATAGGCACGAGCCACCGAAGCAGGATATCCCAGCAGAAAGTCTGCAATGGCATCGCCTCCCGCAGGATTGGCCGCAGTCGCGGTGGGGTTCTGAGTCTCAATTCCAGTGAAGTTGAAGATACCGGCATAGTTCGAGCTGTCGTAACCGATCCACTGATAGTAGCGGACCAGGACGCCAAACTTCAGAGAGTGACGGCCTTTCAGCATCGTGAAGGTGTCTGTTGGTTCGAATACAGTACGGTCCTGTGATTTCGGACGCTGATCGAATGCAGATCCCTGCAACGCAGCATAGCCGCTAAAGGAATAATCGGGAAATGAGCTTCCGATACCCGGCCGCCCCAATCCGGCAAACCCCTGTATGCCATTCGCCGCGTTAAAGTCAGGCCCTTGCAAGAATGCGGAGAGCCGCACATGGCTGGGAAGATAATGCACGCGAAAATCTTGTACTTTATTCGCGCCGATGTTCGTAATGAGGCCGACGGCGATGTCCTGACCGTTGGACGTAAGCGATGCTGTTTTCAACAGTGGCGCAGCGTTGGGGTCCGTCTGACGATTGTTCACATAGATCCAGCGTCCAAAAAGCCGGTTGGATGAACCGATCTGATGCTCGATACGTATCGTGAACTGGTCGTAGTCGATCGCTTGAGATGGAACGGCCTTAAAGTTCGCTGCACCGCTATTCGCGTGTGGAATGTAAGCCAGTACCGCGCTCGCTTGGGAAGTGATCCGGGAAGGGCAGATGACGTTTGGAACTCCATTGCAGTTGATTTGATTGCGAGTCGTTGTCGTACCAACCGTGGTCGTCGTCAACGGATCATAGATTGGCTTCCCCAAACCGGTAAAGTCTCCCACCCTTTGCGCATCGGTAGGTACAATGCTGTTTACGACTAGTCCCTGCCGTAGTCGTTGCCCCTCGTAAGCGACGAAGAAGAAGGTTTTGTCTCTACCGTCATACAAATGCGGAATCGAGAGTGGTCCTCCAATGTTGCCCCCGAACTGATTGCGTTTCAAAATTGCTCGTGTCGTCGAGAAAAAATTACGCGCGTCCAGCTTTTCGTTGCGGATAAATTCAAACACCCCACCATGAAACCTGTTTGTTCCCGATTTCGTAGTCGCGTTGAAAAACGCGCCGCCTCGGTTGTACTCGGCAGAGTACGGACTCTGCTGCACGCTGAACTCCTGCAGCGCATCGATCGATGTCTGGATAAACGTCCCACCCTGATGCTGCTCGCTAACATCTACGCCATCGAGCAGGAACGAGATCGCACTCCCCCGAATACCGCTGATCGTGTTGCCATTCACGATCTCTGGCCGGATAGCAAGAGAGTTACCCGTAGGCGGCAACAGTGCAGCTCCTGGTGTAAGTTCTGCCAGCCGGTAGAAGCCGCGTCCATTCAGCGGCAGGCTGGTGAGTTGCTGATTCGTCACAACCGTCCCCATCGTTGCCGTATCGGTGCTCAGCAGCGGAGTCTCCGCATACACTTCAACCGTAGTAGTTGATGCACCCACTTTTAACTGCAGATCCTGGCGAACGATTTGGCCCACCTGAACTTCAATGTTCGATGTGTTGATCGTTGTGAACCCCGGCGCCGTGACGCTCAGCGAATAGACTCCCGCCGACACCGGTGTGATCACAAAGTTCCCCGTCGAATCAGTAACCGCACTCTGCACACTATTCGTGCCGACATTCGTTACCTTGACGATTGCCTGCGTCACTACCGCGCCCTGGGTGTCGGTGATGCGTCCTACAAACCGTCCCGCTTCCACCTGGCTGTGGATAGGCATCACCCCAATCCCCAGCAAGAGAACAAGCATCAGCAGATTCCCGGTATCTGTAACAAGCATGCGAACGTTCATGTCGTTCCTCGTCTGTGAATTTGTATTGAAACTCTTTCAGACAAACTGCAAGCATCGGCAAAGGTAGTACCAAGAAGAAAAACTTGTCAATATAAAATTTTCAAAATAGAGAGTTCATGAGCCACACAGCCAACGACCTTATATACATACCGCACCCAAGCAAGCAGACAGCAAATGCCGACAATGCACAGATATTTACAGGGCGATCTAAGGCTTAGCCCGTCTCGGACGCGGCAAACCAAACCTCGGCCCGCACTCCGTAAGTACCTCCGAAAACAAGAAAATCGACATCACCGGTTGTCATTTTTCGCGCAGAGCATAAGGTAGTACCAATGATCATCACCCATAAATGCGCAGGGACGACACATATCGTTTGACATCAAACTTCTCTTGGCACACTATTCAGAAATGAAGGAACGTCGAAAGTCCCCGCTCGGCGATGGCGGACACATCCTCAACGACAAAGATGACGTCACACACCTGCTCATCCTCCGCTTCCAGCAACTGCTAAGCGATGGAGTTCTGTCTCCCGGCGCGAAGCTGCCGCCTGAGCGTGAACTGGCCGCGGCCTTCGGAGTGGCCCGTTCTTCGCTCCGCCCAGCCCTCAAGGTCCTTGAGATCATGGGCGTCATCACTCAAAAAGTCGGCGACGGTAGCTACCTCAACAAGGACGCTTCCTCAGTCCTCTCCGTGCCCATGGAGTTTCTTTTTCTCCTCGACGACACCACACTCCAGGAACTCAGCGAGATGCGCCTTATGATGGAGCCCGGTCTCGCCGCAAAGGCAGCCGAACGCGCCAACGCGCAGCATATCGCACTGCTCAGGCAATCGATCGTTGACCTCGAAAACAGCAAGGACGATCGCGTTCGCCTCGTCGCATCGGATCTGCTCTTCCACCGTGCCATATTTCAGGCATCAGGCAATCGTCTCGCAGGACGTCTCTTTCATACCATCCACCGCGCGATGTTGAACATGATCATGGTGACGTCTCAACTAGTCGACCTGGAACATACTCTTCACTTCCATCGGCCAATTTTGGTCGCAATTGAACGGCGCGACGCAGAGCTGGCCTCACGACTCATGACAGACCATCTGATCGATGCGCGTGACCTTTTACTTCACAGCCGTGAACAGGAGAGTTCCCGCCAGCTACGCAATCACCTCGCCGCCGGTATGTCGGTCCGCAAACGTGCTTCCAAAACCGTTCCTCAGTCATCTGCCGGCCAAACCAAGGTGCCAAAGACCATTGCTGCCATCCGTTCTTCGAGCAGGTTGATTTAAGCACGCGCGTAAGGGGTTGAATACGCTCTCTCGGAGATGTCGGGGCGATAAAGGATACGCCGGCTATCCGCCCCCCCCAGGTCTGCAGATCGATGGCAGCGTTGACGCGACACCCTGACCGTGCAACAAACGAGGGCATATGCATCAAGACAGTGCGGATCGATTTTTCATGCACTTGCGGAATAATTATTTTGATGCGCTGCTTTCGAGAGCGATCCCCCTGCCAGAGGCTTACTCGAAAAAGAAGTGTTAGGGCTGACCCGCCACAATCAGCCCTCTGCCCACAGTTAAAGATTTGGTGGCAATTTGGTGCCACATAGCCGGAATACCGGTTTATACCACTTTGCCGGCTTATAACCTATTGCGCGGCTCTTCAGAATCTTCGAATGAACGAAGAGTTTGTTGGGCAGCAAAGGGGCAAGCGTTTTTTTGAAGGCGCAGTTCATTCGACGCGCAAGGCCTGCACGGGATCGATGGAGGCCGCGCGGCGCGCCGGAATGATGCCGGCAATGGCCGCCGCAAGCACCAGTACCCCGATGGCGGTAGTCATGGCCGGCACGTTCACGTGGGTGATCTCAAAAAGCTGCGATTTGACATACCGCACGCAGAAGATTGCCACGGGGATACCGATAGCGAGGCCGACGAGGGTCTGCAGCATGGCTCCGCGTATGACCATTCCGATGACGCGGCTGCGCGCTGCTCCCAGGGCCATACGGATGCCGATCTCCGGCGTGCGGCGGACTACGGTATAGGACGTGACGCCATAAAGACCGATGGCGGCGAGCAGAAGGGCTAGCAGGCCAAAGAGGGAAGTGAGGCGGGCAATCAGTCGCTCTTCGATGAAGCGGTCCTGAATCTGCTGCTGGAATGTCTGGAACTTTACGATAGTTAGGTTGGGGTTGATGCTCGCGAGGGTGTCGCCAACGATCTTTTCAAAGCCAGCTATGGGACGGGCGGTCTGGATGACGATGGCTCCGGCATACATGGATTGATCTTTTTCGAGAGGATTGTCCGCGTCGGGAATGCCAGCGGGCTGTGTAAGAGGGAGAAAGTACATGGCGTGGTCTTTCCAATAGACACTTGTGTAGGTGGTATCTTCCACCACACCAACGATTTCATGCGCCCCATCCTGTGGGGTTTTGGCCGGACCGGAAAAGCCAAAGTAATGGCCGATGGGACTGCGCTTGCCGAAGAACTGCTTGGCGAATTCCTGATTGACGACGGCCACTGGCGGTGCATTCATCCTGTCTTGCAATGTGAAGCCACGGCCCATGGCGACACGTGTACCGACAGAGTCGAAGTACTCAGGGGTGGCTTTCACCCACGAAGCGCCTTTGTTCAGGTCTGGCTCTCCCTGAATTTTTACTCCAGATCCCCAGTTGTTCTGCTCCATTGGAGTGTAGGTGGCAAGGCCGACTTTGAGAACGCCTCGAATGGCGTGGAAGCTGTCTTCAATGGTTTGGTAGAGGGGTTCAACCTCTGTGTTTTTGTAGCCGGCTGCCTGTGGATTGATGTGGACGATGTAGCGGTTTGTTGTGTCCAGTTTCATGTCGACATTTTCGGCTTTATTGAGGCTCTGCGCAAAAAGCCCTGCAGCAACAAGAAGAACGAGGGAAAGGGCTGCCTGCAGGACGACGAGCGAGCGCTGCAGGAGAGATGCTCCGTGGGCGGTCGTGCGTGCGTTGGAGCGCAGGGCTTCAGCAGGCTGCGTGCGCGCTGCCATTACCGCAGGAGCAAGACCAAAGAGGACGCCCGTAACGAGCGAAAGCACGAAGGCAAAACCGATGACGAGCGGTGAAGGCGCGGCATTGATCGGCATATTGTGTTGGTTAGGGAAAGCGAGCGCCAGCAGCGCGTGCGCTCCGATATAGGAGACGGCGAGGCCGAGGAGGCCGCCCAAGCCCGAAAGAAGTACACTTTCCGTCAGCAGCTGACGCACAATGCGGCTGCGCCGAGCGCCGAGCGCCGAGCGAATGGACAGTTCGGCCCTGCGGCTCATGCCTCGCACCAGGAGCAGGTTGGCGATATTGGCACAGGCCACGAGAAGGACAAGCGCGGCGATCCATTGCAGCAGCTTCAGGTGGTCCTTGTAGCCGTCCTGCATGTTCTGGATACCTCCACCTCCGGGTGTAAGCACAACATGGGTGCGAGGAAGAGCCTTCTGAGCGCGCTGATCGGTAAATGTCTTGAGCGGCGCAAACTGCTGCTTGAGCAGCGTGCTGGCCTTGGCCTGAAGAGCGGCCAGAGGGGTTCCCGGCTTGATGCGACCGATGATGTATGCCCACTGAGCGTCGGGATCATTGAAATAAGGCGCGCCGATGACGGTATCCATCGAATTCATAGGAAGGAAGTACTTGGGCGGATTGGTATCGATGCGGTCACCATAAAATCCCTTTGGCGCAACACCAATAACGATGGCCGGCTTGGTATTGATGTAGAACGCGCTTCCCACCACGCTCGGATCGCCTACATAGTCCTGCTGCCATGCGTCGTAGCTCATAACTGCGGTAATGGGTGCGCCCTTCTGGTCGTCGGCATCCACAAGGAGTCGGCCCGCTGCCGGCGAAAGACCAAAGACGCGGAAGTAGTTGCCCGAGACGAAGGTTGCCATGACGGACTTCGCAACTGTCTGCGGTCCGGCGCGACGGACAGTGATAGGTCGCCAGGCATAGCCGGATTCCATTGCGGCCAGCTCTTCGAACTCCGGCAGGTTCTTCTTGAACATGTAGTAGGTGTCTGTAGAGAAGAGCGCGTAATCGCCCTTGTCATTCCATCCGCTATTGACGCAGCAGTCATCGGTGTCACCGATGCGCACAAGGGTATGGGGGTCAACTACCGGCAGGTTATGCAGCAGGATGGCATTGACCAGCGTAAAGATGGCTGAGTTGGCGCCGATGCCCAGGGCCAGTGTCAGCAAAACTGTAATGGTAAAGCCGGGAGTCTTGCGTAATTGGCGAAACGCATAATCCAGATCCTGCAGAAGAACTCTCATCGCATAACCTCCACGTTGCCCTGCACAGAAGAAAGCAAATCACGATTCGCTGGAATTCTGCGCTAGCCGCTTGAAATCAGAAAGTCATGGAGCAGGAATATACGAAGATGTTCGTAGCTGTCAATCGAATTTGACCATGAATTACGTTACGTTCACTCCGACAAAATAGTTCAAGAATACGATCGCTATTTCACTCTCGACCGGTGTATCCAAAGCGAGTCACTCATCGGACGTCGGCCTAAGCATCTTTTGCGACGCCGAGTCCTACCTCCTCTTTTCAAAGAGGTCCAAGGATGTAGATTATCTACACACCTCTCGCCAAATACCGCGAGGGTAACGGGAGTTCACCCTTGGCACGCAAGTCAGGCTACAAGAACCGCATCGAGCTCGTTCAGGGAACCCTCGACATGCTGATCCTTCAGACCCTCCAGTGGGGACCGCAGCATGGCTATGGCATTGTTCAAGCCCTGCACACGCATTCCGGTGAAATACTCCAGGTCGAGACCGGCTCACTCTACCCCGCACTTCATCGCCTCGAGCGCCAGGGCTGGGTACGCTCCCAGTGGAGACTCACCGAAAGCAACCAGCGGGCCCGCTTCTACCAGATCACCGCCGCCGGCAAAAAACAACTCGCCTCAGACCACGATCGCTGGCAACAGGTTGTCGGCGCCATCGCCGCTATCATGCAAACCAAACCCTAGGAGCTCACCATGAGACTCTGGCGCCCCCGCGCAAACGATGTCGACGAAGAGATCGCTACCCACATCTCCATAGCCACTGCCGACCGCATTGCCCGCGGTACATCTCCCGAGGAAGCCCGCCCCGCCGCTCTCCGCGAGTTCGGCAATCCACTCCTCGTCGGCGAAACTACGCGCCGCATGTGGGCAGGTGAGTGGCTCGAACATATCCTGCAGGACATCCGCTATGCCTGGCGCCAAATGCGCCGCTCCCCCGCGTTCACCCTCACCGTCATTGCCATCCTCGCACTCGGCCTCGGCGCCACCCTCGCCATGTTCACCGTCGTCGAGAACGTTTTGCTTCAGGTCCTTCCTTACCGAGATGCGCACCACCTCGTAACCATCTACGAGTTTGGACGGCGTGGCGATCAACCCCGCGTTCCCTGGCTCGACATACAGCAGTGGCGGTCCAGCTCGCGCTCTTTCGAATCCATCGGCTTCTACCGTGCCGCCAACGGACGTTCCTTTCTCGAAGGCGACAGCGGTGCCCAACAGGTCAGTCATCAACTCGTCAGCACGAACCTCTTCCACGTCCTTGGCATCAGTCCCGCCCTCGGCTCCGGCGTCACAAGCACCCCCGAAGGCTTCGCCAACACGGGCGACGAGCAAACCGTCATCCTCAGCGACTCCGTCTGGCGTGACTACTTCGGCGCCCGTCAGGATGTCATTGGACGCACAGTCAAAATCAGTGGCAAACCTTACACGGTCGTCGGGGTCATGCCGCGCGGCTTCGCTCTTCCCCTGCCAGCCACAAGCCTCGAAATCTGGACACCCGTTGCACTTCAGCCGGAAGACGATGACCGCATAGGGCAGACTCCCTTTTACAGCGTTATAGCGCGCCTCAACACCACAGCGACTCTTAGCTCTGCACAGGCCGAGATCAAGACACTTCAGCCTCAGGTGGCTGCTCAATACACCGATCAGTATCGCCGAGACCTCGTCACCTCAGCTGGCATCAACGACTACGCAGGCTCCCTCGTCAAGCCTGAGGTCCTCCACACTCTTCTCGCCCTCTTCGCCGCCTCGGCACTCCTCTGGATCATCGCCTGCGTCAACGTCGCCGCCCTTCTCCTGGCCCGTGGCACCGTGCGTCAGCGTGAGATCGCCGTTCGGGGAGCACTCGGAGCCGGTCGCCTCCGCATCGTCCAGCAACTCCTTCTCGAAGGTCTCATGCTCAGCTTCGGCGGTTCACTCCTCGGCCTCGGGGTCGCCTTCGGTCTTTTGAGTCTCTTCGCGCACGGCCTCTCCATGGAGCTCAACCTTCATCACGCCACTCCCGGCTGGCGATCCATCGCGGTGCTCCTCGCCCTCACCCTCTTCAGCGCGCTTGTATCTGCACTCTGGCCCGCGCTCTCCAGCGCACGCACCTCCATCGAACCCGCCCTTCGTCAGGGAGCGCCTCAGTCCGGCGTCAGTCGCGCCCAGCGCTGTACCCGCTCGCTCTTGGTCGTCACCCAGATCTCCCTCGCCCTCGTTCTCCTCGTCTCCTGCGGCCTCCTTCTCCGAACCATCTACATTCTCCGCCATGTCCCTCTAGGCTTCCGTACGGACAACATCCTCGTCGGCAGTATGGCCATCCCCTCTTACCGCTTCGCCGATCAAGACCTCAATACCACCCTCTACGCGCCCTTACTCCAACGCATCCGCGCTGTGCCCGGCGTCGAAGCCGCAAACCTCATGACCGAAGTTCCCCTCGGCCATCACTTCAACATGGTCTTCTCCTTCTCCGCAGAAGGAAACTCCGCTGACGCCGTTCGCCGTCGCGATATTCGTGCTCAGTTCCGCGCCGTCAACTCCGACGCTCAGCGCGTCTTGGGCTTCACCATGCTTCGCGGCCGCTACTTCAATCAGGACGACACTGCTGGCTCGCAGGCCGTCGTCGTCGTCAACCGTGAGTTTGTCAAGCAGTACTCCCAATCCCATGACCCCGATAAGGTCATGGGTCAGAGCCTCATGGGTTTCGCTAAAGACCGCCGCGCCATCGTTGTCGGCATCCTCGACGACACGCGTCAGATCTCCATCACCGAGCAGCCCGTGCCGGAGATACAAGTCTACTTCCCGCAACTCACGCCAACATCCGGAACCTATCAGGCGGCCGGAGGCGTCGCCATGTCACTCGCTCTCCGAACCAGCCGCAACCCATCCTCCATCGTTCCCGAACTGCGCGCCATCATGACCCACGCCAGCCCCGAGCTCGCCAACACCGAATTCACAACCATGACCCAGATCTTCGAGGACTCCTAGGGCAGCCAGCAGCTCGTCTCTCGCCTCCTTATCGTCTTTGGAGGCTCAGCGCTTCTCCTGTGCCTCTCAGGCCTCTACGGTCTCCTCGCTCAACTCGTCACCCAGCGCACCCACGAGATAGGCGTCCGGATCGCCCTTGGAGCCCGCCGCAGCCAGATCGTCTATCTCATCCTGGGCTACGCTTCCCGCCTCCTCCTCACCGGGGCACTCATCGGCCTCGCCCTCGCTTGGCTCTCCACTCGCCTCGTCGCCGGCTTCCTCTACGACGTCCACCCCCATGACACCCTCACCGTGGTCTCGGTGGCCTTACTCCTGGCCATAGGAGGACTCGCCGCGGCTTCCATCCCCGCTGCCCGGGCCGCCAGCATTGACCCCGTGGAAGCCCTCCGTTCTGGATAAAATCTTTCAGGAGCAACTTCGACGGTCAGACCCGTTGAATGCGTATGCAGTTTTGTACCATCGCAGAATTGTTCTCAAAAGGAACGGTGTCACGTGAGGAAGCAAATGATTGGCTGAACCCCGCCGATTAACTAGAGAAGAGCCGGCTCGCCCTCTCTTCCGCCACTCATTGGCCTACGCCCCCACGCAAAATTTCCTAAGCACACTATTTGAGTTGCGCAGCGAGTCTCCTCATTGGTGCATTTTCACGAATAACTTCGCCAGCCTCTCCACTATGCAACGCTATCTCTGCGGCGATGGAGAGAGCGAGAATCTGCTGATCGATGTTGCCAAACGACCCAGGGATGAGCCTTCCCAGCCAACCGGCCCAGGCCGGTGTATGAACGTTGCCAACAATAATGCCGGGGCGAAAGATGGCGAGGCGGGTGAAACCGATGTCGCGCACGGTGTCTTCTTTCATGCCCATGACGCGCGCATAGCGAAACCGGCTGCGGGCTGAGCTTCCTGCGGCGGAAAGCAGACAAAACTGGGCGATTCCAGCGTCATGGCAGCCACGCGCGAAGTACCACGCCGAGCTCGAGTTGTCGCAGTTCTTCTTCACTCCAGCGCGTCGATCCGGCACCGACCCCCACACAGCTCACGGCACTTAGGGGACTCTGTCCTAAGACTTCGCGGGCAAGGGCGGCAGTGTGTCGGGCAAAGTCAGCAGCACCAATATCAAGAACGACGTTGCGCACCCGGGATTGTGCCGCAAGGGGCTTCCTAGTGACCATCACCACTTCCCGGCACTCCGGAAGTGCCAGCAGCTCCTCGACGGCTGCGCCACCGACCTGTCCGGTACCACCGAGGATCATTGCGGCGAAATTCTGCTTCATCACCTCAACCTCCACATGAGCAAAGATGCGGCAGCCTCCCGTTCACGCAAGAGGAACCGCCTCCACTGACGGTACAGGGCGAAGTGCATTTCCAGATCTGATACTCGGTAATGATGC
The DNA here is from genome assembly GCF_003945235.1 of Edaphobacter aggregans. Taxonomy (NCBI): domain Bacteria; kingdom Pseudomonadati; phylum Acidobacteriota; class Terriglobia; order Terriglobales; family Acidobacteriaceae; genus Edaphobacter; species Edaphobacter aggregans. The sequence continues at coordinate 4,857,830 of NZ_RSDW01000001.1, forward strand.
ACCATTATCAGCGAGTAGCGGGATGAGTCGCAGGGACCAGGTCTACCTCTTCCGGTTTGAGATTCACAAAGCCGTTGTAGTCCCGATGGGTGATGATTCCCTGCGTGCTTCCTTCAATGGAAATGCTCTGATCCTGTGTCGACGTATTTACATACAGCGTTCGACCATCCACAACCTTTGCATATACTCCCGCTGGCGTGCGCGGGCCGAGTTCGATTCCGAGAGAGCCATAGAAGTGCTCGAGCACGGGGCCGATGACCGACGCTTTCGATTCGGTGGCGAGGTAGATGGCAGTGCCTTTGCCGAATCGGTTCACGGTGAGGGCGGGTGTACGGTCCGGAGTATTCGAGAAGCGCGATAGAACTGTGGCTGTGGAAGGCTCAAGAACCTCGTAACGATAGACTTCGCTTCCGATAGATTGACCGTCGACTTCAAAAGTCAGTGGCTGATCGACGTTATAGAAAGCGTTGGTCTTCAATCCGAAGACGTCATTGAGCCGCCCCGGCAATGGGCTATCGAACCATTGGCCGTGTTCGTCGACCTTTGCGGAGAAGGCAGTCATGACAACGGTGCCGCCGGCTTGAACATAATCCCGGATTGCTTTTGCGCTCGCAGGGTCCATGACGTAATCCGCTGGGACGATCACTAATTTGTACGGTGTGAGGCTGTCGTGACCGATGTTGATGATGGCGGTGTCAATGTTGGCTCGAAACAGTGGTTCGAATGCCCCCCGTACCTGCTCGGCGTAGGCAGGCTTGAAGTAAGCGAGCGTGGTATTGCTTGGACCGTTCGGGCTGGAGGCGATGCTGGAATCGAACGAATAGGCAATTGCCACCTGCGGATGCGTATAGCGAGGGAGGCCATACCCGGCAAGCTCCTTGAACTCGGTTGCGATGAGCGCGAATTCGTCAACCTTCCACGACGGAGTGTTGTCGTGATCGAGCAAGCCAAAGAGTGCCTGTTCCTCCCCTCCCTGATGACTGTTGAATGTCCACGCGAGAACGCCTTGCGCTCCCATGATCAGTCCGAGATAGGCGTACATGCGGCTCCGGCCGGGCGTTCCATAGTATCCAGGCCCTCCTGCTGTGAATTCGTTAAACCATATGGGAGTGGGCAGGTCGCCTTTGGTCATGATGGCACCGAAGGCGCCGCCGATGGGATCGCCAGGATAGAAACCCTCAGCGCCATAGGAAACGTAGGTTTTGTATGTGCCGAGGTAGTCGAAACCCTTTCGGGATGCGGTATCCCAGAGGTTCGAGATGGCGGGGATATTGGGCATATTGCGGCGACGAATAGCATCGAGTTCCTGAAGACGGGCAACCGTAACATCGGACCAGTAACGCTGCAGGTCAAGATAACGCTCTGGTGGCCCGGGTCCTTCACGCAAGGGCAAGTCCACGTCGTCAAAGCTGTTGAGGCGGCGCGACCAGCGCTGCGTGGCCCAAGCCCTATTCAGTGCGTCGATGGTGCCGTACTTCTTTTTCAGCCACGCGATAAAGCGCTGGCGGTCGGCTTCTGAGTATGACATGAAGCCGTTTCCGATTTCATTGTCATAGCCGATCGCGATAACGGCGGGATGATGCGCATAGCGCGTGGTGATTGCGTCGGCCAGGATAGAAGCTTCTCGCGCATAATCAGGATCACTGATGTCGTCCATGTAGCGTTCGGCCGGCGGCAGACGCGTTCCGTTCTGACTGACGAGATCAACACCTGGGTACGCGCGATGCAACCAGATCGGAGCCGGCAATCCGGGGATATCGAGAATGACGCGAATGCCATTCGTGTGCATCTCGTCCATGATCTTGTCGAACCAGTCGAATTCGAACTTACCCTTGGACGGCTCGAAGGAATCCCATGACAGATCACCAATGCGAACCACGTTGAAGCCGGCTCGTTTCATGATGGCGATGTCCTTGTGGATCTGTTCAGGCGTGCGATCGACGGGCTGATAGCAGGTGCCAACGAACAACTGCCCGGGGCTCGGCCAATCATGGCGCTGGGGCGGAGTTTGGGCGATAGTCAGGACGCTCGAAACCAGGGCAGAAAGGAAGAAGACCTGGACTGTGTAACGCGCCGAGGATGAGAGTTTCATATAGGCTGCCGCTTTCATCAGGAATCCGAAAATCAGACAGGATTGATTCGTTCTCTTGAATATTACTAAGCACACGGCGACTATAAACGCGCCACGATGATCTGAACGCTTCTGGCTGCCGGAGCAGTTCCCGTTGGATTGCCTCAGGGCTGAGTACAAAATAAGAGACACACCGGTCCAATCACTTCAGGTAATACCTCCAGTCAAACGCCACTCGAATTCCTGCCAGGCCAATGGTGCGCAGATTCGGGGTAGGAGCGTTTACGGGTGACACAACTGACGTTTCAGTTGGTCTGTCGAATCCAGCGTAGAACTGGATCAAAGCACTGGAAGTCTGACTACGATAGAACGAACGGAATGGACGATACTCGAGGATTGGGAAATCCACTTGAATTGATCGAACTGAGACAAGGGTACTGTCGAGCGGCGCCACGCCTGGAGTTGGCAGTTGCATTGGATTATGCGTGTCAAGCTTGTACCAACTGATGCCGGCTTCGCGTCCCAGCACGAACTGGAATCGGCCGATGGGGGTCGCAATGCCTGTCTGCCAGGGAATTAGGCCGCCATTGGCTGCTTGCACCGCCATCGTTTTTAATTTCTTCGGTGAGGTAAGAGCCAACAGGGGAGTCGCAATCACCATGTCGCCCGGGATCAGCCAGAACGGAGCGCGTACTCGTAAAGTAAGTGCTCCGCGACCAGGTACGGTGGTCTCGCCTTGTGCTGGCCCATCCTGCCGATAGCCTACCCCGGCAAAAATCAAGCCGTCACCAGATTCATCCAGCACACCTTCCAGACCGACACCTACACGACCTGAAGCCTCCAGGCCCGCCGTTCCACTCGCACCACTTTGACTGGCTCCGAATCCTCCGTTCATCCCTTGACTAAAGGCGGCTGCGGATATACCCACGAATGGTCCAAATTCAGATCGGAAGCGAGGCAATTGACCTGGGACATCTCCCAGTGCAGGGATCGGTGTCTCCGCGACGACCGGCACAAGGGCTTCGACTGCTTCCTTGTCGATCACTGCTGACGGGAAATGTGTTTCCTGGCAGGTGTTGAATGTATCCGGTTGGATAGTTTCGGAATTGTTTGGCTGTATCTTTAGCTTGCCATCAAGGGCGTTTGCCAATTGTGCGAGACTGTCCCGAACCGCCGTTGCTACGCGTTTCTTGCTCTCCGGATCGAGGAACGCATCACCTAGAGTAACGAACCGAGCGCCGTTCCACGTCGTAACTTCCACCCCGTGCTCGTTGTAATAGTCATGGGTACCCTTTCGCACTGCTGTAGTGCCCCAATTGCCGACGACGTGGCCAGCGGCGAAGCCATCCTGCAAAAAATGCAGGGCATAGGCTTCATCAGCAAACGCAGCAAGTGCAACTTCCGTGCGGGCTTCGGGAGAGAGATGGCCCTCGGCGATGCGAGCCGCAGCGCCAAGGGCGCGCTCGTGGTAGAAAGTGTAAGTTCCCGCTGCATTCAGTTCCGCTCCGGGTCCGAGAACTAACGACAGGTAGGCTTCGGGGTCGATAGCGGTGTTTGGACGAGCGAGCAGGAAATGTGCATTGTTCGACATCGCGCGTGCGACGTAGGCGGGATCTGCGCGCAACAAGTCAATGTTGGAATGCCGCACCGCGTTCACGCGCTGATCGCGTCTCCTGGCGGCGGCGAGTTTCACCTCGAGTGTCCCACCAATTGCTGCCACCTTAGGAACCCACGGTGCAACAAGCACGTCGCGTAGCATCTCCTGGGCAGAACAGGAGTGATCGCCTGCGATGGCAGGCCACGCAGCGTAGTCAATACAACCGGGAATTGGCCCGTTGGATGAGTCGCCCATTTGCGCGCACAACCGGCCTTCGTGGCCGTGTCGTGCCTCGGACCATAGCGCGTCGAGTTGCGAGCGCTGCTCTGGTTCGAGCATCTTGATGGCGAGGAATGTAATGCTCCTGTGTTCTGGATAGAGCCAGGCCAACACGGTCATCGGCGCGAAGGCGCAAATGCATGTCATCAAAATGAGACTTCCGATAGTCGTCCAACGAAGAGAATGTATTGGGTTCAAAGCTCCTGATGTCCACCGTGACAATCGCAAAGTTTCATGCGCCGTTCTCAGCGCGACCGATAGACGCCGTAGGATCATACGCCGACCACCTCCGATGTCTTGGTGCTCCAAGTCGGTTGCTGGTCGGCGTGCTTGTTACGAACCGCTTCCGGGCTCAGCGAAACGATACCATACCGTCGATGCATGCTGCCCTCCTTGGAATGCGACAGCGGTTAGTTCTGTGGTTCTAGTCAACGATGCTCTACCTCTAGCACAGCACGTGGTGAACCACGAACTCGTCGAGCAAGGTGGACGCTCTGGATGACCTCTGGATTGCCAACAGATTGGTTGGTCGATGAGTAGACCAGAGTGCACAATTGAAACCGCCGGCGCTAGCGCCGAGAAGCAACAGGCGTGATCCGTCATTACTACGAACATTGGAACCCATATTGGGATGTTGATCACTAAGGAAATCGTCCGTAGCCACTATCACTAATCAACATTCGCTACAAGCCAGCCGTATCGCTGAACGGAGCCGCTCTGGCAACCATCACCATCACACACCTTTGCACATCTCCTCGCGAGGTCTTACGTTATATTCGAGGCAACCACGAAGGCAGGAGATATCGTTCATGAAGTCATACACTCGGTCTAGGAAACTGCTCGGCGCGGCGAGGCCGCGCATCTTTCACAGCCTGCTGCTCTCGACGTTGATGCTGACAGCGGTATTGGTCGCGCTTTCCCCACCGGGTGAAGCACAACCGACGTCCCCTGTGGTAGGCGAATCCATACTCTTCCAGAATGTTCGTATCTTTGACGGAAAGAGTTCAACGCTTTTGACGCTTTCTAATGTGCTCGTCCGGGGCAATAAGATCGAGCGCATTTCGACAAGCGCGATTGCCGTCGACGCAGGTACGCGGGTGATCGACTGCGGCGGTCGAACATTGATGCCTGGTCTCATCGATATGCACTGGCATGCCATGCTGATCCGTCCCACGCCGGCCGAGGCCATCTTTGGTGACGTGGGCTACAACAATCTCATTGCCAGCGACGAGGCGAAGGATACGCTAATGCGCGGTTTCACTACGGTCCGCGATGTTGGCGGCCCAGTATTCGGCCTGAAACACGCCATCGACGATGGAACCATCGTCGGCCCGCGCATCTATCCATCGGGCGCGATGATTACCGTAACGAGTGGTCATGGGGATTTCCGCCAATTGACCGATCTGCCGCGAACGATCGGTGGTCCCCCCACACGGGGGGAGCAGATTGGCGGCATGGCTATTGCCGATAGTCCGGACGAAGTACGCGTGCGTGTTCGGGAACAATTGATGCAAGGTGCTTCCCAGATAAAGCTCACCGCAGGAGGCGGCGTTTCATCGCCATTCAGTCCGATCGATGTGGTCACCTTTACCGAACCGGAGCTTCGGGCCGCCGTGGAAGCCGCCCAAAACTGGGGCACTTACGTTACGGTACATGCCTTCACGCCCGAAGCGATCCAGCAGGCCATTGCGGCGGGTGTGAAGTGCATCGAGCATGGCTTTCTAATGGACGATGCCACCGCGAAACTGATAGCCGACAAAGGCATCTGGTTGAGCCTGCAGCCACTCCCCGACGAATTGCGGACCGGTTTTCCTGAAGGGTCGGTGCAGCGAGAAAAGGCCGACGAAGTCTTCCCTGGGATCGCTAAAACATATGTTCTCGCGAAGAAGTACAAGATCAAGACAGCGTGGGGCACCGACGTGCTGTTCTCTCGTGCGCTCGCACAACGGCAGGGTGCGATTCTGGCTTCACTTGTCCGTTGGTATACGCCCTCTGAAGCGTTGATCATGGCGACATCAACCAACGCCGAATTGCTGGCGTTGTCGGGAAAGCGCAGTCCGTATCGAGGCAAGCTCGGCGTAGTGGAGGTCGATGCCCTTGCGGATCTTCTACTTGTCGATGGCAATCCGCTTCAGGACATTAATCTTGTCGCCGATCCGGCCAAGAATTTCGTGATCATCATGAAGGACGGGAAGATCTATAAGAACGCACTGACGAAATGATTCAAGTCGGGCGCTGATCTAGAATTCGGCGCCTGCGAGCCTGTGGGCGGCTCTGGAGTGACCGGTTTGAAATGTGCCAGTGGGTAAGAGAAAACTGGACAACGAGAGACGAGCAGATGGCACGAGATAAGCGATATTAGTCTGAGCAGGTGGTAAACCTGGTTCGATAGATCGAAGTGGTCGTAGTTCTCTGTGGCGTTGAGCTGACTCGGTTTATGGTTACTCACGGCGCGTTCGATTTAAGCCACGTGATTTCATTTGGCGACGACAAGGCGATGTACTCCTCGGCCGATCATCGGTAGACACAAGGACGCGTTTGCCGGTCCTTATCCGTGAGGAGCGGAATACCTGCACATGACCGACGTCACATGACCCAGCTTGGACGTACCTTGCTTCTCCTGGAAGAGAATGGGGCACTACCTCAACGAAACTATTTGGGCATGGGGATTGAGACGGCTTTGCCGACGCCGCGCTCGGCGATCCAGATTGTGTCGACTACAGGTTCGACTCCGGTTGGTGTTTCGAGCCTTCCTTGAGCCCAGTGATCCGCCGCAACCCGGCTGTAACCGCGAGCATGACCATCAGCTGCGCATCCGGCTCCAATTGAGGCAGGATTTCTTGAATTTTTCTTGGGTTCGAGTACTACGGGGTCCCTTCGACGCTTTGCACTCTGCCGCACAAGTAGTGATGGGGTTCCTGCCCTGCTCGAGCCATTCACAACGGATCGCAGGTTTCACCAGCAATGGCGCTAATCCCCGACTGAAGTCGTGAGTTGAGGTAAGGGGTTTTGAGTTCCTTCATGAACTCGATGAGGTTGGCCCGATCGAAACCTCGGAACGTGTAACTGGTGATGTTGAGTCGGATAGGCGAAGACAAGAACGACTTAGCCATTGGGGAGCTGGCTCGTTTCGGAAGACGCGCAGCGGCGGCAACCACGCTGCTTCCATTGAGCAGACTGCTCGATATATAGATGAACCCATGCCGTGGAACAGTACCGGCAAACGCTTTTGATCGTCCCCAATTGGAAGAATAGACAAACGAAAAATCATTTAACTCCAGTTGACTATGTTCGATCGTTGGTGGTAGCGTGCGTTCGTTCGTTCTTCAAACAATAAGTTGTGTTGAGAGTTGTTCTCGGGCCCTTCTTTTTCGGGAGGTTCAGAGTGATGAAACGCAAAATCATAGTGTGTGGTCTGTACGCTGTGCTCTTCTTCCTGGGTTCGTCAATTGCTATGTTCGGGCAGGCAGTTAGCGGAACTCTGGTAGGCACGGTAGAGGATAGCAGCGGAGCAGCAGTTGTTAAGGCTTCCATAACGGCAACAGAAGTGGGAACTGATAGAACGTATCAATCAGTGACCAATGAAACCGGAAACTACACCATTCCCAGCCTTCCACCGGGCCGGTATACGGTAACGGTTTCAGCGGCCGGTTTCAAGAAGTGGACGCACGAGAATATCGACATATTGCTGAACTCAACAACTCGCGTCGATGCTGACGTCGTGCCGGGTAGCGTGTCAGAAGAGGTTTTGGTAACGACCGCTCCTCCGCTGCTCCAAACTGACCGAGCGGACATCAGCACAAAGCTCGAGACGCACGACATCGCGAACCTGCCGCTGAGCACCAATCGCAACTTCCAGTCTCTGTTGAATCTTGTCCCTGGAACATCGCCAGCTACCTTCCAACATTCGCAGTTCTTCAACGCGCAGAGTTCGCTGCAGACTCAAGTGAATGGCATGCCGCGCCAGAGCAATCTATACCAGATCGAAGGCATCGATGATGATGAGCGTACGGGGCTGCTGCAGATCATCATTCCGTCGGCGGAAGCGATTCAGTCAGTCGATATCTCGACAAACAACTTCGACGCAGAGCTTGGACGCGCCATGGGCGCTGTAACGAATGTGGTACTGAAGTCAGGCACCAACGCATTTCACGGATCAGTGTTTTATTTTATCCAGAACAGTGCGGCGAACGCGCGGTCCTACTTCAGTGGTCCATTGGGGCATCTCGCCTACAACAATGTCGGAGGGGCAATCGGAGGTCCGATCTTCAAGGACAAGCTGTTTTTCTTTGGTGACTACACGCACACCTCTGATCATGAGTCGATCGGAAGCACATTCACGATTCCAGACTCTCGCTACTACACGCCGAACGCTCAGGGTTTTATCGATTTGAGTTCTACACTGGGCGCTCAAGCCGGCCTTTTCCAGACCGGACAAGTCTTCGATCCCAACACAGGCGATGGCACGGCAGCGCATCCGCGTACACCCTTCGTGAATAACCAGATCCCGTTCAGCCGGGTCAATCAAGTTTCGCTGTCGATTCTGCAGAAGGTGAACGCTGCTGCTGCCCAGTATGGAAAGCTGAATTCAACGCTGCCGTTGTCCGCCCCAACGAACAACTACACGACAAACCTCCCGTTTACGAAGTCGACAGACAGCTTCGACACGAAGATCGACTTCACGCTCAATGAGAGGAATCACGTGAGCGGGCGCTACAGCTATCAGCGTGTTAATACCTTTCAGGCTCCAGCCTTTGGTTCATTCCTTGGGGGACCCGCGGGCGGCGGCTTCCAGGGTACCGGTGCGCAGAATTCCTACAGCTTTGGCGTAAATTACGACCATGTCTTTTCGCCTACGCTGTTTACCGAAGCCCGTTTTGGCGTCGCCCACCTTCGTAACGATGCTCAGCCCAGCAACTACGGTTCGCCCGACGCGACCACGCTGGGAATTCCGGGTGTAAACCTCGACCAGTTTACGAGCGGCCAGGTCGGTTTAACGATTAATGGCGGTTTCACGGGCACGTTGATCGGCTACTCTGCCTCTGTGCCCTGGATCCGCGGCGAATCGAACATCGACTTCGTGAACAACTGGACGAAGATCATCCACAACCACACGGTGAAGGCAGGCATAGACCTACGGCGCGTGCGAGATGATCTGCTTCAGGATCAGACCTTCAGTCCACGCGGCGTCTATACATTTAGTGATGTTCAGACATCAGACTCACGCGCAAAGACTAACATCGCTAACGACATCTCGAGCTTCCTGTTGGATCTGCCAAGCCAAGTGGGCCGCGATTTAAACACTTACTTCCCGGGCTACCGTCAGTGGTGGTTCTTCGCCTTCGCGAACGACAAATGGCAGGCGACGTCGAGGCTGACGGTGGATCTGGGTGTGCGGTGGGATTTCTATCCCCCAGCCACTCCCAGACTAGCAGGCGGCTTCTCCAACTATGACCCTGTCGCCAACAACCTTGTAATCGCAGGCCTGGGCAACAACCCTTCGAATCTGGGAATGCAGACGCGATATCGCTACTTCGCGCCGCGCACCGGAGTCTCCTACCGAGTGACGGACGATACCGTCATCCGTGCAGGGTTTGGTATTAGCTACACGCCTTTTCCCGACAACGTCTATGCCTACAACTACCCCATCAGAGCAAATAATAGCTATGGTCTGGTAGGCTCCAGTCCGTTTACCCCTGCGGTGCTCGCTGACGGAGTAACAGTGGCTACCTTCCAGGCCGGCTTCCCAGCTCCTGTTCCGGTTCCGATTCCAACCAATGGAATTATTCCCGTCAATACCCCCCAACTTAAGAGCCAGACGTACTTCTACATCCCCCTCACGTATAAGAATCCCTACGTCATGTCCTGGAACGTTGCACTGCAGCAAGCCTTCCGCGGCAATCTCTCGATGCAGATCGCCTATGTGGGCAACCACGGAGTAGATATCTCAGGAGCCCAGAACATCAACTTACCCAGCACCTTTGGTGGTGGCAATGCCTCGCTCCCGGAAAACATTGCCTTCGGACGCACGGCCGCGACCAATCAGTATTACCTCCCCTTCTCCTCCAACTATCATTCTCTACAGGCCCAGTTGAATAAGCGCTTCTCCAACGGCCTCGCCTTCACCTCCGCGTTTACCTGGGGCAAAGCGATGGGTTACATCGCGAACACCGGTCCGGCAGGTAGTCCAGATAACGGCGGTCTGCTCTTCTTTATTGGCGGCCGCAGAAATTACGCTCCGCTGGACTTCGACCGCACTCTTAACTACGAGCAGAGCTTTACCTACGAACTTCCCTTTGGTCGTGGTCACACAATGCTCAACTCAGGGTTTGCTTCTTACGTCCTGGGAGGCTGGAGGATCGCGGGAGTCATCTCCGTAGTCTCAGGCCTGCCATTTACAGTCGCTACGAACGGCGCGAACCTCAACACGCCTGGAACAACGCAAACTGGAGACCTGACAGGTGTCTACCGTGTATCCCACGCCGTAGGCGCGGCTAACCATTGGTTTGATCCAACTGCGTTCTCCACCCCCAGTGGATGTCCAACGTCAGATTGCACAGCGCAGAATGTTGGCGTGGGCACCTCGGGAAGGAACCAGTTCCGCGGACCTGGTTACATCCAGGACAACATCTCCATCTTCAGAGGCTTCCCGATCTTCCGTGAAGCCTCTGGGGAGTTCCGGTTCGATGCCTTCCAGTTGAGCAACACGCCTCAGTTCGCCAATCCAACGAGCAATAACTGCTGCGCGACGACGAATAGCAGCTTCGGCACCGTAACGAGCACGCTTGGCAGCGGACAAGGGAGCGTAAATGGTGTGGGCGGAGGACGCAGCCTGCAACTTTCGGCTCGTATCAACTTCTAGTCGAACTCCCGTTTTGAACAATGGATCGGCGGCTGTGAAGAACAGTCGTGGGCTTCTTTACAAAATGGTCGTAGGAACTTCCAGGGTTTTGAACATGACTCTTTGCCTCCCTACTTTCCGCGATACGGAATGCTTCCCATATGCCCACTCCCCATTGCTGATTTCTATCGGCTCAAATCAGACTTTAGTCACCGTGATCAACCAAGAAATTGAACTGAGATGCTCTGCAAACGATTTGAGCTATAAAGCCGTATTAGGCACTCAGCGCGCTTCGATCTAGACGAGCCAAAACAGCAGCAAGCCCGCGTACTCTATGAGCAAATGGCTACCTTTGGGGACGGAGGATAAGTTTCTGCACGCGCCAGTTCAGTAACTCTGCGACAAAGAGTACGTTCTCGGACGGGCATGCGATCTCGTGAATCCAGCCAAATTGCTTTAGCTGTTTGCCCGACTCAATTATTCCCGGATAGTCAGCGACTAGGAAGTAATCAGGCTATGTCCAATTAGACCGTTAATCAGGACCAACAAGGATCTGTTGATCCTTATACGAAGCTCGATGAGTGTATTGGCGAATAAGCGACAGCCAAGTACTCCCGCGGCATTCACACCATTCATTGGTCAATAGCGCCAAGTGAGTCTGCATCCTTCAAAATCGACGTGGTCTTGATCCGCCCGCGCTCATGTGCCTTGGCCCGGGGTGAATTGCTGAGGTTGTTCATCTCTATGGGGAAGAGCCGTGTCCATCAACTGGGCCTTGGTCTCAGGGGCAGATAGGCTAGTAGAACTCGATTGCGATGACTTCGTGTAAGGCAATGGATGGAACCTCCAGCGTGACGTGGTTTTCTTTGTTTGCATATTTAGGGTTCGTTCCTGCAACGAGAAGGTAAACGTGTTTTATCGTGCGGCCCTTAGGGATTTTTATTGCGATCTTCTGAGCGGATATCGGAATGATTTCGCGAACCGGGCCCTTCATCATCATGGGATTGGTGAGATTCACTAGATGCGCGGTCATGGAGTTTTTCTGCGCCCAGATTGAGACGTCGAGGATGCCCTTGCCCTCGACGGTGAGGGGCGCTGGTTCGTTGGTTGCCCATAGAACAGCGTTGCGGAGCAGGCGTCCCAGGTCATAGTTCAAGGTCTCCCAAAATGTGCGGTCGACATCTCCGGGGAAGTAGACGACGCGACCTTTGCCTGCGGTGCGAACGACGACTCCGGGCTGTCCGTTCGAATCACTACGGGGAAAGACCTCTTCCATGGGTAGGTCGGGATAGGTCGGGACTACTTGAAGCGGGGAAGAGACGTTCTCTGCGGTTGTTATCGATACTTGATTTACGGCGTTGATGAAGCGTACGGAGTTCTCGAGATCCTTCAAGAGCGGATGGAATTGTCCAGAGCTCTCCTTGTTAAGTTTCAGGTAAGAGTTGAGCATGGGGCCTTCCGTTTTGCCCGCGTAGCTGGCTCCGAATAATGAGGCGAGTCCGAAGTTCGGCTGCCGCACGCCCCACTCGTTGTAGAGAGAGGTCTCGTAGGTTGCGATGAGGCTGCCACCTTGTTCGACGAATTGCGCGAGTTGCTCGCACTGCGTGCGCGAGAGCGCCGCGATGTTTGGCAGGATGAGTGTGCGGAACTGGCGGATGTGTGCGGCGTCGAGGAGATGGTCGTGGACCATCTCAAAAGGAATGCGCGCTTCGATGAGAGCCTGGTAAAAGCCGAGGCCGGGATCTTCTACTTTTGCGCGTGCATCTTCACCGCCGTAGTAGCTTGCAGTTTGCTGCGAATAGATCATGGCGACTCGAGCGAGCGGACGTTCGTTGCGGAGGTAGGGTTCATTGGCGGCGTGCCATTTATAGAGTTCTTCGACTACGGGCATCCAGCGAGAATCGATAACCTTGCAATCGAACTTGATGAACCAAGGTCGCAGACCATGTGCAATTCCGTCGAGGACCCATAGGCGGATCTCGTCGTCGTACTGAACGGAATCCTTCCAGCGATATTTTTCTTCGAGGCCGACACTGAAGATCCCGACGATGGCTTTGCTGCCCAACGTGGCGCGGTACTCTTTGCCGTTTTTGCCATTGGCCCATAGAGGCGTGAGTCCGGAGCGGCCTTGGCGGTCGGCGAATAGAGTGGGGGCCAGCTCGCCGATAGTCTTCATATCGAGTTCGCTGAGTGCGCCTCCTCCGGCGTTGGCAATATAGCTTGCGTTAGGGTTGATGTTTTGGATTTTGGTGTTCCAGAGACGCCAGAGTTCGAAGAGGCGTTGTTGACGCCAGACGATGTACAGCTTGCGTGCGGAGTTCTGCGGATCGCGCGTGCGCGGAAGATCTAGTCCGCTGAAGGTGTGGAAGTTCTGCTGGCAATGCTCGCAGTAGCACATGCCCGAGCCGGCCCAGCGATTGGTGAAGATTCCGTCGGCCATGTACTTTGTCATGATCTCTTCGTGCACGGATGTCATGAATTCGAAGTTGTAGGGACCGAGCGCGCAGGTGAGCCAGAAGTCTTTGTCGGATGGATGGCGCATCTTCTCGCCGGCAGCGTTGACCAGGATCCAGTCGGGATGAGCGTCGTAGGCGTTCTGATGGCAGGCGTGTGCGTCGGTTCGCGCAACGACGACAAGGCCCAGCGCTTTGCACTTCTGCTTCAGGTCCCCGAAGGTGTCCATGTCGCCGAGCCATCTGCTTCGATATTGGAGTGGCAGTTGGGTGGGATAAAAGGCGACCGCGCCGCCGGCATTCAACGTGACTGCGTCGATGTGTAGACGCTTGAAGTAGTCGAGCCAGAACTGAGGGTCGTAGTTTCCGGGATCATCTTCGGCAAAGCTGATCTGGGCCCACCGCATTGGCCTGTCGTACCAGCCGGGTTGTGAGGGAACCTGGAGGGCCTCGGCGATATTTCCAAAGCTCGGGCCGAAGATGGTTGCAGCGGTAGCGGCGGTGTAGCCGAGAAACGTTCGACGACTGCTTGTCATTGAGACCTCTCAACGAGACGACGATCTGCCTCAGTGCAGAACTATATCTGCTTCGCTCAAATGGCCTCACCTTAGCCCCAACACGTTCTTGAGGCTTTCCACATCCTGAACAAGGACTGAGATGAACATCACTTGTTCGAGAAAGTTGGCAAAATCGTACAAGTGGTCTCGGGAGCCTCGCACCGAGATACCGTTTTTACGAACACGTGGTTACTTCCGGATTTCCCGTGATACGGACATTTCGATCCCGATGGCCGATCAGTCGCATTCGTTAGTCTGCTTTTAGGACCAGTATCGGACATGGATTGCCTGCCACTTTTTTCCCTGCGACCCATTTGTACTTCGATTTTGGGAACAAGAACCAACGGATCAAAGGGCCATTAAGTCCGCTCATCTGCGGGAGAACGACTACGTCGAGCGTTCCTTTGCTGGGAACTACAACTCGGTACTTGCCGTCGGGCAAAAGGCCCAAGCGAACCATGCCATTCTTGTCGGCGATCGCAAAATGCATCAGCTTGTCTCCGGCATATAGCTGCAACGGGTTGCGACAGCAGGCGTGTTATCAAAGAAGACTCGCAAATCAAAAGCTTCGTCGCCGTGCAGTTTTATAGGGGACGGTGGCGGACAATCGCCTGACCAAGCAATAAGACATACCGAAAGGACAATTAGGAGTGTCGCAAATCTCAGCATCAATATCTCCCCGTGGAGGGTAGCACCTGCGAGACTACCCAGATAGCCAACGTAAATCTCAATTGCGCTCGCGACCCGCACAACCGCCACTCCTGTTGCTGGCGGTTTGTCGGCAATACGGAAGCGATTCACTCGTCTGTGGTAGTCGGCAATACGGACATTCCGACCCTGTTCTACGTAATTTCCGGATTACCGGTTAATTGTCCGGCACTGATTTTGCTCATTGCGGAAATAATCGCAATTTCTCCATGAGCAACGGTTTTGGACGTGCCTCTGCACACAAGAAAGGGCCGAACCACCGCCCATCGAGAATTGCAGGAGGCGCGCTCGCAATGTTGTCAGGCTCTGACTTTTCATACAGGTGTGTCCTGAGACCAACTGGACCACCAATGATGATCAACGATTCGTCACAAAAACGAACCTCCGCGTTGACGATAGGCCAACAATTCCTTATATTTGGTCAAAATCTTGACGATTTCGGGTCTCCTTGCAAGTCAAAGGAGTCTGCATATGAATTGCCCAATAGTCGGAGGAACCTCCGCGGTGCATCTGGGGCAGCCAGCCTTGAGTCTGGTGCGCAGAGCCTTCCTCCTCCTCATCTTCATTGCGAGTGGCTCGGCGATCTCCTCGCCCATGTACGGCCAAGGCACGGGAAGCTTCTCCGGCACGGTCGTGGACAAATCCGGGTCGAACGTCTCGGGAGCCTCGGTAACAGCCACCTCGGCAGCTACCGGCCTTGCTCGGGTAGGAAAGACCGATAACACAGGTCACTATCTCATCCCGTTACTTCCTGTAGGCAATTACACGGTGCGCGTTGAATCCACTGGATTCCAGACAGTCGAGGCAAGAGACCTCACGCTTCAGGTGGATGAGGCTCGCGAGTTGAACTTCACGCTAGTCCTCGCCAACGTCACCACCACCGTTGAGGTCAATGCGACTGCAGTAGCAACCGAGACATCGAATCCCTCTCTTGGTCAGGTCATCACATCGCAACAGGTCTCGCAACTTCCGCTGAACGGCCGCAACTTCGTGCAGCTTGCCACACTCACTGCAGGAGCCACCGCCGAGACGAATCCCAACAGCTTCTTTACCTCCGCAGCCAGCAGTGAGGTAGCTGCCCGCGGCCCACTCTCTCTATCGGTCGGCGGATCGCGCCCAAACAGTACTGATTGGTTGCTGGACAACGTCGATAACAATGAGCTGACTGCGGGCGGCATCGCTATCTACTCTTCTATTGATTCCATCCAGGAGTTCAAGGTGTTGACCTACACCTACTCCGCTGAATACGGAACTCGCGCTGGCCCTACCGTGCTTGTCACCAGCAAGTCCGGCACGAATGCGTTCCACGGAACTCTCTATGAATTTTTCCGCAACACTGCACTCGATGCTAAAAGCTACTTTGCAACGGAGGCAGAGAAGTTCAACCTCAACCAGTTCGGAGGCTCAATCGGCGGCCCTATCCGCAAGAACAAAACGTTTTTCTTCGTAGACGGCGAACAGAAGTATCAGCGGCACGGCATCGTCTTTACAGGCCTGATCCCTTCTCTGGCGATGCGCACGGGGGATTTTTCGGCTGACGCTTTCGGCAATCCGGTCAGTGGCCTCCAAATAGTGAACCCGAACATGATCGGTGCCTCTGCCAATCCCAATATTTATCCCAACGTTTACTTTCAGTGCAATGCACTCGGGCAGCCCTTACCTTCCAATCCTGACGGAAGCCAGCCGAACGGAGTTGCGTGCAACAAAATCCCATCCAGCCTGATCAATAACATTGGGCAGGCAATGATGAACCTATATCCTACGCCGAACGCAAGCAACGCAAACGCTGGGTACAACTACGTCAATACGCCGGTGCGTGAGCTCGACAACACGAAGTTTGATATTCGGGTGGACAACAACTTCACCGATGCAGACTCGGTCTTCGCGCGCTTCAGTTACGATCAGGCGTTCTCATTCGTGCCGGGCGGCTCACCGGGATTCGCAGCAGCAAATGCATTCGGCACCAATCAGGACATTACCAATCACGGTCGCAACCTTGCTCTGGGCTGGACGCACGTCTTCTCGGCCAACATGGTGAACCAGTTCAACTTCGGCTATAACCGCATCTTCAACTACATCACCTCGTACGGCTCCGGCACGTGCGCCTCGGCGACCATTGTGCCGGGCGGTATTCCTAACGCCAATCTCGGGTGTTCGGGCACACCTCCAAAATGTACCCCTGGGGCTTTTAGCTGCGGCCTGGTTTCAACCATAGTTGCCGGGGGCTTCTGGGCGGTCGGCGATCGCGGCTATTCCCCGTTCCAAGGTGGAACGAACATCTTTTCGTACAGAGATTCGCTCGATCTGACCCACGGTAGACACAATCTTCACTTTGGTATCGACTTCCGAGCAAATCAGATGAACGTGGGCACCGAAGCCTTTCAGGATGGCTTCTGGATCATCGGCAACGGCGGCAATTTCAGCGGTCTGAGCACTGCCAACATACCAGGCAGTCCGCCGGCGGATTTCATGATCGGTATTACCGGCTTAGCCATTCACGACCAGACATTCAACGGCCCCATCACTGGTCGCCGCTGGAAGATCTTCCGTCCCTTTGCTGAGGACGACTGGAGAATCACCAACTCTCTCACGCTCAACCTCGGCCTTGCGTGGGATTTGACATCGCCGATCTCCGAAGCGCACGGACGCCTCGCAAACTATGTTCCCGCCACCGGCGATCTTCTCATCGCTAATAGAAACGGTGTAAGTTCGTCGGCGGGAGTTGAGAGGGACTGGACGGCGCTGGAGCCGCGCGTCGGCGGTGCATGGAAGGTCGTGTCCAACGGCAATACCGTACTTCGCGCAGGCTTCGCGATGTTCCACGACTCCGCGTGGAGTCAGGGAGCGCAAGGGCTCTGGCAAAATCCACCCTTCTTCGGCGAATCAGACGCATTTGCCTCTGCAGGTTGCGCTTTTCCAACCTCGTACTGCGCTACCGTGCTAGGTCAAACTCCTTCGGCCATCAGTCTCTCCAGCGGATTCGAGGCCATTACTGAACCGCCAACGGTCGGAACGTTCACCGGCTCGTTTTATACACAGCCCACGAACTTCAAGATGGGCAGAGTTCAGCAATATAACGTGAACGTTCAGCAAGTGGTGCCCGGCAACGTCGTGATCACAGCGGGTTATGCAGGCTCACGCGGCACTCACGTTCTTGTCGCAGGAAATAACCTCAATACCGCAAGCCCGTCGGCCTGCGTCGGATCATCTTCCTACACGCTCGGCTGTCTGCCTGGCGGAGCGCCTTATATTCCTCCCTACAATACGTTCTCCACCATCTCGCTCTTTGGCGATGTCGGCAAAACAAACTACGACTCCCTACAAATCAAAGCCGAGACGAAGGCGCTACAGCACGGCCTCTACGCCCTGATCGCCTACTCGTACTCGCATACCTATGACAACGGCCTCTCCGATGGTCTGGGCTCGTTGCTGAGCGCTCCATACTTCCCGCTCCCCAACTGGCAGAACTTGGATTGGGCGCTGTCGCAAATCAATCTCAATCACAGCTTCATAGGCAGCGTGATCTACGATCTCCCGTTCGGCCGCGGCAGACAGTTCGGCAACGATTGGAATACTGCTTCGAACGCCTTCCTCGGCGATTGGCAGGTGACCGTTATCCAGAGAGTCTCTACGGGCTTCCCCACGCCTCTCATCTATAGCAACAACCAGTCTGGCTCGTTCTTTCAGAATGGAGGCAACGGCAATAATTGGAATCGCCCCAGCCAGGTCTCAGGTTGCGACGTTCATGCGGGCAACCATGCCGTGAAGCAATTCATCAACCCGGCATGCTTCGTCGCTCCGCCAATTGGACAGCTCGGAAACGCTTCGCGCGTTCCCGTCTTTGGTCCCGACTTTGTGAACACAGATTTTTCGGTCATCAAGCAATTCACACTCCCGAGGGAGATGGGACTCAACTTCCGCGCAGAGTTCTTCAACCTGTGGAATCACGCGCAATTCGGTCTGCCGGTCAACGATTTAGCTGTTGCAACCTTGAATCCCGGCGGCACCATACAAAATAGCAACGGCTTCGGCGCTGCGAACTCCACGGTGAACAACCCACGGCTGGTGCAGTTCGCGCTCAAGCTCACTTTCTAAAGCGGCTCAGATCCGGATCTCGTAGTAGTTAAGAGATCCTTCGATCGCAGCATCGCACGTCTGGCGGAGGCATTCACCTAGCGGTAGATCTTTTGTCGAAAGGATCGACCGCTGATCGGCCACTCAGAAGTTGCCAAGAATCTAATCGCAAGCTCAGTTTCCGGGTAGTCGGCTATTCGGCAGTTAATATCCAGTACACGGTCGAATGGTCTTCAGGGCCGTGAGCGCCACCGATCGGTAGCAATAAGTTGGGTTCATTGGCAATTCTCCCGACGGCTGTCGCTGTAAGATATGGTTGAAGCCTTCCCTTGCGAGGTGCACACTTGCCCAACTACACGAAGAACGCGGAAGCCATCTCTCGCCTCTCTCCTGAGGAGTTCCAGGTCACCCAGCAGAACGGAACCGAACGGCCCTTCGAGAATGCCTATTGGGATCACGATGAACCAGGCCTCTATGTGGATATTGTTTCCGGTGAACCTCTGTTCTCGTCCCTGGACAAATTCGACAGCAACTGCGGTTGGCCGAGTTTCACGAAACCAGTTGAAGCAGACAATGTGGAGGAACGGCCCGATGGGAGTTACGGCATGAGCCGGACGGAGGTACGATCGACTCACGGCGACAGTCATCTGGGGCATGTCTTCGATGATGGCCCTAAGGACGAAGGAGGCTTGCGCTATTGCATCAATTCGGCCTCGCTGCGTTTCATCCCTCTCGATGAGCTTGAGAGCGAAGGCTACGGCGACTATCTCGACCTATTTGAGACGAAGAAGGAGAAGTAACGATATGGCCTCATCGAACGAGCGCGCAGTTCTTGCCGGTGGCTGTTTCTGGGGGATGCAGGATTTGTTGCGTCGCTACCCAGGAGTGATTTCCACGCGAGTCGGATATACAGGCGGCGATGTCGCAAATGCGACCTATCGCAATCATGAAGGTCATGCCGAAGCGATCGAGATTGTCTTCGACCCTCAGAAGATAAGCTATCGAAGGCTGCTGGAGTTCTTTTTCCAGATCCATGACCCGACGACGTTGAACCGTCAGGGAAACGATCGCGGAACCAGCTACCGTTCCGCGATCTTCTATACGACTGAGGAACAGAAAGAGGTTGCTGAAGAAATAATCGCCGACGTGAATGCTTCCGGACTATGGCCTGGCAAGGTTGTAACCGAGGTGGTGCCAGCTGGTGCCTTCTGGGAGGCGGAGCCTGAGCATCAGGATTATCTGGAGCGAATCCCAAACGGATATACTTGCCATTTCATCAGGCCGAATTGGACACTTCCAAAACGGGCCCTCTCAACGGCGATCTAGTTCTCGCCATCGCAGCGTAACGTGTATCGCATTATGTTCAACTCGCCGACGTGGGACGGTAGCGATCTGCAACTGGTGGTTGCGGGGAACCGCTGACTTGCTATGTGCGTACCTATGTAGGGTTTAATCGAATCGGAGGGAGATCGACTACGACGGGCCCTGCATAAGGAGTGGAATTCAGTTGAGATTTAGGGCTATCGGAATCGGCATCTCGCCGGGAGTTTTTGTCGTGTTCTGGCTATTGCTAACCGGAGGTATGGCACTTGCCCAGGTGGGAACTCAGGAGCAGGGCTACGCAAAGCCCAGCGTCGTTAGCCAGAGCCAGCCTAAGTCGCAGCCTATTTCGGATGCGAACGTACCGTTGTTGAACGGTCCGCTAACGCTGTCGGATTTTGCAGATATGGAACCGCGGCCCGAGCTCAAGGACAAACTCGGCCATCTGGCCCAATTTATCCAGAACACGCCGGTTGATGGAGCGCCCGCGACCGAGAGGACCGAGGTGTACCTTGGCCGCACCAACACGGCGCTCTACATCGTCTTTCTCTGTTTTGATCAGCACCCCGAGCTCATCCGAACACACCTGGCGCGACGCGAGAACATCCTTAAAGATGACTACGTCACGGTAAACCTGGATCCGTTTCAGGATCGTCAGCGCAGCGTCGAGTTTCAAGTCAATCCCAGTGGCGTGCAGGCCGACGCCTCATGGACCGAGGCCAGCGGTCCTGATTACAGCTTCGACCAGGTGTGGGACTCCGACGGTCGCATCACTCATAAGGGGTGGATGGCGCTGATTGTGATTCCTTTCCGCAGCCTCCGCTTTCCTCCACACGGCAGCGAGTGGGGCGCAGTCTTCTGGCGAAATCTTCCTCGCAATAGTGAGAATGACTTCTGGCCGCGCGTCTCGGCGAATGTGAGCGGAGAGTTGAGTCAGGAAGGAACGCTACGAATGGGCGGCCTCGAGGGCGTCACTGGTTCACACAACGTGCAGCTTAACCCTTACGCGCTTGCTCAGAGCGAACACACACTTGAAACACTGGATCCCATGAATCCGTTCTTTTCGTCGCGTCACCTTGAGGGCACTGCGGGGGGCGAAGGGAAAGCCATTCTGAAGGATTCGATTGTCTTCGATGCGACGATCAACCCGGACTTCTCGGATGTAGAAAGCGACCAGCCGCAGTTCACCGTGAACCAGCGCTATCCGGTGTACTTTCCGGAGTTGCGGCCTTTCTTCCTTGAGAACGCCAGCTACTTTGCCACACCGATGACGCTTCTCTACACGCGCAATATTATCCAGCCAGATTTTGGCGGCCGCATCACGGGTAAGATCGGCCGCACCAATCTCGGCATCCTTGCGATCGATGATCGGGAGCCCGGCAAAACCGTACAACCGGGCGATCCGCTCTACAACAGCAAGGCAGAGTTCTACGTGGGCCGCGCCTCTCAGGATCTAGGCAAGGGATCGAATATTGGCCTGATGTACACGGACGAAGAGTTCGGCGGCGGATTCAATAGGATCGGCGGAGCGGATTTTACGTGGAGGCTCAACAATCACTGGACCATGCTGGGCCAGACCGTGGAGAGCGCGACCAAGGAGAATAATCCAAGCAGCACGGCCACGGTCTTCCCATCCGGTTACAACGCAGGTCCTGCGACGGACTTCCAAGTGCAGCGCAACGGACATTCGTTCAACATGTTCAACGAGTATCAGGACGTGAGCAAGGGATTCACGACACTGGTGGGCTTCCTGCAAACCTCCAACATTCGCAGCGATCATCTGCATGCAACCTACCAGTGGTATCCCAAGCATAGCCAGCTGCAGAGCTTTGGTCTGGAGACCAATCAGAATATCGCGTTCGATCACGCGCACAACCGCGTCTATCACTACACGACGTTTGATCCCTTCTTTCTGTTGCCCAACAACATCGTGCTGGCACCGCTTGTCGGCCAAAACTCAGACACCGTGGGCCCGCAGAATGGATACCCACTGACGGAGAACCGTAACTTCACGGAGAACTTCGTAGGCTTTGTAGCTAGAGGCCAGCCACGGCAGCAGCTCAACTTCAATCTGCAGGCAATCAAGAGCGGCAACGTGAACTACAACCCGCCCGCGGGCGAAGTGCCCTTCCTGCTCGACCAGGAGACCGTACAGGCGCTCATTTCGATTAACCCACTGCGCCAGCTCACCGACGATAACACATACCTCCTCGACCGCGATCACTCAGCGCAGGACGGGCAGTTCGTCTACGAGACGCAGGTCTTCCGCACCAAACTGAACTATCAATTTACGAGAGCCTGGTCCGCTCGACTCATTGCCGAGTACGACTCGACGCTCGCCAACCCTGCCGAGACCTCACTTGCTCGCACCAAGCAGGTGCAGACTCAGGCACTTCTGACATGGCTTCCGCATCCCGGCACTGTCATTTACGTGGGCTACAACAGCGATCTGCAAAACTACAATCATCAGCTCTGCACCACACTTCCGGGCACCCGCAAATGCAACCCCAATCAGCCAATCCTTCCGCGCGGCCCGGGCTATCTGAACGATGGCCGCCAGTTCTTCATTAAGGCAAGTTATCTGTTTCGCTTCTAGAGATTCTCGTCAGTCCCTGTAGGCTACTGCTGTTGTCTTGCAGCTGACGGGATACTGTCCATATCTGAACGCTCAGGCTCAGTTCTGAACACTCTTGTTAGTGGCCTCCTGTTTTTAGCTCTGATTTTGCTGGACTTGGCCCCGCGAATAATCGGCAGTCCAATTGCTCCCGATTATTGGTCATCGTTAGTTATTTGGAGGGTGAGGCAACGTGCTCACACCGTTACCCAATGGTCGCCCCGGGACAGCTAATTAGAGGCCTGCGGATGTCTGTGAGAAACACGAAATCCTCAGATGATTGGATAGCGAACCAGATTCTGGCGCGTAAATTATGCAAGGAGGCTTACTATGGCGCACTTTGAACGGATTCGTGACGTGATCTCGGGGCCGTTTAGTCCTGAGGTCATCAACCAACGTACGGGGGCAGGATGGCAAATCGTGTCGATCGAATGGCGGCGGGAGCTACCCGATTCTGAAGCTCCGTTTAGCGGCGCTTATAGTGAGGACATTCCCTACGGGCTTCGCATCTCGGATGATTGCCAGAGGCTGGAGGTCGATCCTACCGAGAACCAGGCGCTGATACTGATGATGGACTTACTAGCACAAGACTTTTCTTATTCACACATCGTGAGCGATCTGAATGAAAAAGGGTTTCGGACACGAGACGGCAGCCTCTGGAGTCGGGTGTCGGTCTTCAATATGATGCCGCGTCTTATCGAGGTAGGACCCCATCTCCTTGCAATCAAGGGGTGGAAGACGAAGCAATAGAAATTTTTGAGACCATGAGAGCCAGACGTCACATGGTCTGTGCAGGTCTACAGACAGGTTGCCATAAATCTTATCGTTCAGAAGCTTGTTGAGGCCATGTGGATCGCCAGATCACTTCCCCATATGGTTCAAACGAGTACAGCCGCGAACTGGCTATACGGAAGCACGGTCTTCTTCAAGATCATGCATAAATTTTGACAACGAGATCCAATCACCATGAATGGTTCATGAGAGGTGGCTCTCTGAGTGTGTGACTCGGGGCTTCCATTGTGGGGTCTTTTGATAAGCCTAAAGTGTCATGTGCGGAGCCACGCTTTGCTGTCTTCTAGAGCTGCCATATCGGAGACCAAGCTATCTTCACCAAGGTCCCCGCCGAGTCCACCATTTCACGACAACTCGACAGGAGAAACTGCATGGATATGATCACAGTAAAAGACGGTACGAAAATTTATTTCAAGGATTGGGGCTCCGGCCGCCCGCTTTTCTTCCACCACGGCTGGCCATTGAGCGCGGACGACTGGGACAGTCAGATGATGTTTTTCCTGGAACATGGCTTTCGAGTGATTGCTCACGATCGCCGCGGGCATGGACGCTCAACACAAACCTTCCTCGGGCATGACATGGATACTTATGCCGCTGACGTTGCCGAGTTGGTGGACGTACTTGATCTCAAAGACTCCGTCCACATCGGGCACTCGACCGGTGGTGGCGAGGTTGCGCGATATGTCGCCCGTTACGGCAAGGGCCGCGTGGCAAAAGCGGTACTGATCAGCGCGATTCCGCCAACGTTCATGAAGTCGGACAAAAATCCCGACGGTGTCCCGAAGGAAGTGGTCGATGGAATTCGCAACGGAACAGCGAACCATCGCGCACAGTTTTACAAAGATATAACGATACCGTTCTACGGATTCAACCGTCCTGGCGCAGTAGTCTCTGAAGGGATTCAAGAGAATTGGTGGCGTCAGGGCATGATGGGCGCTGCTACAGCTCACTATCAATGCGTCAAGGTCCTCTCCGAAACCGAATTTTATGACGACCTCAAAATCATCGACATTCCAGTCTTGGTCATGCATGGTGAAGACGATCAGATCTGCCCGTTCCCGACCACCGGAGCTAGATCGGTAAAGCTCCTTAAAAATGGCACGCTAAAGTCGTACCCTGGGTTCCCGCATGGTATGCCCACCACTCATGCCGATCAGATTAACGCCGACCTTCTAGCATTCATAGAGTCATAAAGAGAACCGCCCGTTGAGCAGTGAAGACGTTTTTACCTCCTTGACTGCTCACTGGGCGTTCCCTTCGGCTATTGCAGCTGGTTTTGCAACTGAGTCTTGCTAGGCGACCTGACCCGATGGATAGTTCATTGACTCTGTAAGCTGTGCGGCGTACTCTCCTTCCGCTTCGCTACCCGTCGAGAATGCCACGGCGCATTGCGATCAAGACAGCGTCCAATCTGTCATTCGCGTTCAATTTCGCCATAATGCTGCGCATGTGGCCTTTCACCGTATCTTGTGAAATCTTCAGGCGGTCCGCGACGATTTTATTAGATCGTCCAGCGGCAATCGTCTTCAGTACCTCGATTTCACGCGGTGAAAGTTCATCCGATGCGTAATACTTGGTCATTTCACAAGCGATCTCTGCGGGAATATGCCGGAGTCCAGAGTGAACCTCTCGAATCGTGCGAATCAAATCCTTGCGAAGCATTGTTTTGAGAAGGTAACCAACGGCACCGGCTTTGAAGGCGCGTGAAGCCTGGACATCGCCCCGATAGGTTGTAAGAACCACGCAGCGCGCGCGGGGGGAGAGCTCGCGGATTTTGTGAATGGCATCAACACCATTCAGTTTAGGCATTTGCAGATCCATTAAAGTCACATCTGGTTGATGTTGTTGGAAAGCTCGAACTGCCTCATTCCCGTTGTTTGCTTCTGCTACGAGAACCATATCCGGTTCGCGTTCTAGCAGGCGAGCGACACCATCCAAAATGAGCGGATGATCATCTGCGCAAAGTACGCGAATTTGATCTGAAGTCATGGGAGCTTATCCTTCAAAGTGTGCTTGCAGCACCTGATGCTCAAACGGTAGCACATAGTAATCTTCGTGATACCCCCTTAAAGTGTTGTTCTCTGCCTTGAAATCACAAGGCACAAACTCTCTCAACCAGTTTTCTTACGGCGTTCCTGCAAGCCTTGATAAAATTTTTTCGAACAGCGACGCTTTTTGCTCGTGGCGGAATGCCATAAAGCCCGGGATCACAAGCCTCAAATGGGTACCGCCTTCAGGCTGAACCGCGATTTTCAAAGCCGCCCCCAAACTATCAGCACGTTCCTGCATACCCGCAAGGCCCCAGTGACCAGTAGGTTTGCTCCCGCTCAAGACGTCTGAATCGATACCCCTTCCGTTGTCGATGATATCCAACGTCAATCGCATCGGTGCAAAGCTGATTTCTACCTTGATCTCTGAAGCTTTGCTGTGGCGGAAGGCATTTATAAGCGCCTCTTTAGCTATGGCGTAGATGTCCTGGTAGGTAATCGGATTCAGCTCAATGGCAACGCCCCGGGTCAGTACTTCCAGGGTCCAGGTGTGAGGCATGGCAAAATCTTCACCTAAAGCTGTGAGCGCATCTGAAAGGGACGCTGGTTCGATTGATTCATATCGCAAGTCACGTATTCGGTCGCGGCTTTCGACGAGTAGGATATCCGCGGCGTCAAGAGCATCCTCCATCTCTGACTTAGCGGATTCACCTGAAGGTATTGATTGTGTGGCGAGATGGAATCTCATCATAAGCCCCTGGAAGCCCTGGAGCAGAGTGTCATGCAACTCCCTCGCAACGCGTTCGCGTTCGGCAACCCGCTCCGACAGGCGAGAATGAACCTGCTCCGCGACGAATCGCGTTCGGGCTTTAAGAACTAGCCAAGCGAACAAAATCCCTAATACCAAACAAATAATTTTGAACCACAAAGTCTGGTAGAAGGAAGGGCTTACCTCAATACGAAGCGGAACAATAAGTTCATTCCAGTCTTCGCCGTTGCTGGCAGAAACTTGGAACTGATAGGAGCCAGGATTTAGGCGAGTGTAAAAAGCTTGTCGTCGTTTGCCGGCCTCCTGCCAGTCTTTATCTTCGCCAACCAATCGGTAACGATAGTAGACGCGCTCCGGTGCACTCAGATTGATTCCGATGAAATTGATTTCAAGATCGTGCAGGTGTGTTGTGTCGGTGTATAAGACAGCGTCGGGCCTCCCTGGAGCTTTCATCGCAGTCCTTCCGTTGATGAGAACGCTTTCGATGAGGATGCTAGGAAGCACCATTCCGTGTCTGAGCTTAGAAGGGTCAAGACTAACGACGTCGCCACCAGTGGAAAACCACAATCTCCCATGCGCGTCCGAGATTGCTGATGGGCCTCGCTTGAACTGAGTAGGTTGACCGACAAGTCCGTCGTTCTCGTCAAAGACATCGGCCTTAACCAGATGATTGGGATTATGGAGAAGTAATGCGACCTCGTCGGAGGTGATGCGGAGGACACCTGCTCCTGCATTTAGCCAAAGGTTTCCGAGCTGATCCTGTGCGATCCCGGAGGTTCCCTGAAGTAGATTGGCCTCGAGCGAGCGCACTCGCTGAAATCGGTCACCATTGAGAAATGACAGGCCATTTGACCCGGCAGCCCAAACGGTATCTGCTGCCTGGAAAAAGGTAAGCGTGTTGCTCCATGGTCCTTCGTCAACATGGAGAGTCTGGAAGGAGCCGTCTCGTCGCACGACAATGTCGTTGTTGCCATACCCCAGCCAAACCCGTCCTCGAGTATCGGAAAGCATCGTCCATGGACTGGTTTTGGGTAAACCGGGCGAAACCATCGGATCCCATTGTTCATCGTGATAGCGCCAGAATCCTCCGCCTTGGAAGGAGATCAGTAAAGAGCCATCAGTATCTTCGGTCATGCTCATTGGTGGCGTGTGCCATATCGCGTCGGGCAATTTGATATGAGTCTGCCGGTCACGCCCATAGCACTGCAATTCATAGCTAATCTGATCAACGAAACAGATGTCTCCATTCCGGCGCTTGGCGAATGGGCCAGAATGGACGGGAAGCCCCATTGGCTTCACTATGCCATTGAGAACGTGCATCAAGGCAGATCCATAGGAGTCTATCCATATCGAACCATCGTCCGCGGCGATGAGTGAAGGGAAGTAGCGAAGTTCAGTCCCTCGAAAATGAACAAACGGAGTCTCACGAAAACGGTCTAAACCCCTCTCGGTTCCAACCCAAATATTGCCCTCGCGATCCTCGAGCAAGGCGTGCGTTTGTGGAGAGGTCAGGTCGCTCTTGCTTGCACGCTCGATTATGGGTTTCGATGCGTGTTCGGAAACATGCAGGATCCTCGAAAGGCCCTCATTACCTTCACCAATCCAGAGGTTATCGTGTGAATCAATCAGCATCTCAGCTTTTCCCTCAAGACTGAGAACTCCTGCAGGTGAAGTGTTCGTGACGGGCCGAACCGAGCGCCAAGCATCGCCTATCCAGATCTCTCCAGTACGGTCTTGCACCATCGAACTTACATATTGAACCTTATTCGGAACATCTTCGAGTTGGCCCTTCGCTTTGTGCAGTATGGATAGTCTTTTGTCTCTGGAGACCCAGATGTTCCCTTCGCGGTCAAACAGAACATTAAACACTCCAAATCGGCCGATGCCATGATCCTTGCCAAAATCAACCCATCGCTCTCCCTCAAAATGTAATAGCTTGCTGCTGCCCGCAATCCACACTGAACCATCAGAAAGCGAAAGGATTTTGTCGAGTGATCCGGTTGGCAATCCTTCTTTGCGACCGTACGTCACGATGCTTTCGTCGGCTTTCAGATGAACTACAGTCGCTGTGCACATCGCAATCCATAGGCCGCCGTCCAAATCTGCTGCAAGGGAACAAACGTCGAGTGAAGGCAATGCAGGGCTGCTTGAGTCAAACGGATAACGAGAAAATCGAAGCCCATCAAAGCGATAGAGGCCGAGCGTCGTGCCGATCCAAAGGTAACCATCCTTAGTTTGTGTCAGGGCATTGATACTTCCAGGTGCACCATCGCGACGAGTCCAGGAAGTGTGAGTGATGCCCTGGAATGACGGAGCAGGCAGAGGTGGCAGGAGCCCTTTTGGTAATAGATCCTCGCTGGTTAGTCGAGTGTCAGACAAGCGTGGTGTCCCCTTTTGAACTGAAGCCCCATTTGTCGCGTCACAGACGAGAAGCGCTGTCAGTAAAAGGATCTTCACGCCGTTCATGGCACCAATCTTCGATCTGAACCTGCGCAGGGCCGCCTCCTTGTTAACAATTAAGTGTTAAGTGAACAAACACCAACCATAGTCGATCAAATATATGACGACTTGTCTCAACACCAAAGTGTTGCTGCGATGCAAGCCAAAAGGACCGTCTTGGGGTTCCTCTGGCAACTTGCTCGTGGGCAAGGTTGGAATTGGCTCTAGCTGGCCATGACAAACGAGCCTGTGGTCAGGTGAAGTGCGGTGTCTTGGGAAAAGCATTGCCCAGTTCTCGTCGGAGGCCGGATGTATGGGGCGCGAGATCGGCGATTTGCTGAAGCTTTATCTATACGGTATCTAAACCAGATCTATGCGGCGGTGACGTGCGCGGTTACCGCTACCTTTCCACCCTAGATAGGGCATTACTAAACCTCTGGGGCACTCAAAGACATGTTTAGCATTATCGACGCAACCGATCGAAGTTACCTATTTGTCATGACACCCAAGAGTATGCTAAACAGGTAGCGGTACCGCAGATCAATGCCGAGTTTATTTCAACGCGGACGAAGCGGTCGGAATTGGCCCGTGTGGCTGCGTCTGATTGCGGTTACCTGCGTTGTTGTCGTCTGTGTGATGAGTATTGCGCAGGCCTGCCACACGCATGCAGAGGTTTCCTCTCTAAAGCAGAACTCGCATAATAACGGTCCAGCCCAGAACGACCACTGCCCACTTTGCGTAGCGATGCATTCCGCCCTGCCGGTATCGCTGCACGTTGCACCGGAGCCAATGCTGCAGATCCAGGCTCTAGATTCTGTTGCCGCAGATGCCCAACGGATCTTCCGGTGGCGCTTCGAGATGGCCAGCCGTCCCCCTCCTGCTAATCGAAACTGCGCTTAGTTCCTTACAGGGCGTCAGGATCTTCGAAACAATCTAAAAACCTGCCTGTCCTGTGACCCGTGCCCCGTGGCACGCGATAGTGCTTTTCTAGCACGATGCTCATTCGAGCTCGACAGGAGTTACTCCATCATGCGCAGGCCTATTCTTACTCGATTTTCGCTATTTCTCGTCTCCGTGGCACTACTAGTAACTGGAGCACTGGCCCAGGGAACCTCAGGCAATTTGACTGGCGTCATCACCGACCCAACCGGAGCGGTCATACCCGATGTCGTCGTCCAGCTTTTGAACCCCGTAAGCGGATACGAGCGTACAACGAAGACGGATGCGACCGGAACATATCACTTCTATAACATCCCCTATAACCCGTATCGCATCGTCCTTAAGAAGTCCGGCTTCAATGCCTCCACTCGAGCGGTAGACATCACCTCCGGCGTGCCTGTTACGGTATCGATTCAACTCAGCCTCGAGACGAGTTCTACCAGCGTTACCGTAGAAACCGGTTCTGACCTGGTCGAAAACGATCCAACTGCCCACACCGATATCGACCGTAACGTCATCAATCGCCTCCCACTCGAAAGCCAGTCGTCTTCCCTCAGTTCGCTCGTGACGCTGTCATCTCCCGGCGTCGCCGCCGACTCCAACGGCCTCTTCCACGGTCTTGGAGATCACGCTCAAAACTCCTTCTCGCTCGACGGACAACCGATCACGGATCAGCAGAGCAAGGTGTTCTCCAATCAGATCCCCAACGAAGCCATCCAGTCGCTCACAGTCATTAGCGGCGCGCCGACCGCTGAATTTGGCGACAAGACCAGCCTCGTCATCGTCGCCACCACCCGCTCTGGCCAGGGCTTTGCGACTCCACACGGTAGTCTCTACACCTCCTACGGAACCTTCGGCTCCACGAACGGCGGGGGCGATCTCTCTTACGGCGGCGCCAAATGGGGCAACTTCCTTGCAGTCAGCGGACTGAATACCGGGCGCTTCCTCGATGGCCCCGAGTTCACGGTTATCCACAGCAAGGGTAACCAGCAAAACATCTTCGATCGTGTGGACTACTCGTTCTCAGATGCGAGTTCCATCCACACCAACCTGCAGTACACCCGTTCTTGGTTTCAGACGCCTAATTCCTTTGACACGTCGGCAGTCTCCGATCAGTTCGGCAACCCTGTTGGGCCTACGGATCAGCGCTCCAAGATCGAGACCTTCAACATAGCGCCGACCTACACACACGTTGTCAATAAGAACACGATCTTTAACTTCGGGGGCTTCGTCCGTAGGGACGCCTTCAACTATTTTCCAAGCAACAATCCGCTTGCCGATCTAGGCCCCATCCAGTCGGAAACTGTCGCACAGAATCGTACGTTGACGAACGCTGGTCTGCGCACCGATCTTTCCTATGTCAAGGGCATCCATAACGTGAAGTTTGGCGCTGTCTATGAACAGACCTACCTTCGCGAGAACAACCGCATCGCCGTCGTTGACCCGGTACTGAACTCACCCTGCCTCGACGCGAACGGCGACCCTATCAATGGTTTCACTGACCCTGCTCATTGCACTTCCTTGCTTGGCTATCAGCCAAATACGGGCTTCAATCCGATCCTTCTGCCGTATGACCTCACCCGTGGCGGCAGTATTTACGGGTGGCATGGCCAAACGGCTGTCAAGCAGCTCGCACTTTACGGTCAGGACCAGATCGTTGCCGGCAACTGGGTCTTCAATGTCGGTATCCGCGGCGATCTTTACAACGGTCTCTCCATCGCGCGCCAGGCCCAGCCGCGGGTAGGTGTCTCCTACACTATCAAACAGACCAACACTGTACTGCGCGTCTCCTATGCGAGAACCATGGAGACTCCCTTCAACGAGAACCTGGTCCTCTCCGTCAAGGGCTGTCTCGATCCTGTATTGCAGGCTGTCTTCGAGACGCTCGGGCCGTGTGTCTCGGCGCCGTTCAATCCGGGCTTCCGGAACGAAGGCCACGCCGGCCTGCAGCAGGCGTTCGGCAGGCATCTCGTCTTCAGTGGAGACTACATCTGGAAGTACACGCACAACGCCTATGACTTCAGCGTGTTGGGCGCAACTCCCATCACCTTCCCCATCGAATGGCACAACTCGAAGATCCCGGGATTTGCGCTTCGCGTGAGCGTTCCCGAGACGCATGGCGTCAGTGCCTTTGTCGTCATGTCCTCGGTAGCCGCGCGCTTCTTCAATCCGCAGATCGGCGGCGTGGGCGCAACGCCGGGAACGGTGGGTAGTACGCTGCCGTTCCGCATCGACCACGACGAGAAATTCAACCAGACCACGCACCTGCAATACACATTGCCGTTCCGCAAAAGCACGTGGTTCGGCTTCAACTGGCGCTATGACGGTGGTCTTGTCGCTGGTGCGGTGCCCTGCTACAACACCATCGGCGCCAACACTGGATGCGGACCGACCTCTATCACTCTGACCAACGGCCAGCCAGGAATTGACCTCAGCGGCCTTACGTATGATCAGCAGTTTCAGGCGGGACTGATCTGCGACGGCGTAAGAGCCACGCCCACTTCGGGCTTTACTCAGTGCGATGCAAATGGTCTTACCTCGAATCTCGTCAAAATCCCCGCGCCCAACACCGAGGACGAGGACCACAACCCACCGCGCGTTCAACCGAGGAGCCTCTTTGACATTGCTATAGGAGAAGACAACCTTCTCCATGGCGACAGGTACAAGGTGGGGCTTCGTCTGACCGCAACCAACATCACGAACAAGTACGCTCTTTACAACTTCCTTTCCACCTTCTCGGGAACGCACTATGTCTCACCCCGAGCCTTCACCGGACAGGTGAGTTTCAACTTCTAACCGAAACGCTCGAAAACTATCAAGCGGCATCCGAAGAGTGGATGCCGCCTTCGATCTGCTTGGTTCTTAGCTGAGGGTCAAGCCATGGCTTATCCGAGGTGGAGGGGTACGAGTAGCCGCGCGCGTCGCCGATGTATTGAGCGGATCTTTTGGAGCCGACGACAACAGATCAGTGTGCTTCTACTCTGCGTTCTGATTCTGTTTACCGTGGTAGGCGGTTGGTGGCTCGCGTCTTAGTACCGAGACTAATGTCGTACTTTCTTCCTAATGAGCAGCTCTCACTGCAAGTGGCGGCAAAAGCGCTCGCAGTCGGCGGAGATGTCTCCAAGGCCACAAGCGCAAGGAATCATCGACGCGCGGCGATCAAGAATTATGGACGCCTCGACATACTCGTCAACAATTCAGATGTCTATGAGTTCTCGCCCATTGAAACCGTCACGGAGAGCTGTTCCACAAGATCTTCAACATCAATGTATTGGGGATTTCTTCTCACCAAGCAAGCTGGGGTGAAACACCTCGGCGAAGGGGCCAGCATCATCAATATTGGTCAGGGGTCAGCAGCATCACACCTCGCAATTCTCTATCGAGGATTGCGAAAATGGAGCTATCAGAATTTTCATCGAAACGCGACAGAAGTAAGAGGAAGAGAGTCGGGTAAGTGTAAGAGATAGTGACTATGCACATGGCCATGTAGTTCCGTTCATCGATGATTTGGCGACAATACAGATCGAAGACGGACCGCGAAATCTAGATAAGGTAGCTAAAGTGATTTCCCTTATGGGCTTATCGTCTTGCCAGGCATATCCTCGGTCCCAAACATTGGCCAACAGTTTTTTTGTCGGATTGTCAGCTCCGAATGATGCAAGCGAGTCCTTTGTTTGAGTATCACATAATATCGGCGCTGAGAAGTCTGTCCTGGTGTATTGAATTCGCCAGGTGCCGAAACGCAAACGTTATAAAAAAATGCTAGCATCTCCCCTTTGCCGTCTTGACAACCCTCGCAGAAATGCATATCGTTCGGGTCGACAATCAAATAGCACGTGCGGTTATCGCGAGCTTAGAAGAACACTCTCAGCTTGGGGAGGGCCGACACGATCCTGACAGTTATTGCCCTGAAGAAGGTAAATGCGAATTTTCCGCAATTTAGGAGGCGATATGGCGAAGGCCCCAGGAGTAAAGAGCTGGAATAAGCAGAGATATTCTCTTTTAGCGAACGACCTAATTACAGGTGGGAACAAGCTGTTTGCAGGTGTGAGTCAACGCGTACTTGCAGCCCAGCAGTGTGCCTTTGGCGCACTGCTTCTAATTTTTGCTTTTGGAATCTTCGCAACAATGCCAGCGAGGGCGCAGGTGCTCTACGGCACGCTGACCGGCACAGTAACTGATCCCAGCGGCGCCGCGGTCCCCGGTGCTCAGGTAATCGCGTTAGAGGTCCAGACCGGCGTCAGCCAGACCGTGACCGGCGACTCCAGCGGTAACTATCGATTTACGGCGCTTTTGCCGGGCACGTACAAAGTCACTATCAGCGCACAAGGTTTCGCCACCCAGGAGACCCCCGGCGTGGTGGTACGCGTAAATGAAACTGCTCGTGTGGATGCACCACTCAAGGTTGGGAGCGCGACACAAAATATTGTTGTCACCACAGAGGCGCCGATACTCCAAACCGACAGGGCCGATGTCCACACTGATCTGACCTCGCAGCAGATCAGCAATCTGCCGGTCATGGGGTCACAGGGGCGAAACTTCCAGCGCCTTCTGCAAACCGTACCTGGTACGGGGCTGATGGCGGAGACCAACTCGCCTGCCGGCAACCCGCAGCGATCCATCAATGTCAACGTCAATGGGCAGTCCAACCAGACGGTCAACACTCGAATCGACGGCGCCCAGAATGCATACCCATGGCTGCCGGCGAATGTTGCCTATGTTCCGCCGGCGGACGCAATTGAAAACGTCCAAGTGGTTACCAACGCGTTCGATGCCGAGCAGGGAATGGCGGGTGGCGCCGCTGTGAACGTGCAGGTTAAGTCCGGCACAAACCAGTTCCACGGCAGCGCTCATGAATTCCTTACCAATCAGGCCTTCGCTGCGCGCAACTACTTTCAGACCGACCCCGTTCTTTACCCGAAGAAAAACAGGAATAATCAGCAACAGTTTGGCGGTACGTTCGGTGGGCGGATCGTCAAAGACAAGCTGTTCTTTTTCGTTGATTACGAGCGCACAACGCAGCGGCAACTGGCCGGGCCCGATACCCGAACGCTGCCAACTGCGGCCATGACAACAGGCGATTTCCGTGCTCTTCCGGGAAACCCCATCATCTACGATCCCGCAACCGGCAATGTTCATGGAGCAGGCAAGCAGCAGGTCTCCTGCAACGGAGTGTTGAACGTCATATGCCCGAGCCGCATCGATCCAGCGGCCGCAGCAATGGTCACGTTGCTTCAGCCAGAGATCCCGCAGGTCTTTGCGACCGGCAACGCCCTGAACAACTGGATCGGAAGCGGAACGGCGTCGTTCACTCGCGATAATGCCGATTTCAAGGTCAACTATATTCCCGGATCCAAATCCACCGTCTTCGGCAGGTACAGCTTCTCAAAGAGCTATATATTCGATCCGCCCCTGTTAGGGGCCGCGATCGGTGATGCGACCAATGGCGGGCAGCTTGGCAACGCTCCCGGCCTGATTCAGCAAGTCGGCCTCGGAGCTACCCACACATTCACTCCCTCGCTATTGCTGGATTGGAACTTCGGGTTCACCCGCCAGCGGCTTGGGTCTACCTTTGATCTCACCTCGGCTCGGGGACTCAATGACCTGCACATCCCGGGAACCAACAACGTAGGAGCTCCCGGCGACCCGTCCCTCTACTATGGGTTTCCGGGATTCATCTTCCCCACCGCCCAAACGCCGCCGGGCAGCACTATCCCGAACAACCAAGCAAACCTGGGCAATGCCCAACCCGCGAACCCGTTCCTTTTCCGCGACCAGCAGTACGTCACCGGCGCCAACGTGAGCTGGAACAAGGGCAAGCACTCCTTCCGTGGCGGCATCGAATGGAACCACAGCCAGCTCAACCACTTCCAACCGCAGGGCGGCACATTCCAGCAGCCCCGCGGGGCGTTCGCGTTCAATGGTTACGTGACTGCTCAGCAGGGGACAACCCCAAACTGGTTCAATTCCTGGGCTGACTTCCTGTTCGGCCTTCCGGGCACGACCGGCAAAGCCAGAGCGCTCTTCAACCCGACTGCGTTACGTTGGTCGCAGTGGTCATGGTTCGTGCAGGATCACTGGCAAGTGGTGCCTAATGTGACGCTCACTCTGGGCCTCCGCTGGGAGTTCTATCCCTTTGGATACAGTGACAATGGCAAAGGTCTTCGCGTCCTCAATTTGAATACTGGCAACGTCTCGATCGGCGGATTCGGCAATGTTCCACGCGACTCTGGTGTCGATGTGGGAGGCGGCCGGTTCTTACCGAGAGTAGGTGGCGCCTGGCGAATTACGCCGTCGACGGTGCTTCGCGCTGGCTACGGTATCAGCTCGGATCCTAACAACTGGCGCTACTTCCGCAATGCGTATCCGGCCGTGCTGCTGGATACGAACACACCAGCCAACACTGCGGATTTCATCCCCGCAGCCAGCTTGACCGGGTTGAACGCCACCGGGTTAGGCAGCGGAAGCTACTCCGTCCCGTCGGGCATCATACTCGCGCCGCTTCCAGACCTTTCGAGCGGTGTCATCCCACTTCCCACCAATATCAGCACCACCACGATCCAAAACCCATTTCGGCGGGGGTACATCAACTCCTACAACCTCACGTTCCAGCAGGAGATGGGGAGAGGACTTGTGTTCGAAACCGGCTACGTGGGCGCACGGGCGGTTCGGCCGCTGGTTAACCTGAATGTGAATGCATCTGCTCCCGGCACTGGTACCGCGGGGGGACTTCTGAGTACCTCGCTCGGCAAAAACTACACCGGAACCATCAATGCGCTGGTGCCGTTCAAGAACAACTTCTACAACTCGTTGCAGACCAAAGTTACGCAGCGATTCGGTGCCTCTTCCGTTGGCCTCGCCTGGACATGGTCGAAGGCGATCAGCTACTCGGACAATGAAGATCTTGGTTCGCTTGCCTTCCCGTACCCTGCGTATTGGCAAAAGAATCGTTCGGTGGCGAATTTTGACCGCAGCCAAAATGTCCAGATCTTTGGTGTCGTGCAACTGCCATTCGGCAAAAACGAGCGTTGGATGCAGACTGGTCCGGGCAGTTGGCTCCTCGGAGGCTGGCAGATTAATCCTCTGATGAGCATTCTGACGGGAGCCCCATTCACCGTGGGTGCCGCGGGCAATCTGAACGCGAATGGCGCTGGACAGACCGCCGATCTCGTCGGCATTTATCGCAAGACTAACGGAAAGCCGAAGCGCACCGGCCAGACCTGCGCGCAGGGCGATCTTAGTTGTCACTTCTTCGACCCGGCGGCCTTTGCTGCGCCGCTCATTACCAGCCCGGCTAACGCTCATTTCGGAAACACCAACCGCAACGAGTTTCGCGGTCCCGGATACTTCAGCCTGAACCTGAGCGTGATTCGTGACTTCAGGTTTTTTGAGCGGTACATACTGGAGATTCGGGCTGACACCTTCAGCCT
Source organism: Edaphobacter aggregans (assembly GCF_003945235.1). Lineage (NCBI taxonomy): Bacteria > Pseudomonadati > Acidobacteriota > Terriglobia > Terriglobales > Acidobacteriaceae > Edaphobacter > Edaphobacter aggregans. The sequence continues at coordinate 4,894,701 of NZ_RSDW01000001.1, forward strand.
TACGAACACGCCCCATTTTGCCAACCCGAATGTCTCCTGCCCAGGGGATGCCACAACTGTCGGTCCGGTTCCCGGCAGCGGCCAGTTGTGCAGCACGGGGAGCAACAACAACTTCGGCGTGATTACCGGTACGAACTCACCGGGAGGGTTCTTCGGTCCGGATCCCGGCAATCGGACTCTCTGGTTGGGGGCCAGCGTGAAGTTCTAGGAAGGGCAGATCAATGCCGAGGTTGCCAATGCATCGCTTAGCGCGCTCGACTCTTTGTGTGACGGCTACCTGATCCGAAATTGCGTTCACGGGCACACGCGGTGAACGGTCCGTTTCCGAAAGCCTGAGTGAATACTCAGGCGGGCACCCCCCTCGACCGTCAAGCTTCATAGGGCAAATGACGGCGCGCGCGCAGTCGGATGCACGTCAATGAGGGCTAATCGGTATTGGCGAGTCAGCTTCTACGTATCGAAGTGCTTAAACTCAAATTCAGTTGGTGATAACAGATGGGGATGAGAAGGCCGGTTTCCAGTTGGATGCGTTGAGCCCCCCAAGTTATTGATGTGTTTGAAACGTTGAAGACAAGGATGCCGGCGATGAAAAAACTCACCACTACGATGATGCAGCAGACACGCGACAAACAGGGCGGACACTTGACCATCGTCTGGATATGGCGATATGTCGAGCTTTTATTGTATGGAGATGTCTCGGTCATAGAGATCTTCTTCGCCCTTCACGGACATCGAGTACAAGTGCCCTCTTCGTTGGGTCAAAGGGACTGTATATCGCCATTCGTTGTTAGGGGCTTGCCACTATAATTTGCGACATCGATGAGCGGGTTCATCGCACGAACGATCCGTCGTTGGTTTGACCCCGAGCAGGGTGTGTCTGACCATCAGATATCGCGATGGATCTTTCTGCGGGCGCTCGGCCTTATCTATTTTTCTGCGTTCTATTCTCTGGTCTTTCAGATTCGCGGCCTGATTGGTCCACATGGAATTCTTCCGGCAGACGAGTACTTGGCATCGGTCGCGAAAGATTTAGGGCCGCTGCGTCTCTGGTTCGCGCCAACGTTGCTATGGTTTTCGAGCAGCACGCATATGCTGATGGCGATGTGCTGGGCCGGTATCATTGCTTCGCTGGTGATCGTCGCAAATGTTTGGCCACGCGCCATGTTTGTGGTTTGCCTTGTATGTTTTCTATCCTTTGTCAGCGCGGCCGGAGACTTTTCCGGCTATCAGTCCGATGGCATGTTGTTGGAGGCAGGCTTTCTTGCGCTTTTCTTTGCGCCCGGCGGATTTTTTCCAGGCTGGGGAAACGCCTGGTTCCCCCCACGCGCTAGCTTATTTCTTTTGCGGTGGGAGTGGTTTCGTATCTACTTCGAGTCGGGTGTCGTAAAGCTCGCCAGCGGAGATGAGCAGTGGCGCCATCTGACAGCTATGGATCAGTACTACCAAAATGGCCCCCTACCCACCTGGATTGGCTGGTACGTGCAGCATCTACCCCACTGGTTTCACGCTTGGACCGTGGTAGCTACCTTGGGTATGGAACTGGTGTTGGTGTGGATGCTTTTTTTATCGCGACGTTGGCGGATTGTGTGTTTTTTCCTAGTCACGCCCTGGCAGATTGTGGTCATCCTGACGGCCAACTATACGTTCCTGAACTACATTGTTTTGGCGCTCGGCTTCCTGCTATTGGATGATCGCTTTCTAGTGCGCTTCGTGCCGATACATTGGCGAGCCGGCCTACCTCTAACTGAAGAGTCTAAGGCAAAGCTTGAAAGTGACCTATCAAGCGAAGAACCGTCGGAGGCGAGCGGAACCTCGCCACAAGTGCAACCCACTCGAATCGTGCAACACCTTCACACCCTACGACTAGCCGTGATTGCAGTGGCATTGAGTTTGGTTTTCTATGCGACAACGCTGCCGATGCTGCAAATGTTTTGGCGACGAATTCCTCTGCCAGAAGGCCCCGTCATGTCGTTGGAGCCATTTCGGATTGCCAATCAATATGGCCTATTTGCAGTAATGACGCCGCACCGGTTCGAAATTGAATTTCAGGGATCGAACGATGGCCAGACCTGGGTTGCTTATCCCTTCCGTTATAAACCACAGGATGTAACGGAGGCGCCGCGCATCTACGCGCCCTACCAGCCACGCTTTGACTGGAACCTGTGGTTTGCCTCACTGGGTACGTGGTCGCAATATCCGATTGTTCCGCGTACGGAAGAGCTATTGTTAATCAACGATCCGGACGTGCTTCAGTTATTCGCGCGGAACCCATTTACTGATAAGCCACCCTTAATGGTGCGAGCAGTTCTGTGGCAATACTGGTTCAGCACGATGGGAGAGAAGCGAACGCAGGGTATCTGGTGGCGGCGCCAACTATTGGGTACCTATGCACCGACGCTGGCAATTGATCCTACTGGAAGAATCGGTATCCTGGCAGAGCCGCGACTGTCCCCGCCGCAGGATTGATTCACATCCTGTTGAACAACTCGGAAAAGAGGAGGCCAAGTCAAAGTCCAAGCATATGCTTCTGTCTCCTTACAGCCGTTTCGCGCAGGATCTAAAGCAAATGAAAGCATGTGTGATCGGCGCCGGTCCGAACGGTTTAGCGGCTGCCATTGTGCTGGCACAGGCTGGCCTGGACGTAGAGGTTTTCGAAGCCGAGTCGCAGCCTGGAGGAGCTGCGCGCACCATGGAGCTGACGCTGCCCGGCTTCCACCATGATTTCGGCTCCGCAGTGCATCCGATGGCGGTCGGCTCGCCATTCTTTTCCACGTTGCCCCTGCAGGATTACGGTCTTGAATGGATCCACTCACCGACTGTCCTCGCGCATCCCATGGACGACGGCAGCGCCGTGTTGTTGGAGCGCAATCTCGATGATGCAGAACCAGCGTTGGGTGAAGACGGTGTGGCCTGGCGCGGCCTAATAGAGCCCTTCGCAAACCACTGGCCGGAATTGGCGCACGACATTCTCCGCCCATTGCTGGTGTGGCCACGCCATCCCTTTTTGCTGGCAAGGTTTGCACTGGATGCGCTTCCTTCCGCAAGCTTTGTGGCGCTGCGTCGATTTCGTACGGAACGGGTACGCGCCCTCTTCGCCGGACTCTCAGCGCATTCTTTTTTGAGCCTCAGCCAGCCACTCAGTGCGTCCTTCGGCATGGTGATGGGTGCCTCGGCACATGCGGTAGGATGGCCAATCCCTCGCGGCGGTTCTCAATCCATTACGAATGCCTTGTCAGGTTATCTTGCCGCTTTAGGTGGGCGCATTCGTACTTCAATGCGCATCGAAAGCCTTCACCAGTTGCCGCCGTGCGACCTCACGTTGTGTGATCTCACGCCTCAACAATTGCTGCATATATCGGACAACAAGTTTGCGCCACGTTATCGAAGTCAATTGAAGAAGTATCGCTATGGTCCCGGCGTCTTCAAAGTCGACTATGCGCTGGTCAGCCCAATTCCATGGACGGCCACGGAATGCCTGAGGGCAGCCACAGTGCATGTGGGAGGAAGTACGCAAGAGATTGCGGCTTCCGAGGCAGCGATATCGCAGAGAAGAATCTCTAGTCGGCCGTTTGTACTGGTTGTACAGCCGACGCTGTTTGATCCGTTACGAGCGCCTGAAGGCAAACACATTGCATGGGCGTACTGTCATGTTCCTAACGGTTCGCGGACCAATTATTTAGAAGTTCTGGAAAATCAAATCGAGCGATTTGCGCCAGGCTTTCGCGATTGCGTTCTGGCGCGCCGAGTATTGGCGCCCGCGGATCTCGAAGCGATGGATGCAAACCTTGTCGGTGGAGATATTGGTGGGGGAGCCGTGAATATACGCCAGCTCCTCTTTCGTCCGACCTGGCGACAGTATCGTACATCCGCAAGCGATTTCTATCTGTGCTCGTCATCTACTCCACCGGGAGGAGCAGTGCATGGGATGTGTGGGTACAACGCGGCCAAGACAGCCCTGCGCTGTCTGAGAGCCAAAATAGATTGAGATAGATGCGCATCATAAAGATGCGCCTCGGAGAACTTCTAGGCCGCGAACGTAGCTTGCTAATTTCCTTGACTAGAAAGCGAAGAGAGCTTGGAAGAAGATGGTGCGGTTGCCCGGGGTTGGGGATCCGAAGGGGCCGGATGCGAGCGATTGTGTCTGGCCGAAGAGAGAGGAGTTCATGACTCCGTTGGGTGTACCCAGATTGACTATGTTGAAGACGTTCAAGGCTGCTCCGACCAGGGTCAGGCTGTACCTGCGTGGAACCGTCGCGTCGATGCGGACCTGGGCCTGACCGCCACTGAGTCCGCGGCCGCTGACATTTGAATTGGCCTGGGGACCGTTGGCTCCGGAGGCGCTTTCAGTTTTGGGTCCGATTCCGAAGACCTTGCTGACGCGGATGTGAAAGACGACGTTCGAGGGGCCGACGCCAAGGTTGTAGGGAATGATCTTCTCGCCTAGGCCCACCGGATTTGTGTTGAGACAACCGAACGAGGTGGAGACAACGTTGGCAGCACCGCAGGTACCGAAGGTGGGCCGAGCGTTGAACTGATTGTTGGCGGTGAGATCGTTGCCGATGGAGATGTTGTAGGGTGTGCCGGACTGCGCCGCCAGGAGAGGCGCGAAGACGATTCCGTGTGGCGCAGAGTAACTGGCGAGCAGGAAGAATCGGCTCCGAATGCCGAAGCTGGCGCGACCGTAGTCGAGGTGGGGATTTTGCGCGACCGATGGGAACCAGGTGACGCCCTGAGTATCGCTCTTTGCTTCGTTGAAGGTGTAGGTGCTGTTGAGTGAGAGGTGGTGAAAACGTGCGCTTGTAGACAGGATGAGTTGATGCTGACTGTAGACACCTCCCGATTGGAATTGGAAGTTGTAGTAATCGGGAAGGCTGCCGGTGACGGTGTAGGTCGTAGGGTCGAAGTCCGGCGCGGTGACGTTGTTGGAGAGATACTGATGCACGCCGCGGGTGTAGAGGTAGGTGGCGTTGAGGGTGACTTGCTTGCTGATCTGACGGTCTACTCCGATTCCTCCCTGCATATCGAGAGCGGCACGAAAGTGTGGGTCGATGGTGGAGATGGTTGGTAGGGTTGAGCTCGTGCCCACTTGGCTTGCGGGCGGGGCGGGCGCTGTGGGGTTGAAGAAATCTGGATTGTCGACGACGAAGCTTTGCTGGTTGATGCCGTTCTGGTGGATGGTTCGGATGATGTAGGGAGTGCCAGTGGATGAGCTGAAGGAGTTGGGCACCGTGAAGCGGTTGTAGAACCAGCCATAGCCACCGCGGAAGACGGTTTTGGGCGGGGTTTTGCCGGGATGGCCGGGAGCCCAGGCAATAGCAATGCGCGGGGCCCAGTCGGCGTGATTGCTGATGTAGTTCTGGCCTTCGAAGCGAAGGCCGTAGCTGAGGGTGAGGTTCGGCTTCCATCGCCAGTCGTCTTGATAGAAGAGAGCGCCATCGAAGATGAGAGCGCGGGCGAGGGGATTGTTGACTACGGTGACTTGGTATCGCTGAGGCGTGCCGGCTGTGTACTGCGACAGGGATTGGAAAATGTAGTTGCCGTTGTCTCCGGAGGTGGAGTAGTTGGCGGCGCGATAGGCACGGAGACGTGTGCCGAAACGCAGGGTGTGGGTGCCAGCGGTAGCAGTCGAGTAGTTCTGGAGTTCAAAGATGTCCTGATGATCGCGGACTACGCCGGAGTTGTTGCCTCCGTCAATAAAGGCACCCTGAACGGTGATGGTTGGAGTGGAGAAGTCGGCGACCTGATTGTTGCGGATTCGGCGCCACTGGAAGCGGGTCTCGTTGATTAGGTGTGAGTTGACGACTACTGTATCCCCAACCTGAAGAGCGTTTTCCTGATTGTTCAGGTCAAATGCCTGCGCGGGAAGGTTCAGCACGCCGACGCCTCCGCCGGTCTGGGTTGATCGATTGATGGAGTCGCGGATAGTCAGAGTGTTGCTCTTTCCGAGTTGGAAGTCGGCGCGCAGGCTACCGTAGAAGAAGGTTGTGGGATTCGGCACCACTACATTCAGCGTCGTCGCCGTATTGGCAGGATTGACTGCGTTGACGATATTTTGATTCTGCTTGTTGAAGTAAGAAGCACTGGAGAAATAGGAGGCGGTTTTGGAGAGCGGGCCGTTGACGTCTCCCTGCAAGAAATAGAGGTAGTAGCTTGGTTGATCTTTCGCTAAAGGGTTTTGCGTATTCAGGGCCGAAGTGCTGCCGAACACGCCGATGTGGCCCTTCAATTTGTCGGAGCCAGGCTTGGTGAGGATCTCGATTCTTCCGTAGCCGATGCGATCAAACTCGGCTGAGAATGGATTTTGATTAATGCGAATCTCGCGGATGGAAGACTTTGGGGGTAGCTGGCCGCCGGTGAAGCCGTCGATGTAGATCTGGCCGCCATTAGGTCCGGCGGCTGGGCCTGCCAGTGCCTGCAACTGGTTTTGGAGCTCGTCGGGATCGTCGGAGAGTGCGTCGAGGTCGCGATCCTTGAGGACGATTGCGCTCGAATTTTCGTCAGGGCTGAGACTGACGCCCTGGTGTTCGCCAGTGACTTGGACATCCTGTTGCTGGATGGCGATGGCCAAGGTCGCGTTGAGCTGCTGAACATGATCGGAGAGGATCAGGACATTTGCCTTCGAAAAATGGGCGAAACCCTCGGCGTCAACGGCCAGAGCGTAGGAGCCGAAGGGAACCGCAGTGAAGCTGTATGCGCCGTCGCGGGAGGACTGGACGGTGAGGACTTTGCTTCCTTGCGTGAGAGTTACCGTAGCTCCGGGTACGACCGCACCGCTCGGATCGAGCACTTGTCCACGGAGGCTGCCAGCGGTTTGCGCAAGAACAAGAGACGAATGCGCGAGGAGGATAACGAGAAGCAGTAGGCAGAACTTCTCCACCGCGCTGCGATAGGCACGCTTCGGGAAACTCATTTGAAGTACCGTCCCTTTGGGATTACGGGAAAAAGAATGTAAAAGTTCCGAAAATCAAAAGTTCAACGTGAGGCCAATACGGGTTCGGGCTGAGATCGAAGAGGCTGAGATCGTCATGCAATGGGGATTAGACCTACGCGGACGATTTCGGTTAACGTCAAATCCAATTAAATTTTGCGTTCAGCTGGGTTGGTCTAGCGCGACTGAACACCTTTCTTGCGAGTCCTTGATGAGGAGCGCCTGCTCGATGGCTTCGTCGAAAATGGATTTCAGATCCGATCTCGGCTGTTTGACCCTGTCCAGCGATTAATACTTCGATTGCTATGCAAAGCCACCACTTAGGCTCGGGGAAGGTGCTGCTCGCGGGCAACGTGCCATGGCTCAATAAAAATATGTCCGCGAATGATGCTATGTCCCTCCTAAAAGAAGTACGCACATCTTTCGGACCGGTGAATCACTCTCGCTTCCTCGGGTGCATTCCATGTCCTTTCGCAATCTGGCTGTTAGGCAACACTCGGCCGCTTGCTGACTAGCGGCTGTCATTTTCGTGACGAAGCGAATGATTTTGGGTAGTATCGAGTTTCGGTCGCACCGGCTAAAAATACGAAATGAAAAGACGTTCGGTAGTTGTGGTTTGTTTGTCGGCGGTGATGGTTGCCGCAAGTATTTTCCTGTGTTTATGGAATTGGAAAAAACCAGATCAGACAATAGTAAACGCATACGCGGATCCGAAAAGCTGCGCTCAGTGTCACATTGCCGAAGCAGCGACATATGCAACCACCGGCATGGCACGCGCCTTCTATAGACCGCAAGCGAAAGATACCGTCGAGACTCCCGTCAAAGATCGCCAATTTTTCCACTCGGCGTCCGGCACATACTACAGCATGTCGGAACATGGGGGGAAGTACTTCCAACGGCGGTGGCAACAGGGATTCGACGGGAAACCCGACAACGTCGAAGAGTTGCAGATCGACTACATCATGGGTTCTGGACCACGTGCGTACATATTTGCATCGAGAAGAGGACGGCACGCTGATCGAACTAACGCTGGCGTGGTATGCGGAGTTGGGCGGTCACTGGGGATGAATCCGGGGTATGACAATTCCCACCCGATGACACGCCGACCGATTGCGTACGAATAAATGTTCTGTCACAACGCGTATCCGGAGATTCCTGCTACGGCACATCGCGACCTTTCAGCGAATCCCGCCTATAACGATCCTCTGCCGGAAGGTATCGATTGCCAACGTTGCCATGGCCCCGGAGCAGCACATGTGAAAGCAGCGCAGTCTGGCACGCCGGGCCCGCGGATTCGCATGCTAATCCTTAATCCAGCGCGCTTAACCAACGAGCGCAAGATGGAGGTCTGCGAACAATGCCATCTCGAAACCACAAGCCGCTCTCTACCGGACCGCATCCGGCACTACGATCAGGCGTCTTTCGGCTATATGGCGAATCAGCCAGAGGCGCCCACCATCGTCCAAAGAACTGCTGGCGAAGCGGCAGGAGATCCCTGCGAATGCCGCGAACGCATATCACGGTGAGGTGAAGCGCTACCTGCTGGACCATGAAAATCCTATCCCGACGAACGATCTCCATGACGCGCTTGCCCAGGTGATTGATAGCTCCAATCTGGAGGCGGGCGTCCCGCGTTTAGAAGATGCGATCCGCGTACAGCATCCCGACCAGCCCAATTTCTATGTCGAACTTGGCGACGCGATGCGACATAGCGGTGACCTTTCAGGAGCGATAGACGCCTATCGACAAGCGCTGGCCTTCGATCCCCTTTCGTCGCGCGCTCAAAGACGCCTTGGAGCGACTCTCGGGAGCGCTGGGCAGGAAGACCAGGCATTGGCGGTTCTGCAGAAATCCATCGAAGGGGAACCGGCCAATGCGCTCCTGTGGTACGAGCAGGCGTTGATTGAATTGAGAATGGGAAAGCGGGAACAAGCAATAGATCATCTTAGGAAAGCACTTCAGCTCAAGCCAGATTTCGCCCACGCGCAAAACAATTTAGGGGCAGGTCTGGCGCAGATGGGAGACCAACAAGGTGCAGAGATAGCCTTCCGCGCGGCGTTGAGTACCAATCCATACGATGCCGAAACCCGGGCTAACCTTGGTCGCCTGTTGGCCGGTAAAGGTGATTGGAGGCAGACTGCCTTCCATCTTCAGAAGGCCGTTCAGCTGGATTCCACCGACGCGAACGCTCACATGGCCTATACCGTGGTGCTTCTGCAGATGCATCGCTTACCTGAAGCAGAAAATGAGGCTGAGGCCGCCGTCAAGGCTGATCCAAAATCTTCGCAGGTGCAGGATCTTCTAGGACAGATAGTCGCACAGAGAGGCCCGAATCGGCGCTGAAGCTTACCCCAGCTAGGACTGACTGTGAAGATGTCTAATTCCCAGATACTAAAGGATTTTGTTCCCGGTTACTACAAAATATGAAGCTTGGAGTAGTGTATCTGTCTTCCAAACAGAACAGATGCGATCGCTCCGAATGTGCTCAAACTGAATCAATTCCATAGTGGATTGTCACGATGAGCTACCTCATGGCATTCAGAACAGCAAGGGGAGTTGACAACGCTTCTTCTTATGTTTTCTTATGGTGTCCGCAATTGTTTTATCTACAAACTTATCAAGACAACGTTTGTTCCGGATGATAATGCGCGGCTGGTTTTTCGGAGAGACGATCCCTCATACGATGCGCTTATTTTCTCGAGAAAAAAACGCGATGACACGAAAACTTCGTTTATGCAGAAAAGTTAGTACTTTGGAGGCTTTCTCATGAATTTCACTAAGACAATAAAAAAAGCTCTATATCAGGTCGGATGCATTCTGCTGAGTCCGACTGCGATGGTAATGCTAGGCCTTATCGGATGGTGCGTGCTACCTGGCATTTCCTCGGGCTCCGGTGTAGCGTACGCGCAAAATACCAATGCGACTATCCGTGGACAGGTGTTTGATCCTACCGGTGCACTGGTGCCTAGCGCTAAGGTCGTCATTGTCAATGAGCAGACCAATGTAGTTGTATTCAACGGCGTATCGGACTCTGCTGGCGCCTTTGTAGCGCCTCAGGTGATTCCCGGGACCTATCGGATTACTGTCTCGGCGGATGGTCTGAAGCAGGCGGTGATTAATGGACTCATCGCGACGGTTGCACAGATCGCGTCGATTAACATCTCGATGCAACTGGGCGGTACCGCCGAAGTGGTAACTGTTGAGGCTAGGGGCGAACAGTTGGATCGCAGCACGTCTGATGTGTCGAGCCTTATTTCGCCGCAGGAGGTTCAGAACCTTCCGTTGCAGCAGCGTGCCACAGAAAATCTACTGTCCTTTATCCCGGGCGTAGCGCATGGTGGCGCTGGCAATCAGCCATCGACCTCTCAGCTCTCGATCAACGGCAGCCGCACCCTGAACACTGAAGTGCTACTAAATGGTGTTTCAACGATTGTCGCTTCGACCGGAACACCAGCGACGTTGCCTTCGCCAGATGGTGTCGATCAATTCCGCGTAATCACCACCAACGCACCGAGCGAGTATGGTCGCACCTCAGGTGCCGTCATTTCCGTGAATACCATCTCCGGCACTAACGTCTATCATGGCAATCTCTACTTCCTCCTACGCAATGAGGCGCTCGATGCCAATAAGTTCTTCAATAAACTGACCATCAACTCGACAACGGGCAAAGTCACTCCTCGCGCGCGAGACCGCTTCTTTCAGGCTGGTGGTTCTGTCGGCGGCCCAGTTCGGATACCTTATCTCTACAACGGACGTGACAAGACGTTTTTCTTCGTCAACTATGACCGCACGTTCTCTCCGTCTACGACAAATCTTGCGTTTACCACTCCGACTGCTGCCCAACGCACGGGTGACCTCTCCAATGCGCCGCAGAAAATTTATCAACCCGGAAGCACAACTTCACCAGCGTTCGCGAACAACAAGATCGGTCCCATCGATCCTGCTGCTGCGAAGATACTTGCCCTGCTGCCACTTCCCAACACCATTGGTTCGTACGACGCGGCGAATAACCGATATACAGGTAACTGGACGTCGCAGCAAAACTTTCAGAACACGACCGTCAAGCTAGTGGCCCGTGTGGATGAGCAGCTCACGTTAAAAGACAGGTTGTCTTTTAACGTCTACCGCTTCACTACTTCGACGCCTAACCCAGTCTCTTGGAACAGCACTTTGCTCAACACAACGTGGGACTGCACCTGTAACAATGCATGGCTGCCCTCCATCGATTACACCCGTGTATGGACCCCAACCCTGGTCATGGATTTGAACATGGGCTTCTTCCGCAACGTTGTGCTCCGCAATCCTCCGGGAGTCGGCCAGAATGCATCGCAGCAGCTCGGGATAGCATCGCTGCCTTTGGATCAGACGCCGGAACTTATCTTCGGCGCCACCACTGGCGCTACTTCAACCAGCAGTACAAACGCTATCAGCGACATTGGTGCGGACACCAACACGAACCAGGTCAATATCACCAACACGTACACCCCTTTCGGTACCGTGACGAAGACGGTCGGTCCACATACTTTCAAATTCGGCGCATCGCTTCGCAAAAACCAGTTCAACTCGTATAACCCTGCCACAAGTCCCGAGGGGCAGATCCTCTTCGATGGCACCATTACGAACCATGGCGCTGCTGGCAATCCCAACACGCAAATTGCCGACTTTCTTCTCGGCAAGATCAAGACTGCCCAGTACGAGCAGTCCCAGCCACCGACCGGTAGGCGCAACTACAATTTCGGGCTTTTTTTACAGGATGACTGGAGGGTCACTCCGAAGCTGACTCTCAACGTAGGAATTCGCTACGAGTACGAGTCGCCGCTGACGATCGCCACCAATATCTACAGCCGCATCGACCCTGTCACTGGAAACTTATGGGCGGCTGGCCTCAATGGCGTTTCCCGTTCGCTCAATATCACCACCCCAAAGGCCAACATTTCGCCACGTTTTGGCCTGGCCTATAGTGTCAATGATAAAACCGTCGTCCGTGGGGCATTCGGTACCTTCTATGGAACCATCTTTCAGAACCTCGGCGGCCAACTTGCCTACCCTGGATTTGACAATGTCATCAGCAACAACAATCTGGGAACGGGTGTTGCTCAGCCATTCTCGCTTTCGCAAGGTCTCCCGCTCGCACCTCCTCCAAATCTGCAAAATCCCTTTGCCGCCTTGGTGGGGTCCTCAGCGAGCAACCCTTACAGCGTCGGCATCTCGTTCAACGATCAGAACCACATGCCGCTGGTGCAGCAGTGGAACGTCGGCGTCCAGCGTCAGTTGCCTCTCTTACTTACTCTTGAGGTCAACTACGTCGGAAACCATGCGCTCCACCTCTCCTATAATCTGAACGAAAACGTTGTTCCCCTCTCGTCGGTACCTGCGGTAACGCTCGCCAACACCAGCGTCGCGACCCAAAATGCATCACCATTCCCGAATCTTAAGCAGTTCCAGGTAAATAACAACTCAGGCGGCTCCAACTACAACGCGTTGCAGGTAACAGTTCGCCGCCAGTTCAACACCCGGCTTGCTGTTCTCTCCAACTACACCTTTGCCAAGAGTATGGATGATGGCAGCACCATCTACAATTTCTCGGCTCCGAATGGAACGGCGAACTCACAATACGCTGTCGCTGGTCCGAACTTCATCAAGGACCTCGCAGTCAGCAATATTGATGTCAAGCACGTAGTGAACATCGCTATGATCTATACCACCCCAGGTCCGTGGTGGCTGCGTAACTGGCATATCTCGCCGGTTTTCATAGGCCACACCGGACTGCCCATCAACATCACGCAGACGAACGAGATCCCGGGCTCATCGCAGCGTCCCAACGGAAACGCCCAGCTTCTCAAGCTTGCGCATCCGACTACGAACGGGGCAGCGCTGCAATACTACGTCTCCGCATCCGATCCTAACTTCCCATTAACAGCATCAGGGCCGGTTTACAACACCATCAACGGCGTACGAACGCAAATTGTCGCTACGGGTTTCGGTAATGTATCCCGCGACTCTAACCGGGCGCCCGGCGAGGTGGACTTCGATGCCTCTGTCTCGAAGGACTTCAAGATTCTTGAAGCCTTGAAGTTCCAGTTCCGTGTGGACGCCTTCAATGTCATCAACCATACAAATTTTCAGTCGCCCAGCGGCGCTCTCTCTGTAACGGCGGCTGGAAATGCAGCAACATTCGCTACTTCGTCGGGCTTCGGGAAGATCACGGGCACGCAACCTGCTCGCACGATGCAATTATCCACGCGCTTCTTCTTTTAACCTTTTCGCTTTCCTATATACCTACTGGATGGTCACCCAAATGGGTGACCATCTTTTTCTCAAGTAACGGGCGACCCGAATCGTCGTGATGTTCGATCTCGAGTGAAGGCGCGTCGCCACATAAGTAGTTTGATCGAATGAAGGATACAAAGATGAATAGTTCCGTACGATTCAAGGGCTGGATCAATAAAAACTACACTAAGGGCTCGATGTGCGTTATTTTTCTGGCTCTGTTTGCTGCCTCCATTCCAGTTCTCGCCGCAGCACCGGTACAACCTCTTCGTTCTCCCTGGGATGGAAAGCCTGTCACCATAACGGAGACACCCTTCGCATGCCCGGCCATTGCACATATAGCTCCGGATCTGGTGACGGACGGCTTCTACAGGTTGGATGATCCAACCCACTCCATCATTGATCCAGTGCGGCAGGAGGCATACCGCAAATCGAGTGACGGAGTAAAAAATATCGGGATGGCCATCGTCAAAGCGGCCGACGATTACCGTACTACAGGCTCGCGGAAGGCGGCCCAATGTGCGATGATCCAGATCCTGACGCTGGCGCAGGAACACTCATTGACTGGAAAGATGTCATCGAATCAGGCGTACTACGTGCAGGGTTGGGTCGTCGGCGCCATCGCAATCGCCTATCTCAAGATTCGTGAAACGGGTATAGCGACGCCACAGCAGACCGAAACTATCGCCAACTGGATGCAGAGCGTTGGAGAACAAACAATCGGCTATTACGACGCACATAAGAGAGTGGGGCATGGGGACAGTCAAAACAATCATCTCTATTGGGCCGGGGTCGAACTTGCCGCGATTGGAGTGGCAGCGAATAATCGCAAAGAATTCGATTGGGCAATGTCAACTTACGATAATGGAGTTGACCAGATACAACCCGACGGCGCGCTTCCATTAGAAATGGCTCGGGGTGGCCGAGCCTTGCACTATCATCTTTATGCCCTTGCACCTCTTGTCCTGCTCGCAGAGTTTGGAGAAGCCAATCATCTTGATCTTTATGCCCATGCAAACGGCGCGATTCATCGCCTCGTCAACTTTTCGGTAGCCGGTCTCCAGGATCCGACGCCCTTCGTCAAAGCGACTGGCGTACAACAAGAGATACCGAAGACGATCAATGGAGACCAGATTGGCTGGGCACCTCCTTACGCACAACGTTTTCCCCATCCCGCACTTGAGCGACTAATAAAAGCTGCCACGAATCTAAGCGTCTACTACTTAGGTGGTCTTCCTCCAGGCGCATGAAAATCAATCGAATTTTTCAGATCGCACTTTTGATGGAATTGTTACTGGGAACCCTTGCGGGTGCTCAAGCGACACCCGTCCCAGACCCATCGCTTGAGCCCCATCTTTTCCTGACACTACAGGATTTCGAAACGCGCAAAGCGATGGTTCAGCATGAACCTTGGGCCAAGGCTGCGCTAACAGCTGTTTTGAAGGAGGCCGATGGATATCCGCAAGACTATTTTAATAAGTTCGGGCTCACCAGAGTGACTGCACCCGACAAGGCTGCCCAGTGGGCACATTGGTATGTCTGCCCCGAAACCGGGACTCACCTGGAGTTCCATCCGCCAAACCACAACATTTGTCCAGACACGGGGAAGGACTATCAGGACTGGCCCATCAGCGATGTGCACTACCACTACATGCATGACATGTTGAGCCATGACGCGTTGATCTTAGGCATTGCGTATCGCATGACCGGGAAGGAGATATACGCGCAGCATGCGGCAGAGATCCTGAAGCTCTACGCAGACAAATACAAAGACTATCCTATCGTCGACAACTACGGAAAGCAGTCAGACTGGGGTGCGCGTGTCTATTCGCGACGCTGAATGAGTCGATCTGGCTGATCGACATGACCTTCGCTTACGACCTGGTACGCGGATCAGGTGAGCTCAACGCAACCGAATCGACGAACTGGTTGCTGCTCTCAAGCGGCAGGCTGCTGTGGCTCCCGCAAGGATCAGCGGTTATGGATATAACGACGCACTGTTGGGCCGCCATCCCAACCGACATGATTCGCGTTGGATTTCATGTTCAGTGCCGGCTCGTTCGACGAGCTTCAAGCAGCTAGAATCGAACGGGGCTTCGGCGACGACCGCCTTCGGATCACCGCTCTCAAGAACTATCAGGGGAACTCGCTCAGCGGCCGCACTGCATGGCTGAGCGAGCCCTACTCGGACCGGCCGGACTATTTTGGTATCCCGCCCGCTCGTACTCAGGAAAAGCTGGACGAAGATTTTCAAAGGTGGTGGGACGCTGGATGGCAGGTTGCGACGCACTCTAACGGCGACCGTGAGATAGACATGGTTCTCACCGCGATCGAGCGTGCCGAAGCGAAGAACCCTCGTCCCGATGCTCGCTGGCGAATTGAGCACGCGAGCGTCATGAATCAGTCTCTGCTGGATCGTGCGAAGAAGGACGGAGTAGTTCTCGTCTTTCACTCCTATATGTGGGAGTACGGAGATATCCTTGCCTCTTATGGTCCAAAGCGTCTCTCGATGATGCACGCCTACCGCACTGCGACCGATATGGGTATCCCCGTGGCTGGCCACTCTGATTCGCCAATCTCCGCGGCAGATCCGTTGCTCCGCATTCAGGATATGGTCACTCGCACTAGCTCTCAGGGTGTCGTCGTCGGCGGTAACCAGAAGCTGAGCGTCGATGAGGCGATCAAGGTCTGGACGTTGGACGGAGCGTATGCCACCTTCGAAGAAAACATCAAAGGTTCAATTACTCCGGGCAAGCTAGCGGATTTTGTCGTTCTTCAAAAAGACCCCCGAAAGGTTCAACCGAACACGATCAAGGACATACTCCTGGAAGCGACGTATCTGGGAGGCAATAAAGTCTACACAGTGCCCGCCAAAACAGTTGCCATGCTTACTCAGCCTCCAATTAACTACGGCGACGGAAATTACGGCGACGGGGACGAAGAAGAGAATCAAAATCAATAAGTCACCTGAAAATGGACTATGCCGCATTCCGAAGAACTGGTGGCATAGTCCATTTAGCTGTTGTCCTGGTTGATTTCCGTGCAGGGATGGGTGTCGTCTACCTCTCGCACGAATAAGACGCTGTAATGATTCACCTGGAGACGCCCGCTTATTCCCGGCAGGTTTTGCATCTAGGGTAAAGTGGCGCGAATACTTCCGCCGAAGCTCCCTCCTGTGTAGGTGCCGGAATATCGCTCCGCTGCGGGGGCGCCATCGGCTCCGGCTGCGGAGGAGAAGCTCACCACGGTGATGGCTGATCCACCTGCTGGCGGGATGTTGCCGAGAGAGAGGGGAAGCGGAGTGCCAGTGGCGGAACCGAGGGTTGCGGCGGTCAGTTTGACGTTCTGGGCGGTGCCGGTGCCGTTGTTGGTGATGGTAACGACGGCCTGATAGCCGCTTCCGCCTAGCTTGCTGAGGGTTGCGGTTGTGATGAGCTGCACGGTGCCGGGGATGGGTGCGTTGTTGCCGGTCTGAACGATCTGGAGCGCGGCGGGAGTCGCAAGATTAGCGTTGGCCGCGTTGCCTGAGAATGTCGCGGTGTTGGTGAAATTGAGGAAGGAGGCGGGGGTGAACTGCGAGTTGAACTGGCAGGCTCCGCCGGCAGCTATGCTGATGGGAGAGGCGATGGCACAATCGGTGGTGGCCGTCTGCGTCAGGGCGAAGTTGGTTTGGTCGGGATCCTTGAGCGCGAGGCTGGCCGCGGCGTTGCCGGTGGAAAGCAGGTTGACCGTGATGGGCGGCGCGCTGGTGGACGTGAAGGCCGTGAGGGCCTGAGTGCGTTCGAGCGCGAGGATTTGGTTGGCAGGCGAAGCAGCGTAGAGATTGCCGATGCTGTCGAGCGCGAGCGCACTGACCGATGCAACAGGGGCTACCGTGAAGGGTGCGCTGCTCGGGCTGGCGGGGACGGCGATGATGTTGGTTGTGGAAGAGTCGGTGAGGAGCAAGTTCCCGGCTGCGTCGACCGCGACTGCTGTTGGTGCAGCGACGGCAGAGCTTGCCGTGGTACGGGCCAGCGATTGCGCGTCGAAGCGATAGACCGCTGAGGCTGTGGGGTCAGCAACGAAGATGTTGGCGTTCGTGTCGACGGCGACGCCGGTGGGTTTAGCAAGACCGGTGTTGGCGATGACGCGCGAGGCTATCTGGTTCGAGCCGATCTCGGTGATGGTTTTGGCGGTTGCGTCCGAGACGTAGAGGTTGTTGAGAGAGTCGACGGCGAGACTCTGGGGCGACGTGAAGGCGATGGGCAGTGTCTTCGGTGTACCAGACGGTGGGAGTTGGGTGATTTCGCCGGTGGTTGCGTCGGCTACGAAGACGTTCCCGGCGGAGTCGACAGCCAGGGCTGATGGGTTGGTGAAGCTGCCGAGGGTGGAGAAGGGTGCCGATGCGCCTGCAGCGGCTGCTCCTGGAGCGAACTTCAGGACTGACCTGCTGATGGCGTCGGCTACATAGACGTTCCCTGCATTATCCGTGGCGAGCGCGTTGACGGTGAGGTTCTGGCCGAAGGTCAGCTGACGGGCCGGGTCGAGGGTGGCCCCTGCTCCTACGCCTGTACCCGTGAGGCCGAGGTAGGCAGGATTGTTGAGCGACGTGTTGATGGTGAGGGGAGCGGCGCGTGAGCCTGCTACAGCTGGCGTGAAGCTCGCGGTATAGATGCAATCCTGAGTTGTGTCGGAGTTGGTTGTGCATGCTCCTGCCGAGAGGGTGAAGTCCGGGGACGACAGTGCAATGGCGGATGGAGCGTCGGATGGGATGAAGTGGAGCTGCACGGTATGGGCTGCGGGCGTGCCGACTGCACTGGCGGCGAAGCGGAGATTGTTCGAGACTTTGCGGATACGAATATTGGTGGAGTCGCTGATGTAGAGGTTGCCCTGTTGATCGAGCGCTACGCCCATACCGTTGCCGCCATTGGAGCCGACGATGGCCTGCGTGCCGACGCAGCTGTCGCCGATGGGGGATGCGGCGCAGCTTGTTCCGGTGCCTCCGCCGGCGACGACATGGGTGTATCCTGTGCGGCCCTCGAGGAACCAAACGACGTTGTTGGAGGAGTCTGCGATGTAGAGGTTGCCATCAGCATCCATCGCGAGTTTCTGCGGGCCCATGTTTACAGCAGTGCTGAGGCCCGGGGCCAGGGACGAGTTGCTGGATGTACTCGTGCCCGCGAGAGTGTAGATATCGCCGTTGACGGGAGAGGCGACGCCAACTTTGTTGAGCAGGTTGTAGAGATTGCTGCCGGGAGTGCAGGCAACGCAGACGACACGAACCTTAGATGACTCCGCGATATACACGTTGCTGCTGGAGTCGACGAGGACGCCCTGTGGGTTGTTGAGTGTGGCGAGAGTGGCGAGGCCATTGTCACCTGTAGAGGAGGTGGCCCCGCTGCCGGCGATGGTCTGGATGTTGCCCGCGCCCGCTAGTCCGGAGGCTGGGTTGAGGACTTCGCGGATGCGGTTGTTGCCGGAGTCAGCGATGTAGATGTTGCCTGCGGGATCTGTCCAGACTCCGCGAGGACCTTTGAGTGTGGCACTGCTTGCAGCGCCTCCATCGCCTGAGAAGTTAGAACTGCCGGTGCCGGCGATGAGATACATCTTGCCGTCGGCGACATGGACGACCTGAACCTTGTTGTCGTTGTAGCCCCCAATGTAAATGTTGCCCAGGGGGTCGGCGTAGTCGCCTCGCGCCTTGTTGAGCTTTACCAGCGTAGGTGTGCAGCCAACGGTGGTGGTTGGGACACAGGCAGTTCCAGAGACGTAGCCAGCGAAGTTGGTCACGATGCCTGAGGTGGAGACCTTGCGGATCTGCGAGGCATTCGCGTCGGTGAAGTAGACGTTCCCGAAGGGATCGACTGCGGCACTGCGGAGGTCGGCGGATGTGCCACCGGTGATCATGATGGCGGTGGCTTGGCAGCCATTGCCGAAGCTGTCGAGGGAGCCAGTGCAGGTGGTGTTGGCCGATGAAGAGGTAGCTCCGCCTACGATGGTGGTGATGGTGTAAGGCATGGCCACGGGCGCGGCGGACAACGGAATGATGGGCGCGGCGTTGACCGTGATGGTGATCGCCGGGCTGGAGGTGGAAGCCGCGAAGTTTGCACTGGCGACGTAGCTTGCACTGACGCTGTCGATGCCTTGCGGAAGAAGAGCGCTAAAGACTGCCGTGCCGTTGGTCAAGGCTCCCGAGCCAACGAGCGTGGGCGTGGAGTTGCTGGCAGTCGTGTAGCTGAAGCTCACGGAGCCTGTCGGCGTGCCTGCGACGGAAGAGACTGTTGCGGTGAGCGAGACGGGAGTTCCTACGGTGGTCGTAGTCGTGGACGAGGTTAGCGTCGTAAGGGTTTGGGCGGGGCTGATGGTGACGGGCGATGCGGCGGAGAAGGAGCCGGCGTTCGACGTGTCGCCGTTATAGACCGCGCCAAGGCTGTACGCGCCCGTAGGCAGGTTGAAGGTGAAGGAAGCTACACCGCCGACGAGGGGAACAGTCGCGTAGACCGCACCGTTGATCAGGAAACCGACGGAGCCGGATGGGTTGGAGGAGCCGGAGACGGTGGCCGTCGCGGTGAAGCCCGCTCCGAAGGTTGTGGGGGAGACGACTCCGCTTAATGAGGTTGTAGTGGATGACAGGTTGCCCGCGCCGACCGTCACGGCGTAGCTACCGAAGGTTGGGATGGCAGCATAGGGTGCGCTGCCGGAGAAGCTGGCGGTGTAGGTGTGGGTTCCGGTCGGTGCGTTGGTGATGGGGATGAAGACAGTGTCGCCGGTACCGGGAAGGCTTGCAGTGAAGGTGCGGCTGGCCTCATCGGTCAGGGTGACGGTACCGGATGGGTACGGGTACGAGTTGCTGGCGAAGGCCGGGGTCAGGATGACAACGGCGGTAGGGAACTGTCCCGCGGTCACGTTCTGACTGGACCCCTGAGGACCGGTAAGCTCGGGCGCGAGGAAGGTGAAGTTGCAGGCGGGAGCGACGAGGGCTGGCGCAGTGCGGTTGTCGATGATGACATTGCCGTTGGTACCGTTGTAGGCGTTGAGGAGCGAGACGAAGTTGCTGGAGACCTGGCCGGGGCCGAAAGTGATCTGAGCGTTGGATGGGGCAACAATGTTGGAGGCGGCCACCGTGTCGACGGTGACGTTGTCGAGCGTGACGATGAGTGGATTGATGGTGCCGTTGTTGCTTGCGCCGAGGAATGTGAATGAGCCGGTGGCGGTGGGGCCTTGGTTGGAGAAGCGAAGGTTCTGCAGCAGGATATTTTTGAAGTTGGGGGTGAGCGTGCCGGGGTTGGTGTTGTAGAGCGGCGTGAACTGGATCTGGGTGCCGTGGTCGGCGAAACAGGAGTTCGAGTATTGGATGTTCTGCACTACATTGCCGCGGTCGTTGGCGGACTTGATGCGAATGCCGGTGGAGTTGCTGCCGTCGACCTCGGCGTCGCCGTACATGAGGTTGTTGTCGTAAAGCACGTTGTTGACGCCACCGGTGGTGAAGCTTCCGATGGACTCTCCGTGGCCGGCGAAGAAGTGGTTGTTGATGACGGAGATGTTCGACGAGGCTGAGTTGGGTGCGCCAACGGCTACGTTGTCGTCGCCATCGGAGATCCAGGAGTTGGTGATGGTGGCGTTGGTCGTGTTGCCGGGATCAATGCCATCGGTATTGCGCGCGTTGTAGGGCGTGACGATCTTCATGTCCCAGGCGGTGAAGCCGGTGACGGTGTTGAGTGCAACGTGAAAGTTTGGTGAGTTTTTGAAGGTGATCTTGTAGAGGGTGATGTTAGTGGACTTCGATATCTGAAGGCCGCGGGGATTCTGCTGGCTGGCTCCGAGGCTGTCGGCGTCCGTAGCGAGATCCCACCAGGTCTTCCCGGTCGTCGAGCCTTCAAAGCCGGCGGTCGGAAAGCTGTTAAGTACGACGTCTCCGCCGCGGCCGTTGAGCTTGCCGAAGCCCATGATGCCGGAATTGTTCGCGTTGGTGATGCTGATCAGGTTCTGGCAGCTTGCCGTATTGCTGTTGTTGTTGACGGTACCGCAGGTGTGAGTGCCGGGGGTGGTGTCGTAGTCCTGGGCGTTACGCGAGAAGTAGAGGGTGACGCCGGGATCGACGAGGAGGGTGACGCCGGTCGGAATGGTGATGGGGCCAGTGAGGAAGGCGTTGTTGCCGGAGGCGTCCATGGACAGTTCAACTGCCTGATTCGTGCCCTGACAAGCATTGAGCGCAGTTTGGAGACGGGACTGATCAAGTTTGGTGCTGGCAGCTTCGACGGATGCAGGAACATCTTCACTGACGTCGTGGAAAGAGGCCATCAAAGCCTGGCAAGTGGATGGAAAGGCTGGTTCTACCACTGAACGGGTATCGCCGGTGGCGACGGCAGGCGCTTGAGAGAATAGAGAGGGGGAGAGAGCTCCGCAGAGGAGAAGCGTTGTTAGGCTGGAGCGTCGAAATGCCACCATGAAATTCATATTTCTCCTATAGAAACGGCCTGACCTTGAAATTGGCATGGGATGGCCTGCAGGGGAGCCTTCCGGTCTTGCAGCCTAGAGGATGCGTGAAAGACTGGTATGACCACATCCCAACTGCGAGCCAAAATCTACCCACTCCAGCGATCCGTTGTCAACTGGAAATTGTCATGATGCTACGCACAGAAATGGACGACGCTCGTCGGTGCCTCGCATAGAGGACAGATGGGACACAATACGGAGCCTGATGAGGGCTAACAACCACCCAACGGCCACCGCGTACCGTGTTAAAACCAACAGCTACCACCACAAAATAACCACCCGTAGGGTGGTTTCTCTTTGCGGTTATTCTAGATAAGTGGTTGTTTATGTGTTAGTTGTGTGGCGGAGAGTGAGGGATTCGAACCCCCGATAGCCTTGCGACTATGTCTGATTTCGAGTCAGGTGCATTCAACCGGGCTCTGCCAACTCTCCGTAGGTCCAGTTTATCTTGAATTTTGAGTTAGGCATAGCATCGGGGTGGAGGAGTTTTTGGTGAGCGGAGAGTGGACCCCGGAGGGTGAGGCGTGGATGCGGGAGCTCGCCATGGAGGTGGGCTTCGATGCTGCCGGGGTGGCGCCGATTATCGGGACAAGCGATGGGGAAAGATTGGATGCCGTGAGGTTTGAGGCATGGGTCGAGGGTGGCCGAGCAGGAGAGATGGAGTATCTAAAACGCCGGGACGAACGAGGCGTGCTGCTGCGTAGCGGGGTACAGGTGGCGATGCCGTGGGCTCGGTCCGTGATTGTGTGTGCGCTTAACTACAATTCTGCAGCTCCTTTGTCGATTGATGGAGCGGAGGATGGAACTGGATGGATCGCTCGCTATGCCTGGAGCGGGAAAGATTCAGAGTCGGGGCTGCTTCCTACTGACTATCACAACGAACTGTTGGGGCGACTGCGTTCTGTAGAGGATGCTTTGCGTCAACGGTATGACTGCGAGACGCGATGCTATGTGGATACGGGGCCGCTGGTGGAGCGGTCAGTGGCGGCGAAGGCTGGGGTAGGGTGGATCGGGAAGAATATATGTCTGTTGAATCAGGAGTTGGGGTCGTGGCTGCTGTTGGGGGTTATTGTTACGTCGTTGCGGGTAGGGGAGGGAACTAACTTCGAGGTGGCGGCGGACCGGTGTGGGAGCTGTACGCGGTGTATCGATGCGTGTCCGACCGGGGCGCTGGTGGCCCCTCGTGAGATGGATGCGACACGATGTATCGCTTATCTGACGATTGAGAAGAAGGGGGCCATTCCGGAGGATTTGCGAGAGGGGATGGGCCGACAGGTCTTTGGGTGCGATATCTGCCAGGATGTTTGCCCGTGGAACCGGAGGGCTCCTGTAGCCGTAAAGGAGGGTATGCTGGCACGGCCGGAGTTAGTGAATCCGGAGCTAGAGTGGCTGGCTGGAATGGATGCGGCAGAGTTCAAGCGATGGTTCAAGGGCTCTCCGATAGAACGTACGCGCAAGAAGCGGCTGCACCGGAATGTAGCGATCGCCATGGGCAACAGCCGGGACGAGAGGTTTTTGTCTCAGCTCGAAGTGTGGAGCACATGCGAGGACCCGGTTCTGGCCGAGAGTGCGGTGTGGGCGATCGGGCAGATCCTTCACCGTGACGGCGCGTAAACGAATCGGAGAGGTGCTCTGCTAGCATCGGATACAGGTGCGGTGAAGTTCTGTCGCTGGCAACTCCTCTTCTATGTTCTCTATTGTTCCCACCAAGACTGTGTCACCCGATGCAACCGAGCATCAGCCGGCCGCCAAGCCGATTGAGCAGGTGCAGCCAGTGGTTAGGCAAGAAGGGCTTCGGGCTCAGTTTGTTGCTTTGGGACGCTACATGGCTCGAACTGAGGTACACACATATGCGTTCAGCGTAGCGGCAAACGCAATCCTCTCGCTGTTCCCGTTTATTGTACTGCTGCTCACGGTAAGTCGCAGGGTCTTCCATTCGCGGGCGATGGAGGCGGTGGTGGGTGACATGATGAAGAGCTTTCTGCCGGTGGGGCAGGACTTTGTGATGCGGAACATGCAGCTGCTGGCTCATCCGCAGAAGAAGACGCAGATCTTTTCGCTGGTTATGCTGCTGATCACCTCAACTGGTGTGTTCTTACCGTTGGAAGTGGCGCTGAACAACGTCTGGGGTGTGAAGGAGAACCGCAGCTACCTTCATAATCAGGCGGTTTCGCTGGGTTTGGCGTTTGCTGTGGGTGTGTTGGCGATGACTTCGGTTGCGTTTACTTCGGCGCAGAAGACGGTGCTGACGTGGATCTTCTTCGGACATACGGAGAATTTCTTTTTCAATTTCTTCGCTTACTGGTTTCTCAAGTTTTGTGCGGTTGTGGCAGGTATTTTGATTTTCTTTCTTATCTATTGGGTGCTGCCTCATCGCAAGGTGCCGGCGCGGGCTGTTCTTCCTACGGCGATTGTGATCGGTCTGTTGTGGGATGCGGCCAAACATCTGTACGTTTTGGCTCTGCCATGGTTGGACTTTCAGTCGGTGTATGGCCCTTTCTATATTTCGGTGGGGTTGATGATGTGGGCGTTCTTGTCGGGACTGTTGCTGCTAGCAGGGGCGCATTTCTCGGCTACGCGGTATACGTTGTGGCTGGCGCGTCAGGCAAAGCTGGAGGAGAGCAGCGATGCAGGAGCCGAATAAGTCGGGGGCGTGGGGCTGGCTGAAGCACAGGCCGCCTGCCGGGCTGCCTGCGGCTGCATTCTGGCTGGCACTTTGGTTCTGCGTACTGCTGGTGTTGCGCTGGCTGCCGGGGGGCTGGAGGACGTTCTTCAGCGTGGTGCAGATCTTTGTCGGGGTGGCGCTGGTGATTGTTGCCATCCCTCTGGCTCTGCGTATTGTGCGGCAGCGTATGCTCTGGAGCCTGCGGAACAAGTTGGTGGTAACGTATCTGCTCATCGGGCTGGCTCCTGTGGTTCTGTTTGTGACGCTGGTGCTGATCTCGGCTTATATTGCGGCCGGGCAGTTTGAGATTCATCTGGCGGACACGCGCATCCAGGCCGAGCTGAACCAGATGAGCGGGGAGAACGGGCACCGGGCTGAGCAGGTGGCACATTTGCTTGATGGGAAGCCGATACCGCCCAATGGGCTGTCCATCAACGAGGCTCCTGCAGAGCTCGATATCCCGCGATTGAAACTGCATCGCGATACGGTCGCGTATACGAACGGGACTCGGCTGGCTGTCGGGGCGGTGGGGGAAAAGACTCCGCTGGGGTTGCCTCCTTGGGCTTCGCCACTGCCCGGGGGTGAGTTTCATGGGCTGGTGCTGGATGGGAGCGATCTGTATCTAGTCGCAGTGCACCAGCAGGGGCTTGGCGATGGGCGGGTGTTTAGCCTGGTGACCAGCGTTCCCGTCGATCGGTCGGTGATGGATATGATTGCCGATGGACTGGGGCGAGTGCGTCTGTTCGTTGAGCGGGTGGGCGGCGCGGAAGGGACGACGCAGAAGGCTGAAGCAAAGAGGATTGCGGGTGGCAGCGAGCCTGCCGGTGTGAATCTGGCGGACGTTCGGGTGAGGTTCCTTTCGACGGTCACGGCGACGGATTGGGATACTGGCGAGCCTGCTAACCTTCCGATCGAGGTGGTTTCACGGCCGTCGCTGCTGTACAAGCAGCTGTTCGGCACCTCGCTCGGAGGCATTGTGACGAGCGTGATCCGCACCTTTCTGATCGGACTGTGCATTGTGTTCGCCGGGCTCCAGGTGCTGGCTCTGGTGATGGCGATGCGACTAAGCCGCACGATGACGAAGTCAGTTGCTGATCTGTACGAGGCGACGCAGCGGATCGACCAGGGGCAGCTCGATCACCGGATCGGCGTTACTCGCGACGATCAGCTCGCGGAGCTGAGCCGGTCGTTCAACAAGATGACGGGATCTTTGCAGCGGCTTCTTGTGGAGCAGAAGGAGAAGGAGCGGCTGCAGAACGAGATCTCGATCGCGCAGGAGGTGCAGGCGAATTTATTTCCGCATCAGACGGTGGGGTTGGAGACACTGGAGCTGCATGGCGTCTGCCGGCCGGCACGGTCAGTCAGCGGGGACTACTACGACTTCCTGGTCTTCCACGAGGCGGCGCATAACGGGAACGCCAGCCCGAAGGAGACGGGAGTTGGTATTGCACTGGGCGACATCAGCGGGAAGGGAATCTCGGCGGCGCTGCTGATGGCGACGTTACACTCCGCGGTTCGGGCGTACCGGTTTGCCAGCGAGGAGCTGGTGTTTACCGAGTCGGCTGTGGCCGGCCTGATGGCTAGCCGGGACGAACGTGGGCGGGACTGCGACGAGCTGTTCGAGTCACCGGGGCGGATTCTTGCGCTGCTGAATCGGCATTTGTACCGTAGTACACAGCCGGAGAAGTATGCGACTTTGTTTCTTGCTCACTACGACGTGGCTACCTCTATGTTGACGTACTCCAATGCGGGTCAGCTTCCGCCGCTGGTGCTTGGACGGGATGGGTCGATTCGCAGGCTGGACCGGGGTGGAACGGTGGTGGGCCTGATCGACGGGATGCAGTATGACGAAGGCCGGTTCCAGATGCAGTCCGGCGACATTCTTGTGGCTTACTCGGACGGCGTGACGGAGCCTGAGAACGACTTTGGCGAGTTCGGCGAGGAGCGGCTGATGGAGGTTGTCAGCCGATACCGCAATGAGCCGCTGCATGTGATCTCGACGCAGGTGATGCAGGCGCTGGATGCTTGGATCGGGGCGGAAGAGCAGCCGGATGACATCACGCTGGTTCTGGCTCGTCAGGTTTAGAACGTCTCTTTTGGGGTGTCCCCTCCGGTGTGTTTTGGTGCAAAGTATTCAAATTACAGAGGATAGCGGTGGACTTTCGCCCGCCTCATCTGCAAAAGTCTCTGGATTCGCGAGTTTGAAGTATCCGGTTCCTGTAAAGTATTGATTTTATGTTGGTTGTTGGTTTAGGCTTCGTTGTTGAGATTAGGAGAAAGCCCCGGAGACGACCCGGGGCTTTTTCTTGTTCTCACTTAACAGCGTAGCGGATTGAAGGGAATTATTCGGCACTGCAGATCGCCCGGCTAGCGCGGGGATTTGCGATTTGGGGCTTGACAAGGACAGAGACAGAAGCAGATCCCTTCGCTGCGCTCGGGATGACAACCAAAGGGCAGGCAGCAGCAAGAACACGAACAAGAGCAAGAACAGAACAACTGCAAGATATTTTGTCCCTAAGCACTTTGCTGCAACTCGGTGTTACGGAGTGGCTGTTCCTACTCTGCCGTTTGCGATGTTGTAGGAGACGTCCTGCACAGAGACAAACTACCGGATCGGTTGGGTGGGTGCGATGAGTGCTATGCCGTCGAGTGAGCGTCGGCTGCGTTTGGCGCCGATCCCGATTTTCGTTGCATCGTCTGGCGTGGTCCACGATACAATTTGCCCCATGCGCCGCTCTGATTCGATTGCACTTTCGATGGCTTTTGCCCTTGTCTTCGCGATACCGACGACCGTTTCAGCAAAGAACAATGTTGCTGAATTCCCCCTGCGGGTTCATATCTTCCAGCAGCACACCACGCAGCACTACCACAATGGCGTGCCGGATTTCGCTAATGGCTTTGGCCGGGCTAACCTCTTCGAAAATGGCGTGGCTCAGGGTATCGACTACAGTTTCAGCTGTTCCGATCAGGTTATGACTTCATCCGGCTATGAAACTTATCCCGCAAAGTGGAAGAAGAAGGACGAGGAACTCATCATCCTGGAAGGGGTGATGGGCAATCCGAATGCGACTCATACCTGCACACTGAAGATCCAGAAGAAGGATTTTGCCTATTTCATGCGCAATGGCAATCTCGGCAGCGAGCCGACATCCGCGTACAAGCAGTGGATGGAGAAGCATGACTACGATCCTGAACACGGCAAGAACGAACCCACGATTTTGACTGATCCGGCCCCTGCCAAGGCCACATCCAGTTCAGCGGCTTCTCCGAACTCACAAAATTAGCATTGGCTGAGCGGTAGCTCTCAAATCCGTGTGGGCCATTGCCGGCATCCGGTCTTTACCTGGTGGAGGTGAAGGCTTTTACAGCGATCGCGTTGGGCGATTTGCCGGCTGGGAGCATGGTGAAGAGGGTTGGGCCTTGCTTGCTCTGGGTGCGGATGACGGCTACGTCGCCGGAGTGTGCGTTGGTGGCGAGGAGGACGTGCTCGTCGGCAGAGAAAGCGAGAGCGTCGGGGGCGGAGCCGGTGTGGACGTTGCCGATGAGATGGCCGTCGTCGATGCTGTAGATGCTGATGGAGTCGGCGCCGAAGTTGGAGACGTAGAGGGTAGTGTTGTCGGCGGAGACGATACCTTGAACAGGCTTGCTGCCGATGGCGAAGGTGTTGCTGACCTCGTTGGTGTAGGTAGAGATCTCGGAGATGGAGTCGGAGCCGAAGTTGGAGACGAAGATCTCACCGCCGTCGGGCTTGAGGGCGAGGTGGACGGGGGTTTGGCCGACGTCGAGGAGGGCGAGGAGGTGGTCTGCGGTAAGGGATGGGTCCTGGCGGGCTGCCCAGGAGTCGGGGGCGGCGGAGAGGCTGATGGCCATGACCTGGTGCCCGGAGGAGCAGGCAACGAAGGCTTTGGATGAGTCGGGGAGGATGACGGCGTCGGTGGCTCCGGGGCATCCGGGGAAGGCGGCGCGGAGGCGGAGGATGGGGCCGGGGTGTGGGGAGTCCTCGCGAGGTGCGACGGCGAAGATGGAGACGCTGTTGCTGCCGCGGTTGGTGACGACGAGCGAGCGCATGTCGGGGGAGATGCGGGCGAGGCCGGGCTGCTCGCCGGTGCCTGCTACGGCGATTTCGCGGCGGCGGTCGAGGTCGATGACGCTGACGGTATTGGAGCCGGAGTTTGCGACGTACGCGCGGTGGCCGGAGGGTTCGACGCTGATGAAGTAGGGTTGGCGATGGACGCCGATGGTGGCGGCGATGCGGTTGTTCTCGGTGTCGATGACGGAGATGGTGCCGGATTGGGTGTTGACGGCGTAAACTTCATTGCGTAAAGGGTTTACGGCGATGCCGGAGGGGTTGGCGCCGACTTCGAGGGTGCGGTCCTGGCGAAAATTGACAATGTCGAGGACGCTGACTGTGTTGGCGGCTCCATTGGTGACGTAGGCGAACTCGCGGTAGCCGGGGGGTACGTCGGGGAAGTGGCTGCGGCGACAGCCTGAGGTGGCGAGGAGGAGGGTGGCTGCGGTGAGGGCGGCGAGGAACGATTGGCGAAGTATCTGCACTATTGGGAGTCTAACTGGTTGGAGCTGTTGGGGGAATCGACGCTTTGGGGAGTTGTGGGGGTAAAAAAATATTTTCGAAACCTTTTTAAAGGGGCTGTGTTTACGAGATTGATGCCGAGAGTTGCCAGATGGGGAGCTCACGCATCAGTAGCATTCCTTCTCGGACAACGAAGTCGCGGATATTGCGGCTTCGTTGTTTTTTTGTTTTTGGGGCGCTAAAACAACGAAGTCTGCTGTAGCGGATTTGGCCTTAGGCTCTTGGGGAGCGGATTTTGCGCCAGTTGTATGCGGTCCAGGCGAGGTATCCGCCTTGAAGCGTCCAGACGCCGACGTAGACGAAGACGAGGTGGCGGTGGGCCATGGTGGAGAAGTCGAAGAAGGTCTTCCAAGTCATTGCGGGGTCTCCAGGGAGGCTTCGATGGCTTGGAGGGCTGCGTCCTGCTCGGCGATCTGGCGGCGGCGCTCGAGGGCGAAGCGGAAGGCGATGAGGAAGATGCCCCACATGGCCCATCCGGCGAGATTCCAGAGGATGGCGGGGTAGAAGCGGGGATCGACACCTCCGCCGTTAGGGCCGAAGACGGGGGCAGGGTGCTGGGTGCGCCACCACTGGATCGACATGTAGACGATAGGTACGTCGATGGCGGCGAAGACGGCTAGTATGGCGGCGAGCACGCCGATCTGTCCTGCGGGCGAGAAGCGGCGGAGCAGAAGGTAGCTCACGTAGATCAGCCAGAGGATGAGGGCGGTGGTGAGGCGTGGGTCCCAGGCCCACCAGATGCCCCATGCCGGTTTGCCCCAGAGCATTCCGGTGCCCAGACAGATGCCGACGTAGAGAACGGTGACCTCTGCTGAGGCGACGGCGAGGGCGTCTGCGGTAAGGGCTTTGAGGGGATCGCGGCGACGCCAGTAGAGGAAGCCCAGCGAGGCTACGAGATTGACGTAGGGGAAGATCAGCCCGAGGACGGCGTGTGGCAGATGGTAATAGAAGATGCGCTGGAGATTGCCCATCGTCTCTTCCATAGGAACAAGGAAGATGGCCTGACGGAAGCCGACGACGAGGACGGCGACGGTCGCCAGAAACCAGAGCCAAGCGGTGCTGCGGAGAACGGAGGAGCGGGCCACTATGCGTCTATTTTATCGCGAAAGCGGGCAATGCGTGGAAGCGACCGTATCCGCGACTATTCGGCGTTGAGGACGGTCTCGAAGAGGAGTATGCAGACGGTGGTGTAGATGATGTCGTAGCCGGCTAGCTGGGTGATCCAGGTGCGGATCTGGATGGGGTCGAGTTCGGCGGTGAGGACGCCGGTTGTGGCCTGGACCATCATGAGGATAGCGGGCAGGGAGATGGGCAACAGGAGCAGCGGGAGCAGGAGTTCGCGGTTGCGGGCGCGCAGACCGAGGGCAGCGAAGAAGGTTCCGTTGACGATGAGCGCCCAGGTGCCAAGGGGGAGGATGATGGCGAGGAGCCAGGCGTTTCCGAGAACTTGCAGGTTGAAGAAGATGACGAAGATGGGGGCCAGGATGGCTTCGACCACAAGGACGAAGAGCATGTTGGCGAGAACTTTGCCAAGGAAGAGCGCGGAGGCGGGGGACGGTGCCATGCGCTGAGCTTCGAGGACCTGGTTGCGCTGCTCGCGGGTCCAGGACTGGTTGAGCGCGGTGATGGAGGCGAAGAGGATGCCGACCCAGAGGATGCCGCCGGAGATCTGGCGCGTGGTGGTGGGGTAGCCGGCGGGGTCGAAGGCGATGGAGAAGACCACGACGATGAGAAGGACGAAGAAGAGCATCCCGTTGATGGAATCGCGGGAGCGCCATTCGAGACGAAGATCTTTTCGGAGGTGGTCGAGGACGTGGCCGAAGTATTTCATCCGTGTTCCCCGGTGCGCGCAGCCTTGGTGAGATCGGCGAGAGTCGCCTCGGAGGCGCGGAGGTAGTCGGCGGGGGAGAGCAGGAGCTGGAGGCCGCGAAGGCCTGCGGAGACGGAGATGATGTCGAAGAGCTCGATGGTCTCGTCGGCGTAGGCGGGGAAGGGTTTGCGTGCGCCCATGACGGTGACTCCGCCGCGTATGTAGCCGGTGAGGGGTTCAACTTCTTTGAGTGAGGCTAGCTCGGCCTTTTTCGCAGAGGCGGCGTGGGCTAGTTTTTTAAGGTCGAGTTCGGCGTTGCCGGGGATGACCGCGAAAAGCTGCTCGCCGGTGTTGGTGTGGGCCAGGAGGGTTTTGAAGACTTGTTCTGCGGGGAGGCCGATCTTACGGGCGACGGAGATAGCGGTGAGGTCTTCGGGGTCTACCTCGTAGGCGCGGAGTTCGTAGGTGATGCCGAGGGTGTCGAGGAGGCGGGCTGCGTTGGTTTTGGTTTGGGGTGCGATCTTCATCCGGCGGTCTCGACCTCGACGATCTGGCCGCCGCGCATGTGGAGGGTATTGTCTGCGAGGGGCTTGGCGAGATGGGCCTGGTGGGTAGTGATGATGAGGGTGCGGGATCCGGCGATGCCGTTTACCGGGGCGACGGGCCAGGTGCGGAAGTCAGCGAGGAGATCGACCATGTGATTGGCGCTGCCTATGTCGAGGTTGGAGAAGGGTTCGTCGAGCAGGAGGAGTTCGGGGTCGGTCTGGAGGACTCGTGCGAGCGAGGTGCGCTGGCGCATTCCCTGAGAGTACTGGCCGAGGGGACGGGTGAGGGTGGGGTCGAGGCCGACGGCGCGGAGGGCCATCTCGGGGGAGCCTACGCAGGCGCAACCCTCTTCGCGGTGGAGAGAGGCGAAGTAGTTGAGGTTTTCCATGGCAGTGAGCTCGTCATAGAGCATGGGAGCGTGGCTCATGTAGGCCATGCGACGGCGCTGCAGGTGTGGGCGTTCGCCGAAGACGGTGGCGGTGCCACGCGTAGGTGTGATGAGGCCCGCGATGACGCGGAGGAGAGTGGATTTACCGGCGCCGTTTTCGCCGAGGATGACGGTGGAGGTTCCGGCGGCAAAGGTGGTGGTGACGTTGCGCAGGGCGGCGAAAGTGCCGTAGAGCTTGGAGACAGAGTCGATGCTGGCGGCTGCAGTGGCTGCTGCTTCGGCGCGGGTTAGGGTTGGGGCTGGCATCGGATGTATCTTCTTTGTCTCTTCATGCGAGTATATGGCTAGCGCTGGGTCTGATGCAGTGCGTTTGATCTGTGAGGAGAACGAATACCGTGAAATTGACTGCTGTTTTTCTTTCTGCGGGGCTTTTTGCCACTGGGCTTCATGCGCAGCAGACGCCCCCGCTGGATGCGGCTTCTCGGGAGTTGGCGCGGGATGTTTTCAAGCAGCTGATTGAGATCAACACGACGGATTCGATGGGCAGTACGACGCTGGCGGCGGAGGCGATGCGGAAGCGGCTGCTGGATGCTGGGTTTCCGGCAGAGGATGTTGTGGTATTGGGGCCGAATGATCGTAAGGGGAACATGGTGGCTCGGTTCCGGGGCAAGCCGGGAAGCACGAAGCGGCCGGTGCTGATTATTGGGCATATCGATGTGGTGGAGGCGAAGCGTGAGGACTGGACGACAGATCCCTTTGTGTTCACAGAGAAGGATGGGTACTTCTACGGACGCGGGACGCAGGATATGAAGGAGTCGGACGCGGCTGTGGTGACTAGCTTTATCCGTCTGAAGAAGGAGGGATTTGTACCGGATAGGGACATCATTCTGGCGCTGACGGCTGATGAGGAGGGTGGGAAGTCGAATGGAGTGGACTGGCTGCTGAAGAATCATCGGGATTTGGTGGATGCGGGATTTGCACTGAATGCGGATGCGGGTGGGTTGAATACGGAGAAGGGCAAGCCGGTGAATATCGGCGTTGAAGCGACGGAGAAGTTGTATGCGGATTTCAGACTGACGGTGACGAATCCGGGTGGGCATAGTTCGCTGCCGAAGAAGGACAATGCGATCTACCATCTGGCGGATGCGCTGGGGCGACTGGAGGCTTATCAGTTTCCGTTTGAACTGAATGTGGTGACGCGGGGCTATTTTGAGGCGATGGAGAAGATTCAGAAGGGCGAGGTCACGGCAGATATACGCGGGGTGTTGAAGACTCCGGCGGATAAGGCTGCGGTGGCGCGGCTGTCGGAGGATCCGCTGTACAACTCGACGATGCGGACGACGTGTGTGGCGACGATGGTGCAGGCCGGGCATGCTCCGAACGCGCTGCCTCAGCGGGCGCAGGCGAATGTGAATTGCAGGATTCTGCCAGGGCATACTCCGGCTGAGGTGAGGGCGGCCTTGGTCAAGGCGATTGCTGATCCGAAGGTCGAGGTGAAGCTGGTGAACGATGCAGGGGCGCTGAGCGATCGAGATGAGAATGAGAAGTCGGTGACGCCGCCACCGCTGAATGAAGAGGTGTTTGGGGCGCTGCACGAGGTGGTGGGGCAGATGTGGCCTGGGCTGCCGGTTGTGCCGGAGATGGAGACGGGTGCTTCGGACAGCAAGATTACGATGGCTGCGGGGATTCCGAGCTATGGGTTTTCAGGGATGGGCATCGATGGCGACGATGTTCGCGCGCATGGCAAGGATGAACGCATTGGGGTGGAGTCGTTCTATACAGGGGTCGACTTTGATTATCGGTATCTGAAGGCGCTTACGGGGAAGTGAGCCTAGCGGGCGGCTGGTAAGGCTGCGGCCGTTGTTGTCGCGGTCTGGTTTGCGGCAGGGGCGTACTTGGAAGCACATTTGGCCTGGAGCTGGGTGGCGTGGAAGACACCGTCGTGTCCGTAGGTGCCGACGGCGAGGGCCTGGGCGTCATCCTTGAAGGTGTCGGGTGGGGGCTCGGTGCCCTGGTAGCTAACTTGGAGTGTGCGACCCTGCTCGAGTAGCTGGAAGGTGGCATTGGTGCCGACGCGGTGGATGCTGCCCGGAGCTACGTTGCCAGCGACACGGAGGTGGCGGACGTAGGCTTTGTCTCCCATGCCGTGAAGTTCGCCGATGGTGACGTAATAGCTCTTGTTCTCCTTAACTCCGGTGACGGCGAGGTAGGCGACGGTCGCCAGAATAATGACGGTGGCGATGATGATCTTGAGCGGGCTCTTTTGGGTGGGGGTCGACATAGCGGTCTTCTTAAGTTTACGCCGGTTTGGGCAGAGGGGGAAGACTCGAGGGTCCCGCGAGTTTTTTTGACTAAAAAGATTGGGATGGGAACCTTTTTGTTCCTGTGGCGTATCCACACGTATCAATGTGGCGATACCACAGGAGAGTGCATGGGAGAGTCGAAGCTGGATTTGCTGCAGGGAACGCTGGATCTGATGGTGCTGCAGACGCTTGCGGCCATGGGCGAGATGCATGGATATGGAATCGCTCGGCGGATTGAGCAGGTTAGCGGGGATGAGGTTCTGCTGAACCAGGGGACGATCTATGCGGCTCTGGTCCGGCTGCAGCAGCGGGGGTGGATCGCGGCGGAGTGGGGGACGTCGGATAACAATCGCAAGGCGAAGTTCTACTCGATTACGAAGCAGGGACGAAAGCAGTTGGCCGAGGACGCGGCTTATTGGGTGCGCCTGTCGAGCGTGATGGGGCGGGTGCTGGCGATGGGCGACGACGGAGGCGAGCGATGAAGAAGTCCATGATGGATTCGATTCGGCAGGGGTTACGGCGCGTGGGCTCGTTCTTTCGCAAGGGACCTCTTGATAGGGAACTGAATGCGGAGGTCGCGGCCCATATTGAGATAGCGACGGAAGAGAATGTGAAGCGGGGGCTTTCGGCTGAGGAGGCTCGGCGGCAGGCGCTGATTCGTTTTGGGGGAGTGGCGCAGGCAAAGGAGAGGCAGAGAGAGGCGCGTGGTCTGCCGTGGCTGGATGTTCTGCTGCAGGATCTTCGCTATACGATGCGGACGTTGCTGCGCGATCTAGGGTTTGCTGTGATTGCAGTATTGATTCTGGCGCTGGGGATTGGGGCGAACATTGCGATCTTCAGTGTGGTGAATACGATTCTGCTGCGGCCGCTGCCGTTTCATGATCCTCAGCAGTTAGTGTGGATTGCGCCGGCGAATGCGAATGGACTTTCGGCTTCGACGTATTCGGTGGACGCGTTTGACGACCTGCTGGCGATGAATAGGTCGTATCAGGATGTGACGGGATATTTTGCGTTTTCGACGAGCGACAACTTCAAGCTAACGGGGCGTGGTGAGCCTCGTCCGGTGACCGGAATAGGCGTTGCCTACAATTTCTTTCCAATGCTTGGGGTGACGCCGGAGTTGGGACGTTCGTTTACGGGAGATGAAGCGCTGAAGGGCGGGCCAGGGACGGTGATGCTGTCGCATGCTTTCTGGAAGCGGGAATTCAAGGGCGACCGCATGATTATTGGGAAGGCCATCACGTTGAATGGCGGGCCTTCGACTGTCGTTGGGGTGTTGCCGGAGTCCTTCGATTTTGGTGCGGTGTTCTCTCCTGGGACGAAGGTGGACCTGTATGTGCCGCAGGTAATGGACAACATTCGCACCAGCGGAAACACCCTGGCGTTGATTGGGCGGTTGAAGCCTGGGATGAGCGTGGCGCAGGCGCAGGCGGAGGCTACGGTACTGTTTCCGAAGTTCTACTGGAGCAAGAGATATCCGCAATCGATCGGTAACTACAAGGATGCAAGGCCGATAGAGCTCAAGCAGTATGTAAGCGGAAAGCTGCGGCGCTCGTTGGTGGTGTTGTGGTGTGCAGTGGGGCTGATCCTGTTGATTGTGTGTGTGAATCTGTCGAATCTGCTGCTGGCTCGAGCGGCTGCGAGGAGCAAGGAGTTCGCATTGCGGAGTGCATTGGGTGCGGGGCGTATGCGGCTGGTGCGGCAGCTATTGACGGAGAGTCTGGTGCTGGCGGGGATGGGTGCTGTGCTGGGCCTGGGGTTGGCGTTTGGGATTACGTCTTACCTGGCGCATCAGGGATCGCTGGCGCTTCCGTTGTTGAGCAGCGTAAAGGTGGATGGTGCGGCGCTGGTGTGGACTTTGGTGATTAGTGTTGGCGCTGCGGTTTTGTTCGGTCTGCTGCCGGGGCTGAAGATGTCGGGGAGCAATTTGCAGGAGGCGTTGAAGGATTCGGGGCCCGGGATGAGCGATAGCAGAAATCACGAGCGGCTGCGGTCTGCGCTGGTGATCTCGGAGGTTGCGCTCGCTTGCGTACTGCTGATCGGCGCGGGTTTGTTGTTACGGAGCTTTATACGCGTGCTGGATGTTGATCTTGGTTTTCAACCGTCGACGGCAGCGACGATCAAGGTGGATTATGACGACGGGGGAAAGACGGATAAAAGAAACGCGATCTTTGAAGAGGTCATTCGCCGCGTGAGTGCGATTCCTGGAGTTGAGGCGGCAGGGATCTCGGACAATCTGCCGTTGGAACGGAATCGTGGGTGGGGTGGGCCCCGCGCAAAGGGAAAGGTGTATCGGGATAACGAGGTTCCAGGCGCATTTGTGTATATCGTTACGCCGGGATATGTGACTGCAATGGGGATGCGTTTGCACGGACGCGACTTTGGGTGGCAGGACAATATGAAGGGCGAGAGTACGGTGATCCTGAATGAAGCTGCGGCGAATTTCGTATCGCCGGGTGAGGATCCGGTGGGTAAGGTCGTCATGATTGGTAGTCATGAGGTGCACGTGATCGGCGTGGTCGCGGATGTCCATGAGACGAACGTTGAAGGGAAGGTCGGCGAGCAGATGTATCTGCCAGCGATGCGTGAAGAGTGGGGGCCTGATGGTGCGGAGCTGGTCGTGCGGACGAAGCTACCGCCGGCGCAGTTGGCTGGAAGTGTGATGCGGACACTGAGGGACCTGAATCCGAATCAGCCTGCGGTGGAGTTCAGGCCTATCCAACAGATTGTGAATCATGCGGTTTCGCCGCGGAGATTCTTTGTGATGCTGGTGGGGGCGTTTGCGGGACTGGGGTTAGTTCTGGCTTCGCTGGGGATCTATGGAGTGATTTCGTACTCGGTGACGCGACGGACTCAGGAGATTGGAATCAGGATGGCGCTTGGAGCGACGGCAGGAAATGTTCAGATGGGCGTGATTTCAAAAACGCTTAAGCTGGCGGCTATTGGGATCGGTGCGGGGGTGGTCGTGTCGATGGTGGTGGCAAATCTCATTTCGTCGATGTTGTTTGGGACTGATCCTACGGACCCGCTCACATTTGTGGGGATGATTGTGCTGTTGGGAGGTGTGGCTGTGCTGGCTGGGTATGTTCCTGCGCGGCGGGCTTCGCGGATTAATCCGATGGTGGCGCTCAGGAATAACTGATAAACGGTCATCGGGCGATGATCGCCGCGTTTTTACGGACACGACGGCGAATTTCGATTTCTCCCGTGCGCTGAGGGCGTATAACAGGCGCAGATTCCTAAATACTTGTTTGTGCCGGGAGATACGATGGATCCGCTTGTCATGCACCGGATACATTTTGGGTTTACGGTCACATTTCATTACCTGTTTCCTCAGTTGACGATGGGGCTGGCATTGCTGATCGTCGTGTTGAAGACGGTAGCGGTCCGAACGGGGAATGAGCATTATCACGATGCAGCGCGGTTCTGGGGGAAGATTTTCGGGATCAACTTTTTGATAGGCGTGGTGACGGGGATCCCGATGGAGTTTCAGTTTGGGACGAACTGGTCACACTTTTCGCGGTTGACGGGTGGTGTCATCGGGCAGCCGCTGGCGATGGAAGGGGTGTTTTCGTTCTTTCTGGAGTCGACGTTTCTGGGGCTGTTTTTATTTGGAGAGAAGCGGCTATCGAAGTGGGCTCACTGGGGCGCGGCATTCATGGTGTTTTTGGGATCGTGGATCTCGGGCTACTTCATTATTGTGACGAATGCGTGGATGCAGCATCCGGTGGCGTACAAGATTCTGCCAAATGGGACGTTTGAGCTTACGAGCTTTACGGGGCTGTTGATGAATCCGTGGGCGCTGATCCAGTATGCGCATACTATGTGCGGAGCGGTGGTGACGGCATCGTTCGTGATGGCGTCGGTCGGTGCGTTTTATCTGTTGGAAAACAGATTTGTGGAATATGCTCGCATCTTCCTGAAGACGGGGGTCATTGCGGGCAGCATCTCGACTATGTTGATGATCTTTCCGACTGGTGATCTGCACGGAAGGTACGTCGCGAAGAGACAGGCTGCGACGATGGCGGCTATGGAGGGACTATTCCATACGGAGAAGGGCGCTGGCGTTGCGATTATAGGACAGCCGAATGAGCAGACGCAGACGCTTGATAATCCACTGGTCGTCAATAATCTGCTGAGTTTTCTGATCTATGGGACTACGAGCGCCCAGGTACAGGGACTGGATCATTTTCCGCGTGAGAATTGGCCTCAGCCGATGCCGCTGTTGTATTACAGCTATCACATCATGGCAGGACTGGGAACGTACTTTGTCGCACTGATGGGAGTTGCCGCGTTTCTATTGTGGCGGGGCAACCTATATACGACGCCGTGGATTTTGTGGCCGCTCATGCTGAGCTTTCCTCTGCCATACGTCGCGACGACGGCAGGCTGGATGACGGCTGAGATCGGACGCCAGCCGTGGGTCGTGTATGGGTTGATGCGAACGGAGGTCGGCTTCTCGAAGTATGTGTCGGCGGGGAATGCTCTGTTTACATTTCTAGGTTTTATGGGAATGTATACGCTTCTGGGGATTCTTTTTTTGATCCTGATTTATCGGGAGATTTATCGGGGACCGCATCGGGAGAGTGTTCACCACACTACTACGTTGTTGGAGGAGTAGCGCATGGGAACGATATGGTTCTGGCTTGTTGCTGCGATGCTGGTGATGTATGTGGTGTTGGATGGCTTCGACATTGGCGTCGGCGTGCTGCATCTATTTGTGGCGAAGACTAATGACGAGCGAAGGATGGCGCTTGCGAGCATTGGGCCTGTGTGGGATGGCAATGAGGTGTGGCTGATTGCAGGCGGAGGGACGCTCTACTTTGCCTTTCCGCTGGTGTATGCGTCGTCGTTTAGTGGGTTTTATTTGCCGCTGATGATTGTGCTTTGGTTGCTGATTCTGAGAGGTGTGGGTATTGAACTGCGTGGCCACATTAATTTGCGGGTGTGGGAGGTGTTCTTTGATGGGCTGTTTGCGTTTTCGAGTGTGCTGCTGGCGGTCTTTTATGGAGCAGCGCTTGGGAATGTGATTCGCGGCGTTCCGCTGGGCGAAGACTCGTACTTCTTTCTGCCATTGTGGACAAATTGGAGGGTGGGACCGTCGCCAGGGATTCTGGACTGGTACACGGTGATCGGAGGCGTGCTGGCGCTGGTGGCATTGACGGTGCATGGTGGGTTGTATCTTGCCGTGAAGACAGAGGGCGCATTGCAGAAACGGGCGCGCAAGGCGGTTGCGCTTCTGTGGGGACCGCTGTTTGTTCTGACGTTGATCAGCCTCATTGCGACGATGACGGTTCGGCCGCAAAGCTTGAGGAATTACAACGCGCATACTGTGGCCTACCTGATCCCGGTGGGAGTGATGTTGTCGCTCGCGGGGATTCTGGTGCTGTCGCGACGGCATGATGATAAGGCAGCGTTCAGGGCCAGCGTGGTGTATCTGGTGCTGATGATGGTTGGGGCGGCGGTTGGGCTCTATCCGGTTTTGCTGCCCTCTATTACGGATTCGGCGCTTGATCTCACAGTAGAGCGATCGCGTACAGGGCTGTATGCGCTGCATGTAGGGATGATCTGGTGGGGATTTGGGATGCTATTGGCTATAGGGTATTTCGTAGTTATGTACCGGATGTTCCGGGGAAAGGTGGATCTGCATTCGGGTGGGTATGGGCATTGAAGAATTGTCGGTAGCTGATGCAGGTGCTAGGCACGCAAGCTCACATGGAGACGTGGCGGAAGGTAAGGTTGATTCGGTTGGAGCCGCTTAGCGGGTGGATACCTTCGCGCAAGGGCGCGACGCCATGGTAGATGAGGCGTGCGGGGCCTCCCCATACGGCGACGTCACCGTGTTCAACGCGAATCCTGCGGGGTGTATCGGAGCGGGTGAGCGACCCTAGCAAGAAAGTGGCGGGCAGGCCGAGAGAGACGGAGACGATGGGCTGGGTGAAGTCCTGCTCGTTCCTGTCCTGGTGGAGCGAGAGGCGGGCACCGGGGGCGTAGCGATTGATGAGACAGCCGTTCGGCATGAAGTTGCTAAAGCCGACTGCTGATGAGGCTTTGGAGGCGAGGTCTCGGAAAATGGCCGGCGTCGGAGGCCACGGTTCGCCGGTCACGGGGTCGTCTGGGCTGTAACGGTAGCCGCTGCGGTCTGAGACCCAGCCGACGTCACCGCAATTTGTCATGGCGACGGACATAGTGTGCCCGCCTGGGACAACCATGTGACGAAAAGGGGAGCGCG
The DNA here is from genome assembly GCF_003945235.1 of Edaphobacter aggregans. NCBI lineage: Bacteria > Pseudomonadati > Acidobacteriota > Terriglobia > Terriglobales > Acidobacteriaceae > Edaphobacter > Edaphobacter aggregans. Next base: position 4,934,909 of record NZ_RSDW01000001.1, read on the forward strand.
CCGTGATCTCATCGATCGCGCGAAGGAGCGTTGCAGCTTCCTTGAGGCAGAAGCCACGCAGGAGCGTGAAGCCGGGGAGGAGTTGCTCTGTGCTGGGAACTTCTTCGATGGACCATAATTGGCCGGTTGCCGATGCATCATTTGGCGTCATGGAAGATAACTCCCAGTGTAGAGCGTTGGCCTGAGCGGAGGCGGCTGACTCCGTGGCGCATGGCTACTCGATAGATGCCGCGTGTGCCGCGGACGGGACGCTGGTTGACGGCAAAGATAACTCCCTCGCCCTGACGGAGTGAGACGACTTCGATGCGGGACTGCATGCGAGGGCGCTGTTCGGTAAGGACGAACTCGCCGCCGGTGAAATCGCTGTTGGGCTCGCTGAGCAGAAAGGCAACCTGAACTGGAAAGACGAGTTCTCCGTAGATATCCTGGTGGAGGCAATTGTAGTCGTCCTGCTGGTATTTGAGCAGGAGCGGGGTGGGACGCGTCTGGCCGGCGTCATGGCAGAGCTTGAGAAACTCCTGGTGGTCGGCGGGATATTCCGTTTGCAGTCCTAACGCTTTGTTCCATTGGTTGGCGATGCGGGCCAGCGGTGGGTAGAGTGTGTCGCGAAGGGTCTGGATAAGGTGCGGTAATGGATAGTTGTAGTACTGGTATTCGCCTTTGCCGAAGCCATGGCGAGCCATAACGACGCGGCTGCGAAAGAGGGCGGGCGTGTTGTAGGCGGCGGAGAGCTCGACGCATTGAGATTGGGTGAGCAGAGGACCTGTTGTGGCGCAGCCGCGTTCGTTCAACTCGGATTCGATGCTTGACCAGTCGAGTTGCGGTTGAGGGGATAGCATGTGTTGGCTCACTGCGTTGCTCCTATTGAGATGATGGTTCGGGCAGGCAGGAGATAAATTGCACCGCGCTGCGTTGGTCTCCATTCAGTTTGTTTGGGCAGGTGTGAACAAACACTCCGTTTTGTGGCATCAAACTCCGAGTGGACTGGGGTGAGTGGAACTGGCGTGATTCGCATGGTGGCTGCGGCGTATACTAACTCGATAACATCGCCACTTTGAGCGGGGAAAACGAATGAGCGGTAACGGACAGCACACACACGGGAATGGCGCAGGGGCTAACGGCAACGGGTACAAGGTGCCGACGGGGCGGGCGGAGTGGATCGTCAAACGCAAAGCAGAGGCTGAGCGGACCGGCGACTGGAACATGTCGCAGATGCACTTTGCGCGCAAGGGGCTGATCACTGAGGAGATGGCCTTCGTCGCGCAAAAGGAGAAGATCTCCGCGGAACTGGTGCGGAGTGAAGTTGCCAAGGGCACGATGATTATTCCGGCCAACATTAACCATGTTGAGTTGGAGCCGATGGCGATTGGTGTGGAGTCGCTGTGCAAGATCAACGCGAATATCGGGAACTCGGCGCTGGTTTCGAATGTCGATGAAGAGTTGCGGAAGCTGCATACGGCCGTCCACTTTGGGGCGGATACGGTGATGGATCTGTCGACGGGCGGGGATATTCCGATGATTCGGGAGCAGATTCTGCGGCACTCGCCTGTGCCGATCGGGACGGTGCCGCTGTATGAGGCGCTGAGCCGGGTGAAGCGGGTCGAGGATCTGAATATCGATCTGTATCTCGAGGTGATCGAGGAGCAGGCGCAGCAGGGTGTGGACTACTTCACGATCCATGCCGGTGTGCTGATTCAGTATGTTCCTCTGGTGGCGAAGCGGATTACGGGTATTGTGAGCCGTGGCGGCGCGATTATGGCGCAGTGGATGACGGCGCACCATAAGCAGAACTTCCTGTATGAGAACTTCGACAGGATCACGAAGGTTATGGCGAAGTATGACGTGAGCTACTCGCTAGGTGATGGGCTGCGGCCGGGTTGTGTGGCTGATGCGAGCGATGAGGCTCAGTTTGCGGAGTTGAAGACGTTGGGTGAGCTCACCCGTCAGGCTTGGAAGAGTGATGTGCAGGTGATGATCGAGGGACCGGGGCATGTGCCCATGGATAAGATCAAGGAGCAGGTGGATAAGGAGGTCGAGCTTTGTGATGGGGCTCCTTTCTACGTGCTTGGGCCCCTGGTGACGGATATTGCCCCTGGTTATGACCACATCACGAGCGCGATCGGTGCGGCTATGATCGGTTGGCATGGTGCGGCGATGCTCTGCTATGTCACGCCGAAGGAGCACCTGGGGCTGCCGAACGAGAAGGATGTGAAGGACGGCATCATTGCGTACAAGATCGCGGCTCATGCGGCGGATATTGCTCGGCATCGACCAGGAGCGAGGGATCGGGATGATGCGATCTCGCATGCTCGGTACACGTTCGACTGGGACAAGCAGTTTGCGTTGTCGCTTGATCCGGATACGGCTCGCGGGATGCACGATGAGACGCTGCCGGATGACTACTACAAGGAAGCGGCGTTCTGCAGCATGTGCGGACCGAAGTTCTGCAGCATGAACTGGTCGAGCAAGGTCGATGAGTTCAATGCGAAGGAGCATGGGTTGAAGAAGCCGGATCTGACGCAGATCGTTACGGAGCAGATGGCGCTTCGGAGTTAGTTCGAACTGCTGAATGGTAAAAACGAAGGCCGCTTCCTGTGGGAGGCGGCCTTTTATGCTGCGAAGGTTTTCTGTTTAGGCTGACTCGCGAGGGGAGCGGCGAGAGTGTGTGGGCGTTGGGGGCTTCGGTGTGCGCTTTGGGAGGCCGGACTGGGCTCGAGTGATATGTCGAGCTGGACAGCGCTGAAGTTGAAGGCCATGCCTGCGACGCGGTGGAGGGTGCGGCGCGGGGCAGGACGGCAACAACACTCCCTAGGCGACAAGAAGCTCGCGAAGTGTTTAGAGAACGTCTTTTTCCTCCCTGTCGGAGCGCATGGCGAGAAGAGCAGGGGCGATGATCATTGCTAAAAATACCAAGGCAAGAACCAGATCGTGGACCATTGGGGAGATTCTCCTTTGGGGCGGCGTTCGCCGTCTCTTTAGCCATGATGGGGCGGGTGACTCAGAGGGAACATCCCACGTCGGGTGCCGTGAATTGCACCTTAAGTTGTATAGCGGGGTGCCGTTGATCGCTGGTATGTACCTCCCCTTCGAGTACTTGAGATCCCAAAGTATTAGAAATAAATGAGTTAGGTTCGGACTTCCTTTGCTGAGGTCTAAAAAAGACGAAAGCCCCGGTTTTCGCCGGGGCTTTCGTTCTCGGGTTTCTATTATATCGAGTCGAAGGGAATTGTTATGCAGCGTGGATGTGTTTTGGAATGAGTAAGATACTTGGCTTAGTGGCTTGACAGGTTTAAGGGTTACTTGGCGGCGGATTCCAGGATGGCGGCGGAGCGGTTTAGGGCGTCGGCCAGGGAGGTTAGCTGGGTCTGGGCTCGGCTGGCGTCAGCGGCTTCGATACCTTCGGTGACGCCGGGGATAACGACAGCGGCGTAACCGGTGAACTCGCCGGGGGCGTAGATGGTGTGTTTGTACCAGGGGCGCTTTGGGAGACCCTCGGGGTTGAGAAGGGCGGTTTCGGCGCCGCGAAGCGACTGGTTGAGAGCAGCGGCGTGGGTGGGTGGGGCAGTCTGACGGGTGCGGATGGCGGTGCCGGCTGCGGCGAAACGGTTGGCTGCGGCGAGAGCGGCGGTGAAGTCGAGGGTTAGCTTTGCGGTGGCAGCGCGCTTCTGGGCGGTCTCGAGGTAGTTGACGATCTCTTTGCCGTAGAGCTGGTAGTCGTAGGGCAGCACGTCGGCGTCGGCCATGTGGAGGACTTCAAGGCCGAAGACGCGGGCTTGCTGCTGCTCGTAGACGAAGGTGGGGTCGGCAAATTTCGTGAACCAGTTGTAGTTGTCGAAGACGGAGTGGTAGACGCCGTAGGGGCCTTCGGAGCCGATGTCAGTGGAGGGGACGCCGAGGTGCTGGATGAAGGGGGTGTAGTCGGAGCCTGAGCCGAGGTCGCGGACGCGGACATCGTTTTCAACCTGGGCGTTGAAGCGGCTTGGGCCACCGCGGGTGCTGGCGTCGCCGGTACGTTCGTTGGCCTCCTGGGTCTTCTTCCACTGTTCGTAGACGGTGCCGCCTTTGGGGCTGGGAACTTCTTTGGTGACCTCGCGGACGAATTGCTTGAGGGAGGGGACGGCTGCGGCGCCAAAGTCGGGTCCAGCTACGCCGACGTCGGTGTTGAAGTAGGCTACGGCGTGGTTGAGTTCTTTGGCGTGCTGCTCGGCCCACTCGGTGGAGCCCATGAGGCCTTCTTCTTCGGCGTCCCAGCTTCCGATGACGATGGTTCGTTTGGGCTTCCAGCCCTGTTTGAGAAGGTCACCGAGGCCATGAACAGTTTCGAGCATGGCGGCGGTTCCAGAGTTGGGATCGACGGCGCCGTAGACCCAGGCGTCGCGGTGGTTGCCGGCTACGATCCAATCGTCCTTCTGGGCGGGGTCGGTGCCGGGAATTTTGCCGATGACGTCCCAGATGGTGCGGAGGGCGGTGTCCTGCTCGAGGTGCATGTGGACGGTGACTTTGCTCGTGCTGGCGTTGGCTGGGCCGCCTGCACCGAGGTGATAGGTGAAGGGAAGGGCTCCCTGCCAGTTGCGGGGAGATTCAGCGCCGCCGAGGCACTTGAGGATGGGGGCGGCATCCTTATACGAGAGCGGGTTGACGGGTATGCTGGGCTGATTGTTCTGAAGCTTGTCAGCCGGGATGCGCTGGGAGTCGGGCAGGTCGGGGGTGGAGGCGATGCCGGGGGTTTCTGGGTCGCCGGGGTAGATGGGCAGGAACTGGACGGAGCCACGCTGGACGGCCGAGTCGGGGCGAAAGGGCCCCTTGGGATAGGTGTCGCCCCGGAAGTAGCCGTCGTCGGCGGGGTCGGAGTAGATGAGGACGCCTTTGGCGCCGTACTGCTGAGCGATGTAGACCTTGACGCCGCGGAAGTTGGCTCCGTAACGGACGAGGACGATCTTGTCTTTGACGCTGATGCCCATTTCGGCGAGTTTTTTGAAGTCGGCTAGTTCGCCGTAGTTGGCGTAGACGACTTCGCCGGTGACGTCGCCGGAGGGAGAGGAGCCGTTGAAGGCGGGGAGGATGCGAGGATCGTCCTGGAAGGGGTCGCCGCCGTGCTTTTTGGGGTCGACGTGCTCGGGGGTGGGGCCGGACATGAGCTGTTTGCCGTTGGCATCGAAGGCTTCGATGAGGATGCTGACAGGCTTGTTGAGAAGGACCTTGTAGGGGACGATCTCGGTTTGGAGGCCGGCGGCTTTGAACTTGTCGGCGACGTAGACGGCGGTGGCGTAGTCCTCGGGGGAGCTGGCCCAGTGGGGGGCGGAGGTGAGGGTTTTGAGATGCTGGCCGGCTAGTTTGGCGTCGGGTACGGCCATGAAGACGCTGTCCCACTTGGCTTGCTGGGTGAAGTCGCGGTAGCCGAAGACTTGCGGGGGTTGCGCGGAGGCGGCGATGGCGGCGAGGGGCAGGAGGCAGGAAAAAGTGCGGAGACGGTTCAAAAAGAGCCTCAAAGGGGTGAAATGGTCCGAAGACTTAGCGTATCGCATCAGAGGGAAGGACGCGAGTTTATGCTTGTGGGCGCGCGACCGTTGATTGACGCTGATTTCTATAAGGAGCAGGACTATGACAACAGCTTCGCCTTCGCCCCTCGTTCCGCCATTTACACGCGAGACAGCCATTTTGAAGGTGCGTGCCGCTGAAGATGGTTGGAACTCTCGTGATCCGCAGCGTGTTTCGCTGGCTTATACGGTGGACAGTGTTTGGCGCAACCGGTCGGAGTTTGTTACGGGCAGGGAGGAGATAGTTGGATTTTTGACGAGGAAATGGGCGCGGGAGTTGGAGTACAGACTGATCAAAGAGCTGTGGGCGTTTGATGGGGACAGGATTGCGGTGCGGTTCTGTTATGAGTGCCATGATGCCGATGGGCAGTGGTTTCGGTCGTATGGGAATGAGAACTGGGAGTTCGATGAGAAGGGATTGATGAAGCGGCGTCATGCGAGCATCAACGATCTGGCGATTGCGGAGTCGGACAGGCTGTTTCGTTGGCCGATTGGGCGGCGGCCGGATGATCATCGGGGGCTTAGTGCGCTTGGGCTTTAGTTGATGTGATACCGAACAACGGAGACGACAACTAAGAGCTGGATTTGAAGAGGAGAATAACGAAGGGCCACGTTGGCTTCGCGCGGACGTGGTCCTTTTTCTATGTCGTCGAGAGGGACTGGACCGGCTGTCCGCAGAACTTGCAGCGAGTGGCGGCGGCGGGGATCTCGGAGAGGCACTCAGGGCAGGTTTTGTTGGCGACGGCTTCGGGGCCCTTGATGCGGGCGAGCAGCTTCTGCACGGGAAGTACGAGGAAGAAGTAGATGACGAAGGCAATGATCAGGAAGTTGATGACGGCTGTGATGAAGCTGCCGTATCGGATAGGTGTAACGCCGATGTGGAAGACAACATTTCTGAAGTCGGGCTGGCCAATGGTGGCGCCGAGGAGTGGGGTGATGATGTCTTCAACGAGAGATTTGGTGATGTTGGAGAAGGCGGCACCGATGATGACGGCGACGGCCAGATCGATGACGTTGCCACGGAGGATGAAGTCGCGAAAGCCTTTGATCACAGTGGGTTTCTCCCTGGAGTGAAGGTCGCTTGCCAGATTCATCGCTGAGTATACGACGGAGACCCTGAGCCTAGAGCTTTGGTGGCGAGATTTATTGGGAGGAGGTGATCCAGTGGGCGTAGGGGTAGAGGAGGAAGAAGAGGATCATGCAGAGAGCCATGAGATCCATGTAGACGAAGAGAATGACGCCGGCGTGGTAGAAGCTCCAGGGCCCTTGCAGACAACGGACCGTGTCGATGGTGCCTGCAGTTGCGGTAAGAGCGGGAATGGCCAGCAGCATGGTGGCGTGGTTATGAGGGAAGTGCGAGAGCAACAGGGATATCGAGAGGCTGACGAGGACGAGGATGCTTCCTCGGAGAAGCGACGGAATACGCGGGTTGAACCAGGGGCGAGTCACACTGCTAGGAATAGGGTAGAAGGTTTTGCTGCGTGGTGCTTAGCGGGGTGTATCCGCATCCTTCCGACCGATCCCTCGATTGGCTTATTGAACCTCCGCGATCCAGGTTGCGAATGGCGCTAGAGTGGTCGGTTTGGTAAGCGGTGATTGGTTGAGAGCGGGGTCGTCGGTCAGGAGAGTAGACGTGGCGCCCTTGGTAAGACCCAATGCGGCGAAGTCATATTTCAAGACCTGGGGTTTTGCGGAGAAGTTTAGCGCGACCAGAACGGATGGCTTGCCCGGCGGTCCCTGGCGCAGGTAAGAGAGGACGTTTTCGTTCGAGGTGTCGATCAGCTTCATGCTGCCTGCGAAGAGAGCCGGGTTCGAACGGCGGAGTGCTATCAGTTGTTTGTACCAGCTGAGCATGGAGTTGGGATCGGATGACTCTGTGCTGACATTGACTGTGGGGTAGTCCGCAGCGATTGGCAGCCATGGCGTGGACGAGGTGGTGAAGCCTGCATTTTTGTCCGCGCTCCACTGCATCGGAGTGCGTTCGCCGTCACGGCCTTTTTCTTTGGGCCAGCCGATGATGCCGATCGGATCCTTAACATCTTCCTTGCGTGCAGGCGGTGTGGTAACCATGCCGAGTTCTTCGCCGTAGTAGAGCTGGGGCGTCGCGCGCGACGTGAGCAGAAGCGCCGCCATCATGCGGGCGATGCGCGCTTTCATGGCGGGGTCGCTTACGCCTTCACTGTAACGGTCCCAGACCCGGGCCTGATCGTGGTTGCCGAAGAAGAAATGCGGCTGGCCGCTGGCGGGATTGTTTTCAACTTGCTCCAGGAAGTCGCGGAATTTCGGGACAGAGAGTTCGTTGACGTCCGCGACCTGGAAGTCCATTGGCAGTTGTACTTCGTCGTTGTTGCGGCCATACATTTTGGTGAGTTCGGCGATGTTTGGTTCGTCGGCTTCGCTGATGAGAACTGGGTTGCCGGGATATTCGTCGACGACCTGGCGCATGAGGCGCAGCATGTCGTGGACTTCAGGGAGATTGTCAGTGTACTTGTGCTGAATGTTGGGATCGCCATAGGCATTGGTGCCGGGCAGGATCGGGTCGTCGTGGAGATTGGGATCTTCAAAGAGGCGTGAGACAGCGTCGATGCGAAAGCCCGAGACTCCCTTGTCCATCCAGAAGCGCAGCACGTTCATCATGGCCTTCTGCACGTCTGGGTTGCGCCAGTTCAGATCCGGTTGCTGAGTATAGAAGTGGTGATAGTAGTACTGCGATGTGGTGGGGTCGTACTGCCATGCGGAGTGGCCAAACCAGCTTTGCCAATTGTTTGGTGGAATTGGTTTGCCGTCGGCTGTGAAGCCTTTGGGGTCGCGCCAGATGTACCAGTCACGCTTGGGGTTATCGCGTGAGGAACGTGACTCCTTGAACCAGGCGTTTTGATCGGAGGTGTGGTTCGGCACAAAGTCCATGATGACGCGGATGTTGCGGCGCTTCGCTTCGGCGACCATGCGCTCGAAGTCGGCCATGGTGCCGTACTGGGGGTCGATTGCGGTGTAGTCGGAGATGTCGTAGCCAAAGTCCACCTGGGGCGATGGATACATGGGAGTGATCCAGATGGCGTCCACGCCGAGTTGCTGCAGGTAGTCGAGGCGTGAGGTGATGCCGTTGATGTCGCCGATGCCGTCGCCGTTTGAATCCTGAAAACTGCGTGGGTAGATCTCGTAGATAACGGCGTGCTTCCACCATGGACCGTCGGTTGACTGCAGGAGCGTCTGAGGGGCCGCGGTTGCAGGCTTGGCGGTCTGGGCCCAGGTGGTGGTGCTTTGTATGCTGGAGATTGCAAGGAGTAAAAGCGCAGTCAAAAACATCCTGACTGCATGCGACGTACTTTTAGCGAGATTGGTAGCGGTCAAGTCCTGCCTCCAGAGGTCGTCGTGCTATGGCATCCGTGGTGACATTTATAGGCCATTGATACGGTAATGCGATAGCACCCGCACGGTTGAGAGACACGCCAGTGTCCGGCACGCTAAATTTCTCAATCGACGAAAGAAAAGATGGTGCAGGCGGCGTGAGGTGCGGAGGTGAATCACGCCCAACCAACGAGGTCGGCCTGCGATATCCCTTTATGCTCCTTTTGGGATTTTCAGGATCCTGGGCGCCATCATTTGGCCCGCATAGGCAGAGATTTCCCGAAAACAACCCAAACTGCCCGATTTAAGCGATTGAGTCCGCGCCGATGGAGCTAGTTAAATTCGATAGGAGAAGTAAATTCAATTCTGGCTTCCAAAAGCCGTCCAGAAGACATTTTTTCCCCAGAACTCCACTCCGCTCCCCAGTTCCCATAAGAAGCATACGTTATGCCATATTAAATTTCCATTCTCTTACTTGACAAGCAAGCTTTCCCGTGGATATAGTTCGCATCGCAAAACAAAGAATCCAGCGGTCGGGCCCCCATCCAAATTCTCACAATGTGACGGCTTTTTATTCTGCCCTCGCCCAGCCCTGTTCAGGCGGGCCGCGAGATATGAGAGAGGAGGAGACATCAGGACGACGATTCCGGCGTCGTATCAGCTTCCCCTGCTGCCCGCGACACTCGCTCTTCAACGCCCAAGGCTGCACAACAATTTCTGTCTTGACAATCCAAGCCAACTGAAGAAAAGGAGAAGCACCATGCGTCAGTCTCTGAGGAGTTTGCATCTCACCTGGATATCTTTTGGGCTAGTGGCCGTGTGGCTTCTTTGTGCTGCCAATCCACAGGCCCAAGGGCAGACACCACCATTGGTCTATAGCGTTGAGAATACGGGTGCGAGCTTCGCGGCTCCCGTACTCCCCGATTTCGCTCATTCGCCGATCAACCGACAATTGCCAGACCCGTTTGTGTTCTTCGACGGAACTCGCGACACCAGTTGGGGCGCCTTCGAGCAGCATCGCAACGAATGGATGCAGGCAATCTACAAAAACGAGATTGGTACAAAGCCTGACTGCCATGACTGCACCGTCACTGCATCCTATGTGCCTACTACTGGCGCCGCCACCCCCAGGGGCACACTGACAATCAATGTGAATCGGGCCGGTAATCCGTATACGCTGACGTTTACTGCGGCAATTGTCCTTCCAGCAGTGTCAGCCGCGTGTGTCCAACCAGCCAATGGGTGGCCGTACGTAGTTGGTATGGGATCGGCTACCGGGAGTTGGCCAGCCTCCGCGTTCAACGCATCGACCGCATCACCGGCCGGAGTTACGGTAAAACCAGCTGGCTGTGCGGCAACCGTCGTATACAGCTTGAATAGCATCACCTCATACACAGGCGGAGGGAACGCTGGCTCAACGTCGGGACAACATATCAACGATCCGTTCTATAAGCTTTATCCCGAATACTGCGCTGGCTATTGCGTTGCGGCGAATGGTTATCCCAATGGCAGTAACCATGGGCAGTACGCCTCATGGAGCTGGGGAATCAGCCGCTTGATTGATGGTATCCAAATCGCTGCTTCGCAGGCCAACAGTCAGCTCCCGCTTGATACGGGACACTCGGCGGTAACCGGATGCTCCTATGCCGGGAAGATGGCGATGTGGGGTGGCGCTCTGGACGAGCGAATTGCCCTCTCCATTGCTCAGGAAAATGGCGGCGGCGGCGCTCCATCCTGGCGTGTTTCGCATGAGGTCCAGGTTCAGGGCAGCGTCGAGAATATCAATGACACGTCCTATGAGTGGTTCGGGTCACAGATGCATCAATTTGACAGCGCCGGCGTGTACAAAATGCCGACGGATCATTTTGAATTGATGGCCTTGATGGCGCCCAGAGCTATGCTTCAAACGGGCGACAGCAACTATTACTGGCTGGGAGATCTATCCGCCACTTTCGATTCAATGGCAACGCAGGCGATATACGACAACTATGGCATAGGCGACCGGTTTAACTACTATGCCGATACCGTTCACTTCCATTGCGTAGTGCCAGCCTACCAGCAAAACGCCACGCAGCCGATCATCAACAGATTCATGTTCGGGACGAACGACGCTACAAATGTTAAGGTCGCTGAGCAATTTGCTGACGCTCTGCAACCCGGTGCTCAACCCACTTGGGACCCCAAGATGTGGACTGCGTGGTGGGGAACTGGCAATCCTCCGGCATTTCCGCCCGCCGATGTTTGGAACAGCGGCGGAGACGTCATGTTGCCATTGAACCAGAACATAACCGTCAATAGCGGCGATACCATTACGACAAGTTACAGTCTGACGATGCCGGGCACTCACGCGGCAGCGACAGTCACGGTCCCAACCGCATTTACAGAGGTTGATATCGCTTGCACCGATAACACTTCCTATACGCTTGTGGTTCCGGCCCCGAATAGCTCGGGCTATCAAACAAACAACCAGGTCTATACGATCGCGGCCAACGACAACTCCACACAAACATCAGCTACCTACTCGGTGACGAACCCCGGCTGCAGTAACGGTGCTCCTGGGCAAACGACGGGGACCTATTTCTTCGCCCTTGGAAAATCAAACCCCGGCGCCGGCAACCCTGGATTAGCTGGTTTCTCGACGACCAATGGCCTGCCTGCAGCCGGGGTCACGGACCCGGTCAATGTGACGTTCAACTTGGCTGACAGCACGACCAGCCAGGGTGGCACATGGGCACCGTGGACTACCTTAAACTGGCACAACCCGTACTCGTGCACGCCTCCGGGATGCCCGTTGACTCCGACCATCACCTGGCCAGCGCCAACCACCATGCTTGCTGACACGCCGCTGACCTCCGATCAGTTGAACCCAACGGCGGCGTCCACGCTGCTTTCAGGGTTTACCACCACCGGCACTTCCGGCTTGCTCACAACGGCGCCGATCCCTGGCACGTGGAGCTTCAATCCGCCCGCAGGAACGGTGCTGAGCCCCGGTATGAATATGCTGACGGCGACCTTCACGCCGACTAACGTCATCACACCGACCACAACAGCTGCAAACGCCTACAAAACCTACACTGTCGCGACTGCGCAGGTTCCAATCCTCGTCGGTACGGTGACCATTACGGCTACCGGAGCATTAAGCAAGATCGCCGGCGGATACCAGATGGTCGTCACCGTCAAGAATGGCGGCAACGTGACGGCGTCGAACGTTCAACTGACGGGAGCGACGCTGGGCTCGGCGAGCGGCGGAACGCTGCCGGCATCGCTTGGCGACATTGCGGGCGGCGGCTCGGCATCGGTCACTCTCACTTTCCCGTCCTCAGCAGGAGGAGATGGCGCCCCTATTGCGGAGAGGTTGTCTGGCACTTACACTGGCGGAACCTTTGGCGGGTCGTTCCGCGCAACCCTGCCCTAACCTACAGCTAGTAACCATAACCATAAAAACAGTACGGAGGAAATGATGAAACTCAAAATGACACTAGCTGTAGCGGCGCTGCTGACGATAGGTTTATCGTCGGCAGCGGCGTATGCCGACAGCATAACGTTCACCCTGACCAATCCGACTGGGTTTGTTGCGGTCACGGGCGGCAGCGTGGCGTTCGATGCTACCGTATCCGCTCCGTCCAGCAACAGCGCCGCGGTTTTTTTGAACGGAGATAGCTTCAACGTCACCGCTCCGATCACCCTGGACGACGGCGGATTCATCAGCAACTTTCCGCTGTCTCTGGCACCGGGGGCCAGCGTTACTGACGAGCTGTTTGTGCTGACAGCGCCTCCCAACACGCCGTTCGGAACCTTCTTGGGCTCGTTCACACTGGTGGGCGGGGCCGACGGAAGCGCTAGCAACTCGCTGGGCACGGTCAACTTCGACCTTGTCACTACTCCCGAGCCGTCAAGCGTTGTGCTGCTGCTGACCGGCATGACGATTCTCTTTTGGGTTGGATTTAAACGAAACCTCCGCGGCTGGGCACGCTAGCCGCTGGGAACAATGAAGCTGTGGTCGACGGTGAAGCGCGGCGCCCGCCTCGCTTCACCAGCAGCATCCGGCGCGTAAGCGGGCCGCATACTGGCGCGGACACTGCCAACATATTCCGGGGCGATCGACTCCGGAAGCAGCTCTATAGGGAGGAGTCCACAGTAACGTTTTCGGCTTTTCTCCGCGAAGGAAAGGCGTTTGAGCCTCGGCTTGCCCCTTCTTGGGGACCGTCATTTGTTCTGCATGACATACGACGGGAAAAGGGGATATTACATGAAAAATCGCACCAGGCTTTTCGCGGCTCTGCTCTCGATCGTAGCTATAGCCGCTTGTTTCGGCATTTACTCGAAAGAAGGTGTGGAGGCTGCAACCCGGCCACAGGAGCCCGAGAAATCTGCCGCGACCTCTCAACAGTCGGCAGTCAACATGAGCGCTCAAGCAGCCCCGGCTGAGCCTGAGAGCCTGTATGGTCCCAGCTTCGCTTTCCTCGCCTGGAATCTCTTTCTGCAAATCACGTCGCCCACCAGCAGCGGCGCTCCGACCTTTGAGACTTGGACGGAGCAATGTGAACTGAGTCCCGATATGGTTGGATGCCCCAGCACTGTGAGTGCGGCGGCGGCCACGAAAGGCGGAGGGAATGGCAAGGTGCGCATGCTGCACGGAAGCGCAATGGTCCGGGCCAGAAAGGTAGCAGGCAGCGACTGCGACGCAATGACAACGACATCGATCGCAGGATATCCCCCTCCCTCCAATTTGACGTCCAGCGCCATGTTCTGCGAAGAGGTTTTCCTGAGCCCGGTGGAAGCGGACTTCGTGAAGAGGGACCTCACCACGCTCGTCAGCCAGCAAGCCTATGGCAAGGAGCGCGGCGGGACAATCAACTTCCCGGGAACCGGCACAAACGATACTCGTCTGGATCTTGATTCCCTGGAAGTGAAGGTTGACTGGGTGCCAGCTACTTCCTACAACCCGACCTTTGCCTGCCCCGATCCAACCAACAGCCTTTACACGGAGACGATCAACGGCACATGCTATGCGCTGGCGGCCATCCACATTACTTCCAAAGTGATGCCCAGGTGGCTGTGGGCGACGTTCGAGCCCAACAACAATGTCACCAATCCCAACCGCTGCGACCCCAAGCTCTACGGCGCTTGTTTCGATCCATGGGGAACCACGTCGAGCCAACCCTATGGAAAGGGACAGAAGGCGCAGCAGAGTCAGGAGTTGCGTCAGGCCATGGCGCAGGCGAACGTGAATCCGGCGCTTAGCAATTATTTCCTGACGGGAGTGCAGACCGAATTCGTTGACAACTACGGGAAACCGATTCAGCTGGGTAATTCTTTTGTCGAGTTCAACCAGGGAGTGCCGCCCGGCAAATCGTCGTGCATGACCTGCCACCAGTACGCGCATTTCGATGGTAAGCAACCCCCGCAAGGCGTACCGGAAAACAATTTTGGAAGACCACCGCACGGTTGGCCCAGCATCGGATATGCCTGCAACCAAAACCAAAACGGAAATTGCATGCCAGAGGTCCCCAATTCCACGACGCAGGACTTTTCTTGGATGCTGGGTTTGATGCCGTACAGCGATGCAGTCGCCAAGCCTCCCATGGATAAGTCGCAGTAAACGTCGAAGACTTGCAATGGAACAGATGATGCAGCCACGGCCAAAGACGATGAATCCCCAACCAGCGCCTTCCTGCCTGCGCCGACAAGGATTTCTTGAGACGTTGGTTCTTGGACTCGTGCTTTTGGTCGTGCCTACAATCCTGAGCGGAAAGAACCTTCTCGCGCAGACCTATGACCCGCAGGCCACGCAGCAGCAAAAGGCCGTCGCCAAACCTGCCCAATCGCCCCGCGGCGCTACCGCGCACGCTCATGCTGCTTCGACGCAACTCCAACCTGCCCCGGAAGTGATAGTCGCGCAACCACTTGCCCCGACGGCTCCAATCTTGCCCGCCAACCAGCCTCCCAACCAGGCCAGGGTGAGGTCGGACAGCCATGGCCTAGAAATCGAAGCGTCCAATTCTAGCCTCGACCAGATTCTGCACCAGGTCGCTGCCGCCACAGGTGCCAAATTGGAAGGACTCATCCAGGATCAGCGGGTCTTCGGCAGCTACGGCCCGGGCCCGGTGTGTGACGTGCTCTCGAAGCTCCTCGACGGCTCCGGCTATAACGTGCTCATGATTGGCGGCCGTGACACTAGCGCTCCGCTTGAGATCGTTTTGAGCTCCCGCTCACCTGCCAGCCCACAGACGGCCGCGAACAATCAGAACCGCAGCAACTCGAGGGATGACGAAGCCAGCGCGCAGCTCAAACCCGAGCCACCGCGCGACAATCCTCCCGAGCAGCCGCGCGCCCAGTCGGCTCAAAATCCCTTCGCTAATGGCGAACCGGCGCCCGACCCGCTGCAGTTCATGCAGGAGATCCTGCAACGTCAGCAGAAGATCGACCAGCAACAGCAGGACCAGCAGAATAATCCGAAGCCATGATAGGCAGGAGCTTCATTGCCGCTTTGCTATCTCTCCACCGACGACTCATACGTTTGGGATCGCTTATTCGGTTTCGAGTCACGGAGCGCGCCAGTTGTGCCGAGTCAGTCCGTTTGCTAGTTTGACATGCATGCCGCCGAATGCGCCCGAAGATGTGAGCAGGACCATCGAGACTCTTTACCGGTCTGAATCGGGCAGAATTCTGGCTACGCTGGTGCGCCTGCTCGGCGATCTTGATCTCGCCGAAGAGTCGATGCATGAGGCCTTTGCAGCAGCTTTGGACAGCTGGCCTCAGGCCGGCATACCGGAAAAACCGCGCCCCTGGCTGATTTCAACCGCACGCTTCAAGGCTGTTGACGGGATACGCCGGCGGGCGCGCTTCGACGGAGTAGAGAGAGATCTTGCGCTGCACCTTGAAGCGCAAAGCAACGAAGCGCGCATCAACGAAGCGCTTCAGGAAGAGGAGATCGAGGACGATCGCCTTCGTCTCATCTTCACCTGCTGCCATCCCGCTTTGCCATCGGAGGGACAGGTTGCGCTCACACTGCGTGAGGTCTGCGGCCTGACAACAGAAGAGATTGCCCGCGCATTTCTCGTTACGCCGGCGACGCTTGCGCAACGCATCGTTCGCGCAAAAGCCGTCATCCGCGATAAGGCGATTCCTTACCAGGTGCCCTTGTCGCCGGAATTATCGGCAAGGTTAGGAGCCGTGCTTCAGGTTGTGTACCTGGTCTTCAACGAGGGTTATTCAGCGGAGACAACAGGAGCCGAACTGAGCCGCGAAGCGATCCGTCTGGGTAGACTGCTCCTCGACCTTCTTCCCGAACCCGAGGTGATGGGCTTGGTGGGGCTCATGCTGCTGCAGGAATCGCGCCGTGCTGCCCGAAGCTCTGCGGAGGGAGATCTGATTCTGCTGGACCAGCAGGATCGCTTGTTGTGGAACAGGGATCACATCGCCGAAGGCATCGCTCTCACCGAGAGGGCTCTTGCGTCACGCCGTTTCGGTGCCTACACCCTGCAGGCGGCCATTGCGGCAGTTCATGCGGAGGCCTCCTCGACAGCGTCCACGGACTGGCGCCAGATCACGCTTCTCTACGACCGGCTGATTCGTATTCAGCCATCGCCGGTCGTCGAACTCAATCGCGCAGTTGCTGTCGCCATGTACGAAGGTCCGGAGCATGGTCTTCGTCTCATCGATGACCTGTTGGCGCGCGAGGAACTCGCCAGGTATCACCTCGCGCACTCCGCCCGTGCGGATTTGTGCCGCAGGCTGGAACAGCTTCCGGAGGCCCGTGCTTCGTATGAGAAGGCGCTTGCTCTGGCTCGTCAGGAGCCGGAGCGCCGTTTTCTCGCCGGGCGGTTGCGAGAGTTGCAATAAAAGGGAATTGAATAAAAAAGTTTGTCTCTGCTGTCGATTTTCCCTGCGTCCGGCGACTATAGGGTGAAGCACCCGGAGACGAAGACCTGTCCCCAGGAGCCCCGCAACGAGCCAGCGTGCGACGTCGGCTCAAGCTATTCTGAAGAACCTCTGAAGGAGATTTGCAGCATGGCGAAACTTGTCTACGAATTGAACCAGTCTCTGGATGGCTACGTCGACCACCGGAAGTTGGGACCCCCTGTGCCCGAGGCCTTTCGTCACTTCGTCGAGCGTGTGCGTGGCCTGACGGGCTTGATATACGGTCGCCACATGTACGAAATCATGCGTTATTGGGACGACGACCTTCCCGACTGGGGCGCGGAGGAGCGCGACTTCGCGGTGGCGTGGCGGAGCCAGCCAAAATGGGTCGTGTCGCGTTCGCTCAAGTCAGTTGGCCCCAACGCCACGCTTGTCGCGGATGACTTTGAGACGGCGATACGCAAGCTGAGGGCTGAACTGACGGGCGAGATTGGAGTTGGCGGACCACACCTGGCGCAAAGCCTGACCGAGGCCGGCCTTATCGATGAGTATCGACTCTACCTCCACCCCGTCGTGCTTGGGAGCGGCACGCCATTCTTCGCCGGCCCCCGACCGCCGCTCCACCTGGTGGGCAGCGATCGAATCGCCGAGGACCTGATTCGGTTGACGTACGTTCCTGCCTAACCCGCTGCTAGACAACAACGAGAGGAGAGACATATGAAATACATCTGTTTGGGATACTACGAGCCTGCAAAACACGCAGCCATGACCGAGGACGAGCGCAACGCAATGTTCGACGAATGCTTTGAGTATGACGACCATCTGCGCGCCAATGGGCACTTTGCTGGTGGCGAAGCGCTTCAGCCTCCTGAAACCTCGTTGACCGTGTATTGGAAGAACGGCAAAGTTGCGACCACCGATGGTCCCTATGCGGAGACCAAGGAAACGCTCGGCGGCATTCTTGTGCTCGAGGCACGGGACATGAATCATGCCATTCAGCTGATGTCGCAGCATCCGTCCTTGAAGTATGGGTCGTTCTTCGACATACGTCCAATTTTCGATATGAATGACATGATTCAGGAGAGCGAGCAGCGACGGCGAAAGGTCGCCGCGCGAGCCTGATTCAGAGCCACGAAGTCTGACTGCAGCTGCGAATTGATACTTGCGTTAACCGTACTTAAACTCCGGCTTGCTCTGTCCGACCTCGATAATGTAACCATCAGGGTCGCGGATGTAGCAGCGCGTCTCGCCGTACTTGTCCAGCGGCTCCGTGATGAACTCGGCTCCTCGACTTTTCCATAATTCATAGCACGCTTGAATATCCGCAACACGGAAATTCATAAAGCTGTTGATGTGATTCGGGTCGGGGACGCTGAGCGTTACCGTCGGCTTGTCCGGGGTCGGGCCGCCACCGACGTTCAAAATCATCCAGATATTCGCCAGCTGAAGGTACCCAGGCGCGTTGCCGTCGCCTCTGCTCAGAATGTGCGCGCCGAAGACCTTCTCGTAGTAATCGAGCGATCGATTGATGTCGCCCACGGTTAGAAAATGCGCGATGCTCATCCCTTCCTTCGGGGGCATCTCATAACTCTTCTGATCGATTTGTACGCTGTTCATTGACGACTCCAATTCCGATATGGTCATTCGGTGATTTGAATACCCCAAATGCGTCGTATAACCCCATCTCCGCGTGGCCCGCGACAACGTGAAGCAACGAAACCTCGGCTTAGCCGAAGCTAATTAATACCACTGAGATGCCTAAATCCGTCAGATAAGGAGTCGTTTTATGTTTTGAGTTGTCCTCTGATACCGTGCGAGGCAGCAGGGCCGACCATCAAGCGGAGCGGGGTCGGCGAAATATTCGTTCTCGGCGAACTATTCCGAACGCAGTGCTTCCACCGCGTTCACCCGTGCCGCGCGCGCTGCCGGCACGGCCGAAGCGATCACCGCTGCGGCCAGAATGACGAAGGCCGACGCAATAAAAGCCAGCATTCCCGGCAGATGCGCTTCTGCCACGTACCTGCTGATGCCGCGCGCGAAGGCAATGCCGAACGCCACGCCCGCGCCCACGCCGATCGCGGCAATCGTCAGGCCCTGCAACAGCACATCGGTCAGAATGTTCCGCGGCTGCGCGCCAAGTGCCATTCGAATCCCGAACTCGCGCGTGCGACCGCTCACGGAAAACGCAAGCACACCTGCTACACCGACCACGGAGATCAGGAGTGCCACCGCTGCGAACCCTCCAAACACAACCGCGTTCAGCCGGTCCGGTGTCAGCACCTCGGCGCGAATGTCCTTCAGCGTGCTCGCCCGTTCCACCGGTTGTTCCGCAGAGATCTGATGGATTGTGCGCGTAATGGCGGGAGCCAGCGTGTATGGATCCTGCTCCGCGCGCACAAAGAGCCGCCCCTGCCATCCCTCCTGATCGGTCGGCTGGTACACCGTCATGGCCGGTGACGGAATGATGTTTTCATCATCCAGATCGGGCACTACCCCGACGATCCGCCGCGGCTCCAGGCTGATGCCGACAAACTTCATCACTCCGTCGGTCCACCGTAACTCTCGATTCAACGCATCCTGGCCTGGGAACAGTGTCTTTGCCAGGCTCTCGCTCACAATCACCACCCGCTCCGAGCCGTTCTTGTCCGCGTCCCTGAAATCGCGTCCCTCCAAGAGGGGCAGGCCGAGCGTTTCAAAGTAGCCAGGCGATACCGACCGGAATTTCGCACGCCAATCGTCGAGCGCGTTCTTTCGCGCCGCTCCCTGAGCCGCAAAAGCGAAGCTGATATCCAATCCCTGATCGTCGCGCCACGGAACGCTGAAGCCCGTCGATACGTGAGCCACTCCTGGCAGTGCGCCTACTCGGCGCTGCACCTCGTGGTAGAAATCCTGCACCTGCTCCGGTGTCCGTCCATACGACATCACGGGCAGATTCACGGCCAGCACACGCGCGGTGTCGAACGGAGGCTGCGTTTTCTCGAGCACATACAGAGTCCGCATCAGGACGGTTGCTCCGGTGAGCAACAGGAACGATGCCGCGATCTGCATGATGGCGAAGATGCGCAGTCGCCTGTTGCTGCTACCTGTCATCCTTGTGCCGCCGCTGGTGAGCGCTGCGGTCAACGACGCGCTCCCCGAGGGCAACCGCGGAATCAGCGCCAGAAACACCGCTGCCGTCAGCGCCAGCGCAATGCCAAACCACACCAGGCTGAAGTCGAGCTTTAGCCCTTCAGCGCGCACCGAGAACCGCGCAGCATACCGCCCCAACACCGCCACCATCGGCCACGCGAGGATCAGTGCCGCCAGCACCCCGCTTCCGCACAGCACCAGACTCTCCGCCAGCAGGGAACGCCGCAATGCCGCTGCATTGGCTCCAAGCGCCGATCGCACCGCCAGCTCCGATTCGCGGCGAACCGTTCGGGCGAGCACCAGATTGGCCACATTTGAGCATGCGATCACAAACAGCAGCCCCGAGGCTGCAAAGAGCACCCACAAAACCGTATTGGCACGCGAATTGATCTGGTCGTGCATCCGCGTCACATCGATCCTGTAGTGGTCGGCTGACTTATAGACCTCCGGATGCGTGGTTAGTATCGCTGCGTGCCGCGTGCTCAGCTCGGATCGTGCTGCCTCGAGAGTGGCTCCCGGTGCAAGACGCGCGAAGACCTCCGTCATCCGGTGCTCACGGCCGGTCACCATGGTGGCTGACAAATGGTGCGGGCTGGTCACAATGTTGGCGATAACCTCTGTTGCCACCGGATACGGCACCGACGGTTCCAGAACCCCCACGATCGTCGCCGAACGCGCCCCCATGACGCTCTCCAGCCGAACCGTCTTTCCGATTACGCTCGGATCTGAGTGCAGCGTCTCTTTCCAGAATCGATAGGTCAACACGATCGCGCCCGCCGCATTGGGCCCGTCGTCGGTGGTCGTCAGCAGTCGCCCCAGCACCGGGCGCAGCCCCATCACTTCAAAATAATGGCCGTCCACGACACCTGCGGGAATCTCGCGCGGCGTGCCGAGCCCCACGACGGTAAAGTCGATCGATGAAAACGTCCCCAGATCCGTGATCGTCTTCAGACCTTTGCCAAGGTCATCTATCTCAGGTACTGAGAAGGTCGTGTTCACGACGCCCAGACCTGGAGCGCTTTGTCGCAGATACAGCAAGCGGTCTTCGTCCCGGTTCGCAAGCGGGCGCAGCAGCACCGCGCGTATCACGCTGAAGAGGGCGGCGTTGGCGCCGATGCCCAGAGCCAGTGTCAGAGCGACGGTGATCCACAGCGCACGAACGCGCCAGAGAGAGCGGACTGCAATCTTTAAATCACGAAAGAACGACATAGCGGTCCTCCACTGGCTGCCCGGTGATCTCTCCAGTCAATTGCGTCATTGTCTTCCCCTGGGACGGTCTTCGGGCGAGCCGGTTGTCCTGCCTTCACTATAACGACGAACGACCGGACCGCAATTCGACAAATCGTCCAGGAAATATTGGTTCTTCGCGCACGTTACCTTAGGTATTCTCGTTGCCGACCGATTCAGATCAATCCATTAGCGTCGGCTTGAACTCGTCAAGCCAAATTCTGCATCCTTTAGTCCGGTCGACCGCGTCAGGACATACACAGCAACGAGAGCAGCGGCAAAGCCCGATGCTGCACCCACCCCAAGCGCCCAACGCGGGCCGAAACGGTTTGCCACCCAACCCACAATGGGCGCTCCTATCGGAGTGCCTCCGAGTGCAACGGCGAGGCGAAGCGCCATGACTCGGCCTCGCATGGCAGGCTCAGTCGAGAGTTGCATCATGCTGTTGGTCGTGTTGGTGAACGTCAGAGCTGCCACACCAATGATCACGAGAGCAGCGGCAAACCACCAATAACCGGGAGCCAGCGCAGCGAGAGTACATCCGATCCCGAAGACCGCGGAGCCCACCAACAAGGAGCCAAACTTCGGCTTGTCACGACCAGCAGCGATCAGCGCCCCGGAGATCGTGCCAACCGCCATGATGGAGGACAACAACCCGAAGCCGCACGCATCGGTATGGAAGACCTTGACCGCCATCGTCGAAGTAAAAATTGGGAAGTTGAGGCCGAACGTTCCAATCAAAAACAGCATGACCAGGACCGCTCGAAGATCCTGGCGGTTCCAGACATAGCGGAACCCTTCCAGAAATCCTCCCTCGGTGCGTCGAGCCCTCGTGTTTGGATACAGTTCGGCTACGCGGAACAGCGACATGGAGATCAGAACCGCGGCGAACGACAGACCGTTGATCACAAATGCCCAACCAGTTCCGACCTTTGCAATGACGAGGCCGGCGACCGCGGGACCAACCATACGGCCAGCATTAAAGGATGTTGAGTTGAGGGCGACTGCATTTGGCAGGTGTTCATCTCCTACCAGTTCTGCGACAAAAGTCTGGCGTACGGGAGCATCCAGTGCCGCAGCAGACCCGAACAAGAACGCAAACACATAAACGTGCCAAAGGCGGACGTTACCTGCGATCGTCAGAACTCCCAACGCCAATGCCAGCGCGCCCATCAGCGCCTGGGTGAACATCAGGAGCTTGCGTTGGTTGAAGTGATCCGCGGCAAATCCGGTCCAGGGCATCAGAAGAAGCTGAGGTCCAAATTGGAGCGCCATGACGATGCCCACAGCGGAAGCATCATGGTGCGTCAGTTGCGTCAGTACGAGCCAATCCTGAGCGACACGCTGCATCCACGTGCCGATGTTGGAAACCAGAGCGCCAGCTGTCCACACTCGATAGTTGAAGATGCTCAACGCGCGGAAAGTGCCGGCTGCTCGATTCTTCACGAATGCTCCGGCGCGTTGCCGCCATTGAACTTGCCGAAGTGCCAGGCCAGCTGGAGACTGATCAGCAGTACACCAACCCCGAGGGCGAGGACGTTGGTTGTCGACCTCAGCTCAAAGCTGCCTACGCGCACTACGAGAAGGTATCCGACGACGAGGTTGAAGAAGCCCCACAACACATTTACCGTCGATGAGGAAAAACCCTGGCCGGGAGGCTTTGCGAAGGGACTCTGGAAAGGTCGTCCCATCATTCCACTGACAAGATGCGGGACAGCGTTGGCCAGGAATATGCCTCCGAAGAAGTACGACACGAGGGGAAGCCAGTTCATATTCAGATGCTCCTTGTACTAAGCAAGTTAATGATTTCCTGTGTTGTGCCCGTCTCGCCAAGGCGGGGAAAGACATGTGCGAGGCTGTACGCGTGGGCCTCCGGTCTCCCGTCAGTCATGGCATCCGTGGCCAGCGTAACGTTGAATCCCGCCTCATACGCCTGACGCGCTGTCGACTCCACGCCTGTGCCGGTGGCGACTCCAGTAATGACAACCTGCGTTACACCGTGCGCCTTGAGCTGGGCTTCAAGATCGGTACTGGCAAAGGCGCCCCAGGTCAGCTTTGTCACCGTGATGTCGCTGGGCCGCTGATCTAACTCTGGAATCAAATCGGCAAATCCTTCGGGGAACGTCGCGAAACGGCGTTGCTGCTCCGTCCGTCCTGGTGCGCCACCGGCCACATTGACCAGGACCACGGGCAGGTGAAGCTCGCGAAATGCTGTGAGTAAGGCTTGCGTGCGTTCAATGACGTCGGCGATCGGATGAAGGAACGGTGAGCCAACGATACCTTTCTGAAGATCAACGACAATCAGGGCGGTTTTAGGATCTAGCGTCGTAACAGGCACAAGTGTCTTCTCCTTTGGAAGCGATTTCTGTAAAGGTGGTGAGGATGCGCAAAGGAAAACCTCAGTCTTCAACGAGCCGTGCGAGTAATTCGAGAACAGCCGCGAGCTTCTCCTGATCTTGAACGGAGAGCTTCTCCTGGATTGTGGTTGTAAGCCAGTCCTGCCTCGCAGCGCGGCCTTCCTTAAGAAACTTCTGGCATTCTCGCGAGAGTGACATCAAGGTCTGTCGTCCGTCGTTCGGATCCGGAGAGCCACTCACCAATCCGGATTCCAGTAATGAGGTGATGATGGCGCTCATGGACTGAGGGCGCATACCTTCCGCTCGAGCCAGGCTCGATACCGCCGCAGGACCGTCTTTCTCAAGACGAAGCAGGACAGAAACTTGCGAAGGCGCCAAATCGCTCCGTCCACCGTGTTCGCGCAACTTCCGCTTGAGTTTGCCAAGGATCGCCCGAAGTTCCGCTGCAAGTGCAGAGGCCCGCTCTATTCGTGGACGATTTGCCTCATCATTCATAGAGTCCATTATGGCATATATACAGTTAATCTGTACAGATAAACTGTATAGTCTGAGCGCTCCTGGAGCCTTCGAAGTTGGGGCATTCGCGCAAAGCGCGAACCGTTTTCTCCTTCCCCCGTGCAATAGCCCCCCACAACGACTCGTTACAGCCCAAAAATCGCGCCCCTTAGATTTCCACAGAAAATCTCAAAATGGTGGCATGTTTTTCGAACCCCGAAAACAGCCGTCCAGTTACCACGCTAGCCACACTTTTCACCACTAGCCAACCACAAACCACCACGTTTTGCGCACACCCTTCCACAAAACCCCAGCAAAAACGGTCTTTCTTCCACCCCCACCACACCCAAAAAAAAATCACACAAACGCAACCTCCAGAGCTGCGTCATACTGGTCACGAGGAGCTCCTTGGATGTCTCTGACTCTGCCGCTTTGGCTGAGTCCCACAGAGATCCCGAATCAAGAGATTTGCCAAGCCGTCTCAGATACATAATTCTGTTCTAGGCAACGCATGGATTCCAGACTCAGTCGTTGGACTTAACCAGCCAAAAAGGAGAGAAGTATGGGAACCGAAATGAAGTGCCCGTTCCATCACGCCGCGGGTGAAGGCACGTCGAACCGTGACTGGTGGCCGAACCAGTTGAACCTCAAGATCCTGCATCAGCACTCATCCCTGTCCGATCCCATGGATAAGGACTTCAACTATGCCGAAGCCTTCAAGAGCCTAGACCTGGCAGCCGTGAAGAAGGACCTCCTGGAGTTGATGACTACCTCGCAGGACTGGTGGCCGGCGGACTTCGGCCACTACGGGCCGTTGTTCATTCGCATGGCGTGGCACAGTGCCGGAACCTACCGCACCGGCGACGGTCGCGGTGGTGCCGGATCCGGCCAGCAGCGCTTCGCTCCTCTCAACAGCTGGCCCGACAACGTGAGTCTCGACAAGGCGCGTCGGCTGATCTGGCCGATCAAGCAGAAGTATGGCAACAAAATTTCATGGGCCGACCTGATCATCCTCACCGGCAATGTTGCGCTGGAATCGATGGGCTTTAAGACCTTCGGCTTTGGGGGCGGCCGCGAGGACGTCTGGGAGCCGGACCAGGACGTCTATTGGGGCAACGAGAAGACATGGCTGGGCGGTGACATTCGCTACGGCAAGGGACAGTCCGGCGAAGGCGTGATCGTGGCCGATGAGGAGCTGCATGGCAGCGAAAAAGATCGCACGGGTGGCGGCTCCAATGAGCGTAACCTGGAAAATCCTCTAGCCGCAGTACAGATGGGCCTGATCTACGTGAACCCCGAAGGCCCGGATGGTATCCCGGACCCTATCGCCGCGGCCCACGATATCCGCGAGACCTTCGCCCGCATGGCCATGAACGACGAAGAAACCGTCGCGCTGATCGCGGGCGGCCACACCTTCGGTAAGACTCATGGCGCTGCACCTGCGTCCCATGTGGGGCCTGAGCCCGAAGGCGCAGGCATCGAGCAGCAGGGCCTCGGCTGGAAGAACAGTTTCGGCACAGGCGCCGGCGGAGATGCAATCACGAGCGGCCTGGAAGTCATCTGGACGACCAAGCCGACAACATGGAGCAACGAGTTCTTTGACCACCTGTTTCGCTACGAATGGGAGCTGACCAAGAGTCCAGCCGGCGCAAACCAGTGGAAGCCCAAGGGTGATGCAGGCACCAGTACTGTGCCGGATCCACACGACCCTTCAAAGCGTCGCTCGCCGTCCATGCTGACCACGGATCTCTCGCTGCGCCTCAATCCTGACTATGAAAAGATTTCGAGACGCTTCTACGAGAATCCGGACCAGTTCGCCGATGCCTTTGCCCGTGCGTGGTTCAAGCTGACGCATCGCGACATGGGTCCCCGCGCGCGTTATCTCGGCCCGGAAGTCCCTGCCGAAGAACTCATCTGGCAAGACCCCATCCCTGCGGTCGATCACAAGCTGATTGACGAGCAGGACATCGCCTCCCTAAAGGCCAAGGTCGTGTCCTCGGGCTTGTCCGTGTCTCAGCTGGTCTCGACCGCCTGGGCGTCGGCATCCACCTTCCGTGGCTCCGACAAGCGTGGCGGCGCGAACGGCGCCCGTATCCGCCTGACACCGCAGAAGGACTGGGAAGTCAACCAGCCGGAGCAATTGGCGAAAGTGCTGAAGATGCTCGAAGGTATTCAGAGCGAATTCAACAGCACACAATCTGGCGGCAAGAAGGTCTCGCTCGCCGACCTGATCGTCCTGGCCGGTTGCGCAGGTGTCGAACAAGCGGCGAAGAATGCTGGCGTCACTGTGACGGTTCCGTTTACACCGGGACGCACGGATGCTTCGCAGGAGCAGACCGATGTGGACTCGTTCGCCGTGCTCGAGCCGATTGCGGACGGCTTCCGCAACTACCTCAAAAAGAAATACACCATTTCTTCCGAGACGTTGCTCATCGACAAGGCCCAATTGCTGACGCTGAGCGCTCCTGAGCTTACCGTGCTCATTGGCGGCCTGCGTGGCTTGAATGCCAACGTCGGACAGGCAAAGTATGGCGTCTTGACGAAGCGGCCAGAGGCGCTGACGAACGATTTCTTCCTCAACCTGCTCGATATGGGTACGGAGTGGAAGGCGGTCTCAGACGCCCAGGATGTGTTCGAAGGCCGCGATCGTAAAACAGGTGAACTCAAGTGGACGGGCACACGTGTCGACCTCATCTTCGGTTCAAACTCCCAGCTTCGGGCACTTGCCGAAGTCTACGGAAGTTCGGACGCGCAGGGGAAGTTTGTGCATGACTTTGTAGCCGCCTGGAACAAGGTGATGAACCTTGATCGTTTCGACCTTGCCTGATCTTGGAAGGTAGGCCTAGCGGCCATACACTGCTCAACCTCGACCTGGCCCCCCGGCTCATCCCGGACTAGGTTGAGGTTTGAGTGGCTCCGAACCACTGCCTCTGATCAAATTTGGGCTTCATCGGAGTTGGGCGGAGAACCCGCCAGGTGTCAGGAAATAAGTTGCATGGAATAAATAATTTGAAAGGCGGTGGATTGGGTTGTACAAAGGGAAAAGCTCACTCTCAAAAGAGAGAGCAAGCATAAGTTATTGATAGTAAATATCTAATGATGGTGGAGGCGGCGGGAGTCGAACCCGCACAGGGTATTGAGAATAGGTAAGTTACTGAATTCAGGAAAGGCCAAAAGGACAAGAAAGGCCAGAAAGGCAAATCGACTGTACAAACGTTGTACAAAATCGGGCTCCTTCCACGCCTGTCCGTGGCTGCTTACCTTGCGCCAATCCGATTCTAAATGCACCTCCTGGCTACGAAACTAGATTTTCTTCGCTCCGGTGGCGGTTAAGAACTGAGTCTAAGCTGAGCTTGAGGCGTCTGTGTTCCGAGTCAGTCCATCCGCCGGAAACGCATTTGTAGATGGGAGGTCGGAAAAGCACCTTGGACTCCACCAAATCATCATCCTCAATCCGAACCGATCCAACACCGCAACTGCTTTCGAAGCCGATACGTCAAGCAATACCCTGAAGGCGACGGTGAACCCGCTGGACGACGCTCTCCGGGACCCGGAGAGTTGAATATCCTCTCTTGAATCTGGACTCTTCGTGAATCAGCTGTAGCACTCCGGGTTCGCGGGTGAATATTCGCCGGATCGTTCTTTCGCTTAGTTCCCAGAGCTTCGCCAGCTCAGGTACGGAATAGTGCTTTTCCAAAGCCACTCCGGACCGCGGCCTGCGTATTCCGTCGTGGTTACTCGAGTCAAGTGAGACTGTTGTCGGAGTGTTTTGAGGTTCCATTGTCATCTCTCGTTGCCAAATTTGAAAGCGCAGCAGCGAATCCCAAGTCATCTGAGAAGTACAGGCTGGTGCCGTCACCTGTTTTCCGACAGGGGAAAACGTGCACCATGTGTGTAAAACAGGTTCGAAATTCGGTCAAATGGCTCTGACGGAGCCGCCAGGGTCGACGGTGAGGTGGGCTAGCGCCATCACTAGGGTAAGCGGGACAATGATGCTCTTGACCAATCCGGTGCTTTCGGAATAGGGAAAACGCCGTCCGATTCTTAAGGATCACCATCTTATCTAATTCAATTTCCGAAGCCAGATTCAGGCTGTGCGTAGACACGATGAGCTGAATATCTTGTCCGTCCGGGCGCTTCTTGCGCACTTGATCCTGTAGAAAGCGCATCAGCCTGACACTGAGAGTGCCGGTGTGCTTCGTGTTTCCTCGATGATGAGCAGAGGAAACCCGTCGTTTTCGGAAGCTAGCAGCAATAGCTCACATGCCATGAAGATGAGGCTGAGCGGTGAACATCTTGGTCGTTATGTGTAAAACGAGTCCGGGTTTCAGTCAAATTGCTGACTACAAGCTGGGAGGAGGGGCAGTTAAATTATTGAAAAAGTGAGCCTTACCCAATCGACAGGTTCGCGTCGCTGGCGAAGAACTGATTTCAAAATTTAGGTCCTCTTACCGTTTTAAATTTGGGGAGCATAGCTGTAACCTTGCTCAGCAATGAATGCTCTTCAGAAATCGGCCGATGAAATCGCAGCTTTGCTGCGCAGTGATTCAGCTTCGGAAGAACTCAAGCAGGCTGTCCGTCTGTTCTCTGAGGTCAATGTTGGACAGGCAATGAGCGACGCAGAAATGCTCGATCAGTTGTTTACTCGTCGTTTCGAAGCATGTCATGAAGAGTTTTTGGTTCACTCCGCCTGTAATTATCCCCATAATCAGGTGGCGATCGAACGGGTGATCAGAGAAATATCGAATAGCCGTTGCGACGCCGCGACCACACGCCTGATGAAAGCTATAGACAAGCTCAGAATTGAAAATGTCCAGCCTCGTGTACAGGGGCTCGAACTCTTCGCGATAGCCCGCGCGCTGATCTGCGTAAGTGTGAAGATGACGGGGGTTGACCAAGGGCTGAAAGATGCCCAATATGTTTTCGAGGCGGTATTGGACGACCTCACTCCCATGTTGAGGGAGATGCCAAATTCAGGGAGTTAAAAGTGATGGGACGGAGACAATTGATTCTGACGGCGGCCCTTCTTATTTCATCCATAGGGTGCAAAGTGGATCCGAAGCCTCCAACCGAGGCGGATGGGAGGCAGGTCTGGAAGAACCTCAACACGAGGTCTGGTCTTGATGGTGATCTTCAACTTGCCGACTTCAAGAAGACTGACGGCCAGATGGCGGAGGTCAATGGTGTCAAGGTATACACGCTCTTCTACGAATTACACGAAAAACACCTGACCAAGCTGGGCCAATGGAAGCCGGGCGATATCGAGACTATCCGGTCGAACTATGGTTTTCAGAGGACAGAAAACGGGTGGCAGGGCCCTGAAGGGACTCATTTTCCCGATTGAACGGGTTTTTTGACCTAATTTCCAATCCGTCCTAATCTCCCCCGGCTGATCAATTCAACCGGGGGAGACGGGATGTTCGAATCGCCGGAGCAAACCCTTTCAGCACTAAACAGGGTCGGGTATTTCACCGACTGCAAGACCGCGACGACGGTTTACCTCGCCGGAAACATCAACAAGCCCATCATGCTGGAGGGTCCTGCCGGCGCAGGTAAAACGGAGCTGGCCCAGTCGGTGGCACGCGCGGCCGGAGCAGACCTTATCCGGCTGCAGTGCTATCAGGGCATCAACGAAGAAAAGGCCATCGGCCACTTCGACAAAAGTCTGCAAGAGCTGTTTGTCCTGCTCAAGACAAAATCAGAGGAAACCTGCGACTGGGCACAAATCCGCCAGGATGTGACCAGCCGTGCGTTTTTCCTTGCCGGCCCTTTGCTGACGGCAATCGAGAGGGAAAAGCGCTGTGTTCTGCTGATCGACGAGATCGATAAGGTTGATTACGCATTTGAGGCACTTTTGCTTGAGGTGCTTTCGGACTGGACTATTTCGATTCCGAAGATGGGTACCGTCAAAGCGACAACGGTTCCGTTTGTCTTTATGACATCCAACCAGGAACGACGGCTCGGGGACCCTCTTCGGCGGCGCAGCTTTTACCTGATCGTTGAGCACCCGACGGCCGAGAGGGAAGCGGCGATCGTCAAAAGCAAGACCCCAACGGCTACTGCCGCAACCCATCGTTTCATCGCTGGCCTCGCGAAAGCGCTTCGCTCCTTCAATCTCGAAAAGCCACCGAGTATCTCGGAGATGAATGACGTGGCCCAGGCCATGCAGTTGCTCAGCATGGAAGAGATCCTGGCCGTTCACAAAGACATCATGCTTCCGTTGATCGTGAAGACCGAAGGCGATCGCAAGCGAATGCTTATGAAGCAGGCATTTGAGGTGATTATCTACACGGCCCAGAGGAACGCCGAAGCGATGGAGGCCCAGGAGGTTGCGGCGACAATCGCAAGGTTGGAGGCAAGTGCATGAGAGGGAAGCTAGTCGTGGCATTTTTCGCCGCTATGTCACTGAGTGCGGCGGCGCAAAGCTCACGCTCTTCCGAATTTACTGCTCCGGAGTCCGTGTACTACGCCAACGCATACGCTGACCACTACGGCGTTCCCCGCGAGCTGGTCCACGCAGTCATCGCGCAGGAATCTGGCTGGAATCAGCGTGCTCTCTCCGGAAAGGGCGCTATCGGACTCATGCAGTTGATGCCCGACACCGCAATCCGCTTCTCGGTGCAGAACCCCACCTCTATTCAGGACAACATCGGCGGGGGCGTTCGCTACCTTGCCAAGCTCAGCGAACTCTTTCATGGCGATCTGCGCATGGTGGTTGCGGCCTACTACTGTGGCGAACACCACATTCTTACAAGTGGCCTGCGCTACCACAACGCCGAAGTGATCGCGTATGTCGGCTCGGTCGAGAAGAGGTACGAACGTGAGTTGGCGCTTCATCATCCCGGCAACCTGAAAGGAACAGGACAATGAGAACTGTCTGCAATTGCATTTATGTCGCTATTACACTCGCATTCACAGCAGGCGGCTTGTGCCAGCAAGTGAAGGTGCAAGCGGTGACTGCGCCGCTCGCGGACCGCAAGTCTGAGCCAGTCGTGAGCGATGTCACGGTCTCGAAGGCAGCCGTCACCGATGTGCATCTGCGGCCGCTCTTCACGACGACCATCCGTTTGCCTGATGCGGTCTCCTCCGTCGCTGTCGGTGCGCCGACTCTGTTTGAAGCCGAACATGCAGACCAGGAACCGCGGCTGGTCTACATCAAGCCCGCGACGAAGCAGCCCGCGGAGAGCAACCTCGTGATCACCATGCGGTCCGGTGAGACGATCAGCATGCGATTGATTTCGGACGGGAACTCCGCCCTGAACGAACCGGTGGACTACATCGTCGATTACAAGCCGCAGGAGAGCTTCTTCATCGGATCATCCGATCCGATCACGCAGAAATCTCAGGCCCAGCGCACGGAAGAGAAGCATGACCCGCTCGATCTAGCTCTTCAGGGGCAGGCGCGAGTGTCCACGCCAGCCTGGCAGTCGAGCACCGCGCTCGATGAGAAGACGAGCAAGATAAGTTCTCCCTCCATCGTCGGGGCTCTGGGCGAAATCCGGGAGATCAACGGAAGGATGTTGGTGGCCTACTCCGTACGAAATCAGAGCAATCACTGGATTGAGGTGCTTCCGCCGCAGATCGAGGTAAGCAGCCCGGGCGACAAGAGCGAAATTAAGAAAAAAGACAGGAAGCACATCGTCGAGGCGGAACAAGTCCCGGTAAACAGCTTCAAGGTCAATGGCCGCCGCCTAGCTCCTGGCGAAAGAGTGGATGGAGTCGTGACCTTCGATCGTCCCGGATTCAAGCAGAGCCAGGAAAGACTGCTTCTCGAGCTGGCCTCGGCCAACTCGGTTGATAAGCCCCTGTTGCTTCCAGTTCCGTTCGTCGCGCCCGGTAACTAATTCAGCTCTATTCCAAGGAGAATCCATATGCCGATGCCCAACCCACTTCCTGAAAGGGAAGAAGCGAATGTTCCTAGAGAGGAGGGGCACGTGGTTCCTCTCGATTCCTCTTCTGCCGAGCTCAAACCCTTCGTTTTGCCGAATCGGACCGGAGGCAAAGGAGGAAAAGACAAGACCGCCAAGATGCTGCTGATTATGATCGGTGCCGTGATTCTTTTCGTAACCTTCTTTGGGTTTATTTCAACCAAGGGGTTGCACAAGAAAAAGGCCAGTGCTGATGAGGCAGCAAAGCCAAACCTAGGGAGAGTAGTCACGCCCAGCGCCCCTGGAGCACTCATACCAAGTGACAAGATGGCGGTGCCTCCCGCTGCGGGAAAGAGCGGTACACTCGACGCGAGCGACATTGAAAAGACGAAGGCCCCTGTTACTGGCAGTGCCGCGGCAACTGCCGGCGCCAGTTCGGCGGCGCAAAAGGGCAGCGTTTCGGCTAACAAGACGCTGGGAGATGTGGCTCAATTCCAGCAGCCGAATACCGATCCGGAACACCTGAAGAACTGGAAGCCGGAACCGTATTCAGGCACAAACCAGGGAAACAACGCTTCGCAGTCCCAGGAGATCCAGAAAGAACAAGATGAGTTTTCAAAGCCCTCTGTGGTCTTCGTCGCCCACGAAACAACAGGGTCGCAGCGGGGTGGCATCCAGATGCAGCCGGAACCCGACAACTTCGGTTTAGAATCCGGCTACCATGTCGCAGCAAGACTGGAAGCAATGGCGAGTACCGCATTGCACGCGCCGGTGACCGCGGTGATCGAATACAACTACGATCGCAATGGAAAAATTCTTATACCGGCAGGTGCTCGCGCAGTCGGCAAAATCGCGCAGGCAGACGCCACGGGGATTTTAGATATCCAGTTCAGTTCGATTGAGCTGCAGGATGGTCAATCCATTCCCATCTCAGCGATTGCAGCCACTACATCCCTGCAGGCATTGAAGGGACAGGTAACAGGAAAGAATGCTGGTCGCAGTTTCGCCATCCGCTCCCTGGCAGGTCTGGGACAAGCTGGAGCAATGCTCATCGGACAGGGAAATATCAATAGTGCAATCAGCGAGTCGGACATGATTCGCGAGCGAGCGGCGGAAAACATCGGCAACAGCGCGGACGCTCAGGTGATGAATCTAATGACGACGCAGCACATTGTTGTCAGCGTTCCCGCTGGCACAGAGATCTACCTGATCTTCACCAAGCCTCAAAAGGTCAATCCAACTGCGGCCCAGACCATATCCGTTGCAACCAACACTCAATAGCGGACCCTCTCTTCGAGAGGAACGGGCGGCCGAGCGCCGCCCGTTTTGTTTTTGCTCTTCTTCGCAAACGAGTAAAAGTACACACGATGCTCTTCTTCGCAAACGAGTAAAAGTACACACGATGCTCTTCTTCGCAAACGAGTAAAAGTACACACGATGCTCTTCTTCGCAAACGAGTAAAAGTACACACGATGCTCTTCTTCGCAAACGAGTAAAAGTACACACGATGCTCTTCTTCGCAAACGAGTAAAAGTACACACGATGCTCTTCTTCGCAAACGAGTAAAAGTACACACGATGCTCTTCTTCGCAAACGAGTAAAAGTACACACGATGCTCTTCTTCGCAAACGAGTAAAAGTACACACGATGCTCTTCTTCGCAAACGAGTAAAAGTACACACGATGCTCTTCTTCGCAAACGAGTAAAAGTACACACGATGGCAGGAATGTGGAGCTATTTCCCGTAGTTCTGGGTGTGCGACGGCAAGATTGGTTGGAACGAAGCGTTCCCCGGACAGATTTATCGGGCTGCTGCCGAATTTCTAAGTGGTGAAGATATCCCGTTGGCCCACTTCTGTGGAATTGCGGCATTTGATCGAATGCGGAGATCGCCTTATGTTTCCTTCGCGGCGGCAACCCCGCCGAGGAGAAAACACGAATGCTCATTCTCTTCCGTCAGTCCCGAGCCGCAATCGCTCGCCGGCTCGGCCGCTTCTCGCAGCAGTTGATGTTTCTGCTCACCATTTCTTTCGTTGGGGCGGCGTGCCTTGCTCCAGCGGGAGTAATGGCGCAGAACCTTGGCACCACTCCCGCAGTTGGTCAGGCAGTACAGGGCCAGACGGCATCCCAGCCGGAAGGCGCTTTTCTCAACGTAGTCAACTGGATCGGCAATGTCATCTGCCCGGTAGGTGCCGGTCTGGCAGTGGTGGGCACGATCATCATGTGGCGCAGTGGACGGAGCTGGCTTCCGGCTGCCGCGACCGCCGGTGGTCTGCTCGCGGTCTCGGGCATTACCCGCTTGATCGAGTACTTCATCCAGAACGGTCAGGCGGTGGGATAAACCATGACGCCGCCGCTGATCTTCCGAGCTCTCCTTGGACTCCTCATGACTGTAGCCGTGCCGGCTTCATTGGCAGCCTTTGTATTGGCTGGCATGAAGCTACGGAATGAGGGCGGGGTGAACTACCAGGCCAGTGGCGGCTTCCTTAAGTGGCTGTTCTGGGGAGCGCTCCTGCTTACACTACCCGGAGTAAGCACGTGGCTGGTACAGGAGTCTGTGCCAGGAGCTGGCCAGCTGGCGCTAGGTGGACCGTCTACTCCCTATACCAACGGCCTCAACCACGTCGTCAACGACTTCGTAGACGACGTCCTCGTCTCGCACATTGTTCCCGTCCTCGCGGCGGCGCTGGTCTTTAAGGCTTTGCTTGATCTCTCGCAGGGAGTCAACCCTCTCGCGTCGATCGTGACTGCGATGTTTCTGCTCGGGATCCAGGGAATTTACAAGGTCGCGACCGGCAGTTGGCTGACGAGCGGGGCCTACAGTACGACCGACTTCCTTATGGGCGCATTCAATTATGTTGCTGGCACCATCAGCCCGATGGTGGGCGGCCTTGCAATCTCAGCAGGAATCCTCGCCTTTGTTCAGCACAAGCAATGGAAGGTCTTTGTTGCAAGCGGCATTGGATTTCTAAGTGTGAGCGGCCTATGGGCGCTGGTGAAGAGCTGGACAGGAGTGACACTGACATGAATCGTTTCCTCAATTTCGTCGCACGGTCCTCGCAAGCCCTCGCCATTGTGGACGTAGCGTTGATGTTTGCGCTGGTGGTCCAGGTCGGATTCAGATCCGTAACTATGGAGAGGACCGGCTCCTGGAAGAGCAGTGAGCCGGGTATCCACCCCGACTGGAAAATCGACTTCCGCAATCCGTTTGAAACCATCTCCTCGATAGAGGACAGCATATGAGCAATAGCAGAATTTCCGTGTTAGTACCGCAGATCGTGCTCTTTGCCGTGAGTGTTCTGATGCTGCTACAGGGAGTGGGGTTTGTGTTGCATCACCAGTTGAGCCGAGCGCTTCTGGGAGCCGGCCTGTTCCTGCTCCTGCCATGTCTCCTTGTCGCAGGATGCGCATGGGGACTGCGCAAATTGTGGCTGTTGATAGGGAGAGCATGCATGTTCCTGATCGCGACTGGTGCTCCGCTCAGATCGATACGGGCCTTGCTTCGCCATAAAAGGCAGGTTCAGCCATGAACTCAGGCTCTTTCGATCAGGGAATCCTCAACATGACCAACTGGCTCGGGAATGGCATTATGCCTGTGCTGGCTGCGCTCATGATCGCGATGGGAATTTATTGCTTTTCACGTGGGAGAGACTTCGAACGATGGATCTGGGGAGCGCTGGGCTCCTTGTCGGTGTCAGGTTTGCTCCGTCTCGCAGAGGCCTTTGCGAGGCAGGGTTCCGGTTCCGGGCAACTCTTTCAGGCGCTGCTGACGCTCACCGACTGGATCTGCAATGTAATCCTTCCCGTTTACGCAGGCCTGGAAGTTGTGCGTGCGGTTCTTGGCGTGAGCGGCGTCGGCTCGCGCCTCAACATTGGCGACGACTGGCTGCGGCATGTGGTCGTAGCCTTTGCGGCGTTGTCCTGCTCAGGCTTGATTCGACTGCTAGAGCACTTCGTGTCCGCTGGGACAGGAGGGGTGGCGTGATGGCATTGCGTGTGAGTCCGGTTTCGCGAAATCTTGCCTTGAAGGTGACGATCATGT
This sequence comes from Edaphobacter aggregans, assembly GCF_003945235.1. Taxonomy (NCBI): domain Bacteria; kingdom Pseudomonadati; phylum Acidobacteriota; class Terriglobia; order Terriglobales; family Acidobacteriaceae; genus Edaphobacter; species Edaphobacter aggregans. The sequence goes on from NZ_RSDW01000001.1 coordinate 4,970,774, forward strand.
TTCTCGAGATCGAGGACCTACTGGCGCTTGGGTTTGCCTGCGCGGTTGCGATGATCGCAGGGCAGTTTGTCTTCTCCGATCGCTATGTGTTCTCGATCCCGATGAACTGGTTTTTGGTGCTTGTGGTTGTCGGGCTTGGTGTGCCGGGCCTAATGCTCTTCAAGTATGGCAAACCGAGAAAGTACATTGCGGACCTTCTGGGGTGCCACAGCCAACCGCACAGCTACTGCGCGCTCGCCCGAGACACCCAGTTGAAAACTCACTATTTGGAAGAGAGGAACTGAATGCCCAAGACTCGTGAAGCACACAAGCGTTCTTTGGAGGATCCCGCCTTCTGCGAGCTACTTCCCATGAGGGACCTACTGGACAACGTGATGGTCCGAACCGACGGCAGCTACGTCGCGGGATTTCGCCTGTCCGGTGCGCTAACTTACTTCGGTGATGACGACAGCCGCAATGAAACCAAAGAGCTGGTGGAATCGCTTCTGCGTACAGTACCGGAGCAGAGTATGCGGCTCCAATTCCGTTATGAAGTGGTGGAAGGCCTCACGGGCCTGCTGGCGCGTTACGAAGACCATCGGCGTACCGACAATCCCGAAGCGCTAATACTGGACCGCTATCGCGTGAAGCAGTGGAGCACGAAGGAAGCGCAAGGCGAATATCTCACCCGACTCGCTGCCGTCTACCTGATCTGGGACCCGGAGAGGCATCGGCGGTTGATGGCAGCCGCGGGCGGTCAGATGAAACGAAGTGGAGACAAAAACAGTAAACATCCGTTCTCTCTGTCACTCCACAAGTGCATTGAACGATCGAAAAAAGAACATACGGACGCTCTAGCCGAGTTTGAATCCATCGTCAGCGGCGTGCAGTCGTCCCTGAATCGAGCGGCGATGGGTCCAGAGCGGATGAACCATGAAGAGCTTTTCCTCGAGATTAAGAGGGCGCTCAATCCGACGCTGCCGGATACGGCGGAGCTTAGGGACTTCGATCTCTCTCCGCGATATGTGTCGGCGCGAGAACAGGCCGCGATCGTCTCCATCCTTGGAGATGCGGAGAACTACCTCAATATCGATGGCCTGCTCTGGAGCATCATCACGTTGAAGGTGCCTCCGGATGGCACGTACCCGGGCATTCTGCGGTCGTTGTTGACGGTCGGTTTTCCGCTTGTGATTTCCACCCAGGTCACAGTACCGGACCAGCGTGCAGTCCTCGACAAGTACAAGAAGCGCCTGAAGAAGATGCAGGCAGCGCAGATCGATTCAAAAGGGAATCGAAGGGTCGATATTGAAGCGCAGGTTGCAACGCAGGAACTTATCGATATTCAGGCCGAGATCCTGGCGAGTTCGGTGAAGACGACCAAGGTAAGCCTGACGATCGCTGTCCGCACTTCGCTGCCGGCGTTCAGCAGTCACGAGTATGAGGCTGCGGAGCGCGAACTATCGAACCGGCGCCAGCAGGTCCTCCACATCGTCTCGCAGCTCAACGGGGCACGTGCCTACGGTGAATCCCTGGCGCAGAGGAGATTGCTGATCTCCACCATGCCGGGAATGGCGTCCGAGGATAGCCGGGACCATGACCTGCTCACTACCCACGCGGCGGATCTCCTCCCGGTAGAGATGCCGTGGGCCGGGACACCTAGAACGCCGCTGATGCTCTTTGAAACGCCATACCGGCAACTGATTCCGTTCTCTCCGTTCGATGCCGGACTGGAGAACGCGAACGCCATCGTTGCCGCCGCCTCCGGAGCAGGCAAAAGCGTAGTCGTCGGGCGAATGCTGTTGACCTGCAGCCGGCAGGATGTGCAGATCTCGATCATCGAGCGTGGAGATTCCTACTTCCCGGCCGTGACATATATGGGCGGCCAGATGATCTCTATGTCGCTCGATAGCCTGCAGACGATCAACCCGTTCGATCTTGAGGTTGATGAGCATGGCCCGTCGAACGACCATCTTGCTTTTTTGAAGAACCTCACGCGCTTCATGATCGGCGACAGTGGAGGAGCCGACGCTGACCTGTTGGACAATCTTCTGCTCACGGCCATTGAGAAGACCTATAACCGGGCTGCCATGCGGTCGGGCAGCAGGATCCCGACTTATAGCGACCTGAAAGATGAGCTCGAAAATTACCATGACGAGGACAAGAACGAGATCATAAATCAGGAAGCAAGACTCGCCGCCACGAAGTTGCGCGCATGGGTGGAGAACGGAATGTATGCGAACCTGTTCGACCGTCCCACCACGGTTGATATGTCGGCGCCCTGGCTCTACTTCAATATCGAACAGCTCAAGGACGACCCAAAGCTGGAGACTGCGATGAGTCTGCTGATCGCGTATGCGACCAATAAGCGGGCTATGGGCAAGGGAAACAAGCGATGCGTCACGGTTCTCGATGAGTGCTGGTCCCTGCTGCAATCGCCAAGTCTAGGGCCCGTCGTCGTGCAGTTATTCAGGACAGCACGCAAACGGAACGCCTGCGTATGGGGACTTTCGCAGGCGGTAGAAGACTTCACCGGCACACCGGACAAGCCAAACGAATTTGGCGGCGCAATCCTTACCACCACGGCAACGAAGCTGATTGGCCGGCAGAAGGGGAATATTGATGTGCTTCGCCAATTCGTCCACCTGAATGAGACGGCCATTCATCGCGTCAAGAACCTGGGCATGACGGAGAAGGGCAAAAAGAGCGAATTCCTTCTAGTAATCGGCGAGAAGTCAGAGACGACGCACAGCTTGTATATCGTGACGACGCCGCTCGAGTACTGGCTGTTGACCACTTTTCCGCGGGAGAAGTGGTACAGGCAGTACTGGCTTAAGAAGCATTCCCACCTCACACCAACGGAAGCCTATGAGCGACTCGCCGCGGCATTTCCGCGCGGCCTGTCGACGCTGGATGAATTGCCGGAAGAAAAATCCGGCGAGGTTATGACGGTTGCACTCGGACGATCGAGTTCCGTGGCCATGGCAAAAACCATCATTCAAATTGAAGAAGACGCATTACAGGAGGTATAGCAATGCGCGTTGACAACGTTTCCCGGAGAGCGATGAAGGTGTCCACCATTGGAGTGGCAGTACTCCTGGTGGTTCCGACGGCCGCAAAAGCGCTGAGCTGGGACATCTTCAGCGTGATCGACTCAACGATCAGCAAGGATATAGGCGGTGCGCTCCAGTCGGTGAACAGCATCCAGAACTCCCTGCGACAGGACGAGCAGCAACTGCTGTTTCCCGTGGCCCTGATCAACCAGTCCCACAATTACATCCACACCATCGTAACGAGCTATCGCTCGTGGATGACGGGCGTATTCGCGCTTCCGATCAACAGTGCCCAGCTGCCAGGCAGTCAGGCATTGGAAAGTGTGTTTCTCAGCGGTTCCTCGTCTTCGATTGGCAACCTGGACAGCGTTTACAACGCTTCTTACGGCGGCGTGCCGCCGGCAACGGCCGCGCCGCAGGCCCACCGGCACATGATGGACATGGATGACGCGCTCGCCAAGGACTCGCTCGCCCAATCGGTCGCCGCAGACCAGGTGAGCGGCAATCTTCTCCAGATTGCAAACCACATCGAATCGGAAGCCTCCACCACCGCCCCTGGCACCGCCGACATTTTGTCAGCCACAGCCCGGGCGGCGGAACTGGAAGGTCTGGCGAGTCAACACAAGCTTCTCGCAGCCATGCTGCGGGAGGAGGCGGCCAATCTCGCCCATCATAACGGGGTGCTCAAACAGAGCGTGGGACAGGCACAGCAGTTGAACAACAACTTGCAGGGAACGCTTGGCCAATAACAGATGAAGGAGTGGCGTCATGAGTGAACGTGAATCGATGTGGAAGAAGGTGGTCCCCCGCGCAGGATGGACGTGCGCCGGCCTGTTGTTCGTCGGAATTGCAGTTCCGAGACAGGCCCATGCTCAATTCGGAATCGATCTGGGCGTTATCCTGGCCGGTCTGCAGAAGATCTCGGGTCTTCTAACAAGCAGCGTGGCCTCTCCGCTCAGTCAGATTCAAAAAGTAGAGCAGGACGAACAGCAGTTCCAACAGTCCGTGATGTACCCACAACAGGCGATCAACAGTGCAAGGTCTCTTGCCGCCAGCTTCACGGCTCCGATGCAGAGTATGAAGTCACTGCTTAACCTGAATTTTTCGAGCGCAACGCTTCCGATGCCGCAACAGCTCGAACAACAGATGCTCTCGGGGAATCCCAACACCATCGCGGGCTTTGGCGCGATGTATTCGCAGGTGTACGGGACGCTGCCCACCCAGGTGGCCGCACCGGCAAATGTCAGGGCCGTCATTGATATGACGGACGCACAGGCCCAGGATGCCATGAAGAAGGCCATCGAGCTCGATGCGCTCGCGGCACGTGAGCTGGAGGTCGCGCAGTCGCTCAATCAACAGATACAGACGAGCGCTCCAGGAACCGCACCGATCCTCGAGGCGGAGGGCTCTGCGTGGGTGCTGCAAGGCAACGCGTACACCCAGTCCGCCATGGCGGAGCTCCTGCGGGTGCGGACCGCTGCGTTGTCGAATGCAGGGAGCACGGTAAAGAATGCGACCACCCAGACGCAGCAGTTCAACCAGAACGTTCTCGGCACTCTTATGCCGCACTGAGAGACAAACATGAATATTGTCGTCTTCAACTTTCAGCAGATGATGCAAACGGTCTTGAATGCGATGGCGGGGAACGTCATACCGAGCGTGCAGACCGTGGCTTACGTCCTGATGGTCATCTGTCTGATGATCGGCATCTACGAGGCGTTCGCCAACGGGGGGGACACGCGGCAGCTCGCAGCGACCGTGTTTAAGTACGTCGTAGTCGCGTTCATCGTGGGTAATTGGCTCACGTTCTTCGAGGACGTGATGAGCGGATTCAACGGAATCGCCCAGTTCATCGGCAACTCCTTCGGAGGCCAAGACCTGATCCTCGTGTGGCAAAAGCAACTCTCCAGCAATTGGAATACTAGTGGATACACCTCCGTCTGGAACATGATTGTGAACGGAGGAGCGGCGATCGTTAATTCGCTGGAGATTGCGTTTGCATACATCATCTTTCCGCTGTCGGCGCAGATCTTCAGCCTCATCTATGTCTTCTGGGGCGCGGTCGTCTTTGCCATTGGTCCCCTTGTGCTCGCTCTCGCCCCAAGCAGGATGGTAAATTCCGTTGCAAAGTTTTACACCCAAAACCTCATCGTCTGGAACTGCTGGACTATCGTGTATGCCGTCTTCGCGTGTCTGGTCACGGCGATAGATGGCATGAATACATCCTCCAGCCCTTTCTTCGCGCAGAGTGTCGCAGGAGCGCAGCCGCAAATATGGATTGGTCTGACGAGCATTCTTTACGGAATCTGTCTTCTGCTGATTCCGGTGATCTCGTTCTTTGTTCTCAGGGCGGACTTCGTCGCGGTTGGAAGCGCCCTGTTCGGTGTTTTGGCGACGGCTGCAACGCAAGGATCACGGCTCATGGCGCTTTCCACCAGCAAGCAGGTTAGCTCTGGGTATGGACGGCAACAGTCGAGTATGCAAGGAGGCACTGGCGGAGCGACCTACCGCAATCTCAGTCGGCCTCCGGATGAGACGCCGCCGCGCTCATCGGTGGCCTGAAAGTGGGAGAAGGAATCGACAACTGAGAACAGCACACGGAGGAACCATGGAAGAGAGGAATAAGCAACGAGAGCCAAAGTTCTATGAGATGGATGGCGCTCTGCGCGCCTATTCAAACCGCAGTATTGCAATCGCCGGGGTGATGGGCCTTACCGCACTGATCGCGGTAATGGGGTTCTTCTTTGTCAGGATGCAACCGCCAACCGTCATCAAGGTGGATAGTGCAGGACAGGCGCAGGTCGTCAGCCCATACGGGGCCAGCGCGCATCGTGGGTTGTTGCCGTCGGTTCTTGCATCAGCCAGGACCGTGGGGCCGGACGAGTATGAGAAGCAGGCTTTCATCAAGCAGTTTCTTGGCCACTATCTCTCCTATGACCCGCACACCCTGGGCCAGAACTGGGCAGACGCCATGAACATGATGACGAGCAATCTGCGCCACACAGCTATTCAGCAGCTCCAAAAGGACAACGCCGTCGGCAAACTCGAGAACGAGCAGGCAATGTCGACTCTTAAGCTGGGCAGCCTTGAACCCAACAAGGAGAACCCTCTGACCTACGAGGCCTTTGGCGTACGCACGGTTCATCGAATGGTCAACGAGCACGAAATTACCGACAAGCTGGTGGAGCAATATCACCTGCGGTTGGTGAGCATGGAGCGTTCGGCCGACAATCCTGATGGCTTGTTAGTAGGTGAGTACTGGTCCAGGCAGATCGAGGGTGAAAAGCGCGATGCCGTGCTCGGAGCTATACCTGGTGTCGAATCGGAAAATACAGGAGGTGAAAACAACTGATGAGTACAGCCACGGTCAATACACTTGCGGAGCTCGTGCGCAATGATAAGCCGCGCCGAACCCGGAGAACCCAGGAGAAGCCCGACACTGTTACCACGCGCTTCTTCATGGGGGATTCAGGAGAGGGTTCAATATCGCTGACGCAGGAGTTCGCAAGCGAAGTCGAAGCACAACTAGAGTCGTTGAAGCTCAACCGGCCCTACTACACGCTTGAATCCTGGAGAGCGGTAGCGGATCTGAGTAATGGAAGTATCGCTGTGCAGAAGCGCGCTGCTAGTAGCAGGACCTAGACGCGGCCGGCGGACAAGATCAGAAAAATCGTCACGTTAGCCAATGCTACCGTTTCGGTTTTCTCTGAGCCACCTTGCGGGCTTTACTCGCAAGGATTTGTCCCGCTGACCCGGCTGCTTCAAGCCTGGTTAGTCCCTTCAACAGGGCATGAAAGACCAGGCAAAGCCGGAGATGCGGTCCTCTCTACGGTATTGCCGGTCTCTTCGTGTCGCAACCACCAGCACAAGGAGACTCGCTATGCACACGATGGAAGGAAACCGAATCGTGATGTTGGACATACAAAAAAACGGCAGCATCGTCGAGCGTATCCCCGGCGTAGGCCAGGATTCGACGACAGCGAACACGCTGCTCGGAGCTATGTATCCCGACGTCAAGGTCGCAATCGTAAGCGTCCCGACCGAGGTTCTCGAAGACTTCGAGGAAGCGGCGGTAGCGCGCACACTCACCGGCATTCGTCACAGCGGAGTGCACCTCAAGATGGTCGGAGCCTCCGGTTCGGCCAAAAACGGCAAATACTACTTCTGCGACGCTGCCCACGAGTCCCTGCTCGCGAGACGCTTCGAGATGTGGCCTGAAGCCGCTATCACCTACTTCGGCATCCTTGTATCCAACCTCAAAGTGGTTCGCAAGGAAGCTGATCAGGTTGTCCTCGTCGTTCCCGACCTGAAGCTTGGTACCAACGATTGCAGAGGTTGGATCAGAAGAAGTCTCTTTCTGAAGCTACGGCTTCCGGAGGGGTACTTCTATCAGTTCCGTCTTGCATTCGAGAATACCCAGGCTAAGGGCAGCTTCAAGATCATGGAGGATGATGTTGCCGATGCACTTGGCTGCGACATCATTCTTCCGGAAAGCTCGGTCAAACCCGGATTGAGGAAGCAGTCTGTTCTCAGTACTGTTCTCGGTTCGGATGTACGCACGTTTCGTGGCCCGATCGTCTTAGGCATCCGGGAGATCTCTCGGCCGCTGACATTCGAATCGAGTTACACCGTGCTGCAGCACGCCCCGGTCGACGCAATTGCCACTGAGATTGTGCCGCAGGCGCGTGAAAAGATCGACATCCTGAAAGCTGCATGGCGGGAGCGTAATCACGAAGTGATCGTCGAGATGATTGGTTCCGCGATCCGTTCCGATGATGAATCCGGGGAAGAAGAGTTCCAGAGAATCATCGAAGCGACCCTGCTTGCCGATGGAAGTGGGGAGCTTACACGGCATCCTTACATTCATCGCCAGTTGGACCGCCTTCTCGCACGCTGGGCTTACAAACTCATGACCGGCGGAGGCCTTGATCTACCGGCGTTCGCGCTGGCCGATGATGGCATCCTCTACCTTCATAACGGCAAAGTGATGTCGGCAGCCGATTGGATGCCGCGTGACTCGGCCATCAGCTCCAGCACTTCGGATCGGAGTCTTTGCGTTCGATATCCGGTTCGAATGAAGGAAGATCTGCTGCCCATGATCCACCTTACTGCTGGTGAAACGGCCAATCTGCTTGCCGATCTCCAGGGCCTCTCGTTGGAATTTGCGCTGAGAATTACCACCGAGCAATTGACGCTGAAAGGCACGTATACCCTCCACTCCGAGACCGCCAAGCTGAATGGTGGCGACTTCGATTTTGACTGGGTATGCATCCTCGAGAGCGAACGCTTTCCGTTGTTCGTTGCGGACCGCTTCGCCCTGGTGGACGAACACAAGGTCACGAAGACCAAGCACGAGCGTGTGAAGTCTCCGTGGTTCAATCTTGAGTTCGTTGCCTTGAAGTCACGGGGCAATCAGATTGGTGTGATTACGGACCTGATGAGTTCCTGCGTCGCTGCCGATCGTCACGACTTGCTCTATGAGCTCGTCGCCGAACTGCAGAAAGAGATCGATTCGCTCAAGCACAATATCCGTGCAGATCGAAGCAAGCTGCACTCGATTAGAACCGAGGTTGGAAACGCGGCTTGGCTCTCTCTCAAGAATGCCAAGACCGTGTCTGAACTTCCGATATGTCTCGAGGTTTCGAAGACGGACCGGATAGGCAACCTGTACAACGTGCTCCGCAAAGACATCGCGGACCTGTTGGAAAGGCCGTTTCCGATCGAGCAGTTTCGAGGCCTGATCACTGGCGGAGATATCTCGAGAGAGATATTTCAGGAAGTGCGCCTGGTGAATACCGTCTATGCAGCAGGGCACGGTGTCATTCAGAAAGCGTTTCTTGAAGCCAAGGACGTCTATGAAAAGGCACAGGAACGGGTAACGGCCGCCGTTCAATCCGGTGACCAGAACTCGATCAAGCACATGAAGAGGGAACTCGCGAAAGCGAGTGCCAACTTCCGTCGTGTTGAAGAGTCCACACGCGATCAGTCTCGCTCGCTCCAGGCCATCATGTCGTTCTGGGGGCAGGGCAAGCATGAGAACCGTGAGGGCTGGTGCTCTGCTCTCCACACCATCGTTTCGCGTGGAAAGGGAATGGGGTCAATTCTGTTCCATGCGTTTCCTCAGGAGGTAGTTAACGCAATTGCAGAACGGACCGGGGGCAAGAAAACCATGCTTCAGATGAAAGATAAAGAGGGCTCCGTCGTTATCGAAGGAGGCTCCTTCTTTTTCGTTCGCGGTACGCAAAAGAGCCTTATTTTCCGGTTGGATTGGGAGAAAGGATCGCTTGTGTACCGACAATGACGTCGACTATCCGCTTGACCACGGATATAACCACAACCCTCCAGATGGAGGAGATCAACCACCGTCGTGGTGGCCTCCTTCAAAAGGAGGCTATCAAGCGCAGGAAAGGGAGACAACAATGCAGATTCTTTTCTGGCGTGTGGAACGGTCCACCAAGTCAAGCCTAACCGCGGTACGCATCAACGTGCAGCGCAATTCTGAAGGCTACGTTTACCAATGGAAAGTGGCCGACAGAAAGCGGCGACTCAGTAAGCGAGAGCTGCACGAACTAGATATGAGGGTAGCCAAGTATGTGGCCACTCGAAACGACAACCCTCCGGCGCGACCGGAGCACAAAACATACTTTGCACATCTTTAGAACCTGCAAAGTTTCACCAGGGAGAGGTCCTCATGACTCTCCTTCGGTGATGGAAAGGGACGATTTATGAGGTCTAGGGTAGCAGCTCTAATCCTGGCCGTCGGGAGCGTTGCCTCGGCTCAGACCATCACACACCAACAGGTTAACTCCAATATTGTTACTCCGGTTGCGACAGCGTTGAACCACCTCAGCCTGATCGAGCTTCCGGAACCGATCACCCGGGCAGCGGTGGGCAGCGACGACATCCGCATCGAATGGCACGGCAATACTGTTGCTCTCAAGCCCATCCGGCAGGGCCAGTCCACAAATCTCTTTGTATGGACCGAACATACCCAGTCTACTTACGAGATTCTTCCTCCAGGCGATGTGAAGGGCGCGTCTTTTGTCATCGACGAATCGAACGGGTTTGGGTCTGCGCCGACCGAATCCCAGGTGAAGGTCAGCGAGACGGACATCCAGAAGGCCGCCGATACGCTCATCGCCCAGGCGATGTTGCAAAGCTCGCTTGTCGACAGCCGCGAGATCAAGGACGCAAAAAAACATATCAATGTGCGCATCACGGAGGTTGTGCGCGACAAGGATACCCTTTATGTCCGCTATACCCTCTCCAATCCGAGCCGGCACGCGTACCGGGTGAGCGATCCAGCGGTATTCACCTTCAGTCCAAACGATGTCAGGGACGTGGTGGGCTCGCTCAAGGGGATACAGATTCCGCAACAAAAGATGGATGCGCTGGGTTCGGGTACAACGTCCACTGTCATCGTTCGGGAGGCGCATATCGCGAGCCGTGATCTGAATCCGGGCCAGACGGTCGATGGCGTGGTGTGCTTCAAAGAGGCAGACGCGAAACCGATCGTCTATCGCTTCGTGTTTGGAAACGACGAGTCGCATCCGGTCAGCGCGGCGGCGGTGCTGTGATGGCTTTGACGGAGTGCCTCACATCGAAGGAGGCGCAGGAGCTCCTCCTTCTCGCATATAGAGATGGAGGAGCTGATCCCCTTCGAGCATACGCGGTGCGGCCGTTCCTCAATCCCATCGAACAACGCAACGAAAAGAACAAGCGGAAGGCCCATCCCATGTTTGTGGTTGCGCTCCTGCTTCTGGCAGCGGCGATCCTGGCAGCATGGTTCTTTTCTCGTTGAGGTCATCATGCCACCTGTCCAGCAGAACCGCGCCCGCCGGCGAAATGATGCAGAAGATCTCATGCTCATCGTGTGGTTGGCTTTATTTCTAGTGGTCGGCGCCCTCTACTATCTTGCTTATAGTCGCTTCCATATCCGCGTGAACCAGCTGGTTGAGTTGTCGTTTTACCTGCTGCTCGCCGCCGTATTTCTCTACGAGTGGCTCCGTTACGCCATGACACGAGAGGAAAAGATGGAGGAAGTGTGGCCGCGGCCGGTGCCGTATATCTCCCCAGGTGAGGACCGGCGACAGGTCGAGCTGGCGCGGGCGAAGCAATCCGTTCTGTTGGGCTACGACATCTTTGGCAAGCCGGTCACCTGGTTAAATGAGACCCGCACCTATCAGGCGAATTGCTTCGGCATGACCGGCGGTGGGAAAACTACTTTGCTCCACAGTATTACGGAGCAGGACATCTTCAGCGGAGTGCCCATCATCTTCATCGACGGCAAGGGCGACTGGGAACTCTTCGAGAAGCTCATTCCTGCGATGGAAGCGGCGGGCCGGATCCATCAGCTGCGCGTAATCAACCCGATGCGCCCCGACATCTCCGCAAGCTACAACCCTTTCTGGTCAGAAGACGGCAACTACGAGGACCACATCAGCTTCATCTTCGATAGTTTCAAGATGGAGAAAGACTTCTTTGAGGGCCACCAGCGGGTTTACCTGGAGAACATCGCCCGCATCCTGCATTACACAGGGAAGCGGTTCAACTTCCACGATGTGCTCGTGGCCGCATACGACCAGGACCTACTCGGTCGGCAGATCAAGCGAGCGATAGAGCTGACGCGAGACGTCGATTCGATCACGGACCAGCAGCGCCTTACCCTGCAGATGAGCGTTCGCAATCTGCTCGAATCGTTCGGTGACCGGGAACGGGTGGCCAAGATCCAGGGCCTGATTAACAACCTGATGACCTTCATGGCGGACGACCTGGCGCTAATCACCGGCCCCTACGACAACCTCCTGTCGCTCAACGATGTGATCGAGCAGAAGCTGATCCTGTACGTGAGCCTGAACGTCAACGTGAACGAACGTGCCGTCACTGCTCTCGGTCGAATGCTTCTCCAAAACCTGCAGCTGATGATCGGAAAACGGTACGCCGAGGCCCAGAGGGGACTGGAGCAGCCGTTTGTCAGCGTCATCATGGACGAGTTTTCTCCATTCGCTTATGAGAACTTTGCTCACATCCTGGTGACTGCGCGCGGCGCAAACGTAGCATTCCTGTTCGCGCTTCAGAGCGCACCCCAGTTGCTCCAGGTGGGCCGCGGCTTCCGAAACGATGTAGCCAGCGCACCCAATACGACGTTCATGCTTCGTATCAAGGATGAAGAGACCGCGCAGGATTTCCTGATGGCATCGTCGCGGATCCGCCAGATGCGTCGCAGCATGCGTATCCGAAAGACGGGCCTGTTCCAAAACAGCTACAAGGAAGACGGGGATGGCAGCCAGACCGAGATCAAGGACACACTCGCCCAGGAGGAACACATCAAGCGCATGCCGACCGGCCAGATGGAGATGCTGACACCGGACAAGATACGGGGAGTGGTGCACCAGCATGTGCATATTCGCCAACCATTCCGGCACTGGCTGGCCGATGTTCCGGAGAACCTCTACCCCAAATTGGTCAGCTACGCGGATGAGTCGAATGGTCTCAATCTTCGCTTTTCGAATCCGGAGCTGGAGGAAAGGCGAACACGGCGAGGGAAGAAGAGGAGCTAATCGTTATGAAGATGAGAGCCATCATTTGCATAGCCATGCTTAACCCGGTTCTGGTCTTTGGTCAGGTTGGCGGCAACCGACCGCGAAGTTCCTATGATCCGGCCGCTCAGGCAGGCACAATGGGCCATCAGCAAAGCGGGGTCGCGACGGCCCTGCAGAAGGTAAATCCCAAGGACAAGGACTACGGGGCGGCGATCGAACAAGGCAGAATCGCGGCGCTGGAGCAAACGGTTGAGGATTTCTACTGGTGGTACTGCGTGGTGTCGACCGGGGTGCTCTTACTGCTGGTGATGTATGTTATGTGGCTCTCGCGGGAAAGGGAGTTGCGTCTCAAGGTCTCCGCGGACATCGTATCCCAGCTTTACAACAGCTATGTTACCGCCAGAGCCAAAGCTCTCGATGCCATCGAAGCCCACAACAATCTGGCCAAACGGTACAACGCAAAACTGTTGGAAATGGCGGCCATGAGCCAAGCGAGCACGAATAAGGAAGGAAAGACAGCGGCCAAGGAGAGTATCGAAGAGGCTGAGAAGCTCCGCACCAAGAGATCGAATCTAACGCGGGAGACGACACCAGTGGAGACGAACATTGTCGGTCAAGACACGAGTGGTACAGATAACGTGCCGGAGAAGAAGCTCGAGGAGGATTTTGAGGGCGAAGATGTCGAGGAGCTCAAGGAACGGATAAGGCAACTGGCTGCCCAGAAAAAGGCGAGCGAGCAGAAGGTTGCGAATCTCAGGACACAGCTATCGCGAGCACATCACAGTCTCCAGACCTACCGCGGTGATGTCCCAGATGGTAGGTCGGCATGATTGTTCATTGCCTCAGCTTCGGTACATTGTGGTGGTTGCGGCCTGGCAACGACAACGAATCCAGCCTGAAGTTCTCCTCCCAAGCAGCGGTATTCAACACAACTGGATTCATTTCCGGTTCCCGCGAGCGCCGGAACTGGATCGTTCCCGGTCTGATTCGCTTCAACCTCGGCACATGCATGGAGCAGCGAGTAAACCCCGAGCTGCAGCAGCAAACACGGTTCTTTTCGAGCGGCCTCGAGCGGAAGGGTACGCAAAACCGGCTTCTTCTCAGCAGGAAGGTGAAGGCAAATGCACCGGTCGATCTGCTTCTCGTGAGCATGTCGGAGAAGGATCACGGACGCATCTGGTTCGATTCGGAGTGGAGATCCCAGGGTGTGAGGTTGGTCGCAGCGAGCGAGTTCGGCACGAGGCAGGAATCTTTAGTGCTCCTACCTATGAATGGATTTGTCAGGACACACCAAGGTGAGTGGAGGATTGTATGGGCAGGATTGACGGCTTCATTGACCAAGACGTCACAGATCAACTAGCGACCTGTGACGAAGTGGATCTCCAAAGAATCGGCGTTCAACTCAGCATGGAGCGCGATCTGCCCCTGCTTCTGGCAGTGAGAAACAGCACATTCGTGTCGCATGATCAGTTGCTGCAGTTCATGACAGAGGCTGGTCTCGAGCACGATCGCAGATGCTTCAATTGGAGAGTGCGCCGCTTTATCAAAGGAGCACACGTGCGCAAAACAGACCCGATCGCTCCATACAAGGGAGCGGTCTACGCGATTACGAGGTTTGGATTGGGTGTACTGGAGAGCTATGGGGAAGGCCTGGTGAGCGTAAGCTCGGGTTCGCGCAATCTGCCGAGTATCCTTCAGGCGCCCCATTTCCTCGAATTGAACGAGATTTATCTGGCATTGAAAAGAACCGAAAGGCTGAAGCGTTGGAAATCAGAGCGCGAATTGATATCCCTTAATTATGTAATCGGAACGCCTTTAGCCAAGGATTATGACGCCATCGCCGAGGTTGAAATTAGCGGTGACTCGCTACGGGTCGCGATTGAATATGAGAGAACGCTCAAATCGGCGGAGCGATATAAGGAGATTCAGCGCACAATTCGCGACGAAGGCGATGTGGATATGGTGTTGTATGTGACGCCGTCCTTCGATCTCGTCTTCAGTCTTGCACGCGAATTCGACCATCCAGAACTGCCAATGTGTTTCGTTTCTTCTGCACAATTGAAGGTTAACTTACTGGAAACAACTCTTCTGTTTGCGTACGGTTCTATGCGTGAGACGTTCTCCCTATGGGACGCGATGACCACTGTGCTGCCGATAAAAGGGTAGCAAAGCCGCAGTCCTCGTGTGCAGATGGAGTCCATCTGAAATGGTGGACTTTTCTACCCGTTGATTCCGCCCTCTCCGCTGTCTTTCCACTGCGTTTCCGAACCGATGTTCTGTCCTTCCTTCCTGCATTGTCGAAGTCTTACCGCTCCTTTCCAGACCATTTCCGGACCATTTCCGCGATGGCTGCAACTTACGGGAAGTACGACAGTTATTTCTGACTACCTGCTGGTGCACATGCAAAACGATATATGGAGGTTTTCCAGTGAATGGTAGCTGAAAGGGTAAATCAAGGTTGTAAGACCTTGAAGCCGATGTCCGTTGCTGGGTTCGGATTGAATGGTTTGTCGCCCCTCCGAGGACAAGAGACTGTGTCGCCGGGGTCACGCGTGCTTAGGATGTATTCGCCCGGTGGGAGTTCGTAGTCCTTTGTTAAATCAATTCGGCTGCTGACGCATGTGTGCGCTGGAAGTGAAAATGAAACAGAGATCGTGCACATGATCGGGTTGTAGTATCCCGAGGGGTCAGCCTTGCACTGTTTGTCTGAAGCTATCTGCCTCTTGTTTAGTACGCGATGGCCGTATGCGTCATAGAGAACGAAGCCACCAGCTTTGAGGTAAGCCGGTTCGGTACACGAGCCTAGCTCTATCGGGAGATTGCTAGAGTTGTTCGTCCAGAGATAGAGAGGTATCGGCTCGTCCCTGACAAACTCGTGTTGCTCCATCGACAGCTCATACTCGGGGTCGTGTGTGCCTTCGATTCGGTACGGCCTGCCATGAGCGAGCAACTCGGGCTTGTTGCATTCGGACGGTATAGACGCAATTGGCGCTGGCGCACTTACCTGTGCGAGCTTCGCCTGATGCAAATTGAGCGGGTCGCCATCGTAGGGACCTTGACGCCACGCACTGATGTCGATCGAGACGCAGTCGGACGCTTCAAGGGGCACGGTCGCGGACAGAGCGATTTCTGTGGGTAGTGGCCGGGTGTTGCCTGGCTCAGTCAAGCTGGCGTCTCGGTCCAAGCGCAATTGGAGCTTGGGCGTGGAGATGCAGTAGCCTGTTTCCTTGCCGTTGGCTCCCACCAGAAGGTGCGCCGTCTCGCCTTGGTTCAGGTCGATACGCCCATTGGGACGCGGTATAAAGAGCTCGTTTTCACAGTTGGGACACGCCGGCGGTAGGAAGGGTTGGTAGTCACCCTTATTGTCGAGCCCACGCATGGCTGGCACCCCAGCTAGCGAGCAGGCCTGCGGAGAGATGTTAGTTGCGTCGTAGGCGCGAAGGGTCTTGAGTGGTGTAGAGATAATTGGCGAGAGCGAGGCGACCCGCAACTGGCTCGCGGTGCAGGCTGGAAGAGGGTCGAGGATGATGACTTGCCGCGGGAGTGCGGGATCGCGCACAACGAGGTCGACGCGTGTGCGTGCATACTGCACCGTAGCTTTCTGGCCCGCACCTCGACCGACGGGTGCCGTGATGTCATACTCGAGCGGACCAACATGTTTCGGGGTAAAGTCTAGATTCCCCATCGCAAGGCCCATGACTCCAGGTTCGTGGTACCACGGCACTGCCGATGGCCCAACGTTCTCATCCAATGCGACGTCGTCGCACTGCTGGAGAGAGATGATGGTGGTTCCGTCCGACTCCCGTTTCCTCAGCTGACTGAAGGCGCACCCCTCGGCGGCCGTTCTCGGAAAGTTCAATCTGAGCGAGAACAGCCTGTCCCCCAGCATGGTGCGCTTAGCCTGTGCACTGAGCGACAGTAGGGGCGAAGCTGTGGCAATCTCTTTTGATGTCGTGGGTGATGGAACTGTGAACTCGTGCAAGCCGTCAGGACCGTACCAACCTAACCAGCTCTGTGGAACTGGCGAGGCACTACTGTATCGGCCCGGGCGATAGCCAGTAACGGCGAATGGGCCACAGGCACGAATCCAGAGATGTCGGATTTCGATCGACGGTTCGCTTCGTCCTTGCCATTGATAAGAGAAGCCGAGGCGGACCCCAGAGTATAGGTCGCAGCTTAGTTCTGGACCAGCACGCGAGGTCCACACAAAGAGCAGGTGCGCCCAGGCGCCAGGCTCAAGTACCTGAGGACGAAATTCGGTCGCATACCCGGGATCGCCGGTTCTCGGTGCGGCGTAGAAGGGCTGGTTGTTGGTGTCCGAAGTCGGCACCAAGTCGACCTGCGGAGACTGAAGCGAGCAGCCCGCCGGGCTGATGTTCTGGAGTTCGAGAACAAACAAATGGCCGCCGTAAGTGAAGCTCGGCGGAGTTGGCAGGGCTGAAACATCCAACATCGCTGGCGAGCATATTTGTCCTGACGTTGCCAGCGTCTGTGCAGAAATGGTTCTTCGTACCATTCCGAACCAGCAGCAGAATACACAGATCAGAGTCAAGCTGTTACGCATTTAGCCCTTTCATGCAACTCATCCTGCGCTCGCAGGGTGGCGCGGTTGAAGGCGCTGCCCGAGGTGTCCTCGACGAGAACGCTCAGAATTTGTAGTAGGCTCCGATCACGGGCTCTGCCGTGTGCATAAATCCGATGTTGGGGTTCGTGTTGTTGGGAGGAACAATGCCGGGAGCCTTGTACAGATTGCCGCGATATTGCAGGCGCAGGCCGGCGTGCCGAGCGAATCCCCAGTCGAATCCAGCACCGTAGACAAACGCCGGCTGGGTGGTATTTGTGGTTCCGCTCTGGCCGCTCACAGGCTGATTCAGCAAAAGGCCCACGCCGAGAAGACCAAACGGTCTCAGACTGCCAAAGTTTCCCGAGGGGACCCACCCGACAGTGAATTGTTGCGCATTGGCGGAGACAGCATACGTAGGGTTGGGACAGACGGTGTTGCCACATCCGAATGCGGGTTGGGCGATGAACTCGTCGTACACTTCGTTGGCGCGACGGAAGGAGTAGGAGGCTTGCCACCCAAGGAAGGGACTGGAGATACGGCGGAACTCCAGCAGTCCGCCCGCCGAGGCGGCTGGGTTTATCCGATAGAAGTTAGAGTTGCCCGGGGTAGTGCTGTTGGTGAACGCTCCGTAGATGCTGAGCGCCATATCCGTCTGCCCAATTTCCGGGTGCATTCGCCATGCGTGTTGTGTTTGCTGCGCCTGGCAGGTCTGGTTCAGAACGAGTGCCACCGGGAAGAGTACGAGCACAAGGAGAATGAATCTCTGCTTTAGGATCCTCACTTTTGATTTTAGGAACTCTGACAGCTTCTTTCAGGAGTATTCAAAGCGTTCCCATCCTATCACCGCTCAATGTCTAGTCAACGTTGTAGCAAAGTTTCGCCTGACACTATTGTGTTATTTCAAGTCTGGAATCCTGTTTTCTCGAACTAGGCCCAATTTCCGAATCGGAAGATGATGCCCAGAAGGACCTCGATGCGGGGTCCTTCTTCCGTTTGTAGCTCCCCCAAAATCTGCTTTATCCCAACGGAACGTGCGGGCTGACTGGCAACAGGAAACGCACGATCTCTGATGTTCACCGCGGCAATCTCTGCCCACTCGATCCGAAACGAGGTTACTTCCATGCATACACAACGTCGCTACTCCAAACGGGAGCTGCTCGGCCGACTCCGTATCGACTACCTCTTCTCCAACGACCAGCTCCCCGGAATCACCCCGGAGTCCTCGCGCTGGGAAGTGCTTGCTGCTTTCCTTAAAGCCGGGGACGCCCGAGCGGAACGCCTAATTGAGACCGAAGGTGGAATGATCTTCCTGCAAAGTATTCCCAAGCGGCCGAATACGGGAGCGATCTATGTTTACAACGAATCGCTTCGCGTCTTCCTCTGGCTCCGGTTCGACAGGGACGACGACCTGAACGGCCCCGACTTCGACCGTGCTGTGTGGGCGTACCGCCTGCTGAAGTGGGTCGACCTGGGGAGCGATCGTCTGGTCCGGGTCGGACACGCCTGAGAGACCGCGCTTCCATTTCGGAGCCTCGTGATGGGAGAAAGACCGCACTATACGAAGAGTTTTTCTCCCATTTGACTGAATTTCAGATCCACCCTAAAACACTCAGCGAAAGGAGCAAACCATGTCAGCCGCCACATCGACACCCTGGATTCCACCCAGACCGACTCCCGAGATTCTGCGTGTTGATCCGGCGTTGATTCCCGAATACATGGCGTGGTTTGTGAACCGCAGTGCCTACACCCGCCAATCCATCAATCCCAATCCGGATAACGGGCGCTACTACTATTACCAGCCAATGGAACGGCTGACGCGGACGCGCCTGGCGCTGAATGACGCCACTGTGCGAAAGCACCTCAGTGGGATCCAGACCATCGGCCTGTACGCCATCAATCCGGAGACGCAACGCTCGAAGTGGGTGGCGATCGACGCGGATTATTCGCGGGCGCATCGTGACTTAGCCGCGCTGAAGCTGGAGCTCAAGGAAGACGGAGTAACGGCCTCCCTCGAGATGTCCCGGCGTGGAGCTCATCTCTGGATCCTGTGCGAAGAACCCCTGCCGGCGAAAGATTGCCGTATCTATATATACAATCTCGCGCTCCGGCTGGGGGTTCCGATCAAAGGGACTCTGAATCAGTTAGACGGAATCGAGATCTTCCCCCGGCAGGACGAATTGCGCGAAGGGGAGTTCGGTAACGCCATCCGAGCCCCGCTCGGTGTGCATCGGGCAAACATGCATCGCTACTGGTTTGAGGAGGCTGCGCCGGACCTGGTTTCCCAGTTCGCTTACCTGCGTAGTCTCAAACGACTCACGGCGGCAGAGTTGACGACGTTCACCGAAGGACTCACCATCCCCGAGGGGTTTCAGTCGCGGTTCAAGGGCGAGCAACCAACCGTCTCATTCGATTCCGCAAATGGGTTTCAGATTCTTGAACACGTCCAGGTCAAGAGGAAGGCAAGCAACAACTGGTGGACACGATGTCCTTCCTGCGCCCAGCAAGGTCACGACCGGAGCGGAGATAACCTCGCCATCTCGGTCGGAGATCCACGTTTCTACAAGTGCTGGGCAGGATGCACGAAAGAAATGATTCGGGAGGCTCTCGGTGTCCCGATTCGTCAACGCTCGCTGTAAACACAAGGAGATCACAATGGACACGAAGCTCGCGACCATGGCCCTGCGCGGCCTGACCTTGCCAGAACCGACCCGGAAGGAGATACGGAAGACAGGTGTCTACTGCCGCGCCACCATTCAGCTGGTTTATCAGCAACAGTCCCGTCGATGGGCGCTGCGCGGCGAGGAGGCGGGCGGGGCAGTCGCGAGCATCGGACACTACGTCGGGTTCACTGGCGCAGACGGTCAACCTCTTCCATGGACGCAGCGTATCCAGAACTTCATGCCCAATGGAGTCCACGCGGTCGTCATCGCCCCGGAGCTGTGGCGGGTGGAGATGTTCCGCTACGAGAACACCTATGATGTGCTGATTACCCGGCACACTCTTTCCCCTCACTCGAACACACGTCCACATATCGAAAGCAAGATTCTCTTCTTTCGCCGGGCCGGAACTCTTACGACCGAGCTGTGGGGGAAAGACTCTGCTTTCCGTGGCGGTGCTGTGCCCAGCTTCTTCAAGAAGAATGGGGAAGAAGAACCTCCGCCGGCCACGTTGCTCGATGCGCTTCTGAAAGTAACGGAAGCAGTATGCTGCGTCGGGTGCAAGCACTCCCACCTGCTCGAGATGGGTGCGCAGCCCTGTCACTTGAAACTCAGCTTCGCAGAAGTGGGAGTCTAGCTTCAACGAAATGTGGAATCACGGCGACAACATCGCCGTGCAGTAAGAATGCAGGCAAATCGCACAAGAAAGGAAACAACATGCCCAAAGGAGTAAACAAAGTAACGTTGCTCGGCCACGTAGGCAAGGACCCCGAGATCCGCGCCACACAAGGCGGCACCACCGCCGCAAACTTTTCCCTCGCAACCTCCGAACGCCACAGGGAAGGCGAAGAGTGGGTGGATCATACCGAATGGCACAACCTCATAGCCTTCCAACGGACAGCTGAACTCGTCCGCGACTACGTCAAGAAGGGATCGCAGATCCTCATTGAGGGCAAGCTGCAAACGCAGTCCTGGGACGATAAAGAGTCTGGTCAAAAGAGGTACAAGACCGTGATTCTGATTAGCGATCTGGTACTGCTTGGCGGCGGCCAGGAACGAGAGAACGGCAACGGTGGGTCCCAAACAATTTCGAATAGCGCCAACGCAGGGAAGGGTAGCGGTTCTTCTAACAGCCGAAAGCAAGGCTACAGTCAGCGCCACGAAGATTACGGCGATCTCGGCATCACTGATGCAGACGTGCCCTTTTAATCCACTCTCGCTCGAGAAGGTGCGTTACAGCAATTCAGGCGCTCTCAGGAGCGCCATTTTCGTTGCCCGAAAAGTATCGGGCGCTCATTAGGAGTCTCCCCTTAATCACTTCAATGAAAGGAATTTTCAATGCAGAATGAATTCTCGGCCGAGCAACAGAAGCAGTTGCTCGAAAAACTCATCATTCCATTTCATCCCGACGCAATCAGCTGGCGTGTTACTAACAAGAGCAAAGACGGCAAGCGAGGCTGTGTCATTCCATACGGCGACCAGCGCGCCTACACTGACCGGCTCAACGAAGTCTTCACTCCCGCCGGGTGGACGCGTGCATATGACGTGACGCCGCTCTCGCCAGTCACCCGCACCAGGAAAAATGTAGCCATTCAGACCGGCAAGGTGATCGTGACCTGCGTCGTAACGATTCACGGTCTTGGTTCACACAGCGGAAGCGGTGAGATGTGGGCCGATGACGATAATGCCATGACCCGTGCGGAAGCCCAGGCCTTCAAACGTGCCTGCTGCTGCTTTGGGCTCGGTCGGTACTTCTACGAATTCGCCGAGATGTGGGTTGATCTGGATGATTATGGCAATCCGCTTCGTATTCCTACTCTTCCCAAGTGGGCGCTTCCAGCCGGTGTGGTTCCGACAAAGGCCGAGCCGGTGCCTGTCGTCTCCGCGGCGCGGTCGCAGCCGAGCACAGCGAAGACAACGGAGAACGCCAAACTAGCCGCCTCTGGGTTGGATGCGGGGCTGACGCAACGAATCGAGAGCTTTCGTCAAGTTGTTGGCGACGCTCTCTACTTCGAGGTATTTCGTCGTGGTGGACCTGCTCGGAATGCGCGTGAACTGCCCAGCGTGGGTGCCCAAAACTGGGTGGTGAAACAGTTGGAGACCCTCGATCGGGGCATCCAGCGGGTGCGCGTTCTTGCTGAAGACGTGCACGAGAACGTGTTCTATGGAGTACTCGATGCGCATAGGGTCCAGTCGATCGACAAGATCCCATCCTTCGAAGTCTTGAAGGCAGTTGTGACTGACCTGCAGAACGCGACACAAGGAGTCGCAGCCTGAACCCCAACCTACGTCGTTCTGCCCTTTGAGGCAGATACGAAACCGGAGCCTGCACTCTACCGGAGCGCAGGCTCTTTTCTCTTAGCCCCAACCAAGGAAGCCTTATGAGTGTGCACAAGTGCTCGCTCTGCAACCGCCCCGCCGCCTGGCAGATCTGTGAAGAACTCTTCTGCGAAGTAGATAAAGAAAAGATCGTCGAACGCTTTGGGATCGATATTTTCTCCATGAAGCGTCTGTCCAGCTCGGAGAAGGATTTTACCGTCCGCGGCAGATACAAACAGCCTGTCCAAGCAGTTTCTTCGTTTTCGCCGGAGAACTCCAAAAGGAAACAGAGGGCTCGCTAATGTACCGACCCTTTCTGCCCTCCGAGAGAAGGGGCGCATCGCACGCCTGAGTCCGTGCTCAGGTCCTCCCACACCAACAACCAAGGAGAAAGTCATGGCAATCTCTGCTCGTTCACGTCGCGGTACGTCTGTATCCTTCTGGCGCAACCACAATGCCATTCAAACCATGATGGCCCAGGCATGCATGCCTGCGCTACGCCCTGTACCCAGAGTGAAACACGAATTCATCCTTCCGCCCACGTCCCCGATTCGATCGACCAGTGGATCAGCACCGAAGGTCTTCATCGCAAGGGCATAACGAATTGGAGGACAAGAACTACACAATTCTTTGTCCTCCGACAAATGTCTCGAAGAAGGCAAAATCGCTCTGCACCGAGCAGGAGGCTCGGTGCTCCGTCAATGCTCTACAGAACGCAGCATCTTTCCCACGGAGCGCTGTCGATACGGCACTAGAGATTTCTCACCCTTCGACACTCAGATTTGGTCGGTAACTCCCCGAAGACCGACCCAATCCTCATGAGCTCTTTGTCGACGGAAATATTCATTTCTTCTGTTCACGTGGGTTCAGCCTCGTAGGTGTGATCGAAGAACGATTTTGTCCGCCGGGGACCCCGGAGCTGCACAAAGCGGTCTTCGCTCTTGAGCGACAAGTATGGCTTCAATATATAAATGAGGCACGTAGTCGAATCGAGCAACAGGTCGTCGACGCCCATCCCCATCGCGATGAGACGCTTAAGCAATCTCTCTAGGCCCTTTAAAGCTGCTGTTAGAAATCGGATGAAGCCGGTGGTAAAGTCTGTTCATCACCGGAGCGTAGAGCCTGATGCCATCTGAGCTACTTGCACTGCGGTTTGCGCCGCGCAAACACTATTGTTTGGTCGCAGCATACTCAATCCTTGGCTTGATTTCCGGATGCCACCTATTGGTCGCGAGTTCAGTACCTCGGCCGACTTCCTTAGAGGCGCTCCGAATTGGGCTTTCCGAGGATAAACAAGTCCAGCTCGTCAACGGCTGGGACTCGGCATACGCTTCAGGCGACCTCGAGCTAGTCACCTCAGCGATAGATATGCTCGAGTCGGCACCGCCAACTTTGCGGCGCAGGATCATTGCCCAAGCGCACAACTCTACAGCTCTTCCGACACTCTTCAAATCATTGCGTCAACAACAGCAGAAGGACCGTCTGGTCAGCGCGCTTTTTCATTACCCGGATCTGGTCTCTCCACTTAGCAACGTGCTATCGACTGAACTGTTGTCATTGTCTATGACAAGAGAACAACTGCAATATATTACCGACATTGTCGTCTTGCTGAAGCTGCAACCGTCGCTGCCAGACGACCTCTATCGGCAGCTGGTTACTAAACAGGATTCGATTCAAGACCCGCAGGTTCGAGAAACAATCGGATCGTTGCTCCTAGCACACTCTGCGTCGCTCAAGAATCAGGATGCTCAAATCCGAGCGTGGCTGAAGTCAAAGAACTCAGATCAACGTGATCTTGCGACTAAATTGCTGATGCAAGCGGGCGCAAATCTACCGGATGGGATAGTTGACCAGGCGCTAAACGATCCAAATGGTCCACAAGTGGAAGCGATCAGGTACCTCGGAACTCAACCCAAGCCTCTATCTCAGAACGATTTGAAGATCCTGATTCCGATACTCGCCAAACCGCAGTCGTCAGAGGCTTGGGAGGCAACGTACAGCACCCTTCAGAAAAAGAATCCCGATTTCATCAGCACCTTTTCCACACAGTACAAGCAGCAGTTCGATGACTGGGCAAAGCTTAAGCCTTCGGTGTTGATTGGAATTCTTCGAACTCTTCCTGACGACAAGTCAGGTGAAATCGCCACATGGCCCCTCATCGCAAGCAAGGACGACGATTGCAACATCATGATTGCGAATCTGCTTCTATTGCGCCGTCGTGCTCTGGCCCACATTGATTTCGGTGAAGGATTGTGGATCGTTCTTCAGGGGCCTCAGACCTGCTCCGGATCGCGCGATGGTGAGGCCTCCATCCTCTTAGACCAAGTGCTCCATGCGAATCCCGTTGCTTTAGCTGAATTATCGACATTTCTTTCTCTGCGGACTCAGGATAGCAACTGGACAAACTTCACTTCTGGAATAACCAGCCAAACCGGATGGGAAGCTCTCTACAATGACGGTGGCTCTGGAACTTCCGTCCTGCAACTCGCTCTTTCGCCAGCTCTTACGAAACTACTGTCGAATGGAGACGAGGCTAAAGCACTGGATCTGCTGCGGCTCGGCGTTCCTTTTTCACCACCGATTTTGGGCAACGAGCCGTTCCTAGCTCGGTACCGAGGCCACACTGCGTCCTTAAAGGACCCCAGCCTCGAAATTCTAGGCCGGTTAGGCCACCTTCCAAAGGAAATCGCGGATGAGATCCGCGACGTCGCTATGGATAGGACTAAGCCAACGACGACCCGTCAGATTGCTATCAGAGCGCTAGCGATGTTGGACGATTCTCAAAGCTATGTCGGAGAGTTCGTAAAGATCGCTCAGGAACCAATCGACCTACCCTCCGCCGCCGCGCTCAACGCGCTAACGGTTGTCTCTCAGTCTGGGTCACCTACCCCATCAGCTGTCTCGCCTTCTGCATCTTGGCTCGAGTCAGCCGCTGCTGATCCTCTCACACGAGAGGACGCTTCGCGGCTTCTCGAAGTATTGGCACTCAAGAACAGCGCATTTGGTCCGCTGTTGCTTCGCTCAATGAGCGACATCACAAGCTATCGCTGTTTGGACCTGGCGGTATTGGATCAACTTACACCCAAGCTTTGGCTCACAATTCTGGACGTCGGGCTCTCGAACGCCGACAAAATCGACAGGGCTCGCACTTGCGTCATGGTGTTGACCGCGAATCAGCCAAAAGCCACTCTAATAAGCTCCGCATTGACAGGGCCAAGATCACAGAAGGCACCGGAGAGATCATCCGATCGTCTCGCCTTGCTTTCAGGGTTGGACGGGGTGTGGGGTGAGACTCAAGGCCTCAATCGAGTAAGGGCGGCCGTTGCAAATCAAGTCGATTTGCTGTCTTCATCCCTCCCTTATGGAGTTGAAAGTCAGAAGCAACTTCGGAGCTGGTCAGATCGGTTGAAGAACGAGTTTCCCGAAGCATCACAGCGTATTAAGGGAGAGGCAACCAAACAAACCGCTGTTCTGGTAATCCTTGGCATCCCGCTCGCTGTAGCTGTCCATTTTCTCCTGTGGCTCTTACTTCTCTTCGTGTATCCGCGTTCACCAGCAATCCAGTCGGTGATCTTTTGGAATCCTATTGTCCGGAAGCTCTTGGCGCTTGGCTATATGGACTTGATCCTGCTTTCAATGCCCTTTGTACGCAGGATCCTTTTTGGCCCGCTCAGCGAGCAAATGTTGGGGGAAGTGCTCCAACCCAACGAGGGCGAAATGGATCGCGTTGCCTATTTCCCTAAGGGACGAGTGCGCCGGCTCGTTACTGCCCAAGGCCTAGCCGAGAGCACGCCCACTGAAGAGGCCATTCTGACCGCGCTCGATCCGCTTCGACGACGGACATTGCTACTGGGAATGTCCGGGCTAGGAAAGTCGAGTTACTTGAGGTTTTCCCTTTATCAAAAGGCGCTACGCAAGGAGTTCTCCGTCTATCTGCCAGCCGCCCGTTGCCTTGGTGGTGTAGAAAGTGCAATCGCCAACCGCGTTGCGCTATTCTCTCAAGACCGTGATCTTTTACACTCTCTCATTCATGCGGGTCGCCTTGAGATCTACATTGACGGTTACAACGAAGTAGATACAGCAACACAGGATGAAATCACGAGCTTCGCGGCGATGTTCAGCAGTGGACGTATTCTCGTGACCAGTCAAATACCCATTCGAGGCCTCACGCGGATAGAGACCCTTGAACTGCAGCCCCTACACGAGGATGAGATCGAGGAGTTTTTGATCGGTCGAGAGCCGGCTCTACCCGAAAACTCGCCTATTCGAGGTGACACCTTTCGGTTCGTGGCCAAAATGTATCTCGAAAATCTTTGGCGCAACTCTGCTACACATAGTGAGACAAAAGCTATTGCTCAAGTTCTGTCGAATCCGATGGATCTCACCACCGCTGCGATGATTTTGGGGAACGCCAAAGAACCCAGCCTGTTTGCTCTTCAGGAGCAGCAATTCGAAATGCTGCAGGAGCGATTCGTCCGGCACTACCAGCAATCTTATCGTACAGACCAGTTCTCCGAGGACGTCTTTACAAGAAGAGTGAGCGACGATGACGATCTTAGCAAATCAACCTACGACAAAGAGGTTGCCTCACTTATCGAATTCAAAATGGCTTTGGTCAGATCGGTAGAAGTCCCGGGTAAGCCGCCAAGGCAGGAAATACTGTTCCGCCACGATCGAATTCGAGACTATTTCACGCATTTCGCGTTCCTCAGTGAAAAGCAGGATCAACGTCGGTTCGATTATGCCAACGATAGTCGTTTCGCAGGTGTGTACGAATATCTTGCCAAGGTTCTTGACCTCGGATCCGCTGAGCGTTTGCGAGAACGGCTGCTGATGAGCGCCGTCGAGAGTCAAGATCACAGACTGAGCGATAGTTTCATCCGTCAACTCGCCTGGCGCCAGCAGTTCGCGTCCGGTGATCCATCTTGGCTGATTGACTATGACCTGCCGAGCGCACGAGATGCCGATCTTAAGTTCGACGCGTTGCAGTCTGAGAGAGCGAGCCTCGAAAGTCAAATGCTACGCCTCAAAGAGACGATGGCCGGGTCTAGAACACTGACTCGCATGATCTCAACAGACGACGGCTCGGCGCTTCTGAGAGTTAGCGTGCAGTGTTTCGTAGCACTCGGAGGTTCAGTTACGACGTCTTCCACCGGGACTTCTTCTGAGAACCAACTAATCAATTCCCCGAGTGGTGTTCCATTCACATTGGCAACGGTCTGTAATCGTGGGTCGATCAATTCCTTTCAACTGGAGCTGCTCATCCAAAGGCTGAAGGATGCATCTCGGCCGGTGTTACTTATTACCAATTCGAACACCTCGATGAAGCCAGATGAGAGACCAAAAGATATCACAGATGATGTGCTCCATAAATTGCTCGGACAAGGCATACTCTGCACCTCGGCGAGAGAGATCTACGAAGCTTATGTGGCGCACGTTGCTGGCTCAACAGATGTGATATGGAATGATCTGGAGGCGCTATGGAAAGATATGCAGGACAGCCTCGTAAAGCGTTAGCACGCTTACTGCGAAGGGCATCGTTCGCATTGGGCCTGGCGGTCATACTACTCGCCGGCGCGCACGGTTCAAGGGCTGAGGTGTTTGAGTCTCGCTATTTGCGTTTTAGCTTGCCTGAAGGGTGGAAGTGCGATCTTGAAGACCATGTGTTTGTATGTGAGCCACCGCACACCAAGGGGCAGAAGGTTAACAAAATCATCATGTTTGCGGTCAAGTATCCGGGAGCCGATGACAACTTGTCCTCGTACATGGAGTATCTCAAAACGAATAGATCGATAACGAACGGTTCATCTCTGATAGATGGACCAAAAATCGACACAGATCTCGGGGCTGTATCGTGGGTGGAGGCTACTCATTATGAATCCGAATTGAAAGGGTTCAATACAACCTATCTGGCTACAGTCTCCAACGGACTCGCACTACTTGTTACTTTTAGTGGCGGTAAGGCAGGGTTTTCAGAGTTTCAGCAAATGATGAAGCCCTGTATCAGAAGCCTCGAAATCAAGAAGAACTGGCGTGATGCCGAGCGCCAGCCTGGCAAGAAAAAATAGCCTCGGAAAGGCCGTTGCACCGCGGTTTTCAATGAACCATGGATGGCGAGTTCATTTCCACAGAGCCTGTCCTAAGTTCCATTAGCCAAGACGTTCGCTAATTCATCAGCGAACGGTCATTGTGGGTGAACCGAATGCATCAGCTGCCGGGATAACTTACCTTGCCGGCCAGCTGTTTAAATTCAATTGAGTCACTCCAACTGATGGAGCCTGTCGGCGATATCTCGCCAACACCATTGAAGTCCGTGACTCTTCCCACAAGATCGGCCAGGCTTGGCCGGTCTGCGTCGTAACGGGACGCGCGGTAGAGGAAAGTGATCCGCGCAGCCAGTGGGCCAACCTCACTCCAGGTGTTATCCGGATCCTGCCGGCTATTGGCATACGTCCCAGGTTTGGCCGCAAGCAGGACCACATTGCTCGAATGCAGATAAGGCTGGGTGTCAGCCACATGCTCCTGCAGGGTGCCCAGCCGGGACAGAGTGTCGCCAGCAGCGCCTTCGGGACCGACATATACGAAGATATTCTGGCCCTTGTCGGAAACGATTCCAAGTTCTGACCTCATCCGCTCAAACTCATCCATACGAACACAACCGTCGACGATGAGCGCAAATGGAGTATGGGTCTGCGCGAGTTGCGCATAGAGCTCGCGAAGAGGCAGAAACCCCGGTGGGAGGGTCTCGAGATTCGCATCGATGGCGTTGGCGAGACGCGCGAGATCACCGATTTTGCTGTCGACCGCGTGCTCGATCAATTCCGGCGATCGTGTCGGCAGATTCGCTGGTATTTGTGAGGCCGACCCGA
This sequence comes from Edaphobacter aggregans, assembly GCF_003945235.1. Lineage (NCBI taxonomy): Bacteria > Pseudomonadati > Acidobacteriota > Terriglobia > Terriglobales > Acidobacteriaceae > Edaphobacter > Edaphobacter aggregans. The sequence continues at coordinate 4,999,754 of NZ_RSDW01000001.1, forward strand.
GAATGAGTGCGATGTCGCCACTTGGCCAGGTCATCGTATGCCCGACGTAGTACGCAATCAGAAACCGACTGTTGTTCCGCTGGACAGTCGTGGCCACCGTCGCGAGAAAGTCTCGGATCCGTTGCTCGGTGAGCGGTCGATCTTCGGTGCTAATCATGTCTAACCGGGCCGCGGGAGAGTACCGGGCGAGTGTGTTGCCGAATAGCTTTGCGCTGTCAGCATTCCAATCTTGCCGCAGCATGGCTAGATTGGGGTAATGACCCGAAGCGATTGTCACCAGAGTCCAAGCAGCGGGTTGTGTCGAGGTTGCCGGAATGACGCTCGACGTGTTTTTTGGCTGGGGACGTATCGGGGAGAGGACGACATCGCTTGGCTCCACTCCCAAATGGGTCAGGATAAAGTGGGCGCTACTGGCTTCGAAAGCGAAGATTACCGGGTCAAGTATTTCAACCCTCACTTCGCCTTGCTGTGCGCGGCTTGCGTCAATGCGGAAGTGCTCCGAATTGATGTTGGACTTAGCAGCCTTGCTCCAGAGCGAACCCTGATCGGCCCCCTTTCGTTTCAGTAGATAGGTGAGGCGGCCTTGGTAGGCTCTGGTGATAACAACAGGATCGGTACCTTTGTTGGCCGCGCTTTGGGCCTCCTGAGAGGCCAACAGCTTGCGCTTGAGTGCCGCTACATCCATCTCCAGTATCTTGCCGTCCGTCACCTGAAGGTCCAGCCCAATCTCTTGTTTGCTTGAGGCGGCCTCGCTGAGCCACGGCACTCCCAGCGAACCCAGAGCGCTGCCAGCTATCTGGTCGTCTGTGGTGAGTTGGAAGCTGCTGCCTGTGTGTAGATCGGTATCGTTCGCATCGGCAGGATTGAGGATGAACAGTTTTTCCGTAACCAGAATTGTTCCGGGATAGCGGGATGCCGCAGGCGGCAGATTAATGAAAAAGTCGGCAGCGCGACCCTTGGGGAGGTTCAGTGCGGCAGCAAGGCTCGATCTGAGATCAGCATTTCGCGTAAAAAGGCCAGGAAGAAAGAACACGAGAGCTGTAAGTACGACCATGGCAATCAACGTCAGACCGACTTGCTTGCGCGTCATCCGTTTCACCTTTCTATTTCCATGCCACGATGCCCGCAATTCTAAGTGCTGCCGCCGTAGCGGGCAACTCACTCCCGTCGTTATCGCCGGCTCCTTCTTATCCCGTCAGCCACGACAAGATCCGGGTTTTCCTTGGGGAAGAGGATCTTCACCATGTTCTTGTAGATCGAGATCCATTCGGCGTGGAGCCAGTCGTTCTCTCGCCAACACAATCCGCTGAGATCGATTGCTTGTAGTGGGGCCGTAAGCGAAGGATTTGAGTCGAGCCACTTCTCGAGAATCTCCGGCAAAGTCGATTTTGCAAAGAACCCCGTGACCATCTCGAGGCTTTCGATCCCTGAACAGAAGATCGGTCGGATCTGGCGTGGTGGGAATGCGTTCCGATCCAGATGCTCATCAAGAAAAGTGTTTAAGAAAGCGGGCATACCGATCGTGCCGCCAATGGAGTCAAGCGTGACGATATAAAGATAGACGTGTTTAATTTCCGTGAGATCTATTTCCGGCGTCACCTTCGAGGCATTGACCCCAAACAGCGTCTGCGTGGCCTCAACGAGTTGCAGTACGCCCTTCCTGCCAGATGACTCCTTGTCCTCAACAAGCTTCTTTTCAATTTCCGCCGTAAGAGCCAAATGGTCGCCGCTGTACTTGGTATCTGCCCGAAACATGCTGGACTTGTACTCCATCAGCACGATTGAATCGCCGGATACGACGATGCCGTCGCATATCTGCATATCCGGCCGACCCGATGGCTTGGGGTCAGGGATGAAGCGAGCCTGAGTCCCAGCACATGCGCACCGCATGAGTTCATTTACGTACTTCTCAAATACTGCGCCCCAGAACTTCCGCAGCTTCAGCCCGTGGTGAGCACTGGCATGCCAGTAAGGGCCGGTCAGAACCTTCTCAAGAAAAAAGAGGTTGTCTATCATCAGATACCCACACCATGCCGTCGTTTGGTGCAGGTTATAAAACTGTTGCACGAGCGGAAATCTGCGGAAGATAGTGAAATCGTTCGGGCCGTTATCCTTCACCCGGAGTTCGCGCGCCATCCTGGTTGGATTGGCGGCAAGCAAATCCAAAAACTTCGACACCTTCGTCGGCTCGATCGCAGTCGGCGAAAAGTTAGCTTCTTTGAGTGGCAATGTTCCAGGTTCCCTATAGAGGGCTTTCGATAGTTCTTCTCCAAATCGAGCGTGAGTACCGAAGATCATCGATTGATACTCTTCGAGAGTCAGTCCGGTTTCCTTCTGGTACTCCCCAGCCACATCAACAAAATCTGGGTCCTGGCGAAGTTCATCGGTGAAGCGAGTCAGCATGAGGTGACTGCGCGTGATGAGTTGGGTGATTTCCGGAGATGCGTCTTCGCCAACGGCGATCATCTCCGCAATGATCTTTGAGAATTCCTCGCGCTCTGCGACCGGCCGACCTGCATTCGCAAGATCGGTGAGCAGGCCGTAGTCGAACTGGTCGTTTGCCTTTAGCAGGATGGAGCCGAAGCGCTCAGCATGGAGACGTGCATCTGTTCCGCCTGAACAGTGAAGAATCGCGATCTTGGCAATCAGGAGTACTTGTCTGCGGTGGAATAGCACTCTTCTCGGATTCGAGCTCCAGTATCCGGCGATGAATCGAATATGAAGGTCGGCCTCGAAGTAAAGAGAGAGAAGGCTTTTATAGACGTCCGCAGGCTGAAAATCCACCTTATTCCAAAGCTGCAAACCGGTCACGATTACTGCGCAAACCCAGAGCACCGATTGCTGGGTGAATGGGCGAATCTCCGCGATGAGCTCGTCCATCGTGCTCTTCCTGCCATAGACATTCTCGAATGTCTCGTACACCGCGAGTTGGGAAGCGGTCCTCATGTTGATCCCCCGAAGTCATCATTGCACGCCGATGGCAATCTCACGGTGTCTTGCTTACCCGCACAATGACAATTTAGATCGACCACATTTCTGGCAAATGGCCGGGGTTGATTTCGCGGAAGGGAGGCATAAAGTGGGCAGCTAATGCAATTTTATGGCTCAAGTCGCACCCCTTTATAAACAACGTGAAAGGAACCCTCAGCATGCGCAATGCGGGCAGGCTTAAGCTCGGTTATTATCCGCTGCCTACAGAAGAAGGCCACTGGCTGCGGCGGCTTCTCCAAAGCACGGAACCCTTCAGTGCAATCGACCCTTGTGTCGGAATGGGGGCAGCTCTGCATCTCATTACCGCTGATCTTCCATGTCGACGTTATGGCGTCGAACTCGATGCGGAGCGGGCGCTCGCCGCTTCCCGGTCGGGGATCGAGACGGTACAGGGAGACCTCTTCGACGCACATGCCAAGGTAGAGTCGTTCTCTCTCTTGTACCTTAATCCCCCATATGACTCAGAAATAGGGACGCTCAACAACCAGCGCATGGAGCTGCTCTTTCTCGAGCACACCTACCGTTGGCTTGTGCACAGCGGGGTCCTCTTGTTTGTAGTGCCGGAGAAGCGGCTTTCGGTGTGCATTCCGCTGTTGGCAGCGAACTTCACCGGTTTTCGTTTGTTCCGGCTCAACGATCCCGAATCCATCCGCTTCGAACAGGTCGTGCTTGCGGCGGTACGAAAGCCGATGCGGGGGGATGCGATGGAAGCGAATCGCTCTGTGCTGCAACGACTGATCTTCAATACGGAGCCTCTCAATCTGGAAGACGAGCATGAACCGTACTACTTACCCGCAACGCCACCTGCGGCCATTGCTTACCGTGGACTTCCCTTCGACGCGATCGAAGACCTGATTCCCAACTCGCCCGCATGGAAGCAGGTTGCGCCTTTTCTGTTGCCGAAAGAAGAGATGGCTTCCGGCCGGCCGATCACACCCCTGCACGCGGGCCACGTCGGCCTGCTCTGCACGGCAGGTTTGCTCAACGGAGTCTTCGGTGAGGGAGCGGATCGTCACATCGCACGGTGGCGGTCGGTGAAGCACACCACCATCAGCAAGGAGAAGGAAGACAACGTAGAGATCATCCGCAAGCGCGAGCGTTTCTCGAACGAACTTTCCCTCGTTTACCAGGACGGACGAACCCTCGTCCTCACCGAGTCTGCAAAGACAGTGGAGGCAGAAGATGCAGAATGCACACCTACGGCTGGGGCAGCTTGAGTATCTGCGCTCCACTGCCAACATCCAGACACGGATACGGCTGCAGGTAGATCGCTACATGGGCGAAGAGGCTGACGGGTATTTACTCAGCCTTTATGGCGGTGATGCCGAGGTCGGCGCCATCGCCGCGGCGATCCATGAGAAACATCCGTTCACACTGACGTTCCCCGACGGCAAAAGCAAGACGGTCAGCATGGGAGCGGATGCGTCCTGCTACCGCGGCAGCGTGGCGGTTCCCGGCCGCAAACAACCACTGCGTCATCTGGTCGCTGTCTCCCAAGCGCTTCATGCGAACGGAGCAGCAGGGAAGACCTACCTGCTCAATTACGAGCGATCACTGGCCTGGTCGGCACTAGTGAGCTTCCTCGGACTTCCGGCAGACCCGCGATGGGGTGCGGCGATGATGGATGTTCTGGAGCGAGAAGAAAAGGTGCAGGAGCTTGAGGGCATCGGCTGTCAGCCGGTAGTGATTCATGCCACGCGAAGCAGCCTGCTCGAGGCTGTATCGAGGGGTCTTGGACGGCGGGAGCTTTGCTTCCCGGAGGTCAACGGGCCTGTGTTCTGGCCTTCATTTCGCATCGGGGAGGCCTTGAATATTGGGAAGTTCTGAGTCTCGCATGAGGCGGTAGGTTTTCCAAGAGAATGCGGAGCGTTCCAATGCAGAGAAGAGCCATTTATCGGTGAGAGTTGGCTTGGTTCCACAAATCCGATTTCACATTCCCCAAATGAATTGGCACTTTTAGTGTCAAGCGCGTATATCTTGACCGGCCTTTGTTGGTTGCTGCGCAGGGCGGTTATATTTGTAGCCCTACTCGAACTCCGAGCTGAGGTGAACCGTCATGGCGGACGAAATCGGAGCATTTACGTGGACATCCTTTTATCAGGAGCTTGCGGACAAACTGGTACTGTACCGCGATCGCCAGGAAGAACTCATTTCTATTCTGGAAACGCTGCGAGGCAAGAAATTAACGATTACTCCCTTCGAGGACAAAGATGAGACCGGTCGCCGTTTCGCGCTGACCATTATCGACCCCTTTACATTCTTCGGGACATTCAACCGTCGGATTGAAACCAACACACGGGTTGCGATTCTGCGAGAACTAAAGTCTATTTTCGACCTGTCCGCTGACGCGCCCTCCGACTTCACCGGAATCCCGGTATTGGACCCGCGCAATTCCTGGTTCTTGGTATGGAGTCACCTCCGAAAAGCTACAGATGTGCCGCAATTATGGGATGTGTTCGATAAGGCGCTTCTTCCAAACGCAATGCAAAATATTGAATTTGCCCGCGGATTCGATGCAGCAGTTCAAATCCGAAACGTCGATATAAACCTAACAATGGGTTTGTTTTGGATTCGGCCATTTACCTTTCTCAGTTTCGACAGCAATAACCGCAAATTCTTAAACATCAAGCTTCCGAGGGAAGGTTTGTCCTTCGAGTTCTACCGTACGACGTTGGAAAGAATCAAAGCAGAACGGGACGAGGACTTTCCTCACATCTCCCGCTCAGCATGGCTCGCCGGCAATGAGCCGGTAGTTGGCACCACCCACGGGACACCCAGCGTTGCGAAGCCGAAAACAGCTGTACCCATTCAAGGCGCCTCCCAATACTCGGTGGCGGCCATGTTGGCGGAGGGCGTCTTCTTGGATGCACGTAGGATCGAAGAAGCGCTCCACCGTTGGAAGACTAAAAAAAACCTGATCCTGCAGGGGCCACCCGGTGTGGGGAAGACATTTGTGGCCGCGAAATTGGCCTACGCGCTTCTTGAAGAGCGGAAATCGTCCCGAGTGGAGGTGGTCCAATTCCATCCCTCATTCGCCTATGAAGATTTTGTTCGTGGATATCGTCCAACAGTTGAGGCGGGCAAATTCGAACTGATGGACGGTCCTCTACGTAAGATTTGCAAGCGAGCTGATAACGATCCTGAACAAAAGTATGTGCTGCTAATCGATGAGATCAACCGTGCCAATCTCTCGCAGGTCTTCGGTGAGCTATTGATGCTGCTGGAGAGTGACAAGCGTGGTGCGAACTACTCTGTTACTCCCCTCTATCCTGCCCAAGAGGAAGAAAAGTTTCATGTCCCCGAGAATCTCTTTTTCATCGGAACAATGAACATCGCGGACCGTTCCCTCGCGCTGGTCGACTTTGCTCTGCGACGCCGGTTTGCCTTTCTCACCCTTGAGCCGAACTACGGATTGCCCTTTCGTACGTGGCTTGAGGAGCGCGGCATGAACAGTTTGCTCACAGAGAAGATCGTGCAGCGGATGACCGCACTCAACAGCCAGATCAGCAATGACTCTTTTCTTGGATCCGCGTACCAGGTCGGCCATAGTTTCTTTTGTCCTCCAGGTGATGATTTCTCAGAACTTGGCGACCAGTGGTACAGAGAAGTAATCGAGACGGAGATCGAGCCACTCTTACAGGAGTACTGGTTTGACAAGCGCGAGAACGCCAAATCGGCAACAGATGCTCTATTAGCGTGATGGACAGTACAAATACCGTTATGGACATCGCCACCGGCATTCCTGTTCGAAATGCCTGGTATCTTCTCCTCTACGCGTGGGACTTGGCAATGTGGCGTGATAACTGGAATGCCGAGTCGGAGGAGGCGCCACATCTACTTGGGCTACTTGCTAAGGTTTTAGCCAGGAACGCTCATGCTCTGCTGCGTCACCAGCTTCGCAGGTCATTCGTTCGGACATCTGCTCCCCTCCGTGGAATCCGCGGACGAATCGATTTCGCTGCCAGCCTGAAGCATCAGTCTTTCGAACGCGGGCGGGTAGATTGCATCTTTCCCGAGTTAAGCATCGATACAGTGCCTAACAGGATTCTCCGGTCGACAATGTCTCGTCTCGCTTCGGAGCCGGCGCTCAGATCCCACAATCCCAAACTTGATGAGCAACTTCGCCACGAGCTCCGCAGCCTTGTACGAATGATGGATGGGGTACGGATAATTTCTGTAACTGTTCGCGATTTTGCAAGCATACAGCTCGGCCGAAACGATAGAGACTATGCCGTTCCGATCGCGGTTTGCCGTCTAATCCACGCTTTGCGATTGCCTACGGAGAAATCAGGAGATGCAGCACTCGCTGCGCTCTTGCGCGACGAGATCAAGTTTCACGATCTTTTCGAGCGCTTCGTTCGCAATTTTTATGCACTCCATCTCAACGAATACTATCGCGTAAAAAGGGAAACACTGAAGTGGTTCGATGAGCTTGGTAGTGAGCTTGTCCCGGAAATGCGCACCGACATGACGATCGTGGAGAGGGCTCCGCCCTGGAGGCGCACGATCATCGACACAAAGTATTCAATTGCCGCGCTGTCAAAACATCCACACGGCGATCAAAAATTCAAGTCCCAGAATCTATACCAGATCTACACCTACTTACGGACCCAGGAGAACTTGAGTGATGCCCACCGGTGCGCTGGTGGATTGCTTTTATACCCCACTAATGGCTACGACGTTCGTGGTGCAATGCTGGTCCAAGGTCACCGTGTCGCTGTCGCAACAGTAAATCTCGGTCAGCCCTGGCAGAATATCGAACATCAATTGCTCAGTCTGATCGGTTGATTCAATGTTTCAACTGTCAAGATGATCATCTCTAGAGGTCTTGGATCATTTACGAAGTCCTGGCATCATCAGATGAGTATCCTCTCCAACGCTTAGAAAGCTCCCCTATCGAGGCCATCCCAACGCTGGCCTTTTCTTTTGCTGATTCGCGCTTTCAGGAGCCCCATCGTGGAAACATATTTTGACTATCTACGCGCTATGGCGCATGCGCTCGGGGATCGTATCGTTCAAACTTACCCGGCATTACAGACGCCTAAAGACGCACCCGCAGTGGCGCTGAAAACATTGTTGCGCAGGCCTCTGCCGGCGCAGGCGCTGGCGATCACTGGCCTTGCAAAGTATCTCAAAACCTCACGATCCGCGCGGATCGTGGCTGAGTGCGGTGCAGGGAAGACCTTCATGTCGTTGGGCACGATGCATGTGCACGCCGGTGCGAGGCCATACACCGCTCTAGTGATGTGCCCGCCTCACATCGTACATAAGTGGGCGCGCGAAGCCCTGTTGACCGTGCCTCATGCCCGGGCGTTTATCGTCGAGGATCTGCGCAATGGTGGCGATCCGAAGAACAGCCACGGCATCGTTGAAGTGAAGCTCGATAAGGGACAGACTGTCGTTCGGGGTATCACGACCACGCTGTCAAAGCTCCGCTGCATGGGACGGAAGGGATGGAGGGAAAAGTGCCCGCAGCCCGCATTCTTCATTATGGGCAAGGAGAAGGGCAAACTCGGCTACTTCTGGAAGCACGCCTTTGCCGTAGCAAAGTCTGGACCGGAGTTGGGCGGGTTAATTAACCCCGATACAGGGCACGCCGTCGCGTCGAAGGATGGAGGTTACCTGAGCACCCTAGACCTGCGCGATGAGAAGTTCAACGAGAGTTACACGGCAGGAAAGGAAGGAACGACTCGTTTTTCACCCCTGTGGCAGGCAGATCGCGAGAAGATCCAGCGCATGGCTCCGCTCGAGTTCGTGGGCAGGTACATGAAGGGCTGGTGGGACTATGCGGTCGCCGATGAACTGCATCAGCTCGCGGGTGACACCGCCCAGGGTAATGGTCTCGGTGTCCTGGCTCGCTGCTCGGAAAAGCTGATTGCTCTTACCGGGACTCTTATGGGCGGCTACGCCGATGATCTCTACAACATCTTCTACCGCATGGAACCGTGGCAGATGGTGAAGGCGGGATACGAGGCTGGCAGTCAGGGGCGCCGGGACTTTCAGGAGCAGTATGGCGTACTGGAGACAGTCGAAAAAGTGCGGCAGTACGATAACGCCTGCTCGAAGGCACAGAAGCGGACTGTGCAGGTTCTCCGCAAGCCGGGGGCCTCGCCGCTTCTATTCGGCAAGTACCTGATGGAGTCGACGGCGTTCATTACGCTTGAGGACATCTCCGATCAGCTGCCGGCGTACGAGGAGACGGTTCTCTCGGTCGAGATGGGTGAGACCCTCGCGAAGGCGTACGGGTCGATCGAGGCCGACATCACCGAGGCGATGAAGGCGCATCGCGGCAACAAGAGCCTGATGAGCGTAATGCTCAACACGTTGTTGTTGTACCCCGACCATCCCTACGGTATCGGGCCGATCTTCGGGAAGACGTACGACCCGAAGGAAGGCCGCATGGTGCCATTCTTCGTCACCGAGCCAGCGGATCTTCCGGAGGCCGACACCTACGCCAAGGAACAGTGCCTCATCGAAGATATCCGGGAGGAGCTGCGGCAGGGCAGGCGGTGCCAGGTCTACGCGACATTCACCGGCAAGCACGATGTGACCGGTCGGCTGGCGCAAGTGCTTCAGCAGGCAGGTTTTTGGGTGGCTGTTCTTCGTTCTGCGGTTCCCACCGACAAGCGGGAGGCGTGGTATGAGCGACAGCTGCGGGCGGGCGTTGAGGTGGTCATCTGTCACCCTAGGTTGGTGGAAACCGGGCTCGATCTGCTTGCCTTTCCGACCCTCTACTTCTACGAAACGGGATACTCGCTCCACACGCTGCGGCAGGCAAGCCGCAGGTCGTGGCGGATCGGGCAGAAATACCCGGTTCGGGTAAAGTTCCTGGCTTACCGGTCTACGATGCAGGAGACCTGCGTCCGCCACATGGGCAAGAAGATGCTGGTCGCGCTCATGATGGAAGGGAAGTTCTCCGGCGAAGGGCTGCAATCGCTTGATGCCAACGAAGACCTGCTGACCGCCATGGCCCGCGAGCTCGTGGAAGAGGGAGGCGTCGGAGAATCGGCCGACGCGGTGTGGAAGGATTTGGAACGGGAACGGGCCAAGCACGCTCCGCCCGCAGTCGAAAGGCCTCCGGTAGCGCTGGATCCGACCGAAGCTGCGATACGGCAGATTTCGGCGGAGACCGCTGCGCCTCTGGGACCGCAGCTCGTCCACTCCGCACCATGGCCGAAACAGAAGGAGAATCCGATCTGGCCTACCGGACACATGGTAGGCGAACAGATGAGGCTCTTCGGCTGATTGGGTGCTAACTGGAGAGGGTAAGACCTAAAAGGGTACCGCTTTCAATTTCAACAGCAGCGATAGCTGAGCTAACAAGAGAATCAGCCAAAAGAATCAACAGACTCGCCCGTACTGGGCGTTTTTTGTCGTTTTAAGAGCCTGGCCGCGTGCCGGGCTCTTTCCATTTCCGCTCCAAAGGAGATTCGCTATGGCTACATCTGCATCCCCGCAAGGGCCCGTGCTGCCGTTCGCGCTATCACACGAAAAGAAAGCTGCCTCAGGATCAATCGCCAGCGATCACTCACTCCTCGAAATTGATCGTGAGTTGGACATGCTCTTCGACAAGATGCAGGACGAACTGGAAGAGACAGGCGAAGCCAGTCCTGAGAGCATCGAACGGTTTCACTCGTTTTGTGATGCATACGGCGAGAAGGTCGATCGCATCGGCCGGTTCATTCGCGTCATGGAGGCTCGTACAGCCTATTGCAAGGCCGAGGCGGCTCGACTCGTTGCGAGAGGCAAGATTGCCGAGAACAAGGTTGAACAGACCAAGTTGCTCATTCTCTACTACCTGCAAAGCCGCGAGATTACTAGGATGGAAGGGAAGCAGTTCACCCTCCGCTGCCAGAAGAACTCGCAGGACTCGGTGCGCATCAGCGATCCCGAACTGATTCCGTTGCGACTAAAGCGAATTGAGGCCCACTTCGACGGTGGCACCTGGGAACGCATCGTTGCGGCGCTCCCGGATGAACTGAAATCCATCCTGAACGCGAGTGTTCAGGACATCATTCCGATGAATGACGCAATCAAGCAGGCCTTCGCTCAGGGAGATGCAGTCGATGGAGCGACAGTTACACGGGGGCATCACGTCCGGGTTGCATGAGGTGATTCTCGATGGGACGAGGTGGGTAGCATGGATCCTTTGCGCAGATCATTGAAGACGCGAAAGACCGTGTTCTGGCCCGCCGCGTCGAAAGCGGGGGTACATCAAGGAGATATACGAAACTTGCATGCGCTGTGCGACTTTGTACTTATAGCCTCCGTGAGTGGCTACACCTCCCTGAGGCGGGAGAATCGTATCATTGAATGGCGAAGTTAAGGCGAAGATGGTAATGAGTATGGTTGCACTTTTGCGGTCCCGAATTGAAGCGTCTTTGGCTGGCCGTATTCCTTCCACCTCGACTCCGCGCCCTAAGCGCTAACTGGAATCGTTATCCTGCGGCCTAAATGAGATAGATTGCCTCAGCGCATTTCCACGGGGAACATTAGCGGAAACATGCGGGTCGAAAAGCACGGGTGGACCAGTCTGGTGCACGGTCTGTTGGCTGCCTGCGTTTGCCGCAAGAGATGGCAGCGCCTTACGCCGATCTTCTTCCGTAAGCGATCGACAACTCGGCGGAACTTTCTCAAGGGCTCAAGTTCCAACTCAAAGACCTGGGTTATGAGTTCCCGCTCATATTCTCGCCTCAACGGATTACGACACGTGCATTGAGGAATACGAGCCTAGCGATTTCGCCATCACGTACCTATACAAGCGATATCTGCGACTTCCGGAAGGAATTCGCTAGTCCTTGGCGAGGGACGGCACCATGTGGGAAGAACAATGGTAGTCAACTACGATTAGGATAATGACGAACGCCTCTGATGTGATGAAACTTGCTGCCGTTACAATTGAGTCCGGACTCGGAAAGATTGATGCCACGTATATTCGACAACATCGAGTCTAATCTGCTTCCCGCGCTGCGGACGACGCTGAACGTTGCTGACCGCTCTGATTTTTGTGTCGGCTATTTCAATTTGCGCGGGTGGAAGGCCATTGATGATCTCATCGAAAAATGGCCAGGGGGGCCCGGAAAACAGTGCCGGCTTCTCGTCGGCATGCAACGGCCGCCGCATGAAGAACTGCGTGCGGCTTTTAGCCTTATTCCTGGCGATGACAAATTAGACAACCAAACCGTCGCACGCTTGAAGAAACGCTTGGCTGAAGACTTCCGAAGCCAGCTTACTTTTGGAGTGCCAACGAATGCGGACGAAGCGGCTCTACGCAGGCTTTCCGCACAACTTAAGGCTGGGAGGGTGGTCGTCAAGCTTTTCCTTCGTCATACGTTGCACGCCAAGCTGTATCTCCTCTTTCGTTCAGATCCGATCAACCCTATCGTTGGTTTTCTCGGAAGCAGTAACCTCACGCTTTCGGGACTTTCTCACCAGGGAGAACTGAATCTCGATGTAATGGATCACGATGCAGGCAAGAAGCTAGCCGGGTGGTTCGAAGATCGCTGGATTGACCATTGGTGTGTGGACATCACCGCCGAGTTGATCCAGATTATTGATGAGAGCTGGGCACGTGAGGAAATTCCGCCGCCGTATCAGATCTATGTGAAAATGGCCTACCACTTAGCTCAAGAGGCCCGGGCAGGACTTTCTGAGTTCCGAATACCATCAGAATTTGGCCACAGGCTTTTCGATTACCAGGTCGCTGCCGTTAAGATAGCCGCTCATCATTTAAACAAGCGCGGCGGGGTTCTGATCGGTGACGTGGTCGGTCTCGGAAAAACGCTGATGGCAACCGCTCTGGCTAAAATTTTTCAGGATGATCACTTCACCGAAACTCTCATCATCTGTCCGAAGAACCTAGTCAAGATGTGGGAAGAGTATGTGTCGCAGTATCGACTCCTAGCGAAAGTTCTCTCCGTGACCGCCGCGGCGCGGGAACTGCCCGAGCTGCGACGTTATCGAGTGGTACTGATCGACGAGAGCCACAATTTGCGTAATCGTGAGGGAAAGAGATATCGAGTAATCCAGGAATACATTCAAGAAAACGAGAGCAAATGTATTTTGTTGTCGGCGACGCCTTACAACAAAACCTATTTGGACTTGTCGAGCCAGCTCCGCTTGTTCTTGCCAGACGATAAGAATCTGACAATCAGGCCGGAACGTCTTTTGCGAGAATTAGGTGAAACCGAGTTTATTCGTCGACATCAATGCGATGTCCACTCTCTGGCCGCATTTGAAAAGAGTGGATATGCAGACGACTGGCGCGAACTAATGCGGCGCTACATGGTACGTCGAACACGAAGCTTCATTCAGGATAACTACGCAGATACCGACACTTCTACGGGTCGCAGATATCTTACGTTCGAGGATGGTTCCCGGTCTTATTTTCCCGAGCGCGTTCCAAAAACCGTAAAGTTTCGCATCGACGAACGAGACCCGTCTGACCAATACGCGATGTACTATGCTGCTGACGCTGTCGGCGCTATCAATGCGCTCACTTTGCCACGCTATGGTCTAGGCAATTATGTTGCCCCCCGGCCCGACAAAGCAGCCACGGCAACGGAGGCTAGGCAGCTTCAAAATCTCTCGCGCGCAGGAAAACGGCTAATGGGATTTTGCAGGACGAATTTATTTAAGCGGCTAGAGAGTAGCGGTTCCGCCTTTCAGCAATCAATCGAGCGGCACATCTTGAGAAATCACATTTTCCTGTTTGCCATCGAAAATGGTTTGCCCCTCCCCTTGGGCACTCAAGACTCTGGCCTTCTCGACACAGGGAACTACGATGAGGACGTTGACGATGAGACCGCCAGCGCTGACATGTTTGATGACAACAACGAAGATGATCCGAAAGCCTCGCTGCGTCCATTGCATCTTAGATCGGCAGAAGATTTTGCCAGACGAGCCGAGGAAGCGTATCGGGCATATGCCAACCAATTCAAGAATCGCTTCAAATGGCTGCGGGCAGATCTTTTCGTCTCGTCTCTTGCCAAGGACCTGGCGAGCGATGCCGCGAGTTTGCTTGTAATTTTGGGCCGATGTGGAGAATGGAATCCTGATAAAGACGCGAAACTTGCAGCGCTATACAAGCTTCTGACAGAAGAACACCCCAATGAGAAGGTCATCGTTTTCACCCAGTTCGCTGACACGGTTCGATATTTGGAGACTCAACTCCGTGCGCGCGGATTACCTCGCCTAGCCGGTGTTACCGGGGAGGCAGAAGACCCCACAAGCTATGCGTGGCGATTCAGTCCCGTCAGTAACAATAAGCGAGATCGAGTCTCCGAGAATGAAGAGCTTCGCATTCTTGTGGCAACCGATGTTCTGAGTGAAGGACAGAATCTACAGGATGGCTCTATCATCGTCAATTTTGACCTACCTTGGGCGATCATTCGTCTCATTCAGCGGGCCGGTCGCGTCGATCGTATTGGACAGAAATCTGAAAAGATACTTTGCTACTCGTTCCTGCCGGCCGAAGGTGTAGAGAATCTGATTAGGCTCCGTGCTCGCGTCCGTCAACGTCTGCACGAGAATGCCGAGGTGGTTGGCACAGATGAAGCGTTTTTTGAAGATGAGAGAGAGAGACAAAAACTCTTTGATCTTTACCATGAAAAGGCTGGGATTCTGGACGGCGAAACCGACACCGAAGTTGATCTCGCCTCTTATGCCTATCAAATTTGGAAAAATGCGATTGATCGGTTTCCTGAATTGCAAAAGACGATCCCCGCCATGCCGCCCGTGGTCTTTTCGACGCACTCCCATAGAGCGACGGAGAAAAGGCCAGACGGCGTTCTAGTGTATCTTCGGACCGCCGAAGGCAACGATGCTCTTGCATGGGTAGACAAGGCGGGTAACAACGTCACTGAGTCTCAATTCGAGATTTTGAAAGCGGCAGAATGCTCACCTGATGCGCCAGGATTACAACGACAAGAGGATCATCACGACCTAGTACGCAAGGGGGTAGCGGTTCTCGTAGCCGAGGAAAAGTCTGTCGGTGGACAACTGGGACGTCCGTCGGGAGCTCGCTTCCGCACATACGAACGACTCAAACGCCATGCGGATCTGATGAAGGGTACATTGTGGGATATCCCGCAACTCGCTAAAGTGATCGAGGAGATTTATCGTTTTCCGTTGCGCCAATCAGCCGCGGATACACTCAACCGCCAGCTGAGATCTGGGATTTCCGATCAGAAGCTGGCTGAACTGACCATGGCACTACAAGACGACGATCGATTCTGCGTGGTTCAGGAAGAAGAACACGCCGATGAACCCCAGATAATCTGCTCGCTCGGGCTTACATCCGACAATAACCCGAAAGCCTGAGGAAGCGATGTCTCTCAACCCCACCAGAGCGCGACAACATCTACAACATGGCGATCTCCGCTCCCTTTTTATTGAAGACCTTGGGTGGGATCACCATGAAAGCGGCGTTGAGATCACAGTCTCTGACGAACAGATATCGCTTCGCGGACTGGCACAGAAGCGTGGCATGATCGCGTATCAATACGCTACATCAGCGGGTCAGTCCCTGCCCGCCTATTCGCAACGTAGAAAAATCGAACACCAGATTGCCAAGGTCGCGCACGAACATTTGATTGTTTTCACTGACACAGCCAATCACACCCAGATATGGCAATGGGTGAAGCGGGAGAGTGGTAAGCCGGCAGCGTGCCGCGAGCATACGTTTCACACCTCACAACAGGGCGAGGCTTTGCTTCAGAAACTTCAAGCTATTGCTTTCACGCTTGAAGAAGAGGAGCGGCTGTCCCTCACCGATGTGACGCGACGAACACGCGCCGGATTTGATGTCGAACGTGTTACCAAGCGGTTTTATGACCGTTTTCAGAAGGAACATAAAGCGTTCCTGAAGTTCATTGAGGGAATCACCGAGCGCACCGATCACGAATGGTACGCGTCAGTTATGCTCAATCGGCTGATGTTTGTGTATTTCGTTCAGCGAAAGGGGTTCCTGGACGGAGACCGCGACTATCTTCGCAACCGGCTTAAGCAACTCCGGGAAGAGCACGGCCGGGATAAGTTTTATTCGTTTTATCGCTATTTTCTTTTGCGCCTTTTCCATGAGGGCTTGGGTGGCAGAAAGAGAACGATCGATCTTGAAAAGCTTGTCGGTCGTATCCCTTATCTAAATGGAGGCCTCTTCGATATCCATGAACTTGAATCGCCAGATCGCTACGGGAAGACGATTCAAATTCCAGATGAGGCCTTCGAGCGAATCTTCGACTACTTTGACCAGTATCAGTGGCACTTGGATGAGAGGCCGCTTCGAGCGGATAACGAGATCAACCCAGACGTTCTTGGGTACATATTTGAGAAGTACATCAACCAAAAGCAGATGGGCGCGTACTACACAAAGGAAGATATCACCGAGTACATCTGCAAGAATACTGTTATCCCATTCTTGTTTGACGCCGCCCGCGCTGAGTGTAAGGTAGCCTTCGAAAATCCGAAAGGTCCGACTGTTTGGGATCTGCTCAAGAATGACCCTGACCGTTATATTTATTCCGCTGTCCGTCATGGAAATGACATACCATTCCCGGCCAGCATTCAAGATAGTCTTAGGTCCAAAACTCTGCAGAATGCAGTTAGTAGCGAGCCTGCACGCACGGTCGAATCGCGCATGGCTTGGAATAAGCAGGCTCCAGAAGCGCATGCACTCGCCACAGAGAACTGGCGCGAAGTCATAGACCGTCGGAGCCGATACGAAGAATTGAAGCGTCAGCTCACAGATGGTGTAGTTTCTTCGATAAACGGCTTGATCACACGCAATCTGGATATCCGCCAATTTGCGCAAGACGCAATCGAGAATTGCGAAGGCCCCGATCTGCTTCGCGCTTTCTGGCATTCCATTCAGGGTGTGACCATCCTCGATCCGACATGCGGCTCTGGCGCGTTCCTGTTCGCAGCCCTCAATATTCTCGAACCACTCTATGAGGCGTGTCTCGACCGAATGGAAGCGTTCATTGAGGATCTAGAACGATCCAGCGAGAAACACGGTCCGGAGAAGTTTTCGGATTTTCGCAAGGTTTTAGCTCAAGTCGCAGGGCACCCCAATCGGCGTTATTTCATTTTCAAGAGCATCATCCTTAATAACCTTTTTGGGGTCGACATCATGGAGGAGGCTGTCGAGATATGTAAGCTTCGCCTCTTCCTGAAACTTGCTGCCCAGGTCGAACCAGACCCCTCCCGTGAAAATCTCGGGATTGAACCTTTGCCGGACATCGATTTTAATATCCGGGCAGGCAACACACTTGTTGGTTATGCCACATACGACGAAGTGACAAAAGCTGCATCTAGCAGTTTTGACTTCAATCATTCAATGGCGAAGATCTCTTCGCAGGCGGCGGAACTACAACAGGGATTCGACGTATTCCGCGAGCAGCAAGTCGGAGGGGATAGCTCATTTCCGATCGAGGCCAAAAAGCAACTGCGAGAGCGTCTCAAGGCCCTCGACGATGAACTTAACCGACGTTTAGCGACAGAAAGTGGTGTTTCACCTGCCGACAAGCAAGCGTATGCCAAATGGCTGAGGTCTCACCAACCGTTTCATTGGTTCGTTGAGTTTCACGGAATAATGAATCGCGGTGGATTTGATGTGATCATCGGAAATCCGCCATATGTAGTCAACACTCCCGAGAAGGTGTCCTATACGATCCAGTCGGACCGCTTTGTAACTTACCCCTGCAAGAATCTCTACGCCATTGTCTTCGAGCGTTCGCTGAACCTGGCCCACTCTATCTCATCTGTGGGATTGATAGTTCAACTGACGGCACTCTCTTCCGAAAAGATGAAGCCATTGCAAGACTTGCTGATCCAGAGAGGTTTCCTCGTAGCACCGTCTTTCCCGCGCCGCCCGGAATCAATATTTGACGGCGTGGAGATGCCGGTAACGATATTGATTTCTCGCTCAGAAGACAAAGGCATGTTTACTTCCCGGGTCTCGCGTTTTTACACCGAACAGCGATCTGTTGCGCTTAGCGTTTTGTCTCTAACTAACCATACCGCCAGGCTGCAAAATCACCGCATTGGGAAAATAGGGTCCGAACTGGAGCTCGGCATCCTTGCAAAGGTCCTAACGAACAAACTTCAGCTTGAATCACTCACAACTGAGGTGTCCGAAAACGCGCTTTACTATCAGGAGGCGTGTCGATACTGGGTAAAGGCTTGCAAAGGGTATCCATTTTTTCGACGTAACGGAGAATCGATGCGGCCTCCCCATGGACGCACTGCGTTCTTTCAGAGTCGTGAGGCCTGCGCATTCGCTGCATGTTTGATCACATCAACCCTGTTTTACTGGTTTTATAGCTGTTTTTCCGATTGCGAACATATCAACGACTCGTTACTGAAAGGGTTCAATATTCCCGGCTCCTGGAACACTGCGGATTGGGTGTCGATTGAGCGGCGCCTTGCACAGAGCCTCAAACAACACTCTCGTCGCAAGACTATCAATACGAAGCAGGGTCATAAGATCGAGTACGACGAACTGGATGCGTCGACGTCCAAGGAGATCCTCGATGATATTGACCGCGAGTTGGCGCATCAGTATAGGCTCACGGAGGAGGAATTAGACTTCATCATTAGCTATGACATCAAGTACCGCATGGGTGTCGTGATGGAGGAAGAGGAGCAATGACCGACCTGCAGAGCCTGACGCTAGACGGATTGCATGAACGTCACCCTGGTCTGACTCAAGCCTTGGGGCAAACCTATTGCGAGGCGGCGTCGGTTTGCTTTTCGCGTCATCATCAGCCGCCGGTCACTGTCTCACTGAAACACGGTGAAACTCAGCAGCTACGTTTCCTCAACTTTCTTGTTCCTGATGTGCGAGTTCGCAACGCAAACGCCAATGAAATTGATGCCACGGAAGCGGCCGCGTACGGTGTATCACTAGCAGCCGTTGAAGCAGTTGCCGGATTGGTTGCTGTTCGAAGGGCGGAAACGCTGACAGGTGCAGATTGGTATGTCGCTCCTGAGGGCACAGGTGCAGACGACCTGGAGGACTGCATCCGTTTGGAAGTATCAGGCATAAGCGGCGGAGGAAGTAGCGATGTCGTCCGTCGCCTTCAGGAAAAGGTCGCACAAACGGCGCGTGGGAAGAGCAACTTGCCCGCAATGGCATCCGTCGTTGGCTTCAAGGTGCTTGAAGTAGCAATTTCACCTTTAGGGGCAGGAGCATGACGTGGGCTGAATTTCATGCCGCAAGTGAAAAGACCGCAATGGAAGCCGGGCAGTTTTTCCGCGACGGAAATATCACGCAGGCACTCCCGTTATACGCAAAGGCGGCCGAACTTGAACAACATGCGCTTGCAGTAGTTGACACTTCCAAGGTCCGCACCAGGGGTATCACGGCGGTTAGCGCAGTATCTTTGTGGTACAAAGCCGTTGACTACGATCGTGCAGAACAGTTGGCACATTCAATGCTCGGTGATCCATCAATACCGGCCTTTGCGAGAATTGATTTGCGTAATCTCGTCCAGGCCATCTGGACAGAGAGTTCTAAGCAGGCTGCAAATGTTTCGTTCCTTCCCGGGCAGGTGTATGTCTCGGTTAAAGGAGGAGAGGTTGTAACTGGCGGGGCACCACTAGATTTGGTTATAGAGAAGGTACAGACGATTCAGGCAATGTTCTATCGGACCATCGAATTTATAAAAGACATGCCGCTGCGTCCCCGCGGCGCACCAATCCGTGACATCCAGGAAGCGTGTCGTCCATGGCTCTTTCAAGCCGCACCGGGAAGTTACCAATTTTCTGTGGCGATTCAGGAACCGAAACAACGTGATTTTTTCAAAGAAGATATTCGGCCAGACCTTGTGGCAACGCAATTTCTTGACATTCTTAGGGCCACTACAAACGAAGATCAGAGGCAGCTGGAGCAGATCGTTCCCAGCACTGAATATCGCAACGTTTTCTTGAAGCTGTCGCGCAATCTCGCTCCCACAGGAAAGACCTTCGGGTCAATTGAATTTCGTACATCCACCGGTGAAGCTCCCATCGCGCTAACACCCGACGCAAGAACGGCCATTAACGAGACACTGAAGAAAGGCCGTCCCCCGGTATCACAGGATGCGCCCGAAGACGAAGAAGAGATTGTAGGAATGCTTCGAGCAGTTGATCTTGATAAAGACTGGCTCGATGTGACGGTCAATGGTCAGGCGGTCCATGTAACTGGGCTTGGAGATGCGATGGACGATCTCATTGGACCGATGGTAAACAAAATGGTGAAGGTACAGATTGTCAGGAAGGTCAATGGCCCATTTCGTTTCCGGGATATTGAAGTTAACGAATGATAGCGATTTATAGCTTCGTTAAGTTTCGGTACAGCGACCAAAGACGATCGCCTTATTTCTCTTTTGACTTCAGGTTCAGACTGACGGTATTGCAGGCACACCGCAAAGATTCAGGATTAGAACTCTGCGCCGCGAATTGCCAGGCTGAAAGACGCGAAAGATTCTTTGTAAGCCGTCACGAGAGGTTCGAAATCCTTTTTTCCGAAATTCGCCATGCGTTATAGTGAACGGCCTTGTTCACGGCCCACAGCCTTACCGACCAGAAGTGCTCCGAGCGTTGAGCGGCGCTGTTTTACAATCGGCTCATGCCAAGAAGCCGTCGCTACCTAATTCCGAGCACTGGCGAGTCATACACCGCCGCGAAGGTCAAGAAACTCTCGATCGAACAGCAGACGGAAGTCATGCGCCACTGGTTTGAGGATCGATATATTGCTCCGGATGAGCTGCCCTACGATTCCGGTGAGGGTGGGATTCAGTGGATTGGGAGCGGCCCTTATAACGCCGACCAGCAGCTTCGTCAGGAGTTTGATGAGGTCGCCTCTGGCGAGGCGATTGCCAAACTATCTTCCGATTTAGGCGACTTACACTACGAGTGGGCTAAAAGGCCTGACGCCAGCGAGTACGACACGGAGGAAATGTCTGATTGGATCGCCAGCGTCGATCCCTTTTTTGCTTTAATGACGGGCTTGAGCGACATCGAGGAAACAACCAAACGGAAACGCACTGTCCGAGATGGCAAGATCCTTCACCGGCTACTTTTCGCAAATGTTGTCACTTCGCTCGAAACATATTTGGGTGACGCGTTTACGAAGGTGCTTCTCTCCCGAGAAGATCTGCTCTTTCACTTTTACCGAACGAACCAGCGTTTCCGAGAATTCGACCCGCAGCCACCGGACACAGAGCCGACCGAACAACATATGAGGACTATTGTTGAGAATTTCATGGCTTGGAACATCTGGCACCGCATGACGCGAACCGCAAGAGTCTACAAAGATGCTTTGGGTATCGAGCTCCCCGCAGACCTCGGCATCATAGGGCCTGCGATAGGCTTCCGGCACGATATAGTGCACCGCAACGGGAAATCTGCAGCAGGCGTGGTGGGAACGTGGGGCATCGCCGAAATTCTGGCCCTCACGGAGGCCGTGTCAGGGTTGGCGACCGATATCCAGAAGAAGATCGACAAGCTATCGCCAAAGGTGAGCACAATCGACGATGGCGGCTTTGTCCAAATCTGAACATGACTGTGGGAAATGGCCCGTCGTTGACCACCGGATAGAAAGCCTAGCCGTGACAGTCGTCGAAGAGTCGAAGCAGAGTGTTCAGGAGAATTGCCATGCGATGGCACAACAATAGACGAACAATTATGGCAGACAGCGATTACATGGCAGAGTGGTCCCAGACCGAATCAAGTAGATTGTTCCTTGAGTATGGGCTGGAAGAAGTGATTTCAGTGCGTCGGGACTTCGTAACGAAGACGGCAAAAATCTGAGAGATGCCATAATGACGGATCTGATTGGACGTGCGGCGGTCCGTTGCTGCGCCGGATATCCAGCGGCGTTTGATTGGAGAATTTCGAGTTCCTCAAGACAAGCACCATACGTGGCCTCGAAAGAGACGGCTTCACGATCGATGACGGGACGCCGCGGCCAAGGTTGCAACGGGCGACTGATCTTCCAGCAGCTGACAGCGAAGTCCATGTGCTCTTAGACCTCTATCCAGATCGCCTCGGGTGACGACCGGCAGCGAGCTCCCGCCGAATCCGACCGAGTCCCAATCGAATCACTGAATCCGCCGAGTGATTCGATTGAAGACGTCGAACAGGGAACGCCGGCCCAACAGGAACCCCTCTAAGTATGACCACAGTCTCTGCATGCCAGAATGTCTTCTGACATCTGACAACCGCTACTGGATGGGCGAGCGGGATCGCCTAAAAAAGCACGACCGTCCATTGAGCATCAGGTCACTGGTCGCGGGATTTGACCGAATTTTTACACTGACATACAAACCAAGTCGCCCTGGGATGGGAACAACCAACCCAGCTATGTCGAGAAAGGAGGCCCTGATATGGCCACTAACACCGTAGCGTCCGCGGGAATATCTGTGAAACGCGTTGTGAGCAAAGAGGGCATTGATCCCTTCGATGCCGTGATCTGGGAAAAACGCGAGGCACGCATCGACGACGCCAAGGGCAATAGCGTATTTCGGCAGGAGGACGCGCGGGTTCCGGCAAACTGGTCGCAAACAGCCCTGAATATCGTAGCCTCAAAGTACTTCCACGGCAGGATCGGCACCGAAGAGCGCGAGAAGGGTGTCGACGAGCTCATCCCCCGCGTTGTCTCCACCATTCGGGCGGCCGGGGAACAGCAGGGCTATTTCTCATCCTTGGAAACGGCCGATAGCTTCCAGGCCGAATTGACGATGCTCCTACTCGGCCAGTACGCGTCCTTCAACTCGCCGGTGTGGTTCAACGTAGGCTGCCATACGCTTGAACCCGAGAACAAGGCAAAGAGCTGGCATTGGGACGCGGCGCGGGAAACAGTCATTCAGGCAGCCGCAGGGTATAGCAAGCCACAGTGCTCGGCCTGCTTTATCAATTCTGTCGACGACTCAATGGAATCGATTCTTGATCTCGCCAAGACCGAGGGGATACTGTTCAAGGGGGGCTCGGGAACGGGAACTAACTTCTCGGCCATCCGCGCCTCAATGGAAAGCCTGTCAGCAGGAGGAACTGCCTCAGGACCGCTTTCTTTCATGCGTGGGTATGACGCCTTCGCCGGCGTGATCAAATCGGGCGGAAAGACCCGCCGTGCGGCGAAGATGGCGATTCTTGATGCCGACCACCCCGACATCGAGGACTTCATCCACTGCAAGAGCAGGGAAGAGAAGAAGGCCCAGGCCCTAATCGCTTCCGGTTACGACGGCAACGGTCCCGACTCTGAAGCCTACGCCTCGATTTTCTACCAAAACGCCAATAACTCGGTCCGCGTGACCGATGAGTTTATGCGCAAAGCGGAAGAAGGTGGTGAATGGGCTCTCACCGGCCGCATCGACGGCAAGCCGGTCAAAACCGTCCGGGCACGCTCGCTGCTGTGGTCGATAGCAGAAGAGACGTGGCGGTGCGGTGATCCCGGGATGCAGTTCGATACGACCATTAATGCGTGGCATACTTGCCCGCGGTCCGGTCGCATTGCCGCCTCCAATCCGTGCTCGGAGTATATGTTCCTCGACGACTCTGCCTGCAACCTGGCTTCGCTCAACCTGCTTCGCTTCGTCACCGACGAAGCATTCAACATAGCCTTGTTCCAGCATGCGGTACGCGTGCTCATTATCGCCCAGGACATCCTGGTCGATATGGCGGGATATCCGACCGAATCCATTGCCATCCACTCCCACGACTACCGACCGCTGGGTCTGGGATATGCGAATCTCGGAGCGTTGTTGATGAGCCTCGGGCTCGCCTATGATTCTCCCGAAGGCCGGGATATGGCTGCGGCCATTACCTCGCTGATGGGCGGAACCGCATACAGAACATCAGCACAGGTGGCAGCGATGACATCGGAGTTGACGGCTGCAGACCCGGAGTTGAAGGACACGCAGAGCGGCGCGTTTCCCGGCTATGAGCGGAATCGAGAACCATTCCTCGATGTGATCCGCAAACACCGCGAGGCCGCGGAGGCGATGGTTCTCACCGCAACTTCGGTGGCTCTGACGCTGCGGGAGACGGCCGTTAGCTGCTGGCAGGAGGCAGAACGCTTTGGCGAGCAGCACGGCTTTCGCAATGCGCAGGTCACGGTCCTGGCCCCGACTGGCACGATCGGATTCATGATGGATTGCGACACCACGGGCATTGAACCTATGCTCGGTGTAGTCATCTTCAAGAAGATGGTGGGCGGCGGATATCTCACCCTGGTCAACCAGACGGTCTCGAACGCCTTGAACCGGCTAGGTTACTCACAAGAGGAGATCGAGGTGATCAGGGAGTATATCGAAGAGAACAACATGATCGAGGGCGCGCCGGGACTTCACGAGGAGCACCTGCAAGTGTTTGATTGCGCATTCCGACCATCCAAGGGCAAACGTTCGATCGGCTGGAGCGGTCATATCGACATGATGGCGGCGGTGCAGCCCTTCCTGTCTGGGGCGATCTCGAAGACGGTAAATCTGCCGTCTGAGGCAACCGTCTCTGATGTCGCAGAGGCATACCTGTCTGCCTGGCGCAAGGGACTGAAGGCGGTCGCAATCTATCGCGACGGCTCGAAGACCTCCCAGCCAGTCAGCGCGTCCGCTTCGGCTGTCAAAACGAGTGTCACGTCGACGTCTCCGGCCGACCTTTCAGGCCCTCCGGCGGCGAACCGTCACCGTTTGCAGGACGAACGCTCGGCCATCAACCATCACTTCTCCATCGCGGGTCACGAAGGCTACCTGACTGTCGGACTTTACCCCAATGGGCAGCCGGGCGAGATCTTCGTGCGCATGGCCAAAGCAGGTTCGACGATTGCTGGCCTTATGGAATGCTTTGGTACGGTGGTGTCTGTCGGCCTGCAACACGGAGTGCCGCTCAAGGTCCTGTGCGACAAACTCTCCCACACCCGGTTCGAGCCCTCCGGCTGGACCGGCAATGAGGAGATGGGCTACGCCAAATCCATCATGGACTACCTCTTCCGCTGGATGGAGCTGCGCTTCCTGTCAGGACCGCAGCTGCCTCTGTTCGCCACGAAAGAGGCGGCCAGCGGGAATGCCGACAGGGTGCCAAACCACACCCCTGACGGCATCTCCCACTTCCTCCACGATGCGTACGAGGTAGGCGATGCGCCGCTGTGCTCAACTTGCGGCTCACTTATGGTTCGTAACGGTAGCTGCTACAAGTGCGCAAATTGCGGCGGTACTAGCGGATGTTCTTGATTCGATCGTGGCTTATAAGCCATAGGCCCACTCATTTCGGCGATTGAGTGGGCCTGTTTTACGTGTTCCCACTTAGGGGTTGCCCCTGGTCTCTATAAGCTCTGCTGATAAGTTCAGCAATCATTGTCCGAGGGTCTGTGTGCGGGCCTCTGTAGCTCCGCAAGAAGACGCGCCGCCCTTTCGGTGGCTCGGCTAAGGCCACGCTCCGCCGCCAAAAAACCAATTGCTGCGTGAGGATCGGGAATGTCTAGTAGAGCGAGAGCATGCTCGGCGACAAGCTCCTCAAAGGCAGTGCGCGAGGTCATCAATTCCCGAAACGTTGGGTTGTCAACCCTTGCAATCGCAGCCCGACTCTCTAATGTGTCTTCGTCAAGGTCGAGCACGTTGGCTTCGATTCGAGTTGCTCCCCACAGTCTCCATGATTCTGAATCGCTATTTACAGTGGCGCGCATTGTTTTTTCGCTTGCCAGAACCCTATCCGGATAACTCGGCTGTTGAGTATTCATTTCATTGGAGGCCAAAGCTCTCACCCATAGAGAATCGCTCTTTTTTCGTTCTGACAGCTTGCAAGCCATGAACCAAAGCAGCTCGCTCTCGAATTCTTGACGATTGACGGCAACATAGTCTGCTCGATTCTCAGCAATGCTCACAATCATGGTACTCACGGCGGCTCGTGGATTAATTACATTCAAGAGCCTAAGTGCTTCCTCAGCTATGATCACCTCGAATGCAGCACGATGCACTAGCAAATTGTGGTTGTCGATGGGCGAGCTCTTCGAAACATTTTCCAAGCTAGGCTCGTCCTCTGGATCGAGCACATAATCCTCAATCCGAGTCGCTCCCCATTTTCGCCAGCTCTTAATTTGTGCAGTCACTAACGTGTTGAGGCGTAATTCTTCCGCTCGTTTTGTCAGCGATTCGCGATATCGTAGAGCGAATTCCACGTTTTCCGGTTTTCTGAGATGTTCGGACCAAGCGCTGGTATTCTTGGACGGATCGTCTAAATGGGCCACAATAAAATCGGTAAGTCTCTTGGCTCTAATGTCGCAGAGGGCGTTGACACACTGGTCGACTGCTGAGGCATCGGTAACTCCGAGAAAGGTAAAGGCACGTTGAGCAACGTCCAGCTCTAAATCTACTTTCTGTGCCACTAGTTCAAACACAGTTGTAGGTATCTTGCCCACGCTCACCCGGTCTCTCATAGTGTCATAAAAGGCTTCAACATGATTATGAACTCGCTCGGTGAACCAGAGGCGCCAGCCTTCTGACAGATTGCCGCCTCGAGCTTCTACGACTTTCGCTGCAGCCATCAATTCCACTCGGTAGTTCGCTCTGGCATTCTGAGATACCGAAGTCGCTAGATATCGAATCCAAAGATTATCGCTCGATGCTCCTTCGTTGAGTCGCTCAGCCACATAGTCGATCGTAACCTTCGACTGAGCAGATTCCTGCTTCCAGAATTGGTGGAGCTTGAACCATCCATACGCTTTCCAGCCTGCAAATAAGGCAACTGTTATTACAAGAGCCTTCACTAATCCAACAAGTATCGCGAGAAGCACGAAGACGACGAGTAACGACCAGTAGAGTCGGGTTTTAATCTTCGATTCAACGCCCATCGTTAGCCCTCCGCAATCATGGACTGGAGAACTCGTAGCTATAAATTGGGATTTTAGACCTTTAGCTTTCCGGTCGGGTAGTTTTCTGGACGGTGGTCAGCGGCACGCTTGAAGCGAGATCAGCGCGCTGTTTAACTTGTTAGGGCTCCCCATTCGATCAACTCTGTGCTGCCCGTCGAAAAGATTGCGTAACGCCAATGATACCGCTCAAGACGCACCCGTATCCAGGGGTGCCCTGATTGTGCGAAGCCATCCGCATGGTAGGGACATTCAATGTTTGTGCGACGAGGCAGTTGCCCGAGTGCTCAGCGGTATCCGTCTCACCCATTTCAACCAGAGAGAGGGTCCCCATGTTGACATTACCTTTCGTCGATGTCCTGAAGAACCGGGGCATCAGCGATCTCGATCGCTTTCTTGTCCCGTCCTCCTGGAGTGATCTGCCGTCTCCTTTTGACATCGAGGAGATAAAGCCTGCCGTCACACAGATCCTCCATGCAATTCGTTCGCAGCGACCGATCGCCATCGTCGGTGACTCCGATTGTGATGGTGTTCTCTCAACCGCAATTCTCGAAGCGACGCTACGCAGGCTCGGAGCTCAACCGGCCGTCTACCTTCCTCATCGCGACGAAGGCTATGGCCTTAGCAATGAGGTGGTACATCGGTTCTCTATCGATGGCACGGGTCTCCTCATTACCATTGACAACGGAATTAACGCAGCCGGCCCGGTCCGGCTTGCCCGGCGTGCTGTTCGTCATAATGGTTCAGGTGTCTGCGATTGCCAAGCGCACTCGTGAGCGTTTTCCTACCGAGAAGGAACAGGATTACGACTGGTCGCAGAATGATCCCGCTGGTCATTGGGAAGCGCATAAGGACGATAAGAAGAAGCCATCCTAAATCCTCTTCGGTCGCACTCGCCAGCGGCTAATGCTGGGGCGAAATGAGATAATTTGGCGGCGGGCGTGACTATGGATGAAAAAGACATTGCCGTTGAAGAGTGGAAACAACTTCAGACCATCATCGGTCGCTTTGACACCCTTGAATTTCAGATACGAGGTTGGCTCCTGGTCCTGCTTGGCGTTCTCCTTACCGCCTTGTTTTCCGAAAAAGCCCAGCTCAAGCCATCAGCGTTCGGCCTGATTGGCATGTTTGCGGTAGCTGCATTCTGCTCGATGGAACTGACTACAAGAAGGCCAAAGCGAATCGCGATAATTCGGGCATACGATGTCGAAAAAGCTATTAGGCAAAACGCGCAATTCGATAGTCCCCGCATTGCGTACAGCTTTTCGAACAGCCCTAAGGCCACGATTTGGGACATCCTTGCAGAATTCAAAATTGCCCACGTCTGGACGTTCTATGTGCTGCTGTTTTCTATCATCCTAGCGATTTGGCTCATCCGAAGGTGATGTCTCCGAGCCATCCTAAAGCCTCTCGGTCGCGCTCAAGTCGAATGTTCGGGAAGGTGCCGCGATGCAATAGATGCGATGGGCTTGGCCCTCGAATAACAGGTTCCCTGTATCATTCCCGCCATGAAGATCAGCGACCGTTTTACGGATTATGGCCTTATTGGCGGACTGTTCTGGGTACTTCAGTTCATTATTTGGTTCGCGTGGCGAGACGAGCCTGTTGCACAGGTGTTTGCGAGTTTCACCGGCCATTTCGACAAAATAACCGGCGCATCCGCGACCCTCGTCGCAGCCATCGGCCTGATCGCAGTGTTTTCTACAGGGTTATTCATAAATGTTGCAGGGGTAGTGATTTTCCGAAGGTATGAGACATTTGCTTTCAGAGATAACCTGAACCGAAATTTGCACTGGCTGAAGCCTTTCTTGGACGCGAACTCACTCTACGTTCGTGATGACCTGCGGCGAATAGTAGCCCCGCTAGGGTATGAAAAACGTAGAGCTATCGACAACAAGATCGCAACGTCCGAAGGCCAAAACGAACGAAAGGGCATCTTTGAGTATTCAGCTGCTGCCCGAGATGCTTATGTCAGACTGGATTCGTTTTTGCTCTCATACGTCGCAATCGCAGCGGGCGCAGACAAGACCAAAATGCACGACGACCGAATAGCTCTCGCAGATTCGGTCCGCGCAGTAGCAGCCGCATTAGTGATTTGGGGTATGGAGATGATTGGTTTCATCCTCGTCTCCAAGCACACCAGTATTGTTAAGGCCCTCACGGTTCTTTCGATGTGTGCAATGAGCGGCTTGGCGCTCAACGTAGTGATCGGGGCATTTCAGCGTGTGTGCAGTACTCTATTCGCTCTTGTGTATGTGATCTACGAGAGGGATCATCCTGAACTCAAGCCAGGCAGCGTTACAACTGTCAAACCGCCCTCAGAGGGAATCCTCAAGCCATCCTAAAACCTCGTTCCCTCGCTACGCTCAACCAAATTCTTACGCTCCGCTTTTTGATTTACCCCATTGACTCCGTCAAGGGGCAAGCGCCTGCGGCGTAAAAAAAGAATTTCGTTGCCCCTCACTCACATCGGTTTTCGGATGGCTTATTGTTATCAACCGAAGGACTCACCATGGGGTTACGATCTTTACGGCAACAAACCAAAATCCAAGCGCGGTCAGCACTTCCGGCACAGCTATTGGGGATGGTGGGATTTCGTCGGCGCATGCCATGATTGGCGTTCTGGCAGATGTGCAGATGCAGGTCATAGGAAGGCGCATACCCGTCTCACCCATCCCAATTCAGGAGAGGTCCCATGTTGCTATTACCTCTCGTCGATGTCCTAAAGAACAGGGGCATCAGCGATCCTGATCGCTTTCTTACCCCGTCCTCCTGGAACGATCTGCCCTCTCCTTTTGACATCGAGGGGATGGGGCCTGCCGTCACACAGATCCTCCACGCGATTCGTTCGCAGCGCCCGATGACTATCGTAGGTGACTACGATTGTGATGGTGTTCTCTCAACCGCAATCCTCGAAGCGACGCTGCGCAAGCTTGGAGCTCAACCAACCGTCTACCTTCCTCATCGCGACGAAGGCTATGGCCTTAGCAACGAGGTGGTGCACCGGTTCTCTATTGATGGCACTTGTCTCCTCATCACCATTGACAACGGAATCAATGCAGCCGGCCCGGTCCGTCTTGCGCGGCGCCTGGGGATTGGGGTGGTGATCGTGGACCATCACCACATCGAAACGCGAGCGGAGGCGACTGCCGTGTGGTCGGAACACTTCTGCGCTGCCGGTATCGCAGTCCTGCTTTCGTGGGCCCTGCTTGAAACCGCCGGGGCCAGCGAGATCGGCTGCTTTCTGGCCGGTCTGAGCAGACTCGCGGGGATCGCGTCGATCGCGGATTGCGTGCCGTTGACCGGACCTACGAGAACGCTGACGCGAATCGGCCTGGGCGAATTGGCCCATACCCGCCATGCCGGTCTTCGCAAAATGCTGACAATGGCAGGCGTTCGTGACAACGAAGTGCCTACCTCTGAGCAGATCGCCTTTCGCGTAGCGCCTCGTATCAATGCGGCTGGGCGCGTCGGTCATCCGAACGAAGCCCTTCAGATGCTAAACGCGGTGGACCCGGACCGACAGGTTGAGCTCGCTCTTTCACTCGACTGCCTGAACAGGGAACGGCGCAAACGAGAAAAGGAAGCGCTCGAGGAACTGCTCCCGATGGTACCGAGTGACGTTCCGAAAGGTCTGGTGATCTATGGTCCGCATTGGAAGAAGGGAATCGCGGGGATACTTGCCAGCCGGGTTCGGGAACGCTACGGTGTGCCGTCCTTCGTGCTCGTCCAGGACTCGCGGACGGGAATGGCGGTAGGCTCGGGTCGAAGCGTTGAAGGCTTCAGCCTGATCGATGCCTTGCGCAGCTGCCAATCTGTGCTTCACCGCTTCGGCGGACATGAGCAGGCAGCGGGGGTGACGCTCACAGTAGAGAACATCCCAGCTTTTCGGCAACAGTTCGAAGCGTTTGTGTGCCAGCACCCTCCCGGCCTGACTGAAGAGCCTACCGCAGAGGCGGATTTGGACCTCGAGTCGGCTGGACGAGTCTTCCATAACCAACTTCGCCTGTTGGAGCCATTCGGGATCGGGAACCCTACACCGATCTTCCGCATCCGGGATGTGTCGGTCCGGCCGGCATCTCCGGGTTTTGCCATCATCCGGCAGCGCAACCGGGAGTTGAGAGCTCGCTGGTCGGAACCGGTGAAAGGCCGCGGCGCCGTTCTCGTAGCGCTGAATGGCACCTCTGCCACGATCGTGCGATTTCATCCGGAATAGCTGTATTTATTGGTGGTTTGACAGAAAACGAGGGTCGTGGGATAAACGTCCGCAAGTTAGGAGGCTTTGTGGACGTACTCACAGAAGAACTTGAAAAATACACCCGGTCGCTGGAAGGAATCATCCTTCCCCGCTCACTCATGGATTGTTTCGAATATCACCGAAGACGAGAGATGAGGAATGCGGCCAGCTCGTTCAACGACAACGAACTCAGCTGGTTTCTGCATATGATGAATGAACTTCGCGGCGTGGAAGACAGAAAAGAGGATTTCGACCTACTGTTCTATCCCGTCATGTACATGATCGATCACCCCGCCTGGACGGCGCCGCCGGGACTTGAGATCGAGCTCCCCCCACTCAATACTGCAGTGTATGACCAGGCAAGCACTGGTTCTATGTTCAGACAGATCGCGGAAGATGAGATCGCGCGACTAAAGACGCTGGCTGACACCTATCCGGACGATGCGGTGATCGGATTGGCCAGGATCGCTGTGGCGGCCCACCTCGACGACACTCCGATCGTAGATCGGCGTATGTCGATTCGATATCTCGCGATGAATACCAGCGCGAAGCTCGAGGACCTTTGGGCTGGGGACGATACCCTGTGGCTGGAAACCGGAACACGTAAGGTGACACTGCCGGACGTGGTTGCCGAACTCAAGGCAGAGCTTCTTCAGCAGCGGGCGGCCATCGCCGAGGAAAAGGTGACGGAGAAAGATTTGGTCTGCTACACAGAAGGAGAGATCAAGTACTTTGCTTTCAATCCTGACAAGTTTCTCCTGTCGGGTAAGACGAGGCATATGCCGCTTTGCGGCTTGTGCCAGGAACAAATTGCTCGCTGGATTGAAACCGTGCGAAAGGCAGAGGAGAAGATGCTGTCAGAGCGAGACGGCCAGGTACGTCTCCACTGAAGCTGGAGCTAGGGCACGATCTTCAGGGGATAGTAATAAACCGTCTCGTCGCTCTCGTGCGTGGTCGAGAGGTAGTATGCGCCGGGATTCAAGTGCTCAAGGTGCAGAGTTGTCTCAAGCAGAGTCTGCTGCCCTTTCTGCAATGCAGTCCCTTCACTGAATGGCTCTTTCTGATCTGGCTGTCTTGTTCTGCTGACTGTCACAAGATACGAGCCAGTCTCACTGAGAGCCGGGAGAATGAGCGTGACTTTTACTGTCCTTGCGGGAAGAGTGGCGAAGGCCTGTTCGTTGGAAGATCCCCGCGTGGCTGCGGCCGTAGAAAGGTCAACGGTTTCGGATATCGGAGACAACGAAGAATCCTGTTGGGCCACTTCATCAGGGCTCCGATGGGTGTGCAAGCGGTAGGCAAGAAACAAAACGCCTACGAGGACAAGAGTCGCCAGCGCCGTCAGACCGGCTAACAAAGGTATGTTCCGAGGTTTTGGGCTCTCCTGACGCAGCTCCATTAAGCGCCGCAGACATCGAGCACAATGAGAGACGTGGACGACACGCGGATCGAGAAGTGAGGGCTTTCGCGAGGACCAGGCCAGCTTTCTCAGGAACTCTTCATCGATCTCTTCACAATCAGAATCATCAACAACATGTGCCGGTGGGAGCTTGCGGTAGAGCTCAGCAAACCATTCTTCTGATGGAACCTTTCGTGCGTCCGGCTTATTTTCAAAGTTCAAGACGAAGTCCTCGCATGTACGCTCAACCCCTCCGAACGAATCGAAATCACGTTCGGACGTGCTTACAGCACCTTCAGACCCACGACGACAGAGCCTTAGGGAAATCCTTATTGGGGAGGAATCCGATATTGAGTGATTTTTAGCGAACTACACGCATGCCCCTTCCTAACCGCTCCAGCGCGGCATCAGCCTCCCGACGGAAGGCAATCCGTATCGAGTTATGGTCAACTTCAAACGTCTTTCCGATCTCGCGCCATGAGTAACCCATCCACAGCCACGTGGCTACTTCCTGAGCCTGGGGCGAAAGCAGGTCCAGAATCTCTCGGATGAGCATAGCCTCGGTTGGATCTGGGATCTCTGTTGAAGAGAAGTTTAGCTCAAGGTCATGGGTTGACCCGACGGCCTCTTCTTTTCTTCTTCGATTCGCCATCTGCTTGGTGACCCGGCGTACCTGGCTTCTCAGACGGGCCGTGAGTTTCTCCCCCGAAGGCCGGGGAGAGGTACGAAGTGCATACGAGTGGATGGACTCAAGCGCTTGCTCCATAATGTCCACACCCAAACTTTCGTCATGCAGGTAAGACCACGCCGAGAGTTGAGCATACGGCCAGGTCCTCTGCACGGCCGCCATCAGGCCATTTCGGAGCTCATCCTCCAGAGAATCCTGCCACTTCCAGAGGAGTTCAGCAGTATAAGTCTTGGTGGACATGAGTTTTGAGACCAAGAGCGATTTGTACCGCGGATAAAAGAGTACCGTCAGACGTGTTTTGCGTCCAGTCGAACAGAGTTTTTTCCCTGTTTTCCACAGACACTTGGGAATCCAAAGTGCCTTTAGCTTTCAGGAGGGCTGTAGCGTCCGACCACCTCCCCAAAGCACCAGTCAAATTGTTCGTCGATTCGCAGGGAAAATCTGTCTATATGACACTTCCTTTTCCGGGCTCCTTGTGCATACTGTACGGGAACGAAGGGAGAATCGCCCCGAATGGAGACCAACGCAGGAAAGACAATCCGCCACAAATGGCCAAGAGAAGCGCACCGCCTGGTTCAAAGGGCGGTTCGCACCACCGACAAAACGTCCAAAGCAGTCCTGCTGCACTCGCAGCTGGAGGAACTGACTGGGCACGGTAGCCATGCTTGTTGGCGATTTCTCCAGCGTTATGGGATCACTCGGCCAGGAACCGGAAAACGGAGATGCTGGGATGATCCGGGAATCGTAGATTTCGTGATGGAGCACGGCTACAGCGCCGCCTCTGAGAAGTTCGGTTGCTCCAGGAAGGCTCTTTACAGCTTTATGCAGAGGCAGCAGCGTGGAATCGGCCACTGCAGCGGGCAGTATGGACTCAACCAACTCAGAAAATTGCTGAGTGTAAGAGTGGAGACGATCCAGTATTGGATAAGCGCCGGTTATCTGGAAGCGAGTCAACAAGTGTATGGCGGGAAAACCACGTATGTTGTTTCCGACGACCAATTGCGCCGTTTCCTGACGCGTGAGGCGGCGAATATGGTTCCTCTGCGACGATTCCCGGAAAAACGCGCCGAGTTTCTCAGCACATATCTCTACGACGAAAAGCACATGAACCTTGGGCTTCTTCGCACGCGGGAGAGTAAGAAAGAAGGTGAGGCATACAGAGAGTACATGGAATCCAACCGCGGCGAAGATTCGCTCGCAGATGTCGACTAGCGTCTCTTGGTTAGGCCCAATGCCTTGAGCAATAGCCTGCCGAGTTTCTGCTGCCTTCCGCTCCTGGTCAGCGGGATACCGATCTTTCTGGACAGATTGCTCTTTGCCGCTGAGATCCCGAACAGCCTGCGCCAGCTGAATCCTCCGAGGTTCATCGTCTCACCCCCTCCGGCAATCTTGGCGCGCCGGCGCGCTCGCTATGCGGGTCGGCGTTCTTTGATCTCCCACAGAGATTGATCACAACTCGCATTGACGCCACACCCGCGACAGCGGTTCTTCTGATTGTGACTCCTGTCAGCGCAGTTGTTGAATCGAGATTTACGAACCTCCTGCACGACAGTAGCGAACCACGCAAGATTTTCGTCGGTTGGGACTACTTTGCGCGCTGTCTCCCCGCTATAGATCACCAGCCCGTAGGGCACTCGTTCCCGGTAGTTCTCCCGCACCAGCACAATATAGGCAAGCACCTGAATCAGGTGATTGGGATAGACGCCGCCCTGTGCCGGCGGCTTGGCCGACTTCTTGAATTCAACAGGAATAATGCCTTCGGCATTTCTGATCAGGCAGTCTGGCTTGCCGTGGATGCCGTATGCGCTGGACCGTAAGGTCACGGCGGCCATGGGCTGCCCGGAATGGTCCTGGTAAAACACATCGCCGTTTGGCAGCCCGAGCCGCCGGCGCCGCTGCTGGCTCCGACGCAATAGGACGAACCCCACGAGTAAGGCCAGGATTGCGAACGCGAGGAGAATCATTTCAAGAAACTCCACACAAACAACACAAGCAAAAGCAAGGCGATGAGGAGAGCCGCATAGGCGCCGCCGGTAAGCGCATCCGTTCTTGCGAGTTGCTCGCCCTGCTCTTTATGCCACATCTCGCCTTGCGCCTGGGCCTCGCGTGCCTCGGCGTCCGATGGCTTCTTCTGAACCATCTTGAGCCACCATGCACGCCGGCAGTACACGAACTCCGCCAACTCACTCACACGGATTGGATCTTCAGGCCCTGGCACCTCATCATTCGGCATCCATTTCCACTTTCAGTCAAATTGGCAAATCAACTCAAGTCACACCACAGGAGCTTCGTCATGTTCCGAGAATTGTCGCCTCTACTGACCCGGCGCAGCCTGGTCCTCACCGTATCGTCGATCGGCGAGGGCCGCATCCGCCTCACGATCACTCCGCGTCCCACCGATAAGGATGAATCCAGGGAAGTGATTCAACCCCTCGCCGTCGAAGGAACCGCCGAAGAGCTCGATACCGATCTGGCCAAGGCCCTGATCGACTATACGGCGGAACACCTGACGCTTGCCCGTTCGCTCGAGCAGGTCAAGGCAAACATGGAAGCGGCACTTAAAGAAGCCAAGGAAGAAGCAGCGAAGAAGGTCGCAGATGCGAAGAGGGCCATCAAACCAGCTTCGACAAAGACCGCCATGGCCCCTGCGCCCGAAGTCAGTAAGCCTGCGCCTCCAAGCCTGTTTGATGCCCCCAAGGAGCCTACGGCCAATCCGTCGGCGGCGAAAAAGCAGGTTGCAGACGACGATGAGGACGATGATTCGGATATTCCTTCACCCGGGGCGGCGGTGCAGCCCAGCATGTTTGACACCCAAAGCGAGGAAAACGAAATTCTGAAGGAGGCATTTTATGGCACTGATAACGACCACGCTGCCGCGTGAATTTATCCTCGACGGCCGAAAGCTGGCCGATCCGAACCCCGCAATGTCCGTTGATGAGGTACGGACTCATTACACCGGGATCTATCCGGCGCTCAACAACTCCTCCTACGAGGAGCAGCTGACCGAACGCGCCCGAACCATCACCTTCACTACTTCAATCGGGCACAAGGGTTAGAAGACAGTGGCCCGCCCGCTGCGTAAGACAACTCCGCAATCCCGCAGGGTCCTGCTGGCAGAGCTCGACCGGCTCAGCCGGCAGGAACGCACTCCCAATGAACAGACCATCGAGAGGTTCCTCCAATGCAAACAGGAGCAAAAGGCATCGGCAATTGCAGCCGCGATTTCGAAAACCGGGAGTCATCCGCGGGAGATGCTGGCAACTCCGGTCGGCTTGCTGCCCTGGCTGCACTAGGCCTCAGACGACACAACCCAGGGCTGGTTCTAGCCGCGCTGAAGTCAATCCCAACCTCGTATACCTACACCCAGGGAGGGGACACCGCGGTTGCCTTTGCGCGCAGCCTCGTGGAGCTGGGCCTGGGCTCGCCCGAGATGTGGCAACGTCACAATGCCAATCCATCGCTGTTCATTCGGAGCGCGATCAATGAATGGCTTCAATCGTTGGGAGCTGCGGACCTCGTTAATGATGTGAGCATCGATCTGGCCATCGTCGATGAACTTGATGACGGCATCCGGCAAGACAAAGGAAAGCTCTTCATCCTGTTAGAAACCTCCGATGGCTGTGGATTTCTGTGCGTAGGCAGCGCCCTGCGACTGCTTGAGGAAGAACACGCAGGCCTGGGGCGCTCCTTCTATATCGTGCTCTCAACTTTCATGAACCGGTGGATGGAGATCTACGACAGTTCGCGAGCGGAGTACTTCTATGAGCGCTGGAAAGAAAGCATCGAGATGGACATCGAGGACTGGGACGGCTCCGAGGCAGCGTTTCAGTTGTATTGCGAGAATAACGACATCCATCTTCCAGACCTTGTGGCGTCGACTCCCTCCTGTATCCGGGAGATCAACTTCCACAAAGAATTAAAAAAGCTAAAGCAACACATTCATATGCTGAGGCAACACCGGGCAGGGAAGCATGGAGCATGGATCGAACGTGTCCTCGCAATTGCTCGCTTCCTCAAGCCCGAACCTGGCATGGATTACCGGGAGATCGATGGGATCTGGGACGATGGCCCGCTGCCAAACTGGGCATTGGCGTTCCAACCCCATGACCCCATTACCCAGGCCTTCGATGAGGAAGCGCAGTGTATGTACGAGTCCTCGCATGCGCCGGCATGGATTGCGTCGCTTGATCCAACGGACACCAGGGACGTCAGACGTGTGCTCACGCACATCCAGCGGCTCGTCACCATCAACCGGGAGCTGGTATGCCTCTCCAAAGCCCTCGAAAGGAGCGCACCCATTGCAGGCACAGATCAGTCTGAGTTCCACCAAGAGCTTCGAGTTGCG
This sequence comes from Edaphobacter aggregans, assembly GCF_003945235.1. Lineage (NCBI taxonomy): Bacteria > Pseudomonadati > Acidobacteriota > Terriglobia > Terriglobales > Acidobacteriaceae > Edaphobacter > Edaphobacter aggregans. The sequence goes on from NZ_RSDW01000001.1 coordinate 5,037,250, forward strand.
TGAGGCTCTCCTTATCTATCGCACCGACAGAGACTCGGAGCGAACAGGGCCCTCCGCTTTCGTCACGAAACATAGCATTGCGGTCGATCCTTCCGGGGCCCCGTCTCTTGGCGCAGGATCCCCGATCCAGGAAGGAGACCTCCTCACGCTCTGTGCGCAACTACGCAGTGCGCTTCCGATCGAGTTTCTTCCCTCGAACGTGCTGGTCCGGTCGGAGGACTCCATTACGTGGTGGACGCCGGCATCCATGCGGCGGATGTTTTACGCGAAGGAAAAGAGCACCGAAGTTGCGCAGTTGTCGGGAAAGAGGTTTCCTCAGCCGCCGTTGGTCTTTCGCGCGCGCAAGCGTCTTCTCGAAGTCCGTGCACTCTTGCGGGACGAACGACCGAACCAACAGACGGCTCTCTACCGCGCGCCATACTGGAACGTAAACGACGACGGCGATGTGTGTCTCGGCACCGCACGTGTGCCTTCACAGGCGACTGTCGATTCGCTGCCGAGGTGGGAGAGCGCGTTCTTTGAAAGTGAGTTCACTCATCCCAATGCTTCAAAGAAACTGACCGAATATCCCGGCGGCTTCGTCGGACTGTGGAGATCGCTCGCCGAAAAACGACGATTTCCTGCAGAGTTTCTTGCCGCCGCCAACCAAACTCTCCATCAGTTCATCACCTCGTAAGCGCAGCGGACCATCGCGAGCTCTTATCTGCCGGGAGGCTCGTCGATGAAGATTGTCCACACGCTATCGAATCTAGATAGTCCATACCGGCGCGCGCTCCGCGTTCTTCTTATCGGCTCGGGAGGAAACGGCAGCGCAGTCCTCTTTGGACTGCCATACCTGCACCGCGCGCTCGAGGCGTGGGGCAGGCCAGAAGGCATCGACGTGACGGTCATGGATGGCGATGTCGTGTCACCTACCAACTGCGTGCGGCAGCCCTTCGGTGCCGCCGACGTGGGGCACAACAAGGCCACCATCCTGGTCAATCGAGTCAACATCTTTCATGGGCTCGCGTGGCGCTCGGAGGAGTGCTTCTTTTCGCAGCACACCGGAAACCCGGGCACGGCCTACGACAGCACCATCGATTTCGTGATCAGCTGCGTGGACACCCGGGCTGCGCGTCGAGAGATGCATGAAGCCTTCCAATCCTGCTCAGGCCCCTGGCGTAATCTGCGCTACTGGCTCGACTTGGGGAATAACGAAAGCAATGGGCAGTTTGTTCTGGGCCAGCCTCTGAATGACATCAACCGCCGGAGCCGAACCCGGTTGCGAACCGTGACCGAACTCTTTCCCTCGATCATGGATATCTCGCAAGGCGAAGGGCCATTGCCCAATTGCTCTGCTGCCGAGGCCCTTTCGCGCCAGGAACCATTCATCAACAGCGTCCTGGCTGCCAGTGCTTTGGCCATGCTCACCCGGCTCCTTCGCTATGGCAGCCTCAACCATCATGGTGCGTTCTACAACGCGGAACCAGGACGTACAACCCCGATTCCGATTGATCCCGAAGCGTGGAACAAACAAGTGAAGTTACAACGATAATTTGGTCATAACGGCCAGCTTATGTTCCGTGCGATTGCATTTTTCAAAAAACGAGGGGCAGAATATAGTTGCCGCTGGTCGGGCCTCCTTGAGGTGCCTCGAGTGGTGTAGAGGCACCGGCGGTGCTTGCTACATCGGTGTGCACACCACCCGCCGCACAGACACCGTTCGTCGGCTGCCCATTAAACCATAGACTGAAGCACTTCGAACAGAAACGCCAATTATCTTGCGTTGATTGAATATTTTTCCCAGTATGAATGAAGGGTAGAATATAGTTGCCGCTGGTCGGGCCTCCTTGAGGTGTCTCGGGTGGTGTAGAGGCACCAGCGTTGCTTTCTCGATCGGTGTGCACACCACCCGCCGCACAGACACCGTTCGTCGGCTGCCCATTAAACCATAGACTGAAGCACTTCGAACAGAAACGCCAATTATCTTGTGTTGATTGCGTATTTGTCCCAGTATGAATGAAGGGTAGAATATAGTTGCCGCTGGTCGGGCCTCCTTGAGGTGTCTCGGGTGGTGTAGAGGCACCAGCGTTGCTTTCTCGATCGGTGTGCTCACCACCCGCCGCACAGACACCGTTCGTCGGCTGCCCATTAAACCATAGACTGAAGCACTTCGAACAGAAACGCCAATCAGCTTGCGTAGATGCCATACAGTTTCCTCTTTCTTAGGTGTGGATTTATACACAGGTGGTTCTCATCTCGTCGAAAATAACTAAAACATCCGCGACGGTATAGTAAAAACGCGACATTCCGTAAAAAATATGAGAGGATTATGCCTCCCGGCATTTACGGCCTCGTCACAATTTAAGAAGAGTTCTGCGTTACGCCTGACGCTCGGATAAACCGATTCCAGCAAAGGCCATTATCCTTCGTTGCGCAAGAGTTATAGGGATTTGAGGGCAACTCTCCGTGCATGAGACCCACTTAGCTTCTCCTCGCCTTGAACTGAAGGCCTACGTTCGTGCCTTTGCGCAGCGAAAGCTGGAGGATGGCAGTACTGAACTTGTCGAGCCGGCGCCGGCGTATCTAGAGCAAATATTGGACCTTGAATTCGGCGTCCGCCCTGTTGCAGAATTGGGAAACGCCAGCCGATTCACGCATAATCGACTTACCCTGGTTGGGCCAAGTGCTTATCGCCCGTTCAATCTGCATCTCTATGGCGGGGTGGAGTCTTTCGCGATCTTCTTCCAGCCCCTGGCTTTTGGGCAACTCTTTCGATTGCCTTTAGGTCCTTTCGTCAATCAACACCACGACGCATATGCTGTGTTGGGCGCCGAAGCTGATCAACTGTGGAACAGGATGGCCGAGACCCCCACCTTCGCCGAGCGAGTCAAGGTTGCAGAGGCATATCTGCTCCAGAAGGCATTGAACGCTGAACGAAATACCTCAATCATGAATGCGGCGCGTTATATGTTCAGAGCGAAGGGTGCGGTGCGGTTGAATGAGGTTGCGAGTCAGCTGTCCCTGGGACTTCGGCAGTTCGAACGCAATTTCCTCGGTGAAATTGGTCTGAGCCCGAAGCTATATTCGCGAGTAGCGCGATTCCAGGCTGCGCTTGATACGAGAATCCATCGGCAGGATACCCGCTGGGCCCACCTCGCGAATGAGTTTGGATACCACGATCAGATGCACATGATCAAAGACTTTCAAAAACTCAGCGGGTTGACTCCAGAACGCCTTCTCTCGCTGATCGGCGACATGCGTCCTCCAGCGCTGACCGACACGGTTGGTGAAAGTCAAAGCCTGACTCGATTAAGGCCAAGGCAATGACTATCATCGCCTTATCACTCATTGACCGGGACTTACGCCCAGACCGAGCATTTATCTTTCGTTGGCGCAAGACTTTTAGGTGTTTGATGCTGCTCTCGTGTCTCGATCGCGGCGAATTACGGGCTGATGCGTCGTCGGGGCGACGTTGTAGTCCCACGGAGCCAGGATAACGTCATCGCCATGCACGACGCGGAACGATTCAGCGATCTTCTGTTTGTCAGAGCGTCGGTAGTAGCGGCCACACATGAATTATTTAGTGAAATCCGTCCGTAGAATTTGCAGCCTCTGATATACGAGGCTACTCCTCCGGCCAGCCTTCGATGGTCTCGACTGTAGTGTGGCACTGAAGATCAGGGCAGGAGTAGCCCGGCGGCCGTGCCTGGGAAGGCGCGAATCCATTGGCCGAAGAATGGATCTTCGAACCGAAGCCTCATCCCCCCCTCGTGCTCCTCTTCGCGGACAACGTCCTTCTCGATCAGAGCGCTGACCGATCTCTGGACGGTCGACGCACCTTTGCCGATGAACTGTGAGACCTTTTGTGACTGTAAACGCGCACCTTGTTCGTTGATGATGGCAAGCAAGGTCTTCTGCTGAATGGCGGTGAGGGCTGCCCAGATCTGGGTATAAAACGGATCGTACTGCCTGGCAATGAGCAACATCGAACTGGTCACAACTTCGGTCGTCAGGGCCACGCTCTCGGAGGACGATCTGCCCCGCAATTGGTCCCAACACGTGTGAGCCAAAAGCTGGACGTTGTAAGGAACATCCTCGGCAAATTGGAGGATGCTGGTAATCGCTGCGGGATCGTCAACCGCGAACCCACTTCGCCGGAACTTATCTGTCAGGAACTTCTCAAAATCAATTCGCGGAATCGGGCCAATAAACCGGATCGTTCCGAGGCGATAGAAGGGCCTCGTGGCGTCCATCGTCATGTCGGTGAGCATCCGGGTCTTGGAGCCCGCGAAGACATATCCGACATGCTTGTGGCGTTGGATAGCGGCCCTTATCTGGGACTCAGCCTGTCGGCCGCCGATCTCAATGAGGCGCTGGAATTCGTCGATGATGAGCCCAACGGCGCGTGTCTTGGGTTGTTCGCTTGCGAGTGCTTCCAGGCCATTCAAAGCCTCGATCAGGAGACTGACATGTTCTTCGCTCCTGGAGGCGACGTTCACCCCCAACTTTGCGGTCCAGGCATCCTGCGTGACGCTGAAACTGAGCTCAGGCCGGAGCTTTGAGAAGAACTTTGTGATCTGCTCACCCACCCGTTCCACCTTTCCTTTGAGGTTCTTCGCGGCGGCAGCGATCAGTGCGGCGACCAGCAGGTCGAGAGACGGGAAGCTCTCCGCGTCGAACCTGAGGATGACGGCATTCTTGCCGGCGAGCCGGTCTTCCGCAGTCTTCAGGATGGAGGTCTTGCCGTATCTGCGGGGCCCGATGAGAAACAGCTTGGCTCCCTAGCGGATGGTGTCGATGACGGCGGCGACCTCATCCTGCCGGTCTACCAACTCGTTGGTGCCAAGCTCACGGCCAAACTCAAAAGGATTATCCATCACGCAGAGTTGTATCACGCATAGATGCGTGATGCAAGTCGGCATGGAAGACTTTCAGAGTCCCTAACTTCCATTTTCTCGTAACCGGCCAGCCCCATTCCGGGCTGGCTTTTCCATTTGTGCTTCACCTACCAAGGAGAACTCCTCATGCTTCTGACCATGGAATCTAAAACCGCCGCACATCATAAGTTGGAGACGTTGATCGCCAAGGGCCGCGAAACTGCCGGAACAGTGATCGACCACGTCATGAAGAATCAACCGACTGATCGCCTTGCTCGCGCTTCAGGCTTTCAGTTTCAAGCCGACCCTGAGACTACCGCGATCACCGTTACCTATCCTGCCGGCGCTGCCAGCGCAGAGAGATTGAACCAGCGGCTTCATCGCAACGCGCTCGTCCAGATGGCCCACACCAGCGACCTCCCGCTGAAATTTATCGACAGCCTGCAGGGCACCGCGGTCCCGTGGGGCCGTGAGCTGCTCGCACACAATCTGAACACCGTCTTCGCGAACCGCAACCCGAAGGCGCGATATCTGTTGCGCTCCCTAGGCGGTGAACTCCGGGGCTTCCTTTCTGATCGCTACCGCAGGCTTGATTCTCGTCCCATCATCGAGGCATTCGCTACTGCAGTTCAGCGTAAAGGAGCATTGCCCTACGATGGCTACGTCACCGATACCAAGGTGGCGATCCAGTCCATCATGCCGGAGGTCTACGAACCGGTGCCGGGCGAGATGGTCGCCTACGGATTGAGCCTCGAAAACTCCGACTTCGGCAATGGAGCACTCTCCATTCGGGCTTACCTCCTTCGGATCTGGTGCGCGAACCTTGCTATCACGCAGGAGGAGATGCGACAGGTGCACTTGGGGAAGCGGCTGGATGATTCAACACTCTATTCGAATCGGACGTACGAGCTCGATGCGAAGACCACGGTGAGCGCCCTTCGCGACGTTATCGACGGGCATCTGGACGCGGAGTCGCTTAAACGCAGGATGGAGGCCATCCGTCACGCGAATGACCAGGTCGTGGGCACGGAGAAAGCCAAAGAGACTTTCCGGAAGCTATTGCAGAAGGGTGAGTCGGAAGCTGCGTCCCAGGCGTTCGACTCGCCTGATACCTATAACCTGCCAGCCGGCAATACCAACTGGCGGCTCTCTAACGCGATCTCCTGGATCGCCGGCCAGACCAAGGATGTGGAGCGGAAGCTGGACCTCATGAAGATCGCCGGCGAGGTTCTGCCGAAGGTCGCCTAAACCAAACGGGTGGATGTGGGGCTCAACATCCACCTGCACCTATACTAAGGTGACACCATGATCTTCCGGAAAGCGCTTTTAGCCACTTTAGTCTTCAACGTTTTTTCATCGCCGGATGTCATGTGCAGTCGTCGACTGAGGGGTCTTCAGAGCCAGGCCTCGAGATTCATTACGCTCCAAACGAGAACCTGGGGGCCTTGGATAATCGGCTCATCCGATCCGCACATCGTTCCGTCGACATCTGCGCTTTTGCTTTCACCGACCATGAACTAGCAGAGGCACTCATTGCCGTCGCGGCGCGAGGTGTTAAAGTGCGACTCTATCTGGATCAGGGCCAGACACATGGAGAACTGACCCGCGAGGAGCGCGGAGGCAGAAGATCCCAAGCTGGTGGCACTGAGGTTGATGGGGCCGGCCAGATGGATGCTGGAGTAATGCAACGCTTGTCGGCAACGCCCAACATTGAAATTCGTATCAAGCACTCACGTACCCTTATGCACCTTAAGTCCTATTCGATCGATGGAATGGCGCTTAGTTCAGGATCAGCGAATTTCTCTCCCACAGGAGAAAAGTGGCAGGACAACGATTTATTGCTGCCACGAGATCGCGGTTCGGTGGAACGGTTCAAGTTGAACTTCGAACAACTATGGGCTCGCGTGAACAACGAGACCCTTACTCCAAATTCCTTCTAAACTTCCACATCGCCTCCGATTGGTATCTGCGCATCTGCTAGGAATTCATGTTAGATCCTAGAGTCGCGTCTCCAGAAGCAGCTTTCAGCCGCGGCCAACGTTAACGACCGGCAGTTGCAGCAGCCTGCTCGATCCAATCGCCCAAATTCTCACGTCCGTCATCGCTTTGCCAGTCATAGATCGGGAAGAGACAAGCAAACGAGTGATATGTCATGCCCCTGAGATCATAAGCAGTCTTGTCGATGGGCATTGATCCAACGTCTCGCGCGTACTGCCAACCGGTCGTCATATATTCCTTGAATCGAACACGTATCCCTTGAATCGAACACGGTCATCGTCCACCATGAACGCCAGGTTATCGAAAGGATTCGCTCCGGCTGGCGTTGGAGCACTATTAGGAGTGGCGATGCTGTTGATCCGCACAGCCAGCAGGCCATTTCCCCTCTATGCGGAGCGGAACGACGATCTACGTTATGGAGATGGACGACTGGAATATGGGAGTGGAACCGCGACGACCGTGCGTGCGGATGGCCGCCCGGATTTGGGGTACTTTACGTAACCCCGAAGCCGATATCTCCCAAACGTCGATAAACGGCATGGCGGCCTGGCCATCAATCTTCGAAGCGCATCGGCGCCGCGCTACCAGTTACCGGCTACATCAACCCCTAATTTTTGATCTTCGATCAGTCGGCCACTCACCGGTGTGCTGCAATGTGTGCTCATCATAATTGCCAACGAACGGTGGCCTCAACAGATCTCTCTGTAATTCAGTTGTTGCAAACTGTAGATTGTGTTTGACTAAATCGTAATTTTTCCATGCCAAACACCCTGGAGCATAACTGTAAATAAGCGCCGTCCGATCGCAGTTGGCGGTCCATTGCCGGCTGCCGTGAACCAAAGCTTCTGTGAAAATCAATAGATCTCCTGCCTGCATGCTTGGATTGATAACCAAATGAGAATCATGATTAGGACGGTGCGCGATGTTAGCTTTGTGACTTCCCGGGATGCAAATGAACCCTCCATCCCCAGGATGAACGTCATTTAATGTGTAGCTAACTTTAAGTAGTCCATTATGCATGATCTGCCCCGGAGCCCATTGGTACCAAAATGAACGTTGATTCTGTAAGGGGCCGGCATGAAGATTTTCGTGAATAGGCTCCTTTTTCGTCATTTTCAAACCAAAAGCATGATCGAAGCGTAACCAATCGCCAAGCATTATTTTAAGGATTCCAATAGTTCGCGGATGTGCCATTAGCTCCATGAAAAAAGAATCTAGTTCAAAAAAAGAAAACTTCCCCGACCCTTTTGCACCGTGGCAATTCTTCAAAATTGTCAAAGCTCTATGTATATCCCTGGTTGAAAGAAAATTTCGGTAGATAATGTACCCATTCAAATCAAACTCGTAGAGATCGTCCGTCGTCATCATTGAGGGTTGCTCCATAAATTGGATTTCATCAAGTCGATTGAAACAGTGTTGACGCTTTGCAAAGCCTACCTTCAACGCGATTACTTGGGGTCGGCACAGCGTAAAACAACGTATCATTCTGTCCTGCAAGTTCTCTTCCTGCCGTCGAAATATCCGGATCGCAATATCGAAACGCCACAAAGGTAGGCTTGCCTAGCATTTGGTTGACAGCTGACGAATGTGATCGGCGATTCTGATTACGCCGTTCATCAATCCATAAGTCTCCGATCCAACTGAAGACGAGGAAAACCGAGATTCCAACAATCGTTTCATATGCTTGCCGAGAGTGTGCTCATCGATTTCGGATGCGTTCAAATGTGTATTTGTTGTTATCTGCCCGACTCGAATATCGTCGACGAAATTGACTCGGTGTGAAATTGATATCGACGGTTTAGCAAACGCTGCAAGCTCCAACGATATTTTCCGAGTAGCCTTAGTTATTGCTAAATCGCAAGCAGATATCCATGGGTCTATGTTGCGCACAAAATCGTTTACTATGATGTCCTGATACCCGTTGAGACGTCTCTTTAGATGTTGCGAGTCCTTTCCAGCAATCCAAAGCAATCTCTTATTGACTAGGGGTAGAGATCGGTATGCGGGAATGACAAGATCGAATATCGGCGCTTCAGCCTCCGGGCGATCTCCGGAAAACACCAAAATTAGGGAAGTGTCGGACTCGAGGTCAAGCTGGATACGCGAGCGTTCCCGATCGTGCTGTGTGCATTTGAATTTTCTTACAAATTTTCCGGTATAAAAGACTTTATTGAGCAGGAATTGGGGCGTTTCAAAATAGCCTGGTTCGTCAATGAACACGATTTCGTCAGCATATCTGAGACATTCCATCCACAGATGATCCGGACGAAGAAAATAGTCAACGATGAAGAGAGTGGGGAGCCCGAGCATTTTTGCCGCCGGCATCGCCGCGAACTCCTCGTGAGCGATAACGAGTTGCGGCTTTAGTCTCGACAAAATTGACACTGCCCTCAACTGAGTTGCTAAAAAAGGGTTATGGTCTGAGAAATCAAGGTCGTAGACATCACGCTCGAACTCCCGAAGTGTATCTGCTCCGGTTGAATATGAGACCCAACGCACCTTGATATTCGGCTGTAGTTCTTCAATCGCATCCATTATCGAAATATCCGGCAAGACGTGCCCACGCCCCCGTCCTCTCGAAAAAAAAACAATTCCAAAGGAGCCTTCAGGGAACTCGTCAAGATCTTTGTTCATCGAAGAATATTTCATCCAGATGCCATAGGCTTGAGTTAACTTAGTCTAATCCTCATCGAATGTCATTCTGTATTTCGTTGCTATTGTTCATTGCGTGCCCAGAAATAATCCGTCACGCTCTTGTGAAGGTTTGGCTTATGGCTGTTCCATTTCCAACAGCCACCTTTATCGAGGGTTATGTCATTTTGAGGATCAAAGTTGGCGTCCCTTAGTATTAAATGTCGCGACGTATGTTGTCGATCCGCCTTTGCTCCGTGCCACCAATGAAACACTGTCCCTTCTACATAGCCAACTCTGCTCTTAACGTCCGCCCTAAAAGCATTTCTCCAAAGCACATAGTCCTCAATTTGAAAGGGCGTACAAAATTGTCCTAACCAACTTCGCATTTGTGGGCAATCAATGTCATTGTAGGGGGCGGAGGCGTTCGCTAAGTCTCCGCCACCTACGATAAAGCGATCGTAAAGACCATGAATTTCAATTAATTCACGGCGCATGCCCCAAGCGAATCCTGGGTGACCATTTGGAACAGAACCGCGGGTTGCCGCATCTTGAGTAAACGCAAATCCATGCTTAATTGCTTGAAATTGACTACCCGTGCTAGATGTTGGAAGCGACCCGATGTTTGGCGGGAGCCACCAGGCAACGTCATATGGCTGGACCATCATAAAACTGTCCAACAGACTTGTGGTCTTGGAAACCCAATTATTGTTCCCAAACGCAATATCACCGTCGAGCCATACCAATTTGTCGCAGGACGACGGTAAATGTTGCGCTCCAATGTTTAGAAGCCTTTCCTTTTGCCACAACACGCAATCTGAGCGAACGCGAATAAGCTTTTCCGCGAGGTCATCACCAAGAACAAACGGATCCTCATTGAAAGCCAACTCGACGATCAGTAAGTTCAAGCCTTGGTTTCGAACCCCATGAGCAAATTGCCTAAAATTCTGAACCTTGGCCGGATAATGGACAGGATTAAAATATGACGCGACGCCCCATAAGTCTCCCATTGTTATTTCGTAATATTCGACAATCGAATAATTTCTCCTTTCTGTAAAGCTTCACTTGCCGAGAGGCAGCCGGTCGTAGAGCTTCCTCTTTCGCAAGTCGTAGCTATCCGCCAAGCCGTCGCGACACCAACCCATCATGTTTTCTCACTCTTTGAGTGGGCAAGAGTGTAGCATGAATTCGTCTTGATGTATCCCGTAGCGCTTAACATTTCTAACGTGTCGGCTAATCTCCTAACCACAGGTCACCGATGAAGTTTGTGTGGGAGCGCCGGCTTGCGGATTGGGATGCCTGCGGTTAGAATTTCGCGACGCGCTGACAACGGTCACGTGGATTGTTAATAAGAATTAGCTCGATATGTCGATTCTGACGGGGGAAGAATCAGGTGAAATATTTCAAAAACATCGCTTGTCCAGAAATTTGCGCGACTTCATCGATGCTCCTCGAAGAATTATCGAATAATGATCGATTGTGGTTCGAAGATCAGAGCCGTCAGAAGCGAGTTCAGGTGCAGCGGCACACCCAATCCATACCTCTGCGTGCAGTCGCGAGACGGGTCAACGACCAGCGCGCCACCGAAGACATCCACGAGTCATGCGTCACGCCATATGCCGCTCTGTTTCCTGTAACCATGACATTTTTGGATCACATGGCACATCATCTGAATGGATCGCTAGAGCGTGCGCTTTACGTACGCCTTCTTCCGTGGTCGCTCGTCTATCCACATATCGATCATGGCGCATATTACGCAGTCAGAGATCGTTACCATTTTGTCATTGTGAGCCCTGCTGGGTCCTACCTGAAATCCGGAGACGAAGAGGTCGTGATGCGGCCCGGGGAGCTATGGTGGTTTGACAATAAAGCGTTACATGAAAGTGCGAACCGATCGGAAGAATGGAGAGTTCATCTTATTTTTGATATCTTTTGAGGCGGTTTGTTTAATATGTTCTGCTTAGGGGTGCGGAATGTTGAGTCGCAGAAGTAAGGAGAGCGGGTTTCTTGTCAGTTCGGCACCGACCCTCAGGTCCATTCTGGTGTCATTTCTAAGAGAAAATTCTGTGATTCGCCGTCAAGATGAACCAATCGTATCGGGACGAGGAAATCCCGTCGACTGGTTGATTGATAGTCGAGTTGCACTTTTCAACCCCGCAATGTCCTTTGCGATTGCCACTCTTTATTGGGAACATCTCATCAAACAAATTCCATTCCAACTGTGCTGCGTTGAGATGACAGGTATTCCGTTGATGACGGCAATCCAGGCATTTGCCTTCAGGAATGGTCATACCGTCAACGGTTTTGTAATCAGAAAAGAACAAAAAGAGAGCGGCAGGCGCCGACAGATTGAAGGAACCATTAATGAACTGCCAATTATCTTTCTTGATGACATCGTAAATCGCGGTCATAGTGTGATTAGGGCCCAGATTGCTCTCGACAAACTCGGTCGAAAGATCACACAGGTAGTAGCTCTGATTGACTTCGGGAAATCGGATGCTAGCGAGCGGTTGCTAAGGGATGGAATCCACTTGAAATCCATTATCGCGCTCGACGAACTTGGTGTTCGCCGATCATCGTCTTCGGATATTCGACAAGAGGAAGAACATCAGATCTTTCGCGAGCTTTGGAGATTAGATCCCGGCGATCGCAGAAGCGCAGATGTTGTCCCAAAATCAACTCCTGCCTTTGATCACGATTGTGTCTACCATGGAGCAGACTCAGGTAGTTTTTGTTCTATCGACGCAAGCACGGGTGATGTGAGGTGGCGATTTTCTGCCGGAACGGATAAAAATAAGGGAATCCGTTCGTCCCCGCTTCTTCATGAAGATCTTGTGTATTTCGGAGCCTACGATGGCGTATTTTATGCGATTGAGAGGATGACCGGGGAAATGAGATGGCAGTTTATTGAAGCTGACTGGATAGGTTCCTCCGCTTGCTGTGCACCCACAATTCAAAGACTTTTCGTTGGGTTAGAACATGCGACGTCGAACAGCCGCGGAAGCCTCGTTGCTCTTGAGACTCGCACAGGAGAGAAATCTTGGGAATTGCCGATGGCCGGATTCGTTCACGCAGGCCCTTGCTTCATTGAGGCCCTCGGCTGTGTAATAGTCGGAAACGACCAAGGCGAAGTTTGCTGTGCCGATGCTCTCACTGGAACGCTGCGTTGGCGGGTCAGAGCAGCCGGACCAATAAAAGCTAAGGCTTGTTATGATGAAAAAACTCGCTTAATCATTGCCGGCTCGTTTGACAAAAATGTGTATGCCTGGCGAGTTGATACAGGAGAGCTTGCCTGGAAAACTTCTACTGAAGCTCTAATTTATTCTGAGCCCCTTCTCGTTCAAAATCTTGTGTACGTATGTTCGACGGACAAACATTTACACATCTTGAATGCAGTTGATGGAACACACGTCATGAAGTATTCGGCTGGCGCAAAGCTCTTCGCGTCTCCCAGTCAAAGCAACTCACGGATCTATTTCGCATCAACCGCGGGAGCGATATTTGAGTTTGACCCGCAGACACGATCTGTCGTCGGAACTCATCTAATACCAGAAAAAATAGTGAATAAGGTTGTTTGCGATGAGCGAACGGGAAGATTCTACGTTACGGCGATTGACGGCCAACTCTTTGCTTTTGAGCGTCGATGAAAGTGAAAATTTCATAAGCGAGCGAATGGTCTCGAGATTTCAAACACAGGATGAGATTGATCTAGTCGCAACCCTAGACCGCCGATCGCACGTCTACGGCGGTCGGTATGATTAGGTTTCTCCGAGTTCTCTAACAGCCCCGGATCCCCTCCCTCGATATCCTAACCATCGCGAAACTAGGTAGCTCAGTATCCAGTGACTGATATCGGTTTAGAGTCCCCGTAAAATAATCGATTATTTTACTGCGATTTATGTTGACAACCAAAGCTTTCTAGGGCAAGGTTATTCGCAATTCTTATTCGGCACCATGGAGGTATCGTGCATGGCTCAGCTGCTTAAAAACCAGCGCCGTCTTCTTCTCCTCGCCACAACTACATTACTCACCTTGTTAATTCGGATGGTCCTCGTACCATTGGGATCTGTAAATCGGGTTCGCGCGGGCTCCGTAGTTTACTCAGACAGAGGGCGGATAAAGCAGGTCGCCTTCCGGTTTACAAAGTACCGGTCGCCATCCGGATTAATTCCCTCCATTAGGCTGGGGTTTTCTCAAAACCAAAACAGCACACCATACCTACTTCGTGTCGCGAATTTTTCCCCCTTTCTAAGATTAGAAAACCTTGGAGCTCCTTCGGACTTGCTAGGTGCTTCACCATTACATCAAGTTGAGCCAATGCTGTTCCAATGCGATGACGGAGATGGTTCAGATGGAGACGGCGATGACAGCGAAGATGGCGGTCAGGATAGTGATGGCGATGACAGCATCTGCTAGTGTTAGCGTGCTTTTGCCTCCTATGCAGTAGCTCCCGGCTCTGAACAACCAGCCACTTTGTTGAATGGTAGTCAAGACTCTGACAGTAGCTATTGTTTGGTCCTCCAATGTTTACTTAAAAATAGTTGGACTATTGAACGAGCCATTGTCCCAGAAACTTCAGGGCGTGCGGTAGTAACAATAAAAATGGCTAGCGGAAACGGAGCGGTGAACTGATGAATCGATTAGAAAAGGCTGCTTTTATGTTCTTCGCGTCGATGCTAATTTTTTTGTCGGGAGAAGCTGGCGCTACTGAGCCACATCGTGAACCAACGGCTAACAGCGATCTGGTTCCAGTTAGAGTACCTCGCCTCCCGTCGCCCTATCGCACTTCTTCTTTGCCAACATCAACGGGAGACTCGGCCACTGCGCCTGTAATAGACAACGGACACATCATTCAATTTCATCAGACGCCTCACAAGCCTGGGCAACCCAACATCTACTTGTTCAACAGAAGTGGTCAAATCGAGTACCAAGTTTCAATTTGCCCGACCAATTCTACGCAGGTGTGGCTTACTTCAGTGACGGTTGCCGCTCGCGGGGGAATCATTTTCGCTGGCCATTCGATCGACGATCGCGGCAATAGGTTGCTATTTATCGGCTCGTCTGATCTAGATGGAAGTAATCCCCACTTTTTTTCTACTGGAACGTACTTAGCAACTTTGGTGACGGGCGCCAATGACAGTTCTATCTGGAGCTTGGGTGCTGAATTCCATGACGCTGCTGGCTCAGGTCAGAGATGGGATAACTACGACACAGTCCGACACTTTTCTAGCTCCGGGACGCTCCTAGAACATTTTCTGCCGCGTTGGAATCCTCAGGTTGCCTATGTGACGTCACGATTCAGCGACGGTAATTTTGTGCTAGACGCGTACGACACCAGCGGTCATCCAGTTGTTTTATCCGCAGATTCTGTTTCTACAGCGCGCCGTGGATACCGGGATGCGGGCACCAAGCACAGTCAAATGTACCTAAAGACCGCTTCCGGCGTCGTGAACATCTATGACGGAATCAACGAAGTATTTTATCAATACGACACCGCTACTCGCGTGCTCTCTCAGTACAGGATTGCTACGCGGTTTACAGGAGTGCTCAATGGGTTCGCTCTAACTCAAGACGGCCATCTGTTTGGAAGTATATCAGGCCAAGATCCCAGACTTTATCAATTGCATGGTCTTTTTGAATTGAAACAGGACAGCTCAACAGGGCATGCACATTGGATGCTGATTGACGGCACTCCTAGCTCAAAGTCGGGTATTGGCGATATTGTGCGCTTACTAGGTGCAGATGGAGACGATCTTGTTTTCCAGACTCGACAGCCGGAAGGATCCCCACGTTCGATATCTTGGACGCATCGCTGACCGTGACAATATTTGTGGAGATGCTACTTTATTCGCCCTGTGCGAGAAGGGCAACATGAATACATCTCCTCGATACCATGGACGACGTTTCTAGAGCACTGGAAGATCTTCTAACGGGCCAGCGCTAAATTTATCAGGATTCGGTTCTCACTTGGAGGTTATGGAAATGGGAACGGCTCGACGGGGTTCGGTTACTCCAGAAGCGATAGCTTGTCATCAGTTACACCTGAAGCTAAGGCGCACGGGCATTGGATTGCGACTTTGCGCATTGTTTTTTATATGCTGTTTCACCGCAGTCAGTTATTGCGCTGTCCCGTGTGGAGAGCTTAGTGAGAGCGCCACGAAACAAATAGAAAACTACATTGACCAGCTGTATGAGATCAACTCATCGTCTTCCGCGGAAGTGCATCATGTCCATATTGAGTCAAGCGAGACAATAAATTCAATTTGTTATAGGCGACTCCGCGTGGCAACTGGGACCGGCGGTACAATTGTCTTTTTTTTGAGCCCTGACCAAAGATTCCTAAGTATTTCGTTGTCAGATACAACTCAAAGTCCACTCATTGCCAGGGCGAAGGAAGATTCGATCGTCGAATCGCAATTGACAAAAGATTTGTCGCCGGGCAGCGGTGAACCATCTGCTCCGTTGCGATTAGTTGTTTTTGAGGATTATCAATGCCCATACTGTAAGCGGCTGGACGAATGGCTGAAAGCTCTTTCGCCTGATCTCCTCATTAAAATTCGGATTAGCTACAAAAATTTTCCCCTCGCGGTACACCCTTTTTCATCTGAGGCAGCGGCGATTAGCGTTTGCGCTGGATTGCAGAGCAGTGATGCCTACGGAGAGGTCGGTCGCTTTCTGTTCAGTGAGCAAAATAAATTTGGACCTGAAACTCTCCCAACTACTAGTGTCATTCGGCATTTTGCGACGAGCGGATCTGTAAGCGTCGCGCTACTGCGTAGCTGCTTAGACAATAAGGAATATTTGCCGATCCTCACGCGTGACCGACTGCTCGCGGAGAGTCTAAAAGTTCCGGGCACGCCAACGGTTTTCTTGAATGGTCGCCGAATGCCTCACCTTTCGTCATCCGCAGATTTGATTCAACAGCTTCGTGCCAGAATGGAAAGCTCCGATCAGTCTGCATCGAACGAATATGTGCCAAATCCACAAGTCGGACGTCAGGAGAATAAATGAGTAACTCATTTCGCATATATAGCCTGGCTCTCGGCATGGCTACGATCGGCGGTGCCCACATGAATGCTCAAGTCTCCGCAGCGATGCCTTCTAGTCCGCACAAAAATATTCTCATAGTGCCGTTGAAGCAGGAGGCAGCAAGTTATCCAAATGGAATTCAAGGAAACCAGATTCCTGTCCTGTATAACAATACTTTCGTGATTCATAATAATGATTCTCGAAATGTTATCGGCCTTTTTGTTGTTTGGCATATTACAGACAGCGCGGGAATAGTATCGACGAGAAAGATGATGATGGACACTTTCTTGAACACCACAAAAAGTACGATAATTGCCCCGACCGGAACGATGATCATTTCGCCCGCAGGGTCGCAGCTTGCCGGTGCGTTAACGCCGTCGGTTAGTCAAACGCCTGGGCCGACTCCGGGGCTGAGTCATTTGGAAGAACGTTTTGAACATGCCTCCCAAATTAGTTTGACCATTGACTCCGTAATGTTTGAGGATGGGGAGATATGGGGACCAAATACTGAACAAATCGACAAGCAGATAGTGGCTCGCAAGGCCGCGGCTGTCGCACTAAGTCAATTGGCAAAAAGCATGATCGCCAACGGAGGCGATTGGAAAGCACAACTGACCGCAGTTAAAAAGACCCCTGTGAGGACCGATGACGTCCAGAGTCGTTGGCAAGAACGATTTACGCAACAGCTTCTACATTGGCAAGGCGATCCGAAAGCCATATTGAACTATTTCGATCAGCTTCCCTCGCCTATGACATTTTCTGCACATCAATACAAATAGTAGGTGTATCGGGTTCATACTTGTGAAAGCCAGGAGAAGACAATGAGAGTTCGGAGGATTGTTGTCTGCTACGTTGTCGTTGTTCTTTCGTTCTTTGTTTCATGCGTGCGACTACATGGCCAGACCAGCAATGTGATATTGGATTCCGGTTGTATCGACGCGAACTCAAATCCCGTCCCGACATGTATGGAAGCAGCGACCTCGAACAACGCTTATTTATACGTTGACATTTTGGGCCTTTGCAACGAGATGCAAACACCTCAAGCAGATCAATTTGCATATGACCGTTGTAACGCCGTCTACAATTTGAGTGTCTATGCAGGCCCCGGCAACTTCGGGCCAATGGTTTCAGAGGACTGTGGGGAATACTTTATCGGCTACGTCCAGGCTGTATCGACTATTTCAAACCTCCTGGGTGTGGTACTCTCTGTTCAATTTTCTGAAGAAGACTGTGACTATTCTTTTTATGAATCCACTCCCGGAGTCTACTTCACGAGTTCTTGTTGATCAGACTTAGGGAAGCTCAGCAGTGTAGGCTTCGGAGAAGCGAGGTTTGTAATCCTCGA
This sequence comes from Edaphobacter aggregans, assembly GCF_003945235.1. NCBI lineage: Bacteria > Pseudomonadati > Acidobacteriota > Terriglobia > Terriglobales > Acidobacteriaceae > Edaphobacter > Edaphobacter aggregans. The sequence goes on from NZ_RSDW01000001.1 coordinate 5,055,112, forward strand.
AAAGCGACGAAAGAGCAGGCAAGGGCTTGAGCATATGCGAGAGAACGTGTCGACCTGGGTCCTCCATGCGCTGCTCATCAGATCGACAGCCTCAAACGTCCGTCACGGGAGCGCCATAACCGAGATCGTGAATCGCTTCACCTCCTCAAGCCACACCTTGTTCTCAATCTTGCATGATGAATTTGCTTTGGTTGTAGTTCTTATGAGTAACCGGATGTAGAAACGGCATTTGCACGAACTCATCGCCGGTGGGCCTCGCTCGCATTCCCACCCGACCTGCTCTCTGGTCTGTACGTTGCCGTGCAGGAATGAAAGCCGTGGCAAGCATCAGTAAAGCGCCGGTTCCGAATGAACGCGCTCTGGATGAGGAATGGGTCCCAGTTCAAGGTGACGATCAGATCCTTTGGCGTCAGCGCCAAAAGCAAATAATCATAGATCGTCGACGTATAGGCTCCATTGTGATAACCGCAAGGCAGGCGCAAATCGTGAGCGTAGAAAACGACGCGCACCGGTGAAGAATGCATCAAGACGGTCTACGATGGCCCCGCACCATGTGATCATTCTAGGTGCCGGGGCAAGTATTGTTTCGACGATCCACAATCCTGAGCATCAGGAAAGAAGTTGCCGTCGATCGATAATTTCATTGATGTTGTAGGGTTGAGAGAGACTCTGGATTTTGTGGAGGGCGATTGCCAGACGGGGAACTTCGAGGAGAATTTACAGCTGCGTCTACCCCAGAGATCCGCATTCGAAGGCACTAGAGGACATTGGTCAGAAAATTCCTGACTACTTCAGCGGCCTTCAGCTTCCAGATAACGAGCTTGTGGCTCAAATATACGAAAGACTGGCCCTGATACTTCCCCCGAAGGATTATGACCGCTGGCTACGAATTGGTACCATCGGTGATTCTCGCAACCGTTGGATCTCCTGCATCCGTTCGATTCAGCACCAAATGAGGATGCTCCCTGCTAATCCGGCTGTGGGTAACGTAAGGAACACTGGTCCTGACATGCTGAATGAGACTGACGATCTTCGAGGCACGTGATAGGCTGGGGCTCACCTAAAAACCAGCGGGGTTTATGGGGATGGGATGCGATATTGGAAAGATTTTGCGGGACCAACTCGATGAAGCAATTTCCGAAAGGTTAGGATATCCAACCAAACCGTTAGCAGTGCCTCCAAAATCTGAATACGCCTTGAAGATTGGAGCGACAAATGCTTGGGCTGCATTCAAGGCGCATATTAGGGGTTGCAACACCTGTCTAGAAGCACCACCTCAAGGACGGTATAAATGACCTCTTTGCTCGAAGCCCGTTTGGAGCTTCGCGTCGGGATCTTTGCCCTCCATATGCACAATCTGCCAGCCATTCCATCGGATGTTGTCAGGGTCGATAGATCTTGTTGGGATACACATCAACGTTTGGAAGTGATTCTCCGGGTCAAGGAAGTCGTGGGAATAGAAGTCGAAAAACCCTTCAAAGACGATCGACGGGCAGCCATCAAGAATGAGCAGCGTTAGCGTGTAGACTCCAGAAACACGAGCAGCGGCTTCCTGAGAGTAATTTTGCGTGTATCCATTATGAGACAGGGCTGTCCCCGGCATCGACTCAACGCGGTTCAAGGATAGGAAGACAGCCGAGCAAAGATTGCCATCGTGCTGATGTGTAGCGTCCATTCGACTGATTCAGTCCATCCTAAGAGCCTGCATCGGATCAATAGAAGCCTCCCGCCGCGCAGGGATGAATCCGGCCACGGTAGCACAAATCGTCCGCATCATTCGATGCAACCCACAGAAACGGAAGAGCTTCATTCTGCACACTCCGGTTCATGTTCTGTGTAACTTTAGTTGGGAAGGTATTCGTATCGTTGCTCGAGAATGTCTACTTGTCCGGGGAGAATGGATTCCAGAGAGAGCGTGGAATCAGTCTGACAGCACGAACCCAAGGGTATGAGCAGTGATGTATACCGTAGCCGACGTGACGCAGTCAACACCTCGACGAGCAGTCCCATCGTTACAGCCTCATCAAATTAATGAGACGGCCTCTAGATTTTCCACAATTGCATATCAGTCCAATTTTGATCCCAGATGTGGTCTTACTGAAGTTGGACCCGCGATTTGCCCCGTTGCGCGAAAAGAGAGAGTCCAGGGCGATGTGAGTTACCTTAGTGCTAGAGGTATAGCCTTAAAGCCGCATTGTAGAAAAATGCTAAATACGAGGCGCGATGTTTGGCGAATGCGTTTCCCATCTTAATGTTGTCGATCCTGAAGACTCGGTTTCCTTGGTGCTTGGTTTAACAAATTCGAGGCGTAACCCTGATCGGAATGTTCCACCTCGAATAGCGTAGGAGCTCGGACGGCGGCTTTTCGACTCCGTGATACGAATCTCAGTTCACAACACGTTAACCGACAAGCGGTTCTCTCGTCTTACCTGTTGGTTGGCTGCTCCGGCCATGCATGCTTCGGATAGCGGCGCATCAGTTCTCGCGGAACCTGCGGATAGAGGCGTTCCCAAAACCCAGCAAGGTCCGTTGTAGTTTGTACCGCGCGATGATTTGGAACCAGGAGATGGACGACAACAGGTGTGTTCTCTGGCCCTATTCGCGGAGTATCTTGCATTCCGAAGAAATCCTGGAGTCGGGATGAAATCCATGGCGGTCTACCTTGCTCGTAGTGGACCCGCGTCTGGCGCCCATGTTTGAGGCGAATACTCAGAGGAGCAACCTCATTGAGGAGTCTTGCGTTTAGCTTTTCTTCAAGGAGTGGAATGAAGTTTTTGGAAGCGCCTCTCAGATCGTCGAAGCTTTGAAGCCCCTGGCACATATCACGTAAAACCTGGGGAACGTCAGGCTGCTCGAATCCGGCAAAGGCTAATCGAGCCAGGAGCTGTTCCAGAGTTTCTTTTTCTACAAAATGGTCGATGCCCATCTCGATTGCCTTACGCGCGAGCAAGTTAGCGGCTTCACTCTCTGATGCAGCACCCCGCGACTCCTCAATGACTAGCTTTTCGTAAACCAAAGCGCTTACTTTCTCAACTCGCTCCGATATACGGTTCCAATTCACACTCGATCTTTCCTCGATACGGTCTGGAAAGAGATCAAGCAGCCACTCCGGCTCGATCCTTGCGGTCATGCGGATGAATGCGGTCTAGCAGCAATTCAGCGTTCTGAACGGCCTCTGCGGGTGGAACATCTAACCAATCAAGTTCATCAAGATGCTCGATCTTCATTGCCCGCAGGCTGAGCAAAAGCTGGGAGAGATCGGCGCGTGCAATCTCGGGACTGTCGTGGTCTGGCCGCATTCCATAGTCTTCTTCCGGATAGAGCCGTACCACCTGGCCCGGCCCTGTGCGGCCGGCTCTTCCCGCCCGCTGGGTTGAAGACGCTTTGCTAACGCGGCCGATCTGTAGCGTCGGTATTCCGCTCCACGGAGAATAGGTAGCGATCCGCGCCAGTCCACTGTCAATAACCGCTGTCACACCTTCGACGGTCACCGAGCTTTCAGCAACATTCGTTGCAAGAATTAGCTTTCTTTCCGCAGTCGGCAGCATAGCGCGGTCCTGTTCTGCGGGCGAAAGATCTCCATGCAGAGAAAGGGCGAGCATTCCCGTTTGTCGAGCGATCGTCTCGCACTCGCGCATCGTCCGCCGGATCTCGGCAACCCCAGGAAGGAAAGTCAGGATGTTGCCGGAGTGCTGCTCGGCATTCAGCAGTTCCACGGCCTTCCTCACTTGAACTTGGAGAGGTTCCGGAGAGTAAGGCGTATGACTGATCGACAATCCGAACAATCTTCCCTCGGAACGAAGGACAGGGCAGTCTCCAAGGTATCGAGCTATCGGCGCCGCATTCAGCGTGGCCGACATCACGACGATACGTATCTCTGGCCGAGTGCGTTGAAGGCGCTTCAAGAGAGCCAGCGCAAGATCGCTGTCCAGATTTCGTTCGTGGAATTCGTCGAGAATAACCGCGTCGATACCCATGAGCATCGGATCGGTCAGTAGCCGGCGGGTCATAATGCCCTCCGTTACAAACCGTAGCTGGGTGCGGGGTCCGATCCTCTCCTCGAATCGGACCTGATAACCAACCGTTCCGCCAACCTCTTCGCCGATCTCCCAAGCAACTCTTCGTGCCGCCATGCGCGTAGCGATCCTGCGAGGCTCGAGCACGATGACCTCGCCGTTGACGAGACCGAGAATCGCTGGAGGAACGCGGGTGGTCTTCCCAGCGCCCGGCGGTGCTTCGATAACAAGGTTGGGGGTATGCCGCAGGGACGCAAGAATCTCTGGCAGGATCGCATCCACTGGAAGTGCAGGCTATCGACTCACTGTGTTGATCGGAACACAGCATTTCCCGTGCCGTCAATGCGACTTATAATCAGCCACCAATCAAAAATCTACTTAGGCACTTCGTCATCGCTAAGAACGTACCACGGCACATCCTTTGTTTGAAAAAGTTCAGGGCAACGTGAAGTCAAGTGCGATAGAACAATCTTCGCGATTCGCACACTGTGCTCGACTTCCTTATCCCAATCCGTATGCGAGACTCCGTCGCTTTGCGTGGGCGGCCATCGCGCAGTGCGAATGGCAAGCACGAGACTTGAGGCGATGCGGAGAGCCGGACCGAGCTTTTGGTGATCCACCTCTCGCCTATATCCGCCAATCCGGGCATTCGGATTAGTGGAAGTCATGCGAATTGAACCTCCAGACCTGGGTGTGAAAGAGCTCGCAGCCGAGTAGCCTTCACATGGATTACGCCATCCTGATTCTGCAATGGACCTTCTGCGAGGATGAACTTACTTCGGGTGACGACCTGTCGCGCCCGCTCATATAGATTGGGCGTCACGATCACATTCGCGATGCCGGTCTCGTCTTCCATCGAGAGAAAGATGAATCCCTTTGCTGTGCCAGGCCGCTGGCGGGCAATGACGCAGCCAGCAGTCCGCACATAGTCTCCATCCCGCTTATGCCGCAATTCCTCCGCAGAAAGAATCCTCTCTCTCCTAAGCTGTAAACGGCGATATGCCATCGGATGCTGGCCGATGGTCAAACCTGTTCCCGCATAATCTGCGACCAGACGTTCATCGGTATTCATCTGCTCGAGCGGCGAGTTCTTGGAATCTTCCTTTAGCAGTTCCTCACGGTATCGCAGAAGTGGGCCTTCCAGCTTGCCCGCGCGCTCAACTTGCCAGAGAGCATCCCGACGATGCTCAATTCCCCCAAGACTATTGAGCGCCCCGATGCGAGCCAACAGAGTCAGTTCTTTCCGATTGAGCGATGGAATTCGTGAGGTGAGGTCTTCCGCCGACCGGAAAGGCCCATGATCGAGACGTGACCTGGCAATCGTTTCGGCAGCCTGCTTGCGCAGTCCTTTGGCGTATCCGAGCCCCAGCCGCATCGAAAGGCTTCCGTCATCCTCATACTCCAGTGTGCAGGCCCATTCAGAGATCTGAATATCCATTGGTTTTATCCGCAGACCATGTCGCTGGGCGTCCTTCACCAGAACCGCAGGCATGTAAAAACCCATGGGCTGGTTGTTGAGAATGGCGCAGGTAAAAGCTGCCAAGTACCTCACTTTGAAGTAGGCCGAGGCATAGGCGATCAATGCGAAACTCGCCGCATGAGATTCAGGAAAGCCATAGAGCGCGAAGGAACTGATGTTCTGGATGATGGTTTCCTGGGTGGTGGCATCGATACGGTTGGCCGTCATCCCTTCGCGAAGCTTTCCTTCTAGCTTCTTCATGCGTTCCCAGGAACGTCGCATACCAACTGCCCGGCGAAGCTCCTCCGCCTCAGCCCCGGAGAAGTTGGCTACCGTCATCGCCATGCGTAACAGTTGTTCCTGAAAAAACGGTACGCCCAGTGTGCGTTTCAGGACGGGCTCAAGCGACGGATGCGGATAACTAATCTCCTCTTTTCGCTGCCTGCGACGCATGTACGGGTGCATCATCTTGCCCACGATGGGGCCGGGCCGGATAATCGCCACCTGAACTACTACGTCATAAAACTTTTCCGGCTTGTTGCGAGGGAGGGAAGCCATCTGGGCACGGCTTTCGACCTGGAACATGCCCACCGTGTCAGCACGCTGCAACGTACGGTAAACCTCGGTGTCCTCCGGTAACTGTGCCAGATCAACCTTGTCCCCATAGTGTTTGGGGATCAGTTCCAGACAATCTTTGAGCACGGCCATACCGTCGTCGAGGTAGGCCATAGCCCGTTCCATCGTATCGATGTATGTCGTCTGCTGATGATCTTTGGCCAACATGTCTTCGATCATGCCCTGAACGGCGGCGCGCACTTCGTCGAGTGTCACGCTTCGTTGCATCGGCTGGCCTTGGCCAATCAAATCCAATGTCCACTTGCCAGCTATCTGCGCGATCTGAGCTTCGTTGTTGAGCAATGCGTGGCTCGACTCAATCGCAATATCTACCTGTTGTTTGGTCGCTTGCCGTCGGGCTTGGGAGCGGTTGAAAAGAAGCGAGACGTACCGTGTGAGCTGACGTATATGCGACCGTGACATGACAAACGTGCGATACCCCAACTGATCGAGGAACGTGTGGACAGGATTCTCGAATTCCCGATTCAACCGATCTTCAAGCCGTGCTTCGCGTTCAGAGTTGGCTGGGTCCGCAAAATGTTCGCTTATGCGGGTTGCCGTTCGCGGCGAGGCCCGCCCTGATGGTGGACGATCCTTGGCATACCGCCACAGGCGGCGAGACCGCGTAACCGGGTCATCGTAGGCGAATTGGTCGAGAAGCTTGCGCGGGACAGTATGGGATTCCATCGATGACCGTGAGCACACGTAGGCTTATTATCTATCCATGCACGACGACGCATTGAACGAGCAATTGAAGCTTGCAACAATCGAAAAGATTGCCAGTTACACCGTCGGGATAGCGGTTGAGAAGAATACCGGCGCCGGTACTGGAACTTTCATCACCGATGGCGTCGACAGATACGTCCTGACAGCGGCCCATAATATTCAGGATGTAGATATCAAGGGTGTGCGATTCTGGCTCAGTCCGAATAAGGGGATCATCGAGAAAGCTGCGCAAGACACGACGACCAAAGAGGTCGGAAGGCTTACGGTCGGAGTTTCACTGCCTATCGTCGAAACGCGGATCGACCCGAAAAGAGATATAGCTGTTTTGCGCATCGATAACTCCTTCGTTCTGCCAGAAGGTCCGGAGGTCTACCACCTCGGCAGATCGTTTGAGTTCTCCCATTGGCCGGAGGAGCAACTGGACGGAATTTCAACCCTCATGTTTGGCTTTCCTGTGGCTAATTCGCGACCTTTGCACACTGTCGGAAACAATACATTTTGCTTCCTTGGCGCTGCGAACATGCTGTCTCGATACTCGATCCGGATCAATGCCGACAAATTTAAGGGCCTGTCAAACTCTGTATCGCCAGACACGGACTTTTTGCTCGAATACACTGGCGAGGACATCGATCCCCACGGATTCAGTGGCTGCGGAGTGTGGATACCGACAGATACCCAAGGGAGAAGAGTCTGGACCTCTGACCCTGTCTTGATTGGTGTGAGTAATCAATATTTCCGAAGGTCAAACCTCATATCGGCAACAAAACTTCCAGCCATCGTTACGATAACGCCGCCAGACGGAGATAAGAATGGAACGGATTGAGTTTCTGCTTGCTGTTATTGCCGTCCTGCTTTTCGTGCTCGTGATTCAGGTTTCTGGGATTGCGAAGCGCAGGCGTGAACGCTTTCCGACAACAAAGGAACAGGATTACGACTGGTCCCAGAATGATCCGGCTGGGCATTGGGAAGCGCATAAGGATGACAAGAAGAAGTAGCCAACAACAGACACTGGCCGCACCTGAGACGACGATATTTCAGGGCGTTCGGTCCGGTCCGCACCCGCCAGCCTTGGGCTTCATTGAGCCAGCGGGTCCAATGTTGGGATCACGCATACCTGGTCCGCAGACGATTCCCCAAATGATGCATCCCCGACCAAACTGCGCTGCGAAGACGAAGAAGTCCTCAGCGTCTTTATAGCCGGACATATACCTAAATCGATCACCGTATGCTTTGATATTCGGTCGTGCCCCAATTGTCACGTTGGGCAGCAGGTTCTGGAAGTATTCGGTGAGCGCGCCAGTGTGATCGAGTTGCGGCTGATAAATACCGGCTACAAACCGATGCGCTGGGGTCATAATTTTGCCCACTTCGCGGAGATAGAGCGCATGGGTGAGCTTTCCCTCCATAAATTTGGCAGCCTCCTGCATTTCTGGAGTTGTTTTCGCCGAATACGCCACGGGCTGAGACGTGTAGATATGGCCGCTGCGATGGATGCCTTTGGCTGCGTCGAAATCGGGCATCGCGCTGGGGTAATTCCGCTTTACTGCGTTGATCAGTCCGTCGAGCCTTACCCGGTCGGGTCCGTTCCCGAACTTCTGATCATCGAAGTCGGAGAGAATGGAGTACAGCGCAAAGATTTGATCGTGCTTTCTTGCCCCTTGATTACACGAAAAACACGCCGGGAACTCGAATTCTTCTGGGTAGTATGCCTTTGGAAAGCAAGCCTCTGGCGGCACATGGTCTATTGTCGTGGCGGGATTGAGGCCACCACAGAAGTAGCAAAATGGGTACTTATTTAGAAGGTCATTCCGTCGTTCTCGCCGCCGCTTCTTTGCTTGCTGAACTTGCCCCATATCCGTTCCACTTTCCGCGTGCGTGTTCAATTTTCCCACGAGCATAAGGACGAAGACGTCCTAAAGCGTTGCTCATTCGCAAAACATTGCTCGGATAAGGCACTGGAAACACTAAAGAAGATCGGCTCGTAAACGCTTATCGTGTGGGAATGTGAGAGCAGGGAAACTTCATTGCTGCTGGAGCGCCCGAAGTTATTCACTTGTTAAGTGCGACGTTACGGAATTAGTCGCCTGGACTGTTTCAGGAAGGATGAGGATGAAATCGTCGGAAGGACTACGGTCGAACTCTTCGTTTCCCCTAATTTGACCGAGCGCTGAAGCCTTGGCAAAAAAGACTTGTGAGTGGCTCCTAACCCGAAGGCGGCTATCGCAGTATCTTTCAGTCTTCTTTTTTTATCAAACAGCCAGAACCACAGGCTGGTACTTGTCCTGCCTGTTATGAAACGCTGGCATTGTGCCTTCAAGAATATTAACGATTGCCTGATTGATTTTAGGGTTTTCGATCGCTCCCGACATGTAGTTCATGGTGTACTTGTTCGTTTTGTCGAGATCAGCGCAGATAATTTGTTCGGCATCGCAGACAACAGCCAAGTTCGGGTTGTGTGTGACCATGAAAACCTGTCTCCGCCGCTTTGCCTCTTTCATACACGGCACGAGCAATTCGAATACAGTTTGATTATCCAAATTCTCTTCCGGCTGGTCGATCAGCAGAGGAATATCGTCTTTGTCGACCAAAAGGTAAAAAACGAGGAGAAGAGTTCCTCGTTCACCAGGCGACAGCTCGGAAAGCTCTTTGGCTCCCATTCGCAATGCGTACCGGGGTCTTATATATTCCATGCCGTAGATAAAGTCGTAAAGGGCCATCACGGTTTTTCCCTTTCGGAGCTGGTCGGTTACCTTCACGCCTTTCCCGTCGGGACGTAAATCCGTTTGTAGCGAAGCTATGATTTCGTTTAAGAAAGCTTCCGCACCCGTTTCGGAGTCGAAGTCCTGTCGGACCAGCAGTGTCTTCAGGAACTTATTCCCCTGTTCAACGCCGCAGTAAGTACCCGCAGCGCCCTGAGAAATCAGTTCGAAGAATTCGTCGAGAAATCCTGCATCTACAAGCCTACCTCAAAATTGAGCTGGAACTTCTCTTTGGCCAGAGGGCGGGTCTCAATAAACTGGTTCACTGGCGCGTACAGCTCCCGATAGGTGTCGGCCAGCTCTCTGATAACACCGTGGATTTCTTTTGCCTTCGCCATGCGCAGTTCTCGAACATTTTGCAGCTGAATCGGTATTGCATCGAGTTCGCTCAGCTTGGCCTTGAAATATTCCACCGTATCGAGCGTTGTCGTGTTTCCCAGGATCGCCAGCCGCTGGTTGTCCCAATTTTTCAGAGCAGTTTCGTAGGCGTGATAGCGTTGGTTAGGCTCATCAAGATCATTCTCCAGCTTCTTGATCGATCGCTCGATTTCTGCCTTCCTCTGTGGAAGGCTCCCCGGGAGGGAAGGGTCTAGGCTAGCGGCGATCAGCTGCTGTTCGATAACGAGCGCAGCCCGTTTCTGTGCAATTGGAGTTTTGTCGATTGTTACGCTTAGAGCGCCGTCGAGGGTCAGACCGAGACTGTCGAAGTCATCTTGGCTTTCCGAGATGAATGTCTGAATCTGGCGGCTCAGATTGTTTACTCGGGCGGTGAGACGATCCGCAGTTGCGATGAGTTGCACGAACGCTGCCTTTTGCTGAGTTGCCGCTAGGATATTAGCCTCTTCTGACCTGAGGGATGCCTTGGCCGCATCAATCTTGTCCGATGTTTGAGAGATCTCGGCCTGTCGCGCAGGATCGTTGTCAGGCCTACTGACAACCTCAGGTTTAGCGGCATCATGCGCAGTCAGCTCTTTGTTCTTATTTTCAAGAAGGTTGTCGATTCGCTTTCGATAAGTAGGCTCCGACTTTTCCTCAAGTGCGATGATGCGTTCATTAAGGCGGTGGAGTTCCTGCTTCAGAAGCTCGCTTTTTTGAGTCGCCTCTGTAGCCTTATACGCGATTAGCTGATCAAGAGAGGCCTGCCCTAACCGATACGCGTCTTCGACGTGTGAAAAGATTACCTTTTTCAGCTCTCTGTCGAATTCTGACTCTTCAATCCTGCCAAGCTGCGTGCAGATCTTCTCCAGGAAATTCTGAGGTATGTATTTCACCAGCTCTGGCTGATTTTCGTCCACCGCCTCCTCGAGACCTTTGCTCATCGGCGTTCCACTCTCCAGGCGCAAGGTCGCTTCGAAGTGTTTTGCTTTGTTGTCGCGCAGCTGTCGAAAGTTCTCTGGCGACAGAAACGTGAAGTCTTTGTTCTGGCGGGTATTGCAAAGTAATCCAATAATGTCAGTGAGGGCGCTCTTGCCCTTACCTTTGTTCCCGATGATTGCGACCAAGCCGGGATTCAATGGCAGTGTGTTGTTGAACCACACCTCGCCTATGGTAGCTGTCGGTTTGCGCTTGATCTCTATGGAACTGATGTATTTAGTGGGATTGTTCTGCACACGCGCCACCTGCGGAGGCATATCACCCACATAGATCCGCTCGTCCGGTTCAATGAGCAACTGCAGCAATCCTGCAAATGTGGTGTCCGATTTCACCCATGTGAAGCAATTGCCTAACCGATCCTTGTGCGACGACCCGCGAAAGGCGTGAGCGTCGCTGCAATCCAACAGCCGGTCATTGACACCCGCTTTGGTCAGAGATTGCTTTGCGTTGTCATAATGCTGCGCCGTGGCCGATGCCGTGAAGACAAAGTTCGTCGCGTTGATAATTGTCTTCTTGTCCGCTATCGTGTGATCGTTCCACTTGATGTCAGCCCATTCAGTCTTCCCAATGGCGGTTGCATATCGGCTCTTGAAATAGTGTGAATCCAGCGCTTCGCTGATCGAGTCCAGGTTGAGACAAAGATTATTGAAGCCCTCCATGAGAGGGATCCCAAATTTCTTCTGCTCCTCTTCCGGAACCGTGTTGATGATCCGCTGCCCCAGATCAGCCAGGCTGTCTCTGGTCGGAAGCGCTTTCCACTGACCTGTAGTGCGTAGATTGTCGTACTGGGGGGTGAGGGTGTATTTGCTGGACAGTGCGTTCAGAAATTGTTGCTCAATGAGATCAGGACCGATCTCATCAGAAAAAATGACATGGTAGTTGACCCGACTCAGATGGCCCTGGCTCCCGCCGAATTTGTCCAATCGGAACTCGATGACTGGAAGAAAGAGATCTATATTCGTGAGCTTCCCCGCCGCCTTTTCCGCCAGGACGCGCTTGTAGCCGTCCAAAAACATGTAGTCATTAATTCCAATAACCTTAAATTCCGGGGGCAAATTGGCCAGCTCATCCAGGAATTGCGGCCACGGATCACTGCCTTCATAGTTGTGAACCAGCGATGCTGGGGTGTGGACATGCAAATCCCATTTACGCCAGATAGAGCCCTTTGGGTCGTTCATTTAACCAGTCTTCCTGTTCCAAGGTTGCAATGTGCGGTTGTCCTGTCAAAGACTTACTTCAGGAGCAATCGGAATAATAGCGAACAAGCCTCCACTTTACGCCCGTAAAACATTTCGCGATATATGCGAGCGATAATGCACACACAGCAACGTCAGAGATCTCAGGCCAAGCGTTCTCATGGGACCAGACGATTCTATTACTTCACATGAAAAGTCGGAGTGTCTCCAAGGCGCGCGTTTTCCGCCGCGTGCGGCCAGATTCAGTCCCATCGTTTCAGGTCCGCACCCATTTCACCCATTCCAACCGGGAGAGAGGTCCCATGTTGTCATTACCTCTCGTCGATGTCCTAAAGAACCGGGGCATCAGCGATCTCGATCGCTTTCTTGCCTCGCCCTCCAACGGACATTACGGACGTCAGACGTATGCTCATGCACATCCAGCGGCTCGTCACCATCAACCGGGAGCTGGTAGGCCTCTCCAAGGACTTCGAAAGGAGCACACCCATTGCAGGCACAGATCAGTCTGAGTTCCACCAAGAGCTTCGAGCTGCGTGAGGCTCTCCTTATCTATCGCACTGACAGGGACTCGGAGCGAACAGGACCCTCCGCTTTCGTCACGAAACATAGCGTTGCGGTCGATCCTTCCGGGGTCCCGTCTCTTGGCGCCGGATCCCCGATCCAGGAAGGAGACCTCCTCACGCTCTGTGCGCAACTACGCAGTGCGCTTCCGATCGAGTTTCTTCCATCGAACGTGCTGGTCCGGTCGGAGGACTCCATTACGTGGTGGACGCCGGCATCCATGCGGCGGATGTTTTACGCGAAGGAAAAGAACACCGAAGTTGCGCAGCTGTCCGGAAAGAAGTTTCCTCAGCCGCCGTTGGTCTTTCGCGCGCACAAGCGTCATCTCGAAGTCCGTGCCCTCCTGCGGAACGAACGGCCGGATCTGCAGACTGCTCTCTATCGTGCGCCGTACTGGAATGTAAACGACTGCGGCGATGTATGTCTGGGAACGGCACGGGTACCTCCACAGGCGACTGTCGATTCGCTGCCGAGATGGGAGAGCGCGTTTTTTGAAAGCGAGTTCACTCATCCCAATTCTTCAAAGAGACTGACCGAACATCCGGGCGGCTTCGTCGGACTGTGGAGATCGCTCGCGGAAAAAAGACGATTTCCTGCACAGTTCCTTGTTGCCGACAACCAAACTCTTCATCAGTTCATCACCTCATAAGCGCAGCGGACCATCGCGAGTCTTATTTGGCAGGAGGCTCGTCGATGAGAATTGTCCACACGCTGTCGAACATAGATAGTCCATACCGACGCACGCTGCGCGTCTTACTTATTGGCTCGGGAGGAAACGGTAGCGCAGTCCTCTTTGGACTACCTTACCTGCACCGCGCGCTCGAGGCCTGGGGAAGGCCAGAAGGAATCGACGTCACGGTCATGGATGGCGATGCCGTGTCACCTACCAACTGCGTCCGACAACCCTTCGGAGCCGCCGACGTGGGACATAACAAGGCCACGCTTCTGGTCAATCGAGTCAATCTCTTTCATGGGCTGGCGTGGCGCTCGGAGGAGTGCTTCTTCTCGAAGCAAAACCGAAACCCGGGTACGGGCTACGACAGCACCATCGATTTCGTCATCAGCTGCGTCGACACCCGAGCTGCGAGGCGTGAGATACATGAAGCCTTCCAATCCCGCTCAGGCCCCTGGCGCCATATACGCTATTGGCTCGACATCGGAAATAACGCAAGCAACGGGCAGTTTGTCCTGGGCCAGCCTTTGAATGACATCAACCACCAGAGCCGAACTCGGTTGCGAACCGTGACCGAACTATTTCCATCGATCATGGATACCTCGCAAGGCGAAGGACCGCTGCCAAGCTGCTCCGCAGCCGAGGCGCTCGAGCGTCAGGAACCGTTCCTCAACAGCGTATTGGCTGCCAGTGCTTTGGCCATGCTCACCCGGCTCCTTCGCTACGGCAGCCTCGACCATCATGGGGCGTTCTACAACGCCGAAAAGGCGCGTACAGTCCCAATTCCGATTGATCCCGAAGTATGGGAGAAACAGGCCAGATGGCGCCGCGCAGCGAAGGCCGCCTAGAACATCGTTCAACACATCTTTACGACGAGGCTTTCTCCATTCCGGGAAAGCCATTTCTTTTGGATCGGAGATCTCATGTACCTGGAAACTCTCTTTGTTACCTGTGTGGCGGTGGTCTATATGGAGCTGCCCTGTCCCGAATGGCAGGACGAAAGGCCGCTACTTTGCTTACGATCGCTTCGGTGTGCGGGATCTGCTGGCTGCTGGCCATTTTCATAGCGGAGGCAGTCTGATGATCTATGACGAGAAAGAAGTGATCAATTCGTATATGCGAGCATCTCGGGTCCATTGTTGCGCCAGTTTCCCACGGCTGGGTTGGCCGGGACCATCTTCATCTCGTCAGAGTCGAGCGGATGGAGGAGATCCAGTGGAAGGCGCGGATCCTCTTTGTCGTCGGAGGTAAGCCAGCGGTCGTAGTCCCGCGGTTTGAGAATCAGTGCAAGGCGGTCGTGAATGGTACTGACGAGTTCGTTCGGCTCGGTAGTGACAATGGCAAACGATTCAAGGTATTTGCCGTCGGGCTGCTTCCAGTAGTCCCACAGACCAGCGAAGGCGAACGGCATTGCTGCTGGATCGGCAAGAGTGATATTGAAGACGCGCTTCACCGGCTTTGCAGCTTTGGTAGGTTTGACAGGACCGCCGAAAAGATCGCCCGTGGCGTTTGGTTCATCAATAGGTTCGGGCGTGAAGGTAGGGGATATAGCGTGGCCGGGCTTAGGCCATTCATAAAGGCCATCAGCCGGGACGAGGCAGCGCCGTCGCTTGAAGGGTTCGCGCCAAGTCGGTCGTTCCAGAAGAGTCGCAGCGCGGGCGAGGATCGTGGAAAGATCTTTAAACTCTTCGGGGCTTTTCGCAAAGAAGGGAATGAGCCCCCATCGCATCAGTGTGAGTTCCCGATCGCCGGTGTCGCGATTGTGGCGGATGACAGGCTGATGCGTCGTCGGGGCGACGTTGTAATCCCACGGAGGTAAGATAACGTCATCGTCATGCGCGATGTGGAATGCCTCAGCGATCTTCTGTTTGTCAGAGCGTCGGTAGTAGCGGCCACACATGATTATTCGCTGGAATCCGTCTGTAGAATCTGCAGCCTCTGAGCCTCGTTTTGATTCACATCGATGCAGCAGAACGAGCCGCCATCGATCGCGGTTAGCGCGGCTCTCGATCCGTATCGGGTTGCAGGTTCACCTGAAATGTTGGCACGCAACCCTGAGGATCGGTCACGAGGCGGCCTCCTTGACTCGCACGAGAATCTCCCATTTTGCTCCTTCATATTCAACTTCGAATGTCGCGGGCATAGTGTTCGACCCCCACACCAATCCTACCAATTGTTTTGCAAGAGTTAGCTTCGAGTCCGAAGTATCGAAGTCTTCAGGGTTCGCAGCCATGGCTGTACGTACCTCCTATAGAGTTTCGGACAGACGTAGAGCCAAGATTTATTTTGGCCAGTCACTCCTTCGCCTTCGCCTGCATGATCGTTTTCGATGCGAATTTGGCGCGAATAGCTGTACCGAGCTAGTTCTCCAGCAAGCCTTCGATGGTCTCAACTGCGGCGCGCCATCTCTTTTCGGTGTCGTTGCAGAGTTGATCCAGTTCATCGAGCGCGTCCTGCTCGATGCCTTTGCTCTTCAGGTATTTTTTGAGGATTGCGATGTCACGGCTGAATTGGTCGATGCTGCTTTGTTGTGCGGTGGCAATCCGCTCTCGGACCTCTTCCAGATTGATTGCCGGCTTCGCTCGTTTGCTCGATCGGCTCGGTTCCTTCGGCGCATCGACGTATCGCAGATCATCAACCGGCACGCGGAACCGCTCGATATTCGTGCCGGGAAGCTGGAGATCGACGTCTTTTTCGCTGACACGGGTGATGGTGAAGACGGTCCCGGAGCTGCCTGTTGTCACTCGCTCACCGAGGGATGGGACTCTGGCATTGGCATGTTCCGCAGTAGTCTTATTTGGTTTCTCGGTAAGGGCTTCAGCGACCTGCTCTTCAACACTAACCGTGGACTGCGTCGGAGCCTTTTTTCGAGGCTGTTTCGTTTTCCTGGTCGCCATGATCTATTCGCCGCGATGCGGAGTGTGAAGCAAGCGAAGCTGCTCCTCGGTGTATTCGCCCGGCACATCGACCTCAATGTTGGTGCGGAGGATGCGGTCGTATTCGATGGCTTTGGCCCTGCCGACGAGTTTACCCAGAGAATCCGGAAGCTGGCCAATGTTTGTTTCAGACCAGCGCCCAACTTCGACGCCGTCGAGAAATACATGGAAGTGAATGTATTCCATGTGGCCCTTGAAGTCGCCTTCGGTGAGTAAGAATGGCCTGATCTGAACGCGATACCCCATCGATCAATGGTAGCAGCGAGGAGGCCGGATGAAGGTACTTCTTCACTTTGGCGTATTGTTCGGTACTCAGGATCAACCATCGGTCGCAATTCACGTGTCCGAGATGCCGGTTATTCGTCCAAGTGAATCCAACCGCATTCGTAAACACTAGCCGACATATCGGGAGTAATCGTAGGCAGAACTTAGAACGAGCAGAAAACAAGATAGATATTAGGGCTTTTCGCTCTGCTCCATTTGTTTACTGCAAGATTCTGTCTGCAATCAATTTTGCTGCCCGTGGATGAGAATGCCGCCGACAAAACAGACGAGGCAGGCAGCATAACGAAAACGACTAGGCCGGATGGGTATTTAACAAGTAGTTACTGATGGGTAGCCGGTAATACACCCGCAACGGTTTGAAGAAGCTTTGACCTAATTTGGCCGCCCAAGACTCGCAACCTATGTTCTTAGAGATCGGAACGAAAGCGTGCGGGAGAGACCCCGCGATCCGCCTTGAATGTTGCCGCAAAGGTCGAGTAGCTTTCGAAGCCAGACATGGATGCGACCTGCGCGAGAGTCAGTGCCGAATCTTTCATCAAGCCGGTGGCGAGTTGGACGCGGTTGCGTGAGACATATTGCCAAATGGAGCACCCTAGAGAGATCCGGAACGTGCGGCTGAGGTGGTACGGACTGGTGGCCGCTGCCGCGGCTATCGAACAGACGTCGATCTCTTGATCGATGTGGGCGTGGATGTAGTCGAGTGTGCGTCGAATGCGTCGGTCGCCAATTCCCTCGCGATAGAGTTTTCGACTAACGATGCGGCCATCGTTGACGAGCAGGGCAGCCATGCTCACAAAGATCGAGTCGCCTAATACCATTCATAGGGATGACCCTGCACTGCGTCGCTGTGCAGCGCGCGTACCAGCCTGCACAGCGTTGGAGACTGCACGCCCAACACTGGGCGAATCTCGGACTTTGCCGCCACCATCGCCTCTTCCCCAGCGGCGGCCATCAAGGCAGAAGGCGTGAAATAGAGGCAGACAAAGTCAACCGGCCGATTCAACCATCCAGTAAAACTTGCGCCAGCTGGAATGAACGAAATATGGTCCTCGGGCATATTCGTATCCGTGCGTTTGCCGTCCAGCATCCACCCCATCCTCAGGGGAGCATGATCGAGTCGGACGGCAAAATGATGGAAGGGAGCCGATGGAGTGGGGTCGTGCATTGGGCCGATGCAGGATTGTTCCAGAGTGCAAAGCCTCCACACACCGCGCCCAGAGATTGTATGGCGAAACGACGGTGGAACCCGGCTGAATTCGGCCATCTCGGGCTTGCTCAGGATCGGCATGCGAAGAAAATAGCACAATCCTGAGACTTCCCGTCTGATTCGTGTACTCGAGCAATCCACCTCTTAGTAAGCTGGCCTGTGCCAAGCCAATTTTGGGCGCGGCGAGCGTGATTTCATACTCCGACCGTATCGTTCGCCTACCTGTACTGAACGGACCCTTTTATTACAGTCGCCGATGATAGTGCCGGCGGATCTTCAACTGGCAGGTCCGGCCAAAAGGAGGTTCACATGATGGCTCAATCCGCAAAACTCTGTGAAACGGGGCCAAAGCTCAAGACCAGAACGAACTACGGGCGCAAATTTTTCTCTGCAATGGCGGCGCTGATTCTGATCTCGGTATTCGTCGGCTTTGCGCCAACGTTTTTCCTTCGAGGGATTGTCAAAATTCCCCCCATTCAACGCGGCTTCATGTCCATCGCCCAGCCTTTGCCGCTGCTCGTGGTGATCCATGGCGCCATTTACACCTCCTGGATTCTATTGTTGATCACGCAGACTTCCTTGATTGCCGCCCACCGGGTGCGGCTGCATCGGCGATTGGGGCTTGCGGGCTTCGGTTTAGCATGTCTCGTCGTTCTAGGTGGTGTCGCGGTGTCCTTCGAGGCCATAGCGAGACTCTTTCCACCTGCCGATCCACGGATAGCCTTTTTCCTGGCAGTGACGCTTTTTGAGGTGCTGGAATTCGCGCTGCTCGCCTGTTTCGGCTACTTTCAGCGAAGAAATCCCCCGGCCCATAAACGCTTGATGCTGCTCGCAACAATTTGCCTCTTGCCTCAGGCTTTCTTCCGTTGGCCAGTCTGGCCGGGGCACGATTTAAGGGCGTCCACTATCGGCTGTTGGGTGCTGCTCGCGCTGATCGCGTGCTATGACTTCCTGACCATCCGGAAAATACACCTGACAACGTTAGGGGGTGGCGCGGCCATAACTGTGGCAAGCCTCGTTGTGGCAAGCCCACTCGTCGCCAACGCCTTTATCCACAACTCGCTTTGGTTTCACTTCGCGCTGAGACTGCAGATGTTCGGGCGCCATTTGTGCTAGGAGGCGGTGTTTCCGCGAATTCAAGGCTCAGGCGCAAGGCAGCACCCAGACAATCGCGGCGCCCACTTCGTTGGAGAACGCGTTGCTGAGCGTTGGGACAAGGCCGAATGGCATACAATTCCGCCGAAGAACAGCAACGCGAAGGAGTAATCCTTCTTCCCAACGTATTAGCCGTGCCTGAATCGTAGACAGTGCCGCGATGGCGCGAATTGGAGTTCGAGTTCATGAGCGGATCAATCCAAACCTGCATCGCAGTTTTGCTTGTGGTGCTATCTCATGTAGCAGCTAAAAGCCAACAGGCGGCGCCAGACTTGGTTCTGCTCAACGGAAAGATCTTTACCAGCGATGCTGCGCATCCGTATGTGCAAGCGCTCGCGATTCGTGGGGAGCGCATCACAGGGACCGGCGACTCGGCGAAAATCAGGGCCCTAGCTGGGCCTCACACGAAACAGATCGACCTCGGCGGACGGACCATAATTCCCGGTATCAACGACGCACACAACCACCTTAGCATCTCTCCTCCCAACCGCATGGACCTGCAGTTCAAAAGTCCTGATCCGGACTGGCCTGAAGTGAAGGCTGCGATTGCCGCCGCCGTGTTGAAGGCGCCGAAGGGGACATTCATTTACGGTCAGATAGCCTGGAAGATTTTTCGCGATCTTGCAGTGAATCGGGACACCCTCGACCAGGTGGCTCCCAACAACCCGGTCATTTTGGAAACGTTTACCGGCCATGCTTGGATCGTGAACAGTGCAGCGATTGCGCGAGTTGGAATTCGAGAGGACCAACCTGATCCGGTTGGCGGACGCTATGAAAGGTCACCTAAGGGCAGGCTCACCGGGGTCATTCGCGAATATGCGGCGTTAAATGCGTCGCGCAGCCTTTCGGACCAGACGAGTGAGGCGGACGCTCTTGCAGAGTTAGGCAAGACCTTATTCGCGGCCGTCAAGTGGGGGATCACAACTATCCAGGACATGTCGAATGACATGCCGCCCGATCGGTGCGTCGCGCTCCTTGAGAAAATGCCAACTCCAATTCGTGTTCGCGTAATGCGAATGCCGGGAACAACTCCTGCCGGCCGCGACGTACAAGAAGGCCGACCAGTTCCACGGAGCTCGAATCCACTCATAACTGTCAGCGGCACCAAGTGGATGCTCGACGGCACTCCCCTCGAAGGAACCTTCGCGCATCGCAACGATCCGGCAACCATGGACTACTTCCTGCTACATGAACAGTTGACGTTCCCGGAAACAGAAATTGCCTCTATGTTACGGGAGTCGCTGCATGACCATGATCAATTGCTGCTTCATGTGTCCGCATATCCGCCCGCCGCGGCGATGCTGACCGCTATGCAGGCCGAGGGCGGAGCGCAAATGTGGGCCAAACAGCGAGTCCGGTTCGAGCATGGCGACGGCCTGACACCGGATTTGATTCCGCGGGTGAAGGAGATGGGAATCGTTGTGGTACAGAACGGGATTCATCTCGCCGGCGTCGAAGTGAATCCTGATATGGGTAGCGTTCTTGAAAGGCTGAAAGCCCAACCGCTGCGATCCTTGCTGGTCGCAGGCATTCCCGTTGCATTAGGTTCGGATGGGCCAACCAATCCCTATCTGAATATTATGTTTGCGTCTCTCGATCCAGATCGGCCATCCGAAGCCATCACGCGGGAACAAGCGGTGATCGCTTACACCCTGACATCCGCATACGCCGAGTTTGCGGAAAAAGACAAAGGCAGTCTGGAACCAGGGAAGCTCGCTGATCTGGCTGCTCTATCGCAAGACATTTTCACGGTTGATGCTTCGGATCTACCAAAGACGGAATCGGTGTTGACGATGGTGGGCGGGAAGACTGTGTATGACGCGAAAGTAATCCCACACCAATAGTCGAGTAACCTTCGGCCGAGGCTCCTGCAGAAGGAATCTGCGGTACAAGCAAGTCGAAGGCCAAGCCGGTCGGGTGGACGGATGCTGCCGATCATACAGCTCCTTGGCCACCATTTTCGCTGCGGCAATTCCGGGGGGAGAAAAGGAAGCATAATAAGGGCACAGAGCTAGAGCGGGAACGTAACGTGCTCGTGAGACAAATCGATCCGCAGACATAGTCCAGAGTCTCGAATTCTAAAACGACGGCGGACCAAGGGGAGCTTTCAGAAAGCCTCATAAACCGATAGGCTTGCCAGCCGATAATAAGCAACTACCGCCGTGTTTCGACGGCATCTTTCCTGTTGAACCTGCCCAGGATCTCAAACGGTGATCGTGATTCGACCGCTCCACTGCATCCGATTGCCGAACTTGCCGAAAGCCCGGGTGGTCTCAATGGGTCGACGCAACACTCAGCTCAGACCCACATTCAATGAAAATAAAAGCTAAAAGCGCTGGCTAGGGGTAGATCAGCCGGAACCTTGCCTGGCTAGGTTTTGGCCACATCAGCCAAACAGATCGATTCTTCAGGGTAAGCATTTGTGGATCAGCTGATTAGATAGTGTTGCATCGACCGGTTGAGCTGGCACGACTTTTCGTGCACAGGGAGATAACTCCTCGGATTGACCATGATTTGGGAGCGTGACGGGCGGCTCAGGTATGGGTGATAGTGAGGACAGTGATGTCATCAGACTGAGGGGCTCCGTGGCCGAAGAGCTGGGCAGCTGCCGCGATGGCTTCCGCGGACTGCGTGCTCATGGCCTGGGTGCGGTCGAAGCCAAAGAGCTCCCGGGTGGTGGGATGAGTCGCCTCCACGACGCCGTCGGTGAGGAGGGTGAGGGTGCAGGCGGGGCAGAGGATGAAGTGAGTTTCGAGGTAAGAGGCGTCCGGGGTAAAACCGAGGGGGAGGCCGACTTCGAGTTCGAGCTCGGTGCCATTGAGGTACGGTCGGAGGTGTCCGGCATTCGCGGCGGCGACCTCGCCGTTGGCGGCAATGTTAAGGATGAGACATGTGGTGAAGCCGACGCCGCGACCGTGGAGGCGGCGGTTGAGGGTTTCCATCAGGACGGCGGGGCTGACTGTCGTCTCCGCTGCGGTGCGAAAGGCCCCGACGAGGAGGGAGACGGTCATGGCGGCTTGTATGCCTTTGCCTGAGACGTCTCCTAGTACAACAAGCGCCCCACCCTGCGCCACGGGCATAATCTGGAAGAAGTCTCCGCCGACCAGCTGCGCAGGCTGGTAGACGCTTGCAATGCTCAACCCAGCAATCGATGGCAACTCCTCAGGTATGAGGACCTGCTGTACCGTTCGCGCAGCCTCCAACTCCGCGGCTGACCGCTCCCCATCCTTGCTGACACGATTGAAACGGTAGAGCACAACTGCGACGATGATGACCATGAATACTACGCTATCGATGTCGGCGAGGCGCGTGCCTACGTAGCCCCAGGTGAAGTGGTCGCGGATATGCACAAAGCGGACATTGCCACGAGAGACGTTTTCTCCAACGTACAGGATGCCGAGCAAGATGTAGGGCAGGACGAGGAAGCCAGATTCCCCATTTCCGCGACGATAGGACTGGATGAGATAAGTGAGAGCGAAGACAAACCAGCTGACGGACATGATGACGAGCGCAGGAAAATAGAGGGAACCGGCGAAACCGGGGGCGATTACGAGCATCGGCGCCAGCACGAGGTAGACCTCGAAGATGCGGAGGGGGATTCGCCTTCGCACCTTGGTGAAGCGGGCAACGAACTCCAGGTTCGTGAAGATCATGGCCCATCCGAAGTATGTGAAGAGCAGATAGATACTCCTCGAGATAGCGAACAGGCCCAGTTCCAAGGCCGCAAGGAGTCCGAGGAAGACCATTGCCACGAAACAGTTGGCAGAAAGCCATAAGTACTCCTTGTGGCTACGTTGAGTGAGGAAGAGGATAAGTACGAGCGTCCCGCTGGCCAGCAAAACGAGGCACGAGAGCAGATCAGTGAGAACAAAGTCGTTGAAGTTGCGAATGGAGGCCAGATCGACGGAGGTGGAGACGGCCGGCAGTGCGCCGATTTGAATACCTGCAAGCGGAGAGCTGGTGACGGTCTCGGAGTACGAACGGCCAATGCGTAAGGCGAGGACGAGATCTTGTTGTGCGGGCAGGGCGATGGCGAAGGGTTTGCTCAACTGCGATAGGTCCGATATTGCGCCGGGGCTGGTGCCGATGCGCTGACCGTTGGCGTAGAGTTCGAACTGTTGTTGATGGTTGGTCGCGATCGAAACCCCTAGAGGGTAGTTGGCGTTGAGGACGTGAAGATGAAGGCGGAGCCATGTATAGCTACGTGGGATAACGGACAAGTGAGCTGAGTCGAAGGTCTGAGCAGGTTTGAGCAGCGGCCAAGTGGAGTCGTCGAAGCTGGGCGAGGCGAAGGCGGTGTCGTCGCCCAGGTGGAAGCGCCAGGGACCGTCGAGCGAGAGCACGGAGTCGAGCTTCGCAGCATCGATGGTGATGCTGCCGGGTGGAGAAGCAGTAGAGATCGCCTTGGAAGCAATAGCAGCCGTTTGGGCTCGAACTTGCCGGGCGGACAAGAGGAAAATCTGGAGCAGTATCGGGACGGCTGTGAGGAGCAAAGCTTTCGGGATGGTTGAAGGATTCCGAATGGTGAGTCTCCGCTTGGCCTTCAATGTGCTGTCACTGATGGTAACTCGGGCAGTTGCCGGGGGATAGGAAATCGTGGTTGTGGCAAATCCCGGCGGATCTCTATTTGCTGATTGGGGCGACGAGTTCCATGGGTGAATACGTGAGGAGAGAGAGTGGAAATGGATTAAGCGATTGGCGCTTAGCCTGTCGCGGTCACCGGTGTGTGATCGATCTGCAATACATCCATCGGGCGTTTGGGCTGCAGTGTTGAGATCGCAACCGGACCAAGCAACTCTCGGGCTTTCTTGGACAATCGCAGGTCGAGCGTTTCGACCCGCTTACATACGGGGCGATCACCGACTCTTGCCTTAGAGCCACGAGCCAGTCCGAGTTCCAGTTTCGCGACTTTGCATCAAAATCCCAGAACAACTTTCACCTGAACCTCGCCTGGGCTTTTGGTGCAACAATTCGGGAATTTGGTACGGCGTGACAGTGCTGCTGCAATACTCACAAACGTTCTCCTTCGACGTGCCAGAGAACCCGCCTTATCCACGTTCGCCGAGGTCTTAGTCCAGAGAGTAATGGAAGAACATGGAACCGACGGGATCGAGGTGTTTACGACATCATTGATTCTCGCTGGAGTGCGCATACGGAGTATGCAAATCCTAGACTTTGTAGCTCAGGTCGTAAAGGCAGCGCAGGCTGTGGTTTCATCGGGATGTAGCGTTGTGTACTTCGTGATCCCGACCATGGTGAAGACCTTCTGGAAGTGGGCCGTCAGGCCGAAGGTCTGGATCGTTTGGCCGCGCTTGCTAGCAGCGATCATCATCTGGATGATGAGGGCTATGCCGCTGGAATTGAGGTACTCGACTCGCGAGAAATCAAGGAGAATGCGTTTTACGCTTTCGGGCAGACCCTGATACGTTCCGAGCACGGCCGCTTGCGAAGTGCTGGTGATGTCGCCGGCAAACCTGAGGACAGTAATAGGGCCTGTGCCGCAGGAAACTTCTTCCATCTTTACCTGTGTGCCTTGTTCCTGCATTGTGGCTCTCTCCTCGATCGCTTGGGTGGTTTGGTCTTGGGCGTCCGTCCTCTTGAGGTGGATGACCATGCGTGCGTAGCTGCCGGCGGAAGGTGAACTGACCCACTCGGCCTCATCGACGAGAGCCCGGATGAGAAACATGCCCATGCCGCGGGCGTCTTCTTCGCCCTGCATCTTCCTGTCGATGTCTGGGGCCGCCTTGGTTCCCTTGGGACCGCTCCCGGTGTCGAGAACCTTTACCTCCAGCGAATGAGCGTCCATCGAAAGAATGACGCTAACGCTGAGGGTTTCGTCCAGTTTGTTGCCATGCTCCATGGCGTTGATACAGGCCTCGGCGACGGCGGTCTTGAGATCCTCGACGCGTTCGTCGGCGAAGCCCATCAGTTTGGCGACACTAGCGGCTGTATTCATGGCAACTTTCTCGTAGCCGAGTCGTGAAGGCAGGCGAAGCTCGATGGTGCTTACGTTTTTCTCTAAAGTGTCAACCAATTCACTCTCCGTCATCTCTGTCGTAACAGTACGAGCGCGGTCATGTCATCCGACAGCCTGGGCTCGTCCGAGAAATCTCTCAAAGTGGCCCACAGCGATTCGAGAATACTCTCTGCGGTGACCGAGTTGCAGTTGCGAAAGGCCTGGAGAAGACGCTCACCGCCAAACTCCTCGTCGCCGCGACAAGCCTCAGTTAACCCGTCGGTGTAGATTAGCAACCGCGCACCCTTATCCAGCAGAAATTTCTCCGAGGTGTAGTTGGAGAGGGGGAAGATGCCCACCGGTCTGTCGGATGCTTCGATGTGGCGGACGTCGCCGGTCGCAGAAACCAGAAAGGCGGGATTATGGCCCGCGTTGACCACTTCGAGGGCGTTGGTCGCGGGGCTGAGCCGCGTGAGGAACGTCGTGACGTAACGGCGGCGGGCCTCAGGGCCTTCGTTGTAGTGCAGGAGGTTCATCCGAGTGGCCAAGTCGACAAGGGTCGTTTCGGAGCTGGCCATGGCACGGAAGGCTGAACGGAAGGACGTGCCAACCAGCGCGGAGGAGAGACCTTTTCCCGCTACGTCAGCGACAACGATGACAGTGTCACCTGACGGTAAGGGGACGATGTCGAAGTAGTCGCCGCCCACCTCGTAGCAGGTGACGGAATGTGCGGCGATGCTGTAGCCGGAGATCTCGGGCATTTGTTGCGGCAGCAGACTTCGCTGAATGTCGCGCGCGGCGGCGAGGTCGGCCTCCACCCGCCGCCACTCCAACGCGCGTTCATGGAAGCGCGCATTTTCGATAGCTGCCGCGGCTTGGATAGCCAGGCTCGAGAGAAAGTCCATCTCGTCCAGCGTAAGGGTGCGATCTGCAGGCAAGATTGCGACCAGTTCGGAAAATGGCTGGCCGGCCTTGTCGCTCAGCGGAAACCGCACCCATCGATTTTTTGCAGAATCGCCCGTTGCGTCATTTGCTTCCCTTATCTTCGGATCGTTGAAGTCCGCAGGCACTTCACCGTAGAAGTGGGGAAACGTGGTGAAAAATGCCCCGGTAGCCTCAAGTTCCCGAACGACAATCTTCAGGACCGTGACAAGGACCTTATCGAGCTCAATGGTGGAGTGTATGAGGCGACTCGCCTCCAACAGTGCATGCAGGCGGATGACCTGCTGCTGAGCAAAGAGAGTCTCGTCGAGTTCCATCACGCGAACTACCTCTCAGGGTGTCAGAGTCTGCTGCCAATGAGTATATGCGCCGTTGCATCGCCACCTTTTTGGTCGGTGGGTATCTTGTGGACTTTCTCGATCTACCCGATACCCAAAACGAGGCTGATTTGCAAAAGGGGCTGCTCTTCAATCTTCGGAAGTTCCTGATGGAGCTAGGAGACGGCTTTGCTTTCGTGGGAGAAAAGGTCGTGTACAGGTTGGCAACCAGGATTTCGAACTGGATTTACTCTTCTCCATCGAGACTTGCAGTGCTTGGTTGCCTTCGAACTAAAAACGGGTCGCTTCGAACCAGAGCATATGGGTAAACTTGCCTTCTATTTGGAAGCTCTCGACCGGGATAGAAAAAGACCACGAGAATTCAAGCATTGGCGTTCTCCTCTGCAGAACAAAGGACGATGAGGTCGTAGAGTATGCGATGAGTCGACACTTGTCACCGGCCCTTGTAGCCCAATACCAAACTCAGATGATCCCAAGATCCCTCCTCCGCCAAAAGCTTCATGAATGGAACTTGTTGCTGGAAAGCGCTTCCGCAGCAGAGGTCAACGAGCCGTAGTCATCTATTGAATGGATCCCAGTCGGGACTCCCAAAAAGCCTTCGAACCCTGATGGGTCACCTCAACAAAGGGAAATTTATGTACGCGATTCTGGGACTTTGTGAACTTTGGGAGTATGGCCGCTGAGGCAGTGAATAGCTGAATCCAAAGACTGACTCGATCGCATCGCAAGCCGACCCGAGTCCATCTTCTGAAGCTATTCGCTCTCCGACTGCCGCTGCTTGAATAGAGAAATGCGAAGTTTCCACGAGTGCTTTTAGGGCGGCTGTGGCCGTTTCGACAGAGTATTTGCTTCGTGGAACGTGGAGTCGTGCACCTAGCCGTTGAACTCGGACAGCATTGTCTGGCTGATCCCAACCATAAGGAACGATGAGCATCGGTCGACCTGACCGCAGCGCTTCGCCTGTTGTTCCTGATCCTCCATCAAGGAAAACGGATTTTGTTGGATGATAGTCGGCTTTCCGGACAAGTGCCGACCGTTCAACTATTGCTTAGTAATGGGAAACGCCCCTTCTCGCCAACTCGGAAGTGGCGCCAGCGGCGATCTTCATCCAATCAACGAGATTCGTAACGGTTCTTCCGGGTTGTGAATCGACGCTGAGGATTCCGGCAATGTTCCAATCGCGGCGTTTCTAAGTCGCGGCTAACTCACAACGCATTGATTCTGTGCTCGCTGCAATAATTTAAGCCACCTTTCAGTCATTCCATACGCCGCCAGCCCCGTTCCGGGCTGGCTTTTCCATTTTGCACTTCACTACAAGGAGAACTCCTCATGCTTCTGACCATGGAATCTAAGACCGCAGCACATCATAAGTTGGAGACGTTGATCGTCAAAGGACGAGAAACTGCCGGAACAGTGATCGATCATGTGACGAAGAACCAACCGACTGATCGCCTCGCTCGCGCTTCAGCCCTCCATTTTCACCCCGATCCTGAGACCACTGCAATTACTGTTGCCTACCCCGACGACGCCGCCAGCGCGGACAGCCTGAGCCAGCGTCTTCATCGGAACGCACTCGTCCAGATGGCCCACACCGGCGACCTTCCGCTGAAATTCATCGACGGCCTGCAGGACACCGCGGCTCCGTGGGGCCGTGAATTGCTCGCACACAACCTGAACACGGTCTTTGCGAATCGCAATCCTAAGGCGCGTTATCTATTGCGTTCCCTGGGCGGTGAACTACGAGGCTTCCTCTCCGATCGCTACCGTAGACTTGATTCTCGCCCCATCATCGAGGCCTTCGCTACCGCAGTTCAGCGTAAAGGAGCATTGCCCTACGACGGCTATGTCACCGATACCAAGGTGGCGATCCAGGCCATCATGCCGGAGGTATACGAACCCGTGCCGGGCGAGATGGTTGCTTACGGATTGAGCCTCGAAAACTCCGACTTCGGCAATGGAGCACTATCCATTCGGGCTTACCTCCTTCGGATCTGGTGCACGAACCTTGCCATCACGCAGGAGGAAATGCGGCAGGTGCACCTTGGGAGGCGTCTGGATGATTCAACGCTCTATTCGAATCGCACCTACGAGCTCGATGCGAAGACGACGGTGAGCGCCCTTCGCGACGTCATCGACGGCCAGCTGGACGCAGATTCGCTCAAACGCAGGATGGAGGCCATTCGTCATGCCAATCAGCAGATCGTCGGCACGGAGAAAGCCAAAGAGACCTTCCGGAAGCTATTGCAGAAGGGTGAGTCGGAAGCTGCGTCCCAGGCGTTCGACTCGCCTGATACCTACAACCTGCCAGCCGGCAATACCAACTGGCGGCTTTCTAACGCGATCTCCTGGATCGCCGGCCAGACCAAAGCCGCGGAGCGGAAGCTTGACCTCATGAAGATCGCCGGTGAGGTTCTGCCGAAGGTAGCCTGAACGAAACAGGTGGATGTCTGGTCTCAACATCCACCTGCCCCTCCTTCGAAATTGCCATCCGCTGAGGCCCGAAATAAGGTAAGTTATTCGGTGAAGGACCGCTCACGAGCGGAACCCCCTTTTATCTGGATGGGCCCCTGGTGCGACTCCCCCGCGCTTTGAAACTCTCTGCAATAGCCTTTGCCTTTGTTGTGTTGATAATTGGTGCGTTTTACTTCTACGCGATCACGCCGCATGCTAGTTCGGCGCCTGTGGGCTCGGCCCAGAACTTACTTGACCGAGCCGACACCCTGGCCTGGGGCAACCAATGGGCGCTGGCTCAACCGCTCTACAAACAGGCGGAAGCTAAATTTGAGCAGCAGGGCCAGCTTTCTAAAGCCCTGTATGCGCGAGTGAGCCAAATCCCTCCGAACGAGTCGGCAAATAGCCCGCTGACCATTGTTTCCTTAACCCAGGACCTCGCTCGGCCCGAAGCAGCTGAGCCCGAAATCCGATTACGCATTCTGACGATTCGGGGAATGTTGGAGACGAACTACAACGCCGCTGAGGCACTCTCCACCTGGCAACAGGTTTCTACAATTGCCAGGAGTCTAGGGCACGTTTCGATCGCCTCGAGAGCGCTGGGCGAAGAAGGCATCGCTTCGTTCATGCTTGGGGATACGGAAACGGCAAAGAAAAAGGTTATCGGTGCATGGACGCTTTCGAAAATCGAGAATGATCCTGCGGCAACGGTGCGCTACGCCTCGGTGTTCGGCGCCGGCCTCGTGCAGATACACCGTTATCAGGAAGCACTGACTCCGCTCAATGAAGCTATCCGGATAGCCGGCACCCACTCAGGAGTGGCCTACCCCACGATCGCGGTGTATGCAAAGATCGACGCACTCGTCGGTCTCCACCGGCTGGATGAAGCGCTTGAGATGGCGAATGACTCCCTTACCAGGCTGCAGCCGACGCCGTTTGATGCCCATAAGGCACAGGTGTATCTGTCTCGCGGAAACGTTTATCGAGAACGCCGCGAATGGAATGCTGCCACCGAGGATTACAGAGACTCAGTTCGCTATTCGACGAAAATTGGTAATTATCGCGGAATTGCAGATGCGAGTGGCCTTCTGGCGCAAGCCTATGTACACGCTCATGATTTGCCTGCGGCGCTCGATGCAATCAACGCCGCAATAGCTGCCAATACAAAAATTCCCGAAGAACTGTATTTGGTACCGCGCAATCTGGCCACCAAGGCGGAGATTCTGAGCCAGATGGGGCAAGCGAAGGACGCTGACGACCTGTATCTAAAATCCATCGCCCTGGTTAACGGGATGATCGAACACGCTCCAACAATGAATGTCCAGCGACAGCTACTGGCCGAGATGAACAATGTCTACTCCGGATATTTCGCGTTGTTGACCTCCCAAAAACGCTATACCGAGGCCTTTGCGATACTGGAACAGATTCGTGGCCGGGTAGAGACAGCAGCCCTGGAACACCACAACGAGGTTGCTCACGTTCCGACACCTCAAGAGAAGGAACTCACGAGACTCAATGTCGCCCTCATCAACTCCGAATCTCCTCAACAGAGAGAAACGATCTCCAATGCGATTTATCACACGGAGCTTGCGATGAGCCCGAGCGAAGTGGAGCAAGAAACCGTTATCCATCCGGTTCAGTTGACGGAGTTGCAACGAGCATTGTCTCGCAATTCGCTGCTCATCGAGTATGTTCTCGCGGAACCTAGCTCCTACGCGCTAGCGATCACCAGCACAGACGTGGCCGCGTTACAACTCCCATCGCGAACTCTTATCGAGACCGACGCCAAGCACTATATTGGCGAGATTCGTGGGAAGAAAGAAGACAAAAAGCTCGCGGAGACATTGTTCGGAGAACTGCTTCAGCCGGTGAAGCAGTATGCCGAGAAGACAGACTTGATTGTCGTTCCGGACGGTTCCTTGCATCTGCTGCCGTTCGCTGCGCTGTCCGACCATGGCTCATATGTGCTATCAACGCACTCCGTGGCCGTCGCTCCGTCCTCTACCGTATACAGCCTGATCCACAATCGCGCCCAGGATGACACGGCTGCGACCGTATCCTACCTCGGTGTTGCAGCGTGGACCCAATCCGGCGACACGCGAAATCCCATCCTCCGGGCTATCTCAGGACCGAAACGCAGCGAGCTTATCCCTCTGCCGGAAAGCAAAGCCGAGGTCGAAAGCATTGCGCGCTACCTACCGCCTCCGGGCACAATACTGCTTGGCTCAAAGGCCAGCGAGGGGAACTTTAAAAAGCTGGCCGCGAGTGATCCGAAGGTGATTCACCTGGCTCTGCACGGTTATGTGGACCTCGATTATCCGGATCGATCCGCTCTCATCTTCGCACCGGAGGACTCAGGGAAGGAAGATGGTTTGCTGCAGGTCCGTGAAATCAGAACCATGCATCTAAGCTCGAAGCTCGTAACACTATCTGCCTGCAGTACGGGCGTCGGGCCAGTCGGAGAAGTTGGAGTCGCAAACCTGGTCAATGCCTTCATCGAAGCCGGCGCAGATTCCGTGGTTTCGACATTATGGGATGTGGAGGACGAATCGACGGAACACTTCATGATGAATTTCTATTCGAACCTCGGACTTCATAAACGCAAGGTCGATGCGCTTCGGTCCTCCCAGCTCGATCTTCTGCAAAAAGGATTCGTTCCGTACTTTTGGGCGGGATTTCAACTTGCCGGAGACCCCAATGGGAACCTTTGACTTGCGAGAAGCGCATGAAAGGAAACCGGTGAATACTAGCTCCTCGATACCGTCGTCTTCTGCACTATCGGTGAATACAAAACGCGAGGTACTCAACCGTGTCGTGTTGAGTCTGCAAAAGAAGTTCTACAAACCTGAGCTGCTTACCGAAGAGTGGCTGCAGAGTGTGGAATCGCACCGGCCTGGGATTGAATCGGCAGCGACCCAGGATGAGTTTGAGCAGTCGATGATGAAGCTTCTGCACACGCTTAATTCCTCGCATCTCGGTTTCTTTCACGAGACGGGCCGCCTTGCGTCCAGCAGGGCAGCATTGAGCGCGACGTACCTTGCCGAGGAGACAGAGGAAGGAAGACGGTGGATCTTTCAGGATGTACATAAGGGTGGTACAGCCGCCAAGGCGAGCATAGAGCCAGGCGACATTCTGCTTCGAGTGAACGATCGAGAGATCGTTCCCCCCGAACACCCCACTTTTCCCTTTGGCCAGATATCTGCCGTCGAGGTCATCCCGGCAGACGGCAGAAAACGCACCGCTCATATTGATGTGGCCCCTCCCAAGGGGAAGAAGCTGCAATTCATTCAGCCGCAGCTGGTGGAATATCAGCCGTATCCGAACGATATCGGGTATCTCAAAGTTGCGATGTTTCCCGGGATGGTGGGTGTCGACGTTGCAACCGAAATCTCCCGCGCAATCGAAGAACTCGGGAACGTGAAGGGCTTAGTGATCGATCTCAGGGGAAATACTGGGGGCGGCGTAGGTGCGCTCCGTGTCATGAGTTTGTTGACCCCTGCGAAGATACCCGTTGGCTTCGCTCCAAATCGAAAGTGGGCAAGCAAGAATCTCGACACTGTTAAGTTGTCCTTTCCTCGGTTCAACAGGATTCCTTCAAAAAAGATTGAACTGTGGACCCTTGCTGTTCGCTTCATGCCGTCTCTGGTTAGCAAATCACCTGTCGTTCTTGAAACCGAGGGCCTGGGCCCCAAACCTTTCCACGGCAAGATAGCGCTTCTGGTTGACCGTCATACAGCGAGTGCGGCTGAGATGATTGCTATTTTTGCAAAAGAAAATGGGTTAGCGACTGTAGTCGGAGAGAAGACTGCCGGGCGGCTGCTTTCTGCCACCTCGACGAAGGTAGGCGGCGGATTCCGCTTGGCCCTTCCTACTGGGAGTTATCGCACCTGGAATGGAATGACGCTGGAAGGTAATCCCATCGAACCCGATCTGCGCATCGATTTCGATTGGCGAGAGAGGCGTTCAGGGATTGATACACAGCTACAAAGCGCAGTCGAATTCGTCTCGAGAGCACTTGGTTCTGCGGGCACTTAGGTTTCTGCAAAAACATTACAAAAGAATATCTCCTGATGCCTCGCCGGGATTGAACAGTTTGTGGAGATAGAGGTACGGATTGCCGGTTCTCGCGCGTTCGAGATCAGCCGGGATCGCAGCCGGGAAGTGGCGATGGAACGATTGCGACGACTCCGCTGACCGTTGCCCCGCCGGCTTCACCTTCGACCGGCCCGCGGCGAATGAGCGATAAGCCATTCTTCGACACCACCATCCTGATCTATGCCGTCTACGAAGGAGATCCCCACACAGCAGTCGCGGAGAACCTTCTCGGAGCAGGCGGATATATCAGTGTGCGGGTTTTGAACGAGTTTGCAGCCGTTGCCCGGCGAAAGCTGAATATGTCATGGGAGGAGATTGGGGAGGCTCTTGGCGCAGTTCGGGCCTTGTTGGGAACCACCGGTTTCCCTCACGGTCAAAACCCATGATGCTGCGCTGGAGATCGCCGCACATTACGAGTACCACATCTACGCTGCCTTGATTCTGGCGCAGCCCTCGCGGCCGAATGCGACACGCTCTACTCCGAGGACATGCAGGATGGCCAGAAGATCGGCGCACTCACCATCCGGAACCCGTTCGTCTCCCGCAGGCCCTGAGAGGACCCACAAAGTAAATCCTGATTAAGGAACAACAGACTTGACTATAATGACCTGCTCATAGAAAACGCGCTTGTGCGACGCATCAACGATGATGAGCACCCTTGATGTGGTTATAGAACGTTTCAACTGATCTACTTGGGAACTTCATCGTCAACAGCGATGTACCACGGCACATCCTTTGTTTGAAAAAAATTTCGGGGCAAAGGGAAGTCAAATCCGTGAGAACAATCTTCGCGGTCCGCACACTGCGCTGAACAGTTGGACAACAAGGTCTTGATGGAACCGGTAAAAGTTTGTGTTGATGGCTGAAGAGGAGTTTTGAGATTTTGAATCTGTTTCGAGGCTTGCGACCGTTGCAACGTGCAGACGCCGCCCGAGGCGTTCTGGCCGGAATCGTGTTGGCGGCTATGGATATCCCACAGGTACTGGGCTACGCCAAGATCGCTGGAATGCCGTTGGTGACGGGACTCTATTCGTTGCTGCTGCCACTGGTGGCGTTTGCAGCTTTCGGCTCGTCGAGATACTTGGTTGTCGCGGCGGACTCGGCCACGGCTGCAATCTTTGCTAGTGGGATGTCGGGCATGAAGCCCTTGGCAGAAGTGGGACATGTTGCTCTGGCTGGGGTCGTTGCATTGCTGACGGCAGGTATTTTGCTGATGGCGCGGCTCCTCCGGTTGGGGTTTATCGCGGACTTCCTTTCGCGGACAGTGCTGGTCGGCTTTCTTGCCGGGGTGGGACTGCAGGTGGCCATCTCCGTGTTGAGCGAGATGCTAGGAGTGCCGGTGAATTCGCGCAGGACTGTCGTGCAGCTTTGGGAGGTGCTTCACGGATTGCCTCGAGCGCATCTTCCGACATTGGCGGTGTCTGCCACGGTTCTGGGGTCTGTGTTGCTATTGCGGCGAGTCGCTCCGAAACTTCCAGGAGCACTGGTCGCCGTTATTGCAGCGATTGCAGCGAGCTCCACGTTGGATTTTGCGGGACATGGGATTGCGACGATTGGACCGGTCGCCGGAGGCTTGCCACACCTAAGCTTGTCGGGTCTTCTCATTCTTCGTGGGATGAGCTGGGAGGAGGTGGAGCTACTGCTGACGGTGTCGATCTCGTGCGCTGTGATCATCCTTACCCAGAGTGCGGCCACCTCTCGGATATATGCGGCTAAACACTATGAACAGGTGAGCGAGAACATCGATCTGTTGGGGCTTTCGGCCGCGAATGCTGCGTCGGCGCTAAGTGGAGGGTTTGTGGTGAATGGAAGCCCCACTCAGACGGCGATGATGGAGCTTGCCGGCGGCCAAAGCCAGCTCGCGCAGGTCACGACGGCGTTTGCGGTTGGAATAGTGCTCTTATTTTTGACCGGGCCGCTGCAGTATCTTCCAACCTGCGTGTTAGGCGTCGTGGTGTTCCTGGTTGCGCTCCACCTCATCGATTTGAAGGGACTGCGAGAGATCCGGGGCGAAAGCCCACAGGAGTATGCGCTGGCAGTGATGACAGCTGCGGTGGTACTCCTGGTGGGAGTGGAGCAGGGGATCGTGCTCGCGATGGTTTTGTCTCTATTACGTGTGGTGCGGCACAGCTACCATCCGCATAGCGGTGTGCTGGTCGCGGATGGCACGGGAGCCTGGAAGCTGGTACCGGTAGCACCAAATGTGGCCACAGAGCCTGGGTTGGTGCTGTATCGGTTTGGAGCCGCGCTATTTTATGCCAACGCCGGTCGGTTTCTGGAGGAGGTTTCCTGCGTGGTGCAGCCGATGCCGTCGGCGGTGCGCTGGGTAGTGGTGGACGCGGAGGCGATGACTCATGTCGACTACACGGCGTCGCGGGTGGTGATGCAGCTGAAGAGCGATCTTACTCACGCTGGGATCGAACTGGCATTTGCGCGCGTGCCATGGGATCTGCGGTCCGACTTCGATCGGCATCATCTGACAGAGACAATTGGACCGGCGCGAATCTTCAACCGTTTGCATGATGCGATTTCCGCCTTCGAGGGAATGGCGAGTGAGTCGGGAGAGAACGTCGGTGAGACGAAGTTGGACAGCGCGATACACCAAGTCGACCTGTTCGAAGGTTGATGATTCCCATTTAGCCGGCAAACAGAAAAGCTTAAATATTCGAAAACGAGGGATATGGCACTCTTCCTACTGCCTCCGATGTCATTGTCTTGCGCAATGCAAAGGCATTAAGTAGAGGCTTCCACGTCTGAAGCGTTTCTCTGAGCGCGAAGCTTTGATGGATAACGAATTCGGTCCTTTGTCACCGAGCTGGTAGCACTAAGCTGGGAAGGGCGTTCACCGTCCACGCTGATTGACGAACTGGCGTGCCGCGAGGAGGACGGTGGTGCATCCCATAAGTGTGAGTACCAGAGCGTTAAGCCATAGGTCTGTGAAGCCGGCTCCACGCAGAATGACACCGCGGAGGATCTGGATGTAGTAGGTGGCGGGGATAATGCGGCTGACGCCGCGAAAGAATGGTGGCATGGTGTCAATGAGAAAGATGTAGCCGGAAAGGAAGACCGAAGGCAGGACAGTACCCATGGAAAGTTGAAATGCCTCCGCTTGAGTGCGCGCTTTGGTTGAAATGAAGAGACCGACTCCGAGTACGGTGAGAAGGAAGGGCACCGACATTCCGAGAAGGGCGAAGACATTGCCGTGGATGGGCACCTGAAAGACAATGCGCATGATGGTGAGGATGAGGCAGAGTTCTCCGAAGCCCAGGACACCATAGGGAATCATCTTTCCGACCATAAGGCCGAGGGGGGCGACGGGAGTCATCGTGAGTTGCTCGAGGGTGCCACGTTCGCGTTCGCGCACGAGGCTGAGTGCGATGAGCAGGATGATCATAACCTGCAGCAGAATGGCGATGAGGCCGGGCACGAAGAAGTTCGCCGAGCGGGTGGCGGGGTTATAGAGCACGGAGGGGCGGACTTCGATGGGCAGCTGTGCGGAGCCGAGGATGCGGTTGAGGGACTGCTCCAGGGCGACTCCGGTGGAGGCGTTGATGGCCTGGCCCGCAACGGAGGAGTCGGAGCCGTCGATGAGGACGAGAACGGTGGCGGTGGCGCCGCTCTGGAGTTGGCGGGCGTAGTCGTAGGGAATCTTGATTGCCACGCGGGCGTGGCCGGCGCGCATGGCCGCATACATGTCGGGATTCGACTGGACGGTGAGGGCGAGACGGAAGGTGTCGGATGCGGCGAAGCTCTCGAGTAGCTGCCGGCTTTGTTGGGTGTGTGATTCGTCGAGGACGACGGTTGGGATTTGCCTGATGTTGGTGTCGACTGCGAAGCCGAAGAGAAATAGCTGGATGAGCGGGATGAGGAGAGCGAAGAAGAGGGTACCAGGATCGCGGACGATGTGGGTGAACTCCTTGCGGCAGACGGGCCACAGGCCGTAGAAGAGTGAGTTCATTTTGCGGCCTCCATGATCTGGTAGGTCAGGGTGACGAAAACGTCTTCGAGTGAGGGCACAATGGGTTGAATTTTTGCCTGGGGGAATTGCGCGCGGAGGGCGTCGATGTGGTTGGTTTCAACGAGGGAGTGGATGGAGCGGCCGAAGATTGTGGCTTCGCGCACGCCAGGTTGTTTGCGCAATGCGGTGAGGGCAGTGGAGGCGTCTGGGGTCTCGAGCTGCACACGCGTGGTTCCGGGTGGATTGGCTGAGGGTAGATGCTGCAGATCGCTGATAGTGCCGAGAGCGACGAGTTTCGACATGTAGATGTAACCAACACGGCCGCAACGCTCGGCCTCGTCCATGTAGTGCGTGGTGACAAAGAAGGTGACGCCCTGACCAGAAAGGAGGAAGAAGAGGTCCCAAAGGGAGCGGCGAGCCACGGGATCGATGCCGGCGGTGGGCTCGTCGAGGAAGACGACCTCGGGCGAATGGATAATAGCGCAGCCGAGGGCGAGGCGCTGTTTCCAGCCGCCAGAAAGGGCGTTGACTCTGCGGTGCAGATAGGGTTCTAGGCCGGTGAGGCTGAGGATTTCCTGGATGCGCTGGGTTGCGCGCGGGCCGGTAATGCCGTAGACGCCGGAGTAGAAGCCGAGGTTCTCGGAGACGGTGAGGTCTTCGTAGAGGCCGAATTTTTGCGACATGTAGCCGATATGGCGCTTGATGTCGGCGGCGTCTTTGCGGATGTCCATACCGAGGATGGTGCCTGTGCCTTCGGTTGGCACGATGAGTCCGCAGAGGGCCTTGATGATGGTGGTTTTGCCGGAGCCGTTGGGGCCCAGGAAACCAAAGAGTTCTCCTTTGTTGATGTCGAAGGAGACGTCGTTGACTGCAGTGAAGTCGCCGAAGCGGATGGTGAGGTGGTCGGCGGTGATGACGGGAGTCATTGCAGCCGTACCGTTGCCGACATGCCGGATTTGAGCGCGCCGTCGGGGTTGTCGACGCGTACTTTAACTCCGAAGACCTGGTGTTGGCGGTCGTCGCGGGTTTGAACATTGCGGGGGAGGAACTCAGCCTGAGCGGCGATCTCCTGTACGTTTCCAGTGAAGGGGCGATTCTGAAGGGAGTCGACTTCGACGCGTGCCGATTGGCCGACGCGGACGGCAGAGAGGTCTGTTTCGGGGACGTAGACCTTAACCCAGAGTTGCGAGGATTCGAGCATGGTGACGACGATCTTGCCAGGACCGACGAGATCGCCTGTGCGCACGCTGACTGTCTGGACCAGTCCGTCGGCCGGGGCAAAGAGGTTCGCCTCTTTCAACTGAACGTCGAGTTGGTCAACGTGTGCCTGAGCCTCCTCCATCTTGGCGCGGCCTGCGTCGATGTCTTCTTTGCGATAGCCGCGTTTCATGAGGTCGGCCGCCGCCTGCGCCTGGTGGTAGCGCTCTTGAGCGGCCTGCAGGTCTTCCTTGCGTGTGCCGGCCTGTAGGAGAGCAAGGCGTTGGTGAAGAGACTCGGCCTTTTGAGCAGTCGAATCGCGCGTGGCTTTTGCGTTGTCGTATTGCTGGCGAGAGACAGTGTCGCCGCGTACAAGTGTGTCCATTCGCTGGAAGTTGATTTGGGCGTTGGCTGCATCGGTTTTGGCGGCGTCGTAGTCAGCCTCTGCTTGCTTCAGCTCTTGTGACCGAGGTCCGCTTTCTGCGGCGTCGAGCATTGCACGCTGCATCTGCGCGTTGGCCTGGGCCTGCGCAATCTCCTCGGGGCGATTGCCGCGCTGGAGACGATGGTAGTCAGCCTGGGCCTGCTCGAGCTGGGCCTGGGCCTGAGCGCGCTGCGCCTTCACGTCATCGAACTCGAATTGCACCAACAGGGTCCCGGCCTTGACTGCCTGGCCCTCTTCGACGAGGACCTGGATGACGCGGCCGCCGATCTTTGAGCCGATCTGGATCTCCCGCGTTTCTATAGTGCCGGAGTAGACGAAGGAGTTTTTCGAATTCGCGCAAGAATGGATGAGCCATCCGGCAACGATGAGGACTGCGAGCGCGGCG
Organism: Edaphobacter aggregans; assembly: GCF_003945235.1. NCBI lineage: Bacteria > Pseudomonadati > Acidobacteriota > Terriglobia > Terriglobales > Acidobacteriaceae > Edaphobacter > Edaphobacter aggregans. The sequence continues at coordinate 5,093,841 of NZ_RSDW01000001.1, forward strand.
ATTCCAATAATGACCGTGCGTTTCATGCCATGCCCTCCAGGCCAAGCTTGAGACGTGCGCGCATGTTGTTGAGGAGCCAACTGCCGGGCTCATCTTCGCGGATAAGCCACTCGAGAGTGGTTGCCATGTAGATGGCGAAGAGTGTCTCTGCGATTAGCTGAGGACTGGCAGCCTTGCGGCGTGGAATGCGCCTGATGGCGACGCTAAGTATTTCGATCGCTTCCTGACGGGCAGCCATCATGGGACCGTTGGTGACCTGTTGGAACCAGAGGCTGAGCAACAGCCGACGGGAGCGGCCCGCGATGCGGGTATTTTCGCTGGTTACCTCCAGGAAAGTGCGACCACATCGCCGAATGTGAGCTTCTTGCCGTCTTCGCTGAAGCGAGTGATGATTGCCTTCAGTTTTTCAACGCGGGAGCTAGCAATTTCGCGGAGGATCAACTCTTTTTGCGGGAAGTAGTTGAAGAAGGTCGTTCGCGAGATCCCGACTGCGTCGCAGATCATCTCCACGGAGACGTCTTCGTACCCATGGGCCGCGAAGAGTTCGAAAGCGATTCGAACGATCTCTGTTCGCGTGTGATGTTTCTGCTTCTCCCGCAACGAAGGTGTACTACGATCCATAATTTGGACTCTAGTCCAACAATTGTCCCGCGTCAAATAGAACAGTAGCCAGAAGGTAAACTTCCTCGGCCATATGCTTTTCCGGAGATGCTGAGGTCTGTGAATGGTTTGACGATGTGCAACAATGCTCCCGCATCCAGGCAATTGCATCGAATCGGACATGGGGAGATCTGTTTGGGTACTCTGGTCTTCTACTAGACCGTCGCTTTCACAGAACTGGTGGAACGCGGATCCGACTCCAAGTTCAATTGACCGTCCCCCTGTGCAAGGCTTTTGTTCTTAGGTTGGATTCTCCTGAAAGTCACTGAATACCCAATACGCAGTTGGTTATGCTCGCCTTTTCTTTTGCATTACTAGCTTTGCTGTCCCCGCAATCACAGGCTCCAGCGCAGACACCGGATATTCCCTCGTTCACCTTAGCGATGCGATGCCTGACCGTCAGCCCGTGAACGTTTTCCTCGCACTCTCGATAGAGGAGTGTAACTGTGCCGCGACTAGGGTTTCGGATGGTGGCAACGGTCAGTCCCTGGGCCAACTCGACAGGTTCACCGATCGCCGTAGAATCGCGTCGCCACCCGTCTCATCCTGCGCCTCATTGGATGCCGAGACGCGCGGATCGGGGACCGGATAACCGATCGCAAAATGGTATACGGCCTGTCCTTGGTTGGGGACCAGGTTGAGATGACGATGCACCTCGTCGTCGTAGAAGGCACCGATACCCGTCGCACCGAGTCCAAGTGCTTCAGCGGCGAGATACAAGCGGTAGCCAATAGCACCTGCTTCAAAATACACATAGCGATAACCACGATCGCCGTAGGTACGAGCGGCACCGTCGAGATCGCCGAGCATCGAAAACATCACGCAGGCGTTACCGGCCAGGTCCTGCCCGAGGCTCAGACCGGCGGCCGCCACGCGCTGGTCGCCACTCTTGATGTGCTCCAACTCGGCACGCTCCGGCCAAAACCTGTAGATGCCGGGTAGTAACCCATCGACGCGATGAACATACGAATACAGCTGGATGAAACGCCTGCCCGCAAAATCAGCCGCCAAGGGCTGAGATATAGAGGCGAGGATGGCCGAGAAGCGCGCTAATGATATTGATTGCTTTCCACCCAGGAAGTCGAGCGCCGAGCGTCGCATGCGGGCAACCTCACCAAAGCTGCGAGTCGATGAAGCAGGAAAAGGCAGCTTGATCTCGCCGGAGCCAGTTGGGGCCGACCCAACGGTGGAGGGGTCACTGCTCCCGCTGTTGCTTCGTTTCGTGACAAGGTGAAAGCTGTCAATCAGTGGGTGAGCAATCGTCTCCTTCGAAAGCTGGTTCGCCTGTCCGCCGAACCAGACAGTCTTGCCGGTGTCTGCTTCGCGCACTGGAATGGTTTTGCCGTGCAGGCTAACAATCAGCATTGGCCATTCATCCATGTTCAGGCGGCACCACTGCGCCACTTCATCGTCCGAGAAATGTCCAGCAGCGAAACTATCGCATCCGACAGCCCGGGCGGAGAGTACAAGCGCTTGCCAGGCGTGCCCTATGTCCTGCAAGCAGTACCGATATGCCCGTTCACCATACTTCCACGCCTCCCGCCACACAATGCTGGTTAAAACAAACACAATGGGCGCAGAGCCGCTGGCGAATTTCATTTCAAAATCACCGCGCCCGCGCTGCTCCGCCATGTGCCTGGATGGATCGTAGTGATACCAACCGTCTGGCCACCCCTTCAAACCCCGTGTGAGGAAGTGAAATTCCGTCGGGTGCAGATTCCCGGACGACGGATTCACTCTTAACGCGTACTTATTGCCGGTGGAGGGGACACGCTTGGACGCGCTAATCGCGGCGGAATAGAAGAGTAGTTGCGAGAGGAAAGCCGGTCCTTCACCCACAGGCGTGGTGCCGGAGGTACCCTGAAGCACGTCGAATGTTGGCATTTCAGGGGCGGGCGGATCTGCTGGCAGATCGAGCACCGGCACGCCCTCGTAGTGACGAAACGGATCAGGCATGTTCGCCCAGTCAAGAACGTGCCGCGCTCGCCTCAGCGATTCAACGCTATGCTTTGTGGCTTCGTGATATTCGCGCCACGTCATTGCCGGTAGATAGGCTCCCCCGATACTCCCACCAATTTGATGCTCGATCTCAGCATCGAGAGCCGTGATACCAACGACGGCGTTCTCTGGTCAGTCTCGAAACCCTCATTTTGAGGGCGAGCTTCGAAGAAGTAACATCGCGCAGGACACGACCGCATCTTGACAACCGTAGCGCACAAGCCTAGCATCATTCGCGAGCAAGTATCTCTTCTTACTCTTTCAGGTTCCCTGAACTAAGTCAGCCCATCTGAAGTTTTTCCTCTTAGATCACTGCTAAGGAGGAACTGCGTCATGACACTATTGACCGGTTGGGAATCCGTCCGCGAATTATCCGCCATGCAAGACCGCATGAACCGTATGAACCGTCTTCTCCGTGAGTCGTACAGCCCCGAAGTTCCGGAGGAGGCGTTAACAACCACCTCCCTCGCACCGCCGGTGGACATCTACGAAGACGAGCACAACATTATTCTGAAGATTGAAGTCCCGGGCATCGACGAAAAAGACATTGATGTTCGCATTCAGAACCTCACCCTCACCGTTCATGGCGAGCGCAAGATCGAGAAGGAAGAGAAAGAGGAGAACTTCCGTCGCGTCGAGCGGCAATACGGAAGCTTTACCCGCTCGTTCACGCTTCCCAGCTCCGTGGAGCCGGGGCAAGTGAGTGCCCGCTGTGACAAGGGCGTGCTGAAGATCAACCTCGCCAAGAAGGCCGAAGCCAAGGCCACGCAGATCAAAGTTAATGTTGGCGGCGAGAAGACCCTCGAAGCCATAGCTTCCGGCAAGGCCGCGTAAAATCAGGAGCCAGTGGCAGAAATGGGAGGTGGCTTATACCGCCTCCCATTTTTTTCTCCCTCAGGCCTTGCGCACCCTGACGCGATGTAATTTGGGCCTCTTCCCGCATCCCAGTTTTTCACCCCCGTTTATATCTACTAAGAATCGAATTTGCCGATAACATAGAAGCGACGAATGAACACTAACTCGCTCCCCAGCCGCATCGAATAGCTGTACGGTTGCCAGAAGTGGTATAGGTCGATTAAAGCGCAATCGAGGGAAGGGGGTCCGCTCAACAAAAGCGGGAGACGCGAGGAAGAAGATAGCCCCGAAAATACACTCCTCGACACAATCAGTTGGAACCGGAAGGGCGGAGCAGAGAGACGTGTGTGACCACCCTCAGCTGTCGGGATACTATAGAGAGCACGGTTCCTTCTCTGACCAACGACTGAAGCCATCATGACACGCACTGAAGTTTTGCTACGACTCCAAGCCATTAAAGAAAACGGTGCCAGAGCTCTCAGGCTCCTCGAGTCGAAGCCCCTTTCGACTGCAACAGAAGCTGAAATTCGAAGCCTTACCCAATGGATCAAAGACGAGTTGCAGAACGAATATCATCGTATGCTGCCTGAACGAGCACAGAAGGCAATGACCTTATTTGAACGCAGCGTTTACTCGCCCACGATCGAGGAGACCTGGAAGAAAAGTGGCATCAACCGCCTGAGGACTGATGGGGTTCTCGATCAGAAATGGCAGGAGCCGCTTGAGGCTGTGATTTACAACGCCGGGAAATACCTATCTTGAATCAATGGCCCTGAATGCCTTCATCTCTTCGGCTCGGGGCGCTTCACACGTGTACAGCCACCTCTCGACGCTTCCTGCGCTCAGGCACGCGGTCGATTGGCACGCTGGTCATCTGCGGCCATTCGCTCGATGATGCTTCGATCAACGCAACTGCGTCGCTCACGGCTGTTGCAATCGAGAAGGCAGGCTCTTTCTCCGCGGAAAGCAGCGCTGAAGCAGCCTGGCAGAGCGAGCAACTTCGTTCCGCCGTACTGGATGGTCTCGCGCGAATGATTTTCCTCGCAAGATGACAACAAAATTATGGTCTGTGTCTTGTGCTTCTTATTTCAAGGTCAGGTCGGTGGCTGTTGTGGGCTGGGGGATTGTGGCGGTCCACGGGCTGTTTGGGGATTTGTTGGATTGCTCTAGTTTTGATTTGGTGGTGGGTGAGGTTAGCTCGTGGGTGGTGGGGTTCCAGCCAAGGGTTTCGATGCGGAGTTGATGCCACCAGGGTTTGAAGTTGCCTTCGGGTGCGGCTATGTGGATGGTGAGGGAGCCGTCGGGTTTTAGCTCGCAGGTGAAGTTCATGCGGAGGTATTGGCCGTTGCGGAAGGCGAAGGATTTGCCGTCGTCCTGGTAGAGGGTGCCGTGGCAGTCGTTGCCGGCGTAGACGCGGAGGGTGAGAGGGCCGTTGGGGATTTCTTCGGTGTTTTGTGTGAGGGGTGAGATGGGGATGATGGAACCGGCGCGGACGTAGACGGGCAGGTCGGCGAGGGTGGGGATGATCATCAAGGGATGGCTGGCTGTGACGATGCCGGGTATGGCCTTGGTTTCAGGCTTGGGTTGGGTCTTGGTTTGAGTTTCTGTCTTCGGTTGGGTTTCGGTTTGGGCTTTGACTGCTGGGGAGTCGCGTTGCTCGAGGTCGCGGGCGGCGATTTTTTCGCTGCGATCGATGCGTTCGCCGGTCCAGTAGTCGTACCAGATGCCGGGTGGGAGATGGACTTCGTACGGGGCTACTTCTTCGGGGGAGGGATTGGGGGCGACGAGGAGGTCGGGGCCGAAGAGGAATTCGCTGCCTGCGTCGAGGTCGATCGGGTGGCCGTCGGTGGTGGCGTTGGGGAACTCGAGGAAGAGCGGGCGCATGATGGGAAGGCCGTCGCGGGAGGTCTCCTCGGCGGTGGTGTAGAGGTAGGGCATGAGGCGGTAACGCTCTTCGATGTAGCGGCGGCGGATGTCCTCCTGCTCGGGGCCGTCGGCCCAGGGTTCGTGGGGATGGCTGCCTTTGACGGCGTGGTCGCGGTAGATGGGTTGGAAGGCGGCTAGTTCAAGCCATTTGGTGAGGAGGTCGGGTGGGGGTGAGCCAGCGAAGCCGCCAACGTCGGCACCGCTGAGGGAGAAGCCGCTGAGGCCGAGGTTGACGAGTTGGGGGGTGGTCATACGGAGATGGTTCCAGGTTGAGCTGTTGTCCCCGGTCCATGTGGCTGCGTAACGCTGGCCACCGGCGTAGCTGGCGCGGGTGAGGACGAAGGGGCGCTGGTCGGGTGCGAGTTTGAGGAGTCCTTCGTAGGTTCCTCGGGAGTTTTGCATGCCGTAGACGTTGTGGATCTCGAGATGGGTGGCGGTGCGGGGTTGGAAGCCAGTGCCGTCGATGCGGTGCTGGACGTTATCGGGCATGGTCTTGGTGGGATAAGAGAAGACGGCGGGCTCGTTCATGTCGTTCCAGAAGCCGGCTACGCCGTCGTGGATGAAGTCTTTATAGAGGGTGCCCCACCATTCGCGGCTGCTCTCCTGGGTGAAGTCGGGGAAGACGGAGGGGCCGGGCCAGACGGGGCCGACGTAGGTGGTGCCGTCTGGATTTTTGACGAAGTGGTCGCCAGCGGTGCCGGTGTCGTAGGGGGCGTAGTTGGAGTCGGGGACTTTGGCGATGTGGAGGTCGGTGATGAGGACGGTGTGGAAGTTCTTCTCGGCGAGGTCGTGGACCATCTGGGAGAAGTGGGGGAATTTTTGGGTGTTGACGGTGAAGGGTCGATTCTTTTCCTGGAAGTCGATGTCGAGATAGAGGGCGTCGGCGGGAATGTGGTCGGCTCGGAGGCGATCGGCGATGCCCCTTAGTTCGGTGTCGGTGTAGTAGCTATAGCGGGATTGCTGGAAGCCGAGTGTCCAGAGGGGAGGCAGCGGCGTGGGGCCGGTGAGCCATGCGTAAGTTTCGACTACTTTTTTGGGGTCGGGGCCGTAGAGGAGGTAGTAGTCGACGGGGCCGTCGGGGGCGCTGAAGGTGTAGTCGTTGACGGACTGGTGGCCGAAGTCGAAGAAGGTGCGGAAGGTGTTGTCGAAGAGGACGCCCAGGGCGCGGGCGGCGCGGTAGTCGATGAAGAAGGGGATGGATTTGTAGATGGGGTCGGTGGACTCCTGCCAGCCGAAGGAGTCGGTGTTCCACATGGTGAAGGACCGGCCTGCGCGATCGAGGGGGCCGGGCTTGTCGCCGAGACCGAAGAAGTGGGAGTCGGGGGATTTTTGCTTGTCGATGACGAAGCTGTTGCCGCGCCACTCGATGGGGTGGGCGTCCTGCTGGAGGATGGTTCCGCTGAGGTCGGCGACGGTGAGGCGGAGGTCGGGGGTGAAGGTGACGCGGAGGGCTTTGGTCTCGAAGCCAGTGGGGGAGGGCGTGACTGTGACGGTGGAGGTGCGGGCTTCGGGAAGGACCGCCCAGGAAGCGTCTGCGGGGAGCTGGCCGGAGTGTCCGGCGCGGACGCGAAGGACGTCGTCGCGGAGGGCGGTGACCTGAAGGATGGTGGTGCCGGAGGTAAGCTCGATTCCATTGGGGAGGGCTTTGAGCTGGGGCGCGCTGGCAGTTTGGGCCGGGGCGGTGAGGCAAATGCCAAGAAGGGCTGCAGGCAGCAGCGCGGGGAGCCGGACAACATTCATTGTGCAAGACAAACTCATTCGGCTGGGTCGTCGCAATGAACGGGCATACTTCTCTAGATCATTTTTGTATCAACTGATAAATACCTTTTAAATGAATGAGAAAGAGATTGGCTTGAACTGGTGGCGAGGGATTATTTGCCGTCGAGATCGATGGAATAGAGGTTGCCGGTGGAAGAACGGGAGCGCACCAGGGGGACGTTGTCGGGGGTTATGCCGCAGAAAAAGTAATCGGCAGTCTCGCCGGTGCGGAAACTGGCGAGGTCGGCTACCTGCTGGAGCTGGCCGCTGGGGACGTCGACCCGGTAGATGGGCTGGGTGGGCGACATGAAGGCGTGGATGTAGATGGCTTTGCTGTCGGCGCTCCAGACGGGGTCGGCTACGGAGGTTTCGGCGAGGAGGCGCCAGGTGCGGGTGGCGACGTCGTAGAGCATAAGCCGGCGCTGGTCGAGGGAGATGGCGGCGATGTAACGGCCGTCGGGGGACCAGCGGGGAGAGAAGAGACCCTCGGAACCGGGGACGGGCGTGATGCTGTGGGTGTGGAGGTTGAGTATCTGGATGGCGCGGGAGCCGCTCTCTTTGCCCATGAGATCGGGGACTCGGCCGAAGACAAGGGATTGGCCGTCGGCGGACCAGTCGGGGTCGCCGGCGTTGCGGTTTTCAGGATGAAGGGGCTGGGGGCTGCCGCCGTCCGCGGGGACGGAGTAAAGCTGCCAGGCTTGGCCAGGCTCGCGGGCCATGATGGCGAGCTGCTGGCCGTCGGGTGACCAATGGGCGAGGAAGACCTGCATGGAGTCGGGAGTGAGCTGAAGCTCCTCTTCGCCGTTGACGCGGGCCCGCCAGAGACGGCCCTTGGCGTCGGTCCATGTGACCCATTGCTGGTCGCGGGAGAAGTTGACGCGGTTGGCCTGCGAAAGAAATGTGTTTAAGGGAATAAATTCGCGTTTATCGGTGGCGTAACGGAGGAGCTCCGATTTGTTGTCGAGGCCTAAAAAGAAGATGCGGTGACCGGTACGGGCGGCGATGGGAGCCTCGTAGCGGAGTGGGCCGTTGGTAATGCGGGTGGGGCCGGAGATGTCTTTCCCGCGAAGCTGCCAGAGGTCTTCGTTGCCGTCGCGGGCGGACTGGAAGAGGAAGTACTTGCCGTCTGGGGTCCAGGTGCCGCAGCACTCGGAGGCTGGGTTACTCCATCCACTGAGAATGGGGCGCGGAGTGTGGGTGCCGGCGGGGAGTTCCCAGAGGGACATGGTATGTGCGAGGGGATCGATGATGGTGAAACGGAGGAGGCGGCCGTCAGGCGACCAGCGCAACCAGAAGGCGCGCCCGGGGACAGTGGCGATGCTGCTGGAGACCCCATCCTTTAAATAGGTTACGAAGAGTTCGTTGCCCGCGGCGTAGAGGATTCCATTGCCATCAGGCATCCAGGTGGCGTCGTGGGCCAGGATGTTGGCAACGCGAAGGGCGCTGCCGCCACCGACGGGAACAACCCAGAGGGGCTGCTCGGACTCGGGGGAGAGGTGGTTGCGGAGCAGGAGTTTTGAGCCGTCGGGGGAGAGGTCGCCGAGGGATGGTGCGGCGATTTCGCCGGGAATTTCGAGGGGGAGCGCTTCTCCGTTGGCGATGGAGACCTGGGACAGAGAGGAGCGGCCATTTTCGATGACGGAGGAGAAGATGCGAAAGCCATCGGTGGCAGTTGCGGGGAGACTCTCCATGGCGGGGGCGCCGGGGGAGATGCGGCCGCTATAGGTGATCTGCGAGATGCGAAGGGGGGAACGAGGGCCGGAGCTTCCGAGAAACACGCCGAGGGCTACCCCGGCGGCGGCAGCGGCAGCGGCAATGTAGCCGGCATGGATTTGTTTTCCGGGTCGGATCTGTGGAACCGGATGGTTTTCGGGCAATTCTGATGGTTGACCGTGTGGAATTGTTGCGGCAACTGGTGGCGTTTGCGTGGTAGGGGAGGCGATGGGATAGCTGACCGGGGTAATGAAACGGTATCCCCGGCGGGCAAGTGTTTCGATAAAGCGCGGGTTCTCGGCTGAGTCGCCAAGGGCTTCGCGGATCTTGTTAATGGCTGTGCCGAGGGAGTGGTCGAAGTCAACGATGGTGTCTTTGCCCCAGAGGCGGAGTTGCAGGTCCTCTCGGGTGACGATCTCACCGGGGTGTTCGAGAAGGGCGGCCAGGACCTTGAAGGGCTGGCTCTGGATCTTGATGCGTTTGCCTGCCTTCCAGAGTTCGCCACTCTGTAGGTCGACTTCGAAGAGTCCAAACGTTACGCGGGATGGACTCTCGATGAGTGGAGACATGAACCTTTTTTACCTCACTGGAGACCGATACAAACCTTTTAACTTTATACCCTTGCGTTATGCGGGTTGATGGTGGGGGCCATGTCTATGAAAGTAAAAGGCTTGTCAGATGATGCAGAATTGAAGGGAAAAGGGAAGCGCGAGCATTGCGGTTATGTGCCTGAAAACGAAATGGTTCTCGGCGCAACAGAAAGTTGCAGCCTGACCGGACCGAAAACAGGACGGCGGGAAGGAACCATTTGGAGGCAGCATGAAACGATATCTATGGTTGGGTTCTACGGCCAACCACTTCTTCTACCGAACACTTCTTTTGATCGGCCTGGCCCTTGGACTGACGGGGGCGATGGCGGCGCAGACGGACACCGGCCGCGTGACCGGATCTGTGGCCGATGCCACGGGCGCAATCCTTCCAGGGGCGGTGATTACGCTCAAGAATGTCGAAACGGGGGCGGTGCGGAATGTAACCTCGGGTTCGGACGGAAACTTTACGTTCACGGCAGTGACGCGCGGCAGCTACCAGATCGGAGTGTCTAAGACCGGGTTCCAGACGACTGAACAGAGTTTTGTGCTGCAAGTGTCGGAGGTGCAGAGGATCGAATTCCGGCTTCAGGTGGGCGGGTCGAACACGATAGTGGAGGTAACGGGTGCGGCGCCGATCATCGATATCTCTACTTCCGCGACGGGCGCAGTGATTGAAGGGAAGCAGGTGACGGACCTTCCGCTGAACGGACGGAACTTTACCCAACTAGCGGCACTGGTGCCGGGTGTGGCGCGTGGTAGCTTCTCAAGCGATGCGAGCGGCAGAAATTCGAACGTCGAGACCTTCCGATACAGCGACAGTGGCGGAGCGGCGCTGAACGTGAATGGGCTGCGTCCGCAGTCGAACAATTTTCTGCTGGATGGAACGGACAATAATGAGTCGCTGGTGAACACGATTGTGTTCTTCGCTCCACCCGAGGCGATTCAGGAGTTTCGCGTGACGACCAGCGTTGCCCCGGCGGAGTTCGGGCGAGCTGGTGGTGCGATCGTGAATACGTCGATTAAATCGGGCACGAACCAGATCCACGGATCGATGTTCGGATACTTCCGCGATCAGATCTTCGATGCGAGTCCGAATTACTTCAGCCCGACCACTGCGGCACCCACCTTCCAACGGAAACAGTTTGGCGTTGCTGCGGGTGGTCCACTTTGGAAGAACCGTCTGTTCCTCTTCGGCGACTATCAGGCGCTTCGGCAGAAGAGGCCTCAGGATGCGGGTTTCCAGACGGTGCCGACGCAGCTAATGCGTACGGGAAACTTCAGCGAATTGCTTGCCCAGAACATAACGACGGGTTCACCAAGCAACTACACTTCTCAGACGGGATGCACGGGCACGGTTGTGATTCCGGGAGCGATCTATGATCCAACGACGTGCCAGGCCTTTGCGGGCAACATCATTCCAACAGCACGGCAGAATCAGGCGGGCGTCAATTATCTGAACGCGTTCGATCTGCCGTCTCGTAGCGGCGTGATCAACAATTACTATACGGTGCGCAAGTCGATTCAGAACTTCAACGATTTTGATGTGCGCCTGGACTGGCACGCGAGCTCGAAAGACAGCCTGTTTACACGCTACAGCTACGGCCAGGACAACCTCAACATCAACAGCCTGTTCACTAAGTTGCCTGCGGGCTTTGCTTCCGGCGCCAACACCAACCATCCGCGTGGCGTGGCTGCGGGATATACACGCATCTTCACAGCAAATATCGTCAACGAATTTCGGTTTGGCTATACGCGGCCGGAGTATGCGTATATCAATCCGTTTGAAGGCACGCCGGTCTCAGCGAATCTGGGTATTGTGAACGCGAACCGGAATGCGTTGCTGGGCGGAGGTGCGCTGATTGGCGGAGGCAATACGCAGATTGCGTATACCGGTGACGGAGGACCCTACTCGGTGCCACAGAAGAGCTACCAGTTTGCCGATGCAGTGACCTTTGTCCATGGTCGGCATACGTTCAAAACTGGAGCTAACATCATTCGACGTGAGGTGGACTTCTTCCAGGGCAATGACTCGAAGGGCTACTTCGTTCTTGGCGGCCTGAACTATCCGGGGACGGGACGGTTTACCGGTTATGAGACATCGGAGATTCTCGCCGGCTTCAGCGATTACGAGATCGGTGCGGCAAGCACGTACTTCAAGACGAGGAACTGGGAGACGGGCTACTTTGTCCAGGACGACTGGAAGGTGACGAGACGGTTGACGCTGAACCTCGGGGTTCGCTATGACTTATATACGTTCCCGTACGAGTTGAACAACAACCAGTCGAACTACGACATTGCATCGGGTACGCTGAAGGTAGCGGGGGTGAACGGTAACTCGCGCAGCCTGGTAAACACGGACATGAACAATGTTGCCCCTCGGCTGGGTTTTGCCTATGACCTGTTTGGAGACGGAAAGACGTCGCTGCGCGGGGGATATGGCATCTTCTACTTTCTTGACCGCGGCGGAATTGGCAACCAGCTAAGCAATAACCCTGGATATAACGGTGTGAGCAGCTATACGGCGGCGAATGGCTACCGTATTACCTTCTCGGGCCAGGGACCTATGAATAGCAATGACAACACATTGGCGACGGCCGCGCTGCCGCTGCCTCCGTTTGGACCAAGCTCGGTGGATCTGCTGAATCCGACAAATGTGAATGTGATCGCAGTCCCGCAGAACAATCAGACCAGCAATGTGCAGCAATGGAACCTACAATTGCAGCAGCAGCTTGATCGTGCGACGTCGGTAAACATTGCTTACGTTGGCAACAAGAGCGACCACTTGATGACGTGGTTCAACCTGAACTCGCCGGTGCTGAACGGCACCGGTGCCGGGCTGTATCCGAACCGCAACAATATCCAGGAGGGTCTTGCGGGCGGAACGGCGAAGTATAACGGGCTGCAGATGTTTGTGAATCGGCAACTGGCAGCGGGGTTGCAGGCGACGGTGGCCTACACATGGTCGCATGGGCTGGACGACTCAAACGGTGCGTTTACTACGGGAACGGCAGGGGCTGGTGCTCGCATCTTCATCGAGAACGGCGGCCCGAATCTTCGCGCCAACTACGGAAGCAGTGATCTGGACCAGCGGCATCTGTTTGTAGCCAGCACGATCTATCAACTGCCTCTGGGGCGCGGCAAGATGTTTGGAACGAACATGAACCGTGCGCTGGATGAGGTAGTTGGTGGATGGCAGTTGAATTCCATCGTTACGCTGGAGAGCGGGAATCCAATTGACATCAACACGAGCAGTGCGACCGGTGGTCTGGATAACCGTCCGGACTTGATCAGCTATCAGCGGGTTTCAAGGCAGATGGTTGGAGGGACGAGCAATGCAAACAACCTGACTTACTTTAGTGGGACGTTTGCGCTTCCTCCGATAAATGGGTCGGGTGTGTTCACGCGGCCCGGAAACCTGGCGCGTAATACGTTTGTCGGGCCGAGCTACCGGACCTGGGATGTGGGCATGTTCAAGGGCTTCCACATCACTGAGCGGGTGAATGCGGAGTTCCGTGCACAAGCATATAACGTGCTGAATACGCCGCAGTTTTCGAATCCGGATACGAATATTACGGATGGGCTGGCGATCAATAATGGAACGGAGTTCACCACCGGTAGCGGGAAGTCGTTTGGAACGATCAGCGCGACACGGTTGAATACGCAGCGTCAACTGGAGCTGGCCGCGCACATCAACTTCTAACTGTTTGTATATTGTCTGCGGCGTCGCTTTCTAAAAAGAATGCGGCGCCGCTTTTTTCAGTGCTTTCTTTTGAAGGGGAGTCTGCTGTGATTCGTTGTTCGCGTTGGCTGATGTGCGGTGTGTTTGGAGCGGCGCTGGTTTGTGGTTTGGGCGAGGCAGTAGCTCAGGCTCCGCGGATGACGAAGGTCGATCCGCCGAACTGGTGGGCCGAGATGCCGAAGGCGATGCTGCTGGTGCAGGGTGAGAATTTGTCGGGTGCACGGTTTCATGTCAGCGACGCGCGGGTGCGGGTGGAGAAGACGAAGATCTCTGCGAATGGCCACTGGGCGCAGCTGTGGCTGAGCGCTTCGCCGGTGAAGGCGGAGACGGTGACGATAACGGCGCAGGCGAATGGGGGGACGACTACGCTGCCGTTTACCTTTGCGGCTCGGCGGAAGAGTGATGATGGGTTTGCTGGGTTCTCGTCGAAGGATGTGATGTATCTGATCATGACGGATCGCTTTGCGGATGGCGATGCGACAAATAATGGTGTGGGCTATGATCGCGCGAAGCCTCGAGGATGGCATGGGGGCGATCTGCGGGGGATTGCGCAGCAGCTTGATTATCTGCAGGACCTTGGTGTAACGACGGTGTGGATTACGCCGGTGTATCAGAACCACGAGGACCAAAGCTATCACGGGTATGGCGCGACCGATATGTATGCGGTCGATGAACACTTTGGCACGCTGGAGGATTTCAAAGCGCTGGCTGCTGCGTTGCATAAGCGCGGGATGAAGCTGGTGCTGGATACGGTCCCGAATCATGTGGGGCCGGCGCATGTGTGGGTGGAAGATTCGCCTGAGCCTGACTGGTTTCATGGAACGAAGGGGAATCATCGTGAGGCGCAGGGGGACTTCAAGCCGCTGACGGACCCGCATGCTCCGTGGCTGACGCAGAGAGATGTGACGGAGGGATGGTTTGCGAATGTGCTGCCGGATTTGAATCAGGAGAATAGGGCGGTGGCGCAGTACCTGACGCAGAATGCGGTGTGGTGGATTGAGCAGGCGGGACTGGATGGCTTGCGGCTCGATACGTTTCCATATGTGGGGAGAGAGTTTTGGAAGGGATTTCATGCGGAGATACATGGGCTGTATCCGCGGGTGACTACGGTGGGTGAGGTTTTCAATACGGATGCAACGATTACTTCGGCGTTTGCCGGAGGCGTGACGCGGAATGGAGTGGATACGGGACTGGATACGCCGTTTGATTACCCGGGCTACTTTGGCTTGCGTGATGTGCTGCTGCATGGTGCGCCGATGTCGAAGCTGGCGGAGGTGTGGCGGTTGGATGCGCTCTATCCGCATCCGGAAAGGCTGGTGCCGTTTGAAGGGAATCATGACACGCCGCGGTTTCTGAGTGAGGCCGGAGCTACGCCGGCGAAGCTGAAGCTGGCGTTTGCGATTCTTGCGACGATGCGCGGGATGCCGCAGATTTATTCGGGAGATGAGATTGCCATGAGGGGTGAAGAGGATCCGGATAATCGACGGGATTTTCCTGGAGGCTTTGTCGGCGGCGCAGAGAATGCGTTCGTGAATGGATCAAGGACAGCTGAGCAGAGAGAGATGCATGACTGGGTGAAGGGGCTGCTCGATCTGCGGCGTGCCCATGATGTGTTGCAAACCGGAGAGCAACAGGTGTTACAGACGGGTGTCGACACGATGGTATATGTGCGGGGAAGGAATCTTCGGTGGGGTTGCGCGTCCGGCGATGGAGAGGGTCGCGTATTGGTGGTGGTTAACAAGGGGGATAAGGCGGAGATGCTGGATCTGCCGATGAGTCATACAGCTATTGCAGAGTGCCGTAAGACAAGTGCTTTCTGGGGAGCGGAGGGCGCGGTGGAGATCAAGGGGGACATGCTGCATGTCGTTGTTTCGCCTGGTTCGGTTGAGATCATCGGTGTGAATTAGGTGCTCCCCGATTGCATTAGCATGTAAGAGCTTTCGTAGAGAATTTTGATAGCTACGAGAGCCTTTTTCCAGCACCGCATCGCCGTATACATCTCCTCGTCCGAGGATATCGCCATGGAAAACGGGGGCACATAGGCGGTCTCCGGCGCTCCTGAGTTTGCGACTCCTCGCCCGAGACAAACAGCCCTAGTCCCTCATGCAGCCGGCGTCGTGAGCGCGCCGGCTTCCAACGACCGCACCTTGCAGAAGTGAAATCATATGGCGGCGACCGCGATCTCAGCATTATGCCAAGTGGGACAAACTTCAGCCCAACTCACATAAGGACTACCGAAGGTGTCAGTAGCCGATGGGGATGACGAACATTCCGAAAACCCGACTTTTTCGGGCATACGAGATAGCTTCCGGATAGCCGGTGATACGGCAACACAGTGCTCGTAGCGTGGTTTTGATCAGCTATCGCCGGTTTAGATAAACCGATAAGCATCTGAACGAAGCGGATATAATTCGGCACATACGGTGGGTGCTCGTAATTGATGAGTGATGATCTGGGCAATCCGGGAGAACCTGTGTCAGAGGTTGACCCGGATGACCTGAAGGCTTTCTGGCAGGAGACACGTAACCTTCAAGCAAGACATCCCGGTCAGAATGTTGGTATGGGTCTTCACGTGATGAAAGCCACCTTCAAGCCGGGCGCGAACCTACCAGCGGTCTGGTATCGCTCGGGCATGATTCAGATACTCAACCAAGTCGCGCAAGAGCAGTTGGCTCCTTGGGTCAAGGATGAAGAGGTTTCGGATGCTGTCTTCCGAACGATGGCGACGATTCCGATGGAATGGGTCGGACACACTGACCGAGACGGCTTGCCCTTCGATGTGGAAGAGTTCTTCCGCCAATTGAGGGAAGACGGTGTGCAGAATGGCTGACATCGCCAAGCATGGAAGGGAGCGAATGATGCTAAAGATCGCAATAGCTTGTCTCCTGCTTACGTTGAGTTCCGAAGCTCAAATAACTGAATCCTGTAGGGTGATTCATGGTCGTGCACGCCGGTATTGTGGCGATGGCCAACTTCGCATCTGGCACATCGGAACACATCACGACTTCGAGCCGGACCGATCCTCCTGGCAGAGGGTTGAAGGATGGCTTGAGGCTGGAGCGAAACCAACTGGTGCTTGCCAAGATAACGCCGATCTTTTTGCCGACTTTCTGATTTGTCCAACAGAACCCTATAAGAAAGGGGCGGTGCAGAAAGCAAAGGTGAAAGGCGCCTACCATCGGCGTTATGAGGCAGGCTCTGCTACGGCATTTGTCTTGACACTGCATCATCTATTTCCTAGGGTTCCGGATGGTCGGCAACTCGAAAACAACCGAGCCGACGACGATCCGACTTGACCTAGTTCCCCCAAACGGGATCAGCGGCAACTTCGCGACGAACTTGCCGATAACCAGACTTTGCGCGAGTTTGTATTGCTGAATCAGCAGAGCCATGGTTTGAAAACGGCACTGCGAGTGGAAACGGTTTTAAATTTTCAAGCTCACCGTTTCCCCCGAGGTAAACTGCCCCCATGCGATTTTATGCACAAGCCCGTTTGGCCAGAATTTCGCTGCCTTTGTTGAACCTTGTAGCCTGTGCCTGTCAAATTCAATCCACGGTTCGCCACCCATCCACGGACCATACGTTGATGGCCATATTTTGGGGCTTGATTACCTTCCTCAATGCGATCGCCTTTTGGGGCACGTATTGGAAGGTCACGCCACAAGGCCTACTTGAAAGCCGAGCAATGTTTTTGCGCCGCGCAATCCCCTACGACATCATTCAGGATGTCAGCCCGGATGATTCACCTCGTGGAAAACAGGACAATAGTCGGATTCGAGTTTCCATCCTTCTGGGCAAGCCGCTACTAGTCCGTCCGGACGAGTACGAGCGCTTCGTCTCTGCGTTGGAGCAGCACCTTGATCCTGTCCTGATACACGTCTAAGACGTAGAGTCAACAAACGCTCGCTTGACCGAGTTGTTCCCTGAAAACGGCGTTTTCGGCAACTACAGCGTGTCGGCCCCGAACTTTCCGATAACGTGACTTTGTAGGAAGGTACCTTTCAGATACGAAAATAGATAAACTGATGCTCGGGGATAGAACGATTTGCAGGAGCGGCGTGTTGGGCATGTGGCTAGACGGTAGTGGAGAGCGGCTCAATCAAGAGGAGTTTGAAGTTGAGGTCACTAATCAATCGGTGAGCGTCCGGCTGACTACATCGAGAAAATCTCCGCACGGAAGGTTCTATTGGGCTGCCTTCTTCGTGGCGCTCTGGATAGCGGGGCTTTGCCTGCTTGTCTTTGCCAATGGGAAGCACGGTGAACCGGGCATGTGGCATGACTTCGCGACAAACCCGCTCAACTCCTCAGGTTTCATCGCCCCCCTGCTCATACTCCTCTGCTGTTCGGCTTTATTAGTGCTCATCAGCTGGCGTTATGTCGTGATGGCGTACCCCTCGAACGAAACCTTTTACTGTGACCGGTCAACGCTGACAATCTCGAAAGTGCGCTGGCTAGACATCCACAATAAGGATTGGCGGACTCGATCCTATCCTCTCCGGCAGATCACAGGGTTGAAGTATCGATCCGTTGCTACAGCAAAGGGAGGTGCTGTCTATGGCCTTCGTTTCGAAGTAGAAGGCCGGTCAGAGCGCGTCCTTCCGGGTCTAGGAACTCATGACGCTGGCAAGATTCTGAAAGCCGTCAAATCGTTTGGAGCAAATGTAAACGAATAGCCACAGTCTCAACCCCAAATGAGTCATTCCTGAAAAACGGGGTGGTCTCAATGGGTCGACGCAACACTCAGCTCAGACCCACATTCATTGAAAACAAAAGCTAAATGCGCTGGCTAGGGCTAGATCAGCCGGAGCCTTACCCTGGCTAGGTTTGGCCACATCAGCCAAACAGATCGATTCTTCAGAGTAAGCATTTGTGGATCAGCTGATTAAATAGTGTTGCATTGACCGGTTGAGCTGGCAGGGGTTAGCGGAAACAACAACCGAAGTTGCCGAAAATGCGACTTTCGGGGAACAGTGACACGAAAAAAACAGCCCGAATAAACTTGCGCTCACATAACATCGGTTCTGGCTTCAGAGTCGCAAAAGCGAAGCCAGTCTTCTGTGGAAAGCGTTTCATCCATCCGGAATGAGGTCTGCATGTCTTCGAAGGTAATCCTCGCTCGCTTTGTAGCCCTAGCTATACCCCTCGTGCTCCTCTCGGTCGCAGCATTATCGTCAGCTCAGTCGACCCCGGCTTTCGCTACCGTCGACGGCACTGTAACAAACAATGGAGTTCAAGGCGCAGTTCGCTTGGAGCACGTGCCCTTACAACCCTCCGTTGGTGAAGATGGCTTCTCTTCCAAAGTCGCCGAGGATGGAACTTTTCACCTGGTAGACATTCCTCCTGGTACCTACCGCCTCCTTGCCGATGCCGAAAACCAGCTTCATGGCGTTTACGGCGCAGCAGATCTTTATCAGTCCGGCACCCTTATCCAGATTCACCCAGGTGAACACCTTCGGGGCTTAGCCATTCGGCTGCTGCCTGACCCTCCCGCCATCTGTGGACAAGTTCTCGATGCGGCCGGCCGGCCGACGCTCGCCACTGTCGAAGCCTATGGTGTAAACGCCGATTTCGGCTCGGTGACTCGGCTAGAGAGCCCCACGCAGCTTACGAACGCCGATGGCCGCTTCCGTTTTCCTAACCTCTTCAATCAGGGACATTTCTTCCTGCGCGCCAATGGAACTTGGTATCCCTCTGCCGTCAGCTTTAGTGGAGCACGCCTGCTTGAGCCTGCACGAGCCGCGACAGGCGGACACTGCGTCGAAATCCGTCTCCAGCCTGACCGCTGCAAAGGTGTCCCACTTGCCGCGCACTTTGTCGATGCTCTAAAGTTTCCCATCTTCGAGTACGAGATTGCACTCTACGAAATCAATCCGTCCGGCCAGTTATTCGATTCGCAGGTCGTTCAGATCAACCAAGCCGACGGGGTACATTTGGAGAATGTCTGTCCCGACCGATACATCGCGTCAATGCGCGACCGATGGGCAAAGCCGCAGCTCTTTGTTTCGCCGATCTTCACCGTTCAACCACCGGGTGGCTCGGTGGACCTGCACGAGAGCTCTCAGCCTGACCTGGGAAAGATTGTTGCCGCAGAGCTCAATCAGCCGCCCCTTGCCTCTGCAGAGCTTACCATCACTCTTGAAGGGTTGACCACGAAAGAGGGCTGTTCATCAGGAGTGATACAGCAAGCCAGTCTGTTTCGCGAGGGCGATCGGAACGCTGCGTTTGCGACAGCTGACAAGGACGGCCTCTTCCGTTGGAAGAATCTCCTCTCAGGCAACTATCGCATTGAGTACGGCTTCTGGGCTCACAACGCGGTCAACCTCAAAACCTTCTCCGTGGATGGCAAGGACGCCGATCCGACAGATTTCTACATTTCCCCCGGACGGGCCGTACAAGTTCATGTCGTGCTCAGCAACTTGCCCGCAAAGCATCCAAGCGCTCTTCCACTTCGTAACGCGTCTTCGCACGACCTACCTGCTGGCTTCCACCCGCCGGCGTCCCTCGTCGGCAAGGTCGAAGGAGAGCATGCGATGGACAGTGCTGCTGTTCTGCACTCCATTCGCTTCAACTCCGCCCGGTCCTCCGAATACCGCAGCCCCGTCGCTTCAGACGGCAACTTTCGGTTCGACCGCATCGACCCAGGTCTTTACACGCTTTGGGTAGAAAGCCCCGGCAACCCGGTTTCGGTCTACGGAGCCGAGGGCGTAGGGCTAGAAGGAACTCCCCTCGTCTTCACCGCCGGGCAGCAAATCAAAAATCTGAAGGTCAACCTTTTTCCGACTCCTGGTATCTGCGGCCGAGTGGTAGATCTTGAAGGCAATCCACGTATCGGCGTCCAGATAGGCTTTCAGGGGTTTCTGTCTCAATCCGCGCAAAATCAAACGGAGCGCACAGCTACTACCGACGAGAGCGGACGCTTTGATCTGAAGTCGCCCGCGGTGCCTCCTGATCTCGAACTTTGGGAACAGGAACGGGGCACACGCACCTTTTATCCGTGGCAGCCGAACTATCGGCCCCTCTCGATCACTGCGAAGTCAGGCGATGACTCATACAATTCCCGTTGCCCTTACACGTTGCAGATGGCCTCTCCGGCTGAAGGCAATGGCGGCGGAATCACCATAGCAGGAACTGTCGCAGGCACTTACAGCCCGGCGAAGGGAGAGCACCTTTGGGCGATTCTCAGCCCCGTCAGCAACCGGCTCGCACCGAAGCCAGTCAAGATAGACATCAAGGATATGAGCTTTGCCTTCTCAGCCATCACTCCAGGCGAGTACATCCTCACGTTGATAGATGGTCTCGGCAATGCCATGATGTCGTGCTCGGCGGTTTGCTACGGAGAAACCACCTACATCCGTGACTCGCAGAAAGTAACGGTTACCGCGTCTCCACAGAGCAACTTGACCCTCCAACTACGACCGCTGCCGCAAGTGATCGGTGAATTGACAATCGATGGAAAACCGCCGGTACCCGGCCCACAAACCCATTGGAAAGACTGGACGGCATGGTTGGTTAGCTCCCGACACGGCCAACCGCCAGACAGCGCCAAACTCGACGAACGAGGGCACTTTTCGCTTCCTGCTCTCGGAACCGAGTCTCATTCCTTTCTCTTCAACTATTTTTGGCCTGACTATGCCGTTAGAAAGATCACTATCGACGGAAACGAAGTGAGCCCGGACGACATCCGTTTGACCTATGGCCAAGTTGCTCATATGGTTGTCGACGTCACCACGGTGACGAGTCAGGGAAGCGTTCACAGCTCACCCTCAAACCCGCCGGTCGACTCCTTCCGCGATCTTTGCGCGAATTTCGTCGGGGCACCTGCCTATTCTGCTCTCCTCATCCCTGATCCCATCTCGTCTCCCAATCCGCAATTTCCGATAAAGCAGGGCAGGGAGACGGGGACTTTGTATACGGCATCGTTCCATGGAATCCTGCCCGGGCATTATCGTGTGCTCGCATTCGAGAATCTTCTTTTCACAAATGAGTTTCGGAGAAGAGCCGGTCAGGCGTTGCTGGAGAATCCAGATTTGGTGCAAGCGTTAGCTGTGTTCGGGAAGCCGGTAGAAGTAGTCGCCGGGAAGCCCTTCGACTTCGAGGCACCCCTCATCACCGAAAAACTTCAGGGGCTGCTGGCTCAGTTCGGTATTCCGGTACCGACCTACTCAACGTTCCTTCGCTGATAAATTCTGCTTAGATCAAGGACGGTACCGGAAACTTGAAACGAACTTGCCGAAAACCCGACTTTGCAGGCAATTCGACCTCTACGCCTCGGAGAGCCGTATAATTCGAGCGAATCGGCGCAGTAAAACGAGATTCGAGTTAAGGAGAGAGCAAGTACGATGGTCGCGATCCATAGGCTTCGAAGACTGACGTCCCTGCCAATCCTCTTGTTCTACCTTGCCGCGCCCTGCCGCGCTCAAAATGCAGCTGCGAAGCTTCTCACTGGTAACTGGAATCTAACCCCAACCGTCGATCCTTCCCAACCCACATCGCAGCCGGTGGCAACCGAGTATGGCGGGCTATCCCTCACCCTCGGTGTCGATGGAAATATGATCTACGGGGAAGGCCTGCTCTTAGTTAACTGTCCGAAGGACAGGAAGGGATTCGACGCTTTCTTCGGCGGACAAGTATCGCCGGACGGAACCTTCACCCTTACAAATGCCGCCGTCGCACGTGATCTCCCCGGTGGTGTGGTCGTCATCCACGGCAGACTGCCCGCCGCCGGAACGGCAGAGTGGCAAGGCCAGTTTTCCAGCATTTGGAATGGCACTAATGGAAGTTGCCTCCCGGCGGAGGGAGAAGTTGTGGCGAAGCAGTTCCCGCCCCTCAAAGGAACTTTCTCGGGAGCGATTCACGCAGACGACGGCACTGAGTCCGATGTGACGATGGAGGTGGATCAAGGAGAACTGCTTCCGACGAATTATCCAGCAGGGGTCCCTCTGTTCTTACATTATTGCGTTCCGCTCAAGGCCACCATGTCAGTGAAGAATGCATTCGGGCCCTTATGGGGAATATTCACGACAGGAGACAACATATATCCGAATCAATGCAGCCGGATGGCCGGAAGTTCTTTCCGACTGGAATTCACGACGACTGACGGCGCCAAACTCGATGTGTTCGGCAACATCCACAACAGTCATTTTCCCCAAATTGATCGCATGGATATCACCATTCACTATTTCCCCAAAGATTTCGCCGCACGCGGGTTGAGTCCAGTCCTTGCAACAGGACGACTCTCACAAAGTAAGCAAGACACTCGGGGTGCCCCCGCGTCATCTCCGTAAATCGTCTCTAAGCCCTTCGCCCCCAAGAATCCGTGTCCATCTTGTCCAAACGACCCCAACCGCTTGTGGAGTCGAGCTCAACTGCCAACTCGCATTTTGCCCCAACGGGCATCCGGCTGAGAATCTTGCGCGTCATTTTGACGTTGTCAACCTGTGACGGTGGGCGATACTTAATGGTTTGATGAAGTAATGGTAAAAGATCGACAGCATACGTCGGGAACCAGTTGGCATCGACCGTCCATAACGGTCATAGACAACAGCCTTCTTTTGATATTGAAATTGTACGGCGTTGTTGCGTTCGCCGCGCTTGCGCTGGTGCCGCGGCACTTCCTACCTGCCGAGGATGCAGTAATCCTGTTTCAATACAGCCGCAATCTTGCTGAGCACGGCGAAATCACATTTTTGGCAGGCGGCCCCCACGTAGAAGGAGCTACCGATTTCGGATGGATGTTACTGAACGCATTGGCGATTCGATGTGGAATTCCGCCGTTTTGGTTTTGTGCGATAGCCAACGTCTTCTCTCTCTTGATGCTGGCTGTGCTCTTGCTTCGGCTTGCCAATAAACGGCTGTCGCTCTCGTGCATCTTTGCAATTGCAGGTTCGGCTGCCCTGTTCCCTCAAATCTTTGCTGCAGCATCTGGCTTCGCCGTGTTACCGGATGCACTACTACTTACGACGATCGTTTTCTTTGCGATGAGACAGAAAGTTGCCCTCGCATCAATCAGTGCACTAGTGTTCTGTCTTTTTCGACCTGACGGAGTCGTGTTTGCCATTCCGCTGCTCATCTGCCTGGTACTCGAGCAGGAGGAACGAGGAAAAAGTATCTCTGTGATCAGTGCGCTATTTTTTGTGCCAGGCTTGATCTATTTTTTCTGGCGATGGCACTACTTTGGCGAAATGTTCCCCCTTCCATTTTTGGTAAAGTCAGATACAAATCGCTGGTTCGGTCTTTTTGTTGTTCACTCGATAAGAACGAGCCTTCCTTTTTTGGTTTTTGTTGCGATCGTTCTCGCACCGCTAAAGCTCGCAAGAAACGTGCAAAAGTCTTGGCTCGCGGTCGTGCTGATTGCAGTACCAACCCTGTTTTACTGGACAATGCGCCTTGATCAGAATGTCGGCTCGCGTTTTTTCTATTATCTGCCGCTCTCAGCCGCAATCATGATTGCAGTGAATTGGGATTCCCTGCAAGCAAATCGTGTGCTTGTTTTTAGAACAGCCCTCGTTTCATGGCTGCTTCTTTTTGCCATGCCTCTGTACCGTGAGCTCCGCACCTTTCGTGACGAACAATTTCAATCGGTGAAGGAGATAGCTGAGGCCCTGAGACATATGCCGCAGCATGGAACGCTTATCACTTCGGAAGCTGGCTTCTTACCGTATTTCTCCGGTTGGACAACATACGATGCGTGGGGCTTGAATACCCCGGAGTTTGCACATCGATTCTTTCGCAGTTCTGATGTGAAGCGCCTCGGTGCCGACCTGATCGTACTACACCCGGATCGACCGGAGAGTTGCGTCGTCCTGCCCGATTGGGAACCTAACTACGTCGATCGGACATGGCCTCATCTGACGCGAAACTTGGTCGAGGGTGCAGATGAGACTCAATATGAGCTCTGGCTTACATCGTACGGTTCGGAATTCTATCGTCAACGCAAGCAGTGGAACTACGGTGAGGGAGACCGCGAATGCTGGTTTGTGCGGAAGAACTCACCGCTATATGCCCAGATTACGCGAATTCTGCAAGAACATCAGGGTATCGCGCCTGCAGAGGCACTTCTGTTGGAAAAGGTCCACGGGAAGGCGAAGCGCTAATTTCCTAATAACTAAAAGTTCAAAGTCAATGGTTGCTTCCCCAGGCATTTCTTGTGCTCATGACTTAAAGACAACAGAGCGGTTAACTGCAAAAATCAATAAGCGGTTGCGGTTTGGGGCACACTGAAATAAGACAACTTCCCATGTGGGGACAGAATCTTCCGCTCCTAAGAGCGAGAGCAACCTAGGTCAATGAATCTTAACCGTCATTGCCTAGAGAAGAGTATCTTTAGCATGTTAACAAACGTTTGGAGACACGCAGCGGGCGTTTCAAAAACCGGTCTGGGCCTGGCCCTCGTAGCCTGCTTGGTTGTGTTCATCGTATCGACATATCGTTGGCCTCTCATCGGTGATGCTACTTTGCTGCACTACGTCATTTTCCTAATGAAGCATGGGATGGCCCCATATCGAGACATCATTGATATGAATATGCCGGGAACATACTTGATCCAGGAAGCGGTCGTAAATATCGCTGGCGACGGCTCTCTTTCATGGCGTTTATTCGATTTCTTCCTTCTAGCGAGTGCCATGACGGCAATGATCGTGATAGCGCTACCTTATGGCTGGTTTGCTGGCTTCTTTGCCGGCGCATTGTTTGCCTTAATTCATGGTGTAGATGGAGTGCCACATTCTGGACAGCGAGATTTTGTTATGTCCGTTCTTCTGCTTAACGCATACGCAGCTCTGTTTTGTGCCACTAGACGTAATTGGGCATGGTGCGCCGGGCTCTTCGGCGTATTCATCGGAACTGCGGCAACGGTCAAACCCACGGTTGCACCATTGGGACTCCTTCTGATGGCGCTGCTCGTATACAAACGTATACGTGAAGATAAACCTGCGATTTCGTTGTTTTTATCTGGGATCGCCGGTATGGCTGTTACCGTTTTGCCGTCCGTTCTTTTCATCCAGCGCTATCATGCGTGGGTAGCATTCATGGAGGTACTAAGTCAGCTTCTTCCATATGATGCGACTCTTGGCAGAAAGCCGATAAGCTATCTCTTGCAACACTCCCTCTCCCCAATACTGCCGATTGCGATATTGTGGTTTCTTGCCGTCATAGTGGCATGGAGACGACTGGGGTGGGAAAAGGTCGCGCTGCTCATCGGGGCGGGCGTTAGCCTGGCCTCTTATATCATCCAAGGCAAGGGATATGTTTATCACCGTTATCCGTTGATAGCGATAATTTTGATCCTATCGAGCATACAGTTTTCTGAAGCCTTCAAGGAAGGCGTATTTGTGAGAGGCGTGGCTGTGGCTGGTCTTGTCTACGGTTCTTTCGTGCTTGCCCCGATTTCCGCATTTAAGATCGTGCATTATGAGTGGTGGAAGGACGACTTCCAAGCTAATCTTCGTCATGATCTTGATGCACTTGGAGGCCCCGCTCTTTCCGGCAACGTGCAGTGCATCGATATGTCAGCAGGGTGCATCAAGACCCTTGATCGTATGCGCTTGGTTCAGGCGACCGGATTCCTGTACGAGTACTATCTTCTTTCTCCGAACCAAAATCCATATGTCCTCAAAGAGCGCTCGAGTTTTATGCGGCTACTGCTACAGAATCCACCTAAGGTGCTTGTCGTCACCGATCAAGACTACCTCTTTGGTGATCACGGTTTTGAGAAGATTCGGCGCTGGCCGGCCTTTGATCGTTTTCTGATGGATCATTACTCTTTGTATAAGCTGCAACCACCTCTGCCCTTCGTGAAATGGGAACCGCGCGAGAGTCCTCAATATGGATACGAGATCTTTGTTCTCAAATAAGATTCGAGAAAACTTCCTTCGCGGGTACAAGCCTGGACAGCAGCTTATTACGTGCAACATGGTCTAGTCTTCGAATGGTTCAGGCTGATTGCTTGAGTCACTGCTGAGTCGGCGAATGCTCCATAAAAAATATTTGAGGTAGTCGTTTAGCCACCGCTGTTGTTTTTCTAATTAAGTGGCGCACTATTTGCTAATTATTTGGCACACAGAGCGCTAGCTCAGTTCAGCATCCATCAAGCTTGGCCAATCACCAGATTGTCACGAGCCGTTTCGACAACATCCACCGACAAGGTCTCGAGGCCATTGATTGCAAGTACGCGTTCCATTTGGGTGAGCAAGCGAACGAGCAGGCGGAAGTTGCCACGGGTGAGTCGAATGACCGCGGCGATGACCTCCGGTGCTGGACATGAGGCAGGTAGATGTATGCCGACTGGGGCCCATCGTTGCTCGAGCAGCACCTGAATATCAGCATCGCTAAGCGCTCTAAACTCGTGAACAAAGCCGATTCGCGAGAAGAGTTGCGGGTATCGAGCGACACGTTTCTCGATACCGGGCATGCCTATGAGGACCATTCCGAGGCCGCTTTGATCGAAGATGGAGCGTAACTGCTCCAAACTGTTCATTGCCAGACGGTCCGCTTCATCGACGACAATTAGTGTCGTGGGGTCCTGGATCGCTTCGAGCCTGGCCTCGTATTCGTGGAGTGTGTCGTAGTAGGTTGGCTTAAGTGGCAGGGGTTGGTTGGGTCGGTAATCGGGATCCTCCCGATGCTTCACCCGCCAAGCCTCGTCGCGATTGCGAAGAACATCAAGCGTTGCTCTTTGTTCGACCCGAGTCGCTCGCT
The DNA here is from genome assembly GCF_003945235.1 of Edaphobacter aggregans. Lineage (NCBI taxonomy): Bacteria > Pseudomonadati > Acidobacteriota > Terriglobia > Terriglobales > Acidobacteriaceae > Edaphobacter > Edaphobacter aggregans. The sequence goes on from NZ_RSDW01000001.1 coordinate 5,120,775, forward strand.
TGGCGACGCTGCAGAGAACACCACGAGCGCGATTTACGTGATGCTCAATTCGAGACGGCGTATTGACGACTTCAGGGGTGAAGAACACTGTGTCGATAGGCTTGGCGTCGGAAGCCTCTGCGTTCCAGCGGTCTAAAGGCACGATCTTCTGAATGCGACTATGGTGAATGGCAGATAGTGTTTTTCCGACGCCCGGGGGACCGTAGCACAGACCGATGTAGCGGTCTCGCCGGCACGCCTCACAAAACTCCACGAATCGTTTGTACTCAAGCGTCTCCACAAAAACTGGGACTTCGCTACTCGTTGAAGTAGCGTTTGAGCTTGGAGCGCTTGGATTCGACTGGTGTGACCATGCTTGCATGGACGTCCTCTCTTTGCATGCCTCTTCTGAATTCCAGCAAAGTGTCAACTGTCTTCAGTCGATCCCTAACGATGGTTCGCAGTTGCTCCCGGCGACGTTTGCGAGCGTTCACGATGTCTCGAAGCGGTACTGTTTGGCCGGCCAAATCGGCCGAGATGGCTCGGCATAGGAAGCGGTCACGGTAGAAGACGCGGATCTCGCCCATGTCCCTGGGGTCAAAGCGAATCGTGACATCTTCCCCGACGTAGGCCGCCAGTGTTAACGACAGGTAGCGGAAGTTATGAAAGTGAATGCCATCAGTTCGGACTTTGCGCGTACGGACCTCGTGGATGAGCAGGAGGTCCAGTCGTTCTATGCTGTCTGGCATGCGCGGCAAGAAGCCACCCTGTTCCCATCGCTCTTTGGGGGACGGGTTGCCTTCTGAGCTTGGCCTCCGGTGGTAAACCTCCAGTAGGAACGTGTGGAACTGTTTCTCGAAAGAGTCGAGCGTAAGCGTAGGCTTTCGTCCGCTCCTTGTGGTGTAGCCATCCAGGTCGCACAAAAACATCTCGTTTACCGTGCGAAAGAATCGCTCGATGCGGCCTCGACCCTGAGGCTGCCCTGGCGTGGAGAATACAAGCTGGATCTTCAGGTCCGCCGCCACCTGCTCAAGATGTTTTGAGCGGAAGTCGGAACCGTTGTCGGTGTACAGATGGTCTGGAATGCCACAGATTTCCCAATGGGGATCACCTTTACGCCAGATACCCTGACGCAGCGCCAAGGTTGTGCGAAGGGAAGAAGGCGGCTCGAATCCGAGATAATACCCCGCCACGGCTCGGCTGTAGTCATCGATGACGATGGTCAGCCAGGGCTTCCCCACGGAACCATCGTCGCGCAGCAGCTTGATGTCGAGTTGCGCGTGATCGACCTGCCATATCGAGTTCGGCCTGAACGCTTCTCTCCGGTGAACCAGATCGAAGCCCTCGCTGTATACCCTGTTGCCTCGGTGCGCCAGCATAACCAACCCAGCTGGGAGGGTCTGTACGATTCGCCGAACAACTGCATAGCTCGGTTTGCTCTCTTTAAGAGTCTCTGCTATCGCGCTTGCCTGCCGGTGGATAGAACTCATCGGGAGTGGTGGTCGTTCAAGCGCGAGACCCTCGATCGCCTTTACCAACGTTGTCGACGCTAGCCTTCGTCCTCCCTGATCACTCCGGCTCCGACGGGCCAAGGCAGCCAGCCCATCCTTGCGATATCCATTCGCCCAACGCAATGCTGTTCGATAGGGAATCGACGCTTCAGAAGCCACAGTACGCAGCGGACGCGCCTCTTCCAGGTGTGGCCGGAGCAGTTGGAGGCGTTGGAGGGCAATCTCACGCGACGCTTGCGGTATGGCGGAAAGCTCGTCCACACGCAAAAGTGTGCCAGATAATTAGCAAAATGTATGCCAAATAATTAGCAAAACGACAGCTCATTTTGGCGCCTCCAGCACCCGACGGCAGGGAAGGGGAGCCCCTGGCCCTCACCCCGGCCCAGGCTTTGCTGCGCAAGATGGTGCTCGACACCGTCCCGTCGCCCCACTCCAAGCGCAACTACGGGAAAGCCCTCGACGATCTGTTCCAATTCTGTGCCAGCCGACCTCTCTCCCGGTCCTTATTAATGGAGTGGCGGGCGGGCATGGAGCCGCTCTCACCCTCCACTATAAATGTCCGGCTTTCGGCGGTGCGGAAGTTGGTGGGCGAGGCCAGGCGGAACAACATGATCGGATCGGAGGAGGCGGCCAGCCTGACCGACATCCCCAACATCCGTCAGAAGGGAACCCGGCTGGGGAACTGGCTGACCCGCGAACAGGCCAAGGAGCTGCTGGCCGTCCCCGACCGCTCGACGCTCAAGGGCAAACGCGACTACGTCATCCTGGCGCTTCTTGTGGGCTGCGCCCTGAGACGGAACGAACTGGCCGAGCTTGACGTCGCGACCATCCAACAAAGGGAGGGGCGCTGGGTCCTGGCCGACCTGGAGGGCAAAGGCCGCCGCATCCGCACCGTTGCTGTCCCGATCTGGGTCAAGCAAGGCATCAACGCGTGGATGACCGCGGCCGGCATCGAAGACGGACGGCTGTTGCGGTCGGTTTCGAAGAGCGGGAAGGTCAATCGCGACACCTTGAGCGACTGGGCGGTCTGGTCGGTAGTTGAACAGTCATCCAAGCAAATCGGGATCGAGCGCTTCGGCGCCCACGACCTGCGCCGTACCTGCGCCAAGCTCTGCCGGAAGAACGGCGGGGACCTGGAGCAGATCAAATTTTTGCTGGGGCACTCCTCGATTCAGACCACCGAACGCTATCTGGGCTCCGAACAGGATATTGAGATCGCGGTGAACGACAACCTAGGGCTGTAACATTACCTTGCTTTCTCGAAGACAGCGAAGCAGGAGCGTGTGCAGTGGGTTCCCAGCCCGTAGGCTCTTTGCAGCTTGGAGCTCGACTGTTATAAGGTAGATAAGCTACTGTCTCAAGGATGTTTTCTCTAGAGGTTCTACATGACAGTGATGGAGCAGACGATCAAATCTTTGGTTCTCGATAAAGTTCGGCAAGCGCCACTTCGTCCAACGGAACTTGTTAGAGAACTTAGCGACGACGCATATCCGAGGGAAGTCGAGAACGCCTTATCGGGGCTTCTGGATGAAGGAACTGTTGTCTTCGGCTCGGACCGAAGGCTCAGCGTGGCTAAGACGTTTACGGTCGCCGTGTAATTTGCATTCCAGAACAACACTTTACCAACGTCTTCATAAAGAACCTGGTCCACACGAAGGTGATGATCGATCACCATTCGAAGAGGACCGGGATATAGTTCTGTACTCCTCAGCATTCAAACGACTACTTAGCGTCACTCAGGTCGCTTCGGCGTCGGCTGGTTATCTGTTTCATACGCGTCTCACTCATAGCCTTCAAGTCGCTCAAGTTGGCCAGCGACTTGCAGAGAAGTTGCTGAAGAAGCAGCCTGAGCTGGCACAAGAGCTCGGAGGACTCGATGCTAGCATCGTAGAAACGGCTTGCCTGGCTCATGACATTGGTCATCCACCATTTGGGCATTTGGCAGAAGACGCTCTTGACGAAAAAGCACGGAGTTTTGGGGGCTTTGAAGGGAATGCCCAAAGCTTTCGGATCGTTACTCAATTGGGTATTCGATCCTTAAACTATCGCGGATTGAACCTGACCGTTGGAAGTTTGCGGGGCCTTCTTAAATACCCTTGGCTATACGCTGACAGACCGTCGGACCCAAATCACGCGACTGGCAAAAAGCCGAAATGGGGGGCCTATGACTGCGATCGAGATGCATTCGTAAATGTTTGGGGACTCGATGGCAGTGATCGAGTTGTTCGGCGCGCCCCGGAAGCAGAGCTGATGGACTGGGCCGATGATGTCACCTACTCAGTTCACGATGTAGAGGACTTTTTTCGTGCGGGCCTAATTCCGCTGCATTTGCTCAAGTCATATGGCGTATCGAAGGGCAGGGAACCAAAGAACCCTCTGCGAAGAGAACGGAAGGAGAGGGAGAGGTTCTTTGAATACATAGTTCAGAATGAGCGTAAAGACAAAATCCTGACAGGGTTATCGGTTGAAGAGATTGCAGAGATTTTCGATGATCTCTTGATCTACGCCGCCTTCGCTTTTGAACAGCCATACGAGGGTACCCGAGAGGATCACGCTCATTTAAGGACATTCACAAGTCGGCTGATCAGTCGCTTCATAAACGAATTGCAGTTGCGGGCGCCAGACGGGGATGGTGGGTCTACCGTCACGAAAGCTGTGCTGGCGCAGCAAGAGCTCGCCATACTGAAACAACTTACGTGGTTTTACGTGATCGAAGCACCGGCACTAGCAATGCAACATCAGGCTCAAGATAAGATAATCCGAAAATTAGCGGATATTTTTCTCCAAGAGGCTCACCAAGAAAAGCCCAGCGGTGTCTTGCCTATTTACTATCGGGAGCTTTTTCGAATGCCCGATATGACCGACACAGAAAAGAGTAGAGCTGCGATTGATCTAATCGCCGGCATGACAGAAAGTCAAGCGACGGCCGTATATCAGAGAATCGAAGGGATATCCCTCAGTTCGGGTATAGACAAAATTTTAGTTTGATCAATTGTAGAGAGGTAAGTATCTGTTAAATATAGACTTACCATCACGTCAACCAACGTGCATTGGGAATGCAGGGCAATTTTCTCATTTTAAATTTGTGAATCACATTGGATCTACCTAGGATCAAAAGGAAAGAGATAATACTCCCAGGCGGTGTTGACATTGGTGAGAGCAGCCTCATAATGTAAACACTCGTTTGGTTAGTCTTTTGCAGAGCTTGTAAACGGTAAGGCGCGCAAACCTTCACGCTGAGATAAGCGTCCAAGAAATAGGAGTTCATATGTCAGCAGTTGCCAAAGTTCTTCGCGAGCAGTCGGATGATCTGGACACCGCGCTTGAATCTATCTCGGAACGGTGGCATGGAAATTTATCTGCTTATCTCGACGCGTTGGCTCGCGCGAAGGAAGCCGCTGAGGCTTCTCGTGAAGAACAAGGCGGCGTCCGGACGGCTGCGACGATCACTCGGGGTCTCAATAGCCGATAGATATGGCCACGAAGATCGCAGCGTACAGAGAGAATCCTAATAGAGCGATCTTCATAACGGGTGAGATCAACCAGGCCATGGTCGATCGTCTGACCCCTCAAATTATTCAGCTGCAGAGGGCCGATAATGAGCCGATCACCGTCTATATCGACAGCCCGGGTGGTAGCACCTATCACGCGGGACTCTTGCTTCAGCTACTCAAGAACAGAGACCAAGATGGGTTGTCCGTTAGGATCATAACAGTCGTGACCGGACTTGCGGCTAGCGCGGCAGCCGATATCTTAGCGGCTGGCGACTACGCCATTGCGTATAGACACGCGATTATTCATTTCCACGGAGTTAGAACCAGCCGCGGCGATGCGATTACACATGAGTCTGCATCCTCTTTAGCCGAAGCACTACGCCAGACTAATGAAAGCTACGCATTGGAACTTGCCCAAGAAGTTCTGGGAAGATTCATGTTCATCTACATGCAGCTTTCAAGTGAGTTTGAGAGCGTTCGTGAGGAAAAGCATGCTGCATCAGACGTCGAGTGCCTCGCCGAATCTATAACCGCCAAACTAGGAGGCATTTCCAGCCTGTTAACTTTGGCTGTCGACAAACATAAGCAACTCTGCGATTTGTTAGAGCATTACTCTCAAGAGCTCGAAGCTCAAGTTGAAACGTTTTCGCGGCCGGCTCTCAAAGAAGCTTTCCTTCTCAAATTTTTGATTCATTGGGAACTCGGGAGGAATCAAGAACAAGACTGGCGTTTCCGATCTGACGGCCTAAACGCGATCAGAGAGGATTTTGTTTTGTTGGCTGATTATGAGGATGGAACTCACATGTCCAATTTGGATCAGTTAACCAAGCGCTGGGGAGTATTTCTTTTGGATGGCGCTCAGCGGCTCGTATACGATGGCCTTCCAACCGTTGATAGACCCAACTATATTCATCAGCAAACGAAAGATCGGTTTCGACATGTCTGGCATTTCCTTGTATCGGTGTGTCGAGCGCTCCAACAGGGCGAAAATCGTCTTACTGCAACCAACGCCTATTGGTTGGGATTAATAGATGAAGTTCCCGGAACTAAGCTTGCGACGATACGGGAAATGCTTGAGAACCGGAATGACATAGTAGCTGAACCATCACCATCTTCGGGAAATCAGAAAAAACCAACGAAGGTTGCCAAGAAGAAAAGTATCAAAACTGAGCTATAAGAAGCGACTTACAAGCAGGAGAAACTTTCAATGCGGGTCCATCGGACGCATGACCCTCGAGTAATCTCATCGGATGGATCTGTGAAATCAGAGAAAGCTGAACATCGACGTTTTAGAGGCTCTGCGGAGAAGTAATTCTTGCTTAGTCGTGCAGAAGCGTCACACCGACATTTCGAACCTGAAAATGCGGTTTCCAGCAGTTATTACAGGTGGTCTCGTAAAGCTCTCGCTTCAGCTAAATTGATCTTGGCGCGACGGAGGCTTGCTGGGCATACGACAGATATCACCACAAAAACTACGACAAATAATTCCTCAAATCACAATCTTGGAGATCGGGTGCTCGGCTATCCCGATCCAGGCGCGAAGGCAGTCGCAGTCTGGTTGCGTGCAGCCACCGAAGCGCTCTTCGCACACTAAGCCCTCAAATCTGATCAGGGCAGAATTCTTCGATGGAGCGTACACTAGGCAGCAAACAGCTCGAAGTTGCCGATAACCCGAGTTTCAAGGCTGTATCAACGCATCCGAAAGATACCTGACTCGTCGAGTTTCATCTGAACTAAAAGTGCATTCGCGCTTCGTTCGCCCGAATGTTTTAACGCGGACTTGAACGAGCTCTCTTCGCGTCCGCGATCTTGCGCGTTTAGACGTCGTTCGAATGCTGTTCATCATCCACCAGAAACCCCCGCATCCACCGAGGAACTCCCCGGTAGTAGGTGTATTCGCCCGAAACGCGATGATTGCGAAACATCTCAACGATGGAGAAAACAGAGGCAATGATCCCGAAAAGGATGCACGCAAAGAGCCAGGCGGTGTCCAACCATCGATAGCGAGCGCTGAGGGCAGCAGATGCGAGAAACAGCGTCCAAAAGACTATGCCGAAAATGGTCGTTCGTCTATAACGCCTCATTGGAAGCCTACTGAGTCAAGGCTAGTAGCTCCTGATTTGCCTGGTGGAAGCGCAACAAAATGCTCCCTAGACCCTGATCACACCGTTCATCGGGAGTATACCGCTTTCGGGGTTATGGCGACGCTGACGAGCAGTGGGCCGCGCTCCGGAGCAGAACCCGATCCTCTAAACACCCAACGCGATGTTTAGATAGTCTGTCTATCCGAGCGGCGGGAAAGCAGGGTTATCGGCAACTTAGCCCGTCCGAAGCGACCTAATCGCCCGAACTTGCCGAAAATGCGACTTTCGGGGAACTTCGTCCGCGGGAGCCAGCGCGCAAAAAAAGATTAGTAAACAGACGAGTGTTTCTTGGTACTAGTTCTGTTCAACTGGACAGCTGATGGATGAGTGCATTGCCTTGTTATCGCCATTTAGGCTTCGATATTCCTATTCGAGGCCAAGTATCCCCTGAAATCATTCACACCGCAGTGCGGTCATAGGATCGACAGCCAAAGCCCTGCGCGCGGGCGCGAGGCAGGCCATCACTGCAACAAAGACCAGAAGAATCGAAACGCTCAACACCATCAACGGATGATGGTCGGTGTGTCCCACCCAGGCGGACATAATCCGATTCAGGCTGAGGCTCAAGACAAGTCCGGCAGCGATGCCAAGGCCAACGCTAACGCTCGCCGACGCCATCACGGTTTTGAGAACATGAGAACGCCCCGCACCCAGAGCAATGCGAATACCCACTTCATTGGTGCGTTGGACGACGGAGTACGAAACTACACTGTACAGGCCGACCGCAGACAGAACGAGAGCCAGAATAGAGAATCCGGCAAAGAGAGCGGAGATCAACCTTCCTCTTGCCCATTCTGGCTCATCCTTAATTAGTGTTTCAAGGTCGGCGATCGTGCTAAACGTCTGCTGGTCGGGATTGACCGCTGCGATCTGCCTGCGGATGCTGTTCAGAATGGATTCGGGCGGCACGCGGCTGCGTACAAGAATTTGTCCGCTCATCCACAGTTGGGTGCTGAACGGTACAAAGACAGCTGGACGAACTGGTCGGGCAAGGCCGTTGTTCCGGAGATCGGCTATGACGCCAATAACCTGCATCCAGTCATTTGAGCCTGGAGCGGCCAGGACGTTGGGCGGCCTGCTGATTAGGAGCGGGAGCTTGAGGGAATGGCCGACGACGTCGCCGTTCGGGTAGTAGTCCTTGGCAAAAGACTGATTGACCAGGACTAAGGAGGCGGCGCGAGCGACCTCGGCGGTGGTCCACAGGCGTCCCTCGATGAGGGGCGTCTGCAAGGTTCGGAAATAATCGGGATCAACGAGATTGATTCGAGCCGTCTGCGCTTCGGATGGCGAGGGTTTGCCGAGCAATTCGAACCGCTGATCCCAGCCGCTGTTAGGGGGCGTTGCGCCCGTTTCGATGGACGCAGAGACGACGTCGGGCAACACCGCGATACTGGCGCGCAGCTGCTCGAAGTAGCTGGCCCTCGCTTGCCAGGTCGTATAGGTGTTGTCATGCAGGGGAATGCCAACCGCCACGACATTGCGAGGATTGTAGCCGAGCGGCACGCGCATGATGTGCACGAAGCGGTCAATGGCCGCACCTGCGGTGGTCAACAGAAGCATCGTAAGCGCAATTTGTGTAGCGACTAGGGTGCCATGCAGTCGCCGGCCATGCACGCTACCGGCCGTTCTACTTGTGCTGGACTGCATAACTTGAATGATTTCCGGTCTTGCCATCTGCAAAGCGGGAGCTAGTCCGAAGAATACCGATGTGAGTAAGGCCAGCGCTCCACTGAAAACCAGCACCGGTGTGCTGATGCGAATGGCCACATCCGGGGGAAACAAGTGGGAGGGCAGCCACGCGACGATTAGGGCCAACAGCCAATGGGCCAGGAATATTCCGAGAGCCGTCCCGGTGAGAGCCAATAGAAGCGACTCAGTGAGCAACTGCCGCACAATCCGAAGGCTGCTGGCGCCCACCGCCGATCGCACAGCAAACTCATGCTGTCGCGCCGCGCCGCGCGCGAGCAACAGGATAGAGACATTACTGCAGCCGATCGCCAGCAACATGCCGACCGCGGCAAAAAGGAGGTAAAGCGTGGAACCCATATTGCGCGTGGTCTCGTCCGTGAGCGTACGGATGTCGACCCTGAATTTTGCGGGATACTCACGTTGTTGTTCTTTCGAGAATTGATTGAGGAGCGGTTCCAATTGGGCATCCGCGGCGTCGAGGCTAATTCCTGGTCGCAGTTTGGCGACAACACCGCCACCACGGGCGTCGCCAATTTCCTGTGGCAGATACACGTCCGCTCCCCAGCCCCACGTGAAGTTGGGACGGGTGACGCCAATGATGGTGTACTGCTTGTGATCGATCTCGAGCATCTTGCCGACGATGGTCGGATCGCCATTGAAATGGCGCTGCCAGAACCGGTAATGGAGCATCACGACAGGTTGCGGCTCCACTCCGTCCGGGGAGTCGGATGGGCCGAGGTTGCGGCCAAGTAGCGGCGGCACGCCTAGCGTTGGGAAGGTTTCGCCGATCCCGAAGAACGCAATAACGCCTTCGGGAAAATCGCGTCCGGTAACGACGAGGGCGCGCGCGCTCCAGGTGGCGAGACCTGTAAAGGTGTGTACCTTGCGCAGTTCCCGCAACTGGGATCCCGAGAACCAGACATCAGAGATATTGCCGCGCGGATCCGTGATGCTCAGGTTGGTCAGTCGGTCGACATCGGCATATGGAAACGGATGCATCAGCACGCCGTTAATCACGCTGAATACGGAGACGGTTGCGCCGATACCCAGGGCTAGAGAGATAATTGCCGTCAGAGCGAACTTTGGATTTTTAACGAGCTGCCGCAGTGAGTAACGGAAATCCTGAAGAACCGTCAGCATACTCGACCCTCGCGGCGTGATGCCAACCATGATCGCATGCGATTGCTGCTCCGACCAGTTCTCCACCCATTCAAGTATCGATTGGCGCGAAATCTCCGAAGCTGTAGCGCGATATACAGGAGTTCATCTGCCGAAAAACGGTGTTATCGGCAACTTCGAGTCGAACTTGCCGAAAACCCGACTTGCAGGCACTACATTGCACAGACGGCAACCTAAACAACACGAAGGGGCGTGGTTATCGACTGTCCTCAACTGGGTGTTGAGGCACTCTGATAAGAGTGCTGAAAAAAGCCGAAGGGTCAAGTCGAACGCCGTTATAATTCGTCCAAACGGACGGAGGCTATAGGAATGCGTCGTCTAGCTGCTCTCATCGCTCTTATCTTCGCCATCCCTTCCACCGCGATCTTCGCACAAACCCGCGTAATGAATATGACGGCTATTCGGAATCGACCATTTACAGCAACCGAAAGTCACACCGGGCCGAACTTTATTGGAGCTGTCACGCAAAAGATAGCCCGCAACTCAGAGGGAAGTCTGTATTACCAGGCCCCGGAGGGAACGATTTACATCTTCGATGTCACTAGCAAGACCAGGACGACATTATTTGTAACTTCCAGGCGCTATCGTGTTGATGCGATGCCTCAGCTTGCTGCAGGGGTGGTGTCAGAGGAACAAGTTGCGCGGATGGCGGCGCGTGTCGATCAGGCGCGGCCTGTGCATGTTGAACAAAACGGAATTATTCAGGATGGCCACTCGATTGGCACAAAGAATATTCAAGGCTTTGTAGCATTTGGGCATCTCACAACATTCAAAGGGACCGATGAAAAAGCAAATATCACAGACAGGACAGAAGAGGTTTGGGAGTCGCCGCTCGTCGGTGTGATCAATGCCAAAACCGAGGATCACGTCGGTGGCGAAAACTCGACGATGATCCGTGGAAATTTTCAGATGACCGAGCCCGATCCAGCCCTCTTCCAAATACCAGCCGGCTACCTTCCTGAAAAAGGGACTTAAACTGCACTACACTTTCCGAACGAAGTGTTCTTGGAAAAGCGCTTGCGCCTTCTGGGCCCCCGACTCCGTCATTCTCACGGACTTTGCTGCGTTCTGAGGATCGGAAATGTACCCTCTCTTGTAAAGGCGATCCATAGCGTTCCAGTCATGTCCTTTCCAGGCTCGTATACCCATACCTTCCGTGAAAGTGGTCAGGTGTAGGAGCGCGAGAACCATTTCGTCAACCTTGTCTTCGTCATATTCCATACAGACCTCGCTTTGATTGCAGTATCGCGATCTCAGCATTATGCCAGTGGAACAAACTTCAGCCCAAGTCACATAAGGACTACCGAAGGTGTCAGTAGCCGATGGGATGACGAACAGTCCGAAAACTCGACTTTTCGGGATGTAGAACAGCCACTCTACGAACACCGTCACCGTGGGCCGGTCCCGAATGCAATTCGTGATAGGTCCACGATGTCGGAGTTTGTGTGTTTAGGGTTGTGCATAATATCCGTGACGTGTTCTCACAATCAGGCCCGGCCTGTCTACCCTTACCTCAACACGGTGGTATTCGTTTGCACTTTGCGCAATCTGAGCGTCAAAGGTGATCTCGTATTGAAAGAGTTCACCACGTTCGGTGTCGCCCGTTTGAACTTGCGTAGTTGCTACACCGATGAACGAGGAGACCACAGCCGATGTTGGCTTTAGAAGCACGCTCTTGAACGATGTTATGTTTCGTGCCGAATCATTGTCGAAGACCTTGAAGTCCTGCTGTTGAAGATCGGTTACCCACTGTCCAGAGTTCCTCGTGACGATGACATTCAGGTGTACGCTCCGAGGAGCCGGACTGCCTTCAGGAGATTTCTGCTGGGCGAAAGCAGGCACGGTGCAAAGCAGGATCGCCTCCAGAAAAAGACACACGCGTTTGTCTTTGAATATAGATTGGCTTTGCTTCATTCGACTTCACCAGCCGTGAGATTTACTCTAACAATTCACTTTTGGTGCTGCCCCTAACGGAATTATCTGCAACTGCTTTGCCCGAAACTCGCTTCGGCAGCTTTCTTTGGTCCAACTTTCCATGGCCATACTCCCACAAAACGGGGGTTATCGGAAACTTCAACCGAACTTGCCGAAAACCCGTGCCAGCTCAACCGGTCGATGCAACACTATCTAATCAGCTGATCCACAAATGCTTACCCTGAAGAATCGATCTGTTTGGCTGATGTGGCCAAACCTAGCCAGGGTAAGGCTCCGGCTGATCTAACCTTAGCCAGCGCATTTAGCTTTTGTTTTCAATGAATGTGGGTCTGAGCTGAGTGTTGCGTCGACCCATTGAGACCACCCGACTTTGCAGGAAGCTGGCTGACCTACTGCGGTCGAGGAGCAATCAGTAGTCGAGAGGTGTCTATACCTTGTGGCTCCCTATCGCGCTCGGAACAGCAATCGAATCGGAGGCGCGCAGGTCGCTAGCGATCGCAGAACGGCGGGATATAGTGGAAGCGTTAACTGAAGAATACTAATTGGGAGTTGTTATGAAGGTTGGCAACATCGCTTTAACGATATTGCTCTTTGAATTTCTTGGCACTCCATTCGCGTCGCCGAAGATCGCTATGCCCTTTCAGAATCAGCAGCAATCTGCTGTGACGGCACAACACATCGAGACGGTTCCAGAACTGCATGCAAAGCTCTCAGCTGATCAGCAACTAGTATTCGACCGTGCAGGCAAGCTCTTTGATCAAGGTAAGTTTGCCGAAGCGACACCACTCTTTCGCGAACTGCTGACGCAGGAACCAGGGGATCCTGTGCTCGCCAAAATCACGGCCGAGTGCGCGATTAACGGTAATGACTACTCAGCCGCAAAGCGGCTTATCGACCCGGTCTTAGCTGCAAATGAGACCGATTGGCAGGCACATACGTTGCGAGCACGTCTGGCGGCACAGAGCGGAGATAAGGCTACTCGCGACGTCGAAATTGCTCTCATCTCCAAGCTGCATGAACAGGCGCTGATACCCGGGCAGCTAACCCAGTACCCTATTGAGCGAGACTCACTTCCGAACGGCGGTTCGATACTGATCTTCCAGTCAATCTATCCGTGGGGCAACTTTAAAGTCCACAACTACGCGCGCATCTTCGACATGGACGGAAAGCTGCTTCGTCGTATCACGCTCGAGAGCGCTGACTTTGACCAACCGCCCTTTGCGAAGGAACATCCGGCCGAAGCGGTGGCAGGCGGACGCCGTTTCTCTTATGACAGTTATCAGACCGGGCCTACACAGCCGAACGGACAACACACCGAAATGCATGCACTGTTTGGATTCGTCGACAAAGAACCAACCTACGACGAGATGCGCACGCGCTTCCTGCAGCTCGCGACGGGCGGGGGCCAGCCTACCTCAACGAACGCGCACCCTGCGCCGTGAGCCGTGGCAACATCAGCTCTCTTCCAAGCGCCCCTCGGCGGCGATGGGTTGGTAACACGAGACGACTTGCATGGGGAGTGGTCAGAGCCAGAAGGTCGGGTCGCTCCCGCAAAACGGGGTTTTGGGAAACTGCAACCCGGCTCCTGAGTGTCTGACCATGCAATTTCCGAAAACCCGACTTTTCAGGAACGCCACCAACTCAGCACCAGCCGTAAGGTTAGGTAACGCTTCATTTCGAGTCTCGGTTTGAGTGAAGATGTCGAGACGAAGGGCAGAATTTGTGGAGCAAGTGTTGAGTCTCTTGCTCTGGTTCAAGGTCCTCCAAAACACTCAAGACTTCCTCATGTGTTTTTGCATTCTTTGTCATTACTGCCCAGTACTCGTCGTGGCTTATATGTATGAAGAGGTCGCCACGGCTGGGAACGATGTAGGCGTCCCATCCAAAGACGAAGCACGGAAGAATGAACGCAGCTAACTCAACGACAGCACCGTTACGAAACCAGTGCGCTGGCGCGATCTCAAGGGGGCGGTTTTCACCGAAACCACGACGCATCATTTCCACCATGGACCACCCAGTCTTTTCGAGTTGTGGGCTGCCTATGTCGGAAAGCTTAATCCACAGCAAAGCACCGTAAAACATACTCTCGTCTTCGGCCCCAAGCATGGAGGCCAACCTAGAGAAATATGTAGCTCGTAGCGGGGTTTCCGGGAACTTCAGATAGAGGGCATTTGCTTCCGGATCGTCGTAGCGCAACGCCCGTTCATCAGCTTTGATTCCGGTATTCCATTCGTTCCTCGCGAAAAACTGGCGAGCTTCTTCTTCAGTCAATGCAGTCATGGTCGTCTCCGAGAGCATGAAATCATCGTAAATGTTGGGATCGATGAACGGTCCTGTCAGTTCCCGCAAAACGGGGTTTTGGGAAACTACGACCTGCCAGAGCGAAGTTTCCGAAAACGTGACTTCACAGGCATCATTCACACGGCGGCCAGATGGGCCCATATTCAGTCTGTGCTGTGTCTCGGAGATGTAGTTCCTCACGTACGATTCTCGACTCGCAGGGGCAGGATCGTGTCCGGTACAGAGTTTGGCTCTATGGGTTTCCGCTCCACCTGAAATCGACCTGGTTGGCTGCTATGCTTGGGCGTGACGTCCAACAAACGCAGGTGGTTATGCTCGCCTTTTCTTTTGCATTACTAGCTTTGCTATCCCCGCAATCACAGGTTCCGGCGCAGCCACCTGATATTCCCTCGTTCACCATCAGTGTCGACCAGCCTGTCTACAGTGGGCAACCGATCTGGGTTCGCGTTGTGGATGGTCCGCGAGCGAACATTCGCTACCCGTTTCATGCGGTGGTGGGAGACATCGGTTGCAATCGCCTGGAGGTAACGTTTAACGGAGTTCTACTCAAGCCGCTCCCGATACAAAGAGGCCCAACTACCATGATCGGTCCAGCATGTGGCTCTTCGGCTCCGCAAGGTTCTCCGTCGGATCGGCTTCCTCTTCACATCCTCTATCAGCTAACGTCTCCTGGGATCTACTCGGTGCGATGGACTATAGGCTTATCTTTCCCATCGAGGGACGGGACGGCAAGCGCTAAACCAGAACCGCATTCTGACTGGGTCACGTTTCAAGTCGTCGAGACGACGCCCGAGCAACATGAGGCTTGGATCAAGAATCTGCTCGCCGATCCGCCTTCGGATGATGGACACTTGGCCGGCGACTTCCTCCCATCGTTACTTGCAGCGGCCCCGGATCCGCGGGCTCTGAGTACCTTCGTGAAATACCTCTACTCGGACAATCCAATGGTCTCCGGAATGGCTGCTTCTGCGCTGGAAGAATTTCCCCAATCGCAAGTCCTTAGTGCCGTGGCCACGGCACTTGAGAAGCAAGGTCCCAGCGAACAACTTGCTTATTTTGCTACTTATCACAAGGGGTGGACGAATGAGGATCAAGTTAAGATTGTCCACGCTACAATTCCTTACCTACAACCCGGGAATTCAGCTGTTCCATCGGGAAAGCAACCACCCCCGTATGCTCCAACGCGAACGTCGGCGGCGATCAAATTGCTCCGGTTCATCTTTTACGTTCCCAATCACGCTTGGCCCGGCAATCCTGAACTCCAGTCCTACGTGGACACTCAGGTTCTTCAGGCGGCCCCGAACATCATGGCGAAGGCGAACATGAACGCGGTTCAGGAGCTGGCCGAATACCTTGGATCGATGTCATCTTCCCCTCGCGCCCACGAGCTTCTTCTCCAGATTGCGGAACGCTCAGACAATGCAGCCACGCAGGCGCGAATCTGCCTCACCTGGCATCCTCAGTCTGAAGACCTCTCCCATCTTGCCGCAGTTCTTATCGCCCCTGGTGATGCCGATTCCCTTGGCACCGATCGCAGCAGTCTGCCATACTCCCTCGTTAAGGCTTATGGAGACAATGCTCTTCCGTACCTGGAACGCGCGGTCGCGAGTTCGCCCTACGTGTGGGTCCGTGTCGCGTCCGCACAACAGCTGGTACTCCACAACCGGCCCATCGGATTTCAGTTCTTATTGGACCAGCTCGTTCAGGACCCATGGTCAGCCAATCGTGCTTACAAGCCGCAGCTGATCCGATGGGTTCGCGACAACTTCCGCACAAACCTTCCACCCGATGCGTCGGACGATCTGGTCACAAGCTTTTTGCGTAGCCGCGTGGCGGAACTATCTCAACAAAAATAGCTGGATGCTCTGATGACCCGGCCTACCTCTTCGCTTACGAGAGATCAGGCCGTTGAACTCTGCAATATTTGCAAGATCGGATGATTTGATGTGATTTGAGTGCGTCTTGCAAATAGCCCCTTCTGGATTGTGTCTCACAAAATCGAGAGTCTGCATGAAGTGCGGAAGGTAGTTCCCGAAATACGGGGTTTTGGGCAACTACGATCTGCCCTCCAACCCGAACTTGCCGCAAAGCCGACTTTACGGGCGGTACGAGGATTACTTCCGGAATGGCGGTGACTCGTTAACCCCAAACCTTCATTCAAGGACATACAGCAGGCGAAGCCGCACAGAGCGGTTGACGTCTTGCCGAAGTTATCTGCGAAAGGGTCACTTATCTTTGTGGGATTTGCGCCTGTTTCCAGGCGCGCTGGGTGCGGTGTTTGGTTGATTGCCTGGGCCCGGAGCGGGCCTTACTTTGCCGGTTCCCGATCCCTCAGCAGACGCTTCGGGTAATTGTGCACTAGTTTGGGGCCGGGTAAGTGCTATCCGGATCGCCACGCCGTTCTTTTTGCCAGGATCGATGTTGTAGTCGGCGGTGACGGGCAGATTGTTGACGAATCCGTCGCGCAGGAGGCTGAACATTGCCTGGCGGGCGGGAAGGTTGTTGTCATTTCGAAGTTGAAAGCCGTAAGCACCATCGCTGATTGCGTTGAGGCAGAAGACAGCTTCTACATCCAGCTGATCGTTTGGAGGACCAAAGCCGGTGCCAAGGTCGTGGGCGCGAAGAAAGACAACTTTTCCGGTTTTTTCAAGCAGGTTGGGCATGGTTGAGTCTCCTCAGGGGTTCGCGACGCGAATGATTTCACCAGCGCGGGGGCCCTTTGTTACGTAGTCGAGACGGATGGGACGCCCGCCAACGAAGGCGGATCGAAGCAGGTCGAACATATCTAAACGGGTGGGTGCGTTCTGGTCGGTACGCAGTTGGAATCCGAAGGAGAGCAGGGGTTCTTCGGCGAGTTGCACGATGACTTCAGCGTCGAGGAAGTTCGGGGCTTTGCCGAATCCGCTGCCCAATTCGTGAGCTCGCAGGAATGTGATGTGGCCCACGGTCTCGATCAGGCTTCCGATAGAATTGACCCGGCCGTAGCCGATCACATCCATAACCTGAAGATCCACAGCCGATACGGGATTGACCACGCCGCTGTTCTCAAACTGATTGAAGGAGTCGTTTGTGCCGCCTGCCCAATCGCGGGTATCCAGATGATTTACGGAAGAGTCGTTGAACTGTTTCAGCAGAGTGGTGCCGTTGTCGATGGAGAAGAAGTTGCCAGCCCCACCTTTCAGCGACCTCTTTCCGGGACCGGTGTAGGCGAAACAGTCGATCAGGCTAAAGGTATTATTGCTGCCGGAGATGCCGGTGCGACCCATCACTTCAGCAATTTCATGCGCGGCAATACCATGGAAATCAAATGTGTTTGGCGCGATCGGACCCGAGAAGGTGAAGGCATTTCCCGTACCGAAGGTAGTGCCTCCATCATTTGCCATATCGTCGGGAATCTTGCCAAGCGCTTTGGCTTGCGCTCGGGTCAGCTTCCAGGTTCCGGTGCCGTTGGTGGGATCGGTCGAACTCATCGAGCCGCCAGGACCGATGGCGATGGCATCGTTCTGTGTGGAGGCGTATGCAGTGATCTGGTTAAAGAGATCGGCGTACGAGATAGAAACGAACCAGAACGAACTCTCTCCGAAAACGTCCGTACCGGTTACAGCATCAACGTTGATGTTGACGTGAATGTCGTCGGAGAATGCGTCGGTGAAGACCTTGGCGGCAGCAATCCAAGCCTCTTTGGCTGCTGTTGCATTGCTGCCGAAATTAGTGTCGAACCCGGACGTGAAGGTAGGAGTGATAATCATTCGACCTCCGCTGTGCTCAGGTGCTTCAGGGGCCGTCAACCATAACTCGAACGCTTGCGCCCTGTTCGTCACCCCCTGGAAAGATGAATCATAACTGCCATGTACGGGGGAACCGGGCCGAATGAATTGGCAAACGATACCACAACTCACTTGACCCAGTCTATGCACATGCTGCGGACGCGACAGCAAATTCTGGACGTGTGATTGCGTAACCGGAAAGTAACCCGTGATGGCGGCTTGTCACTTCTGTGGTTCGCGAAAAACGGGGTTTTGGGAAACTACGACCTGCCAGAGCGAAGTTGCCGATAATACGACTTTCCGGGCATTGCGGGATTACTTCCGGGTTGCCGGGTGATGCGGACATTTCGACCCGGATGGCCGATTCCGTCCCATCCGTTAGTCTGCTTTTAGGACCAGTATTGGACATGGATTGCCTGCCACTTGTTTCCCTGCGACCCACTTGTACTTCGATTTTGGGAACAAGAACCAACTGATCAAAGGACCATTAAGGCCGCTCCTCTGCGGGAGAACGACTACGTCGAGCGTTCCTTTGCTGGGAATTACAACTCGGTACTTGCCATCGGGCAAAAGGCCGAAGCGTACCCTGCCACTCTGGTCGGCGATCGCAGAATGCACCAGCTTGTCTCCGGCATATAGCTGCAATGGGGTTGCGACAGCAGGCGTGTTATCAAAGAAGACCTGCAAATCAAGAGCTTCGTCGTAGTGCAGGTTTATAGGTAACGGTGCCGGACAATCGCCTGCCCAAGCAATAAAACATACCGAAAGGACGATTAGGAGTGTCGTAAGTCTCAGCATCAATATCTCCCGGTGGATCGTAGCACTTGCGAGACTGCCCAGATAGTAACTTCTCAATTGCGCTCACGACCCCTACGACCGTCCCCTCCTGTTGCGGCCGGTTTGTCGGCAATCCGGAAATAATCCTTGGCCCAATACCGATACCCGTCGTCGAACTTCCCGCAAAACGGGTTATCGGTAACTTGAACGAACTTTCCGATAACGTGACTTCCAGGGAACGACAGTGGTATAGCCCGTCAAAAGGCAATCAATGAAGATCAAGACCTTCTTTGGAGGGTGACGTGCGACCGCCGATAGCCTTCATACAAAGCTGAAAGGTGGTACCGTTTTCAGCATATGAGGCGGCTATTCACGGTTGGCGTATTCCTTCTGATTGCAACTTGCGCCTCGCCTTGCCAAAAGATAAAGCGCGCTTATTGTGGGGGCGACGCAACCTTGCAGGTGGTCTACGTTGATGGGACAACGAAGTCACTGCCAAGAGAGCCGATGCAGGTTGGGTGCGATGGTGTTACCGTCGCAGACGACAAGCATACAGTTGGCTGGTCTGTGCTGGTTGCGAACTGCTGTACTTCTTACCCAATACCCGTAGCAGTTGCAGTATTGCGCGATGGCCGAAAGCAGGTCTTCTCAGCCGAACAAATGGTTTGGCGATGGAGATTCATTAGCGGTGCCAAGAAGCTTGCAATGCTGTCAGGGCCTGTTCACGGAAATGCGGGGCAGGCTACTTTGTATGACATTCGTAGCGGACAACAATTGGCTACATGGAATGGAAGCGGTGAATCGCCGGGATGGACATCCGGTTGGGAACCGGAATTCGGCCCTCCTAACGACCCGGTAGGCGCTCCTAAATGAATTCCCCAAGGTCATCGTTCTTCCCTGTAAACGGGGTTTGCGGCAACTTCAAATTCTGATCCCGCCCCTAAGGCAGGCCATGGAAATGACAGAGTCTGGAAAGCCTGGAAAGCCATAAAGCCGGCTTCCCACCCTCCCCACACTCTTTGGAAATCCCTTTGGGATTACCACATTCCCACGGCCTCGACGACGGGAGTAGGTATTTATAGGCAACGGCAGAGGCTAGCCGTTAACCTCAATTTGAGCCCCTAGCCCCGATCACGCCAGTAACGTATGAGCCGCCGAAGCTTTAGAATGCCTGGCTTTCGGTTTTACCAAGAGAAGCCACCCGAGACCGGGGGCCATGCCTGGTGGAGCTGGCGGAGGACAACAATGCGGCCAAGGTGATACGCGTTGTGGGCGGCGAGGCTAATGAGTTGGTCGCGTACAGACATGACCCGGGTGGGAGTGCCTGGACGGGACGGGCAGCGTACAGATTCGTCAAGGTATCCGGTATTGCGAGCAGCAGCTGCGGCCTGCTCCGCGGTCTGGAGGAAGCGCTGGGATAGATGTTCCCAACTCTCGGCGTTGGTTTTGGAAGGGAAGCCATCAGAGGGGTGTGCGGGGAATGGCGTCTCGATGCCGCGAATCCAGTCGAGGCTGATCTGCTGCCAGAATGCAAGGTGCCAGAGCTCTTCGTAGATGGTGCGGGGAACGTTAGGGAGAATACGGTGAACGAGGTCCTCGTTGAGGCCTTCGATGATGTGGGCGGCTGGCGCGGCTGCGCTGTCGCCCGTGAGTGCCTGCGCGAGTTCGCTCATGAGTTGCTCCCTTGGCAAAGGTTTGTAGGGCTCGGGCTTTAGTTTACGAAAACGCATCAGAGGAATAACTGGTGTCGCGTGCCTTCCTCTTCCGGATCACTGAAATTGCTCAATCCAACACCTACAAGTCGGAACTTCTGTTGTGGACTCAAGTCCACGCGCTTTCTAAGCAACAGAGCCAACTCAATGAACTCATCACAGGATGATGGTGGAGTAGGAGGCGTAAAGCTCCGAGTTAACGTGGCGAACTCACGGGTCTTTAGTTTCAGGACGACCGTGCGTGCGATCCTGGAGTCTTTGCGATAGGCGAGCCAGGTTTTTTCCGCAAGACGTCGAATAGCTGATTCGGTCTCGCTGAGAACGATGTCTCGCTCAAAGGTGTCTTCGGCGGAGATCGACTGGGTCGGTCTGTCTGACACTACTTCGCTCTCGTCTATCCCTCGCGCCAACTCGAATAGTCGTTTGCCATAGCGGCCGAATTGTTGATGAAGACTATCAAGCTCCATGCTCCTCAAATCTGAGAGGATTCGCACGCCTAACTTCTCGAGACGCTGTTCCGTCACTTTGCCCACACCAGGGATTCGACCAACGGGTAGCGGGGTTAGGAAGTTCTCCACTTCGGCTGGCTGAATGACGAACAAGCCGTTCGGCTTGCGCCAATCGGACGCTATCTTGGCCAGAAACTTGTTCGGGGCAACGCCTGCTGAGGCGGTCAGGTTCAATTCGTCTCGAATCTGCTTGCGAATCGCGATGGCAACGCGGGTTGCGGTCGTCAGGCCCGTCTTGTTTTCCGTTACATCGAGATAGGCCTCGTCGAGCGACAGGGGCTCAACAAGATCGGTATGAACTTTGAAAATCTCCCTTACAGCCGCTGATACGGCACGATACCGAACGAAGTCTGGAGGAATGAAAACTGCCTGTGGGCACATTCGTTCGGCGCTGATTGCCGGCATGGCAGATCGGATGCCAAAGCGTCTTGCCTCATAGGAGGCTGCGCATACTACGGAACGATTTCCTTTCCAGGCGACGACGACCGGTCTGCCGCGAAGACCTGGGTCATCTCTCTGTTCGACCGAGGCGTAAAACGCGTCCATATCGACGTGAACAATCTTCCGGTTGCTCATCTGTTAGCTCTCATTTTATTTGCGTCGATCGTGCCACTTCCTTGTATTCAGAGCTCCTAGCCTGGCCAAGCACCCTGATTCCACCGTTGATAGTGCAACCTACACGCCCTCTAGGACTTAGCCGCATATTGTCTACGCACTAGAAACGATGCACGTTGACTGCACAGGCTTATGTCGAGTTATTCTAGGTGGCACGATAGCGAATAAAAGGCGAATACAAGCATGGCCCATTTTACACAAAGCGCGATGCTGAAACGCGAGATCGAAGCAAAGCTGGCGTCGCGAATACCCGCTGCTTTGTCGCCTCAGGGATTGCAGGCGCCGAGGCTCATGGCAACTGGAGTTCCGGAGATTGATGATCTGTTGGGCGGAGGACTGCCAATTGGTGGCATTAGTGAATTCACGGGTTTGGGAAGCTCTGGGCGAACTTCGCTTGCGCTCTCGCTGCTCGCTGAAGCATCTGGTGATTCTGCTTGTGCCTATATCGATGTGAACGACAGCATTGACCCAAGAAGCGCTGCGGCTGCAGGTGTCTATCTGCGAAACCTGCTTTGGGTTCGCCTGGCTTCTGTTCCACACGAGTCGACTACTCGAAAGGCACCGTCCACTGCTCCATCCCTCGCTTCATCAGCGAACACGGGGAAGTTGGCGGGACAGCATTGCGGGGGACATCATCCTCGCACTGAGACAAAGGGACTTAATAGAGCTTTAGAAAAGATGCTGGCGGAAAAGGCAGAAGCGAGGATCGAGAAAAAGGTGGGGACACCGGGCTATCCCAATCGCAGGCTAAGCCTGGAGGCAGCGCCCGAAGAGCAGATCCGGTACGAACACTTCAATTCACGACGGTCGGATGCGTCCGACCAGCTCCGGCAGGCAGATGAACGGGCGGCTATGGAAGCTCGTCAGCGCATTCAGGCTGCAGTTATTTTGGGTTCTTCGATGCGAGGACGGGAGAAGCCATGGAATCGATTGGAGAATTCTATTCGAGCGACAGACCAGATCCTGCAATCGGGTGGCTTCCGTGTGGTCGTTCTCGATCTCGCATCCGTTCCACAAGATCAGGCGCTGCGGATTCCATCAGCGACGTGGTTCCGCTTTCGACGCGCGGCGCAGGAGAGCGATGCGATCTTCCTGTTGCTGACGCAGGTAGCATGTGCAAGATCGAGCGCGCTGTGCGTGCTCGACTGCTCAGGTGGAATTTCAAGTTCTTCTCAGAATGTCCTCTGTGGGTTGTCGCGGTCGGTTGAGGTGGCCCGTCAACGCTTAAGCAGTCCATTCGCCAAGAAGGCGCCGGGCCGGGCTGTCACCTGGGAAGCAACACCAGTCTGGATGCGCGCGGCGGGGAGATAGCGGTGGGCTACGCAGCGATTTACATCCCGGAGTTTCCGTCGTTGGCCTGGCTGCGACTCGAACCCAGTGCTCGGCCCCGTGCCATTGCTGTCGTTGAGGGTAGTGCACCGCTCGAACGCATTGTTTCGTTCAATCGAGCTTCGAAAGAGCTAGGCCTTAAACACGGAATGAGTAAGGTGCAGGCAGATACGTCCGGTCAGATCCTATTTCATGCCCGCTCTATTGCAGAAGAGGAGGCCGCCTTGGATGTGGTCGTTGAAGCTGCAGAAGCATTTTCCCCGCGCGTCCAGATCATCGCTTCGCCAGTAAACCAGTACGCGAAGTCGAAGCAGCCTGCAGCAGTGCTCCTGCTGGATCAGACGGGAACAGAGAAGCTATTCGGTAGTGCGAGAAGTTTTGCCGAGAAGCTTCGGAAGGCACTCCATGATCTCGATTTTCCATCGAATGTCGCGGTCGCTCCGAATGCGGAAGCAAGCCTGTTGCTGGCGAGGAGCTATTCCGGAGTTACCCAGGTCGATCAGCGGGATGTGCAAGCCAAGCTCGCTCCCCTGTCGCTATCGATGCTTCGATGTGAAGGCGCACCCCTCGCCACGTTGACACGGTGGGGAATCAGGAATCTTGGGGAACTTGCTGCGCTTCCTGAGACGGCGTTAGTAAGCCGCATCGGCCAGCAGGGAAGGCGACTGCGGCGACTTGCTTTAGGGGTTGAAGATCATCTGCTCGTTCCGGAAGATCCCGCTTTTGTTCTTTCCGACCACGTCCTGCTGGATACGCCATTAGAGTCCATGGAGTCGCTCTTGTTCATCCTTTCACCGATGCTTGAAAAGCTGCTCAAGCAGGCGATCAACCATGCTTACGCTCTGCGGAGCGTGACCACCACACTGGAATTGGAGAAGCGTACTCCACATCAACTCGAGGTACGTCCAGCGGTTCCGGTGCAAAACAAAGACCTACTACTCAAGCTGCTAAACCTGAAGCTGCAGTCTGATCCCCCGCAGGCAGGAATTCTTGGTGTAACGCTCGCGGCCGAACCGGCTGTCCCACAGGTATCGCAGCGCGGCCTGTTCCAGGCGCAATTTCCGGAGCCGGACAAACTCGACCTCCTCCTCGCACGACTCAAGTCGATTGTCGGCGAGGCAAACGTTGGCTCGCCTGTGCTGTGCAACAGCCATCGTGATGATGAATTCAGGATGGGCCCGTTCCAACCAACGGCGGGCGGAACGGAAAGACCACCTAAATCAAAGACAGTGCGGTCGACCTTGCGTCGATTTCGTCCGCTGCAGCCGGCAAGGGTTGTCTTTCGCGGAGCCGCACCATCTCTGCTCTTTTGGAATGGGGAGCGGCTGGAACTTGGGGATGTAACCGGCCCCTGGCAATCGAGTGGATATTGGTGGGACGGGCGGCAGTGGGAAGCCGACGAATGGGACGCAATCGTGGCGCAGCCTCCACAGGCTTTGCGCCTTCGGCATGAACCCAAACCCGGGAGTTGGTACGTCGCGGGGCAATATGACTGACGGCTATGTCGAACTGCATGGTCGCTCCGCATTCTCCTTCCTGGAAGGAGCCTCGATGCCGGAGGCAATGGCGCAACAGGCCGCCAACCTTAACATGCCAGCACTTGGCATCCTTGATCGGGACGGTCTCTATGGAGCGCCCCGTCTTTATATGAGTGCGAAGAAGCTTGGACTTCGCTCGCACATTGGGGCGGAGATCTCGGTTGCAGAGCTTAGCAGCCAGGTCCTTCCGGAGCTATGGCAACCGCACACGATTCCCGATCGACCGGTGCGACTTTCACTCTTATGTGAATCGCAGACAGGCTATCGCAATCTGTCTCAACTCATCACCGGCTACAAGCTCCAGCAGAAGACCAAAGGCGAGGGAATCGCCTCCCTCCGGTCGGTGCGGGAGAACGCCGAGGGGCTGGTCTGTCTCACAGGTGGAGACGAAGGACCATTAGCTGCCGCACTCGCGCGCGGTGGCATGGACGAGGGACGCCGCGTTGTGAAGTGTTTGGTACAGACCTTCGGACAAGACAATGTCTATGTCGAGCTGCAGCGGCATCGCATCCGCGAGCAGGAGGCCCGCAATCTGGCTGCGATTGCATTGGCTCGTGAGCTGCACCTGCCATTGCTCGCGACAAACGGTGCAAACATGGCAACCTCGTTGGAACGGGAGGTTCTCGATGTGCTCACTTCGATTCGACACCGGACGTCGCTCGACGAAGCTGGGATGCTCTTGCAGCAAAATGCAAATCGTCACATGCGCGGCGCGGCCGAGATGAGAAACCTCTTTCGCGACCTGCCATCGGCTGTCGCTGAAACGGTAGAGCTATCCTCGCGGTTGCAATTCGTCATGAAAGACATGGGCTATCAGTTCCCGCTCTATCCCATTCCGGAAGGCGAGACGATGGACACCTTCTTGCACAAACGAACCATGGAAGGTGTCGCCAATCGCTATGGTTGTAAAGCCAGTGCGAAGTTGAGGCGAAAAGCCGACAAGCAGGTGGGAAAAGAGCTCGCGCTGATCGCGAAGTTGGGTCTTGCGGGGTACTTCCTTATCGTCTGGGACATCGTGGAGTTCTGTCGTAAAAATGGGATTCTGGTGCAGGGACGCGGCTCCGCAGCAAACTCTGCCGTCTGTTACTCGCTTGGAATTACCGCTGTGGACCCGGTCGGGATGGAACTGCTGTTCGAGCGTTTCCTTTCCGAGGTTCGGGGCGAGTGGCCGGACATCGACCTCGATCTTCCTTCAGGCGACGATCGCGAGAAGGCTATTCAGTACGTCTATGCCCGCTATGGACAGCTTGGCGCTGCCATGTGCGCGAATGTCATCACCTATCGTGGACGTTCAGCTGCTCGCGAAGTGGGCAAGTCGCTTGGCTTCGACGAAGACACCCTGACGCGGCTTACCCGGCTGGTCGGCTCCTGGGAGTGGAAGGGTCCAACGGACACGATGCAGAACCAGTTCCAGACTGCCGGCTTCGATCTCGCACATCCCCGCATCGCCAAGTATCTCGAACTCTCAATCCGGATGCTTGATCTGCCACGTCATCTGGGGCAGCACTCGGGTGGCATGATTATCGCGCAGGGCCAGCTTGCCTCAGTTGTTCCCATCGAACCCGCCAGCATGCCCGGACGCAACGTGATTCAGTGGGACAAGGAAGACTGCAGCGACATGGGCCTGATCAAGGTAGATCTGCTCGGGCTCGGCATGATGGCGGTGCTGAAGGACTGCACGGGGCTCATCCCTCAGCACTACGGAACGAAAGTGGACATCGCGCAGATCCCTCATGACGATGCCAAGGTCTATAAGACACTCCGTGAAGCCGATACGGTCGGACTATTTCAAGTGGAATCTCGCGCCCAGATGGCCTCGCTTCCGCGCAACAATCCTGACAAGTTCTACGACCTGGTCGTTCAAGTCGCTATCATCCGTCCAGGACCGATCGTGGGTCAAATGATGAACCCCTACATGGAACGGCGGCAGGGAAGAGAGGAGATCCGGTACCCGCACCCTCTACTCGAACCCGTGCTGTACCGCACCCTGGGTGTTCCCCTTTTTCAGGAACAGCTCCTGCGGATTGCGATGATCATTGCGAACTTCACTGGAGGCGAGGCGGAAGAGCTTCGCCGCGCTCTCGGCAGTCGCCGCTCAGCTGACAAGATGCGCGCTCTGGAACTGAAACTGCGTAACGGAATGGATCAGAATGGCGTCGGTGCCGCAGCGCAGGAAGAAATTATTCAGGCGATCAGCTCGTTCGCTCTTTATGGGTTCCCCGAATCACACGCTGCCAGCTTCGCGCTGATCGCGTATGCCAGCGCCTGGCTAAAGTTCCATTATCTTGCCGCCTTTACCGCCGCAATACTCAACAACCAGCCGATGGGGTTCTACTCGCCGGCTGTACTTGTGAAAGATGCTCAGCGCCATGGACTGCGGGTCAAACCGGTGGATGTCCTCCGCTCCAACTGGTCTTGCACGCTGGAGAAAGAAGAGAACGGAACGTTCTCGCTCCGTCTTGGAGTTCGCTACGTGAGAGGTTTGCGGCAGGGAAGTGCGGCAGAACTCGAAGCAGCGCGTGAAATGCGGCCGTTCGCCTCGATTGAGGAATTAGCCCGTCGCGTCCCTTCGTTGACGCGAGCCGATCTCACGACTCTGGCCGAAGTAGGTGCATTGAACTCGATTGGCGAAGGAATTCATCGGAGGGACGCGCTCTGGCAGGTCGAACGGGCCGGCCGACGGCCAGGAGCGCTGCTGGCCGCACTTGATCGAGATGAGGAAGTTGTCTCCCCGCTGCGGCCAATGGAACCTCAAGAGCGAATGGTAGCTGACTACGCGTCAACCGGAGTGACGGTGGGACGACATCCAATGGCGCACTGCCGCCAGCAACTCCGCGCGATGAGAGTCGTCAGGGCAGGAGATCTTTCGCTGCTGCGACATGGTGTGAAAGCTCGCATTGCCGGCTGCGTGATTGCGCGGCAGCGTCCGGGCACGGCTCACGGCTTCATTTTTCTTTCCATCGAAGACGAGACCGGCATCGCCAACGCTATCGTCGATCCTGAGCTTTACGAGCGATATCGGTCGCTCGTGACGTATTCCAAGTTCCTGCTCATCGAAGGTTCTCTCCAGAACGTCGATAAGGTAATTCACATCCGAGCTAGGCACATCGAGGAACTGAGTGTGACCGCAGCTCCCATGCAGTCACATGACTTCCACTAATGAGTGACCACATGACATCGCCGGGAGAACGCGAACCACCCAAAGATTGGTGGCTGGAGAACGCCTGCCGCATCGCGGCCTTTCGACTGCGGCAGTCTCAGTATCTCAGCGCGAATACATTCCCGATTCGCGAACAGGTGAAGGATAGCGTCGAGTTTGTGCGGTTGGTGTGGGAAGAGATCGAACGGTCGCTCGAGGAAGAGCCATGATTACACGACGGAGCGACTGCGCCACAGAGCGAATATCTAACAACACTATGGAAGAGATAAGACCTGTGCCGAACTCAGGATTCAGCCATTGCAGGTTACGCTACCTTGCCGATCATCGCAATGATCTTGCAGCTCAACCGGGTTCCGCCCCTGCCGCGCTTCGGTCCGCTAATGTTGAGAGCGGTCAGTGAAATTAGCGCAGCACAGAGGCCTTGTCTAAGATCGCGGATCGGCAGACAATGCGAACTGGAGATGCAACTGACCCGGGCTACTGCCAATCCAATATCGCCGCCTCGACTCTGAACGGTGCAGCAGAGTACCCGGACAGCCAATATCCTTAGCCCTTGAGGAACGCCAGCAGATCCGCATTGATCTTTTCCGCATGCGTCGTGGGCATGCCGTGCGGGAAGTCCTTGTACGTTATCAAGGTTCCGTTCTTCAACAGCTTGGCGGACAGCGGCCCCGCGGCAACATAGGGAACGATCTGGTCGTCTTCGCTATGCATCACCAGCACCGGAACACTGATTTTCTTCAGGTCTTCCGTGAAATCGGTTTGGGAAAAGGCCACGATGCCGTCATAATGCGCCTTGGCACCCCCCATCATGCCTTGGCGCCACCAATTTTGGATGACGGCCTCCGAGGCTTTCGAGCCCGGTCGGTTGTAGCCATAGAAAGGTCCGGCTGGCACGTCGCGATAGAACTGTGAGCGATTGGCTGCGAGTTGCGCCTGCAGATCATCAAACGCGGACTTGGGTAGGCCAAGCGGGTTGGCCGCCGTCTTCACCATCAGCGGCGGCACCGCGCTAATCAGGGCAGCCTTAGCGACGCCCTTTTCGCCATGACGAGCCAGATAGTGCGTTACCTCACCGCCGCCGGTTGAATGGCCGACATGGATGACATCCTTCAGGTTGAGATGAGCCATAAGAGCGGCCAGGTCGTCAGCGTAATGGTCCATATCGTGGCCGTCGCCAGTCTGAGTAGAGCGTCCATGGCCACGGCGGTCATGGGCGATCACACGATAGCCACGATGCAGGAAGAACAGCATCTGCGCGTCCCAATCATCGGCCGAAAGCGGCCAGCCATGGCTGAACACAATCGGTTGACCTTTACCCCAGTCTTTGTAGTAGATCGTGACGCCATCCTTTGTCGTGATCGTGTCCATCTTCTCCTCCTGGCTGTGGCATTTGCTTCGAACTGCGCACCCCGCTGTTCGCGGCAGAAGAGACAGGCTTCTTTCTGCGATGCGCACTTCGGTTTCCGTCTCCTGGCGGCAGTGCACCGCGGCACTTGAATTAAACCTACTCGCGGGGATAGTTTTTCGGAAGCGCTAGCATGCTTATATCAATTGCGCGAACCCGATGCCAGAGGTCCCATATGACATTTTCAGAGGTAAAACAGACAGTCGTCCCAACGAGGATCGGCGCTGAAATCGGCATACTGGTGTATCCAAACTCACAGGCCGCAGCCGTTCATGGACTAACGGACCTGTTTTGCGCCGCGAATTCCATTCACCGCGCGCGGGGCGGGTCGCCTCGCAGCGAGATTTCGGTCAGCCACTGGAAGCTCAACGAAGACTCGGGTCGCATCCGACGAATCTACACCACGCACTCCGGCCGCACCCAAAAGCTCGCGGTTGTCATTCTTCCGCCGAGCATGGGGGTTCCCAGCGGCAGTAATGCTAAACGGGAGCGACTTTGTCGTTGGCTGAAAGCGAGGTACGCCGATGGTACAGCACTCTGTTCAGTGTGCGCGGGAGCCTTTCTTCTAGCGGAAACAGGTTTGTTGGATGGGCGAACAGCTACGACACATTGGTCTCACGCAGAAGAAATGGAACGCCGATTTCCGAAGATCAAGATTGAGACACAAAAGCTGCTCATCGACCATGGTGACATTTTCACTGCCGGGGGAGTTATGGCGTGGCTCGATCTGGGCCTTCGATGGATTGAGAAGCTGATGAGCCCAACGGTGATGCTGGGGGCGGCACGCTTCTTCGTTATAGACCCGCCGCGTAGCGAGCAACGCATATATGCCATTTTCTCTCCGAACCTGCTTCACGGTGACGCCAAAATTCTGCAGCTTCAGCACTGGATCCACGCCAATTACTCCGAAGAGCTGTGCGTTGCGATGATGGCCAGGTTTGCCGCGATGGGAGAGCGCACTCTGCTTCGTAGGTTCCATCGGGCAACCGGTCTAAAGCCGAGCGAATACTTCCAGAATGTTCGAGTAAGCAGGGCACAAGAGGCGCTTGAGTTTTCAACTCATACCGTAGAAGAGATCACCACCATGGTCGGATACCGGGACAACAGTGCATTTCGTCATATGTTCAAGAAAGTTGTAGGGTTGACTCCCACTGAGTATCGGAGTCGCTTCGGACTTGTAGGGACGCATCGTAGGTAGATGCGCCAGAAAATTCCAAAGCTGGTGCCTTAATTGTTCCGGCGAGATAGCCCTTTCCCAGAGGGCTGTAAGGAAGGGAAGACTAAAAATAATCACACCCGCCTGTTGAACTACCATGTGCTGTTGTGGATTTCGTGGAATGGAGGACTTCATGAAAGCAGCTTGGTACGAAAAGCAGGGACCCGCGCGGGAGGTTCTCACCGTCGGCGAAATGCCGGATCCGGCTCCGGGACCAGGCGAACTTCGCATTCACATCGCCACCTCGGGATCAACCTAGGGGACATCAGGAAGCGTCAGGACGACTTTGGAGTTGGTATGCCGTATCCTCGCGTCATTCCGCACAGCGATGGCGCCGGACAAGTAGATCTGGTGGGCGACGGTGTTGCTCGGGATTGGTTGGGGAAATCAGTATGGTGCTATGGCGCCCAATCCTATCGCCCGTTTGGCACCGTCGCTGAATTCACAGTCGTCCCCGCAGCGCAAGCCGTTCCCCTACCCGCAAACGTGACCATGGAGCAAGGCGCATGCCTCGGCATTCCCGGCATGGGATTCAATCTGTCGCAGTTATTTTGTCCTGACTGGAGCGGAAGCGTCGTGACTGCGATGTGCAACATGCAATT
Source organism: Edaphobacter aggregans (assembly GCF_003945235.1). Lineage (NCBI taxonomy): Bacteria > Pseudomonadati > Acidobacteriota > Terriglobia > Terriglobales > Acidobacteriaceae > Edaphobacter > Edaphobacter aggregans. The sequence goes on from NZ_RSDW01000001.1 coordinate 5,151,640, forward strand.
TGTCTTGCCAAAAAATCTACCACGCTTCTGCACTACCCGCGGAGCGGGTCTAGGGGTGTGCCGGGCATGTTCAATAGCTAGGAGTGTGTCGGGGATAGCGGCAAGCGTATACGAGGGAAGCTGAGTTTTGGCGGAAGCTGGGTGTGTTTTCCTGGCCGCATGGGGTTGGGGGCGCCTTGGGGTCTCAGGCGGCTAATCGGAGTCCATGCGAAGCGAAACAGCTTCAGCAGATTGTGTGTGAGGCAGATCAGCTTCCACTCTGCCTGCACGTTGACCCGTCCGCGGAAGCTGAAGCGGCGGAAGCCTCTGCGTTCCTTGATCTGTCCGAAGACCGGCTCAACGATCTCGTCGTCGATGCGCGTTCGATGAACAAGAGCGTTACACCAGGATCGAAGTTGGGCGATCATATCTGCTCCGGGGTTGCGCTAAGGATGGCATTGACGACATCGGTCATTTGCGACCACTTCTCCGCCTCGGATTTAAGCTGGCGACTGCCCGCCGGGGTGAGTTGATAGAACTTGGCTTTGCGGTTGTTTTCGGATTCTCCCCACTCGCCTTTGATCCACCCCTTATGCTCGATCCGATAGAGAGCTATATAGAAGGAACCTTGAGGGATCTCAAGTCGTCCTCCAGAGATCTGCTGGATGCGTAGCAGGATGCCGTACCCGTGGAGAGGGCCGAGCGATACTGCCTTGAGAATCAATATCTCGAGTGTTCCCTGGAGCAGGTCGACCTGTTTGCCCATAAATGTGTACTCTCCTATTTGAGATAGGAGAGTACACATTGCGCCCTCGACTCGTCAAGGAATTCTTCGAAAGAGAAGACTACGAAACAGCCAGATGGCAGCTAACATCGTACCTATCTGTGATCACACAGTTTCAAGTTTCTGCTCTCCGTGGTTGCACATTGTCCGTCAGACTAGGCGCTTGTAGAACACACCGTTCGCTCAGTTGATCATCGACGATGGAGGTACCGATGGTTCCAACTGAACCACTTTGACAACAGCCGCCCTCCGTTTGAGCCGTCGTCGGTTGGTCGCGCTGATGGTGGGTTTTGATTGCTCCACAGGCCACGCGTTGCGAACACTCTGCTGAAGCTGAATCTGGCGAGCTTTGACCCAGGGAGAGTAGTGCTTTTCGGTGATCTTTACGCTGGCGTGGCCGAGCAGGATCGAAACCTGATCGATCGGTACGCCCGCCAGCAGCATTTCTACCGCGAACGTGTCTCGGAACATATGTGGGTGGCAGCGTTTCGGGGACCCGTCCGGTCTTCTTATGTCCGCCAAGGTGAAAAGCCTGCGAAAACTTCTCTGCCAATTGGCGACAGCACTCTTTGCTAAACCGTTTCCGCTCCAAAAAAAGTAGCGCGGATTCGGCTTCGGGCCTGGCGGTAGCGCTCTCAAGGATTCGACCAAGAAGGAGGGAAGCGGAACGTAGACAGGCGTACCGGTCTTCGCTTGGTAGAGCAATAGGCTGTCGCCGTGAAGTCGCGTCTTCTCGAGTGTGACCGCGTCCCGAATGCGGAGACCGCTCCAGCGCATGAGCAATGTCATAATGCGAAGTCGAGTGCTGTTGGTGTTCCCGATTTCGCCGCGATTCTCACGATAGGCATAAGTTGCGTCCACGATCTTGTCGAATTCGTGAGGTGGAAAATAGTCCGTTGGCGTTTGATCGACCTTGATCTTTCCTAAACCAAACGTCGGATTCTCGGTGATGTAGCGACGACGGACGCATGCCCAGAAAAAGCCGATGAGGCGCTCCTGCTTCTTGCGCTTCGCAAGGGGGCCATCGATCCAGGTATCCCGGAAGGTGAGCAGCGCATCCAGATCGACCTCATCGAGGAACTTGTAGCCCTGTGAGCTGCACCAGGCTAAAAATTGCTTGCGGAATATTCCCTCTAGTTTCGAGAGCGTGGAGGATTCAAGTCCTCGGGATCTCGCGGCACTCAGGTAAGCCTCTACTGCTGTCTCAACCGTGACCCGGGCTTTCTTCTGATCGCGATGGTGGCCGGTTGGAGCTCTATCAGAGATGCGGACGGATTCGTAAGCCTGAACAGGTGTGGGGATGGAGACCCCCTCCAGCAGCCGGCGATACTCCTCAGCTTTTTCCCAGCTCCGGGTCTTCGCGCTCTTCCGGATCAACTCACCGTCATGGGTGCCTGAGATCCATTTGGGACAGCGACAGCGGCGCCAGTCTTTGTCCTTGGCCTTGGCGCAGTCGGCGGCGTGGCGGGTGTAAACAGAGAGCATCGGACCTCCGGCAACTCGGTCCAAGAGTGGGCTGAGTTGAGTTGATTGTACAAAATTTGTACAAATCCGGAGAGTAGCTTAGTAAGTTGCTAAAACTAAACAACTTAGAAATGGTGGAGGCGGCGGGAGTCGAACCCGCGTCCGAAAAAACTTCCAACAGAGAGCTTTCATGCTTTTTCCGGTTCATTTTTGTCTCGTCACCGGTGCTTAGAACGGACGAAGATGCGACGGCGACCAGTCTGATCAGTCTCGTCCGACCCGCTCAGACGGAGCAGGGAAGACCAGCCTACTGTGCGACGATCGGTACGGGCCCGTAGGCGAAGCCCGAGCGATCGGCTACTTAGTTAATTAAGCAGCAAGAGCCAGGTTGTTATCGGCACTTATAGTTTTGTGAGCGATTACGGGTGTCCACACCCCGGCATGCCTCTCTGCCACAAGCAATCCCGTCGAAGCCGTGACGCCCCCATCTGGAGCTGGCACCAACCTTGCGTTGGGCACTCAAAGAACTGTTCTCAGTATACAGTGACCCATTCCTATCGGGGTCTAGGCGAAGGCCAGCATCGCGGCACCGATGGTGATCAGTGATGCCGCGCCGATCTTCAATGGAGTTATATGCTCGCCCAAGAAGAGCCACGCGCCAAAGATGACGAGTACAACGCTGAGCTTGTCGACCGGAGCTACGCTTGAGGCGGGGCCTAGCTGCAACGCACGGAAGTAGCAGAGCCAAGACAGGCCGGTGCAGATTCCTGAGAGGATGAGAAAGAGCCAGCTTCTACGGCCGATCTCAGCCAAGCCGTGGTGCGTTTCAAGGCCGAGAGCGATCGCCCAGGTGAAGACTAGTATGACGGTGGTGCGGATTGCTGTCGCCAGGTTGGAGTCGATGCCGGAGACCCCTACCTTGGCCAACAACGCTGTTGCGGCAGCGAATGCAGCGGAGAGCAATGCCCAAAAGACCCAAGTCATGCTTCGAGGATACGCCGCTCGGCCTGGTTCTTGACGGGTCCGGATCTCGTACGTGAATATTTTGCCATGCGGAAATGCCTGCAACATCTTGTCTCCAGTCTGGTCTTTGTTCTTGCGGGAACATCGTTTCTGGGTCAGCAGCCGGCTCCTTATGTGTCTCCGACGGATCCTGATCTCCACGAGAAGCTGGGCCTGCCCAAGCCTGCCGATCCTAATCTGCCTACACTTTTTCTTGTCGGAGACTCGACGGTTCGCAATGGTCATGGTGACGGGGCCAACGGTCAGTGGGGATGGGGCGAGCCACTGGTGGAGTTCTTCGATGTCGCCAGGATCAATGTGGTGAATCGTGCGATCGGGGGCCGAAGCAGCCGCACCTATATTACTGAAGGACACTGGGACGATACGCTGGCGCTGATGAAGCCTGGTGATGTTGTGCTGTTTCAATTTGGGCACAACGATTCGGGGCCTTTGGACGATACTGCTCGGGCTCGCGGCACGTTACCGGGTGTTGGCGACGAGACTCGGGAGATTGAGAATCCTATTCTGAGGAGGCACGAGACGGTTCATACGTACGGCTGGTATATGAGGAAGTATGTGGGTGATACGATCGCCAAGGGAGCGACTCCGATTGTTTTCTCACCTATTCCACGGAAGATATGGAAGGATGGCAAGGTTGTGCGTAATGCGCAGGACTATGGTGGATGGGCTCGCCAGGTGGCGGTCCAGCAGCATGTTTTTTTTGTCGACCTGAATGAGATCATCGCCCGGCGCTACGATGCTTTGGGCGAGGCGAAAGTGGAGGCCCTATTTGCCGACCCGCATACGCATACGAGCCGGGCTGGAGCAGAGTTGAACGCCGAGTGCGTTGTGGCTGGACTCAAAGCGCTTCCGAAGAATCCGGTGGCGGCGGATTTTTCGGTGAGGGCGAAGGCGGTTTCAGCCGACGCGGGAAACTGAGTTAGAGCGCGGCCTTTTCGAGATCGACCGTCTGCCATTCGCCGCGCTCAATGCCGGCGCGAATCTGGGACGGGGTCAGTCCCTTTTTGGTTTGCTCGTATGCGTAGACACCCTCTTTCAAGCAGGTAGAGCAGACAGCCCCATGGGTTCCTTCGAAACAGCTGTGTAGGCTATTGTGGCCCATCGCTCGGTCGCAGTGGCAGTAACAGGGTTGCTGATGCAGGACAGCCGGGATTTTCGCAGCCATCTTGTAGGCAGTTACTTGGTAGGGGTGTGAGAAGTAGATTCCCGTGAGCTGGTCTCCGCTCAGAATTGGCGGCAATTGCTTTGTAGGAGCGGTTGCATTGTAGGCCGGAACGTCGGCTGAGGGATTGGTCCATTGCGCCGATGCTGCGAGGGTTACCAGTCCGAGTACTGCGCAACCGAGAATTTTTTTCATGCTCCCTATCATATTGCTCATCCTGTTCAGCCTAATCAATATTTTCCTTTTTCTTAGACGTTGGGAAGGAAGAACGGTCCTCACTGATTCTTGTCAAATCGTCTTATTTCAATGAGATAGAGAATTTTATTTGTGAAATTGTATTGAGTGAAATGACTTGCAGATAGTGTTCATCCTAAATAAGGAAGCGCGGCCAAAGTTCTCATATCCTTGCGATAAAGGCTGGATCCATTCGGCAATGAGATCTCTTTGTATATGAATGACATTAGGGGAGATCAGCTGGCCAACATTTGTCGCCAAGGCTGTCTGGGTGAGGGTTATTCCTAGTCGGAAACGGTCAAAAAAAAGGCGGCACGAACGGTTCATTGTTCGTGCCGGGAGGCCAGTGACGCAACTTGTGTCAGCCGGTGATTTACGACTTGGCTGAAAACCTGACGGACGGGAAGTGCTCACGTCCTTATGTATTGAATATACCACAATATGGAGGATGTCATTAAAAAAATACGTTCTGCCATATAAATTTCACGTTTTTGGCTCGATTTTTAGGTGAAGACGGCAGCTGTTTTAAGAACTTATCCGCTTATTTTCAATGAGATATCCGTTTTTATAAAATAAATCGCTTTTTCTGTGTTTTGTAGTAGACAGTATGAATGAATGTTCGTTCGCCCACGAAAAGGTTAGCTAGGCGAGCTCTTTGGTGATGCGAGCGGCCATGGCAGCGTCGCGGCTGGTGATGCCGCCAGCGTCGTGGGAGATGAGACCAAGTTGGACCCGGTTGTAGCGAATGTCGATGTCAGGGTGGTGGCCTGCAGATTCGGCGAGTTCGGCTACGCGGTTAACGAAGGCCATGGCCTCAACGAAGTCCTTGAAGGTCCATTCACGGATGAGTTTGCCTTCATGGAGCTTCCACTCCGGGTTAGCTTTTAGCAGGACGTCGATCTCGGCGGTAGAGAGGGCTGGCTTCATTCGGTTCACCTCGCGGATTCTGATCTGTGCGGCGGATTCCCTGCGGGATGACAGCAGGAACGGTGGTAGCAAAATGCTGCTTCGAGAGGGATGCTAGACCGCCACGCGATCTTGCGCAACTTCGGGGTGACAGAGCTTGGCGGAGAGGATTGCGGGGGAGAGGCGCTCGATTTCGGCGCGCAGATCGGTCCATGATTCGGTGGGCATGCTGAGGAAGACTTCGACGATGGTGGGATCGAATTGGTGGTTGGAGCAGTGGGTAATCTCTTTTTTTGCGGCTTCGAAGGTAGTGCCTTTGCGGTAGGGGCGGTCGGAGGTCATGGCGTCGAGCGTGTCGGCGATGGCGAAGATGCGTGCGCCCAGGGGGATTTCGGTGCCGCTTAGGCCGCGCGGATAGCCGGTTCCGTCGAAGCGTTCCTGGTGGGCGTAGACGATTTCGGCGGCTTCGCGGAGGAAGGGAATTTTGCGGATCATCTCGTAGCCGCGCTGACAGTGTTCGCGCATGATGGCCATCTCTTCGGGGTTGAGACGGCCGGGTTTGAGGAGGATTCGGTCTGGGATGGCGATCTTTCCGATGTCGTGGAGGAAGGCTCCGCGGGCGATGATTTTGAGGTCGTCGGCGTGGATGTTCATGGCGCGGGCGAGAGCGATGGTGTAGGCGGTGACTCGCTTGGAGTGGCCCTCGGTCTCCTGGTCGCGGAGGTCGAGGGCGTCGCCCATGGCTTCGAGGGTGATGTCGTAGCTGCGCTCCAGGTCGGCCATGGTGGCGCGCAGGCGGCTGGTGCGGGCGGCGACCATGTCTTCGAGGTTGTGGAGGTAGATAGTGTTTTGCTGGCGCAGGCGGCTGTGTTCGACGGCACGGGTGACGACGGCTTCGAGCTGGGCGCGCTGGAAGGGCTTGAGGAGATAGTCGACGGCTCCGCGGCGGAAGGCGTTGGTGGCGACGTGGATGTCGTGGACTGCGGTGAGCATGACGACGGGGATGGCTGGATAGTCGGCGCAGATCTGGTCAAGGAGGCTGAGGCCGTCGGTGCCGGGCATCATGATGTCGGAGAGGACGAGGTCGTAGGCCTGGTCTTCGCGGAGGTGATGGAGGGCTTGCTGGGCGCCTTCGGCCGTGGTGGCGGAGTAGCCGAGGTGGTCGAGCATGGCGGCTACGATGCTGCGCACGGCGGCCTCGTCATCGACTACCAGGATTCTTTGCTGCGACATTTGGCTTGGTGCTCCGCTGCGCGATGGCGCTTTTTTTGTTATCGGCTGGGTGTGCTGAGGCTTTAATTGTGTGAATTTTTGTGTGTGGTGAAGAGTGGCAAAGGGCTGTTTTTGCTGGGGGTTTTGAGGAGATGTGCGAGCAAAACGTGGCGGTTGGTGGTTGGTTAGCGGTGAAAAGTGTGGCAAGTGTGGTAAGCGGACGGCTGTTTTTGAGGTTTGAAAAGCATGCCACGGGTTTGAGATTTTCTGTGGAAAAGTTTTTTTGGACGGTTTCCTTTCCGATGGAAGGAAGCGTTCGCGCTTTGCGCGAATGCCCCAATCATGTGATGAGACCGCATGATTGGGGTACCCAGAGTATGGGTCGGTTTTGATGTATGGGCCACTGTTTGCCGACTAAGCCAGAATTTCTGAAAACGGATGCTATAAATCGGACGGAACATTTTCGTTCAAACGAGATCAATCGGGGATGGATATGAGACGTGTTGCTGTTCTTTTGATGTGCCTGGTTTGCACTACAGGATTTGGGCAGAGCACGTTGCCTGAGCTGAAGGCCCTTGCTGATGCTCACCAGTGGGCCGATCTTCGAGAGGCTGCAGCGAAGAGTGACCACGCTACGTTCTATCGCGCGATTGCGGCAGCGGTCTTCAATGAGCCTGGGGCAGAGGCGTTGTTCAGGTCGGTCATCCTGAACGATCCGCGCTCTGAGGAGGCGTATCAATCGTATGACTGGCTGTCGAACATGTATCTCAAGACAGGGCGGTATCGGAGTCTGGAGGCCGTGATGGAAGCGAGATGGGCGGCGTTTCCAAACAAGAAGGGGGCGGCCTCCGAGAAGAAGGAGTTAGTTCCATTTCGCGGCTTACCGGACCAGAAAAACGGTGAACGGCGGATATCTACACTTCATCACGATCCTCATTCATTCGGGGTTTCGCTCATAATCAACAACAAGCAGGTTGAGTTCTTCTTCGATGATGGAGCAGACTTTTCCTGCATCAGCGAACTTGAGGCAAAGAGGCTGGGTATGGAGATCCGAGAGACGACGGGTTCGGTGGGAACTATGACGAGGGACGCCAGCTTCCGCACGGCAATAGCGCACAATGTGACGATCGGCGCTATGCACTTTGAGGATGTGTCCTTTGCTGTCTTTCCAGATGACCATGAGCCCTGGTCGCTTACTCCGCTGGGAAATCGGGGAATCATCGGCCTGCCTCTGATGGTTGCGACTGGGACGTTTCGCTGGAAGGCCGATGGGACGCTCATTATCGGCGAAGAGCCAGAGCCGCTGAATGCGCAGGAATCCAACCTCTTTTTCGATGTGGGAAAACGTCCTGTGTTGAAGGTGGGTTTTCAGGGACAGGAGATTTGGACAGCACTGGATACCGGCGCCATGACGACGGACATCTATGCTGCGTTTGCGCAGCGGTTCTCGGAGTATCTAAAGAAGAATGGCAAGGCCGGACAAAATGAGATTCGCGGTATCGGTGGTGCGGAGACATACGATTCGATTGACGTGCCTGAACTTCCGTTGGAAGTAGGAGGGAGCGAAGTGATGTTGAAACCGGCACATGTCCTTACCAAACGGAGTGAACGAAGAGACTGGATATTTGCAAACGTCGGGAAGGATCTGCTTACGCAGACTTCTGGGTTCAAGATCGACTTTGGAGCGATGAAACTGACGCTTGAGCCCTGATGATTCGATTTGCGTGGGGAAGGGAATGGTTTGCGCTTTGCCCGAATGGCCCATGCCATTTTCAGAATAAGTCAGCTTGCTATTTATGTGTACTATGCGTAATAGTACACGTGTGATCCCCTTTCGCCTGACAAACCGTCCAGGTATTCCCATCTATGAGCAGGTTGTGTATGCCGCCACACGTGCCATCGTGGCTGGGCAGCTTAGCGAGGGTGATCCGTTTCCTTCTGTACGTACGCTTTCTCGGGAACTCCATATCAACCCGAATACTGCACATAAAGTGATTGCGCAATTGATCGACGACGGATTGCTTGAATCCCGCCCAGGCATCGGTACTGTTGTCGCTTCCTTTCGTACTGCAACCGCCAGAGAACGTACAGAGCTTCTCAATAGACAAATCGAAGAGCTTGTTGTCGAGGCAAAGCGCCTTTCGATCGAACTCAATGAAGTGACGTCGGCAATATCACGGCACTGGAAACGTCTGTCCACCTTATCGCAGGAAGTATCCAAATGACCCCACAGCCTCCGGCAATCGAAGTACGTCAACTCAGTAAACAATTCGGTGCAGCTCAGGTTCTCTCGCCGCTTGATCTGGTTGTTCCCGCTGGATCGATCTTCGCGCTTGTAGGGCATAACGGCGCGGGCAAGACAACGCTTATTAAGCTGCTGATGAATATTCTTCGACCGTCTGCGGGCGCTGCTACCGTTCTTGGGCAATCGACGACCTCTCTCTCGAGTTCAGCGTTCACTCGCATTGGTTATGTGTCCGAGAACCAAGAGCTGCCGGAGTGGATGACAGTTCAGGGGTTTCTTGATTATCTGCGGCCCTTCTATCCCACGTGGGACGAGTCGGGGCTTCTCGCTGATCTCGATCTTCCACGCGATCAGAAGCTCAAGCATCTTTCGCGTGGTATGCGGATGAAGGCTCTCTTCGCCAGCGTGCTTGCGTTTCATCCCTCCTTGATCCTGATGGACGAGCCCTTCTCTGGGCTTGATCCGGTTACACGCGACGAGCTTATTCAAACGCTGCTTGGACGAATGAGCCCGGAGGATGAATTGAATCATCGCGGGACCACGATCCTCATCTCTTCGCACGATCTTGCAGAGATCGAATCGTTCGCCACTCACGTAGCTTTTCTGCACCGAGGAGCGCTCCTCTTCGCGGAACCGATGGACACGCTCATTGCGCGGTTTCGCGAGGTTACTGTGACGCTTTCGACGGGGGAGACAGTTGGAGCTAACGCCGATCTCCCTGCTGACTGGTTGTCGCCAGAGTCGTGTGGCGCGGTTCTTCGATTCGTACACAGCAGGGCCGACAGGGAAGATCCCGAGATGGAGGTTCGCAAACTCCTGCCCGGGATCAGGCATGTCGAATCGGAGCCGATGACGCTTCGAACGATCTTCCTTGCGCTTGCAAAGGCGAATCGCCATCAGGAATGGAGTCGTTCATGATGCAAGCTTTTCACATCTTTCGCAAAGATCTCCGCCATCTGTGGCCGGAGTTTGGAGTTTATGTTCTTTTACTTCTGGCCTATGCGGTCGCCGCTCCTGAGGTTCGGCCCGGATCGGGCTCGCCCGACTCTCTGGTACTCATATCCGTCAGGCTGCTGACGTACCTGATCGCCATTGCCTTTTTTGTCCTCATTGTTCGAGTGATTCACGAAGAGCGTCTTGTTGGCGTGGAACAGTTTTGGATCACACGTCCCTATCGCTGGAGTTCGTTGCTGATTGCAAAGGTCATCTTTATCTTTACCTGTGTGGTTCTGCCGTTTGTCGTCATGCAGGGGTGGTTGCTTTCCCAGGCTGGGCTCGGCATGCTTGATTCTCCATCGGGCATGATGCGTTCTCTGCTGATGATTTGTCTGATTGTGTGGCTCCCTTTCACGCTGATTGCGGCAATTACATCGACGCTCAGTGAAGCGTTTATGGTGCTGATTGGAGTGCTCGTTGTCTGGGTAAGTCTTCTGCTTTCTCTCTTTCGCGGGGAGGGTTTAACAATGTCGCCGCCATTTGCGTTTGAAGTCCTCGCAGTCTTCTTCGCGGGTCTACTGAGCGGTGTTCTGATTTACCAGTATGCAAAACGTCGCACATCGCGGTCCCGTATCGCTCTGGCTGTGATTGCGGCTTTGTTCGTGCTCCTGCTGTACGGTTTCGCGAACGCTCACTTCGGATCTCCTGTGAGGGCGTTGATCCGAAGTCGATATCCGGTCTCTTCCGAGTCATCGTTGCGTTTGGTCTATCTGCCCGGCCCTGTGGCTTATGAAGATCGCAATGAGGATACGCATGTGCCGCGAGGCTTCGTGGGAATAACGCTTCCGGTCCGGTTGGAAGGCCTTCCAGCGGACTATAAACTTCACAACACGAATGTCTCGTTTACCGTCGATGCGCAGGGATTTCGCTATGTTTCGCCGTGGCGATCCGCAACCGTCGGAGACGGTAGTCTCTCCTTCGTGGTGCCGCAAAAGGTTTTCGATCGGGTCGCTATAGGTGACGCGCATCTTCATCTGGAGTTCCTGGCAGAGAAGCTGCGTCCGGGCGCTTCGCAGGTTGTCTCTGCAAGCGACAGCTTTCGAGTTCCCGGCAATGGACGATGCGTGCTCAACCACGGCGTACCTGTCTGCCAATATGCGTATTGGCTTCCGGTACCTACACGGGTAAAGGCGTCGGATGATCACGGCACCTGCGGAGCCTCAAATTCGACCGGGTCGGCGTACACCACGCTGCGACTGATACCGGCCGGAACAAATGTAGATCCGGTCATCCAGCAGGTACTTCATTTGGAAAGTACGGTCTGCTCAGGCAGCCAGCTCACGTTCTCCGAATATTATCCTGCAGGAAATTTTCGCCTTGAGCTTGATCTCCCCTCGGTCAATTTGGGGCAATACAAGACACGTTGAAACAAGGAATCGTATGATCTATCCGCCCCGTCCTATAACCCAGCGGTGGGGCTACCCTTTGTGTTTCGCGTTCTGCGATACTTACTGCGAAGGTGCGAAGTGGTGATCGGACCTGGTAGAAGCTCGATGATGCAGGGTGCGTGGCGCGGTTTGTGCGCGCTGGCGTTTATGGCGCTGGGCGTTTCGGCGCTTGTGGCGCAGAACGCGCTGCCGACGCATGATGACAACATCACAACCCTGCGTGTGTATGCCGACCTGGTACAGATTCCGACGCTGGTGCTGGGAAAGAATTACCAGGCAGTCCCTCCGATTGCAGAGAACAGGTTCTTCGTGAGTATTGATGGGGGGCCGAAGTTTCGGGTAACGCATGCGAGGCAGGAGGGTGACGATCCTATTTCTCTGGCGATCCTGCTGGACCTCGGTCAGTCGGAAACGGAGCTGATGAATCGGATCGACGATGCAATTGCGGGGCTTTCCCTGACGGCAAGGGACCGGCTGTGGGTATACGCACTCGATTGCAAGTTGTATCGCTCGACGGTTCACGATCCGACCGATCCCGCAGTGGTGAAGCAGGCTGTGGATTCGGTTCTGGCATTGTGGAACGCACGCGCCGGAGTGCGGCCGGGCGGAAGTTGCCCTCTATACCTTTGGGACTCGGTGTCGGTGGTTACGAAGGAGCTCCAAGCGCGACCTGGATTACGCGTCATGCTGGTCGTCTCGGACGGGGTCGATCGAGGAAGCAGGAACAACTGGAACGCGGTGCGGGAGTATGCCCAGGGCAGCAGCGTGGCGATCTTCGGCGTAACCGGTGTGACGAACTCCCGTGTAGAGAACGCTTTCAATTCTGTATGTCAGTTGAGCGGGGGAATTCTTTTGCCGGCAAATCCGCAGAATCTCGCGACGCAGATGCAGTGGCTGATGACGATGGTTCGTGGGCGCTATATCGTGGAGTTTCCGCACCCGGTGACTACGAAGCCGGCACATCTCCTGATGGAGATTACGATTGCCAAGAGCCATGATTTCATTCGACCAGCCGGCGCGGCGGTGTTGGTGGATGATCCGAAGATTTTGAATGATCCGATGACAGTACTTCCGGATGCATCGTATGCGCCGCAGGTGGGGAATCGGAAGGTGATGACGCCGCATTAGGGCTTTTTGTTCGCGAATCGCTAAAGCAGGAAATTACTTCTTCCTGGCTGCCCGTTCAGCGCGCACTGCGTAGTTTTCCGCTACTGCGGCGCGGATGAGTTGTTTGAAGGCAGCTTCGTTGATCTTCTCCCCTTCGCGAATGTCGATCGCACGCCGCGTGTTTCCTTCGAGGCTGGAATTGAAGAGCTTCTTCGGGTCTTCGATGGAGGCTCCGCGAGCGAAGGTGAACTTCACGACCTGCTTGTACGATTCTCCTGTGCAGACGATGCCGTCATGGGACCAGACGGGGGTTCCCCTCCACTTCCACTCCTCCTGGATGTTGGGGTCGGCGTCGTGGATGAGCTTACGGAGATGAGCAAGCGTCTTCCCGCGCCAGTCACCAAGTTCCTTGATCTTTTCGTCGATGAATGTAGCGGCAGATTCCATTCAGTGCGGCCCCTTTCGTATATAGCTCCAGCTTGCGCCTAATTTCGCTGCGCTCAATATAACTCGCGACCTTTTGTGACGCCATGTCGAGTTGGTAAGCGACAGAACGAACAGTGAAGCAAGTCATTTACGATTCGCTTCACTGTTCGCCCCCGTGTTCATGGGAGATGGCGTCCTCGTCGCTTACCAGGCCGGTTGAAAGAGCTGAATCAGATTCCCGCAGGTGTCATCCAGCACCGCAATAATCGAGCCGGTGACCTTGGTGACAGGCATCGTGAACTTCACGCCCTGAGCGGCCAGTCGGTCGTGTTCGGCCTGAACGTCGTTCACGAGGAACTGAGCCGCCCGCATCTGTTGGCCGTACAGAGCCTCCTGGTAGGCTTTCGCCGCCGAGTTGGTGGTGGACTCGAGAATCAGTTCAACCCCATCCGAATCCTCGGGTGCAGCGACAGTTAGCCATCGATAGGGGCCCTGTGAGAAATCGGCCTTCTTCTGAAAGCCCAAGACGTCGGTGTAGAACCGGAGTGCTTTTTCCTGATCGTTTACATACAGGGTGGTCCATTTGATCTTCATTGCATTTGCTCCTTCACATTTCTGTCGGTTACTGGGATTTATCGAGATGTACTGAATGCAGTCAATGCTTCTCCGTTTCGGTCGGCCCGTTCGTTGCAGCGTGTCAGGCGGCTCTTTTCGAAACAAGTCGTCGAAGGAGATGGCCTTTCCACATCAACAAGCCCGTGAGGACCATGAGAGGGAAGAAGACGAACCGAGTAGGCGGGGCGTACAGCGGAAGCTTGTCAAACGGGCTGTAAATATAGCCGTATATCGGGATCGCGAGGATGATGTGGATCCAGCGAAGAATCAAACGTTGGTTCATGATGTTCCTCCTTTTCGATGGCGACGTTATTGCAGCCCGGCGACAACTCGTTCCAGGCCACCGATAAATTTCTGCCAGCCGTAGGTCGCGCCTTTATAGGCGGCCTCCTGATCGGGACGGAAGCCAGACTGCTCCACGCGCACGCGGGTGCCGGCATCGGTCGGTGTCAGCGTAAAGGTGACGACGCTCCCAAGCCCTAAAGCGCCCCAGGTGTAAGAAAGTGTCTTGCAGGGTTCTACGGCAACGACCTCGCAGTCGATGACTCCGTTCCAGTTCGGCACTGGGTCCATGCGCAACGTGAACGCGTGCCCCGCGACAGGCTGAAAGTCATTCCTCATCAGCCACTGCTCGATCAAAGAGCTCTCGGTGAGGGCCCTCCATACTTTCTGTGGGGGATGAGGGAATTCTTTTTCCACGATAACGGAACGGGTGGAAGTGTCAGGCGTTGTCATTTGTCCATCCTTTCAAGAACGTCTCCGAGTTCATCCAATTTGCTTCGCCAGAAGGCACTATAGTGGCTGATCCAGTCAACGAGAGGGGCTAGAGCTTCCGGTCTGGCGCGGTAGTGGGTCTCGCGCCCCTGGCGGCGATTGTGAACCAGCCTTGCGCGCTTCAGAGCGGACAGGTGCTTCGAAACCATCGGCTGAGAGACACCCGCGACCTCGGTCAAAGCGTGAACGGTCTGCTCGCCGTCGCGGGTCAGTCGCTCGAAGATAGCTCGGCGAGTGGGATCGGCGAGGGCACGGAAGAGACTGTTGGCTGCGGTCGACATGCTGAAACCATAACCAATTGGTTATTGGTTGTCAAGAGGGAATATGCTGCGTCTTTGCGGTCGAGCGGGAGTTTATTCGGGCAAGTCCGGAACGTGTCGCCATGCACGCGAGTGGGGAAGTGGACGATTTCCTTTCCGACGGAAGGAAGCGGTTCGCGCTTTGCGCGAATATCCCAATCATGCGATGAGACCGCATGATTGGGGCACCCAGAGTATGAGTGGATTTTTGATGTATGGGCCACCCGCCGAAGGAGATCACTTTGCCGCAGGGAAGCGGAAGAGCAATTCTCCTTTACTGGAAAAAACGAAGACGCTATTAGCAGCATAGTCAGCAACGGCCACCCGGCCGTTCGAGACCAGAGTCAGCCCAAACGGCGATCTCAATGGCTCCGATGCAAATGAAGCAGCGACCGGATTGCTCGCACGTGTATCGACGAAAAATATTCCCCTACGTCCCGGATCAGCGACAAAGAGCCGGTTCGTTTCGGCATCAAAAGCCAGCGCGGCTGGAGCACTGAAGCCTGTCACAAAGACCCTCGAATGCTTTGTCGCGACTGAATACTGGTAGATGTTCCCGTTCGCAACGTCCGCTACGTAGATCTCTTGCCGTATGTCGTCGTAGGCAACCGGACCAAGCTTAGTTGCAGAAGGGATCCGCGCAATCAGAGTGATGCGTGGTTTTTCGATATCCAATTTGTAAATTTCGTTCGAATCAGATGTTGCGACGTAAGCGGTGTGGTTGACCGAGCCCGAATCAATTCCTGAGCAAACGTTTTGAAATCCCCACGTCTTCAGCAATTTGCCGTCCAGAGAATACCTTGCCACCAGTCCCTGGCCTGACTGGGTTCCAGCGATGAGTAGCGATCTTTCCGAGCGGTCGTAAGACATGTCTGCTGCTTTGAAATCCTGCGGCACGGAGAAGCTGCCATATTCCGCAAGGCCGTTATCTGACACGTTGAATTTGTGGAGAGTTCCTAAATCGTCCAGCACATACAACTCAGTACTCGGGCCATTGCTATCCATCATCACCGGACGTTCGAGCTTCGCGCGATCTGCTCCAGCGGCGGTGTGCGGGACGAGTAGCAGTGCCAGGAGCACCGTGGACAGGATCCTGACACTCACCGGCAAGCTTCGAAGATGCGACCCAGATATCATCATGATGTCTTCCCGAATAGTTCCTTGATCCAGGACACTACCGCCGCGCCCCCGCTCACCAGGATTGCGAGAATAAAAGCTGGGAACAGTTGCCGCGGGTCAATGTCCAGACCAAAGATGACTAATCTCGAATTTCCGTAGGCGGTGAGCATGATGCCCACGAATTCGGCAATCACTCCAAGCACAAGCGCAGTGAGGATCGCGTGCAAAGCGCGTTCGTCCTGCTTGCCGAGCTTGCCGGTGAGCTGATACTTTGCCAGCAAACCCAAAGCGATGCCTCCGCAGAGCGCCAGCCCAAGCCCAATTAGACCAGGGCCAAAGCGAACCTTGACGAGAACCGTCTGTCGTCTATCTGATCCTCCCGGGACCGTGTGGTACGTGAGGATCAGTGAAAGGGTATCGTGTGGCACATCGGTCTTAATCGCGAGAGCTCCCTGCATCAATGCGGGTATCGTGTTCGGGGAAAGATTCAGAAGCAGGTTCGCACTCGTTCCTGGATCGACCGTCAAAGGGTTCTTCTCGCTCACCGAGGAAGCGATTCGTGTCCAACACCTCGGGCAGTCTTCACTCACTGTCACGTCCGTCACAGCGATCGGTAATGTGTCCGCGACATTTCCCAGATGGATTTGGAGTGGAGTCGTACCTGAGACGCTTACATAAGCCGGTTCGTTTTGTTTCTCCACCGTGAGCAGGTCTGCAGCGGCGGCGTTGTACACAGGCATCAAGATCGAGCCCGGGAAGGTGTTCGAATCAATCTTGACGTGAAACGAAACCCTGACCGGCGAATCGCGAAATGATCCCGCCGGGTTTCCGGTTATTTGATACTTATATGCTTCTCGCGCTGTCCCTTTTGCGCTCACCAGATATGCGGTAAGCGTGAACGCATTGAATCGGACTTGCTGGATGCTGGCCATATCGATGCAGAGCCGGAACGCCTGATCATCAGTCTGTGCAACCGTGAATTGCGGGACGGGACAATCTGCGCGACTATCCGGTCCGAGGGCAAGGGTGGAGAAGCTGACCACTCCCTCCTGTCGCACATTCACGGAATCGATGACGAGCTGCGGCTTCGTTGGTTGTCCGAAAACATGGGAGGTGCAAAAGATCGAGACCAGCAGAAAAACGCCGAGGTTATGCCCATAAGCTCCGCATAAATGTCTCGAATTCGCGCGTGCGCAGTTTGGCATAGTCGAACGCCAAGTTATTCTCAGACTCGTTCACACTCGTGCAGTAGCCCAGGCACTTTTCGCCGGCATCAAGATAACTGGGAAGCAGTCATAAAACTGCGCTTTGCCACCGGTCCCAGCGATTGATCATTATGCATGAGCTAACGCTCAGTATCAAGGTGCATGTCGGTGGGCGGTTGGGCTAACAGCCTTTCCTGGATCGTTCCTGGATGGCTTTGTGGGCGGCGGCCCAGCCGAGTTTGTTGGCCTGGCGGGCGCGGCCGAGGGCCAGGGCTCCTGATGGGACGTCTTCGGTGATACAGCTTCCGGCGGCTACGTAGGATCCGGACTCGACGGTGATTGGGGCAACTAGGGTGGAGTCGGAGCCGATGAAGACGTTGTCGCCGATGGTGGTGAGGTGCTTGTTGACGCCGTCGTAGTTGCAGGTGATGGCTCCGGCGCCGATGTTGGTTCCGGTGCCGATGACGGCGTCGCCGAGGTAGCTGAGGTGGTTGGCCTTGGAGCCCTTGCCGAGGGTGACTTTTTTGGTCTCGACGAAGTTGCCGACGTGGCAGTTTTCGCCGATGTTGCTGTCGGGACGGACGTGAGTGTAGGGGCCGATGAGCGCGCTGCTGGCGATGGTGGCGGAGTCGATGATGCAGCCGTTGCGGATGGTGACGTTGTCGCCGATGGTTGTGTTCTGGATGACGGAGTAGGAGCGGATGCGACAGTCGGAGCCGATGCGGGTGGCGCCGAGGAGTTGGACGTAGGGCTCAATGACGGTGTCGGGTTCGACGGTGACCTGCGCGTCGATGATGCAGGTTTCCGGGCGGAAGATGGTGACCCCGGAGGCCATGAGGCGGCGGGCGGTGGCGAGGCGCATGGCGGCATCGAGGTGCATCATCTCGGCGATGGTGTTGGCTCCGAGGACTTCGTCGATGCTGTCAGCTTTGACGGCTACGACGCGTTCGCCGTCGGCTACGAGCATGGCGGCGACATCGGTGAGGTAGAACTCGCCGTGGGCGTTGTTGGTGTCGAGAGCGTCGAGTTTGGCGAAGAGCTTCGAGGTTTCGAAGCAGTAGATGCCGGAATTGATCTCGGGGGCTTTTAGCTGATTGGGCAGGAGGGATTTTTGTTCGACGATGGCGGTGACTTCGGGGCCGTCGGGTGTGACGCGGATGACGCGGCCGTAGCCGGTGGGGTCTGCCGGGACGGCGGTGAGGATGGTCATGGCGGCGCGCTCGGCGAGGTGGAGGTCGCGGATGGCGGCGAGGGTTTCGGGACGGATGAGGGGGACGTCGCCGGAGAGGACGAGAAGATGCTCGGGGAGGGAAGCGCCGGTGAGGGCGAAGTCGGCCTTGAGCATCTGGAGGGCGTGGCCGGTGCCGCGCTGCTCGGCTTGCAGGACGAACTGGACGCCGGTTGGGGCGACGGCGGTGCGGACGCGGTCGGCTTCGTGGCCGATGATGCAGTAGATGTGCTCGGCTGGGACGAGGGTTTTGGCGGCGGCGATGACGTGAAGAAGGAGGGCCTGGCCGCCGATCTCGTGGAGAACTTTGGGGCGCTTGCTCTTGAGGCGGGTGCCTTTGCCGGCGGCCATGATGGCGATGGCGAATCCTTTGGTGTCCATGTTGTCCATGAGGATATGGTCTCACGGTGGGCGGGTCGGATGGCACACCTAGTGTTTCGACTGGGTTAGGAAGGCAGGTAGTGCTTTAGTCCGAATGATCTAGTCATGCGATAAGGACTGCAGGAACGTTGGTCATGTCGCTCTTCAAGGAAAACAATTGATGAAGATAAAAATCGCATCTTTAACTGTGCTTATGTCCTCAGTTGTATCGGTTCTCTCCATGGGCCATGCAGCTTATGCCGCGGTTCGCATTGGAGGATCGTCTTTGCGCGCCAATGGGCAGGTTGCCGAGGGGTATCAATATAGCGGACCGTGCCCGGTTGACCTTAAGTTCGGCTGGGGAGTTATCGCCTCGTCACCCACGGCAGTGACCTATACGTTTTCCCGGAGCGATGGCGGGCATACTTCCTCGTCTCGGACGGTTGACTTATCGCAACCGAACCGCTCTGTGCCGATCTATGACGATTGGCGGCTTGGGGCGAACACGCCGCAGTTCAGAAGCTATAGGGGTTGGGTACAGATCGACATCCAGTCTCCGAATGCTGTTGCGCAGAAGATTCCGTTCACCATTCATTGCCAGTAGTGGGGTATCGCGCAAAAAGCTAAGGGGCGAGCTCCCTTTCGAGATCTCGCCCCTGCTTTCCGATTTTTCGAAGATCTGGTTCGGGATCCAGATCACACCGATCGTCACGTCGTAGTTTGTTCGGATCCTACGAGCTTGCGCCCGCGCTCTCCTTACTCTTCCGTCATTCCATTCGCTGTAAGAGCTTTCTCGTGCCACCCATCCGCATCCAGTTTCCTGGATACTTCTGCGAGTTCCGTTCCCGGCTCTCTCGAGTTTCGTTGCCGATTCCCTTGAGCTCCGTTGTCGGTTGTCTGAGTCTCGTTGCCGATCCTCTTGATGGCTCTTGTCTACTCTCTCCTTCTGGAAGATCTCTCTTCCGTTGAGATGAATAGTACGCTTGATATTCGGGAATGCAAGTGGTTATAAGAGGCTTTTTATGTGGAAATTACGCGTGTTTTGTGGAAATTCGACCTAAGTGAATGTGTCACGACGTTTGCGAGTTACTAACTCCCAAACGATTTTGTAGTTGCTTGCGATAACTCCGACTTAGTCGAAGTTTAGTTCCGTTTTCGAGCAGCACTTCATATTCGCCGTCTTCGTTGAGCTTTAGGCCACGGACGTGATTCATGTTGACGATGGTTGAACGGTGGATGCGGCAGAACGTCGCTGAGTCCAGGTCTTGCTCGAGTTCAGATATGCTGCGACGCAACATGTGTGTTCGCTGTCCGACGTGAAGGCAGGCGTAGTAGTCGGCGGCTTCGATCCAATCGATCTCGGAGGCTCGCAGGAACGAGACACGGCCGGCGCTCTTGATGGCGAGGCGTTCGAGTTTTTCTGGGAGATCTTTGCCGAGTTTGATTTTTTGTTTTGCACGGTCGAGGGCGAGATCGAATCGCGCGTTGTCGAATGGCTTCAAGAGGTAGTCGAGTGCTCCGGCTTCGAAGGCGCGTAGTGCGTATTGATCGTAGGCGGTTACGAAGACGATGGCTGGGGGGACATCTTTGCCAAGAAGTTCGAGTACGTCGAAGCCGTCGCACTCGGGCATCTGGACGTCGAGGAAGACAAGGTCGGGTTTGGCGTTGCGGATTAGTGCAGGTGCGTCTACGCCGGAGCCGCATTCGGCTACGATTTCAATCTTCGGATCGAGGCGCAGGAGCACGGCGAGATTGCTTCGCGCGAGTGGTTCGTCGTCCACAATGACCGTGGTTATTTTGTCGGGTCGTTCTGATGCGGGCACGAAACTACTCCTTGAAGGGTACGGAGACGGAGACTTCTACACCGCCGGGGGCCTGGTTTTGCATGTTCAGTTTGAAGTCGTCTCCGTAGAGGCTTTGCAAGCGGGTTCGGATGTTCGAGATTCCGATTCCGGTTTGGGTCTCATTGTTCGCGGGAAGGCCGGGGCCGTCGTTGTAAACGCTGAGGGTGAGCATGTCGTTGGAGCGAGACGCGAGGATGCGGACTGAGCCTCCCTGGGCTCGTTTTGCGATGCCGTGTTTGATGGCGTTTTCGACCATGGGTTGCAGGATGAGTGTCGGGACTTGGGCGAGAAGAAGGTCGTTGGGGACGTTCACGGTGCACTGGAGGCGCTCGACGAAGCGGGCTTTCTGGATTTCGAGATACTTCCGCGCGAACTCGAGTTCTTCGCCGAGGGGTACTTGTTGACGATTGGAATCTTCGAGGACGCGGCGCATGAAGTCGCTTAGCTCGACGATCATGGTTACGGCTGCGTCGGTTCTCTTTTCGCGGACGAGACCGGCGATGGAGTTGAGTGTGTTGAAGAGGAAGTGCGGCTCGATTTGTCTGCGGAGGGCGCTGAGTTGGGCCTTTGAGAGCTGCTCGTTGAGGCGCGCGGTCTCGGTTTGTTCGAGGGCGAGACGCTCGCGTGAGTCGAGCATGTGACTAGCCAGAAGGATCGTAATGTAGAGGACCAAGTACGAGAGAAGTCCGCTGTAGAACTTCTCCAAAAAGAGCCTTGAATAAGTTCCGGGCCCTGGCATGTTGGCGTATGGGTTCATCAACTTTTCCAGGGCGGCGGTCCATGCGGCGGAGATGAGGCCAATGGCGGTGCAGGCGGCAAGATGCCTGATCCATCTTGAGATGGGTCTCCACTGTATGGGAGGGTAACGGCGACCGAGGCGAAGCACCGTCGGCGTCGCAAGTGCCCATGGCAGCCAGCCGATCAACAAGGCTATGAAGAGGCGTCCCCAGTTGTGGTGCATGCCTTCGGCGCGCATGACGAAGACGTTCTGCGTGGCATCGAACAGCCCGACGGCGGACCAGATGGCTGCAATCCAGAACCATTGTTGCGATTGCGCGCGTGTGTGCTTGTCCATAGGGAGAATCGTATTCTACGGCACTGGCTACGCGCCAAAAATGCAGCGAATTGCCATCCAGGTGCAGCGGACGGTCTGGCTAAATGAAAGAGTGTGGCGCGATACTTACCAGCATGATCAGCAAAGTGATTCTTGGCATGTTCAGCATGGCGATGGTAGCGGCGCCGGCTTACCTTCGCGAGTATGTGGTTCCACCACCACCTCCGCCGAGCGTTGTTCCGGAGTATACGGGCGACGGGCAGATGAAGTTGCCCGAGCACTATCGGGAGTGGGTCTATCTGACGACCGGGTTCGACATGAGCTACAGCACCGGGGGGATGCAGATGGATCACCACATGTTCGACAACGTGTTTGTGAATCCTGAGGCGTACCGAGCCTTTGTGGAGACAGGCAGGTGGCCGGACAGGACGATGTTTGTGCTTGAGGTTCGCCGCGCTGAGGGAAGAGGCTCGATCAACCAGAAGGGCAATTATCAGGGGTCAGAGATCATGGGGCTTGAGGTGCATGTGAAGGATGAAGCACGCTTTCCGGGTAAGTGGGCGTTCTTCGGCTTTGATGACGGCAAGACGGCAAAGATGACTCCGACGACGGCTAGTTGCTACAGCTGCCATAGCGAACATGGTGCGGTTGATACTACGTTCGTGCAGTTCTATCCGACACTGCTGCCGATTGCGAAGAGTAAGGGGACGTTTGCGGAGGGGTATTTGAAGGAGATGGCGGTGCCGGTGCAGAAGTAGCTGTCGCGAAGATGGGGCGGCCGGAGTTTAGACTGGATTGGATGTCGGCCACTCTCCATTTCGGAGCAAGGGTGAAGTTCGGTCTGTTCGTTTGCACAATTGTTCTGCTCAGTTCACCCTTCGTCGATTGTTTCGCACAGAGTGCTGGTTGTAAGGACATGCTGGTTTTCCCTAGCCGGTACCTTGGGCCTTTGGGCTCGACCTATGTGCCAGTTGATAACTGGATCTATCCAGCGATGGTTCGCCTGCAGGGGCTTGGCTATGTCGATACGGCCTATCTTGGAATGCGCCCTTGGACTCGCTTGAGTATCGTAAATATGCTCGTTGAGACTGCGGGCAAGATTGCTGATGTTGACGACGATTCAGAAGCCTGCAAGATCTTTCATGCTCTGCAACGGGAGCTGGAACCGGATGTGGAGCAGTTTAATGGGCCGCGCGAGCCGAATGTGCTGTTTGAGACTGCCTATACCCGGCCACTGGGTATCGCAGGCACGCCGCTGCGTAATAGCTTTCACCTTGGGCAAACCATCATCAATGACTATGGCAGGCCTTATGCAGAAGGCTTCAACAACATAACCGGCTTCAGCGGCCGCAGCGAGTATCGACGGTTTGCCCTGTATTTTCGTGGGGAATACCAGCATGCTCCCAGTACCGCAGGTTATTCCACCGAACTCAGCACCTTGCTGTCGAACATCGATGGCATCTCGTTCGCGGATAATCCCAGGCAAGACACTATTCCCACTGGACCGATTCCTGCGGCAAATTACTTTCGGATCATCGAAGCGAACGCTTCTTATACCTGGGGGAACCACTCGTTTTCTTTTGGGAAGAACGATCATTGGCTTGGGCCTGCGAAGGGTGGCAGCTTTCTTTGGAGCAACAACGCGGAGAATATCTATGCCTTTCAGATCGACCGCGTTGAACCTTTGCAAATTCCCCTTCTTTCTCGGCTCACGGGGCCATTCCGCTACCAATTTTTCGTGGGCAGCTTGAAAGGACACACTACGCCGAATGGTCCGTGGGTCCACGTTGAGAAGGTCAGCTTCAAGCCTACCGAGAACTTGGAATTCGGTTTTGCGCGATCCGTCATCTGGGGAGGGAAAGGCCATGTTCCGATTACGATTCATACCTTCTTGAGGAGTTTTTTCAGTCTCTCGAATGTTTCGCTGGACGAAAAGCTGTCTCGAGATGATCCGGGCGCGCGTTTTGGTTCCTTTGATTTTTCCTATCGCCTACCTTACCTGCGCAGATGGCTTACTTTGTATACCGATTCGTTTGCGCACGATGATGTCAATCCAATCAGTGCGCCTCGTCGCGCGGCCATTCGTCCGGGGATTTACCTGTCGCAGTTTCCGGGAGCGAGACATCTGGACTTTCGGGTAGAGGCGGCGAGCACGGATCCTCCGACGAGCAGAAGCAATGGCGGCGATTTTATTTATACAGAGCTTGTCCAAAAGCAGGGCTATACCAACAAAGGATTCATCATGGGGGACTGGATTGGCCGCGAGTCAAAGGGTGGGCAGGCATGGCTCACGTACCATCTTTCGCCCGAGGAGCAGGTGCAGATTGAATATCGTAATGCCAAAGCGGCGAAAGATTTTATTCCCGGTGGCACGACGCAGAATAGTTTTCTAATCTCCGGGGTCAAGAAGATTCACAAGGATTTTGAAGTGCAAAGTTGGTTGCAGTACGAACGGTGGAAGGCACCTGTTTACAAGCCAGGACTGCAAAGCAATACGAGCATTGCGGTGCAGATTACCTGGTTTCCGGATATCAAGAAGTGATTTTATTCCCACCCTTCGCAAAAAGCGCGAAGGATGTGCCACCCGCCTGCTTATGAAAGAGAGGGTGGTGCCGGCGCAGAAGTAGCGCCTCAATCTGGACAACTGTTCCTCATTTTGTATTTGGGTGCAAAAAGGTTTCAGGCGCGTTTTTCTGCACGTTGAATGGAGTCGCAGATTTCTTATCGGAACTGAACTTGGAGAAGGTAGCGGGGTTGTCTTTGAAGTGCTTCTCTAGAGTTTGTATTCTCGTGCCATCGGCAGGGTGATCGGAGAGAAGCTGTGGGATCTGTGCGGCGTTCGCGTTCTGAAAATCTTGAAACAGCCATGTCAGGCCCCAAGGATTAAAACCTGCCGCTGCGCAAATATCCGAGCCAGTTACATCCGCGTTCGATTCGGCCTCACGCGAGTAACCGAGCGAGTGCAACCTGCCGAGTAGAGCGATTGCGATAAGGTGAGCTCGTGTCGGTCCCAGCAGTATTGCGGCTTCTATTTCGTGCCTTTGGATCCTCTTCTCTTTTTCCATGAGCGTAACGCCATCTCGATGGATCGTGTGAGAGACCTCGTGGCAAAGGGTTCCAGCCAACTCCTCTTTGTTCTTAACAAAGTACAGGAGAGAGTCCACTACATACACATTGCCGCCGGGCGTTGCGAACGCATTGGGTTGGGATTCATGGACAATAATGAATTTAAAAGGATGAGGGTAGCGGGGCTGAGCCGCACGCGAGATCGCGTCCGCGATAGGTTTCAAACTCTCGTAGAGCGGAGAGGATTCGACGATCTCTCCCTTGGCCAACAATTGTTTGTAAGCCTCAAGACCGAGTTCAGTTTCCTGATCCGACACTGGTTCGGGACGGGGAGCCTGCCCCAAGCTTGCGGTGCAGAGGGTGACAAGCATCAGTCCTACCCGCAATCCGAGTTTCGAGACTTGTGACTTCGGCATTTTCATCCGTGTCTCCGTCGAGAGTCCGTGCGTCTGACTGGTACTGAGTGGCAGGACTGTAGATTGCAGTGCCAATGGTTGTCAATTATAAGGGCGGTCTTATGGCGAGATTAGGATATCGGTCTCACTGGCAGTTTACATTCCCACTCTTGGAAAAAGCGCGAAGGACGGGGCCCCGAGGGCTGGTGAATTTCTAGTATGGACCGCCCGTCCCGCCGCCCTCCTGAACATCGGGTGCTCCTGCGGGTCATTATCATTTGCACATGTACAGGTCCTCGTTGCCGTCGACTAGCAAGCACACTTTTCCCCACATTATGCTTACCTCCGGGGTGTAGAAACCCGGTTTCGACATGTCGAGGCCAGGTTCTGGGAAGAACTCAATCACTCGATCGATCGTGATGTGGCCATCCAAGGGACCTACTTGCCATCTCCCCTGCGTGATCTTGGAGGAACCATCCGGATCTTGTCGTGTTTGAACTGATGTGCCGTCTTTTCTCAGTTCTAAAGTGGTGACATAATTTGATCGCGAAAAGTGATAGGTCCCTGGAATCCAAGAGCTTGGGGCACCCGGGTAGCAGCCGGTTACCGAGATGCTCAATAGGCACATCAAGGCAGAGTGCAAGTATCTAAGTCGCACGGGTCAGCCTCATCGTAATGAATTGATGGCCTACTCGGCGGGTTTGGCGGGTGGGGGTGGGATGGTGATGTCGAGTGGGGTTACTTTGCCCAGGGCGTCTAGGGTGGGTTTGATCTCGGCCTGGTTGCCTACGACTACGATTCCTAGCTTGGACTGGTCTACGTACTTGTTGGCTACGCGGGTGATGTCGGCGGCGGTGACTTTTTCGATGCCGGTCTTGTACTTCTCGAGGAAGTCGGCGGGGTAGCCGTAGAAGGCCAGCGTGACCTGCTCGCCAAGGGTCTTCTCGGGGGAGTCGTAGTGGAAGATGAAGGAGTTGAGGAGCTGGTCCTTCGCTTTGGCCAACTCGGCCGGGGTGGGTGGGACGGTCTTGAGGCGGTTGACCTCTTCGAGCATCGCTTTGGTGGCGTCCACGGTCGAGGCGCTCTTGGTACCGGCGATGACGTAGAAGATGCCGGGGTGGTCGTAGGAGGCGCCGAAGCTGCCGTCGACCGAGTAGGCGAGGCCCAGCTTGGTGCGGACGTTCTGGACGACGCGGGAGCCGAAGCCGCCGGAGAAGATCTCGTTCATGACGCTGAGGGCGTAGTAGTCGGGGTTGCTGCGCTCGGTGCCGAGGCCGACAATGAGGACGTTGGACTGGTTGACATCATCCTTCTCGGCGAAGTTGACGCCGGGTTTGGGGTCGGTGAAGGTGAATTTTTCGGACTGGAAGGCTTGGCCGCGGGGAAGGTGCTCGAAGGCGGCTCGGAGCTTGGCTTCCATGGCGGCGGAGTCGAAGTCGCCGGAGACGGAGACGATCATGTTGTTGGGAACGACGGTGCGGTCGTGCCATGCCTTGAGGTCATCGAGGGTCACGGCGCCGATGGTGGCGTACTCGGGCTGGCGGGCGTAGGGGCTGGTGGGGCCATAGACGAGCTTGACGGCCTCGCGGATGGCTATGCCGCCGGCGTCGTCGTTGCGGCGGGAGATGCCGCTGGCGATCTGGCGCTTGCCCAGGGCGAGTTTGTCAGCCTTGAAGTTCGGGTTGAGGAGCAGGTCCATGGTGGAGGCGAAGACGGTGTCGAAGTCGCCTTTGAGGCTGGACCAGTGGACGGATGTGGACGCGGAACCGCCGGAGGTTTCGATGCTGGCGGCCTTGGCTTCGAGCTTGTCGTCTAGCTTATCGCCGTCGATGGTTGCAGTCCCGCTGGTACGCCAGGCATGGCCGTAGAGGGAGACAAGGCCGATTTTGTCGGCGGGTTCATCCCGGCTGCCACCGCGGATGAGGATGCTTCCATTGATGAAGGGGAGCTCGTGGTCCTCTTGCAGGAAGATGACGAGGCCGTTGGAGAGCTCGATGCGCTTGGGCTGCGCGGGCTTGAAGGCGTGGAGCGGGGGGATGGGGATCTTCGTCCAAGGCTGGGCTGCCGCGGGCTTTTCTGCTGGTGCGGTTGCCGTTTGCGCCAAGGCTGCGGGCGCGGCGATTGCGATGCTCAGGGCAGAAGCGAGAACTGACGTCAATCCTTTTGCGAAATACTTCACTCAGCACCTCCCGTGCTCGTGGCCGGTTTTTGCGGCTCTACGTATTCGATCCGTGCGCTGGTGCGATTGTTTTCAACGAAGATCTTGTTGGCGACGCGGCGGATGTCGGCTTTGGTGACGGCGTCGATCTGGTCGAGCTCGCGGAAGAGCTGACGCCAGTCGCCATAGCGTGTCTGGTACTCGGCTAGCTGGTGGGCGAGGCCGTCGTTGTCGGCGAGGCCGCGGAGAAGATCGGCGCGGGCGCGGGTCTTGAAGCGGGCGAGCTCTTCGTCGGTGATGTCCTCGTTCTTGAGGCGGTCGAGTTCCTTGTGGATGGCGGTGCGCATCTCCTCTGGGGTGTGGCCGGGGAGGGGAACCGCGTAGACGGCGAAGAGGCCGGGATACTTCTGGCCGGGGAATCCGCTGAAGCCTTCAGCCGTGGCGGCAATCTTCTGGTCGCGAACGAGCGAGCGATAGAGGCGGGCGGTGCGGCCGTTGGAGAAGATGTCGGTGATGGCATCGTAGACGGAGTCATCGGGGTCGCGATAGTCGGGACGGTGATAGCCCTCGATGTAGAAGGGCTGGGTGGCTTCCTTGATGACGACGGACTTTTCAGCGAACTGTGGGGGTTCGATGGTCGTCATGGGCTCGGGCTTGGGGCCGGCGGGGATCTTCGAGAAGTAACGCTCGAGGATGGGCATGGTTTCGCTGGCTTTCACGTCGCCGACGACTGCGATGACCATGTTGGAAGGGACGTAGTATTTCTTGTGGAAGGCTTCGGCCTCGGTAGCGGAGACCTGGCTGATCTCGCTCTCCCAGCCGACGCCGGGGCGGCCGTAAGGATGGGCGATGTAGGCTGCGGCGAGGAACTGCTCGACCATGCGTCCGGTGGGAGAGGAGTCGGTGCGCATGCGGCGCTCTTCCTGGACGACATCACGCTCCTTGTAGAACTCGCGCTGGACGGGCTGGCCGATGCGCTGACTTTCAAGGTATGCCCAGAGCTCGAGACGGTTGGAGGGCATGCTCCAGAAATACTGGGTGGAGTCTTCGGCGGTGGAGGCGTTGATGCCGGTGGCGCCTTGCTGCTCGGCGATCTCGGAGAACTGGTTGGGGATGACGAACTTCTGGGCTTCGGCCTGAGCGTCTTCAAAGGCCTTTTTCAGCTCGGCGAGTTTGGCGGGGTCCTGTCCGACGAGTTTGCGGAGTTCGGCGTCGTAGGCTGCATAGGCGATCTCAACTTTGGCGAGGGCTACCTTTTCGGCGGGGTAGTTGGTGGTGCCGATCTCCTGGGAGCCCTTGAAGGCCATGTGTTCGAACATGTGAGCGAGGCCGCTGGCTCCCTGAGGGTCGTCGGCTGAACCGGCGTCGACGAGGGTGTAGAAGCTGAAGACGGGGGCTTCGGGCCGCTCGGAGATGATGAGAGTGAGGCCGTTGGGCAGCACCTTGACCGTGGTTCGTTTCTCGAAGCTGGCCAGATCTTGTGCCGGAGCGCCAGAACACAAGGCCATTCCGAGCATAACTGTAGCCGCTACTAAACTTCGTACTCGCACAGAACTACCTCCAGGGGATTACAGCCGGAAGACTTACTATACCGGAGCAGGAATAGGGTCTTCCCATTCGACGGAGAGATTTGAGAATAGCTGCAGTTTTAAGCAAAAAAAGCTCCCGGAGCGCTTTGTGCAACTTGGCGCTCCGGGAGGTTGGGAGGTTTATTTAGAAGAGGATACGGCCGCCAACCTGGATGATGCGTTGGCTGCCACCACTACCGGTGATCTGGCCGTAGGTTGAGCTGTTCATCGCCGCCGACGGAGTGCCAAGGTTCACGAGGTTGAAGACGTTGGAGACCTCACCGCGGAACTGGAACTGGAGCGATTCGCGGATGTTGAAGCTGCGGAAGAGCGAAGCATCAACATTGCGATAGCCCGGGACGTCAAGCTGCGCAGGGCGCTCGTTGCCGAGCAGACCGAGCGGGCCGACGCCAGCGCATCCGGCATCGGTTCCGGGACGGCAGTAGGCCGTTGTATCGAACCACTGCTTCATCTCGCCTACACGAGAGCTCTGAGGGAGCGTGTGAGGCGACTTGCCGGGGATGATGCTCGGGCGATTGTTGCCAAGGCCCGAGAAGTAGTTGTCGTTGCCGGTGGTTACGGTGAAGGGCTGGCCGCTGTTTGCCGTCCAGATACCGGTGACCGTCCAGCCATTGAGTGCGGTCCTGACCACACGGTTATAGCCGTCGAAGTAGTCAGGCTTCCAGACGAAGGACATTGTCATCATGTTGCGACGATCCTGATCTGAACGCTGGCGGTACTCGAGTTGTGGGAAGTTGGCGTCTACAAAGGTACCGTTGAGGCCACTGGTGGCATCGAGCGTGTTGCTTTGCAGCGTCTTGCTCCAGGAGTAGTAGCCGCGCGCGCTAACGCGATGCGTGAGGCGCTGCTCCAAGGTGACCTGAAGGCCGTTGTAGTTGGAGTTCTGGTTGGAGCGAATGACCCACACGTTGCTATACATGGGGTTCGCTGCCGAGTTACCGAACATGGAGTTAAGGGGGCGACGGTTATTGACCGTGGCGCTGCTGTTGGCGTAGCCGCAAGCCTTCGTCAAATCGGTGCAGCTTGCACCGCTGGCGCCGGCCGCTGTGATGTTGAACTGCGGTCCGTTGATGTCGTTGTAGAGCGGTGTCTTGCGGTTGAACGAACCCACGTAGTAGACGCTCATCGCGAAGCTGTTGGTGAACTGTTGCTGGACGCCAAAGTTGAGCTGCATGGAGTAGGGCCAGCGATAGTTCGGATCCATCGTCACAACCTGGTTCAACGGCAGGAACGTTGCAGCGCTGTTCTTGTAGTCGAACATCAGTTGGGGATATGGATTTACGCCGCCCGGAAACTCGGTTGGATCGTTTGAGTAAGGATGGGTGAGTGAAGTGACCCGGGTGTATCCGCTATTACGGACAGCGAACGGGGCGTAGTTCGAGGGGAATTCCCACTCGTTGCCGGAGATACCGCCGAAGAACAGACCGGCAGCGCCGTGGAAGACGGTTCTACCATTGTTGAACGGATCATAGGCAAAACCCAGACGGGGCGAGACGTGGTTGAGGGGAGTGAATGCGCCACCGACCGGCACGCCAGGATCGCCGGGGAAGAGCATACCAAGAGGAGCAAGTTTTGATGTGGTGCCGATAATGCTGACGTTCTGGAATGCATGTGACTGCACGCCGGGGCTGAAGTTCGACGTCATGTGCTGGGGATCGGTCGGCGCCTGCTGCCAGTCGTAGCGGATGCCGAGGTTGAGAGTCAGGTTGGTAAGGATGCGCCAGTCATCCTGGGCAAACGCGCCGAAGGAGTACCAGTTGGCATTTGCGTAGAGGCCGGTGTCCTGTCCCATGCCGGCGGGAACGCCCATCATGAAGTCAGAGAGACCGTTGGTGGTGCGGGCAAACTTCGCACCGTTCGTGGTGGAGAAGGTAAACGAGCCGTAGTTATTGAGTGAGGTGAGTTGGAAGTCCTTCTCTAGACCTGCTTCACCGCCGAAGTAAAGAGAGTGCTTTCCGCGGGTTGTGTTGAGCACGTCACGAACGTTGTAAACGTTGGCTCCAGCTTTGGGGCCAGTGATTGCCTGAGCGAGCGTGAAGCCTTGCACGCCACCTACGCTGATGTTTGGGAGTGAAGGTGCGCCTACAACGCCAAAATCCGAGCCAAAGTCGGCAAGGGTCTTCTTGGTGGGATCGCTGGTGACCGGGATACGTCCGCCATTCTGACGCGTGTAGTTGAGCCAGAACTGGTTGACGGTACGGGAGTTTATGGTCCAGACGTCGCCGAGGTTCGCATTCTGCTGTTTGTTGGCGTAGTTAGAGTACGACCATGCCTGAGTAAATCCGCCGAGGTTGTTGCGGATGCTGTAGTTGAGAAGGAAGTAACTGAGGCTGAGACGGTGCGAAGATGTGATCTGATGATCGGTCTTGATCAGATACTCTTCGTTCTGCTCGGGCGTTGCTTCGAGCACGCGATAGGTATACGGGGTATCGCCTGTACGGAACGGCTGCTTAGTTTCCTTGCCTAAGGCGGTGGTAATGTACTTCACGATGTTGACGGCTGTCGGATCGAGGCTGCTTGTGGGAATCGTATTGTTTGCAAACGGCTGGCCAGTGGCAGGATTGCAGACCAGGAACTTGATGTTGGTGTTATCAGCGGTCGAGGGTGTATCCGTGCACTTTGTAATGTCCGACGGCATATTTTCGGAGAAATTGCCTGCGAGCTGGGCTGCGGACGGAAGATTACCGCTGTTTGTGGCGGTCGTTCTAAAGCGGTAGCCCGCGAAACTACCAAAGAAGAAGTCTTTGTCGTGACGAATGGGACCGCCCAAGGTGGCGCCGAAACGGTGTAGATTGTATGGGCTCTTGACGGCGCCTGCTCCGGCATTGTGTGCCACCGCGTTGAAGTTTCTGTCACGGTAGAACTCGAAGGCCGAGCCATGGAAGCTGTTGGTGCCGCCCTTGGTGATGACGCTGACGACTGCCGCGGAGTAACGGCCGAGCTGAGCGCTGTAGTTGTTGGTGACGACGTTGAACTGACTGACCGCGTCAGGGTTGGGGATCTGGTTTCCGCTGTTGCGGAGACCCGTCATATTGAGACCGCCGTCTAAGTAGTACGACACCTGACCGACGAATCCGTCAGTCGATCCGTTTGCGAGGACTTTGATCTCCTGATAGCCGAGGTTATTGATGGTGCTGACTGTCTGGACGCCAGGGACGAGTTGGAGGAGGCGGTCGACGTTGCGATTGACCAGCGGAAGGTTTTCGATCTCGACGTTGGAGACGGTTTGCCCGATGGTGGAGTTGCCGGAGTTCACGAGGGGTACATCGGCTGTGACGTTGACGGTCTCGGTTGCGGTACCGACATCGAGAGAGAGCGACAGCTCTGCGTTCTGCATGACTGCGAGGACAACTCCGTTGCGTACCAAAGACTTGAACCCAGGTGCCGATACAGAGATTTTGTACGGACCGACCGGAAGGAATTCCTCGCGATAGGAGCCGTCGTCCTTGACTTTAGCGACGCGGACGAAGTTGGTGTCTGTCTGCGTGAGAGTAATGGTCGCGTTGGGAACGACGGCGCCGGTGGTATCGGTAATGCTGCCGAATAGAGTGGCGGTGCTGAGCTGCGCTATTGCATTGGTAGTCAATATGGCAGAAGCAAGCACGAGGAGCACGAGCTTCCACTTACTGAACCTGGGACCCGTAATCATTTACAGCCTCCAATTAGTCAATCGTTTGCCTAGCGGTCTTTAGAAGGATCTAGAGATCGCCTAGCGGGTTTAATTTTGGGAACGATGAAAGATAGTTCGCTGAATGAACAATTGTCAACATCCTTATCGGCCATTTAAGAAAAAATGTAAACGCAGCGATTCCCCGCATCAATCGCGGCGATTAATGAAACCGGTTACGTTCAGGCGATCGTAGAGAATGCGCTGGGAATATCGGCCGAACTGACCGCAGCGACAGTCTGTCCGGTAGGGCTTTTTTCGAGGGTGATCTCGGCGCGGCCGTTGTAGAGCTGCACGACTCGCGAACCGGATGGGGTGCCCATGTTGTCGATGAGCTTGCCGCCGCCCGCCAGGCTGAAGCGAACCTGGTTGCGGGCGTCGAGGCAGATAACTCCCTTGTCATCATAGAGTTTCGCTTCAATGGTGACTCTGTTTCCGGCGCGATTTTTTTCGTTAAGCTTGAGGGTGGTGGGGGGACCCCAGGTTTCGGTCTGATAATCGAACACCAGCTCGTCGATGACCGTCGTTGAGCCTCGCTTGGCGACGACGCGGAGATGGTTGTTACCTGCTACAAATGGGGTCATCCAGCGTAGACCTGCGGCAGGGAAGTCCTGACTGTCGCGGTGGCGCACACCGGCGGACTTGCCGTTGACGAAGAGCTCAGCGGTCTCGCAGTTGGAATACACCTTCACCATCTTTTCCTCGTTAGGCTCACCCCAGCGGATGGGCCAGGTGTGTCCGTAGAGGCGCACCATGGGGACGTCGGTCCAGTAGGACTGGAAGACGTAGAAGGCCTCCTTTTTTTGCATGTCGCGGGTGACGACGCCTTTCTGGTTGACGCGTGGGACGGGGTTTTCGACACGCAGGGGAGTGGTGAAGTCCTTGAAGATCCACTGGGCCGAGCCGGTGAACCAGGGGAGGGTTTGCTGCACTTTGAGGTGCCAGTCGAAGAGGTTGCAGGCGTAGGTTTCGGACCAGTCGCCGTCCTTGGAGACGCGGGCTTCGCCGCCGGTGTTCATGTAGGCGAGGCCGCGCTCGTCGGTGCCGTGGCCGGTCGCAATCTTGGCGAGGACCTTGTCTGGGTTCTCGGAGTGGCGGCCGGCGTGGCTGTCGGCTCCCCACTCGGCATGGAAGAGATGATTGACCCGCTCGCGCTGTGTTTCGAGGGATTTCTGGTACTCGGGGAAGGTGCCGCTGTACCAGCCGGCCCAGATGGAGGGCGAGTAGACGTCGGGGATGTCGCGGGCGAAGTCGAGGCGACGGATGGTGGTGAGACGCGAAGGGTCGAGCTGGTGGGACAGGTCGCGAAGTTCGGTGAGGAAGGCGCGGATCTCAGGCTGGTTGATCTCGGGATACTCGGTGGGCCAGTCGTTCTCGTTGCCGAGGCCCCAGAGGAGGATGCTGGGGTGGTTGTGGTGCTGGGCGATCATGTTGCGAAGCACGCGGCGCGCCATCTCTTTGAAGATGTCGTTGCCGACGCCTCCGCGGCACCAGGGGATCTCTTCCCAGACAAGGATGCCGAGGCGGTCGCAGTGCTCGAGGACGCGGCGCGACTGCTGGTAGTGGGCGAGTCGGATGAAGTTCGCGCCCATGTCCTTGATGAGCTGCATCTCCTGGTCGATGAGATCGTCGGGCATCGCTGCTGCGTAGCCTGCGTGATCTTCGTGACGATGAGTTCCGCGGAGTAGGAGGCGTTCGCCGTTGAGCTTGAAGGGGCCGTGGTCGACCCACTCGGTATGGCGAATGCCGAAGGTTTCGTGTGCGACGTATTCGCCGGTGGGGCTGGTGAGGGTGATGCGGCATTGGTAGAGGTGAGGTGAGGAGGGGCTCCAGAGCTCGGGTGTAGCTACGCGGAAGGTGACGATCTCACTGGCCGCGGTCCACGGCTTCATCGTGTGTTTAGATCTGTGGACGGAAGCTCCTTTGGCGTTGAGGACTTCGACGACGACTTCGAGGGGATCGATTGTGCCGGTGGGGTTGTAGAGGGTCGCCACTATGGATATATCGGCCGGGGCCTTGGGGGAGGCGAGCTTTGTCTGCACGTGCACGGTCTCGAAGGAGACGGCAGGGACGTAGACGAGGTTGACATGACGGTACATGCCGCCGTAGAGGCTGAAGTCGCTGAAGTCGGAGGGGATCCGGTCGAGGTCGCGGGAGTTGTCGCACAAGACGGCGATGGGGACGCCTGCGGGCTGCTTCTTCGATTTGGGTTTGGGGGCTGGGTTCGTGGATGGTGCAGCGTTGTTGAGAAACGGAGGGAGAAGGTCGGTGATGTCGAAGACGAACTCGTCGTAGCCGCCGACGTGCTTGCCTGCGAGCGCTTCGCCGACGTAGACAGTGGTTGCCTGGCCTGCGCCCTCAAAGTGGAGCAGGGTACGTCCGCCCTTATACGGATTCGTGATGGGTGCGTGGGTGCGGTACCAGCCGTTGCCTCGGTAGTAGGGGACGTCCGGGTCGCAGCCATCGTATGCGTTGAAGCAGTGAGGCATTGCCACGGGCTGCCATGTGGCGAGCTCTTCGCTGTGCCATGCCTCCCACGGGCTGGCCAGTGGACCCTGAAAGTACTCCCAGCCTGTTGTGAGGCGCGTGGATACGGGGCTGTCTGCAGATGCCTGGGCCAGCGTAGCAATCGAAGCACTGAGCGATGGGCGTGGCAGCAACGAGACCGCAGCTACGGTCGCACTGGACTTCAAGAATTGCCTGCGGGAGTACATGAACGTGATTGCTCCTGAATTGCTCGTGGGAAAAACTGAAATATGGGGTGCCCGGAGTGTATTTGTCGCCATATAATTCACAGCGTCTACAAAATGCCGGACTCAAGTGGTATAAAGACTCGTTGCAGGTGATGTCAAGAGATGAAGCCGTAACTCCGATCTCATGATGAAGGAACTGTTTTATTAGGAAAAATGGGGTCTCGCGTTACTGCCGCCTGCTGTTTTGTAGCTCTATGCCGGAAAGTCAAGATTAAAATGTCCATACCGCCGACACAAACATTTTCGCTTACAAGAAAGCAGAGCGCGTCCAACAAGACGCCGCGGCAGATCAACCGGAATCTCGTGTTCAATCTCATCCGTACGCGCCAGCCGATTTCGCGAGCCGACCTTGCCCGCGTATCTGGCCTGCAGCGCAGCACGATCTCTTTGATTGTTGAGGACCTGATCCGCGACCGGTGGATTCTTGAAGGATCGACTGGTCGGCTGCCCCGCGGACGGAGGCCAACCTTTCTTGAACTTAACCACCAGCGTGCCGTGATCGCGGTGGACATCCATCCTTCGCAGACGACGGTTGCGGTGACGGATCTTGGTGGCAGGATTGTCGCGCAGAACGTGGTTGCTCTGCCTGTTGATCCGGCCAAGGCGATTCAGCCGATGATTACCGCCATCCGCAAACTGATCGCGGATCATAGCGAAAAGTCATTCGACGGAATCGGCATCAGTCTTCCGGGACGTACGGATCCGCTGTTGGAGAAACTCATCTTTGCGCCGAACCTGAATTGGCCGGTGCTAAGCCTGAAGTCCCGTATCCAGCGGTCCACTGGTTTGCGCGTGGAGATGGACAACGTGGCCAATGCGTGCGCGCTCTCCGAGGTGTGGTTTGGCGACAGCGATGGCGTTCATGACCTGGTCGTCGTCAATGTGTCGGAGGGGATTGGGACGGGGATCTTCTCGAACGGACGTTTGCTGCGCGGCGCTAATGGCATGGCTGGCGAGTTCGGTCACGTCGAGATGGAACACAATGGGCATCCTTGTGGCTGTGGCGGGCGGGGTTGTTGGGAGACGCTTGCTTCCAATCGTGCGGGCCTCCGCTACTACAAAGAACTCAACGGAGGCAGCGTTCCGCAGAGTTTTGCTGCGCTGGTGAAGATGGCGCAGGCGGATGATGCCAACGCGATCAAAGCTCTGGAGAAGATGTCTTCTTTTCTCGGCCGAGGACTGCGCATGATCGCGTCGGCGCTGGCTCCAAGCGAGATCATCATCGTGGGAGACATTACCGCTGCTTGGCACATGTTCGGCCCGAAGGTTGAAGCCGAATTTAAACGGAACTCACTCTCAAAGGCGCCGAAACTCAGGCCCTCCTTTGAGGGCAACACGGCCCGCTTACGCAGTGCTGTTGCGCTGGTGATGAACGAAGGTCCGGTCTAAACAACAAAAGGAAAAATTGACTATGTTTGCTGTAGATGTGTCTACGACATTCGGTGCCGAGGCCGAATGCAGGTATCGCCGTTCGAATTTGGCAAGTGCACTTGTACTGGGTGCTTTCCTTGGAACCGCGTGTTTTTCTTCGATGGCGCAAACTGCTCCTGCTGCTCAGCCGACGGGGAAGGTTGTTCCGGTGGACGGCTATGCCGCCGGAGACCAGCCTGACAATCCCGGACCTCTGGCGACTGATCTCTCTCCTGAGATCAAGTCCAAAGCCATCGTCGCGGCGATGAAGAAAGTTGCGGACTGGCAGGTGGCGTATGCCGAGCCGAAGTTCAATAAACAGTGGACGTTTGCCGCACTGTATGACGGCTTGCTTGCTGCCTCGAAGACTACAGGCGATCCGAAGTATCGCGATGCCGTACTACATCTGGCGGAGCGGTCGGACTGGACATTGATTGATAATCGCTTTCCTCATGCGGATGATCAGGCGCTCGGCAAGGCCTACATGGAACTGTATCTCGACGATCCCAAGAGTGATCGCAAGCCGATTCGTATGGCGAATACGAAGGAGATCATGGACCGGCTTGTTGTAAGGCCGGATGATCCGAACAAGCTGTTGTGGTGGTGGTGCGATGCGCTCTACATGGCGCCGCCTGTGCTTTCGCGCGTGTATCTGGCGACTGGTGACAAGAAGTATCTCGACTATATGGATCGTCAGTGGTGGCTTACCTCGGATCTACTGTTCGACAAGGAAGAACACCTCTATTTCCGCGACAGCCGTTACCTGACGCAGAAGCAGGCTAATGGGCAGAAACTGTTCTGGTCGCGCGGCAATGGCTGGGTGCTTGGTGGGCTAGTAAAGGTGCTTCAGATCATGCCGAAGGACTATCCAAGCAGGCCGAAGTATGTTGAACAGTACAAGCAAATGGCTGCGAGAGTAGCAGCGATTCAGGGCAAGGATGGCTTGTGGCGATCGGGGCTGCTCGACCCTGATGCGTATGAGCTGCCGGAGATCTCGGGTTCGGCCTTCTTTACGTATGCAATTGCTTATGGGATCAACGAGAACATCCTCGACCGCAAGACTTATCTGCCTGTGGTGGAGAAGTCGTGGAAGGGTATGTTGAGCCACATCTACGCTGATGGACGGTTGGGTTCGATTCAGCCGATCGATGGGCAGCCAGGTAAGTTCAAGCCGTCTTCGAGCTATGTCTTCGGTGTCGGCGGATTTTTGCTGGCCGGTTCTGAGATGAATCGGTTGGCCGGTAAGCACTAAGACCTTCGCGGTAGTTTGCAGGATAAAGAGCCGCTGCTGTCGTTCTTCGAATCGAAGGCGACGGAAGCGGCTCTTCTACGTCTGCTAGGCTTTGGCTGGGACCGTTGACTTCGTCACCCATAGGAGCGGCTGGCGGATAGGGAAGTTTCGGATGACTTCGGGGACAACGGGGTCGGGGTTCAGCGTCTTCCAGAGGGCGATGTAGTTCGGTTGTGTATAAGCGATGCCCGAGAAGAGGAGCGCCGGGTTACGAACGGGAAAGTCCTCGAAGTGCTCGACGTCATGCGCGAAGGGCCATGCGCTGCGGTCTTTAATGAAGGGGTACATGAATTCCATCATCTTGCGAATGCCACGACCGTCGGGGGTCGCGAAGCTCCAAAGGCTGTCCTTTTCTGTTGACAAGCTTTGTGCAAGGCCGCAGAGCACATCCATGTTGAAGAGAGAGTAGCTATAAGGTTTGGTTCGAGCCAACTCCAGCGGAAGACTACCGTCGGGGGCGACCTGGTGGGGGACCAGAGTGGTGCGGAAGCGGTCGCGACACCACGCCATGACCTCGTCGTTGCCGGTGAAACGGGCGAATTCGCCAGCCTGAAGGACCCAGCAGGTGCCATGGTTGTTGTTGGCATCGCGCTCCTCTTGTCCGTTCTTTGAGGTGCGCATCCAATCGAGGTACTGGACGAACCAGCTTCGAACTTCCCCAGAACCGGTGAGAGCGCTGGCTTCGGTCAACAACGTTGCGGCACGGGCGACCTCGACCAATTGTAGGGTGTCGATGATGCCGATGCCGCGTCCTTTGTTCACGCCGAAGATCGCCTGCGCGTGTTCCAGGTTTGGATTCATCCTGGTTGCCGCATCTACGAACCAGGCGCGAAGATGCTTACCCGCGTGGTCAGCATACTTTTTCTGTCTGGTTAGAACCCAGGCGGCTGTTAGCGCAGGTACGATCAGGCTAAGTCGCACCATGGCCTCGCGATGCTCGTTGAAGTTGGCAGGGTTGGAGAAGCCGTCGCGACGAATGTAGGGACCGCCCGGATTCTTTGGATCGGGCCACCAGTAGTCGCCTTCGGAGTAGAAGTCGTGTGGGCCGCCGGGGCTTCGGTCGCATTTGGCGGCCGTCACCGTGATGGGCTGTGCCGAAAGATATTTGTCTGCTGCGGCAAAGATACGAGCGCGATCGGTGAGAGCGACAAGGCCGAAGAGGGAGCCGGCAGACGGCTCTGTTGCCCAGGCAGGTGCGAGGGCAACGCTGGCCGCAGTGGCTCCGGCAATCGAACAAAACTCCCGTCGGGTTAGAACTTTCATCCTTCAGTATTACCTTTCGCTGGCGGAAGATTTCGGGTTTGCAGCGAGTGCCAATCTGCACCCGTCGAATGATAACGGCTTCTATGCAAAAGAACATCAGGGAGCTCATAAGACAAAGAATTTACTGGACTTTCATGCTATGTCTTGACGAAATGAATGACCATTCAGTATGCTTCATCGCGTTCGGGAATATTTCCCATCGGAGCCTGCCTGATGCCGCCCAGCACCACCGCTGCAACGAAACAGATTCGCAAAGTCGCTGTCCTTGGCGCTGGAACCATGGGGTCGCGTATCGCTGCGCACATCGCGAATGCCGGCTTGCCTGTGGTGCTGCTCGACATCGTTCCCCCAGGAACCGCGACGGACGCTTCGAAGGCTGAGCGCAGCAAATTTGTTCTCAGCGCGCTGGATGGATTGAAGAAGTCCAAACCTGCGGCCTTTTACATTCCTGAGAGCGCACGCTTGATCACGATAGGGAACTTCGATGATGATCTTGCGCTGATTGCCGACTGTGATTGGGTCATCGAGGTGGTCGCGGAGAATCTTGAGATTAAGCACGCGCTGCTGCAAAGGGCGGAGCAGCATCTTCGTGCTGGCTCAATTCTGACGACCAATACGAGCGGCCTGCCCATCGCCAACATTGCAGCCGGTCTCAAGCCCGAGACGCGGGCACGGTTTTTCGGGACGCATTTTTTCAACCCACCTCGTTACATGAGATTGCTCGAGATCATTCCTACGCACGAGACGGACTCTGAGGCTATGGCCACGCTTGCGCACTTCTGCGATCAGCGGCTTGGGAAGACGATCGTTCGCTCGCACGATACGCCGAACTTCATCGCCAACCGCATCGGGACGTTCAGTATGGGGAATGCGATTCGGCTGATGCAGGAGCAAGGGCTGACCATCGAAGAGGTAGACGCGTTGACAGGATCAGCGCTGGGGTGGCCGAAGACTGGGACCTTCCGACTGGGCGACATGGTTGGGATCGACGTGCTGGCGCATGTCGCGAATAACTTTTCTGCGCAGGCTGCCGCGATCAAGGATGAACGAGCGGAGATCGTGCTGGCTCCATTTATCGGCAAGATGATCGAGCAGAAATGGCTCGGAGATAAAGTGGGGCAGGGGTTTTACAAGAAGGCGGGCAAGGACGCGGAGGGACGTGATCTGCGGCACGTTCTCGATTGGCAGACGCTCGACTACAAGCCAGTAACGCGTCCGAAGTTTCCCGCGATCGATATGGCGAAGAATGTAGAGTCAACTGGCGCACGGGTAGCGCAGCTGCTTCATGCCGATGTTCGTACGGATAAGGCTGCGCGATTTTACTGGCCGCTGCTGACGGAGTTGTTTACGTATGCGGCCAATCGCGTCTCGAACACTGGCGATGAGCCGGCGGACAACATCGTCGAGATCGACAAGGCCATGAAGACGGGCTTCAACTGGGAGCTTGGCCCGTTCGAGATGTTCGACGCTGCGGGTGTGCGTGCAACGGTGGAGAAGATGCGGGCCGAGGGTGCGCCGATTGCGGCTAATATTGAGAAACTCCTCGCGTATCCGCATGCACTCAGCGAGCCTGGCCCCACATGGTATAAGGACGACCCTACAACACCTAGTGGCCGCCAATACTTTGATGTAACTTCCGGTACGTACAAACCTGTCCCTGTCGCTGAGGGAGTTACTTCGCTCGGCGTGATCAAGAAGGCGAAGGGCATGGTGAAGAAGAACCCCGGCGCATCTGTCGTCGATTTAGGCGATGGCGTGGCGGCGATTGAGCTGCACTCGAAGATGAATGCGTTGGGCGACGATATTGTCTCGTTGATTACGCAGACACTGAAGCCTTCGAGCCAACAGGTTGCGGACTTCGAGGCTTTCGTTATTACAGGTGATTCGACGAATTTTTCCGTTGGCGCGAATCTGATGCAGTTGCTCCTCGGGATTCAGGAAGAGGAGTGGGACGAGGTGGAGTTGGCCGTGAAGGCGTTCCAGAATATGACGCAGGCGATCAAATTCTGTCCTCGGCCAGTGGTAGTTGCGCCTTACGGAATGTGCCTGGGCGGAGGCGTTGAGATCTCGCTTCATGCTGCGGCGCGTCAACCTCATGCGGAGCTGTATATGGGCCTGGTTGAGGCTGGTGTCGGGCTGATCCCTGGCGGCGGTGGCTGCAAGGAGATGCTGCTGCGCTCGGTTGATGCGGGGTCGAGTATTCGACCGGATGCGCGTGGCGAGGGTGTGGAGATTTTTGAAGCGCTGAAGAAGACCTTCGAGACAATTGCCAAGGCAACAGTTTCGACTTCAGCTGCGGAAGCGCGTGCGCTGGGGTTCCTCAGGCCTTCGGACAACATTACGGTGAACCGCGACCGGTTGCTAACCGATGCCAAGCTGCGGGCGCGCGCTCTCGCGGACGCAGGTTACACTGCGCCAGTTGTGCGAACTGATATTCCGGCGCCGGGCGAGTCTGTACTGGCTACGTTGAAGCTAGCCGTCTGGACGATGCGCGAAGGGCAGTACATCTCCGACCACGA
The DNA here is from genome assembly GCF_003945235.1 of Edaphobacter aggregans. Taxonomy (NCBI): domain Bacteria; kingdom Pseudomonadati; phylum Acidobacteriota; class Terriglobia; order Terriglobales; family Acidobacteriaceae; genus Edaphobacter; species Edaphobacter aggregans. The sequence goes on from NZ_RSDW01000001.1 coordinate 5,193,175, forward strand.
CGCCAAGGTGGCGAACTGGGTTGCGTATGCGCTTGCGGGCGGCAAGGTTATGCCGGGCACGCTGGTGAGCGAACAGTATCTGCTTGAACTTGAGCGTGAGGCATTCCTCTCTCTGTGCGGCGAGAAGAAGACGCAGGAGCGCATCGCCTTTACGTTGAAGACCGGTAAACCGCTTAGGAATTAGGAGCAGTCCCATGAAAGACGTCATCATTGCATCTGCTGTTCGAACCGCTGTAGGCAAAGCACCGCGTGGAATGCTGCGCACGGCTCGTCCCGACGATCTCGCTGCATTCGCTATCAACGGCGCGTTGTGTCGCGTTCCGCAACTCGATAAGTCCGAGGTCGAGGATGTAATTCTAGGTTGCGCAATGCCTGAGGCCGAACAGGGAATGAATGTTGCACGCGTGGCAAGCTTTCGTGCGGGTTTGCCAATTACAGCTTCCGGAATGACGATCAATCGTTACTGTGCGTCAGGGCTGCAATCGATTGCGATTGCCGTGGATCGGATTCGCGGTGGATCGGCAGATGTGATCGTAGCGGGCGGCACGGAGAGCATGTCGTATGTGCCGTTCGGCGGGAATAAGATCTCGGTAAATCCTTGGCTGGTGGAGAACTATCCCGGTTCTTATATGTCGATGGGGCTGACGGCGGAGAGAGTCGCGGCGCACTATGGCATTACGCGTGAGGCTATGGATCAGTTTTCGTACGAGAGCCATCAGAAGGCGCTGGCTGCGATTGCGGCGGACAGGTTTGACGATGAGATTGTTGCGGTTCCAGTGGTGACGACTACAGCAAACGGGAAGGGTAAGGCTAAGACTGTTGAGTCGATCTTCAAGCAGGATGAAGGGCCGCGCGCGGATACATCGCTGGAAGCGTTGGCCAAACTGAAGCCTGTCTTCCATGCGAAGGGGACCGTGACCGCGGGGAACTCTTCGCAAACTTCTGATGGGGCCGCAGCTGCTGTTGTCATGTCGGCTGAACGTGCGGCGCAGTTGGGAATTAAGCCGATGGCGAAGTTTATTGCGTTCGCGTATGCGGGATGCGACCCGGAGGAAATGGGGATTGGGCCGATTCATGCCATTCCCAAGGCGCTCCAGATGGCTGGGCTAAGCCTTGATCAGATCGATGTGATTGAGCTGAATGAGGCGTTTGCCGCGCAATCGTTGGCTGTGATCAAAGTGTTAGGGATTGATCCCGCAAAGCTCAATGTGAACGGCGGAGCGATCGCACTTGGACATCCGTTGGGATGTACCGGAGCCAAGCTGACGGCTACTTTGATGCGGGAGATGCCGCGACGTAAGGCAAAGTATGGCATGGTGACGATGTGCGTTGGTGGTGGTATGGGCGCGGCTGGGATCTTCGAGGCTATGAACTAAAAAATTGTGCTCAACATGGTTTTAAAGAAATTGTTTGAGGTGAAATGCGATGGCAACGATGACCACGGTTCCGACTCCAACGGCAAAGCGTATCCCCGGCGGCAGTTTCCTGATCTCCGACGTTACCCCTGCCGATTGCTTCTTCCCGGAAGACTTCACCGAAGAGCACAGACAGATCGCGCAGACGACGGCAGACTTCGCCATGAACGAGATCGTGCCTGTCTCCGACCAGATTGAGGCTAAGGATTTTTCCGTGACTCGGCGATTGATCAAGGAGGCCAGCGAGCTTGGGCTGACTTCGGTCGATATTCCCGAGGAGTACGGCGGCCTTGAGATGGACAAGGTTACATCTGCCATCATTGCGGACAACATCGCCAAGCAGGGTAGCTTTTCGGTGGCGTTTTCTGCGCACGTTGGCATCGGCACTCTGCCCATCATCTGGTATGGAACGGCGGAGCAAAAGCAGAAGTATCTGCCTAAGTTGGCAAGCGGCGAGTTCATTGGAGCTTATGCATTGTCGGAGTCGACCTCTGGCTCGGATGCGGTGAATGCTCGTACGCGGGCGGTACTGTCGGAAGATGGTTCGACCTACACACTTAACGGCGAAAAGATGTGGATCACGAATGCGGGGTTCGCCGATCTCTTTACGATCTTCGCTAAGTGTGAGGTCAAAGAGGGTAAGGACGCTGGCAAGGAGCGGCTGACGGCGTTTCTGGTTGAAAAGGGAACGCCCGGTTTTACGGTTGGAAAGGAAGAGCACAAGCTGGGAATCCGCGGCAGCTCGACATGTCCATTGATCCTGGCGGATTGCAAAATTCCTGCTTCGAACCTGCTGGGTGAGGTAGGCAAAGGGCATCACATCGCGTTCAACATCCTCAACGTCGGGCGGTACAAGCTGGGTAATGCAGCCGTTGGTGGTGCGCGGATGGCGCTTGGGCGCGGCATTGGCTATGCGAAGGAGCGCAAGGCATTCGGCAAGTCGATCTCGGAGTTTGGGCTGATTCAGGAGAAGCTGGCTGACTGCGCTGTTGGTGTCTTTGTGGGCGAAGCGTTGAGCTACCGCACAGTTGGGATGATAGATGCTGCGCTGGCGGGAGTGGACAAGCACGATACGGCGGCGATCCAGAAGGCGATTGAGGACTATGCCGTTGAGTGCTCGATCGTGAAGGTGTGGGATTCGGAGATGCTCGACAAGGTCGTCGATGAGGTGCTCCAGATATACGCGGGCTATGGCTACGTTGAGGAGTATCCGGCGGAACGCGCCTATCGCGACTCTCGAATCAACCGCATCTTCGAAGGAACGAACGAGATCAACCGACTGATCATTACGGGGTGGCTGATGAAGTCGGCGATGAGCGGCAAGCTGGCGCTGATGCCGGCTATCAAGCAACTAATGGACGAAGTGATGGCGGGGCCGACGCCGAAGGAAGATCGTGAAGGGCCGCTGGCGGAGGAGCACAATCTGCTTGCGTCGGCGAAGAAGCTCGCGCTGTTTGCTGCAGGTTCCGCAACGCAGAAGTATATGCAGAGGCTGGCTGATGAGCAGGAAGTAATGGGGGCGATTGCCGACATGATCATCGAGGTCTTTGCGATGGAGTCTGCCATCCTGCGCGCGGAGAAGATGGCAACGAAGTCCAGCGCGGAGATTCCCGTGGCCATGGCGCGCATCTATGCAGCGGGTGCGATGGAGAAGATTGAACTGGCTGCGAGAAAGATCATCGCGGCGGTGGCTGAGGGCGATATGCTTCGGACGCAACTCACGATCCTTCGGCGGCTCTCCAAACATGACTCAATAGACACGATCAGTCTTCGTCGTCAGGTGGCGCAGCATGTGATCAAAGCAGGGAAGTACGCCATCTGAACAGAACCATCGCATAGAAAGCCAGCCGCAAGGAATAGCACAAAAGGACCAGCCCAATCACCCCCCTGGCTGGTCCTTTTCCATTGCCTTTTGGGTACCCTTTTGCAAGGATCGAACGGATACCCTATGTTGATTTCGAAGTTCTTGCGCCGCAGGCCCTGTCTTGGTTATTTATCCGTTCTGGCGATGTTTCTTCTATTCGCCGCAACGCTGCACGCGCAAAGGCTCACGCTGAACACTCGCACTTTCAGCGATTCAACAGAGACATCTGCGGTCGATGCAGGACTGGTTCCGGCTTCGCAGCCACTTAGTCTTACCGTGCGGCTTGCTCCAACGCCGGAGCGAAAGGCTGCGCTGGATCAGTTTCTCGCCGATCAAGTTACACCTTCATCGCCAAACTATCATCACTGGTTGACGCCGCCGCAATTCGCGGCAAGCTATGGCGCGACGGACGATCAACTGGCCGCGGCGACGACATGGCTTCAGTCGCAGGGGCTTGCGGTGCAAGCTATATCACCGGCGAAGACTCGGCTGGCTGTTTCGGGTACAGCAGCGCAGGTTCAGAGTGCGTTCTCGATTGTGCTACGTCGCTATCAGGTAGCGGGGACGATGTACTTCGCCAATACGACACAGCCATCGCTGCCACAGGAGGTCGCGTCGATCATCGCTGGTGTTCGTGGGCTGGATGATATGCCTGTAGCGGCTCCCAAGGTGATGGCGAGACTTATCTCTGCCTCGCAAAGTGCCACTCCGGCTCCTAGCGATGGCACGGATGCACTGGGAAGTGCCGCAGCTGCCATCGATGCGAACAACGCCCCTATCCTTACCCTCAACACAACCGAGTGCTCCAACGATTTGGCACAAGCCGACTATGACGCTTATCGCGACCTCTTTCGACAGGCAAGCGCCCAAGGGATCACTGTGCTTGCGGCGAGCGGTTGCAGCACGAGTGGGACGGGTAGCTTTCCGGCCAGCCTCTCTGAGGTTACGGCGTTTGCGACGAGCGCAACGGTGAGGTCGGCGAGCGCGTCTTTTGTCGGCATCGATCCACGCCCATCGTGGCAGTATGCGCTGGGCCTACCGGACGACTCTACCCGGCAGGAGCCTGATCTGACGACCACTTCAGCAGATGCGTTCGCGCAGGCGCTGACTACGATTATTCAACAGAATGGAGGACGACAGGGCAACATCAACGCGATCCTCTATTCGTTGGCAACCACGCCGGACCTTTACACGCAGCCTGACAATGCTCCCGCAGGAACATGGGAGTCGACCACTGGCTTAGGCGTCGTCGACTTGCAGAAGTTAATTAAGGTGTTTCCGCGTGCGAGTGGAACATCGACGACGACTACGCTGGCCTACAGCGGCAGCAACACTATAGGCTACGGCACGCAGGTCGTGTTGACGGCGAGCGTTTCGCCATCAGCGTTCAATACAGCGAATGCTTCGGGCACCGTCACCTTCACGAGTACCCCGCAAGGCATTATCGGTTCTGCTCCCCTGACCGGCGGCTCAGCTACATTGACGCTCGGCTCGCTGGCGGTCGGCTCGTACACGATAACTGCCAGCTACTCCGGCGACGGGAACTATGCTGCCAGCACCAGCGTTGTCCCCGTCTCGATTACCGTCAACATCGTCAATGCAACCCTGGTGGCTACCCTCTCTCCGTCATCGAATGTGCCTTATGGAAGTACCGGCACAGTCACCGCGACCGTCGCGTTGCCGAACTCATCGGGAGCGCCTGCCGGCACGGTTTCAGCGACGATCGAGGCCGTCACGGGTGCTCTGTTTACGGCGACGCTCTCTCCCAACCCAGGCGGCAATACGGCGACCGCGAACATCGTTGTTAACGCGCCAGCCCCAAATTCTAAAGGCTACACAGTCGAGGTGGCTTGCCAGGGCAATACAAACTTCCAATGCCAGACGCCTGTAGATCTCATCATGACGACTGTTCTGGGCAACACTATAACCACGATGAACGTCAGTCCTTCTGCGCCCCAGGCTGGGCAGCCGGTGACACTGACGGCGATCATCAATAACTCCGGCAACGGCACTGGAACGTATACCTTCTCCGGCAACGTCACCTTCTATGACAACGGCGCGCAGATTGCGACGGCCGCAGTCGCCACGAATCAGGCTACGACGAACAAGACCCTGGCAGGCAACATTCAGCACAGCATTGTGGCGAAGTACAGTGGAGATGCCAACTGGAATCCCAGCACATCGGCTCCACAGTCTGTCTCGCCATCGCTTCTGCCGGCAACCATGACGCTGACATCGAACGTCTCCACAGCGCTCGCCGGCGTGAACCTCGTATTCACGGCAACGGTCTTCACCACAGTGACCAATACGGTCGGGCCAACGGGCAACGTCACCTTCTACGACACCTACAATGGCACCGCGATTCAGCTGGGCAACCCTACGCCTCTGACTCCCAATGGCCCGAACGAGTCGATCGCCCGGCTTTCGACGACGGGGCTGTTAGCAGGTGGGCATAGCGTCTACGCCGTCTATGGCGGCGATGCGAACTTTGGCGGTGCAACGTCTACGCCGCTTGCTATCGCAATCACGGATTACAACCTGACGATGGTGCCCCAGACCATCACTCTTCAGGCCGGACAGACCGGTCAGGTGGTGATGCTGCTTGGCCTGGTCGGTGGATTCAATGGAACGGTCAGCTTCGGATGCACACCTCCAGCTAATGCCGAGATCACCTGCTCCTTCAACCCGGTGACGCTCGCGGGCGGGGGCAGCACGACCATGTCGATCGTCACAACGGCTGCAACAGTGGCTACGACTTCTAAGCTGGCTCAACGGCTCGATGGCTGGGGCGTCGCCGCAGGTCCCATGCTGGCTACATTGTTCTTCCTTGCGGTGCCCGGGCGCCGGCGGCGGCTCCCCACGATGTTGCTGGTGCTCTTCGCCCTCGGCCTGACGGCAAACATCGGCTGCAGCAAGGCTGCCGACCCGCCAACCGTATCCGATCCGGGCACCCCGCTCGGCACGCAGATATTCACCATCACGACTGCGGGCACCGATGGCGTAAACAGCGTGCGGCACAGTTTTCAGTATCAGATCACAATTCAGTAGCGTTACTTTTATCTGACCTACTTGAGGCAAGTCGCCTAGGATCAACCGCGCATCGGGGCTGATGGGCGATTAAGATCCCTTTTCCCAATTGATTTTACTGTAGCGGGTAAGTTCGGGCGTTCAGGACGCAACCTTTTTAATCCCATGTGGTCTATAAGCACATAGCCCGTACGTTATCGGGCCGGTGGATCCCATGAGACCAGCGTGCTCGTAGTTATTAGATGATGCAGCAGATTTAGTAAGGTAGATTTAACCATGCATAGCCGTTTGTTTCCCCGATTCGCCCTGTCAGCCCTCGTTCTCTTTGCAGTCTCCGTTCTTCCCGCTCGAGCAGGAGTGCAGAATCGCATTAATGCACCTGTCTCCAGCAGCAACCGCGTTGCCGTGCAGCACACGATTTCCCCCCGTGCGCTCCGTGCCCAGGACCTCGGCTCGGCTCCGGCGGACCGGAAGCTGGAATCGATCACGCTGCACTTTAATATGACCGCTGCCCAACAGGCCGACCTCAACCAGCTCCTCATTGACCAGCAGAACCCGAGCTCTCCCAGCTATCACCAGTGGCTTACGCCAGCGCAGTTCGGCGCTCGCTTTGGGCTTTCGAGCTCGGACCTCTCGAAGGTAACCAGTTGGCTCACCAGCAAGGGGCTCACCATCGCAAGCGTTGCGCCCAGCTCTAACTACGTCTCCGTCAGCGGAACTGTCGGCCAGGTCGAGCAGGCCTTCGGCGTCAGCATGCATGCCATGTCCGAGAACGGCCAGCAGCACATTGCGAATGTCACCGACCCCCAGCTACCTGCGGCCATCGCCAACATCGTCACCGGCATCACCGGACTGCACGACTTCAAGCTCAAGTCACGCGCTCGCGTCGCTACTCCCAGATACACTTCATCGGTGACGGGCAGCCACTACATCGCCCCGGGCGACTTCTATACCATCTACGACGTCAACCAGCTGATATCAGGGAACTCGATCAACGGCTCGGGCATATCCATTGCGATCGTCGGCCAGACCGATATCAGCACAGCTGCCGTCTCGGCCTTTCGTAGCGCCTCCGGTCTCTCCTCCAACCTTCCGACGATCGTAAAGGCCACTGGTTATGTAGCCGGCATCGTCTCAGCAGACGTTGACGAGGCACAACTCGATGTCGAGTGGTCGGGTGCGGTCGCTCCGAACGCCACGATTCTTTTTGTTACCGTAGGCTCAAGTCCGACCGCATCGGTCATGGATGCGCTCAACTACGCAATCTCAAACAACCTTGCTCCCATCGTCTCCATTAGCTACGGCAACTGCGAATCGGGATGGGGCCAGTCCGAGCTCAACAGCATCAATCAGGAGCTCCAGCAGGCCAACGCGCAAGGCATTACTGTCGTCGGTCCCTCTGGCGACTCCGGGGCGACCGACTGCGACATCGATCCCCCCGCAGACTTCGGACTCGCCGTAGATTTCCCCGCTAGCTCGCCCTTCGCCACCTCCGCGGGCGGCTCCATGTTCAACGAGGGCAGCGCGACGGGAACCACTTCCTACTGGAACTCCAACAGCAGCTCGTCGACCTCCAACGCCGGTTCTGCCCTCTCCTACATCCCCGAGACCGTCTGGAACGAATCCAATTCCACTGGCTTCGGTGCCGGCGGCGGCGGAGTCAGTGCCTACTTCAGTAAGCCCGCATGGCAGGTCGGAACAGGCGTCCCATCTGACTCTTCTCGTGACGTTCCTGACGTCTCCTTCAATGCCGCTTCCGGTCACGACGGATATCTCTTCTGCTCCGTAGCCACCTCAGCGGCTTCTCTGACACCGTGCACCAATGGCTTCCGCGACTCGTCCAGCAACCTCGATGTCGTCGGCGGAACCTCCGTCGCTGCTCCCACGTTGGCAGGAGTATTCGCTCTTCTCGAGCAACAGCTTGGGGGAGGAACTGCCAACCGTATAGGCAACGCCAATCCGATGATCTACGGGCTGGCCAACAGCACCTACTACAACAACGTCTTCCACGACATTACCTCGGGCAACAATAACAGCACCTGCCAGCAGGGAACGACCAACTGTCCGAGCGGCGGCAGCATTGGCTATAACGCCGCCCCTGGGTACGACCTCGCAACCGGCTGGGGCTCGCTCGATGTCTACAACTTCGTTAACAAGTGGAAGCTCGTCACGCCTACCGGCTCCGGCGTCGCGACCGGCTCGGCCATCTCCAGTACCACCGTCACAACCTCGGCCGCCACTTGCAGCAACTCCTCCGGTAGTCTCGCCCTCACCATTGCGGTGGCGAACGCTAGCGGCACCAGTCTTACCGCTCCAACTGGCACCGTCCAGATCCTTGTCGACAACGTAGCCCTCACGGGTACCAACACCGCAACGCTCTCCGGCGGAAGCGCAACCTTCACGGTTAACACCTCTACACTCTCCTCCGGCGGCCACACGTTCGGTGCCGTTTACCTCGGCGACGGAAACTATGCTGCCTCCAAGGGCTCACTGTATGCAGACATCGTCTCCAGTTCGCAGAAGGACTTCGCTCTCACTCCTTGCACGGCTCCCAGCTCCACTGCGTCCGGCAGCTCGGCTTCGGGGATCACTTTCACCATCACACCCGCCAACGGCTTCACGGGCACGGTCAACCTGACGGCCAACGTCGACAACAGCGTCGCTGCCAGCTACACCTTCAGCCCCGCGACCGTCACCATCAGCTCCGGAGCCGTGACCTCCACCCTCGTCCTTACCGCCGATCAGAGCTCAACTAGCGGCACCTTCCTTAACGCACAAAATTCGCATCCGGCATCTCACATCGCGCCTTGGTACATCGCTGGTTCTGGAGCCTCCTTAGCCTGCATGATGCTCCTCGTCCTGCCACGCCGCCGTCGCTGGGGAGCTCTGCTCGCCTTGCTTCTCTCCGTAGCCGCGATTTCCGCATCGGGTTGCGGCGGCTCAAGCAGCTCGAGTAGTTCCAGCGGCTCCGGTGGCACCACACCTAGCACGACCTTCGCCGCACGCGGAACGTATACCGTCAACGTGACCGCCATCTCGGGAAGCCTGGTCCACACCTCAACCGTCACCTTTACCGTGCAGTAGTTCCTGCCAACTTCAAAGAAAAAAGCCGCGCGAATTTTGCGCGGCTTTTTTGGTGAGAAGAATGGCTAGCTCCTCTGAGGTACCTTCTCAGAAGATCCTTCCGCTACACGAATCAGAAATTCCTGCGCGCTGAAGGCAGTCCCGATCCGCGGAGCCCGAACGTACTCTCCATCGGGCTGCAGGAGCCTTGCCTTGGTATTGTCGGCCAGATAGGCGGCAAGAATCTCATCGCGCAGCCGCTTCTTCAGCTCCGGCTGTGTTACGGGAAACAAGACCTCACAGCGTTCCACCAGATTTCGAGGCATCCAGTCCGCGCTGCCGCAGTAGATCTCCCCATTGCCGCCATTTGCAAAGCTAAAGATACGGCTGTGTTCGAGAAACCGCCCCACAATGCTCCGCACTCGTATCCGTTCGCTCAAGCCCTTCACTCCCGGGCGCAGCGAACACATCCCGCGAACAATCAGGTCGACCTCTACTCCAGCCTTTGAAGCCGCGTACAGCGCCTCCACGATGCGCCGGTCGAGCAATCCATTCATCTTTGCCACGATTGCGGCCGGCCTTCCTGATTTGGCATGTTGCGTCTCTCGTTCGATCAGCTCAACCAGGCCATCCCACAAGGTTAATGGTGCGACCTTCAGCGGCAGATACGAATCATCCTCGGTCTCCGCCGTCAGATAGTCGAACACCTTCTGCACCGCCTCGGTAAGTTCAGGACGTGAGGTCATCAGGCTGATGTCCGTGTAGAAGCGCGCGGTTACGGGATTGTAGTTTCCCGTCCCCAGATGCGCATATCGTCGAACCATGCCATCCGGATCACGCCGGACCAGCAACGCCAACTTACAATGTGTCTTTAGGCCGAAGATGCCATGGAAAACTCCTACCCCAGCATCTTCCAGCTCCCGTGCCCAACGGATGTTCGAGTCTTCATCGAAGCGTGCCATCAATTCGACCACAACGGTTACGTCCTTGCTCTGCGCGGCCTCGATCAGCGCCCGGAAGATCGGCGAGTCCTTGCTCGTTCGATAGAGCGTCTGCTTCATCGAGATCACATTCGGGTCTTCTGATCCCGCCTCGATAAATCCTTCCACCGTCTTGTACGAGTCAAAGGGATGATGCAGCATCACATCGCGCTTCCGCATCTCGTCGAAGATATCGACCGACTTAGCGCTCAGCCGAAACTCCTTGCCCGAAAATGGTGGGTACTTCAGCGACGGCCGCTTCGCCTCCGAGTAAAGATTCATCAAACGCGACAGATTCACCGGCCCATCTGTCCGAAACACCTGCCACAGCTCAAGCTCAAAATTTGTCCTCAGCCGTTCGACAATCTCTTCTGTGGCCGAACTCTCGATCTCCAACCGAACCGCATCACCCTTACGCCGATTATGTAACTCAGCGCGAACACTTTCGAGAACCGACCGTGATTCTTCTTCCTGCATGTACAGATTGCTATTTCGCGTCACCCGGAAAGCCGCACGGGATAGCACCTCGTAGCCCCGGAACATGTGTTCCACCCTAGACTCGATCAACTCATGCAGCAGGATGAAATCGCAGTAGCCATCCTCTCCCGGCAACGGGATCAGACGTGGCAGGGAACGAGGTACCGTCACCACCCCCAGGGCCGTTACCTGCTTCGATCCTCCATTCATCTTGCGTTTATGCCGAAGCAGCAACGCAAGACAAAGAGCTTTGTTCAAAACACGCGGAAACGGATGAGAGGGATCGATCGTAACCGGCGTCAGCAGCGGGTCCACTTCGTTCTCGTAAAACTGCAGGGCGTGGGTTCGTGCTGCATCACTCAGCTGTCGCCACTGGAGCACCCGAATCTTTTCCTGCTCCATCGCCGGTAACAGCAGATCATTCCAGCATCTGTACTGTGCCTCGACAAAGCTGGCTAGCAACACGCTCAGTCGGTCCAATCGCTCTTGAGGAGTCAGCCCGCCCTCATCAAGAGGTTGCGGCTGGTTGTATCCTTCTTCAATCCGCTGCAATATGCCTGCCACCCGGATCTCGACAAACTCATCCAGATTGCTGGCCGTAATCGCAAGAAACTTCACCCTTTCCAGCAGCGGATTCGTCGGGTCCTCGGCCTCTTCCAGCACGCGCTGATTGAACCGCAGCCACGACTCGTCCCGGCTCAGAAATAGGTTCTCTACTGGTTTTACCTTAGCGTTCTTCGTAACAACGTCTTTCTTTGCAGTCCGTTTGGTTGCAGTTGCCGTCGCTTGTCGCGTAGTAGTCATAGAGGTCTACGAGATTACCGCACTCCCATCAACGCCAAGTATGAACTTGAGGCAAAAATGCTGTATTCGCTTAAAAAGTACATCGAATGCAACAATCCATAAAATATTCGCCCCGCTCATCCGTTAACACCAGTAGATGACGCAAATGCCGAGCAACGATTGGACGATCATCGAGCAGAACCAACTCCTCTCGCAGGCCATGGAAAGGGACGAGCCGAGACTGCGCAGCTTTATTCGCAAGTACGTGGCCGACAGCGGAGACGCCGAAGACGTCCTGCAGGATGTCTTCTACGAACTCCTCGAGACCTACCGCCTCATGAAGCCTGTCGAACATGTAACCGCATGGCTCTTTCGCGTCGCCCGTAATCGTATGATCGACCTCTTCCGCCGAACGAAAGCCAGCTCCCTCAACGAACCAACGGGCCCGGGAGACGCAGACGACGTGCTCGTGCTCGAAGACCTTCTGCCCTCCGCTGAGGCCGGCCCGGAAGCGGCCTACGCGCGCAACCTGCTGATTGACGCGCTCGACGATGCCCTCGAAGAGCTTCCTCCGATGCAGCGCGATGTCTTCGTCGCGCACGAACTCGAAGGCCGCAGTTTTAAGGAGATATCCGCCGACACCGGCCTGAGCGTCAACACGCTGCTCTCGCGCAAACATTACGCGGTCCTCCATCTCAGGCGCAGACTGCAATCGATTCACGAAGATTTTGCAAGTAAGTAAGGAGACAAAGATGAATTCCCATAAAGCCGCAAAGGTAGCCAAAGTATTTCTGATCGGTCTCGTTGCCGTAACGGTGTTCGGCTTCGTTGTCAAAGGATTGTGGAATGCCCTGATCCCAGAGATCTTCGGCTGGCACATGATCACGTTCTGGCAGGCAATCGGCCTTATCGTTCTCAGCAAAATTCTCTTTGGCGGCTTCCATCGGCACGGCGGAGGCGACCGCAGGCATTGGAAGAACCGCATGAAAGAACGCTGGGAGAGCATGACTCCCGACGAGCGCGAGAAGTTTCAGCAGGGCATGCGCTGCGGACGCAGACCCTTTGCCACTCCAGCAGGACCACAGGCTTAGGACCTGCAACCAATCATCAAACCGAATCAGGAGCACCCATGAATTCCGCTGAAGAAAGGGAAGAGCCCAGGCCTCCGTTATCCAGGCCGGTAGAATCCGGCAGAGACGTTTCGTTCAGCCGACCCGATAGCCACCGCATCGCCGAACTAGAGCTTGAAAATTTGCGATTGCACAGGCTGGTTGCCGAACTTCTCCTAAAAAACCAGCAGTTGCGCAAAGTCGACTAATCGACGGCTACGAAGCGTTCAAGCAACCTCAATCAAAACAGCAAAATCTAAATAGGGGCTAAATAAGGAGATACACATGCTCCTGCAGACCCTGCGGAAGTCCTCCGCTCTTGCTCTGTTCCCCGTCCTGTCCTTCCTAATTAGCTGCAACTCCAAACCCACAGCCGAATCTTCGATCTCGCCTGCCGAGGCACGCCAGATCGCCAAAGAGGCCTACATCTACGGATTCCCGATGGCCGCCAACTACCAGACCATGTACAAGCAAGCCATCGACACCTCCAGTCGCGACTACCGCGGAACTTTCAACACCCTCAACAGCTCCAAATCCGTCGCCACCCCTGAAGACAAATTCGTCGTCACCCCCAACTCCGACACCCCCTACTCCTACCTCTGGATGGACCTCCGCGCCGAGCCCGTCATCATCAACATGCCGCGCATCGAGCCCGACCGCTACTACACCGGCCAAATGGTCGATCTCTACACCTATAACTTCGCCTACCTCGGCACCCGCGCCTACGGCAACGACGGCGGAACCTTCATGATCGTCGGCCCCAACTGGAACGGCCCAACGCCGCCGGGTATCAAGGACGTCATCCACTCCGAGACCGAGTTCGCGTATCTCCTCTTCCGCACCCAGCTCTTCAACGCGGCTGATCTTCCCAAGGTCAACAAAATCCAGTCCGGATACCACGTCCAGCTTCTCAGCGAATTCCTCCACCAACCCGCACCCCCGGCTGCACCCGCCGTCAACTGGCCAAAGCCAGCCGACATCGCGACCCCCTCCGCCGATATCTTCCCGATCGTCAACTTCGTCTTCCAATACGCCCCGGCCAACCCGTCGGAAAAAGAATTTCTGACACGCTTCGCCAAAATCAACGTCGGCCCCGGCCAGACCTTCAACTTCAGCAGCTTCTCCCCTGAGATGCAACAAGCCATCAACGACGGCATCAAGGACGCCACCGCCGACGCTGCCGCCCTCCAGAAGAAGGTTGACGCCGACCAAGTCTCCAGTGGAGATATGTTTGGCACCCGCGCCTTCCTCAAGGACAACTACCTCTATCGCTACTTCGGGGCCAAGATGGGCCTCTACGGCAACTCGAAACAGGACGCCATCTACTTCGGTTATTTCGTCGACGGCAACCACCAGCCTCTCGATGCCTCAAAATCCAGCTACGAACTCCACTTTCCCAAGGGCACCCTCCCCCCGAATAAGGCCTTCTGGTCCCTCACGATGTACGACGGCAAGACCCAGTTCCTCGTAGAGAACCCTCTCAAGCGTTACCTCCTCAACTCCACCACGCTCAAGTCCTACAAATACGGCCCTGACGGCTCCCTGACCCTCTACCTCTCCCACGACAACCCCGGCCCCACCAAGCAATCCAACTGGCTGCCCGCGCCCGACGGCCCTTTCTACTCCGTCCTTCGCGTCTATATGCCCGGCGATTCGGTCCTCGACGGCACCTGGAAGAAGCCCCCGTTGCAGCCTGTTTCAATGAAGTAGGAGGCCGTCTGTAAGCACGTCAGGAGATAGCAAATGCAGAAGCTATTGACGATGGCCCTCTTTCTCGCTTCCTCCTTCGCCGGAAGTCAGCAAAAAAATCCTCCGCTTCCCCCGCAGGGAGACAAGCCAATGACCAATTCCGATCAGCTAGCCGAGCGCACCCTCCACGCCCGCGCCGTCCAGGCCGTCATCTGGGGCATGCCCGCCGTCAACTACGACCTCATGCTTCAGGAGATGCTCACCAAGACCACCGGCAAAGTCGGCCAAGTCATCTACTGGGGACGCCCACTCGACTACCGCAACCAGACCCTCACCCCCAACCCCGATGCCCTCTACTTCATCGTCTTCGTCAATACCAAGGACGGCCCCGTCGTCCTCGACCTGCCTCCCGGCGACGACAACGGCTCCTTCAACGGCAACATCGTCACCCTTTGGCAGATGCCCCTCGCCGACGCCGGCCTCCTCGGCACCGACAAAGGCAAGGGCGGCAAATATCTCATCCTGCCACCAGGCTACAAAGACAAGATCCCCGACGGATACATCCCCCTTCAGTCCGATACCTTCGGCAACTACATGCTCTTCCGCGCCAACTTTAAGAGCCATGCTGACGCCGACGTTCAGGCCTCCATCGACTATGGCAAGCGCATGAAGGTCTACCCCCTCTCCGCCGCCGCGCATCCTCCCGAAACCATCTTCACTGACGTCAAGGACATCGACTTCGACTCCACCATTCAGTACGACGCCCGCTTCTTCGACCACCTTAACAACATCATCCAGTCCGAGCCCTGGATCGACCGCGACCGCGTCATGATCGACCAGCTCAAATCACTCGGCATCGAAAAGGGCAAACCCTTCCAGCCTACCGAGCAGATGAAGTCCATCTTCAACTCCTCCACCCAAGACGCACGCGCCTTCCTCTACGCAAAATACGACCAAGGCTTGCCGCCCTTCTTCTCGCCCACCAGCCACTGGATGTTCCCCACCTATCCTGACTTGGTAAAGGCGGTGCAGGTCGGCTATGCCGATCTCAACACCTATCCTGTCGACGAGCGCGCTGTCGGCTATAGCTACGCCTTCATCGCCATCAAAAATCTAGGCGCCGGCCAGATGTACCTCATCTCCATCAAGGACAAGGATGGCAATCCCTTCGACGGTTCGAAGACCTACAAACAAACCGTCCCACCCAACGCACCCGTCAAACAGTACTGGTCTCTCACCGCCTACGACCGCGAACTCCACACGCTCATCAAGGGCGTCAACCGCGCCAGCCGCTCCTCCCAGATCCCCGAACTCCAGAAAAACCCTGACGGCTCCGTCGACCTCTACATCGGCCCCAAAGCCCCCGATGGCAAGGACAGCAACTGGATTCCCACGGACCCCAATCGCAAATTCGAACTCATGTTCCGTGCTTACGCACCTACGTCGGCCCTCTTCGAGAAAACCTGGGTGCTCCCAGACGTCGAAAAAGTTGCAGCTCAGTGATATGACAAGGGAAAAATATGCAAACGCGAACGCCAAGACTCACAACTCTTCTAATCGTCGGACTTCTGACGGGGTGCCAACAGCAGCAGAAGGTTAGCGAGCAGGGAACAACACCGACTACGGAATATGTCTTCGAGCGCGGTTTTCCAACCTCCGACACCGCACAGAAGGCATACGACGCCGCCGACCTCAATCGCGCCATCGAGGCCTATAAGTTCTTCTATCCGTCCGTATCCATCCTCGCCACCTGGAAGGGCAACGAGGCAGCGGGCGTGGTGACCAATAAGTCCTTCCTGATCCTGCAGGGAAGCCCGCACCAACTGGTGTTTACACCTAACTCCGACACGCCTTATGCAGGAGCCAACATCGATCTATCATCCGGTCCGATGGTGGTGGAGTTGCCGCCCGGTCCCTTGATGTGTGTGGCGAATGATCTCAATCAACGCTATGTCATGGATATGGGCATCCCCGGCCCGGATGCAGGCAAGGGCGGAAAGCATCTCCTCATACCTCCCGGCTATAAAGGCAAGATTCCGGCCGGATACTTTACGGGCACACCCACCACGAATCGCGTCCTGTTTATGGTTCGCGTGATCCCGCCCGGAGGAAATGTGCAGGCAGGCATCGACATGCTGAAAACCGTGAAGATCCATCCGCTGAACGGGCCCGCGGTTTGGCCTGTGACGTGGTCGGAGATTGGCGACCGTTCGCAGGATTTCACGCCCGTCCGATGGGAAAGGAACCTCGACTATTGGAAGCAACTCGCCGAGCTCATCAATCAGGAACCTGCCTACGAGGCCTACCGCATGAACTACGGCCAACTAGCAAGTCTCGGCATCGAAAAAGGAAAGCCATTCAATCCCGACGCTCGCATGCAGGGCATCCTCGTCAAGGCCGCACAAATTGCTAATGACCAGATGCGCGTGCAGTCCTTCGCCGACCGCCGACCCGACCGCGTCGCCTGGCCTGACCGCAAGTGGGAGTGGGCAAGTCTGCGTCCCGAGAACGGCACCTTCGATCTGCCTACCGCCAAGGACCTTGAAGCACGCGATAAGTGGTTCTATCAGGCACAGATCGAATCGCCTGCCATGTTCCGCCGCACCCCCGCAGCCGGTTCCCTTTACTGGCTCGGCACACGCGACGGCAGCGGCGCATTTCTCGATGGTGGAAAAACCTACAAGCTGACAGTTCCGCAGCCTGTCCCCGCTAAGCTCTTCTGGTCGGTGACGGTCTACGATCCTGACTCCCGCAGCGAGATCGTTACGGACACCTACAAGGCCGCCTTGCGCTCACTCTACGAACTGAAGGACACTTCAAGCGCCCCATCGGTCGAGCTCTACTTCGGCCCGACGGCTCCTGCCGGTCACGAAGCCCAATGGATTAAGACCATTCCCGGAAAGGGATGGTTCACCTACTTCCGAGTCTATGGCCCCGAACAGGCAGCCTTCGACGGAAGCTGGAAGCCGGGTGATTTCGAAGAGGTTAAATGACCGATAACTTCCTACAGTAGAGGTGCTTACAGGATTTTTGGTCCGAAATCTCCAGCAAAACGCATGTCAAGAGGCGCAACCAAATAAAGCATTCATAATCAATAATATGCACCAGTAAAGTAATTAGCCTTGATTCGATAGAATAGAACCAGAAATGAAAAAGACAGAACCCCGGATCGTATCAGGGGTTCTGTCTTTAAGTCCAGGTCGGAAGTCCAGACCTGGACTTTCTGTTATGAAGACTTTGCGTGCTTTAGGTAGGGTAAGGAGGTACTACTGATGCCAGTGCATCCCCCACCCAAGATACTTGCTTGCCGCCTCATAGACCGGGGCGGCGGTCGTTGAGAAGTTCGCCGCCACATGGTGCTCAAAGCCGTTCTCGCAGATGTATCGCAATAGCTCCTGCATCTTCGGAATCTCGACCACGCCAGCGCCGCCAAACGTATGCAGCGGATCGTTGGTAAACGCGCCCTCGCCGACATAGCCGGTAATCTGCCCAGTGAAGTCGTTGGTCGAAAACCGGGCAAAGCTCATCGCCCCGGCCTTCACCGTCCCATCCAGCGTCCCGTGCGTATTCTCCTTGCCCACGGTGCCGGCAATAATCTGCTGGAAGTCCATCTTCACGCCTTCATTGAAAAAGTGCTTAGGAAGATTCGAGCAGTGGAAGCAAACCGCCTTATCGGGATTGTCACCATAGTTGTTGTTCCAGTCGAGCAGGGCGCTCGGAGTCTCACTCGCCAGCGTCAGCGCATACATGCTCAGCGTACCCAGAACATCGACCTCGCAAGCCGACGGAATCAGGCTCTCGCTCATCATGCTCATGACGGTGCAAGGAACAATCCCGAGAAACTCCTCAATCGAGGTCCAGCACTGCACAGCGCTGACCGTCAGTTCGCTCGCCGCCATCCAATGATCGATCACAGCGCCGAGCTTCGCCATCTTCATCAGCGCCGCATCGGGAGTTTCGCCGATGGGAATGTACTTCTTGATCGCCGCCAGCTTGGCCTGCGCCGCATCGTCGTTATCGTTCATCCGGCCAATCCGGCCCATAACCTCGCTCAGATCGAGCGTCTCAACCGTAATGCCCGACTTCTCCAGCAGCTTCTCCGAGTACCGAACCGTATTGAACGCCGTAGGCCGAGCCCCAATCGCCCCAATACGAAGGTTCTTCAGCCCTTTCACGATCCGGCACACAGCACTGAACCACTCAAGGTCAGCCTTGAACTCCTCTGAGTCCGGAGCCTCCGTATGCAACCGCGTCAGCGAATAGGGGATGCCGTACTGCTTCAAGTTGTTACAAATCGACATCTTTCCGCAGAAGCTGTCGCGGCGGAAAGCAATCGTCATCTTGCCCGCATGATCAGGCGTCGCCTGGATCAGCACCGGAACTCGCAGGTCCGCCAACCTCAACGCATCTGCAAGCCCACGCTCTTCGCCAAAGTTCGGCAGCGTAATGATGATGCCGTCGATCTCAGTAGCATGCTTCTTGAACAGAGCCGCGCACTTCTTCGCGTCCTCGTAGCTCTCCACCGCCCCATGCGCCGTCTCCTCCGGAGTCAACACAATCGGCTTGATCCCGGCCGCCTCAAGAGCCGCAATCATCTCCAGGCGCCCACTCGTCGCGAGGTGGCTCGGAAAAAATCCACGGTTGCCCACGATCACACCCAACGTCATCTGCTTAGCCATTACAAATCTCCAAATCAGTTTGGGACCTGCATCCAGGTCAGTCAATCAGGCCGGTCGAAAATCACTCGGCCACGCGCACGCTAGAACAACTTATGGCTTGGGCGAAACCGTATCGTGTAGAACCCGCCAAACAACGTCAGCAATACGCCCCACCACAGGGTGGGTCGCAACTCTGCCAGCACTGTAGGCGGAGGGTTATGAAGCTCCATAATCCCCGTGACTACAAGTACTAGCCCATACGCCAGCATCAAAATTCCGCAGAAGAACCAGATCGACAACTCTGCCGTTTCCACATCACGTTTTTCCGTCATCATCTAGCTCCTACCAGAAGATCAAATTCAGAATAAAGAAGACGACGATCACTACGATCGCCCAGAAGATCGGCTTTTCCCACAACGTCTTCGATCCATCGTGAGGAATTGGCGTCACGCCGTAGACAAGGCCTGCAAGCTTCTCCTCGGGTACAGGTTTCGTCACCATACTTACAACGACGGTAACGCCCACGCAGATCAGCCAACTCCAAAGCGCGCGATACAGATTCTCCGCCATGCTCTGCGCATTGGGGCTCAGCGCGATATATCGCAGAGCCGTAGGATCCTTCTGCACCCAAGCCCACATGCCGATCGACGAAGCTGTTCCAGCCAACAGGCCAAGAAATCCGCCCCAATGAGTCGCTCGTTTCCAGAGCATCCCCAGAATTACGGTTCCAAACAGCGGAGCGATAAAGAAGCTGAACAGCGCCTGCACATAGTCCATGATGCTGGCCGCATTCATCACCAGATAAGCAGTTGCGATGCTGACCAACATGCCGATCACCGTCGACCAGCGGCCCATCGAAACATAATGCTTATCGTCGGCCTTCTTATTGATAAACGCCCCATAGATGTCATACGTCCACACCGTCGAGAATGCGCTCACATTACCCGCCATGCCGCTCATAAAGCCTGCAACTAGAGCCGTAATTCCCAGCCCCAGCAGTCCAGGTCCGCAGTAGCGAATCAGCATCAAAGGAAGCACTTCGTTATAGCTGTGCTGGCCCGTCGTCGCTGCGACACTCTCAGGAACAAGGTGCATCAGGCTTCCATCAGGATTCTTCAACACAGCAAGCGCCAGCAGTCCCGGCACAATAACGATCAGCGGCACCGCCATTTTGAAAGCTGCGCCGATCACAGGAGCCAGCTTCGCCGCGCGCAGATTGTTTGCGCTCAGTACTCGCTGCACCACCAGGAAGTCCGTCGTCCAGTATCCAAAGCTGATCACGAACCCAAGCCCAAACACGATCCCTGTCCAGTGCACGCCCATGGGATTGTCCTTGAAGCTTCCGAGCGTGCTCCACATATGCGTGTAGTCGCTGCTACCTACATTCACCGCGATTTGCGCTTTGAGCTTCGTCCATCCGCCGGCTTCGATCAGGCCGAGAATCGGAATCATCGCTGCGCCGGCCCAGATCAAGACGAACTGCAGCACTTCATTGATGATGGCCGATCGCAATCCGCCCAGCATGACATACAGCGCCACGGTTGCCGCGCCCACCCAGATACTGAAGCTGATGTTCCATCCAAGCACTGTCTTCATCACCAGCGCCATGGCGTACATATTCACGCCACTCATCAGGATCGTCATTACCGCAAACGATACTGCCGACAAGCCTCGGGCACCCTCGCCAAAGCGAAGCTGCAGATACCCGGGCACCGAGTGCGTCTTCGAGATGTAATAGAACGGCATCATCACGATGCCCAGAAACAGCATCGCCGGTATCGCGCCGATCCAGTACCAATGCGCCGCCAGGATGCCGTACTGATAGGCCGCTCCAGCCCACCCCATCAGCTCCAGCGACCCCAGATTCGCGGACACAAAACTCAGCCCCGCGATCCAGGCGGTCATCTCGCGCCCTGCGAGAAAGAAGTCTTCACTCGTGTTCGCCTTGCCCTTGGCGTAGAAGCCAATAAAGACGACCAGCGCGAAGTACAGAACGAGAATTAAAATGTCGACCGGTGCCAGCCTGGTCAACTGTTGGCCCATCAGCAGGAGAGCAGCAAACGATATCATTCAGTCTTTGGGTAAACGTTCCCTGCAGCGCTGATGCTGCCGACCCGTCTACATCCTTCCCTTAATCTAACTTTGCATTGATTGAAGAGCTCCCCTGCAACCTCACAAGACAAAGCCCAATCGATGCAACTATACAACAATAGATTCGTAAGGCGCACTGAAGAAATTCGATTTTGCTGGGAGCACTCCTAATCGCAGCAAATTCGTCGATATGGCCATCTTCCATGTGGAATCGATTTCAGATATCTTTCTGGATGAAAACAATTGCCGGGCATCAATCTGGTTCGCATCGAAAGGAGAAATTTATGAAAGCTTTCAGGCTCGGCCCTATCGCCGTCGCCGCCGTGCTCGTCGCCGGCAGTCTAGCCATCGCCCAGGACGTGAAACAGGACGTCAAAAGCGCAGGTACCGACACCAAAAATGCCGCCAAAGATACAGGCCATGACGTATCGAAGGGAACCCAAAAGGCTTATCACAAGACCGTCAGTGGCACGAAAACCGCTGCAGACAAGACCGCCGAAGGCACCAAGACCGCCGCAGATAAGACGGCAGACGCCACCAAGACTGCTGCGCACAAAACTTCGACCACTACAAAAAAGACCGTCGACAAAGTTGAGGGCAAACCCGCCCCGCAATAAGCCAAGCTAGACATCGACGTGCGGAGTCGTCTCCACCCTAAGATGGAGGCGCTGCTGGTCACCGCCCAGCTACACTGAGCAGCGCCTATGCTGAATCTCCGTTCGCTATGCACAACCCTTGTTCTCTGCCTGCTAGTCGCCTCAGCGCAGGGCAAGCGAGCTCCCAATCTTGAGCTCAAAGACTTCTCCGGCAATAAGCAGAAGCTCGACTCTCTTCACGGCTCCATCGCCGTAGTCAGCTTCTGGGCAACGTGGTGCGCTCCTTGCCGCGACGAACTCCCTCGCTTATCGAAACTCACTCAGGAGTATTCCCCCAGTGGTGTCCGCTTCGTCGCCATCTCCATTGACGAGCCGAAAGACCGCGCCAAAGTGGCCCCGTACGTAGCCGAGCAAAAGCTGGCGATGGACATCTGGGTCGGCGGAGACACCGACATGATGGCCCGTGTCGGCCTGGGCGACATCGTCCCCGGCACCATCATCCTCGATCAGCAGGGCGAGATCATCGGCCGCATCATGGGCGAAGCCCGCGAAGAAGACATTCGGGCACGCATCGAATGGCTCCGCAATGGCAAACAAGGAGACACCCCCGAGCCCCTCACCAAGCGTTACTAACCATCAGCCGCGAACAGTCACACCATCAGTCGGACGAGGCCACACCACAGCAGCCGCCAGCGTCACCAGCGCCACCCAGTACATATCCGCTCCCAGCAGATGGATAATCTGCATCCATACCGGCGCCAGCAGCAGAACATCGGCCAACCCCAAAGCAAACTGAAACCCTAGCAATCCAACGACAATCATTGCTAGCCGCCCTGCACCAGCCCGCCTTGCCTGCGCGACCAGCCAAAGCACAAACCCCGCAGCAATCACGGCGCTCACCGGATGCACCCCCCGCAACCGCAGCAACCAAGGTGACCCGCTCGCAAAATCCTGCTCCATCGCCATCCGCAGCGAAGAAGCAGGGAACAGCGTATCCCCCAGCGCCGCAAGCGATCCACTTACCCCAACCACCAGCGTAGCCGCCAGCCCGATCACAGCCCACAAAGCATTCTTACCCCGCAGTCGCAGCTCACTCCGCATCTGCCCGGTCCCCAGCAGCCGAGCCGTCAGCGTAAGCGCAGCCAGTAGCAACAGCGTGTTGCTCAGGTGGATCGACAGCACCACCACCCGTCCCATCGATTGATTGCCGGTAACATAACCCAGCTTTACCAGCAGCGCGCCTAGCAAAGCCTCATTCAGTAACAGCACCATCGACGCCACGGCCATCACCCGAGCCGCCTGTCCCTTCACCGTCGCGCGGAACGTCCACACCAGCAGTCCAATCACAGCAAACGTAGCTCCACCCGTCATGCACCGGTGCGTGAACTCGATCACGGTATCCACACGCGGCGCAAGCGGAATCACCTGTCCATTGCACAGCGGCCAGTGATTCCCACATCCAGCCCCAGACCCCGTAGCCCGCACCAGCGCCCCCCACAGGATCACCAGTACGTTGTATCCCACGACCCCCCAGGCAAACCGCACCGCAGCCCGCGAAGCACCTTTTACCGAGACTGCTGGTGTTGTAGCCATATCTCCATTCTACTGTTCAGACAAACGAAAAGGCCCCGCAAGGAGGCCTCTCCCATTCGAACAAGGAAGAACTACCCGCTAGCCAACTCCTTAGCACGCTGAGTAGCCCGCTTCACCGCCTTGATCAGCGTCACGCGCAGCCCACCCTCTTCCAATTCCAGAATCCCATCGACAGTGCACCCCGCCGGAGTCGTCACCGCATCCTTCAGCAGCGCCGGGTGATACCCGGTCTCAAGGACCATCCGTGCCGAACCCAGCGTCGTCTGCGCGGCCAGCAGCGTCGCCACATCGCGCGGCAGGCCAACATTCACACCCGCCTCAGCCAGCGCCTCGATGATGATGTACAAGAATGCCGGCCCCGAGCCCGAAAGCCCCGTCACCGCATCCATGTGCTTCTCATCGACAACAACCGTACGCCCAACCGTCTGAAAGATCCGCTGAGCCACGGCCATCTGCTCGGCCGAAACAAACCGCCCCGCACAAAGCGCGGTAATACCCGCAGCCAGCATCGCAGGCGTATTCGGCATGGCCCGAATCACCGCCAGCTCACACCCCGCGCCATCCTCAATGCTCTGAGTCTTCACCGAAGCGGCAAACGACAGCACGACCTTCTCCGCCGACAGCGCCGGCTTGATCTCCTCAATCAGCGCAGGAACCTGAATTGGCTTCACGCCCAGCAGAATCACGTCCGCCTGCCTCGCCGCGGCCAGGTTATCCGTCGTCACATCGAGCCCAAACTGCGCCGAAAGCGCCTGCGCCCGTTCCGCATGATGCACCGTGGCAAAAATTTGCTCCGGAGCCAGCAGGTTGTTCTTCAGGAAGGCCTGCAGCAGAATGCCGCCCATCTTGCCCGTGCCGAGAATCGCTACCTTCAACCCCGGCATCGAAGGAGCCGGAGCCAGAACCTCATACGTTTCTTCGCTCATCCCAAAAGGCTATCAGACGCGCTATCCAACCACCTTCTTCTGCGCGGCAATCCACGCATCCACGCGCTGCTCCAGGACATCCATCGGCAAAGCCCCCGCATCCAGCACCACATCGTGGAAGGCCTTCAGATCGAACTTCGCACCCAGCGCCGTCTGAGCCCTCTGCCGCAGTTCCAGAATCTTCAGTTGACCCATCTTGTAGCCCAGAGCCTGTCCCGGCCACGCAATGTAGCGGTCGACCTCAGCCTGAATATTCGTCTCATCAATCGCCGAGTGCTCGCGGAAGAAGTCCACCATCTGCTCTCGCGTCCAGTGCTTCGCATGAACACCCGTGTCGACCACCAGCCGGATCGCCCGCCATGTATCGTTCTCCAGCCGTCCGTAGTCGCTGTAGGGGTCCTGATAGAACCCTATCTCCTTACCGAGCCGCTCGCTGTACAGTCCCCACCCCTCGGTGTACGCCGTGTAGTACTCCTGCTTACGAAACTCCGGCAGTCCGGTCAGCTCCTGCGCAATCGAGATCTGCAGATGATGCCCCGGAACTCCCTCGTGATACGCCACCGCCTCCACCGGAGCCATCGACCGATCTGCGAAGTTGTACGTGTTCACATCCACACGACCCGGCCGCTTGCCATCCGGACTCCCCTGGTCATAAAACGCCGCCGCTTGGTCCTTCTCAATGTACGAAGGCATCGCCACAACCTCAACCTTCGCCTTCGGTAGAGTCCCGAATAGACCGGGCAGCTTAGGCTCCATCTGCGCAATGTATCCCTTGTACGCATCGAGCAAAGCCTCCTTCGAAGCCGGATGTTCCTTAGGATTCGCCTGCAACGCCGCTCGAAAACTCTTCAGGTCGGGATACCCGAGCTTATGCACGATCGCCAGCATCTCGGCCTCATTGCGCTTCACCTCATCCAACCCGATCTGGTGAATCTCCTCAGCCGATTTATTCAGCGTAGTGCTCTGCCGAATCCGATACGCATAATATGCATCTCCATCCGGTAGCGCCCACACTCCCGCATCTTTTCTCCCCGCCGGGATATACGCCACCTTCAGAAACTTCGCGAACCGCTGATAAGCAGGCAGCACCTGCGTCGAAATCGCCTCCATCAACTCGCCCGAGATCCGCTTCTGATCCGCCGCACTTATCGTTGCCGGAAATTTCTTCAACGGCCTCGCAAACGGACTCTCCTCCGGCTTCTGATCCGCCAGCGTCTGCGTCTGCACCAGAACCTTCTCCAGCAAATACTTCGGCGGCATGCGGCCCTCATCCATACCGAGCTGCATATTCGTCATAATCTGCGAGAAGGCCGTCGGAATCTTCTTCAGCCGCGCAATATAGTCGTCATAATCCTTCACGGTCTCGAACGAAAGATTCTCGACCATCCGGGGCATCTCCGTATGGAAGCCGCCGAACTGATTCACCGGCATCTGCCACTCTTTGAACTTCGCGCCCTCCTGCTCATCAATCAGGTCTCGCAGCATCAGCTTTGCCGACAGTTGCTCCTGCTCCGTCAACCCGGTCGTGTCGATCTCACTCAACCGCTCAATAAACCCGCGCCCCCGTTCCAGCGAAGCATTCACCGCCTGCACCGAGTAGTCCGTAAGCTGATCGTTATACCGCTTATCACCCAGATAAGAGGCATACTCCGGCGCGTGCTTCAGCCTGTCTTCCCAAATCTCCGCGAACAGCTTCGACAGCGCCTTGCTCCGATCCGCAACCGAGGTCGGCCCGACAGCGGGCACTCCACGCACGGGAGCCTGAACCTGGGCCACCGCATTCACCCCGTTGATACAACCTGAAATCGTCAATCCACAAACCAGCGCTAGCGAAACCGTCTTCATCCAAAACCTCGTACGTCTTCGCTAGTTTACCGTGTGGACGCAGTGAAGACGCGGTTATCGCCAATGCTTCAACTATGCTCCGAACACCCCTCCAGCATCCGGTAGAGCGTCGACCGGCTGATCCCCAGCATCTCCGCCGCTCGCAACTTATTGCCCGCACAGCTCTTCAGCACCTGAAACACATGCCGTTCCACCACATCCTGCAACCGCGTCGGCACATCCGGGCGGTTCATCTCCGGACTCACACCACACATCTCCCGAAGCGAAGTCAGATGGTCGTTCTCAAGCATCTGGCCGTCACACTGCAGCACGCCGTTGCGCA
The DNA here is from genome assembly GCF_003945235.1 of Edaphobacter aggregans. Lineage (NCBI taxonomy): Bacteria > Pseudomonadati > Acidobacteriota > Terriglobia > Terriglobales > Acidobacteriaceae > Edaphobacter > Edaphobacter aggregans. Next base: position 5,219,613 of record NZ_RSDW01000001.1, read on the forward strand.
ACACGTTCTCTATCTCACGAACATTCCCGGGCCATCCATGCGCCAGCAGCCGCTCCATCGCGCCGTTGGAGATCCTCTCCACATCTTTTCCATACAGACTCGAGAACCGCTTCAAGAAACTCATCGCCAGCCCCGGAATATCCTCCGCCCGTTCCCGCAGAGGTTCCAGCACAATCTCCACCATGGCGATCCGATAGTACAAATCCTGCCGGAAGCGCCCTGATGCCGTCAGCACCTGAAGATCCTGATTCGCCGAAGCAATCATCCGCGTGCCCAGCTTCGGCTCGATGGCCCGCACCAACCGGCTCTGTGCAGATAAAGGCATCTCCTCAATCCCATCAAAGAACAGCGTGCCGCGACGCGCTGTCCGCATCAATTCGCGAATCCGATCCTCGTCACTATCGTCCAGAGCCGCAGAATGACACACCACAAACGGCCCCTCCCGATCCATGCTGCAGCCATGCAGAGTCCGGGCGACCAGCTCCTTGCCAGTCCCCATCTCACCTCGCACGAGCACTGTCCGAAAGTGTGGTCCGATCCGGTCCACCTGCATGCGCAGCCGCCGCATCGCCACACTGTCCCCAACCATCTCGAAGCACGGAAGCTCCGCAGCGAGCCCATGTGGTTCCTCAAAACGGGCAGGCGCAACGCCGGAAAGGGAATAGCTGGAAGTCGACATGATTATTCCCTACATCGGCAGATCCAGCCTTCAGGTGAGTCCGAAAAACAACAAAGCCGGACACCGCATTGCAGCAGTGTCCGGCTCAGTCTCGAATCAGTTGTCTTTTACGCCGTGGTCGTCGCGCAGTATGTATCGAACGCCCGCGTCAGCTCCTGAGCAATCGCCGGAGCCGTCGAGGTCTCAATCGCCGACCGCTGCATCAGGTACACCAGTTGCCCATCGCGAAGAATCGCAATCGCCGGCGACGTCGGCGGATGTCCGCCGAAGTAGCTACGCGCCTTCTCAGTCGCATCGCGATCCTGCCCCGCAAACACCGTCACCGAATGGTCAGGCTTTGCCGTGTGCTGCATCGCCAGACGAACCCCAGGGCGCATCTTCCCGGCTGCGCACCCGCAGATCGAGTTGACCACAACCATCGTCGTCCCCGGCTGAGCCAGCGCAGCCTCCACATCAGCCGCCGTCCGTGCTTCCTTCAGCCCTGCCCGAGTCAACTCCTCGCGCATCGGAATCACCATAATCTCTGGATACATAAACTCTCCCCTCGAAACCACAAAAGAAACTGAAAACACCCGTCTCCTACGATTGTACGGTCTCCCTCCCCACCACGCCACCCAGCCACGAATCCCGGCAGGCAACTCATTGCTGTTCAATCTTTAAATCCGTGTACCTCCGTGCATATCCGTGGTCGTCCCATCGATGTTGTACCCTCGAAACCGTGCCGTCCTCTACCCTCAACATCCAGCAGAACGTCCTGCTCGCCCCGTACACTACCTTCCGCATCGGTGGCCCCGCCCGCTTCTTCGCCAACATCACCAGCGAAGCCGCCCTCCTCGAAGCCATCACCTACGCGCGCACCAACTCGCTCCCCATCTTCGTCCTAGGCGGAGGCAGCAACCTCCTCGTCAGCGACTCTGGCTTCGACGGCCTCGTCCTCCACATCGCCATCGCGCACCCCTTCCAGGCTCAACCCGATGGCAGTCACATCGACTACACCATCACCGCCGGCTGCGACTGGAACGCCTTCGTCCTCTATATCGCCAAGCAGGGAATCACCGGCATCGAGTGCCTCGCCGGCATCCCCGGCTCCGTCGGCGGCACCCCGGTTCAAAACGTAGGAGCCTACGGTCAAGAGGTAGCCGACACCATCACTTCCGTCCGCGCCCTCGACCTCGAAACCACCACTTTCGTCGATCTCACCCCCGACGAGTGCGGCTTCTCCTACCGCCGAAGCATCTTCAACACCACCCACCGCAACCGCTATATCGTCACCACAGTCAGCTTCCGCTTCGACCCCACCGCCAAACCGAACCTCACCTACGCCGATCTCACTCGCTACTTCGCCGGCCAAACTCCCACCCCCATCGACATCTACCACGCCGTCCGTACTATCCGTCACGGCAAAGGCATGCTCCTCGTCGATGGCGAAGCCGACTGCCGCAGCGCAGGCTCCTTCTTCAAAAACCCCATCGTCCCCACCGGAATCCTCACCGCCATCGCCACGACCCTGAACATCCCCGCCGAAACCATCCCCAACTGGCCCGCCGCCGACGGCCAAACCAAAATCTCGGCCGCATGGCTCCTCGAAAAAGCCGGCTTCCCCAAAGGTTTCCAACAAGGCAACGCCGGAATCTCCTCACGCCACACTCTGGCCCTGATCAACCGAGGCAACGCCACCGCCGCCGACATCGAAGCCCTACGCGACACCATCCGCGCCGAAGTAACAAAGCGCTTCGGTATCCAGCTAGAACAAGAACCCGTCCAGCTAGGCAACTAGAGTCATTTCCCAACCCACGGTAGTTGCAGTTGCCGTCGCTTTTTTTGTTTGTCATCCCCGAAGAGGATCTGCCGTTGCAGTTGCCTTTTGGTTGTCATCCCGTACGGATCTGCTTCTGTAGTTGCTTTTGCCTCTAGGTACCCCAAGGCTTCAGCCTTGGTCTCTCAAAAGCCAAAAAGAAAGGGGGCTTCGGCCCCTGGGGTATGCCTTCCTCTCCACCCCCAAAACACATCACTCCCGAAGCCGCTCCATCAACCGCCGCCGCTCCTCCATGAGCACTACCTCCACCGCCCCCTGCTCCATCACCTGACCTTCCGCCATTCGCACAACCTCCGCCCCAAGCAGATAGCACTCCCCCACATCATGCGATACCGAAAGCACCGGCACCTTCCACTTTCCTAGCCAGTCCCGAAGCGCTACCGCCAACTCATCCCGAAGCACGCCATCCAGCCAAGCGAAAGGCTCATCCAGCAGAAGCATCGCCTTATCCACACCGTCATACCCCACCGCCGCAGCCACCGCACGAGCCACCGAAACCCGCTGCCGCTCCCCCCCGCTCAACTCTTCCGTCCTGCGATCAGCCAAAGTAGTCAGCCGCATCAACGCCAGAACATCCTCCAACACCTGCCCACCCCCCAACCCAACCCCATACCCAACGTTCTCCCTCACAGTCCGATGCGGAAACAACCTGGCCGCCTGAGCCGCACTTCGCACCGGTCTCAGATGCGCAGGCACAAACGCCCTTTCCTCCGTACTCACCAGCACCCGTTCCATAGGCCCATAGACGATCCGTCCCGCATCCGGCCGCACAAACCCCGCAATCGCCCGAAGCACAGTCGTCTTCCCACTCCCCGAAGGCCCAAACAGCACCGTCCACGGCCGCGTCAGCGCAAAGCTCACATCGAGCCGCAACCCACCCACCCGATGCGCCATCTTCACCGCCAGCAGGTTATCGGACAACGTCCACCTGCCTTCCATCCATCTTCCTGAACCCCGGCACAAGATAGATCACCAGCAGCGCCGCCAGCGAGATCCCCACCAGCAGGAGCGCCGTCCGATTTGCCGCCGCATAATTCCCATCCTGCACCAGGTCATATAGCGAGATCGACAGCGTCCGCGTAGCCCCCGGAATATTCCCACCCAGCATCAGCACTACGCCAAACTCCCCGACCGTATGAGTAAACGCCAGCACCGCACTCGTCAGCAGGGAAGCCCGCGCCATCGGCAGCACAACCGTCCGGAAAACCCTCCAAGGCCCAGCCCCCAAACCCGCCGCAGCCTCGACATACCCCTGCTCGACCGCTCCAAACCCAGCCACCAGAGGTTGCACCGCAAACGGCAGACTGTACAGCACCGACCCCACCAGCAACCCCGTAAAACTAAACGCCAGCGGATGCCCAAACACCCGCATCAACAGTCGCCCCGGAGCCGTCAGCGGCCCCATCGCCACCAGCAAATAAAACCCCAGCACGGTAGGCGGCAACACCAGCGGCAGAGCCACCAAAGCCTGCACCAACGCCCGCCCCACCCCACGCCCCGAAGCAATCCACCAGGCCAGCGGCACCGCGATCACCAGCAAAATCGCCGTAGTGCTCCCCGCCAACCGCAGCGTCAACCAAAGCGCCTGCACATCCATGAGCAACAGCCTAACGCAGCACTACTCCATGCATGTGCTGGAACATGCAAGACTCTTTCCGAAAAAGAATATTGGGGGCTACAACCGCAAGCTAAAATGATCCCCCATGGCACGTATTCGATTTTCCATTGCATCCATTGCTCTTATTGCTTGCCTTTTTGAGCCCGGCCCCGCAGTATCGCAGGCCACGTCTTCACCCGTTGCCGAAACTCCCAAAGCCGCTGTGGACGAGGTGATTTCGATGTTCACCCCCAACGATGCGGTAAACGTAGAAGCCACCGGGAAACCGATGCCCACAACCGGCACATGGGGTGCGCAAACAAAGTTTCCAGACGGACAACCGAAGGTCTGTGCCCTTGCTCACGTAGAGTGTGTGATCGTCATCTATCGCGTGCCGGAAGACAATCTCGTCTGCGAATGGGCCGTCGGATTTGTGAACGTGGTCGAGCCGCAGCCGGATGGCACCATCAAACACGCGACGCACGTCGAGGTGCTCGATGAAAACGATGCCGCCGCGCGTTACACGTTGAAAAAGGGGTGGGCCAAGGGAGAAGCTCCGAAGCCCGTTGAATTCCAGCGTCCTGACTACCCTTCCATAGCACGCTCCGCGCAGGTGGGTGGCGTGGTCACTGTGAGGATCGTCGTCGGCCCGGACGGCCTGGTGAAGAGCGCCATCGCCACCAGCGGACCATCCATGTTGCAGGCCCCTGTGCTCGCAGCGGTGCGCCAGTGGAAGTTCGACCCCCTGGAGATCGGTCAACAGCCTACAAGCTTCCGCCTCGACGAACAGTTCGCCTACAACGTCCAGAAGCCGAGCATCTCGGCTGGCATGGATCCCAGCGGCCACGTCGTACTTCAGGAGGCAGACCCTCGCCTTGACCCGGGATTTCGCTCCAATGGCGTCTCCAGCGGCGCATGGGCTACGTGTACTGCTGCGACAGGATGCCAGGCCGCTGCTCCCAACGTACCGAAGTAGCGCTATGCACTCGAGCCAACTCCGCAGATTCACAGCCTAACCAGTCCCGGCGAGCAGATGATCCGGTCACTTTGCGATCTTGGGTACCTGCAGCGGAATCTGTAGCGTTCCGAGACGGCCGCTGGTCGTATCCCACACCGCGAGATAAAGGTATTGATCATCTTTCTTCAGATTGAGCTGCTGATCAAAGGCCAGCGGGATGTCGGGATGTAGCCGCGCCACATCTTCGTTCAGCGTCATCGTCACGCGCTCAGCATGGGCGTCGACGGCACGGCCGTCACGATTCAGGACAACGGCGGCGACTCCAAAGATAACCGCCGACTGCCCATCAACGGTCTGGCGCGTGAACGCATCAACCGGCAGCGAATAACGAATAGAGAACGGAACATTTCCCTTTTTCGGCGGCAGTGCAGGAATAGATACCGTGAGCTTCGTTGCGGAACCGGCTGCCGGGTCCGAAGCCGGCAGCGCCCTGGCATGGAAGATGATAGGAAGACTGCGCGTCGCGGGCACTTGGACCTTTTCGCCGTCCGGCAACAGGCGCGTCCTCGTCCCCGTCTTCTGCGGCTGCTCGGCGCCTCCCGGACTCCCATCGGCAAAATATCCGCGGCGATAACTCAGCTGGTAACCCTCTTCGTTCAGCGCCACGCGAACCTTGTGCCACTTGTTGTCGAAGTGCAGGTCATGCGGCGAGTAGGTAAGCGTGTAAAAGCTGCCGTCGGAGTTGAGGACTCGGTCGGTGATCTCTGTCAGTCCATTGCTGTTGTAAAAGGCTTGCCCTCCAGTAGCTCTCGCCGTCTCATTCATAAGCGACTGTTGAGCGAACATGGAGAGGCTGGAATAGGTTGTGAGACCACGCGCGTCGATGGGATAAACAGCGATGCGTTCCTGCTCCAGCTCGTCATAAAGAGCGCGCCACATCGCGGGATCGTCATAGAGTTCGGCGTCATCGCGGAGATAGAGGGTCGAACCGCCTGAGAACCACAGGACATTTTTTCGGCCCGGCAACTGGCTGAGATACGCGGCGATCTGGTGCAGTGTGTCGATGTCGCTCAGGTATTCGCGGCCGGTTGGCGGAATGCGTGGAATGGCCTTGTGCAGAGCGGCCAGCAGCAACGCGCGATCAGACGTGAAGTCCTGCACCAGAAAACACCCGTTTCCGGCGCGCAGGTAGATAGCGAGAGGCTGACCTTCCGGCTGTTCCTCAAAGAACCTCGTTAACTCGTAGTTAAGGTACATCTGGTCGGTAATCCGAAGATTGGCGATGTCGATGATGACAACGTTCAGTACCGGCGGCAGATGCAGGAGATAATCGTTGCTGTACTCTCCCGCCCGCATCGCCGCTGGCTCCATCTTTGCGGCGGGTGTGCCAGTATGCTCCTCGAATGTGGCGATCCCTTGCGGCTTGTTATTGTCGAAGACGCGGAATGCCGACTCTGGAAGGCCGTGTACGGGATTCCCCTTGCGGTCGGTAACGGTAACGTCGGTGAGGACCACCCGCGAGCTTACCTGAATGGTGTAGGGCGGATTTGCCGACGGCTGGTTTTGAGGCTGAGATTGAGCTGAAGCTGTGAAAAATGAACTAGAAAGCAAGAGGACGAGAACCGTCAACAGTGATCGCGTGAGCATCGGTTCACCCCGAGTGACCCAGATGTTGGACGTATGAGGCAAATGGTAAGTTGCTGAGTTCGATAGCGGAAAGCGGTCCCCGTTCTGCCCTCCAACTACCTGGGTTGCTCGGAATAACGGCCCATCCGGAAATATCCCGCTATTTCACCGGAGCCAGCCCCACCTTCGTCAAATTCCCTTGCACCGCCGGAGTCAGCAGCCAATCCAGAAACGCATGCGCATCCGCCTTCCGCTCCGACTTCGCCATCACCACCGCATACTGCACAATCGGCGGATACTGGCTCGTAGGCACCAGCACATAACTCCCCACATCCTTGAAGTGCGGCGAACTCGCAGCCGTCAGCGAGATCAACCCGATCTGCGCATTCCCCGACTCCACAAACTGAGCCGCCTGCGCAATATTCTCCGCCACCACAAAGTGGGGCTTGGCTGCGTCGTACATCTTCATCTTCTGCAGCGCCGCCGCCGCCGCCCGTCCATACGGAGCATGCAGCTCATTCGCAATAGCAATCGTCTTCACCCGCGGATCAACCAGCTTCTCGACACTCAGCGGCTGCAGCGGCGAATCCTTCCTGGCCCAAACCACCAGCGCGCCCTTCGCATAAGCTGTCGGACTCGTCCCATCCGCCAACCCCGCCGCCACCACCTTCTCCGGAAACACAAAATCCGCCCCCAGAAAAAGATCCATCGGAGCTCCATTCAAAATCTGCTCCGCCAGCATCGACGACGACCCATAGCTCACCACTAGCTTCACACCGGTCGCATGCTCATAAGCCGCAGCCCAAATCGGCATCACAGGCTGCAGATCCGCCGCCGCCGCCACCCTCAGCTCCTTCTGCCCCCATGCGCATGAACCCAAAACTCCGCTGAGCATCAGCCCAAGGCACACATAAGCAACCCACCTGATCCCTGATCCCTGTTCCCTGATCCCTCGCATACGGTACCCTAGACGTGACAATGAAACTCCAATCTCATCATCTTAGATGCACCGAGTGCGGTGCCATCATCACCGCCGATGCTCTCAATAGCATCTTTCGTTGCCCCTCCTGCAACGGCCTCTACGACGTCCTCTACCCCTGGTCGTCGCCCTCCAACGGTGACCCCGCCGCCTCCCACGCCAGCAATCTCCCCAACGCCAGCGCCCTCCGCTGGCTCTGGCAGGAGCGCCGTACCTCCAGCCTGCCCATCGACCAGTCCGGCGTATGGCGCTTCCGCGATCTCCTTCCCATCGTCGACAACCCCGAAAACGCCGTCACCCTCCGCGAGGGCAACACGCCCCTCTACGACCTCCCGCGCTGCGCCAAAATCGCCGGCATCGACTGGCTTCTCGCCAAGCATCAGGGCATGAACCCCACCGGCTCCTTCAAAGACACCGGCATGACCGCCGCGCTCTCCGTAGCCGCCGAGCGCAACTACGAGTGGGTCGCCTGCGCCTCCACCGGCAACACCTCCGCCGCCATGGCCGCCTACGCCGCCCGAGCCGGCCTCCGCAGCATCGTCTTCATCCCCGAAGGCAAGATCGCCTGGGGCAAGCTCTCCCAGTCCATGGACTACGGCGCCCTCACCATCCAGCTCAAAACCGACTTCGACGGTTGCGTCCGCATCCTCACGGACCTCGTCAACCGATTCCCCATCTACCTGCTCAACTCGGTGAACCCCTACCGCCTCGAAGGCCAGAAGACCCCCGCCTTCGAGCTCCTCGAACAACTCGAGTGGCAGGTTCCCGAGCACGTCATCGTCCCCGGCGGCAACCTCGCCAACGGCTCCGCGCTCGCCAAGGGCTTCACCGAGATGCACCACCTCGGCCTCATCCCCCGCATCCCCAAGATCAGCATCATCCAGGCCGAAGGCGCCAACCCCCTCTTCCGCACCATCGAAGAGAACGGGGGCAGGGAACTGATCCCCGTCAAAGCCAATACCCGGGCCACTGCCATCCGCATCGGCAACCCAGCCTCCTGGCGCAAGGCCCTACGAGCCCTCCGCACCACAGGCGGCTGGTGCGAGCAAGCTTCCGAGCAGGAGATCGCCCTCGCCAAGGCCGAGATCGGCGCCGAAGGCGTAGGCTGCGAACCCGCCTCCGCCGTCACCCTGGCCGGCCTCAAGAAGCTCGTAGCCCAGGGCAAGATCACCCGCGAAGAGCGCGTAGTCCTCGTCCTCACCGGCCACACCCTCAAGGACTCCACCTACACCATTGACTACCACCGTGGCGAACTCTTCAACGAAGCCGAAAACGCCCAGATCAGCCCCGCCGATCAGACGCTCCACGCCGCCCTCCGCAAACCCCCCATCGTCCTCGAACCCGACTCCGACATAGTCCTACGCGAACTAGAATCCCAGATGAAGCTGACCCACGCATGACCGCTACGGCCAAACTCCATCTCCGCCTCCCCGCCACCTCCGCCAATCTCGGCCCCGGCTTCGACGCCCTTGGCCTGGCCATGGCCCTCTACCTCACCATCGACGCCGAGACGTCCGAAGCCTTCCGCATCGAAGCCACTGGCCGCAACGCCGACTTCTGCGCCTCGCTCGAAAACAACCTCATCCTGACCACCTACACCGACATCCTGACCACCAACAACCAGCCCGTACCCCCCCTTTTTCTCCGAATCCATAACGAAATCCCCCTCGGCATGGGCTGCGGATCCAGCGCAGCCGCCCTGTTGGCCGGAGTCTTCCTGGCCAGCCACTTCGGCAACCTGAACTGGACGGGCCAGCAAATACTCGAAGAGGCCGCACGCCGAGAAGGCCATCCCGACAATGTAGCCGCCTGTTATCACGGCGGGATGACGGCATCGGCAATGTCAGGAAATGGCGTAATAACAGCAACATGCGGAGAAAACTTAACCTGGAACCTCCTGTTAGCTCTACCCTCCGCCAGCCTTGCCACAGAGAAGGCCAGAGCACTCCTCCCCCCGACCTATTCCCACGCCGACGCCGTAGCCAACATCCAGAACACCGCTCTCCTCGTAGCCGCCTTCGCCCAAAACCGCAAAGATCTCCTCCGCACCGCCATGCAGGACCGCATTCACCAGCCCTACCGCATGGAAGCCTGCCCCCTGCTTCCCCGCCTTCTTCCCTTAGCCGGAACCTCAGGCATCCTGGGCGTTGCTCTAAGTGGAGCCGGCCCGTCAGTCCTCCTCATTACAGATGAATCCAACCCAACCACCCTGCTCCCACTCATCCGCCAGGCCGCAGAAGACCCCACCGTCGAAATCCTTCAGACCACCATATCCGCCGGGGCGACCAGTCTCATAGAGCAGATAGAGAAGTCACAACTACGGTAATCCCCATAAAGTTACCTAAGATTTCTTTACGTTTTGCCAGTTCCTTCGTACCTTAGCCGAGTGGGCAGTTCTGGGGAGGGCTGCTACGCCGCCCGTTGACCCCTCTCTGAGGGGTCCGGGCGTTTACTCTTTAACCCTGCATTTTGCCCATACTACTTTCGCACTAGGCCCTATTTTCAATGTGATCTGACACTTCTGAAACCACCAGCCCTGCCGAGCATCTATTATTGTGAAGGTTGTGTTGCAAAGACGGGTGGTAAATCAGCAGCACACCCTTGGAGGAAGGTAAATGGCAGGTCAGTTCGTAACCGAAGTAAACGATGCAAACTTTGAGAAAGATGTACTACAGTCCGATCAACCGGTCCTGGTAGATTTCTGGGCTGCGTGGTGTGGCCCCTGTAGAGCGCTTGCGCCCGTTGTCGATGAAGTCGCGAGCCACTATCAGGGCAAGCTCAAAGTCATGAAGATGGATGTCGACGCCAACACTGCAACGCCGATGCGTTACGGCATTCGCGGAATCCCCGCGCTGTTGCTCTTCAAGGGCGGCAAAGTAGCCGAACAAATCGTAGGTTTCGTCCCCAAGGACACCATCGACAAGTCCGTCATCAAAGTTCTGGCGTAAGCAAAAGCTCACGCACAATTACGGCCCGGCGACCACAAATCGCCGGGCCATTGTTTTGGACGTATCAATTTCTTTCGCGAAAGCACCGAGCTATTCGGGCACCCGAATGTACTATGTTTCCTTGCAGACATACGACTAACAACAGGGACGAATACCATGGGCGTGCTGAACCACTTCTTCTCCCCGTGGGGCTTGCTGCTCCAGGGATTGGCGATAGTCCACTTTATTCGGCGTCGACCAGACAATTATTGGATTTTCATCATTCTGTTCCTTGGCCCAGTCGGTGCAACAATCTATCTTTTTGTCGAAGCGCTTCCCGATATTGGTCTCGTAGGCCACTCATTCAAGCATTTTTCCCGCCGGAAGCGTATTGGCCAACTCGAAGCTGCGATTCGTGACAATCCATCGGCTGGGAATTACGAAGAACTGGGCGATCTTTACATGGACGACGGCAGTCTCCAGTCGGCGCGAGCAGCGTTCGACAAAGCCATCGCCGCCCGCGCCAATACGCTTGATCCTTTTTATAGGCGCGGTGTTTGTGCCATCGAGTTAGGCGATGCCGTAGCGGCGTTGCCTGATCTGGAACGAGCGGTCGGCGAAGATCCCGACCATGATTTTCATCGTGCAGCTGGACTGCTCGCCCACGCCTACGCGCAGACCGGACAAAAAGAAAAAGCCGAAGCGCTCTTCCGTCGTGTAACGATCATATCGACCTCGTCGGAGACTTACTTAAATTTCGCGGATATGCTGGCGTCCGAAGGGCGCAACTCCGAAGCACGTGAATGGGCGCAAAAAGTACTCGACAAGAAGCCAACGATGCCCGGCTACCTGCGTCGTCGAGAGCGGCGGTGGTTCCGTTCCGCAAATGCAATGCTAAAACGACTTCCTGTGTGAAGATTCGGTATTAAACTCTCTTGTTTGGTCTGCTATTACACTTGCATGCATGCTCGAGTGGCTACCCTCCCATCTAAGGCTTCTATGAGCGACTTCCTCCTAGGCAACGACCTCCCCATCAATCGACTCGGCTTCGGAACCATGCGTCTCGTCAACGAAGGAGCATGGGGCGAACCCACCGACCGCGAGCAGATGCGCAACCTACTTCGCCGAGCCGTCGCTCTCGGCATCAACTTCATCGACACCGCCGACGCCTACGGCCCATTCATCGCCGAAGACATCATCGCCGAGGCCCTCCACCCTTACCCATCCAACCTCGTCATCGCCACCAAGGGAGGCATCACCCGCCAGGGCCCGGCCAAAGCCGCCCCATGCGGCCGCGCGCCCTACCTTCATCAATGCATCGAGATGAGCCTCCGCCGTCTCCGTCTCGAGCGCATCGACCTCTACCAACTCCATCGCATCGACCCCGAAACACCCCTCGAAGAATCCCTCGGCAAGCTAGCAGAGCTACAACAGCAAGGAAAGATCCGCCACATCGGACTCTCCGAAGTCACCGTCGATCAGATCAAGCAAGCCAGCCGCATCGTCCCCATCGTCTCCGTACAAAACAAATACAGCATCGCCGAGCGCAAGCACGAAGCCGTCCTCGAATACTGCGAACAGCACAACATCGCCTTCATTCCCTGGTACCCGCTAGCCGCCAACCGCCTAAGCGGCAACGAAGCACTCACCGACTTTGCCCGCGACCGCAGCATGACCCTCAGCCAACTCATGCTGGCATGGCTCCTGCAAAAATCGCCCGTCATGGTGCCGATCCCCGGAACCTCCTCCATCGCCCACCTTGAAGAGAACGTTGCCGCGCAATCCCTTCAACTCACCGCCGAAGACGCAAATGCCCTTGAACAGCTAGACACCGCACCGGCATCCTAGGGTCAGTTGCGAAACCGAACTTGGCATGGATTACGAGCCTTATAAAAGGTGTCATCCTGAGCGAAGACGCGCGTTTTTGCGCGTCAGAGTCGAAGGACCTGCAGCTTGTCTGCACCGGCTACAAATTTTTGCTTGAGACTGATCACTTACTCCCCGCAAGCATAAACAGGTCAGGCACAACGTGGCACGTCTTTCCAGCCGACGCACTCCAACGCGAGCCATCCGCATACTCCACCGACTCCAGATCAACTCGACTGACAGTTGCAAGCGGCCGAAGTATCAAATCAGTACTAGCCTTCTTCCCACCATCCACACTCAGCTTCAGATCCACTGTCTTGGTAAGTTCCGATGAACCCTCAGCATCGCGATCCACCGGCGAGATACGAGCCTTCGCGTCATATCCATGCACCGTAACGGTCATCGCGACAATCGCATTCACCTGCCAGTTGTCGAACATCAGGTGAACCTGTGGCGCGGCTACATACCTGTTCGAGCCATCAACAATCACCACGTTGCCCAGCCCCTGACGCTGTGCGCGCAACCCAACCGGACAGTTCGCGCCGGAAAAATAAGCCGATTGTCCAGGATAGAGGAACACCTTACTAGGCGAAGGCTGATCAGACTTAGGTGGCGTCAGGTTCTGCGCAGACCCAGCAACGGAACAAAGAAGAACCACGAGGAAGGCACCAGACACACGGTTCACGGCACACCTCCGAAAACCCTGGCAGCAACATTACTCCTCGCCGGACTCCCTTATCAATCCGTCCAACACCGCCCACCCATTACACTTGCATTCATGCTCGAGTGGCTTCTCTTCCGCGTGATCCTGGTGGCCTTCTTCATCCTGGCCAGCAGCTTCTTCGTCGCCGCTGAATTCGCCCTTGTCAGCGTCCGCGAGACACGCATCCAGCAGCTCATCGCCATCGGCCGGCCCGGCGCCCGCACCGCCCTCAAGCTCAAGCACTCCATCGACGAATTCCTCCCTGCCGTCCAACTCGGAGTCACCGTCGCAGGTTTGGCCCTCGGCTGGATCGGTGAACCCGCCGTAGCCGACACCATCCTCCACTTCGCCGAAGCCTGGTTCCACGTGCTTCCCCCGCACGCCGTCATCTACGCCCACACCATCGCTGTCATCATCGCCTTCTCGCTGATCACCTACTTCGAAGTCCTCCTCGGCGAACTCGTCCCCAAGTCCCTCGCTCTCCAACGAGCCGAGCGCATCGCCCTCGCTGTCGCCGGGCCCATGGATGTCTTCATCCGCATCACACGCCCCGTCGTCAATCTGCTGAACGTCTCCGCTGGCGTCGTCCTCAAGCTCTTCCGCGCACCCCTCCGTGGCGAAGGCGCCGTCCACTCCCCCGAAGAGCTCAAGCTCATCGCCACCGCCACCCGCCGCATGGGCCTCCTCCCCGTCTTTCAAGAGGAGATCATCCATCGCGCCATCGAGCTCAACCACGTCACCGTCCGCGAGATCATGACCCCTCGCGGCAAAATCTTCTCCCTTCCTGCCGACATGCCCATCGAACAAGCCAGTGCCCGCATCGTCGAAGAGCAGCATTCCCGCGTCCCCGTCTACGAACCCGCCAACGGCCCCGAGAACATCATCGGCATCGCCTACTCCAAGGACATCTCCCGCCTCATGCACTTCCGCAGCGTCGCTCTCGGCCTCGGCGGCAAAGGCACCACCGGCCTCACCCTACGCCAGGTCATGCGCGAAATCCCCGTAGTCCCCGAGACCAAGCTAGCCATCGAGCTCCTCCAGGAGTTCCAGGAGAGCCGCCGCCACATCGCCGTAGTCGTTGACGAGTTCGGTTCCACCGTCGGCATCGTCACCGCCGAAGACATCCTCGAGCAGATCGTCGGTGAGCTCGACGATGAATTCGACATTGCCCGCCCCGCCTTCCTCAGCACCACTGGCGTCATGTCCATCGACGGCAGCACACCCCTCCGCGACCTCGGCACGCAACTCCACTGGGCCTTCCCGCGCGAAGCAGGCGTCGAAACTCTCGCCGGCTTCCTCCTAGCCCACATCGGCCACATCCCCAACGTCGGCGAAAGCGTCACCTACGGAGGCCGCCGCTACACCGTAGCCGAGATGACCGGCCGCCGCATCAGCCGAGTCACCGTCGAAACCATCGCCGAACCCAACCAACCCCACATCGAATCCGCCAGCAGGGAACTGAAAGCATGAACGACGCACCTCGGCCCTTCTGGAAGCCTCTCCGCCGCATCCTAATCACCCTCCCGGTCCTCTGGGTCGTAGTCTCCGTCGTCTTCCTCCTCATCCACCTAGTCCCCGGCGACCCCATCGTGCAGATGCTCGGCGAAGGAGCCACCGCCTCCGACATCGACGCCCTCCGCCACTCCTACGGCCTCGACGCCCCACTCACCCAGCAGTACACCCACTACTGGCACGGCATCCTCCACGCCGACCTCGGCCAATCCCTCCGCCTTCACGACTCCGTCACCCACCTTATCCTCCAGCGCTACCCCTACACCCTCGCTCTCACCCTCGCCGCACTCCTCATCGGCATCGCCATCTCCATCCCCGCAGGAATCTGGTCCGCCCTCCACCGAAACCGCTGGCAAGACCGCACCCTCGGAGTCCTCTCCCTCGTCGGCCTATCCTTCCCCAACTTCGCCCTCGGCCCCATCCTGATCCTCATCTTCTCCATCTCATTAGGCTGGCTCCCTGTCTCAACCGCAGGCGACGGCACCCTAACCAGCTTCCTCCTCCACCTGATCCTCCCCGCCATCACCCTCGGCCTCGGACTAGCCGCCATCCTCACCCGCATGGTCCGCACCGCCATGCTCGAAGAGCTAAACCAGGACTACATCCGCACCGCACGCGCCAAAGGTCTCACCGAAAACGCCGTCGTCTACCGCCACGCCCTCCGCAACGCATTGATCCCGGTCCTCACGGTCATCGGCCTCCAGTTCGGCAGCCTCCTCGCCGGAGCAATCGTCACCGAAACCATCTTCAGCTGGCCCGGCATCGGCCGCCTCACCCTCTCCGCCATCTCCAACCGCGACTACGCCCTGGTCCAGGGCTGCATTCTGGCCGTAGGCCTAACCTACGTAGCCGTAAACCTCCTCACCGACATCGCCTACACCATAGCCAACCCCCGCATCCGGACCAGCTAATCCGCCATCGCCGCTTTTTGCTGTTGCTGTTGTCTTTGCTGTTGTTGTTGCCTTTGCTGTTGTCGTTGCCTTTCTGTTTGTCATCCTCGAAGAGGATCTGCTGTTGCTGTTGCCGTTCCTGCTGCATTTGCTCTTTTTGTTGTCATCCCGCAGGGATCTGCTGTTGTCGTTGTTTTTGCTGTTGCTGTTGTCTTTGCCTGTCATTCTGAGCCGAAGGCGAAGAACCCCCGCATTTCGCCCGTAGCGGCCACAACCCACAGGGATACCCCAAAAACACCAACCCAATACCGCAAACGATGTACGTCCCGCCCTACCACCAATTAGCCAAAATCCTGTAGCTTGAAAAGAGAAGCATGAACCGCCTCCTCGCAGCGCTCTTCCTCCCCTTGCTGTCGGCGCCACTCGTCTCGCAGAGTGCGCCCGTCACCCCCGCCATCCTCGCCCCCAAGCCAGCACCCGAGCCCACCACCCCCGCCGCTCGTCCCTTCCGCGACAACCGTTACGGAGTCTCCATCCAGATCCCGACCGCCTGGAACCTCAGTCGCCGCGACGGCGACCTCAGCACCTACAACCTCGACGCCCGCACCGCCTCCCGCAGCGCCCAGCTACGAGCCGTAGCCAACATCGCCTTCAACCCCTACCCCACCTCCACCTTCAGTGGAGCGCTCTTCTACTTCACCGTCACCCCCCGCCTGCTCGAGACCCAGTGCCGAGCCCAGGCCACCGCGCAAGCTCCTCGCACCATCACCACCACCCCCATCGGCGGCGTCCCCTTCACCCACGGCTACGACCAGCACGGCACCATCTGCACCGAAGCGCGCGATGAGATCTACACCACCGTTCACAACAACGCCTGCTACCGTTTCGATCTCGTCATCAACACCTTCTGCGGAGGCGAAGTCAGCGGAGGAGCCCGCGACATGACCCCTCAACAACTAGACGCCATCCGCAAGCGCCTCGAATCCATCCTCGACACCGTCCAGTTCGATGACAAATAGCAGAGCATTAGTTGTCGTTGCAGTTGCATTTCCTCTTCTGGTTGTCATCCCGTAGGGATCTGCTTTTGCCGTTGTCGTTGCATTTTACCGTTGCTTCCCCAGCCTCAACCCTGTCATTTCGACCGAAGCGAAGCGCAGCGAAGAAACCCGCACCTCTACCTTGCCGCCCACCCAGCCCTAAACAATCTCCCCGTAGTCACCAAGCCCACCGTAACCGGCAAAGCAAACCGCCGAAGCACCCCACGCTTGAGCTAGCACGGATGCCGCGCACTCTTCTTGTCCTTACCATCGTCATCTGTTGACAATTCATAGCAATAGGCGGGCTTATAAGTGTTGCCGTCGAATTCGTCCACCTCAATTACAACATCCATAGTGTGGCCCATCCTGATGGCTGAAGAGACGTCGTGCATCCCATGATGAGAGGTTGGTTCCGCACTAATCCCCACCCCAACGTTCTCCATCAGCAGAACAACCCCTCCACCCACTCTTTTGAAGAGCCACGAAGGACTGTTTACACCATTCGCACCACTGAGCGGGTTATCCGAAGTTCCATCGACGAGAATCGCATCTGGACCGTGCTCCTCCAGCCTCAGAAAGCTTACCGTTGAATTCAACGCAAGCTCCCGCAATTTGTCTGCGTCGTCTTGACCAGAGCCCTTCATGTCCTCGATCAGAACAGTACTGATGTCATCGCGTATTTTGGCCGGAAGCTTCGCATTTCGCAGCCGTACAAGTTTCGGTGCCACGGCAGTGTGAGACTGCGCGTAAATAATTTGAGGAAACGACAGTAGAAGCAGAAGGCTGGCAGCTGCACGCATCGGTACGATCACCCTAGCCACACCTCCTCCACCGGTCAAGGTGTTTTTCACTCGGGCTCGTTCAGTATCTCCACAATCCGAGCCTTCACCCCACCCTGACCCACCGTCACCAGCCCCACCGTAACCGGCAAAGCAAACCGCCTCGGCCCAGCACTCCCCGGATTCAAATACATCACCCCACCCTTCGTCTCCACTGAAGCCTTATGCGAGTGCCCACTCACCACCACATTCACCCCTGCTGCCTCCGGCTTGATATCCAGATCATGCACCGAGTGCACCAGATAAAACACAGTCCCATCCAACTCCACCATCTCCGTGGCAGGAAGCTTCGCACAAGCCCCCAACACATCCACATTCCCCCGAATCGCCGTCACTGGAGCGATCTCCCGCAGCGCATCCAGTATCTCGACGCTCCCCACATCACCGGCATGAAGAATATGCTCCGCCTCAGCCAAAGCCACCAGAGCCTCCGGCCTTAGCAGCCCATGCGTATCCGAGATTACCCCAATCAACATAGTCCGCTAAGCCAGCCTCAGCCGCTGCAACGAAGCATGGTGCCGACTCTGCTTCGGGTCATGGCTCCTATCCGGATCGATCCTCAACTCCAGCACCGTCACATCGCGCAGGTCCACGGTATAGTCTTCGCTCTCCTCCGTCGTCCCATGAGGCGAAAAGTTCCACTGCTGCCGCACCACCTCGCCGAGCTCCCCGACCTCGCCCGCAAACACCGCAAACTCCTGCGACCGTTCCGAGACCTTATCCACAAAATGCAGCTGAATCCGCCGAATCGCCAACGGAGCATCGAACAGCAACCGCACGATCTGCGGCCCCGTCATCGACGCTCTCCACCCCGTCGTCACATCCTTGCCCAGCGCATGCTCAATCGGAAACGCCGGATCCTCCGATGTAATCTCCACCCGCGCAACACTATCCAGATCGAGCCACTCACCAACCTCGGGCGACGCTCCCGCGTTCGAAGCAGAAACAATACTCTTCCTCACAATGACCCCCTAGAACGTCCCCGCCAAGCATACGCGATAACAGCTCCACGCGCCGTAACGATAAAAACCATACACGCTTTTGTTCTTATCAGCCTTTATCTCCTTGATCACCGTTACGCAGTTCACAACCCCGCCGACAATCTAGTCCGAGGGTCCATAAAATCCCGCAGCGCATCCCCAATAAAATTAAACGACAGCACACAAAGCATCACCGCCATCGCCGGAAAGAACACCAGATGCGGCGAGTCAAACAGATGCGACCGCGCATCATTCAGCATCGACCCCCAGCTAGCCGCCGGCGGAGGAACCCCCAACCCCAGAAAGCTCAGCGTAGCCTCCGCCAACACCGCCCCGGCCATCCCAATCGCCGCCTGCACAATCAGCGGCTGCAGGATATTCGGCAGCACATGCCGCGTCATCACGCGCAAATCCGAAGCCCCCAGCGCCCGAGCCGCCTCCACAAACTCCCGCTCCTTCACCGCCATCACCTGACCCCGCACCAGCCGTGCATACCCCACCCATCCCGAGATCGCCAGCGCCACAATCACATTTCCCAGCCCCGGCCCCATGAACGCAACAAACGCAATCGCCAGCAAAATCCCCGGCAGCGCCAGAAACGCATTCATCACATACACATTGATCACCGTGTCCGCCCATCCGCCATAAAACCCAGCCAAACACCCAGCCACCAGCCCAATCGCCAACGACAGCCCCACTACACTTACCGCCACCACCAGCGAAATCCGCGCCCCATACAACGTCCGCGAAAGAATATCCCGCCCCAGCTCATCCGTCCCAAACCAATGAGCCGCACTCGGCCCCATCAACCGCCCCGTCAAATCCAGCCTCGCCGGATCCTGCGGAGCCAGCCAGGGCGCAAACACCGCACAAACCACAAACACCACCAGCAGCCCAACCCCAATCGCCGCCAAAGGCTGCCGCTTCACCCTCATCAACAACTCCGACTTCACGCCATCATTCATTCGTCCCAGAATGAGGTCAAAGAGCAGGGAAGCGCAACCCCTCAATCGGTGCCTTCTGTGTCAATCGGTGTTAAGTCATATCCCCGTTACACTGCATCAAGTGCGAATCCTGATCTACGGCCTCAACTACTCCCCCGAGCTAACGGGTATCGGCAAATACACCGGCGAGATGTCCTCCTGGCTAGCCGCCCGAGGCCACGAAGTCCGCGTCATCACCGCCCCCCCGTACTACCCCGCCTGGAGCATCCGCGAAGACTACCGCAACACCCTCTACCGCACCGAAAACGCCGCGCGTCAAAACCCCGCAGAACCCATCGTCTACCGAACCCCCCTCTACGTCCCGGCAAAGCCCACCGGCCTCAAGCGAGTCCTTCACCTCGCCTCCTTCATGCTAGGCAGCCTTCCAGTCATCGCGCGCCAACTCTTCTGGCAGCCGCAAATCGTCTTCACCGTCGAGCCCACCTTCTTCTGCGCCCCCATCGCCCTCCTCACCGCGCAAGCCACCGGTGCTTCCTCCTGGCTCCACGTACAAGACTTCGAAGTAGACGCAGCCTTCGACCTCAACCTCCTGCCCGCCGAGGGCCCTATCCACGCCCTCGCGCTCGGCCTCGAAAAACTCTTCACCCAGTCCTTCACCCGAGTCTCCAGCATCTCCCGCAAGATGGTCGAGCGAGCCGTCGCCAAAGGCATCCCCGCCTCACAAGCCATCCTCTTCCCCAACTGGGTCGACATCGAAGCCATCCACCCACAATGCTGCACCACCCCAAACTCTTTCCGTCGCGAACTCAATCTCGAAGGCAAAATCATCCTCCTCTACTCCGGCAACATGGGCGCGAAACAAGGCCTCGAGCTCCTCGCCCCCCTCGCGCAGTCCTTCGAGCATGACCCACGCATCCACTTCCTCTTCTGCGGCGACGGAGCCTTCCGCCCCCAACTCGAATCCCTGGTCACCAACCACGCCAACGTAACCCTCCTCCCGCTCCAACCCGTCGAGCGCCTCAACGACCTCCTCAACGCCGCCGACATCCACCTCCTCCCCCAGCGAGCCGGAGCCGCCGACCTCGTTATGCCCTCCAAGCTCACCGGCATGCTCTCCAGCGGCCGCCCCATCATCGCCACCGCGGACGAGGGTACTCAGGTAGCCCACGTAGTCAACGGCCAGAGCTCAAACGAAGCCTGCGGCATAGTAGTCCCCGCCGAAGCCCCCCAGGCCCTCAACGCCGCCGTCACCACTCTCATCAACAACCCAACCCTCCGCACCCAACTCGGAGCCAACGCCCGCAACTACGCCATCCAACATCTAGGCAAACAACAAGTCCTCGAACAATTCGAGCGCGATCTGCGAAGTCTCATTTAGAACGAAGCATTGACAGTGCCGTAGCGGAGTAAACCACGCTCCCTCCATGCGAACAAAAGCTCCAAACGAGTTACTCATTGGCTCTATTTCCTCAGGCAATTAAACTGAACACCCGCACTTACATCCTTGCTGCAACATACATCTGCGGCCAATCAAGTAAACTTCCTCTAGCGAAATGACAAACCAGACAACAAACGGACGAGCAACTAAAGGAGACCAAGCGTGAAGAAAGCCCTCATTACAGGAGTCACCGGCCAGGACGGAGCCTATCTAGCCGAGTTCCTCCTAGCCAAAGGCTACGAGGTCCACGGCATCAAGCGCCGCTCCTCCCTCTTCAACACCGCCCGTATCGACCACATCTACGAGGACCCCCACAACCCCAATCCCAAGTTCGTTCTCCACTACGGCGACATGACCGACAGCACGTCGCTCATCCACATCGTCCAAAAGGTCCAGCCCGACGAGGTCTACAATCTCGCCGCCCAGTCCCACGTCCAGGTCTCTTTCGAAGAGCCCGAGTACACCGCCAACTCCGACGCTGTCGGTGTCCTTCGCCTCCTCGAAGCCATCCGCATCCTAGGCCTCGAAAAGAAGACCCGCTTCTACCAGGCATCGACCTCCGAGCTCTACGGCCTCGTCCAGGAGATCCCCCAGCGCGAGAGCACCCCCTTCTACCCGCGCTCGCCCTACGCCGTTGCCAAGCTCTACGGTTACTGGATCGTCGTCAACTACCGCGAGGCCTACGGCATGTACGCCTGCAACGGCATCCTCTTCAACCACGAGTCGCCCCTCCGCGGCGAAACCTTCGTCACCCGCAAGATCACCCGCGGCCTGGCCCGCATCAAGGTAGGCCTGCAAGACCAACTCTTCCTAGGCAACCTCGACGCGAAGCGCGACTGGGGCCACGCCCGCGACTACATCGAGATGCAGTGGCTCATGCTCCAGCAGGACAAGCCTCAGGACTTCGTCATCGCCACAGGCCAGCAGTACAGCGTCCGCGAATTCGTCCAGCGCTGTGCCAAACTCCTCGAACTCGACCTCACATGGCAGGGAAGTGGAGTAGAAGAGAAAGCCATCGACAAGAAGGGGAACGTAGTCGTAGCCGTAGACCCACGCTACTTCCGCCCCACCGAAGTCGAAACCCTCCTCGGCGACCCCTCCAAAGCAAAGCGCGAACTAGGCTGGACGCCACGCACCTCCTTCGACCAGCTAGTCCAGGAAATGGTAGAAGCCGACCTGAAATCCGCCCAACGCGACGCCCTGGTCCGCCAGCACGGCTTCGAAGCCTACAACGTCCGCGAAACCTAAAACCCAGCTGACTCAGAACAGAACCAAACGTAAATGCATTAATGCCTGTCATTCTGAGCGCAGCGAAGAACCCCCGCATTTCGTCTTTGCAGTTGCTGTTGGCATTTGTCGTTGCTGTTGTTCTTTGGTTGTCATCCCGTAGGGATCTGCTTCTGTCGTTGCAGTTGTCGTTGTAGTTGTCTTTGCAGTTGCTTTTCTTGCTTGTCATCCCCGAAGGGGATCCGCTTCTGTCGTTGTCGTTGCAGTTGTCGTTGTGGTTGCTCTTTGCAGTTGCTTTTCTTGCTTGTCATCCCCGAAGGGGATCTGCTTTTGTCGTTACGGTTTCTTCTAGGCACCCAAGGCTTCAGCCTTGGGTCTCTCAATCGATCTAAGATGAAGGGGGCTTTAGCCCCCGAAGTATGCCGTTAGGAACACGAAAATCGCCATGAAAATAAACATCAAAAACTGCCGATTTTCCGCCCTCCAAAAAACGACAGTCAACAAACCATCATTGCCACACTTCGCTCCACGTACTGACCACAAAACACCATCATCGAACACCCAAAATCTCAAGAAATCCCAATAAAAACACGATCCACCACAAGCAAAAAAAGGAGCCAAAAAATGACCCCAGAATCCCGCATTTACATCGCCGGCCACCGGGGACTGGTAGGCTCCGCCATCCA
This sequence comes from Edaphobacter aggregans, assembly GCF_003945235.1. Classification (NCBI taxonomy): domain Bacteria; kingdom Pseudomonadati; phylum Acidobacteriota; class Terriglobia; order Terriglobales; family Acidobacteriaceae; genus Edaphobacter; species Edaphobacter aggregans. The sequence continues at coordinate 5,242,317 of NZ_RSDW01000001.1, forward strand.
CCGCGAACTGCGACGCCTCGGCTACGCCAACATCCTAACCCGCACCCGCGACGAACTCGACCTCCTCAACACCAATGCCGTCAACGACTTCTTCGCCACCGAGCGCCCCGAATACGTCTTCCTCGCAGCAGCCAAAGTAGGCGGCATCCTAGCCAACAACACCTACCCCGCTGACTTCATCCACGACAACCTCATCCTCCAGACCAACATCATCGAAGCCAGCAGAATCAACAACGTAAGCCGCCTCCTCTTCCTCGGCTCCTCCTGCATCTACCCCAAACTGGCCCCGCAGCCAATGCCCGAATCCTCGCTCCTAACCGGCCCCCTCGAGCCCACGAACCGTCCCTACGCCCTGGCAAAAATCGCCGGCATAGAAATGTGCTGGAGCTACAACAGGCAGCACAAAACAAAGTACTTAGCCGCCATGCCCACCAACCTCTACGGTCCCGGCGACAACTACGACCTGGCCAATTCCCATGTCCTTCCCGCCCTCATCCGCAAGACCGCCGAGGCCGTAGAAAAAAACTCTCCCACCGTCACCGTCTGGGGTACCGGCACACCACGTCGCGAACTGCTCTATTCAGACGACTTAGCTCAAGCCTGCGTCTTCCTGATGAACCTCGACGACACCCGCTACAACTCCCTCCTCAACGAAACCGACCCACCGCTCATCAACATAGGCACCGGCGAAGACGTCACCATCCGGGAGCTAGCCGAGACGGTAGCTGAAGTTATTGGGTTCAAAGGAGATCTAGTCTTTGACGCCACGAAACCTGACGGTACCCCGCGCAAGCTCATGGACGTCACTCGCCTCCACAATCTGGGCTGGCACCACACTACCTCGTTAGAGCAGGGAATCCGCAAAACCTGGGACCTCATCCACGACACGCTTGCCACCAAAGCCTAAAAAGCGCAAAAATATCACCGGTAGCACTTTCGCATCGCCCCCTTCTGCCTGGCTCCCCAACTACCCCGAAAGTGGTATTAACTTCGGCCGCACCTGCTACCTAAGATCAAAAAAATAGCCGCCGATACACGCCAAGGGCATAGACAGAATTCGGGGTCCATCATGTCACACCTCACTACTGTTCATAGTTGGATTCGAAGCAACGCCCATAAGGCGTTCGTCCTCTTCGCCGCAGCAACTTTTTGTCCGCCAATCTTCGCCGCCTCTCCGTCGGCCCCCGGACCAAACGTAGCCGAACAGTACCTTCTTGCCGCTGCTAATCAGGATCGAGCCGCACGGGGACTCCAGCCGCTCCGCTTTGATCCGACCCTCGCTCAGGCTGCTCTTTACCACGCTCGCCAGATGGCTGCTCACTCCGAAATCTCCCATCAGTTTCCCGGCGAGCCCGAGCTTTCTGCCCGCGGCGCTAGAACTGGCGCGCACTTCAGCCTCATCACCGAAAACGTAGCCGAAGCCCCCGAATCCACCATGATCCACGACCTCTGGATGCACTCCAAAGGCCACCGTGCGAATCTGCTCGACCCTAATGTGGATGTGGTAGGCATCTCCGTCGTCGTCCGGGATCACCAGTTCTACGCAGTGGAAGACTTCGCAAACACCGTCGACATCCTGAGCTTCAACCAGCAGGAAACTACAGTCTCTGGCCTACTCGCGCGGTCCGGCGTCCAGATTGCAAACAATCCCCACATCATTGAAGACGCTCGCCGCACCTGCAGCATGCCTACCGGCTATGCAGGGACTCGCAAGCCTTGGTTCATCATGCGCTATACAGCCGACCATCTCACGGAACTTCCAACCCAGCTTCAGTCCCGTCTGAACACGGGCAAATATCACCAGGCAGTCGTAGGTGCCTGTACTTCTACGGACTCAGGGCCTTTTACCGCATACAATATTGCGGTTCTGCTTTACCCATGAGGGCACGAAATCTCACAGTCGCCGGAAACACCTAGGCCCTGCGCCAACTCCTTCTCGCTTACTACCTTTGACCCCTTGTTCCGCTTTTGTTATAACTGTCTTAGCGCAGTGCGAGATAATCGCGCTCCAATACACTCCTGAGTAGCTCAATGGCAGAGCATTCGGCTGTTAACCGAAGGGTTGTAGGTTCGAGTCCTACCTCAGGAGCCATATTTATCAATCACTTACAGCACCCCCTTCCAAAAACTTCGTCAAACTTCGTCAAATTGCGATAGAAGACCGCGCGGTTTTCGTTGTCGCCGGCACGGTTCTGACGTTGCGTCCCTTCAGTCCGAGACCCTCCACCGCTGGCGTCCATCCATCCAGTACAGCCGTGGCATGGGAGTTGACCGCCCGCATCACGCTATCCTCGACCACCTGCACATACACGTTGCCCGTCGTCGTAATGCTGGCATGGCGTAGCGCGCCCTGGGTGTCCTTCAAGGTTCCGTGTTCCTGAAGGTGTGTTCCCAGGGACCGCCGCATCACCTGGAAGGTCACCAGGCGGTCCGGAATGCCGAGCTTGCGAGCGATCGGGCGGATCCGCCACTTCAGGAAGTTCTTCGCCTGCCGCGGCACGGCCTCGCCTTTGCGTTCGCCGCGTCCGAAGGTGGGAAACATCAGCGCCTCTGGAGAGGGATCCCGGGAGAGCCTACGCCAGGCCTCGATCACCGGACGAACCGGCTCCGGAACTGGGATGGGTGCTCTGCTTGCCTTCGACTTGAGCCGTCCCTTGTAGAACTGCCCCTCGTAGGCAGTGCCATGCGGCATCAGGGAGACTCCGGTCCACGACTTCCACTGGAACCCCATCACCTCGCTCGCGCGAGGCCCGCTAAAGATGCCGACATGCATCAGGCAGAGATCGTGCAGGTCCGTAATCGCTCCGAGCAGAGATAGGGTCTGCTCCAGGCTCATGACGGGCTTCTCGACCGGTTTGGTCAACGGCATGGTCACATCTTCTCCCGGATCATCGACCAGAAACTTCTGCTTCCTGGCCAGATGGGTGATGGCACGGATGTTGGAAAAGCAACTGCGAACCACTGATTCGGAGTAGTCCTTTTCTTCCACCAGAGTGTTCAGCCAGACCTGGATTGCGAAGGTGCTGAGGTTCCGTAACGGCAGGTCCCCGAAATACTCGATCAGGTAGTGCTCCAGGTTGTAAGTGTTCGTCTTTTTATAGGCTGGGCTCCATGAGCCTCGCCGCATGGGAATATACCGCTCCTTCACAAACCAACGGAATGTTACGGAATCATCAGGCGGAAGCGTTGGGGTAGGTCCTGCACCCTCAGTCTCCTTCAGGATGATCTCCTTGAGCATCTTTTCGGCCTTCCACTTGGGCGTGTTGGCCTTGGGACAGAGCGCAACATTGCGCTGTCTGCGCACCTCCTTTCCTTGGCGGTCCTTCCTGTAGACCAGGTATTGCCCGTACCACATCTTCACCCGCTTCCCGCTAAGGTAGACGGTGCCCTTCTGATATTTCATAGCCACTAGAGTTCTCCGTTTCCAGTGCTGTTGGTCGATCCATGGCCGTGGAGAACAGTTCGTTCATACACCAAAACGCCGCCTGCGGGAAGTCCGAGCAGTGTCGAGTGCAGCCAGAAATGTCTCCACATCACTCCAGCGAAAGCGAAGGAGTGAACCGAGTTTTACGGCTCGGATCATGGGGGAGCGACGGCTGGTATGGTCGCGCACAAAGCGTTCTGAAACGCCCAATCGGCGGGCGACCTCGATGGCGGTCAAGAGGCATTCTCCCTCTTCCATGAGCTGTCGAGAGCTGTACGTGTTTGGTATTGGCTTACGGGGATTCTCAACTTCAGAAGTTGGTAGTTCGACCGATGAACCATATGGATGATTCGAAAAGCTGGCCGTTTGCTGCAGGCCGCTTCGCTCCAGATGCAACGCCATGTATGGAACGACTCCCCCCGATCTCTCGGGCTCCTGTTTAGCCGTCTGTTGATGCGAGACCTGTTCTTCACCAAGCAGATCTTTGTTTCCGATTGCGCTTCCAGACATATCGCACCTCGAGTTTTGAGTGAACGCTTGTTCTTCAAGAGCCGTATTCCGGGAACCGGCAGAACCAGCTCCGAGATTGGCTCTTCCTTGCATGCGCTGGAAAACGCGCACCTTGTGTGTAAAACAGGTTCGAAACTCGGTCAAATGACACAAGGCTCTGGACGCGAAAGACGCTTAGTGCTCAAACAAGGCTAGTGTTATCAGCGGGTAACAGTGAAGATGATGCTATTGAGGCAACCTCGGTTTTTGGAATGGGAAAGGTTGGTGGTACAACAATCGCGAGATATTTCGATTGGCAGGTCGGAAAAACGTGATGAATGACAACCTAAGCAAAGAGCTTGATCGAATCACTGATCTCGGCAAAGGCCGCTGTGATGAATACACAGAAAAACTGTTGGCGTTCGTCCAGGACATGGAGGCTTCAAGCCCGGAGCCGTTCATACCTTTGCTGGCCGACATCGCACTGGTGCGTACGCTCATCGTGCATCTCGTTATTCGATATGGCCCGGAAAGAGGGCTTGTCGAGGCTCGGGATGCGTTCAATACGACGTTTGACCAAATGAAGCCGATTCTCGAAAATATGGAGAACTTGAAAGGACACCCTCCCCAATGAAGTGCTCCTTCTCTTTGATGACTCTAGGGCTAGCAGTCGCCTGTCTGATCACTGCATGCAAGCGAACGCCACCTCCACCGACGGAACAGGACGCCAGCTTGGTCTGGCAAAACACTCATGCGAAGCCTCGTTTGGAGGACTTGATTAGCCTCACGAAAACTAACGGCCAGATGGAAGAGGTCAACGGTGTAAAGGTGTATACGCTCTATTACGAGGCTAAAGAGAAGAGCCTGGTACAGCTCGGAAATCGACCTCCCGGGACAATCAAGACTTATCAGAGTAACTATCCATTCCATTGGACCGAAAAGGGCTGGGTGGGACCGGATCAAAAACTCTATCCCGAGCACTAGACCCCGGCCTAAGCTTCAGTCCGTTTGACTGAATAGCGGGTCCGTCCTACGCTCTCCCCACCTGAGAGCGAGCCGGGAGGACGGACCCGATGTATGCATCCCCAGATGAGACCCTCGTTGCGTTAGAGCGGGAGGGTTATTTCACTGATCTGAAAACTGCCACGACGGTTTACCTCGCGGGTCGGTTGCATCGCCCCGTCCTGCTCGAAGGCCCCGCCGGCGCCGGCAAGACGGAACTAGCTGCGTCGGTCGCGCGCTCTTATCGGGTCCCCTTGCTGCGATTGCAGTGCTACCAAGGCATCAACGAAGAAAAAGCCATCGGGCAATACGACAAGAGCCTTCAGGAACTCTATGTGCTCCTGACGAGCAAGAGCGACCGAGCCCCTGATTGGACGGAAATCAAACGCGAGGTGACAAGCCGCGCGTATTTCATCGCGGGCCCATTGCTCGAAGCAATCGAGCAGAACCAACGCTGTGTCCTGCTGATCGATGAGATAGACAAGGTCGATTATGCGTTTGAAGCGATGCTCCTGGAGCTACTTTCAGTTTGGACCCTCTCCATTCCGAAGATGGGCACCGTTCACGCAACGTCGATACCACATGTCTTTCTGACGTCGAATCAGGAACGACGTTTAGGCGACCCCCTTCGCCGCCGCAGTTTCTATCTCGTGGTTGAGCACCCGACTGCGGAACGGGAAGCGGCGATCGTGGCCAGGCGCACCCCCGACGCCGACGAAAAGACACACCGCTTCATTGCGGGGCTCGCAAAAAGCCTGCGTGCCTACACGATGGAGAAGCCACCGTCTATCTCCGAGATGAACGACGTGGCCCTGGCCATGCAGCTACTCGGAATCGAGCAGATCAGGCCCGAACACAAGGACATCATGCTGCCCCTGATCGCGAAGACAGAAGGAGATCGAAAGCGCCTGCTGATGAGACAGGCGTTCGAATCGATCGTGCGTATCGCCGGAAGGTATGCGTCAGAGGTATCCCCAGAAGAAGTGACCGATATCGCAGCAATCTTCGCAGAGAAGGCGGAGGCATGAGAAGACTTCTAGTTCTGGCTCTTTGTGTGATGGCTCTGGCGATTCAGTCCACGGCTGAGACGCGGCCCATGGGCAATCCTGAGTCGAAGTATTACGCGGATGCATATGCCGACCACTACGGCGTTCCACGTGCGCTCGTACATGCCATCATTGCCCAGGAATCGAACTGGAATCCACATGCCTTGTCGAACAAGGGTGCGGCAGGCCTGATGCAACTGATGCCGGGCACGGCGGAAATGTATCTGGTCAGGAATCGCTTTTCGGTAACGGAAAATCTCAGCGGCGGAGTTCGGTACCTCGCCGATCTCATGACAGAGTTTCGTGGGGAGATGCGTCTGGCTGTAGCCGCATATTACTGCGGCTCAAGACATATTGCCCGGCGCGGACTGAACTATGCAAATCCCGATGTCGTGTCCTACGTCGAGGCGGTCCATCACCGATATCAGCTCGAGTTGCGCGAGCAAGCAGGCCGGGATAATCCAATGCCCGGGAAAGGACGATGACATGTATTCGATACGGATGATTGGTTTTATCAGCGTTCTTACGGGCGCAGTTTTGAGTCAAGCCCAGCAAATCACAAGCGTCACGACAACCCAAGCCGAGGTGAAGCCGTTAGTGACCGATTTGCCCGTCTCGACCAGTAGTGTCACTGATCTTCACCTGCGGCCGTTGTTCACAACCACCATTCGGCTACCCGAAGCGGTGACTTCGGTCGCCGTCGGAGCTCCTACGCTATTCGAGGTGGAACACTCCGACCAGGAACCACGCCTTGTATTCGTTAAACCGAGCACAAAAGAATCCGCAACGAGCAACCTAGTGATCGCGCTTCAATCAGGCCAGGAGATCAGTATGCGTTTGCTTTCCGATGGCAACGGGGGAGATGCTCCAGTCGATTTTGTCGTCAACTACCGGCCACCACAAAGCTTCCTCATCGGCTCATCGGATGCTGCTGCACATAGCGTGGAGACCGCGAGGGACGAGAGGCCAAAGATAGTTCCGGCCATCGATCAAGCACTGAAGATCCAGGCCGAGATTGCAACTCCGAGTTGGATCGGAGGCTTAGCCAAAGATGAAAGAAATCCGGATGGTAAGGCGGCTGAAAAGCCGTTGGCCGCAGCTCTTGGCGCCGTGCGAGAAAAAGGCGAGGAGATGTTGGTCGCGTACTCGGTAATGAATACGACGAATCATTGGATCGAGGTATTACCGCCACAGGTCGAGCTGAATAGTCCGAATCTCGGTGGCGACAAAAAGAAGGACAAAAAGCACGAGATTCTTGCCGAACAGATTCCGATTACAGACTACCGGCTCAATGCGCGGCGGCTGGCTCCGGGTGAACGCGCTGACGGCGCCGTCCAGTTCGCCCGGCCCGGATTCAAACAGAGCAAAGACCGGTTATTACTCCAGCTCGCAACTGCAAGCGCTGTCGATACACCCCTCCTGATGCCGGTTCCATTTGTAGCGCCGGAAAGATAATCTCCCGATTCAGCTAGTCCATAAGGTTTTCAAATACGCCACTCTAAGAGGTGACCCATGGCAAAACCAGAGCATGTACCGATCGAAGAGGCAGCGGAAAAGGTAATACCGATTGCGGACCCGGAAGCTGAAACGATCGGCTTGCCGGGGGCTGTCACGAAGCGTCCGTTTGTGCTCGACAAAAAGCACGGCTCAGGAGGGGGGAACATGCCTCTCATGTTGATGGTTATTGGCGCGATCCTTGTCTTTGGCCTCGGGATGCTGGCGTTCCTCTCCTCCAAAGGAACGAGCAAAAAGAAAACCGGGGCCGAAGCTGCCAAGCCGAACCTTGGGCGAGTCGTGGGAACAGCTGCCCCGGGGGACTTGATCCCGAGCGACAAGGTCAAACCGTCTTCGGATGACGCGAAGAGAGGAGGGACAGTCGACGCGGCCGACATCGAGAGGACGAAGGCGCCAAAGATCAATCAGACGCAAGCCAGCAGCACACTGGGGGTTCCTAACGGCAACAAGCGGCTCAACCAGGTGGAAAAGTTTGACGAACCCGATACGACACCTAACGGGCAGTCGAAGTGGACACCGCCTCCATATTCCGGTGGCCAGAGTGAACAGCAAGTGCTGAAGAAAGAAGAGGACGCACTGAGCAAACCGTCACTCGTCTTCATAGCCCATAACCAAGGCAACTCTGGGTTGCGATCCGGGACGCAAAGCGAACAACAACAGGTCGGCAATCTGGGCTTGTCTCCTGGATATCATGTCGCAGCGCGGTTGGAGTCCATGGCGACGACGGCGGTACATGCACCTGTGACCGCGGTGGTCGAATACAACTACGAACGGGACGGAGCAGTGCTTATTCCAGCGGGCAGCCGTGTCGTCGGCAAGATCTCGCAAGCGGACCCATCGGGTCTCGTGAACATCACGTTCTCGTCAATTGAATTTCCCGCAGGAGAGAGGGTCGCGATCGATGCCGTCGCCGCAGATATGAGCCTGCAAGCTGTTAAAGGGACCGTTACCGGAAAGCAGGCTGGCAGGAGCATGCTGGTGCGCTCGCTTGCAGGTATCGGCGAGACGGCCGCGATGATTGTTGGCGCTCCGAGCGCAAATGGCGCCGTCAGCGAGAACGATCTTCTACGAATGCGCGTAGCGGACAATATCGGGAATGCCGGTGATGAACAGATCATGCGGATGATGACAATGCAGCACATAGTGGTCAGCGTGTCTGCCGGGACCGAGATCTACGTCATCTTCGAAAAGTCGCAGCAGGCGAATGCGGCCGGCGCGGAGAAGACGGTTCACGCTCCTCATCTCGACACTACCGCGTTCGATTCGAGCGCCCCGGCACAACCGTAGAAAGATACGCCAGTACGTATCCATAGGTGCGGCCTGATCACTGGGCCGCATTGCTTTGTGCCCCCGACTGCATTGATCCGCCCGAGCCAAGTCATAGTAAAAGCGAGCAGCACGCGCCAAACGGTGAATGGAGAAAAAACGCGTACTTCACTTTTGTGACGGAAGTGAGACGACGGCTAAGGACCGGCTGCCGACCGGCCAAAGTCATAAGAGAAAAAGTGTGTACTTTACTTTTGTAATCGAGCGTGCTCCGCGAGCAGCCAATGAGCCCTGGTTCCGATAGTGCAAAAAGAGAAAAAACGTGTACTTCACTTTTATAACGGCGCGCCGAAGATCTGAAGCGACAAAACAGAGGTAAGAGGGCGCGGGACGAGAGGAGGTACAGGCCAGGTAGGGATTGTGAACGGTTGGGTCGAATCCCACGAGAGCCCCCGTCGGATTTGATCGGTTCACGCGGGGCCCAGTTGTCGTTGCATCATCCATCCATGTCTAAATTCTAGCGAAACAGAGCTTCCATTCGATTGAGCAAAAAGTAAAGTCATGCGACTTTCCTGTTCGACGGCACCCCGTCAAGGAGGCAAGTCCATGATCAAGTCGTTTATGCGAGCCGTGCGTGCCGCGCAGAAAGATCTGCAGGCGCTCATCCTCATCACCTTCATCGGAGCCGCTCTGTTAGCCCCCGCTGCCACCGTTGCTCAAAACCTCGGCACCACACCCGCCACCGGCCAGGCAGTCCAGGGTCAGACCGCCTCACAGCCTGAAGGCGCATTTCTTAATCTCGTGAATTGGGTGTGCAACGTGATCTGCCCGGTGGGCGCTGGCGTCGCTGTTGTCGCCACTGTTTTGCAGTGGCGGAGCGGCCGCAGCTGGCTGCCATCGGCAATGACTGCAGGAGGTCTGATCTGCGTATCAGGCATCCTGCGGCTCATCGAGTACTTCATCTCACAAGGTCAGGCGATAGGTTGAGGCACACATGCAGACACCGCTGGTCTTCAGAGCGATTCTTGGTCTCCTGATGGATTTGGCCATTCCGGCAGCGCTAGGCGCGTTTGTCATGGCTGGGATGCGACTCCGTTCCGAAGGCGGGATGAACTTTGAGGCCAGTGGTGGCTTTCTTAAATGGCTCTTCTGGGGGTGTTTGCTAATCAGCCTTCCCGGAGTAAGTCTTTGGCTCAGTAATGAAGGCGTTCCTGGAGCATCGCAACTCACGATTGCCGGTGCCACTGGAGCTCCGTATACCCAGGGCGTCGAGAGAGTCACTAATGATTTCGTCAATAACTTTTTGCTAGCGCACCTGGTCCCGGTCGTCGCTGCGTCTCTCGTTTTCAAAGCGATCCTTGATCTAAGTCAGGGATATAGCCCACTGGCGTCGATCATCGCTGCCCTGTTTCTTCTGGGGGTCCAAGGCATTTACAACCTGGCGACAGGTAGCTGGATGCAGAGCGGTGATCAATATGGTGTGACCGACATGCTCATGCAGGCATTTGGTTATGCAGCAAATCGAATTAGTCCGATCGTCGGCGGCCTCGCGCTGTCCGGTGCGATTGTGAACTACGTGCGCCATCGCCCCTGGGGAGGTCTGGTGGCGAGCGGCCTTGGCTTCTTGAGTGTGACTGGAATCTGGGCGTTAGTAACTCATTTCGCAGGAGTCAATCTATAAAGCGAATAGTGGCATGTCTATTGGTCGCGGCTGGAATCGGCAGTGTTGGATATTGCGCGGAAATGGCGCTCGTAGCGGTGGTGACTTCGCGCTTTGACATAACAACCGACATGTCGGACGTTATCCCTGACTTAATCCCGGACTGGCATTTGAAAGCTTCGCATTTTCATAAACCCTGATTTGGATCTTGTTCTGAAATGGAGAACCGACCATGAGAACGCGGGAACTGTTTCTACAGAGCCTCCTTTTTACGAGCAGTTGTCTGATGCTGCTCTTCCTTCTGTCCATCGCGGTTCATTTTCCGGTAGGTCGAGTGCTCTTCGCCGTCCTTATAGCGGTGATTTGTTTGGCTGCGGAGTGCTTTGCGCTATTTAAGCTGGGCCAGTTTCTTTGGCGATGGAGCAGCAAAGCGGCGATCGCTTTGCTACGGATTCTCCACCCGGGCCAGTCGCCTGCCACCCTTTGACAGAGAACAAGAACTGAAGCATATATGAGCGCGTGAGGCTAAGCATGAACAGCGGATCCTTCGACGGTGGTCTCCTCAATCTCACCAACTGGGTTGGCAACGCGGTGATGCCCATTCTCGCCGCGCTGTTACTGGCGATGGGCATCTACAAATACTCACGTGGCTACCAGATCGATCCCTATATCGGTGGAACCATGGCCGCACTTTCTGTCTCCGGGCTCCTGCGGCTGGCCGAAGTCTTCGCGAGCCAGGGACAGGGAGCAACGCAATATTGGTCGGCGATTCTTAGTCTCGCCAATTGGGTAGGAAACGTGATTCTGCCCGTCTACGGCGGGATCGAGATTGTACGGGCTGTGCTGGGGGTGGGAGGGTTTTTCGAGAGACTCAATATTGGTGACGACTGGGTTCGGCATTTTATCGCCGGCGGAGCATGCCTCTGTGTCTCTGGATTGATGAGGTTGATGGAACACTTCATCGCAGCCGGTACAAGTGGGGTGGCGTAATGGCACTGAGACTGAGTCCGGTTTCGCGCAACCTGCACGCCAAGGTCACTCTGCTGGGCCTCGAGCTCGAAGACATGCTGTTTCTTGCGATGGCGTGCGCGATCGCCATGCTGGTTGGGCAATTCTTCTTCTCTGACCGTTACATGTTTTTTCTGCCGATGAACTGGTTCCTGATGCTCATGGTCCTCGTCCTCGGGGTGCCCAGTCTGATGTTGTTCAAGTATGGGAAACCTCGCGGGTATCTGCTCGACCTGGTGCTCTATTACGGACAAGCGCGCAGCTACTGTGCGCTGGCCCGCGACACGAAACTTACCAACAGCTTCCTCAAGGAGAACGAATAATGCCCAGGACGACTGCCCAGCATGAGCGCTCCCTCGAAGACCCCGCCGTCTGCGAACTGCTGAAGATTCGCGACTTTCTCGACAACGTCATGGTTCGCACCGATGGCTGCTACGTCGCCGGCTTTCGCGTGCAAGGCGCAGTAACCTATTTCTCCGATGACGATGGACGGAATGAGGCGAAAGGCGTCGTTGAATCCTTGCTCCGCGCGATGCCGGAGCAGAGCATGCGTGTGCAATTTCGCTACGAGGTGGTGGAGAGCCTGAATGGGTTGCTCGATCAGTATCGCGACGCCACGCGATCGGAGACGCCTGAGGCCAGGATTCTCGACGATCGGAGACTTGCGGCATGGGAGGAGAAAGAAAGGCTGGGCGCCTACTTGTCGCGGATATCCGGTGTGTATTTGATCTGGGATCCGGTGAAGCATAAGCGGGCGATGATCGCCAGCGGCGGGCCTCAGAGCAAGGATGACCGAAGGCAGGCTGGTGGGAGTTTCACGCTGTCTGTCGGAAAGGCAATTCAGAAGACCAAGAAAGAGCACCTGGACACTCTTGCCGAGTTTGAGTCGATCATCTCTGGTATTGAGTCGGCGATGAAGAGTGGAGGGCTCGGGCCGGAAAGAATGACCCACGGAGAGATATTTCTGGAGATCAAGCGCGCATTCAATCCGATGGACCCTGACCTCACACCGCTGAAGGAGAATATCGCTGAGACGCGCGAAATCTCCGCTCGCGAGAGGCTGGCACCGGGGAACATCCTGGGGCAAACAGAAACCTATCTCAACATTGATGGGATGCTGTGGACGTTTATCAGCCTCAAGACGCCGCCAGATGGGACCTACCCCGGCATTCTGCGGGAGTTGATGACGATAGGTTTTCCGATCGTGATCTCGACCCAGGTAGTCGTCCCCGACCAGCGGGTGGTGCTGGATAAATACAAGAAGAAGTTTCGCAAGATGCAGGCGGCACAAAAGGACTCTAAAGGCAATCTGCGTGTAGACGTCACCGCGCAGGTCGCAACGCAGGAGCTGATACAGATCCAGCAGGAGATTATTGCGTCGTCGGTCAAGACCGCGCGAGTGAGCGTAGTCGTTGGAGTGCATACCTCTGCCCCGGCATGGTCTGCTCAACAGTATGAGACGGCGGAGAGAGAGTTAGCCCATCGCCGACAGCAGATATTGCACGTAGTCGCTCGCATGAACGGAGCTCGCGGGTTTTCGGAGTCATTGGCGACTCGCAGGTTGTTCTTTTCGACTCTGCCCGGGCTTGCCGAAGATGACCGCCGTGATCACGATTTGTTGACGCCCCATGCAGCAGATCTCCTGCCGGTCGAGTTGCCTTGGGCCGGAACTACGAGGTCGCCTCTGATGCTGTTCGAAACACCCTACCGGCAACTGCTGCCATTTTCGCCGTTTGATCCGAATCTCGAAAATGCTAATGCGATCGTTGCGGCAACTTCGGGTACAGGCAAAAGCGTACACGTTGGCAAGATGCTGCTAACGTGCGCGCGACAGGATGTTCAGGTGTCGATCATCGAACGCGGCGATAGCTACTATCATCCCGTAACGTTCATGGGCGGCCAGATGATCACTATGTCGCTCGACAGTGAACAGACGATCAATCCGTTTGATCTTGAACCCGGTCAGGTGGAACCGTCGAACGATCATCTGGCATTTCTGAAGAACCTGACCCGCTTCATGATCGGTGACAGCGGCGAAGGCGACACGGATCTTCTCGACAATCTCATCATGAACGCGATTCGCAAGACCTACGCCAGGGCGCAGATGCGCATTGACAATCCTATTCCGCTCTATAGCGACCTCTATGACGAACTGCAGAACTATTACGACGAAGACAAGAATCCACGGGTGAACGAGGCTGCGCGAATTGCAGCGGCAAAGATGCGGGCGTGGGTTAACAACGGGATGTATGCACGTCTCTTCGATCGGCCGACCACCATCGATATGTCGACGCCGTGGCTCTACTTCAACGTTGAACAACTCAAAGACGATCCGAAGCTCGAAGTCGCCATGAGCTTGCTGATTGCGTACACCACCACGAAGCGTGCCCAGGGAAGAGCCAACAAGCGGTGCATCACCGTTCTCGATGAGTGCTGGGCCCTGTTGCAATCGCCAAGTCTCGCGCCGGTTGTCGTGCAGCTCTTCAGGACAGCCAGGAAACGCAATGCCTGTGTGTGGGGAATATCGCAGGCGGTTGAAGATTTTACCGGGACGCCGGACAAACCAAACGAATTCGGCGCCGCGATCCTTGCCACCACGGCTGTAAAGATGATCGGGCGACAGAAGGGAAATTACGACGTCTTACGTCAGTTTCTGCACTTGAACGAGACAACTCTCAATCGAGTGAAGAGTCTGGGGATGACGGAGAAGGGTAAGAAGAGCGAGTTTCTGATTGTGATCGGTGAAAAGGCGGAGACGACGCACAGCCTGTACATCGTTCCCACACCGCTCGAATACTGGCTCCTCACAACCTATCCGCGTGAGCGTTGGTACCGGCAGTGGTGGCTTGCTACTAATCCTCATCTAAGCCTGGTCGAACGCTACGAGGAACTTGCGAACAAGTTTCCCCACGGTCTCTCCGAGCTGCCGGAGCTTCCCGAGGAACGGTCCGGCGAAGTGAGCCGGCTGGGCGACCATGCACCCGTGGATACCGGCAAGCGAAGCCCGACGCCGAATGGCGGTGCCACGCGAAACGAAATGCCCGAGTGGTTTGTCCTCGAAGGAGCGACGGTATGAAAGCCAAAGCAATGTCCATGGGCGCGAGCATGCTTGTGATGGTTCTGCTCCTCTTTCCGACTGGTGCGTATGCGCAGCTGGGGGGCATCTTTTCCGCGATTTTGAGCACGATCACCGGCCCGATAGGCGGAGCACTCACGGACATCAACCAGATTCGCAGCTCGATCCTGAAGACAGAGCAACAAGTACTGTGGCCCGTCACATTGATCGCCCAGGCACAGAACTATATCTCGACGATTAAGGCCAGTTATCGCGGATGGATGAACCAGGTGTACACACTACCCGTAAATAGCGCGAACCTGCAGATGCCTAAATCTCTGGAGTCCACCTTTCTTAGCGGGCAGATCGGGCAGATCGGAGGTTTCAGTCAGAGCTACACGTCGACCTATGGTCTACAGCCGGCCACCGGGGTCGCTCCCCAGCTCAATCTGCAGATGATGGATATTGAGGATGCCGTCGCAAAAGATGCGACGGTGCAATCGATGGCCGCCGATCAGGCAACCATGACGATGCTCCAGACAGCGCAGAGGATCGAGGATGAGGCCCAAACAACGGCGCCAGGTACGGCAGCCATGGTCGCCGCCGAGGCGAGGACCGCTGAGTTAGCGAGCCTGGCCATGCAGCACAAGCTGTTGGCCTACCAGCTGCGTGAGGCGGCGATACAACTGGGCCATCGCGGGTCCATTCTCAAGCAATCAACTTCCAACACGCAGAACCTGAATCAACAGATTCTCAATCATCTTGGAGGCGGCCAATGAAAACACGGCAGTTGTTTGTTCACAAACCTTTCGTGCGCCGGTTGGCCCTCAGCGGGGCCGGAGTATTGATCGTGAGTGCTGTTGCTGTGCAGCCCGCGCACTCACAGTTTGGCGTTGACATCGCGGCCATTCTCGCCGGGCTCAAGGAGATCAACAGCACTCTGAGCAGCGCCGTCGCCTCACCACTGAAAGCAATCGATCAGGTGGAACAGCAGGAGCAGCAGTTCCAACAGAACGTACTTTATCCAATATCGGCTATAAACAGCGCCAAGCAGATGGTGACTGGGTTTACGGCCTCATTTACCAGCTTCCGTCAGCTGGGCACACTGAACATCTCAAGTGCTACGCTGCCGAACCCACAGCAGCTCGAACAACAAATGCTCTCCGGCAATCCCAACAACATCGCCGCGATCAACAGTGCTTACCAAAAGGTCTTTGCCCCGCTTCCGGCGCAGACGGCAATGCCACAAAATGTCGCATACCAAGTCGACATGGGGGATGCGCAGGCGCAGGACGCGATCAAGAAAGCAATCGAACTCGATGCTTTTGCGGAGCGGGAGATGGAAGTTGCGCAGAAACTGAACGAGCAGATCGCTGCGTCGGCCCCGGGAACAGCACCGATCCTTGATGCCGAGGCGTCAGCGTGGGTTATACAGGCAAATGCCTACACGCAGATGGGGATGGCAGAGCTATTGCGTGTGAATAGCGCAAACCTATCGAACCGAAGCGGGGAGCTCAAAGACTCGACGACGCAGATGCAGAACCTGAATCAAAGGATCCTACAGGTTCTTACCCCTCGATGACTGGAGCGTGCGATGCAGCCCGGGATATTTGAATTTCAATCGATGCTCACGTCGGTCGTCAATGGGATCAACGGGAGCTTGCTGGCGTCGATACAGAGTGTTGCATATGTACTGATGACCATATGCCTTGTCCTTGGCATCTATGAAGCCTATGTAAGGGGCGGTGATGTTCGATCCTTAGCGGGGACGTTTTTGAAGTATGCAGTCGCGGCCTTCGTGATCGGCTACTGGCCGAATTTCTTCTCTGATCTATTCACTGGATTTAATCAGATCGCTAACACCATCGACAGCAGTTTCGGAGCTCATGATTTGGCTACGAGTTGGGAGGCACAACTGCGAGACCTCTTCCAAGCTAATGGCTACAACAAGATATTCACATCAATTCCATGGACGCCATCAGCCCTGCTTACACTTTTGGAGATCATGCTTGCCTACGTCATTTATCCAGTTGCAGTTCAAATCTTTGCTCTGATCTATACATTCTGGGGATCATGCCTCTTTGCGATGGGGCCATTCGTGATCGCTCTGGCGCCGAGTTCGATGATCAACTCGCTTACAAAGTATTACGCGTTGAATCTTGGCGTATGGAATGCCTGGTCAATCATCTACGGCGTTTTTGGATGTTTGATTACTGCCATTCACGCCAACGATGTTGATGCAATCCTAGCAGGCAATTTGGGTAGCTTCGGTTTTGGAGACGCTACTTTTGGATCTCTCGATGGTGGCATAGAGATGATTGGGTTGATCAGCATTATCTACGCCATCTGCATTCTCTTGATTCCGATGGTGGCGGCCTTCATCCTTCGCGGGCAGTTTTCGGCCGTCGGTGCGGGCCTGGCCATGGCCGCTTCCAGAGTGGCGAATGGCGGAATTAGCGGAGCGAGGGCAGGCGCGGCGCTCGGGCCAGTGGGTGCGCTTGGAGGAGCAGCAGTTGGAGCAGGCCTGGGAATTATGGGCATCGGCAGCAATGCGCTGTTTGCGTCAGGGACGACAGGCGGTGGCGGTGGACAGGGTGGAAGTGGCGGCGGGACTTACAGCACTCCACCACCGAACACGCCAGCGCCGAACAATCCGACCAGAGGGTAACGAGAGGAGAGGGAGGATATGACGATGAGAGCCAGGAGCAAGGTCAAAAATGAAACGCCCAGGTTCTATGAGATGGATGGTGCGCTGAGAGCGTATTCCAACCGAAGCATTGTGATCGCCGGGGTGATGGGTGTGGTGTCGTTAGTCGCTGTCGTCGGCTTTCTATTCGTGCGCATGGAGCCCCCGACCGTGATTAGGGTGAACAGTCAGGGTGAGGCGAGTGTCATCACCCCGTATCGAGCGGCGAAGGCACGCTTCTTGCCCTCCGCGCTTGCTGCGAACTCGTCGAATGCTGCTCCAGACGAATACGAGAAAGAAGCCTTCATCAAGAGCTTTCTGGTTCGCTATCTCGACTACGACCCACACACGCTCTCGCAGAACTGGGCTGATGCGATGAACAAGATGACGACGAACCTGCGGCGCAGCGCCCTTACAACTATGGAGAAGAACGATACCGTAGGGAAACTCGAAGAGGAGCAGGGAAGCTCGACCTTCAAACTGAGCCACATCGAACAGAGCAAGGATGACCCGCTGACCTACACAGCATTTGGTGTGAGGACGGTTCGCAGCATGAACAATGAGCACGAACTCATCAACCAACTGGTCGAGGAATACCACATCCGGCTAATCAACATTGAGCGGTCTGCGGACAATCCCGGTGGATTGCTCATCGGCGAGTACTGGTCAAAGCAGATCCAGGGGGAAAAGCGGGATGCAGTCCTCGCCGACAGTACCCTGGGCGGCAGTGCGGGTAGAGGTAGTGCCTTGCAGCCCGGCATCTCGGATGGAGGAATCAACCAATGAATAGTGAAGCGCGAGTGATGTCGATGTCGCCGGTTCCGGCCAGCGAGGAGAAGCGGCGGGGGCGGAAGCCGAGCGAAGCGAAGGACAAGGGCCCTTTGATCTTGTTTTTTCTCGCCGAAGGAAGACCGACCAGCGAGCAGATAGTGCTTAAGGAAAAGTTCGGTTCGGAAGGCGCCGTGATGGTCGAGGCGTTCAAGCGTGGCGAACCCTACTATCGCATCGAAGTGTGGCAGTCACACGCAGTAGTCAACGATGGAGTTGTAGCAATCGAGAAAGAGCCGGTGAAAATGCAGACCTAACACCACCGAGCGGACGAGTTCAGAAAAACCAATCGATAAGTAATGCTTGCCGATCTGGTTCTCTGAGCCACCTTGCGGGCCTATTCGCAGGGATTCGTTCCGCTAACCGGCATGGAAGCCTGGTTAGTTCCCCTCAACAAGCTCGGGAAAGACCAGGTCAAGCCGGCTTTTAGCGGATTGGCATGGTTTCTTCCTGTGCCCAAGCACACGGAGAACTCACATGCATAGTTATGAAGGAAATCGAATCGTGATGATCGACATCGATACCAACGGGCGGACGGAAGAGCGCATACCTGGAACCGGTCAGGAATCGTGGCTCGACACAACGCTCCTGGGTGCGATGTATCCCAATATCCACGTGGCGCTGGTCAGTGTTCCTACCGAACCTCTCGATGATTTCGAAGAGGCTAACGTGGCGAACGCGATGACCGCTGTGTCACACAATGGCATTGCCTACAAAATGGTCGGAGCATCAGGATCGGCCAAAAACGGCAAATACTACTACTGTGACGCTGCACATGAGCCTTTGATCGCCAGACGCTTCCAGCAATGGCCCGAGGCGGCAATCACGTACTTCGGGATCCTGGTGTCCGGCTGCAAAGTCGTACGTAAGGAACCGGAGGCTCGCGTGTCGGTGGTCAGGGATCTTGAACTTGGAACGAACGATTGCCGCGGCTGGATACGGAGAAGTCTCTTCAGGAAGCTCGCGCTTCCGGAAGGACGTTTCTACCAATTCCGGCTGGCATTCGGGGAGACCCAAGCGAAAGGCAGCTTCAAAGTCATGGCTGACGACGTTGCCGACGCTCTTGGCGTAGACATCATCGTTCCGGAGAGTTCGATCAAACCCAGTATGAAGATGCCGTCCGTCCTGGCCAGTTTCGTTGGCCTGGGCTCGCGCACCTTCAAGAGCGAGATCGTTCTGGGAATCCGTGAAATCTCGCGGCCTCTTCAGTTCGAATCAAGCTATACCGTACTGCAACATGCACCGGTGGAGTCGATCGAGACCGAGATCGTTCCGCAGGCCGTGGAGATGATCGAAACGGTCAAAACGGCTTGGAGGGAAGGGAATCACCGCAAGGTGGTTGAGCTCATTGGGCAGGAGGTCCGCCAGAATGACAACTCAGAGGGCGAAGAGTTCCAAAGGGTTGTCGAAGCGGCGCTCCTGGCTGATGGTTCGGGCGAGATTACACGCCATCCCTACATCCATACGCAGCTCAGTCGTCTGATGGCGAGATGGGCCTACAAGCTGATGACCGGTGGAGGCATCGAACTACCCGCGTTCGCGCTGGCAGACGATGGCTACCTGGTTCTTCAGAGTGGCAAGGTCCTGTCGCGCGCTGACTGGATGCCGCTGCGCGCAGCCATTACAACCGTTCCGTCTCAATCAGGCCTATGTGTGCGCTACCCCGTACGCATGAAGGAAGACCTGCTCCCACTTGAGCATCTCAAAGGGGAAAGGTTGACGGACCACCTGATTGAGAAGCATGGACTCCATCCTGACGTTGCAGCTATGGTTGTGAATGAGCAATTGACGCTTGAAGGGACCTATACACTTCATTCGGAGACCGCTAAACGCAATGGCGGTGATTACGACTTTGACTGGGTGTGTGTCATCGATGCAACGCGGTTCCCACGTTTCGTGGAAAGCCGTTTTCGTATGGATCGCGAACACGAGGTCACGAAGACGAAGGCTGGTAGAGCCAAGTCTCCGTGGTTTTCCCTCGAATTCGTTGCTCTCAAGTCGCGTGGGAATCAGATCGGCGTCATTACCGACCTGATGAGTTCCTGCGTCGCCAGCGGCCGAGACGACTTGCTCTATGAGCTGGTCGGCGAGTTGCAGCTGGAGATCGATTCGCTCAAACACAATACGAATGCCGATCGGAGCAAACTGCGAGGAATCCGTCAGCAGGTTCTTCCGGCGCCCTGGCTTGCTTTGAAAGAGGCCAAGGCGATCAACGCTCAGGACTTACCACTCTCGCTCGAGATTCTGCCGACGGATCGTATCGGTCGGCTCTACAACATTCTTCGTAAACATATCGAAGAACTGATGGAGAAGCCGTTCCCGATCGAGCAGTTCCGCGGCCTGATCACGGGCAACACCGTATCCAACGTCATGTTTGAAGAAGCACGCCTGATCAACACCGTGTATGCAGCTGGACACGGCATGATTCAGGGAAAACTCACCCAGGAGAAGAAGGCACATGATCAGGCGACTGTACGAGTGGCCGAGGCCATCCGGTCAGGAAACCGGCAGGGTATCGCCGCAGAAAGACGGGCATTCGCAAAAGCGAAGGCTCGTTATCGCCGCGCTCAAGAGCAAGCCCGGGAGACCTCCGCTACCTTGCAGTCGATCGTTCGTAGTTGGGGCGACGGCAAGGAAATGTACCGGGTGGGCTGGTGCCAGGCGCTCCACACGGTGGTCTCTCGCGGTAAAGGGATGGGATCGATTCTGTTCCATGCCTTTCCCCAGGAGGTCGTTGATTCGATTGCAGCCCGCACCGGCGGAATTCGTACGCAAGTCGCGCCTTCCGGAAGAGGAGTGCGTGTTGCGGTTGAGGGCGACTGCTTGTTCTCTGTTCGTCCGGGCAGGAAGGAGTTCCTGCTTCGGCTGGACCGGGGAGCGAACCGAATCGTTGGGACCGCAAGTTAACTCGTCGGCGCGCTTTAGGGTTCGTCGACAAACAACTGAATAGCCAACCGCCTGGTGGACCAGCAGCCGAATCGTCTGTCCCCCAGGGCAAACATTCGCCTGCTGCCTGTCCGGGAAGAATGGAGTGATCGGATGCGATTCCTGAATTGGCGCAGAACGAATGGCGGAGTGCGAGTATCCGTCAGGATCCAGCGCACGCCACAGCAGTGGCTCTTCCAATGGGTAACCATCGGCAAGCGCCGTTACTCGAAACGCGAACTACTTGATATCGAAATGCGAGTCAGGAAGTTCGTAAACCCAAGGGTCCAGGTTCCCCCTCGAACCCTGGAGACCGAAGCTCACACCATCGTGGTGTGAATACAACCTGTGCGAAGAGGATGGCCTTCAAGGCATCCTCTTCCCAGATTCAAGGAGAGCGCCGTCATGCTCATTCAGAAAAATGTTATTGTGCTTAGCATTCTGGGCGGGAGCATGGCGTTTGCCCAGAACATCGTTCACCAGCCCGTCAACCCTAACGGCGTTACCCCGGTTCACACGTCGCTCGATCACATCAGCATCCTCCAACTCCCCGAAAAGATCACTCGCGTTGCAGCGGGAAGCGATGCGATGCAGATCGAATGGCACGATAACAGTGTCTTCATCAAGCCTCTGAAGCAGGGGCAGGCGACCAATCTCATGGTTTGGACCGAGCACCAGTTCTCAACCTATGAGCTGGAGGCACCAGGTGACGTTCACAGCATGTCCTTTGTCATTGATGAAACAGCAGCCCTGGGTGCTCAAAGCAGTGGGCATTCCGTGGCAGCAGCGGCTGCAACTCCGTCGCCCCAGGAGATCCAGCGAATAACAGATTCTTCCATCGGGTCTACGCTGCTCGAGGTCACACCGGTCGTCGCTCGCGGAGTGCGTCCCGTCAAAGACCATGTCAGTGTTCTCATCAAGGAAGTGGTTCGCGACAAGAATTCTCTCTATGTACGGTTTGCCGTCAGCAATACCGGATCGCATCCATACCGAATTGTCTCGCCCAATGTCTTCACGATCGTTCCAACGAAAAACGCCGAGCTTCTCGCTGGATTGAAGAATCTTCAGATCCCGGAACAGGGCACCTATCAATTTCAGTCCGGTGAGACCATACAGGTCACGGTGAGGGGTACGGCACTTCCCGAGAAAGATGTGCAACCAGGCGCAACGGTCGAAGGAGTATTGGCTCTTGAGCCTGCCGACGTGCAAAAGGCCGGGGTGTACGAATTCATCTTCGGGAATGACGGGACCCATCGCATTCTGGCCACGGCGGTGCTCTGATGGCAGAGCTCGAATATCTCTCTCTTGAGGAGGCGCATGCGCGCCTCCTCGTTGCTTATGGCCGAGCTGGCGATGGCGAGTTCCTGGAGACGTTGCGCCGTCCATTGACTAATCCGATCGCGCAGCGCGATGACAAGGGCAGGCGGAAGATCCACCCTCTTCTTATTGTCGCCGGGATTCTCCTGGCACTCGCCGGCGCGGCCATGACCTTCTTCAGTTTTCAAAGCTGAACGAACCGATCGGAGCCTCCCTTGATACGTGAAGACTCATATCGCCGACACAACGATGCGCAGGATGCCGTCCTGCTGGCCTGGGTGCTGATCCTTGGGATCTTTGGCATTCTCTATTTCCTCGCCTATGACCGGCTGCATGTGCGGGCAGGCCAGCTGGTCGAATTCACTATCTATCCCTTACTGGTCGCAATCTTCCTGTGGGAGCTATTGCGATACAAGGCGACGAAGAGGAACGAAATGGAGGCGACATGGCCTCGTCCGGTTCCGCATGTCCCACGCTATAAGGAAGACCAGTATCTGAAGGAAGCCTGCAAGCGATCCTCAGTCCTGCTCGGTTACGACATTTTTGGTGAGCCCTTCTATTGGAGCGATGACACACGCACCATGCAGTCGAATGCTTTTGGCATGACAGGCGCCGGCAAGACCAACCTTCTCGAAACAGTTACCGAACAGGACATCATGCGCGGTGTCCCTATCATCTTCATCGATGGCAAAGGTGACAAGAAGCTGCTGGCCGAACTGCTTCCTTCAATCGAAGCCGCGGGTCGCATGCAGGACCTACGTGTGATTGACCCACTGCGGCCGGAGATATCGGCGCGCTACAACCCGTTTTGGGCCCCTGAAGGCAACGCGGAGGAGCACGTTGGCTTTGTCTTCGAGTCCTTCAACATGGAGAAGGACTTCTTTGAAGGTCACCAGCGCGTCTACCTCGAGAACATCGCGAGGGTATTGCACTACTCCGGCAAGCGCTTCAATTTCCACGATGTTCTGGTCTGTGCATACGACCAGGCACTGCTCAAAACGCAGATGAGAGTGGCCCTCGACCGTGTTGCGGCCGATTCAAAGATCAGCCGACAGCAGAAGTTGACGCTGACCATGAGCGTGCGCAACCTGCTCGAATCCTTCGAGGACAAAGAACGGGTCTCGAAGATCCAGGGTTTGATCAACGAAATGATGACGTTCATGGGCGACGACATGGCCATGATTACCGGGCCCTACGACGAGCTGCTTTCGTTGGACGATGTGATCGACAAAAGACTCATTCTATTCATGAGCTTAAATGTCAACGTGAATGAACGGGCAGTGACGGCGCTGGGTCGGATGCTGCTTCAGAATCTGCAATTGATGATCGGCAGACGCTATTCCCGCGCCGAGGAAGGCGAGCACCAGCCATTCGTGAGCGTCATTATGGACGAGTTCAGCCCGTTCGCCTACGAGAACTTCGCACACATTTTGCAGACGGCCCGGGGGGCGAACGTCGCCTTTCTATTCGCTCTCCAAAGCGCACCGCAGCTTCTCCAGGTGGGACGAGGCTTCCGCAATGACGTTGCCAGCGCACCCAATACAACCTTCATGTTGCGTACCAAGGACGAAGAGACAGCCCAATACTTCCTGAAAGCGAGCGCGCGGGTACGACAGATGCGCCGCAGTATGCGGGTTCAGAAGAAGGGTGTCTTCAACCCTGAGTTCGAGGAAGGGACCGAAGGAAGCCAGACGGAGATTAAGGACACCCTGGCCCAGGACGAGCACATCAAGAAGATGCCGGTCGGCCAGATGGAAATACTCATGACCGATCCGTTTCGCGGCACGATCCATAAGCACTTGCATATTAAGAAGGCTTGCGGCCATTGGCTCTCTCAAGTGCCGATGAACGTGTATCCCAAACTCGACAGCGTGGGAGCTGATTCTCATGGGCTCAACCTCAGTTTTCCGGTTCCGGATCTCGAGGAGAAGAGGCAGCGGAGGCGGAGAAAATGAAACCTTGTGGAGTCCCTGTTTTAGTTCTGCTGTTCTCGATGGGAGCTGCCAGTGGGCAACAAACGCAGCCGCGGGCTACGCAATCAACAACAAACCCGCAGGCACCATCGAGCCGTAGTTCCTATGATCCGATGGCTCGTGGAAAGGGTACCCTTCAGCCCAAAGGGATCGTCGAAACAACTCTTGCCGGGATCAATCCGCAGGATAAGGACTATGGAAGTGTCGTCGCGGATTGGCGCAAAGAGGTGTTCGACACCGCCGTCAATCGCATTTACCTGTGGAGCATCTTCGTCCTTTGCCTGGTCCTGAGCGTGTCACTTCTCGGCAATGTGTGGCTCCTTCGGCAACGCCAACGGCGACTCGCCATATCAGCCAACATTGTCGTTCAACTATTCAACGCCTATGTCGGATCGCGCGCCAAGTCTCTCGAAGTGATTGGCAAGTACAACGCACTGGTTGAGCGTTACAACCGATTGAACGATGACATGAACACTGCGACATCAGAGCAGGCCAGCGAGAGTGACGACAAAGCTCAGCATAAGGTCGACTATAACCGCGCGAAGCAGGATAAGGGGACAGCGCAACGCGGGACGCCTTCAATGGCAACATCACCCGCTGCACCGAAAGTTGATGCCGATGGGAACCTGTCAGAGTTTGAAGCGCTCCGGTCTCAGCTGCAGGAGTACGAGACAAAACTTCAGCGCAAGGATGCGCAGCTTCAGGCCAAAGACAACCAGATCACCAATCTGCGCGGGCGTCTGACCCGTGCTCATGACAGTTTGGAAGGCGAGCGGCTGCAGAAATCCGAGGCGAAATAGGATGGTAGTTCACTGCGCAAGTTTCGGCTCGTTGTGGTGGCTCAGGCCGGGGAACAATGCTTCAGACCTGCTGCGATTCTCATCCCACGCTGCCGTATTCAACACGACGGGTTTCGTTTCTGGTTCTCGAGAACGCCGCTTGTGGCACATAGCAGGCGTAATTCGAATCAACCTGGGAATGCATAGCAACACAGCCGACCCGCGGCGCCTTTCGGCAACTAGTTACGAATGCGATGGACTGGAACGCCGTGGCGAGTGGAATCGATTGCTGCTGGGACGCAGGTTAGGCCAGACCGTCGAGGCGGAGAAGATCATCCACTGCACGCGCAGCAGCGTGATTGGCAGGATAGATTTCGATTCCTCATGGCACTGCAATGGGATTCAGGTGCTCGCAGCTAGCGCACTCCGGGGTGAGCAGGAGACGCTGCTTTTCGCAGCACCCGGTGCGCAATTACAAACGGACGCAGGAGACTGGGAGGTCCTATGGGACGGTTTAGCGAAGCGATGATCGAAGAATATGAAGGTCAGGTGACGGGCGCCAGTTCGCGGACGACGTACATTCGTTACAGCCAGGAGCGCGATCTCCCGATGCTCCTCGCAATCCGAAATGCTACTTTCATGAGCCACGGGCAGCTGTTTGAGCAACTCGTCGCCACGGGAAGCGAAGTATCTCGGCGTGCCTGCAACTGGAGAATTCAGCGCCTGGTCCAAGCTGGCGTGGTCTCGAAGATGCCGCCACAGCTTCCATACTGTGGCCCCGTTTATACGATTAGCCGGAGCGGTCTGGCGTGTCTCGAGTCCTGCGGACATGGGTTGATCAGTCTCACATCGGAGTCAAAGTCGCTGGCAAATCCAGCCCAGATTCAGCATTACCTGGAATTGGGAGAGATCCAGGCTGCATTTCGGAGGACGAAAATGCTGAAAGAATGGACCGGGGATCTGGAAATACGGTCCATCAATCAGTCGATCGATTTGCCTCTTGCCAAGGATTACGACGCAATCGCCGAATTGGAATATGACAATTTTCGGTACCGAATTGCCCTAGAATACGAGCGATCTCTCAAGGCGTCGACACGCTATCAGGAGATCGTGGCGGCGATCGAGGATGAAGATCAGGTACAACTGCTGGTCTATATGACCTCTTCCATCGACCTTCTCTACCAACTCAAGGCAGAGTTTGAAGAGCAGAGGTTTCCGATAGTTCTGGTTCCTGCGCGCAGCTTTTGCATGAGCCCGCTGGCGGCGCGCATGTATTCGACCCGCAGTTTAGGAGGCCAGAAAGCAACGATCGAAGATGTTCTCGGCGCAATTCCCCGGCGAAAGAGAGTGCCTCCCGGTGAGCAGTTCGATCACGAGTGATTCGCTGCGGGCCGCAATCCGAGGATGATTCTGAGTTATTTACTTCCGCAGATTAGCGTAGGTACCTGCCCAATTAGACCGTGCGTTCACCGAGCCAACTTCCAATTTCAGTCCTAATAGTGGTCATTGCTGTTGATCTGGAGCAGCTGTGAGAAGCATGCCTGGGTAGTGCCTGATCAGTACCTCAGTACTGCCCACTTCCGTCTCCCTGCCTTCCGGCGCCATACCCGCCGAGTACCCGCAAACTCTGCAACTAATTGATGATAAAGACGCTATTTCTGACTATCCCCTAAAAACAGCCCGTTTGGGGTAGCGTAATTTTTTGGTAGCCGACCAAAGCCTCAATTCCTCGAAGCCTTCCTGCTCAGGACTCAATGAGTTACTCGTCTCGCTATCGCCAACTGAGAATGGAATGGCCAATTGTCCGACAAGGCGACTATTCGGCCAAGTGACGCTATGTGCGTTTCAGAAGGCTAACTTGGGCATCAAGCCGCGCTGATCTCAACAACTTTCTCATCTCTCAGCTTCTTGATGTCGCGCATCGGCGGCTGGCCAAAGAATCGGCTGTATTCTCGATTGAACTGACTGACGCTTTCGTATCCGACCTCAAAGGCCACAGTCGACGCGTCCAATCCATCGACAAGCATTTTTCCGCGCGCCTTAGAATCAAAGCCGCAGCCATTCTTCCAGACTCGGAAGATTTCTAGCACATCGAGAGAGATCACACCGAATCGAAGCAAGTTCGAAGAACAGCTGCTCACCGGATATCCCTGCGCCTGCAAGCTGGATGATCTCAGAGTCGTACGATTTTGCTCTTTGAGATTGCATGCTCAAAGATCGTCGGATTCGAAGTCAGTCCTGTGACGAAAAGTCACGAGCTTTGGCGGGTTTGTGGCAAGAAAAGCAAGCTGCCTCGTTGAAAGGTTTGCCATCTGTAAATTGAGCGAATCCCCAGCCGCCGGTCGCGGCGTACTTTTCGGAATCTCAATGACTACGACGTGGATGCCATGGCACGACATCCTTCTGTTCTTCCTTCGAGTAGGGCTCACCAAAATATGGGAACTCGGAACGGATTCGATTGCGATCAGGGGCAGCGCCGTCCTGGATGGGCCTGTTTGTCGCTAATGAAAGCATCACATCCTGAACATCATCACCCAGTGGCCTGCCATTGAATCTCGCGACATCAAATGCAGCTGCTGTTCCCAATTCGTAGGGCAAGGTGGTCGGGCATAGTCGAGAGACCATTTGCTTTCCGTATTCTTCCGGTTTCACGGCAGATCCTGCATAAGTAGTCATCTTCTGGGTATAGTCTGCGATGTATCCCGAGAATAAAGCGATGTCATCTGATGGCACCGATTTGTTGAAGGTCTCTTTCACCTCCTGATTGGCGGGATCGTTAAGAAAGAGATGTGTGATCATCGGCAGGCCCCAGCGTGACACCTGCATCTCGGGGGCATGGCCGTAAAGTGACACCGTGGCCCAGGCGTGGACCGTTCCCTTGCCGATCAGAAGGTTTGGAACTTCGAGGACAATCGCAGTGATATTGCGATTGTTGAAGAAGTTCTGACGGCTGCGCAGGAACGCATCGCCGTCATACCTGTGTTCGTCGTAGAAGGCCTTCTGAAGATTTTGCATTGCGACAGCGTCGGCGGCGAACAGATCGGGAGCGATTCCGACGAAGGCTCGAATACCAGACTTGCTATGGACCGTGCCCGTATCGCCTTCTATTAGCAAATCGCCCTTGTCCCCGGCGATAGCCTCACCAGTAGCTCTACGGACCTGAAACTTCTGAACATGGACATGCTCGTCCACGTTCACATGTCTCGGTTCGTTGAACCTGAACTTGAAGACAACGTCTTCGCGAGCGTCACCAGTGAGATCCAGGCGGAAGGCATACAAACCCTCAATGTGAAGGGTATCCGGTGCAGAAAGGACAACATCAGGATTGACCGTCATCGCCATCACCGTTGTATCGGGAGCACCCTGAAACAGATAGAAATCACCCACGTTCAGGCTTGGATCCTCTTTCGCAAGTTTGGTGTCGAAATGATGGGACATACGTTCCTCTCTTCCAATGCGTTATTGATGCATATCCGTGTCAACGTCGTCCGTCTGCCCGAACGAAGGGAGGTAGCGGCCGAAGTTCAATTCGAAGTCGCTCCGAACGCCGTAACCGATATTACGAATCTTGGCACGGCGTGCCTGCGCACTGGGCAAGGCCAACAGTGGAAAGAACAGGTCGATGCTCGACTGAAGCTCGGCCGCTGTCGGCGTGCCGAACCGATTGACCTGGGCCTTCGCCGCGGCCAGCGTTTCGCGGTCGAAGGAGGCCAGACGCCGGCCGAGCGCATCGACAAACGAGTCGAGGTCGCCATCGTCCAGCGTGCGGTTCACCCAGCCATAGCGCTCGGCGATATCGGCATCGAAATCGTCGCCGCTAAGCACGATCTCAAGTGCGCGCGAGCGGCCAACTATGCGCGGGAGCCATTCCAGCGCTCCGCCGCCCGGGACCAGTCCGACGCCAACCTCGGGGTTGCCGAACACGGCGCTTTGCCGGCTGGCGAAGCGCATGTCGCAGGCCAGCACGAACTCGTTACCGATGCCGCGCGTGCGGCCGCGAATCTT
Organism: Edaphobacter aggregans; assembly: GCF_003945235.1. Taxonomy (NCBI): domain Bacteria; kingdom Pseudomonadati; phylum Acidobacteriota; class Terriglobia; order Terriglobales; family Acidobacteriaceae; genus Edaphobacter; species Edaphobacter aggregans. Next base: position 5,271,295 of record NZ_RSDW01000001.1, read on the forward strand.
GGCGATGCTCACGACTGGCACGGACGAGAGGCGCAGCACAAAGTCGCGCCAAAGGCCCAGCACCTCTGGCCGTTCAGCCGCCTTGGCTACGTCGAGATGGGCGACGAAAAAATCCGGATTCGCCGACTGGAACACTACGACCTTCACGGACGGGTCCGCCTCAAGGTCGGTCATTAGCGCTCCCAATTCGACGATCGTTGTGGGAACAAACATGTTGATCGGGGGGTTGTTGAAGGTGATCGTACACAGACCCGGATAGGTGCGGTCGGTGTTGAACTGCGAGGGGTCAGGCATGGTGCATCTCCTACGTTGCCGGTATAGATCCCGCCTTCTTCAGCTAACCGGCGACGAACTGCTGCCCGCCGTCGATGTCGTAGGTCGCGCCGGTGAGGGCTGTGTTGGTCATGATGTGTACGGCGAGCGCGGCGACGTCGGCCGGCAAGACGACGCGCCGGATGGGAAGCGTGGCGCGAAGCTGATTGCGGCGGTTGTCGAGCTCATCGCCGAGGAGCGATGCCGACAACGGTGTATCGACAAAGCCGGCGGCGATAAGGTTGACTCGGACAGGCGCGAGTTCGAGCGCGAGGCTGGCGGTGAGAGCAGGGAGCGCAGCGGTGACTGTCGGCACGATCCCCATTCCGCTGCCTTGGCGGCGTCCACCGGTGCCGCCCATGAACAGGAGCGTGCCTCCGGGTCTTACCTTGTGCGCGGCGCTGCGGGCGACCTGGAGCATTTGCAAGAGGTGCGTGTCGAGGCCGCGGCGCGCCTGCTCCATGTCCATGTCGAGAAGGCGCCCGTAATGCGGCTGTCCGGCTGTCACCATCACATGATCGATCGTGCCGGGCAGGCCACCGAAGAATCGTTCGATCGCAGCAGGATCGTTGGCGTCGAAGGCCGCTGTACTCAGCGGTTCGAGCTCACCAGCGGCGAGCTCGAGGCGTTCGGGATTCCGGGCGGTGAGGATCAGCGTGGCCCCCTCAGCGCGTGCTCGCCTGGCCGTTTCGAGCCCAATGCCCGCGCTGCCGCCGACTACAACGACAGTCTGCCCGAGGAGTTCCGGTTCACGCCGGACGGGAACGGTGGTTGTTGCAGTGCTCATGATTCCTCCAGGAACCCGCGATCGAGAGCATCGACGTCCCACCGGGCGATGTCAGCCTCGGTGTGGTCGTTTATTGGGGTAACTCCTTGCCAGACTGCTCCGCGATCATGTACGCGGCGTACCAGTCTGGCCAGTCCTCGTCGCGATGCCCAAGGAGTTTCTCGTGCTCGCCGTGGGCGGCCTCTGCACGCCGAAACGCGCTCGCCAGATCGTTCGCCGATGCGAAGGTGGTCGCCGTGTCGTCGATGCGGCCAGGAAGCCGCGTCGTGATTTCCTGGAACAGCCAGCCGTTCCCGTCCGGATCGCGGAACGAGGCGAATGATCGATAGCTGCCATGCGCTGGATCCGGACCGCTGACTCGGATCCGTCCGAACAGGTAGGGCTCGTCCGTGCCAGCGTAGACGTCGCCGGCACCATGAAACACCTCGCTGATCTCGACGCCGCGACGAAGCAAATTGTTGCGGGCGGCCTCAATGTCGGAGACGATCAGATAAAGACCCTGAGTGGAGCCTGGAGCCGCCGCGGTGACGTTCTTGCCGAAGATGACTGAGCACCCAGAGCCAGGCGGCGTTAATTGAATCACGCGATAGTCCTTACCGTTGTCATAGTCCGCGTCGAGTCGCCACCCGAGCCTCGCATAGAATTCCTTCGCACGGTCGACATCCGAGACGGGGATAACGACGATTTCGAACTTCATGTCGGCGCTCGCCTGGCTCGTGGCGTCGCTAACCTGGACTTCCGACGTCGCATTTGCCATGTTCTCCTCCTTTGGTTCAACCGAATCGAAAGCCATAGTTGTTGAAGGCTAGCGTCAGCCAATAGAATCACTCACTCCTAAGGCCTGACGTTCAATACCTTTGCGAAGAGAAGCCTCGCCGGCCTGTTCTGAACCTCTAGGGTTCAAGGGCAGCTTGGAGGGGCTCCCACGGAATGCCTTGTTTTGCTGAAGAGGTCTATTCGCTTCCCTTTAGCGGAACCGCGAATCATATTCCTGATTTCACTTTGCTTGGGGCCCTGTAGTTTGTGAGTGACTTTATGCGACGAGCACGGGAGGGCGAATGCGCAAAATTATATACCTGCGATGCTAGGGAAATCTGCCAGGTCACTATTGATTAGACGAAGATATCGGTCGTTGCCTTGGCAGGAACTCGGTATTGACTCTAATGCTCGGCTCTATTCATTAACAAGAATATTCGTTACGCTCGAACGGCGCGGACACTAGGGAATTGTCGATTTTGGGTAACAGCGCAGTACACTCATTCCTTTCACATGGCCGATAAACCGGCTATCCGGACAACTGATTGCTCCAATTGATTCGCTACGCCTTTCTCAATGAGCGCATAATCTCCAATTCTCTTACTAAACGGTGTGCGATCCCGAGATTTTCCAGATTTCTGAGTTTTGGGGCGGATTACGGACAAGCCGGAAACTGCACCAGCCTAATTCGAAGGCGATCTGGCGGGTTGGGAACGACCTAAGGGAATTGCGCGGTTGCGCCGCTTTTTTGGCCCAAACCGAAAATTGCTCAACGAGTTCTACCACCCGAATTATGAAGGAATACGAAGCAGCTTTCAGCGACGGCGGCACAAGTGTAGCCTTCGTAGAAAACCACTGAATTCAACTGAATAGAGGTGCATCATGGTTTCCCCCAGTCTGTCTCTCCGCGAGCGGCTTATCGTCGCTGGACTGTTGCGCCCAGCGGATCCGTATGAGAAATCCGCGGCTCATCAGAGATTTTCCATTTACCTCCAGAACATGGCGCGTACAGGCATTTGTATCCGTTCAAGCTTGGACACCCAGATGACCCTTGCAGTATTGGAACGTTGGTACATGCTCTAAGCCCTAGCTTTGAAGCTTGCGTGTCTGTATACGACGACGGTCTCGCTACCGTCGATCGCGACGCATAGCTCATCACAGCAGTTCGCTCTTTCATCCTGGCCTCCGCCCACGCGGGGGCTTTGTCATTTCTGTAGCACCCACCTCCAAGGAAAAGGTCATGTCGAATCGTTATCGTCGCTATTCGAAGCGCGAGCTGCTAGGCAGCTTGTATGTGGACTATGTCATGTCCGTCACCGACCTTGGGCTTGCGCCCAAAACAAATCGCTGGGACGTGCTTCGCGCCTTCCTGAACGTGGGCGAGGCGCGTGCTGAGCGACTGGTTGAGGAGAGCGGAGGGTTTCTCCTGCTTCAAAGTATCCCGGGCCGTCCCAACACTGGAGCGATTTACGCCTACATCGAGCGGCTGCAGGCCTTTTTCTGGCTTCGTTTTGAGCAGAAGGAGGACACGCTGAATGGTGAGGACTTCCAACATGCCTTGCGCATTCACCACCTAGTGAGATTCGTAAGGTGTACCCCCGGCAATTCCCATCGTCGTCATCGTCGCAACCGAAAAGCTCGTCCCGCCGAAAAGGGAGCCGATTCCATAGCGGCTCACTTTTCGGCTCAAGATGTCTCACTTGTGGCGGTGCTCTAACAAAATCAGCAGATTCTGGTTCATTTGACCGAGTTTCAGAACCGGGGTACAACTACACAACTTTGAAGGAACGGAGGACGAACCATGTCGTCATTGGAGACTTCAGTGTGGAAACCACCTCGCCCGCGCGCGGAAATATTGCCAGCGACTGTTGAGCAAGCGGCGGAATATATGACGTGGTTCGTCAATCGACGGGCCTACACCCGGCAAACCGATCGGTCGGATGAAAAGTCGGGAAAGTACTTCTTCTACCAGGCGCGGGATCGTCAGACAAAAGAGCGGCTGGCGCTCGACGAGCAGGTTGTGCAGAAGCACCTGGCTGGAGAACAAACCATCGGGCTCTATGCCATCAACCCCATGACGCAATGCTCAAAATGGGTCGCGATCGACGCCGATTACGAGGGCGCCTACCGCGATCTGCGGACCCTCAAATGGGAGCTTGAACAGGATGGAGTTCACGCCATCGTGGAGATGTCCCGCCGGGGTGCGCACCTGTGGATTCTCTGCGCCGAGCCCCTGCCGGCAAGACTTTGCCGTATCTATATATATAACCTCGCCCTCCGGCTGGATGTTCCTATCAAAGGGGCATTCAAGCAGGTGGACGGGATCGAGGTCTTTCCCCGCCAGGACGAATTGGGAGCTGACGAGTTTGGGAATGCGATACGAGCTCCCCTTGGCATCCATCGAGCCAACATGCACCGCTATTGGTTTGAGGATGCTGCAAGCGGTCTCGGGGAACAACTCGAATACCTCCGTTCGGTAAAGCGCCTCACCGGGTCGGAACTTGAGAGCTTTACTGATGGCCTGTCGATTCCCGAATCGGTCACCAGCCGGCCGGTGATCGAGCGCCCGCAGTATGACACCAGCCAGGGCGGCTTTCAGATCCTGCAGCATGTCAAGGTTCGAGCCAAGCGGAGCGGCAACTACTGGGCGCAATGCCCGTCCTGCGCCAGCCAGGGCCGGGACCGGGCGATGGACAATCTAGCCATTTCGATTGCAGACCCTCGCTATTACAAATGCTGGGCCGGATGCACCCGGGAGATGATCCGCGAGGCGTTGGGTCAGCCCATCCCCATACGCAGACACCGATAACAAGAGGAGGGAGCGTGAAAGACAGTCGGCTTACAACCATGGCACGCCGCGGGCTCACTTTTCCTGCAGAGACCCGAGAGCAGATTCGAAAGACAGGGATCCGCTGCCGACCGCAACTTGAGATCGTTTACCAGCAACGTGCCAATGAATGGAAGTTGCGGGGCGAGGAATCAGGCGGTGCGGTTGCGGACCTTGGTCACTATGTTGGGTTCGTCGGCAGGGAAGGCCAGACGTTGCCCTGGCTGCAGCGAGTGCAGAACTTCATTCCGAACGGTGTCCACGCTGTTGTGGTCGACGCAACACTGATTCGAGTGGAGATGTTTCGCTACGAGCAAACGTACGACTTATTGATCACGTGTCACTCGCTCGATGGTGCGGAGCGAAAGCGCCCCGAATTGAGGAGCCAAATTTTATTTCTGGGCCGTAATGGCACGCTCGAAACGGAGCTGTGGGGCAAAGACGCAGCGTTTCGTGGTGGCGCCATGCCCCACTTTTTTACGCGAAGCGGCGAACAAGGGCTCCCGGGTGGGCCTTGGATCGAGGTTACCCTCAAGATCACCGAAGCAGTCTGCTGCACCGGATGCCGCCATTGTCATCTGCTGGAAGCGGGGACACCAAGACACGCGCTTGAGGTGCCAGCATGATGGCGCTGACGGCGGCGTCACTTAGCGCCGATTGGTGGCCTCTCGAACGGATGCTAGGCTCACCTCGTTGTGTTGATTTCATGTTCATGGGACGCGCCGAACAGATTCATCTGTACAAACACAGAGACACGAGACGGTATCTCAACATCGCTCTGGACGGGACATGCTTTCGCTACTCGGCTCACGGCTATGAGCCGATCGGGCTGGAGGAGGCGATCGAGCACGTCTTCCATTGAGGATCGGTAAAGCTTCACGCCGGAACGACAAAGGCGTGGGAATAGGAGAAAGCAATCATGGCAAAGAGTGTCAATAAGGTAATCCTGCTCGGAAACGTCGGGAAGGACCCCGAAATCAGATCGACGACGGGCGGTACGCTCGTCGCAAGCCTGTCTTTGGCAACCAGCGAACGGTACAAGGATAAAGGTGGCGAGTGGCAGGAGCGCACGGAGTGGCACAACCTTGTGAGTTATGCGCGGGGAGCCGAGATTCTTCGTGACTGCGTGAAGAAGGGAGCCAAACTCTTCGTTGAGGGACGCATCACGACGCGCTCCTGGGACGACAAGGAAACTGGCAAGAAAGCCTATCGAACCGAGATCGTCGTCAGTGAGATCAGCTTGTTGTCGCCGGCGGATGGATCCAATGGCCGTCCCGCGAGCAGCGGTCGTGCCTCGAAGAATGGGACAAACCGGACCAGCGAACCCGAAAACGACTTCGGGGGCGTCGGTATTACGGACGACGACATTCCATTTTGAAAATGGTTCGAGTGCCGCTCAGTCTCTCTCTGATGCGGGTACTGCTTCGGCTTAGCCAAAGTACAAACCCGCTCACACTTCTACGGAATCGCCACGCGCGATTCTCTTCAAACTTCTGACAAGAAGGTGAATCATGGAAACAAATACGCAAGAGATTGCTGACGTGTTGCTGCGTCTCCAGGAGCCATTCGACCCAGATGAGGTCAAATGGCTTGTGGCCGCTACGTCCAGAGACGGCCGCAAAGGTCGTGTCACTCCGTATGCCAATCCCCGTGCTTACACGGACAGGCTGAACGACGTTCTCACTGCGAGTGGATGGACCCGGCAATACGCAATCCACACCATTTCGCCTGTAACCAGGCTCAAGAAAGACAAGGCGATTCAGACGGGAAAGGTGCTGGTGACTTGCACCGTGACAATCGCTGGCATCGGGAGCCACAGCGGCAGCGGCGAGGAGTGGGCCGATGACGAGAACGCAATGACCAGCGCGGAGGCTCAGGCCTTCAAACGTGCGTGCTCGTGCTTCGGACTCGGCCGGTACTTCTACAACTTTGCCGAGATGTGGGTTGATCTGAACGAGAATAAGCAGCCCACGAGGGTTCCAAGCCTACCAGCCTGGGCGCTTCCGAAGAACCGAGCGTCGGCACCGCAGCAGAATGCAAGCGGGAAGCCGGAGCAGCGGCCAAGATCCTCCTCGGCTCTTGTAAAGGGTCCTCTTGATGCCAGCGTCACCGCAAAGATCGAGGGGCATCGCCAGGAACTTGGCCAGGCTCTCTATCAGAGCATTCTGACGATGGTTGCGCAGGTGCGTTCCGCTCGCGATATCCCCATCCAGCACCTACAACAGAGCGTGCTGAACTGGATGGAGAGCGCCACACGGGGAATGGCTCAAGTACGGAAGATTGCAGCCGAGATCCCGGAGACAACGTTCTACTCCATACTCGATCGTCACGGTGTCCAGTCTCTTGCCGAGGTGCCAAATTTTGGTGTTCTCAAGAGGCTGGTAGACGAGGTGCAGGCCGCTCCGCACGAGTCGGCGGCCTGACACGGTGTAATTAGCAAGCCGAGGGGATGCGATACATCGCATCCCTTTTTCTTGTTCTGAGGTCAGCCATGAAATTCATCCAGTGCTCGATGTGCAGGCGGGCAGCGGCCTGGGTGATCGACAAAGAAGTGTTTTGTGAGGGCCACAAAGAACTCGTCATCGAGACCTTCGGAGTCGATCACTTTTCGATCCATCGACTCACGAACGAAGATGACGCGTTCGCTATCGGTGGCCGCTTCCTAAAACCGAAACCCATAGGAAAAGTGGCGACAACGCCTCTTGGAGGTGCCGCTCGATGCCGAAAGTCGTAGAAATCCGCACGGAGCCTGCGATCTGCAGTATTCCGCTGCCCCAGGCAATCTATTGCGAAACTTGCAACACGATCTCGAACTCACGAGCTTATCGCTGCGGTGTTTGCGGGAGTGAAGCGGTTCCGCGGGTAGAACCGATCCTCAACCCCGAGCCTAATCTTCCGAGCCGAGCTTCACTCTCTATTCGATTCTCTCTACTCCACGCGGTCGGAGCTTAGCCGGCGAGCGTCAACCGACAACTCACGTCAACTTGCGAGGGTGCATCTATGCCTCTATATGCCCGTTCACGTCCAGGTACCAAGCCGTCCTTCTGGCGCGGTTATCACAACGCTCAATTCAAAGTTGCCTCGTCTTGCATGAGGTCAGTTGCTTCCGGAGTCGTGCGCGAAGCCAGCATTCAGGAATTGATTGCTGATTTCGAGAAAAGGAAGACACCGGCTGCTGCTCATTTTGTGAGCATCGCTAGCCGCTAACGGTGGCCGTCCAAACTCTGCGGTGAGATCAGGGATCCTGCTCTTCCTGATCTCAACCTCTATAAAGGAGCGTCATCGAAGAGGCTCGGTTCTTTTGGCGTCGTCGATTGTTCCTCGAGGAGTTCGGGAGAATCATTGCGAACATTTCCAATTCGTTTGTCGACTTCCCACGCTGTCATCTGGTCGGCTTCATATGGTCGAAGCAGGTCCATAGGTATTTGCGAGGAGTCAACGTCAAGCCAGCGGCTGTAGTCACGCTCGGGAAGAATCACCGGCATCCGGTTGTGTAGTGGTTCGACGACCGCGTTCGGATCGGTGGTAATGACGGTAAAAGTGAGCAGTTCTGCACCTGCAGCCTTATCGTGCCAACGTTCCGATAAACCCGCGAAGCCATATGGCTCACCAGATTTCAATGCGATAGCAAAGGGTTTCTTGGTCTTGGCATCGATCTTTTGCCATTCCAGGAAGGCGTCGGCCGGAACCAGACATCGCCTTCTCTTGAATGCTTCGCGGAATGAGGGAGCGGTTGCGACCGTCTCGGCCTTGGCATTGATGGTTGAGAGGCCGATTTGCGGGCCTTTCGCCCAGTATGGGATAAGACCCCAACGCATCATCACGATCTCGCGCTCGCGAGTATCGCGATTGAGGCGGACGATGGGCTGAAAGGTTTGCGGTGCTACGTTCCACGAAGGACCGAAGTCAGGCACGGACGGACCATAGACATGGAAGTGCTCCGCGATGCGTTGCTTATCGGAGCGTCTGACGTAGCGGCCACACATGAGGACAGTTTAGCGTGTGAGTGTCTGAACCGGATCAGTTTGACCGAGAGTGAACTCCGTGGAATAACACATTCAGTCGATGCGGGGGGATGCATTGGTGTCCACAACTCTATTTCCCGGTGGATGGTCGGGAACCATTCCCTAGTCCGACAACATCCGGATAGCCCGTGACTCGGCCCGCAATCAGAACCGCCGCAAGCGAGACGATCGCGGGCGCTCTCAGGACTGACGTAAGAACTTGAATGTTGCCCTGCGCACAGTCATTTGATCTAGATCGATCTGGCGAATCGAAGGCCATAGAAGTGCCCGCGACTCACCTGGATCACGCCTGCTCGGAATTATCGGGCGAAAAGAAGGATTCAGAAGTCTTCAGGATTATCGTCTGAATCTCCCGGCGAGGGCCGAGTACATCGTGCCGCCAAACAGCGAGGGCCGTGTCGCCAATCTCTCCACGCGCTCCACTCCTGCCTCGCTGAAGAGTTGGCGGAGTCTTTCGAAGCCGACCGGATATGGTCCCCATCTATTCGGCCTGGGTCGTTCATACTCCACGATCAAAAAGCAATCTGCCACAGACACAAGCCTTCTCAGCAATGCCTGCTGCTCTTGAATGAAGTGCAGTGTATTTGCCATGAGAATTCCGTCGACCGGTGGGAGACGGAGGCTTGAGCTCTGCAGATCCCCAACGATCTTACGAATCTCCACTCCATCGTGCTGGTCTGGAATTCCCTCCAGAGTTCTCCGGTCCAAATCGACTGCATAGATCGTGCTGCCGGGAGCCAGTAACTGAGCCAGAGCCACCGTGAATGTTCCGCTTCCTGAACCAAGATCACACCATGATTGAGGTCGCGCCCATTCAATGAGTGGGGTACGAATGAGCGCCGTAGCCTCAGTGATCTTCATCTATTGACGGTACTTCAATAGGCGGGGTACCCGGCGTGGGCGGGAGGTGTGCCTCAATAAGTGAATTGGCGATTTCGCGTCGATTGAGAACAGACAACACCGGCGATCTCCCGTACGTTTGATTTTGTTCGACACTTTTTTAGGCTTAGGGGACAACTGAGACTCAGTTGGTAATAGCAGAGGGGCAACTGCCTTAGTTGTCCAGCAACCCCGTCTTCTTCACAATTTCGGTAAAGCGCGGGTCGCTGCGCATCGGGTCGAAGATGGGGTCGAGTCTCATAAAGTAGGTTCTGGTGTTCCAGTTCACATTGGCGGCCAAGTCAAGCTCGGCCAGTCCGGCATCGTGATCACCGATGAGGTATCGCGCGACCGCCGAGTGAGGATTGACCATCGAGGGGTTGGCGTTCAATATCTTGCGGGCCTCCGTGAAGTTGCCCTCGCGCGCGTAAATCAAGGCTTGGATTGCCGGACTCATCAGACCACTCTTTCGGTAAGCGTCTTCGGCTTCACGAAAGTGACCGGTCTCCACGAGGTCTTTGGCTAGCGTGAGGTAGCTGGGCAGATGGTTGGGTTCGAGTTCGAGAGCCCGCTGCACAATCACGAGCGACTCGTCGAACCGGTGTGTCACATAGAGGATGGCGGCGTAGTAGCGCAAGCAGTAGACGGCGACGGGGTTGTTTTCTGCCATCTCTCGGCTGATACGAACGGCCTCATCGCCACGGCCTTTTTCGGTAAGGAGGAGAGCCAGATAGGTTGTGGCGTAAGGATTGTTGCTATCAAGCTCGATAGCCCGGCGCAGCGCGATCTCTCCCTCGTTCCAGCGGCGGGCCTGCATAAGTGAGTGACCGAGAGCCGTATACGCCTCTGACGAGGAGGGGTCGAGACTTACTGCCTTCTGAGAGTAGGCGAGTGCTTTCGCAGAGTTTTCCTTGTTGCCGCTTCCCTGTATGCCTCCAAACACACCATCAACGCCCCAAGCCTCGCCGAGAATGCCGTATGCAGCTGCAAAGTTAGGGTCGAGCTGGATCGCATGCTCGAGGTGAGGGATCGCCTTGCCGGGTTGTTCCTGGCCGATGAAGAATCGGCCGCGAAGATATTCGTCATGAGCCTCGGGATTGATGCGGCTCTCCAATTTGAGCTTGGTCTGTTCGGCGGGAGTCAATCGGGCGCGAATCTGCGAAACGGCATCGGCGGCGATTTGGTTCTGTAGGGTGATGACATCGCTGAGATTTCGCTCATAAGAAGCGGCCCACAACTGTCGCTCTGGACTAGCAGAAGTCAGGTGAATGGTCGTGCGGACGACATCGCCCGCGCGAAGCACGGTCCCCTGAATCACTGCGTCGACGTGCAACTGCTCCGCAATCTGCGGAACCGAGAGTTGCGAGTTCTTGAAGTGAATTGTTGATTCGCGGGAGATGACGCGCAGCGATCGGACGTAGGAGAGGTCGGTGATTAGCTGCTCGGTCATGCCGTCGGAAAAGTATTCCTGCTCGGGATCGCTGGATAGGTTGACCAGGGGAAGGACAGCTACCGACTGAATTACCGGACGGAAACCGAGCCAACTCAGGCCAATCTGGTATCTGGCCCGCACTGCGGGAACCATCGCGAGTGCAATAGCCGTCGCAATCCCGGCGCCGGAGATAGTGAGCACAAACCAAAGACGATACCTGCTCCTCCTTTTCCCGTTCTCCCTCCCTGGATCAATAACGTGATCAAGAGCTGGAAGAGGCGTTTCGGCCGGCTCGGCAGCAGCGGGCGCTGCCGGAGCCATTACAACCTCGTCCAGGATCACGATCGGGGCAATGAATCGATAGCCCATTCCCGTGACGGTCTGGATAAAGCGGGGATCGTCTGGGTCGTCGTGGAGCAGGTGGCGAAGCTTTCGGATGGCGGTGTTGATGCCATGTTCTGTGTCTACAAAAACGCCCGAGGACCAGAGCTGCTCGGCAATTTCGGTGCGCGTGACCAGCTGCCCTTCACGGGACGCAAGCAGAATGAGGAGCTCCATCGGCTTGCGCTCGAGGCGCACGATCCGGTCTCCGCAGCGCAGCTCGAAGCGGCCGCAATGAAGCTGAAAGTCGTCGAACTGCAGAATCGAACCGGACAAGGCGCTGAGCAAGAGCACCTCCGCAAAAAGTATACACAAGCCAGTGGCGGGAAACCCCCAGATTCAAAGGGCTTGGCAGTTCACCAAAACTTCACCTGCTGGTTTACCTCCTCTTCATTGCCTTCCAGCACGAATCGCGGTTTGCTTCGGGTGTAAGCCGGCAGGTGCCCGGCTGAGGAGGAAACATGAAAACGCGATTCTTGAGATCGGCGCCAGTTGCGGTTGCCCTGGCGTTTGCTTTGGTGATGATTCCAAACGCACTGGGACAGTGCCTGTTGTCAAAAAAGGTGGTGAAACCGGCAAGCTGGAGCAGTTCGCATCTTGCCGGCCAGCGTCTGGTGCGCTCAGCGTTTCTCAAACCGAATGACGACGACGACGACCCATCGATTGTAGGGATGTGGCATGTGGTGTTTACGGCGCAGACACTCAACGGAGCTTCCGTCAATATGGTGATCGACGACGCCATCGCGGTCTGGCACAAGGATGGCACCGAGATCATGAATTCTTCCAGGCCGGCGCAGGACGGAAACTTCTGTCTTGGTGTCTGGGCCAAAACCGGGAAATCGAAGTACCACCTAAATCACATTCCCTGGGCAGGAAACGACCCGGCAAATGCACCGTACGGCATCGGAAACCCTCAGGCCGGGGTGCAACTGATTGAGCATGTCACTCTCAGCCCAGACGGAAACAGCTATTCCGGAATGTTCACTCTTACGGCTTACGACTCAAACAAACAACCATCCGTGACATTTACGGGCGTGCTCACGGCGAAGCGTATCACTACGAATACCCCCATCACGGAACTGTTCTGACAACCGGCGAAAAAGCGGTTGAGAACATCAACCGCTTTGCATTCACCCTCGGTGTTACTCCTCATTTTTCACGAAGCACTGCTCATGGAGGCATCCATGCAACGACCCACTCCGGCTGTCCCACTCACCTGCCTTGCCCTTCTCTCCGCCTGCCTATGGCTCGCCGGCGGATGCGCCAGCCAACCCCCAACCGCCCAGCTCCTCCAGACCGGCACTACCCAGGGAACCACCAGCGGAGCCAGCACCCAGGGAACCACCTCTACCTGTACTGGCGCCTGCACCCCATACATTTATCTTGCTCCATGGTCCGTTGGACTGAAACCCGGAGCCAGCGCCACGTTTTCGTCCATCGTCTACAACTACAACCCGGCCGATCACACCTACAACGTGGACGATCACATCGTGACCTGGACCATCAAAGAAGGCCCAGGCGGTGGAACTATCACCGACACCGGAGTCTACACCGCTCCTTTGACTGAGGGTGTCTACCACGTCACAGCGACATCCAAAGCCAACTCCGCTTTGAGCCAAACCGCCACCATCGCGGTCACCGCCACGGAATTCACCGTGAGCGACAGCACGTCCATCTTGAGGTGGGGCCACACTGCATCGTTGCTGCCCAGCGGGCAGGTCTTCATCGCCGGCGGAGAGGATGATGACTACGGTTTCGCTGATCCGGCCGAACTCTACGATCCGGCCATAGATACCTTCCACTCTGCCGGACAAGTGTCCCGTATCCAACATACCGCCACCGTACTTGCTAACGGCGACGTTCTACTGGCAGGTGGCTACGGTCTACTGGCAGGGGCCTACGCTCCGATGGGTACGGCCGACCTTCTCAAAGCCGGAGGCGGCATGATTCAACCAACCGGAAGCATGAACACTCCGCGCTCCAGTCATACAGCCACTCTGCTTCTGGACGGCCGGGTGTTGCTCGCCGGTGGCTCACCTGACGGCGCAAAACCGACGCAGACCGCCGAGCTCTACGACCCGGCATCGGGCAAGTTCACGCCGGCAGGAGACATGACCACTCCACGCTCAGGCCATTCGGCTACCCTGCTCCCGAATGGAAGGGTATTGATCGTAGGCGGTGCGGCCGCCAAGGCAGAGCTCTATGATCCGGCAACACACTCCTTCCTTCCAGTGCCCGGTGTTTCTGTCAACCGCTGCCTAGCCTCGGCAACGCTGCTGGCTGATGGCAGAGTACTGATCGCCGGCGGAAGCGATTGTTCCAAGACCTATCTGGACACGGCCGAGATCTACGATCCCGCGACCGGACAGTCCACTCCAACAGGGAAGCTCGTAGCCGCACAGGGCTACCATACCGCCACCCTCCTGCGCGATGGCCGTGTCCTGCTCGTGGGCGGCAGCGTCGAGAATTTAAGCCAGTTCTACGATCCCGCAACAGGTTCATTCACCTTCGGCCCTCATCTGATGAACCCGAGGTTCGGTCATACCGCCACCCTTCTGCCCGACGGCAGCCTCCTCATCGCCGGCGGCAGCGAAAGTGGGCACGCCGAGTTCTACAAGTAAGTCCGGGGTGCAAACCAGTACAGCCGGCAGTCATTTTATGCAAAGCACCGATTTCCGAGGCACCTATGCAAAGACCTTGCGCGACTCTCACCCTGCCTTGCCCTTCTTTGTTCCTGCCTGTTGCTTGCCGGCGGATGTGCCAACAAGCCAACGCTCCCTGAAAGCAGCACTCAGGGAACCACCACCGGGACGAACACCACGCCCCCATCCTCCCAGAGAATGGGGCGGGAACGATCTACATCAGTGCGACCGTGCCAACGGGGCGGGAAGGGTATGGGAGTTCCCGGTGGACGCGTCGGGCAGCGTAGCTCCGTTGAATCTGCTCACCTGGGATGGTGAGAACAATGGCGGAATCGCCGTGCATTAGCAAACGGGCCTCGATTCGAATTCTTTTTTGAAAGGGAGATTGACATGAAAAAACTCAGTTCAAGCATTTGCATCCTCTTGTGGCTGATTGGGCTTCTCAGCCCCGCTGCCGTGGCTCAGATGATTCAGATATCGAATGTCGAAGAGCTATACAGTGCGGTCAACGATCCGGCAAACACAGGTGCCTCTCTCGTACTTGCCCCTGGAACTTACATGCTCTCGGCCACCGATTCGAAGGGCGCAGCGCGGCCAAACGGAGGACGGATCGAGTTGCAGATGGATATGTCGATGGTTGGTGTTGAAGGCGACAGAGACTCAGTGGTCATTAATGCGTCTGGCCTTCCGCTGAGTTCGTTTCCACCAACCGTGAACGGTGTGGTGACCGGCCCGAACGCAGCCGTAAGAATGGGTCTCGGCCATAACGCACTCGAGTGGCTGACCGTTCGTGACGCAGTCAATGGCGGAGCAAATATCGACACTGGCCTGCAGGCATTCGATCCCGGGACCGCGTTCATTCGGGTGGCACACGTCGCCACTACCGGAGGGGCACGTGGTCTGAATATTCTGAACTTCGGGCCGCAGACTTCGGGTCAGACCATCGAGGCCGATATCGTCGATTGCTATTTCTTTAGCAACAACATCGCCCTCGCTGAAGGAATCCGCATAGGAAACTTTCAGGGAGCTCAAGGCAGCACGGTCAATGTACGCATGAACGGCAATCTTTCCTGGGGACAGCAGATGGGCCGCTCAATCGTCAACAACCGGGCACAGAACTCGATGATTAGCGTCATCTCTTCCGGTAACCGGTTTTACGACAATGGCTTCGGAACGTTTGTCTTCGGCGGCTTGAGTGCGAACGGAACACGAGCGGACGGCAACACCATCGACTTCGAAGCGCACGGCGACCAATTCCTTGAAAATACTGCTGCAAGCCAATTCGATCATGGCGGTCTCATCGTCGTTGGCGCTGAGAACGATTCTCCTACCGCAGGCGGTGGAAGCAACAATACAGTGAACGTTCGGCTCTGGGGTTGCCGCATGTCGGGCAATGCACTTCATGATCTGTACGGGGTCGGCGCACGGTCCAATTTTTTAGCGAACGGGGACCCATCACTCAGCCAGGACAATCACGTCACCATCGAGATCAAGGGCGCCGGTAACGGCAATGGCAGATGGCAGCCTGTGGAGCAATTTGCCGACAGCCTGCCCGGTCCGCCGGACTACGGGAACTCAGTCACGGTAATTGATTAAGCCGCACGCGAGTGTGAATGCGCGAGTGCTCTTCAAGAGCGCAACGCCCGCTGCCTTTCAAAGCGCTCCTTCAAAGAGACGTCTTCTGGAGAGCTACGATGCCTGGTTCAAGAAATTTTCGCATTGCGGTGATGGCAGCAGGAGTGCTTCTGCTAGTTGGGTGCGCAGGAAGCGCGCCGGTCTTAACGGTGGTGGAGGCACAACAGTGTTAGCAAGTGGTGGGGGCACACTACCACCACCATCTCCTCCTCCGCGCATCACTTACCCGAGCGTATTTGTGACGGACTACGACACCACACCCGCCACCGTCGTCGTGCTGGGTTCAACTGACATGGAGGTGTTGAGGTTTCCGGGCTTCGGGCCAGCAGTGGACGGAGCCGGGAACATTTATGTCCTGACCTGTTTGCACGGTTATAAGAACTGTACTTCATCGAGTATCAACGTTTACTCTCCCGAGCCGTTCCAGATTGTGCGGTCTTTGCCAGTGGGCCCAGGAACTAGGATTTCGCACGTGTACGACATGACCGTGAGCGCAGTGGGGGAGGTCTTCGTCAATGACGGCAATAATATCGGCATCTTCAGCCCAACGGCCAACGGGGACGTCGATCCAGTGCGCTGCATCGAGGGGCAGTTTCTGAGTTTTGGTTTCTACTACCAAGCCATGACCGTTGACGTCACGGGGAACCTGTATGTTCCCTTCAGCGAAGGGATCGCAGTATTTGGACCAAAGGATACGGGCATGGCCGCTCCGTCGAGAGTAATTAACGTGCATGCGGGACAGCTTGCAACCGACAGTCAAGGGAATCTTTATGTCCTGGGCTACGCGCAACGAACCGATGGGTTGAATCCCTTTGGTGTCTCCGAGTACGCCGCGACGGCTAGTGGCAATGCAGTCCCGCTTCGTTACATCACGTCTCGGATATGGATACCACCGGATGGAACGATATCCCCGGCATTGCACTGGATGCGGCGGGGACGATCTACGTGAGCGACAACGTTCCACTACGGCACCAACCAATGGGGAGGACCGTGCGTGTGGGTGTTCCCACCGGCCGCATCGGGGACCGTCGCGCCTTTGAAGACGCTAACGTGGAAAGGAGAGAACAACGGAGGGATCGCCATCCACTAGCAAATGGTCATATCAGCCGCATTCCATGGCATGAGGCGAGGAACTGACAACAAGGAACTGCATGTATGGCTGCGGTAGAAGAATGCCCGGAAATGCAGAACGAGAGGCATGTGGGTATCCGGTTGGGAGGATGTATGAAAACACGCTGTCTTCTCACTATTTCGCCTTTTCTTTTCGCTTTGTTTGCGATTGGATGCAGCCAGTCGCAGCTCCAGCCTCAGCCCCAGCCCCCCAGCCCTACGCCATCGGCCTTACCCGTGACGATCGAGCCGCAGTCTGTGGTGATGAAACATGGCGACCGCTGGACCTTTGCTGCCAGCAACGTGAGCGGCGCCGCGTCAGTGAACTGGAGCATTCAGGAGGGTTCGGCGGGCGGAGCCATCAGTAGTGACGGAGTTTACACCGCTCCGGCGATCGATGGTGTTTATCACGTTATGGCTACCTCCAAGGCGGACCCTTCGAAGAGTGCAACAGCTACGGTTAGTGTCGGAGGTCACGGGTTCGCATTGACCAGCAGTTTAAGGACCCCAAGGTATCTCCACACAGCGACGTTGCTCCCGAACGGCCTGGTTTATGTCGCAGGCGGAGAAACACAGCTCGATTACGATGTTGCACTCGCAGATCGGGCAGAGCTGTTCAATCCGGCTATGGGTGCATTCGAGCCCACGGGACAGGTCGCACGTGAGTTGCATGCCGCAACTCTTCTCCAAAATGGTGACGTCTTGTTTACGGGTGGCATCACTGGTGAATCGCCGTCTGGTATCGTTCTGACAGGTACAGCCGAGCTTCTGAAGGCGGGAAGCGCGTCGCTCCAACCCACCAGAAACATGGGCTTTCAACGTTGCGGTCATAAGGCGACACTCCTGCCGGATGGCAGAGTGCTCATTACCGGAGGCTCTACTCAATCCGGAACGAAAATAGCAGCGACACGATCGGCTGAGATCTACGATCCCGCATCGGGTACGTTTATGCCCGTAGGCAACATGAGAGCAGCGCGGCAAAGTCATTCCGCCACTCTGCTTTTGACCGGTAAAGTACTTATTACGGGAGGAGGCTCGGCCGACGCTGAGCTCTTTGATCCGGCAACGAATTCTTTTACGCCTGCCGGTAGCACGTCGTCGCCTGGAAGTATGACGACTTTGCTTGCCGATGGAAGAGCCCTGATCACAGACGGTTCCACCGCGCAATCCCAACTATACGATCCCGTCGCAGGCCAATTTACGTCCACCGGTGCCATGGCGACAAGTCGGTCTAATTACACTGCCAACCTTTTGCCCGACGGTACGGTCCTGATCGCGGGAGGCTACATACAGGTTGCGACATCTACCCCAGGCACGTTCAGCATTGTTCCAGTTACATCCACGGAAATTTACAGTCTTGCGACTGGATCCTTCACTCCTGGTCCGACGATGCGCCAGGGGCGACATGGGCATACCGCGACTCTGTTGCCTGACGGTGGTGTTCTTTTCGTTGGAGGAATAGGACCTTGCTGTTCTCTTTCCACACCTCTTGCAAGTGCAGAGATCTACCGCTGAGCGGGAGCCTCCCATGTCGAACTCCGTCCAGCCAATGTCCTGTAAGACTGTGGGACAGCAGCTAACTTCGAAATTGACTGGAACTACGCCTACCGAGATGTTAGTTTGCCGGTGTAGATTGGTTCCTCGGGGTTCCCAAACGAAAGATGACTTGAAGACCATGCATCTCCACAATTGCAATCTGCGCGGCGTCTTGTGCTCCATCACCGTGTTCGCCTCGTGTTGCGCGCTGTGGCTCCCATCGGCCTTAGGTCAGGTCACGAGCGGTTCCATCTATGGAACGGTCACCGATCAGACCAGCGCCGTCATCCCGGGCGCGGTGGTGACTGCAACCAACCTATCGACGTCCGCGGCCAGAACGACGAAGACCGACACCTCAGGCGACTACAGCTTCCCCGTCCTCGATCCTGGCGATTACAACGTTGCAGTACAGATGGTGGGGTTTCAGTCGCAGACCCAGGCAAACCTTCGTCTCGACACGAACCAGAATGTTCATGTCAGCTTCAACCTGCAACCCGGTTCCATCGAGCAAAACATGACAGTCGAGGCTCGGACTGCTCTTGTCGACACGCGCGAATCCCAGATCGGCAACACGGTGGACAGCAAACGCATCCAGGATCTTCCACTGAACGGCCGGAATGCGTATGACCTCGTGCCAATTGTACCCGGCGTAACGAACTACATTCCCGATATTCCTACCGGATCTCGCGCAGGCACCCAACTCACAATCAACGGCGTCTCTCGCGGCACTGCTTTTTATCTTGATGGTACCTTCAACAACGACGTTCAACTTGGTGGCAACCTGCTTCCAAACCCCGATGCGCTTCATGAGTTCCGCGTGTTGACCAGCAACTTCGACGCCGAGTTCGGCCGCCTGGCCGGGGGTGTTGTCAGCGTAGTCACACGCTCCGGCAGCAATCAATACCATGCCCTCGCGTATAACTATCTTCGCAACAGTGTCTTTAATGCAAAGAACTGGTTTCTTACTTCGGTGACGCCATTGCGCCAGAACCAATTCGGCGGAAATATTGGCGGTCCAATCCCGATGACGGATGGCCACGGCTTCTTCTTTTCCTCTTATCAAGGATTGCGCACAAGGCAGCCGGCAAATGTAGCGTTCTCTTCGCTGCTCACACCGACGGCTCTTGAACGCACAGGAGATTTCAGGAACACACCGGCAGCATCGCGGCCAAACGTCTCCTGCCTTGGCATCCAATACAAAATCTGCCCGAATCTTCTCGATCCCGTAGCTCAGAATGCTCTCAAGTTCGTTCCCGTGGGTGACTCTACGTCCGGTCCGAACTATGGCCATCCCGCAGAGCAGGGTGCCGACGGTAATATCAATGTCGATCAGGGAATGGCGCGCGTGGATTATCAATTGGGCCAGGATCACCAGCTATCCGCTATGTATTTTCAGTCCCGCGGCAATTCGAACAGTCCGACCATAGGTGGTAACCAGATCCTCAGCTACTCTGGCATGCGGACCTACGAGGGACAGTACAACAGTGTGGTCAGCGATATCTGGACGATCTCACCGACCAAAGTGAACTCGGTCCGGGCGTACTACTCTCTCAACCACTACGTCGTCGACAACATCTACCGAAATCAGCATCTGCTACCCGACTTAGGAAGTCAGGCTGCCATGGGCGCTAACAACAGTACGCAGCCGCGCTTCGACATAAAGGGTTACTGGCAGATGGGAACCACCCAGACCGGCCCCGTGAACACGGCCACTACGACGCTCGGTATCTCCGATACCTTCAATTGGGTGCTTGGCCGCCTTGAGCTGAAATTCGGCGGCGCCTACCTATGGGTTCGCGGTGCCGGTACTAGTGTAGGCATCTCGAATGGGTTCTTCACCTTCAGCGGGTCCGCAACAGGTAACGCACTCTTGGATTTTCTTGAAGGCAAAGCGTCCCTCACGCAAAATAACGGCGTCTTCGTCCGTACCCATTCGCCGGACCCTTCACTTTTCGTTCAGAACAACTGGCGTCTTACTCGCCGCTTCACGATTGATCTCGGCCTGCGCTGGGAGTACTACACTCCGCAAACCGGCCAAAACAATACAGGAACGTTTGTCGCTGGCGTACAATCCACGCGATTTCCAACAGCACCCCTGGGACTTCTGACCTCCGGCGATCAAGGGATTCCAGATGGCATCCTGCATACTCCATGGAACACCTTTGCGCCTCGCTTCGGATTCGCCTATGACCTGTTCGGGAATGGCTTGACGTCGCTTCGCGGCGCCTACGGTGTTTTTTACTCTGCCTTAGATCAACCGCAGCTGGCTGGTCTTGTGCAACAACCGTTCTCGCGTTCTGTGTCCGTATCCAGGACACCCAATTTGGTAACTCCGTATGCTCCCGAAACTGACCCATTTCCTTATATCGCCAGCCCTTCTACTGCCGTATTTCTTCCCGGCGCGAATATCTTCAGCCTGCCGCCTGGCGTCAGGAATATTCCGTCTGTGCAGCAATTCAGCGTAGGAGTTCAACAGCAATTTAGCTCGAAGTGGAGTTCAGAAATCAACTATGTGGGGAATGTAGGTCGCCACTTCTACACCTCATTCGACGAGAATTCACCCGTGTATAACGCAAGCTGCACGAGCGCAACGTGCGGCACCACACTCGGCCAAAACAACCGGCGTCCTTATCAGCATCAACTGACTCCGACGACCTACGCTTATGGAGCAATCACGCTCTATGCGCCCATTGTGAATTCGTCCTATCATTCCTTACAGGCAACGCTGGCACGCCGATTCGATCAGCGCTTCTCCATCCAAGCCAGTTTTGTCTGGTCGAAAGTAATCGGTTACGGCCCACTAACCAATGCATACGATCTCCGCAGCTCTCGCGGCGTGCTTGATATCGATGTTCCTTTGAACTTCGTGGCATCGTATCTCTTTGTCATCCCCGGCGTCCATCGCTTCGGACTCTTCGGCAGACAGTTGCTGGATGGCTGGCAGATCAACGGCGTTACGATCCTCCGATCCGGTCAACCGTTCAACGTAACCTCTGGAACCGACACGAACTTTGACGGAATCGGAAACGACCGGCCGAACCTCATCGGAAATCCGCATCTGCCCTCAGGACGCGGGAGGATCGTAACCACGAAGGCGTTCTTTAATACCTCTACCTTTGCTACACCACCTCCAGGCACCCCGTACGGCAACACGCCATTCAACCTGCTGTACGGTCCACAATATGTCGACACCGATCTCTCAGCATTCAAAACATTTCCTATCGAGCGAGACGTCACACTTCAGTTCCGGAGTGAGGTCTTCAACGTCTTCAATAATGTCAACCTCAACGCTCCGCAGAGCGCCCTGAACAGCCCAGCCTTCGGTACAATTTCAAGCTCAGGCGCGCCGCGTATCGTGCAGCTTGCTCTGCGACTCTCCTTTTGAGTCTCTGTGGATCTATCTGTCAAACGAGGCCACTTAGTAACATCAACCGTGCGGATCCGGGGGTCAAGTCAAAGCCCAAGATCCAATTTGCGAAGCTGCCGTGACCGCCAGTTGGTGGACCTATCTGATCGAATCATTTGCTTCCTCAATTGGTGACAACAGGCGTGGCTGTTGAAAAACTCCTTTGCCATAAATCCGCTGAAAAATAGATCGTGTCAGGATGCCCTATAAACGATTTTCTCGGCTCACCTGGACATTTTCTATCCCCCAAATTTTGGCCTGAATACTGAAATTCCGAGTTTTTCAACAGCCACAGGCCGAGTCACTCAGCGAGACCCGTTCCATACCAGTCGACTCGAATTCCTGTGGCCGGCATCGGCCAACCAGAAGAAGTCCAACTAAACTTCATCTGCGGATCTGCTCGGCAACACAATAACTATTTAGACCAACCATTTTCTGGCCAAATGGTTAAACAAGATTGAGCTTCAACCTTGCTGGGGCTTTTCACTATTGGAGGTAAATATGCGCAACGTGGCCAGAATTAAGCTAGGTTACTATCCTCTGCCGCACGAGGAAGCCAAACGCCTGCGGAAACTGCTGGAGTTCTCGGCAGGAACCACAAGCGTTGTCGATCCATGTGTCGGCACGGGAGTCGCACTCCATCAACTTACCGAAAGAGCGGAGACACAAAAGTACGGCGTTGAACTCGATGCCAACCGCGCCGCTGCCGCCGCCGCTAGCGGTATCGCAACGATTCAAGGCGATCTCTTCAATGCTGTCGCCAAGGGAGAGAGCTTTTCGTTTCTCTACCTCAATCCTCCGTATGACTCGGAGATCGGCTCAATGGATAACAAGCGGATGGAATTTCTATTCCTGGAACATACTTATCGCTGGCTGGTAGAGGGTGGGATTCTGTTGATGGTGGTGCCTCAGGAGCGGCTTCATTCCTCAATTCCGCTATTGGCCGAAAACTTCACAGACCTCCGGGTCTTCAGGCTGACCGATCCAGAATCAGAACGTTTCGACCAGGTGGCTTTGTTCGGGGTCCGCAAAAGAATGCGTGGCCAAGACTACAGCCGGAACCGAGCAGGATTGCACGAGATGGTTTGGCGGCGTGATATACCGATGCTTCAGGGCAATGAGACACCCTATCGTGTGCCGGCGTCGGCGCCTACACGGCTTGTTTACCGCGGATTGCCTCTCGATCAAATTGAGGACCTCATCGCCCAGTCGTGCGCCTGGAAGCAAATTGAAGCTCCCCTACTCCCCAAGGAAGAGATGGCAGGTGGTCGACCGATTACACCGTTGCACGCTGGTCACGTCGGCCTACTCTGCACCGCCGGCCTGCTCAACGGTGTCTTTGGAAAGGGCGACGATCGACACATCGCGCGCTGGCGCTCGGTGAAATCGGTAACCGTCTTCGAAGTAAAAGAGAAAGGCTATACCGAAGTCCATAAACGCGAACAGTTCACCAACGAACTGGCCTTGATCTACGAGGACGGGCGAACGCTTGTACTTCGAGACAAGAAGAGAGAGGGCGGGGATGCAGAACGCACATTTGCGGATGGGGCGGCTTGAGTATCGCCGCAGCATAGGAAAGACCGACACTCGAATCTCTGTGCACGTGGATCGCTACGTTGGCGAGGGAGCCGACGCATATTTGATCAGCCTGTTCGGAGGAGACGCTGAGGTTGGGGCAATCACGGCGGCGGTTTATGAGAAGCATACATTCACGGTGACATTCCTGGACGGCAGCCAGAAGGTAGTAGGCTTCGGTCCAGACGCGATCTGCTATCGCGGCTCGATAAATCTGCAAGGACGCAAACAAGCTCTTCGGCACCTGATCGCGGTTTCGACCTCTCTTCATGCCAATGGAAGCGCAGGACGGACGTTCATCCTGCACCTCGGGCCGGATACGAGAGAACTCGCATGGGCTACCCTGGTGAGCTTTCTTGGGCTACCCGCTGATCCACGCTGGAGCGGTCCGATCCTGGAGGCGATGTGGGCGGAGAAGAAAATTCAGCTGCTGGATGGAATTGGCTGCACGCCGGCAGCAATCCACGGTACACGCGACGACTTGCTGGCGCGACTTGGGCAGGCACTGTCTCTGGGGCTGTTGCCGTTTCCTGAGAAAAATGGCCCTGTGCTCTGGCCCAAGTACACGATAGGGCAAGCGCTTAAGGCGTTTTCTCTATCAATGACCAGTGACATATAGAGGTCGCCACTCCGCATACGAATAACCGCACAGCAGGTTCACACAGTTCCAGTCCTTTCCTCCGAACGGCCGGTGATCCCGGCCGTTTTTTGCTTGTTTACTTCCCATCCTCTGGAGTTCCGCTGTGGATACATACTACGAATATCTAAGAGCTTTCTCGCAGGAACTCGGGGCACGCATTGTGGAGATGTATCCCCCGTTGCAGAGGCCAAACGACCCGTTCCCTCCAGCACTTAAGACGCTCTTGCGACAGCCGCTTCCAGCTCAAGCCCTCACCATCTCTGGGGTTGCCAAACATCTGAAGACGGCGCGATCGGCGATCATCGTCGGCGAGTGCGGAACCGGTAAGACCCTGATGTCGGTTGCCGTCGCCCACGCAGTTGCCCATACTCATTCAGAAGGCCGACCTTACGCAGCCATCGGCATGTGCCCGCCGCATCTCGTATTCAAGTGGGCGCGTGAGGTTCTGGAGACCATTCCGCGTGCCCGGGCCTTTCTCATCTACGACCTCCGCAATGGTGGTGATCCTGCACGGCCGCATGGCATCGTTGAGGTGAAGCAACGCAGTGGTCAGATTGTTCACAAGGGCCTGAAGACTACACTCTTCGAGCTGCGAACCATGGGTCGGGCTGGGTGGAAGCAGGTCTGTCCAGGGCCGGCGTATTTCATCGTAAGCAGGGAGACAGGCAAGCTCAGCTATCACTGGAAGCATGCTTACACGGTCGCAGAATCAGGCCCTGAGAAGGGCGCTGTCACTAATCCCGATACAGGCTGCGCAATCCCCCGATCGGAGGGCGGATACCTCAGCCGTGTCGACTTTGCCGAGAAGAAGATATTCGAGCATTTCACACGGAGGGATGGCACCGATGGTTTTTCCGCGATGTGGCAGGCCGACCGCGAGAAGATTCAGCGCATGGCGCCACTCGAGTACATCGGCCGTTACATGAAGGGTTGGTGGGACTACTCCATTGCTGATGAACTGCATCAGCTCGCCCAGGAGACTGCCCAGGGCAACAACCTCGGTGTGCTCTATCGCTGCTCGCGAAGGTTGATCGGTCTGACTGGCACCCTCATGGGAGGCTACGCTGACGACCTCTTCAACCTTTTCTATCGGATGAAGCCGCGGCAGATGGTGGAAGAAGGCCTCGTGGCGGGCTCCTCGGGAAGACGAGACTTTGCCGAACGCTACGGCGTTCTCGAATCCATTGAGAAGATCCCGGATGCTGACCAAGCCTGCACGCGCGCGCAGAAGACGACAGTGCGGCAGGTGCGAAAGCCCGGAGCTTCACCTCTGGTCTTTGGTAAGTTCCTCATGGCGTCCACGGCATTTGTGACACTCGAGGACATAGCCGCGTACCTGCCGCCCTATGAAGAGAGTGTCGTCGAGGTAGAGATGGATGAGGAACTCGGCAAGGCGTATGCAGAGATCGAACAGGACATACGCGACGCGGTCAAAAAGAACCGCGGGAATCGGAGTCTGATGAGCCTCATGATGCACCGGCTGCTTCTCTACCCCGATCACCCGTTTGGCATCGGGGAGATATGGGGCAAACGGTATGACCCGACAATCGGAGACTATGAACCGTTCCTGGTGACGACAGCGCCAGATCTTCCAGAAGACTTTGTGTATGCCAAGGAGCGCAAACTCATCGAGGACATCCGCGAAGAGCTAGGGAAGGGAAGACGCTGCCAGGTCTATGCGACCTTTACAGGTGAGCACGATGTCGCGGCTCGCCTGGAAAGAGTGCTTCGTCAGGCTGGGCTGCGTATCGCTATACTGCGACCCACAGTGCCGACGCTCAAGCGAGAGCTATGGTATGAGAAGCAGCTAAAAGACGGCGTTGAAGTCGTGATCTGTCATCCGAAGTTGGTAGAGACGGGCCTCGACCTTCTCGCGTTCCCAACACTCTACTTCTACGAGACCGGATATTCGCTCCACACACTGCGACAGGCCTCGCGCCGGTCATGGCGTATCGGACAGAACCATCCAGTGAAGGTAAAGTTCTTCGTCTCGAAGGCCACGACACAGACGACGTGCCTCCGACTAATGGGGAAGAAGATGTTGGTGGCACTGATGATGGAGGGCAAGTTCTCGGGCGAAGGCATTCATTCTCTCGAGAGCGACGACGACATGATGAGCGCCATGGCGCGTGAGTTGGTCGAGCGCGGTCGGGTCGGTGAATCAGCCGACGCCGTCTGGGCAGATCTCAAGCGCGAACGTGCCCAGCACATGCCGGCGGTGTCACAGTCGGAGTTAGTGGCAGAGGGCGATCCATTGTTGCCTCTTCTGCCGCAGGTGCCAGGAGAAACATCGCAGCCTGCACCGTATCCCGTCGAGTCCGATCCGAACAGGCAACAGAAGCCTGCCGCGCTTTGGCCAACCGGCCACGCAGAAGCAGCGCAGATGCTGCTGTTCGCCTGAGCCACTGCATGTGAGCCTGTGAGTTGTCAGCAGGCTCACATGCTTAGAGCTTTCAATAAGAAAACAGGAGATTTCTATGGCCAGCAAAGCTACACCTCTGATTCCGTTTCAAGGGACAACTGGTGCGCTGTCGTCTCCCGCCGTGGTTGCCACGGATCATTCTCTGCTTGAGCTGGACAGTGAACTCGATGCGATACTCGATCGGATTCAGGACGAGATCGAAGAACAGGGCGAGGCGAGCGCCGAAGCAATGGAGCGCCTCCAATTGTTCTGCCAGGCCATGGATGTAAAGATCGACCGGATCGGTCGCTTTCTAAAAGTCATGGAGACGCGCGCCGAATACTGCAAGAAGGAGTCGGCAAGGTACGCCGCTCGCGCCAAGAGGGCCCAGAACAAGATCGAACGAACCGAGTTTATGGTCCTTTACTACCTCGCCAGCCACGATCTTAGGAAGATCGAAAGTCATGAATTTACGCTGAAGCGGAATAGGAACTCCCAGGACAGTGTAGTGATCACAGAGCCGGACAGCATCCCTGATGACTTACGCCGCTTCGAGGCAAAGATAGATGGTCCCCTCTGGCTCGATGTGATCGATGCATTGCCCAGGACGCTAGCAGAGCCGCTCATAGCTTCCGTAAGATCTAGCGAGCCCTCGAATAGTGCCATCAAGCAGCATATTACCAACGGTGGTGTGGTCGAGGGAGCTTCGGTCAAACGCGGGTACCATCTAAGAATCGAATAGTGGGAACGTCAGCTAAGTCAACTTGCGCTGCCTATTTCCTTGCACTGCGCAGAAGGGCGACTTCCCGTTTACCAACTACACACCACAACACGCTTGGGAGGACCAATACAACTCTCAATGAGGGCTAAGCCCCGATGGCAATAGTTGAACGATCGGTCACCTGTACGGAAAGCCGACTACACGGCCAAGTGACGTGAAGAGTGTTTCCCATTACTAATCCATGAAGCCCTGAAGTTGAATGAATGGCTTGCACTGTTAGCAATAGTTGAACGGTCGGGCACTTGTCCGGAAAGCCGACTATACGTCCATGTAGCTCGTTCTGTTGTCGGTGAGCGCTTTGGCGATTTATCGCTCACGGAGAACTTGTATTTTGCTTCCTGCGTCCAGATGACGAGCAGAGCGTTTTTCAGGACCTATCTTGGCGCTGATAACGTCAGCTGTGGAGGCACACTTCTGCATCGTCGGTCTTACGGACAACAAAGCCGAAAGTTGGGCTTACACGCACGAGGGTGTCCTTCGTAGGAACACGCCCTGGTCACCGAGCTCTGCCAGACTTGGGCTTGCTTCGGGCTGTCGTGGTTGAAGCACCTGATTTGCCGCCCGCAGCGGGAGCGGGCAATACCCGGCCACCTACTCGCTGAACGGACGCATCGGCGGGTTTTGTAGCTGTTTGGCTCTTAATAAGCGCTATGCGAATCGCTACGCCGTTTTTCTTGCCCGTATCGATGAGGAAGTCGGCCGTGACGGGCAGGTTGTTCACGAAAGCATCGCGCAGGAGGCTGAACATTGCCTGGCGAGCCGGGAGGTTGGCGTCGTTTCGGAGTTGGAAGCCCATAGCGCCATCGGTGATGGTGTTGAGGATAAATATAGCTTCACCATCGATCGCGTCGGCGGGAGGACCGAAGCCGGTGCCAAGGTCGTGGGCGCGGAGAAAGACGATCTTTCCAGTCTTTTCGAGCAAGTTGGCCATGAGTATTCTCCTATGCGTTCGCAACGCGAATGATTTCACCAGCGCGGGGACCGGTCGTAATGTAGTCAAGACGGATTGGCCGCCCGGCGATGAAGGCGGATCGAAGCAGATCGAACATGTCTGTGCGGGTTGGTTGGTTCGCGTCGGCCCGCAGTTGAAAGCCGAACGAGCGCAGAGGATCCTCAGCGAGTTGCACGATCACCTCAGCGTCGAGAAAATTGGGTGCTTTGCCGAAGCCGCTGCCGAGTTCGTGAGCCCGCAGGAACGTGATGTGGCCCACAGTCTCGATGACGCTCCCATTCGCATTGACCCTGCCGTAGCCGATGACATCCATCACCTGCAAGTCCACGGGCGAGACTGGATTTACCACGTTTGAGTTGGAAAACTGGTTGAACGCGTCGTTGGTGCCGCCCGCCCAATCCCGGGTATCTAAATGATTTGAGGGAGCGTCGTTGAACTCCTTGAGCAGAGTGGTTCCATTGTTGATCGAGAAGAAAGTCGCCGCCCCGCCGCTCAGCGATCTCATCCCGGCGCCAGTGTAGGAAAAGATGTCGATCAGACTGAACGTATTGTTTCCGCCGGAGAGGCCGAAGCGGCCCAGCACTTCGGAGATCTCATGTGCACAAACGCCCTTAAAATCAAACGTGTTCGCGGCGATTGGACCGGAGAACGTGAAAGCATTTGTTGATCCGAAGGTGGTGCCTCCATCGTCCTTCGTATCATCGGCAATAACGCCAAGCGCTTTGGCCTGCGCTCGTGTCAGCTGCCAGATTCCGCCATTGCTGGGATCGGTTGCCGGCATCGAGCCGCCAGGACCGATGGCGATGGCATCGTTTTGCGTCGATGCGTGTGCGACCACCTGATTGAACAGGTCGGCATACTTGATGGTGACGAGCCCCGGGAAGCTCTCTCCGAAGACACCTGCCTTCGTGACGGCGTCAACCGTGATGTTGATGTGAATGGGGTCAGAGAAGGCGTCGGTGAAGACCTTGGCCGCCGCGATCCATGCTGCCTTGGCCGCCGCTGCGTTAGTGCCGAAATTTGTGGTGAATCCGGACGTGAATGTGGGAGTAATGATCAATTCAACCTCCCCCGAAGTCAGGCTGCCTGCTCTTTTAGTTGAGTGCCCCTCGGGTAGAATTCAAATGGGCCCGTCCCGTCATTCGTCGCCTCTCCACGCAAAGACTATTGACTTGTCCTTTTAGGCAGGTGAGGCTGTGCATCTTGGCCGAAGTCGAAAAGATAGCACAAGTAAGTTAACCTGCGCGACAGCAGCCGCCGATTCGGTTCATCCAAACGCGAATAGGTAGCGAAAGGTCGGCTCTGCGTTGGTTTCCGGAATGGCCCCGACGGCGCTTCCGGAATGCTGAGCCGTTTATAGGATTGTTGGCAATAACAGGGCAAGTCACTCATTCACCCAGTCGGATCGTCTTTGCCTCTGGCAAGTTGCCGTATAACCGGCTATCCGAAAAGGTGAAACCGAACTGCCTGAAAAGTCGGGTTTCTATGAGCAGGTCACTGGTGTCAAGGGGTCTTTGTTTTTCTTTCATGGCGTCTTTGTCTTTTGCTGTTGTTTGTTGTGGTTGTTCCGTGTTGTTGTTCTCCACCGTGTTTCTATTCGCACTTTGAGTGAGCCGTTCGTGGCTCTGTGCCTGTTGGGGTCAGAAGGAGAAGTCGATGCTGCCAGTTTTCGGACGGCCTTACGAAGGCCCAAGCCGACACGCAGTCATCTGGACACGGGGTTTAGCAACAGGGACATGATTTCGAACTCCTCAGGCGGCTACTACATAGAACGGGATGTACGGTTCTTGCGTGACCCAGATGCGATGAAGCAGTACTGCCAGCTTGCGGGCGACGGCGACGATGGCACGATTCCGGGACTGCTTGCCTCCCCGCGAGGCCAGGTGCAGGCCCCACTGTCGCAAGGTTGAGTCTCTTCCATGCGGTCCGAGCACATGGTTGGCGCACTCGACCAGCAGAGAACGCAGGTAGATGTTGCCAGCCTTGGTGATACCGAGCTGCGGATCGCTGTCGCCAGACTGACTGCGTCTCGGCCGCAGGCCGAGATAACAGCCCACGTCGCGACTTCGCTGGAAGCGTTCCTTGCTTCCCAGTGTCAGGACATAGGTCAGCGCCGTGAGCTGGCCGACGCCGTAGACCTGAAGCAGCGCCTGCGTCTCCGGATACTCCGTCTCCGTGAGCCGCTTGATGGTGCGATCGTACTGCTTGATCTTCACCGTCATCGCTGCGATCTGTTCGAGTACGGGACCGAGTGCCTCGGCCAGAGCTGGCGGCAGCACGGCCATGCACCGCTTGGCGAAGCACAAGGTGGACGAAGCCGGAAGTCGATAGCCGCAAGGCTTGGCCAGTCCGCGCACAGCGTTCACTGCCGCCGTCCGCAGCCGAACGACCAGGTTGCGGGCTCGGATCAACGTCAGAGCTTCCTGTTGGGCAACCGTACGATGGGCTATCGGCCGCAGGATCTTCGGATCGAGCCGGGCGTAGCGGGCGATCTTCTCCGCATCCACCTGGTCGCTCTTCCGGTCACTGTGCGAGATCGCCCGAAGTTCGCGCACGTTGGCCACGATTACCTCGTGGCCCAGTTCCTGAAGCTGTTCGCTGACCCAGATCGAGTGCGTTCCCGCCTCCATAGCAATCCGGATCCGAGGCAGGTCGGTAAACCACTTCTCGACGCCCGCGGGAGTCGTTCGGAACCGCCCCCGGTCTACCACTTCTCCATCTTCGTTGAGCGTGCAGTAATGGCTCCAGACATCCCCAAGATCGATCCCGATCGTCATCCCGACCCTGGAGTTGCTGCGTGGAACTTCCGCGATGAGGTGCTGCGTTGGCTTTTTCATGGGCATAGTCTCTCCGATCCAGGAGACCGGCTCATCCCAGTTTTCGGCAACTTCGCTTGTTGTTTCCGATAACCCCGTTTTTCATTCACTACTCACTGATAACACTACAATGGTGCGAATGCGATTCCCGGTTACCCTCTTGTCAGTCATAATCGTGTGTGGTTCGGCTCAGGCCCAATGGCAGATCCAGAACTCCCGCACCACCGCCAGTCTCCGCGGAATCCACGCCCTCTCAAGTGAAGTAGCATGGGCCAGCGGCACCAGCGGCACAAAGCGAGCCGAACTTACCTATAACCCTGTCTCCAGGGCGCTACGGCAACCACTTGTCCGAGAAGCCAACTATACAGCCATGTGGCTCGTTCTGTTGTCGGTGAGTGCATTGTTTGAATGCTAAGTCTGGGATGAGCACGAGGTGTTGCAAAAGGCTGAACTCAGCTGTGAGGCTGATTCAGAGAACTACCTCGGAGGCTCTTCAGAGACGATTATGTATTACATCGGACTTGATGTTCACAAGAAGACGATCAGCTATTGCGTAAAGGAAGCAGCTGGTCATGTGCACCGGGAAGGCAAGATCGGTGCGACGAGAGGTGAGCTTGATGCATGGATCAAGACGTTACCTCAACCTCGGATGATGGCCATGGAGGCGACGATCTTTACCGGCTGGATTTACGATCACCTGCTTCCGCATGCCGAGAAGGTGAAGGTGGCCCATCCGCTGATGCTCCGGGCTATCGCCGCGGCCAAGAAGAAGAACGACCGTATCGATGCCGGCAAGATTGCCGACTGCCTGCGGTGCGACTTTCTGCCCGAGTGCCATATGGCTTCGACGGAGATTCGAGACCGACGCCGTACGTTGCGCTACCGGAACCTGGTGATACGGCAGATGGTGCAGATGAAGAACCGTGTATCGGGGCTGCTCATGGAAAGCGGGGTCAGCTATAACAAGCAGCGGCTGCATAAGATGGGTTACTTCACCGAACTGTTCTCGAGCAACGAGGAGATCAGCGACAGCATCCGGCCCCTGCTTCGGCTTGGCCGCGAACACATCCTGCGAGGTCAACGACTGGATCGTGCGCTGATCAGTTCACTGGAACGAGATCCGCTGCTGTCGGAGCGGTTGAGACGACTGAGGACGATCCCCGGAGTCGGCCCCATCACCGCGCTGACCTGGGCCCTGGAGATCGGAGACTATACCCGCTTCCCATCGGTGAAGGAAGCCATCAGCTACTGCGGACTATGCGGCGCCGAGAAGAGCTCTGCCGACAAGGTGATGCGCATGCCGATTTCCAAGCAGAGGAACAAGCACATCCAGCATGTACTGGTGGAAGCCGCCAAGCTGGCGCCCCGGTACTCCCACGAACTGGCCCTGCTCCGGGAGAAGGAAATCCAGCGAGGGAACAAAAATCGGGCCACCCTGGCGGTGGCCAGGAAACTGGTGGCCTACATGCTCGCGGTAGACCGCAGGAAACAGGACTTCGTGCCGGCCGAAGAGTTGGCGGCCAAAGCAGTGGCTTGAAAAAAACCTTCCTAATAAGGAAGAACAAAACAAGATCATTCGATGCGCAGGCTGCCAGGTCCTGCACTAAATCGCCCGGGCGACGGAGGAAACTCCCGAGGCTCTCTTCGCATTGTTTCGGGACTGGCAGAGAACACAAACTCAATCTTCTGCGACAGCTCTACGGAGCTTGAGGCAGCAAATGGATGTCCGGTCCTGCTGGGAGCAGGGACCACTAGCCGAGAGGCACACGTGCGCAGGACGATGACCCGATCAGACCGAATGCGCGCACTCCTGAGCGCGCCTAGAAATATCGTGCCCTTTTCTTGACAGATGACTTACATGGATGGCGATTATGCACTCATTGAGAATCGGCAAGGGGGGGCAATCGGCCGCAATCACGTGTCCGAGAAGCCGGTTTCTCGGACTTGTGGATACTCAGCGTTAGATTGCAGCCTTCGCGCCCGAGATCGCGTTCGAGCAGCCGACTAATGAGATGGTCCGCCGCTTTCATCCTCTGCTGAGCAGAGGATGTGAGTAGGAGTTCAGAGGAGGATCATCGACATGCAGATTCATTCGGTAGGCATCGATCTGGGCAAGACCACCTTTCACCTTGTCGCGCTGGGAGCTGCCGGCAAGGTTCTCGTTCGGAAGAAGTTTACACAGAAGCAGCTGCTGGCATTCACAGCGAACTTGCAGACCTCGTTGATAGGCCTTGAGGCGTGCTCGGGAGCGCACTTCCTCGGCAGGGCGCTGCGGGATCAGGGCCATGACGTGCGGCTGATCGCAGCCCAGTTAGTGAAGCCCTTTGTGAAGTCCAACAAGAACGATTTCGTGGACGCCGAGGCCATCGCCGAAGCCGTCGAGCGCAAGAACATGCGCTTTGTACCGATCAAGACCGATGACCAGCTAGACCTGCAAGCGATCCATCGCGTTCGAGATCGATTGGTCTCTCGGCGTACAGCGGTCATCAACCAGATACGGCCTTTTCTGCTGGAGCGAGGCATGGTGTTCGCGCAGAAGCCAGCCAAGCTCAAGGCCGCGATGGCGGACATCCTGGAGAACGCCGAAGCCAACCTGACGCCGACGATGCGTAACCTGATCAACATGCTATGGGGCGAGTGGAAGACTGTCGAGCAGCAGATCGAAGAGCTGACCGACAAGCTCGAACAGATCTCTGCCAGTGACGCTGGCTGTACCCGCATTCGCAAGATCCCGGGCATCGGGCCGATCGTAGCCACAGCGATCGTCGCGGCCATCGGCAACGGAGCGGCTTTCCGCAAGGGCCGGGACTTCGCCGCATGGCTCGGTTTGGTGCCACGACAGTACTCGACTGGAGGCAAGGCCAAGCTGCTGGGCATCAGCAAGCGTGGCAACATCTACCTCCGCAAGGTTCTGATTCACGGAGCACGCGCCGCAGCCATGCGCATCAAGCGCGACCGAGCTCCTATCGGAGCGTGGATGGACGCACTCGAAGCACGAGCACCTCGCAACGTGCTCGTGGTCGCCATGGCCAATAAGCTCGCACGCATCGCCTGGGCTGTTCTCTCTAGCGGCGGCGAGTACAGACCACTGGCCAGCACACCCGCATAGGCGAGAGCGGAAAAGACGCCTGCGGCTTGGAAGCGCTCCACGCTCCCACTTTACCGCTCTACGACGACGGCTTTCATTTTCCCCACCGAGGTCTGCATAGGAACAGCAAGGACGAAAGAACAGTCACAACGGCGTGTCTGCAACCTGATCCTGATAATGGTCTCCAACGACCGACCGACTTGTAAGGACAGACACGCAGCGGAACTCATCCTGGCCAGGAGCACGCGTCTCCATCAAAAGGCCGAATACATTGCCGCAGACTTGTCTTCTCGCCCAAACTAACCCTTGCAGTCGCGCGGCGGACCATACATTACCAGGAGCTATCAGATGGAGAGGGGCTTGCGGGGGTTGAGACGGCTCCGTTCCGCACCTTAAGGTGGAACGGTTAATACGACTTTCCCCTGCGCATGTCCTTCCGCCAGATAACGGAGAGCTTCCGCTGCGTCGCTCAAGCGGTAACGTCTGTCGATGACCGGCACAATCTTGCAGGCCTGCAGAAGACTTTTCAAGAAAACTAAATCTCTCTGATTAATCTTCGCGATAAAGAAAGTCATCTTTTTGCGCCCAAGCGTTGAAAGGAGTCGCCCCAGTAGCAGCGCTTGAAGAATCGGAACCAGACCCCCGATTGCGACATAGATCCCGTTCTGACTCAGCATACGCCTGTACTCAAAAATCGAATGATGACCGTTCACAGCCAATATCAGATCGTACCGCTGCCCAAGCCGCGCGAAATCTGCATTGGTGTAATCGATGACATGGTCTGCGCCTATCGACCTCGCTATGTCCACATTCCTCGTACTGCATACGGCAGTGACTTCAGCCCCAAGCTCTTTGGCAATCTGCACCGCAAATGTGCCGACGCCACCAGACGCGCCCTCAATGAGAACTTTGTGGCCCGGCTGAATCCGTCCCCAGTCGCGAAGACCCTGGAGCGCCGTAATTGCCGCGATGGGTACAGCGGCTGCGTCCTCAAACGACAGGTTGGCTGGCTTCGGCGCCAATTTCTCTTCAGGTGCACATACGTACTCGGCAAATCCCTTTCCCTCGAATCCTGTTATCCCGAAGACCTCGTCGCCTGCCTGAAACTGTTTTACGTTCCTGCCAACTGCCTCCACTCGGCCGGCGATATCACAACCGATGATCGTGTGTTTGGGCTTGGCGTGCAGTCCCGGGATGCGGTTCCACGGCGCGCCTTGCAGCACGAACAGGTCCACGGGATTTACCGATGCCGCGCAAAGCTTGATCAAGACCTCATTGCCGGCGGGGCTAGGCGTTGGCACCTCCGCGAACTGCAACTCGTCTGGCGATCCGTATTGCGTTCGTACAATCGCTTTCATAGAGTGTTCTTTCAAATCGCTTCGCCCTCGTCGCCTTGCGTTTGGCGCACCAGACGAGCCTGAGAAAGTATAGGACGAACTCGACAGTTGGCTCCTGATAAAGCTCTTGCGTTAACTGACTAAACCCGACACCGGGTTCGCAAGTGGGCGAATGGTTCGCAAGTGGGCGAATAGTCGGCTTTCCGGACAAGTGCTCGACCGTCCAACTCTTGCTAACAGGGCTTACCGTAAATTCACGGACAGTCGAGAGAAGAGGCAACCGAAGCGATCATTTACTGGCTCCTCCAGATCCTGTTTGCATCCCAGATACCGCTCCGTCGTCAACACGGAAACATGACCGAGAAGGAACTGGATTTGCTCCAGTTCTCCTCCATTCACATGGCAAAGTTTTGCGCAGGTTCGCCTGAGGTCGTGTGGAGCGAGATGTTCCAATTGCATTCGATCGGCGGACCGTCGAACGACGTACCAGATGACATTTTCGGAGATTCCTTCACCCCATGGCGTCCCGTGTCGGCTCACGGCTCGGAAGATTCGGCCGGCGGTCACTTTCGCTGATTCTCTCCATCGATCGACCGCTTGCTTGACCCAAGTAGGCACGGGAACGGTACGGACATGACCACCTTTGCCAACCAGGTCCACGATGGCCCAATGTCCTTGCCTGATCTGCAGATCTTCAACCGTAAGCGCAGAGAGCTCAGCCCGGCGCAATCCGCAGCCTAAGAGAAGCGAAATCATTGCGAGGTCGCGTACACTGCGCAGATCTTCCCCGTCCGCTTTCTCCAATAGAAGTCTAGCTTGATCTTGCGTCAACCAGTTTCCGGTGCGGGCACCGAGCTGCTTTACGCCTTTGACGCGACGAATTCCCGCTGCAAGCTCCGGACTGAGCAAGCCGGAATCCGCAGCTTCGTATGCCAGTCGCCTGACTGCCGCGAGGCGCTGGTTTACCGTTCCGGCTGCGAGACCGAGAGATTCCAGATAAAGTCGAAATCGAAGAACGACGGAACGATTCAAGCTAAGCCGCGGCTCCGAACAATACCAGGTAATGAACTGCTCCATTGCAAACTTGTAGTTTCTCCTCGAATGAGGAGAACTAAGGCTGTTGAGTACGGCGGATTTTGCGTGATCCAGATCTGGAAGCTTCAGAACGATCTTGCGACAGAGTGGCCGTCTATTTCTTTTGCGCATATGAGCGGCCTCCATGCCGCTGGCATGCGCAAAATAGACTGGTCTCAGAAATTCTGGCCTCGGAAGTGCTTAGGCGATTTATCGCCAATTGAAATCTTGTTGTAGCAACGCGTTTTCCCAGTGCAGAATGTGAACGAGGCCAGCCAATTTCCAGTGGCTCATCCCCCTGTCGATTCTTCGAGTGTTGCCAGAGCTATCGTTGAGCGTAGGATTGGGCGGAATGGATGGCTTCCGATGAGGTCGTCCCAAAGGACGTGTAGCAGCCGCTACATCCCTTTAGATCCTTCGTCATGAGCATCACTATCTGAGCCTAACGCCACCGAAACCAAGAAGTAAGGGATGTCGAAAGGTTGAAGGTGGCCTGAAGGGACAACTTATGAGAATCAAGGGTCAAATCTTCACTGGCTCCACGCTTTCGGGCATGGCTATTTTGGTTTGCTTGGTCGCCACCCTGGGTTCGTTGATGCCATCGGTGTACGCGCAGGAAAACCTTCCCGACCGCCGACCGGGCACATTCGCCGGGAAGATTGGCCAAAGCTATAAGGACTCCACTCCGGCTTGGCCCATCACTCGTAAAGCACCACCGAACGCACCAAATGTGCTCGTCATCTTATTGGATGATGTCGGTTTCGGGGCTGCCAGCACCTTCGGCGGTCCAATCCCGACACCTGCTCTCGACCGCCTGGCCAAGACCGGACTACGTTACACGCGTTGGAATACTACTGCGCTGTGTTCGCCCACTCGTGCCGCACTGCTTTCGGGCCGGAACCATCATCAGATGGGCTATGGCGTGATCGCGGAGGTCTCAACGGGGTTTCCAGGTTATAACTCAGTGTTTCCAGACGCCAATGCGACCATCGCCGCCATTCTCAAGGACAACGGGTACAACACTGCCGCATTCGGCAAGTGGCACCTGACCCCGGACTACGAGACAAGCGCAGCTGGCCCCTTCACGCAATGGCCCACCGGGGTCGGCTTCGAGCGCTATTACGGATTCCTAGGTGGAGACTGTAATCAATGGTCGCCTCCGCTCATTGACGGCACTACGTTCATCGAAAAACCGGCAGGTGTGAAGGACTACAACTTGACGGCTGATCTTGCCAATCAGACGATCTCCTGGATAAGAAATCAAAAGTCAACCGCGCCGAACAAGCCCTTCTTCATTTACTTTGCGCCGGGGGCGACCCATGCACCACATCAACCTCCCAAGCAATGGGTAGAAAAATTCAAGGGTCAATTCGAAAAGGGATGGAACAAGGTGAGTGAGGAGACCTACGAGCGCATGAAGACAATGGGCATCCTTCCCCCCACGGCCAAATACAATCCCATTCCCGACGATGTGGGTGTCTGGGACAAGCTGGATCCTGACACCAGGACGGTCTACGCACGCATGATGGAGGTCTATGCCGGTTACCTGGCCTACGCCGACTACGAAGCAGGCCGGCTGCTGGACACGCTGGACGAACTCGGAATCACCGACAATACGATGGTCATCTACGCCGTAGGCGACAACGGTGCGAGCGCGGAGGGCGGACTCAGCGGCACCCTCAACGAAGTTGCGGCGGATTTCAATGCCTACCGTCCGAACGTCGTCGCAGAAGCTTTGAGGCGGCTCGATGAGATTGGCGGGCCGACCACTTACAACCACTATCCGGCTGGCTGGGCGCTCGCCATGAACTCGCCCTTCAAGCAGGCGAAACGTATTGCTTCCCAATTCGGCGGAACGGCCAACCCAATGGTGATCTCATGGCCGAATGGGATCAAGGATCATGGAGGCTTGAGGACACAATTCGCGCACGCGATCGACATCGCGCCTACCATTCTCGATGTGGCCGGGATTCCGCAGCCCAAGACCGTGAATGGCATTCCCCAGACCCCAATGACGGGGACAAGCATGGCCTACACCTTCCTGGCGGAGAATGCGAACGCACCCTCGCAACACCACACGCAGTACTTCGAGCTGGGCGGAATTCGCGCTATCTATCACGACGGCTGGATCGCAGCTACCGACCATGGCTTCAATGCCTGGGAAGACAGGCCGAGAGGCAACTACACCTTCGATACCGACAAATGGGAGCTCTACGATCTTGCGAACGACTTCACGGAGCACGACGACGTAAGCGCGCAAAACCCCGCGAAGCTGAAGGCTCTGCAGGCTCTTTTTGTTCAAGAGGCCAAGAAGTACAACGTCTTTCCGCTCGACGATCGTTCCGCGGAACGCTTCAGCCCGGAGGCTACGGGAAGGCCCGTAGGCGCTATTCAGGGCCTGACCAAGGTGACCTATTGGCCTGGAGTCACACGCGTTCCGGAAGGAAGCGCAATCGATGTCAAAAACAAATCGTTCTCCATTACAGCGGAAGTGACTACGCCGCCTAACGGCGCCGACGGAGTGATTATTACCCAAGGCGGACTCTTTGCCGGTTGGGCGCTGATCGTGGAGAACAGTAAGCCGGTCTTTATTTACAACTGGCTTCAGGAACAGATTACAAAGGTCTCTTCGCCGGTTACGCTGCCGCAAGGCAAGAGCGTGGTGAAGTTCCAATTCTCTTACGATGGGGGCGGGGTTGGGAAAGGCGGCACGGGTTCTCTGAGCATCGATGACAAGCAGGTCGCCTCGGCGCATATCGAGAAGACTGTACCCTTCCGCTTCTCGCTGGACGAAAGCCTCGACGTAGGCGAAGATACCGGAACCCCTGTGAGCATGGACTATTTCGACAAGATGCCATTTCGCTTTACAGGCACACTCGGCGGAGTGACGGTGGAAGTGGCTCCGGTTAGCGCAGCACAACAAAAGCAGGCAGCCGACGCCCATCGAAAAGTACAACAAAAAATGGCTGAGCTCAATTAGGCGCTGCGTGGCCTTGACGAGTTCGTATCATCTCAAAACAAGGGCGAAGTCCATGGAGCGATTCAGCAGCGCTCTCGCCGTTTCAGTTGGTGATAACAGGGCAAAGCGCTCATCGACGTTTACTAAATCCGATTACTCCCCATAAACGCCGTTGTCGTAAGCGATCGTGGCCCAGCGAATCTCATTTGTTGCCAAATCGCTTTCTCGTGAATTGAACTCATCTTGAATTCCTTGCGAGAGATGGACATCCGAAGGAGTGCAAGCCCCTGTTGTCGCCAACTAAGATTCAAATGTGTCTAGCAAAGATGGCACAACAGTGAACACAACCCGACATATAGTTACGTATCTTCAGTGCTCGATGAGTGACTTGGCGATTTATCACCAATCGAGAAAAATAACCCCTAAGCGCGTCTGCTGGTTCCAATCAGGCGGCTGCGGGACATTCCCATAACCTAACCTAAGCCGAGGCATCCCCGACTTACGACTTTGCGTTCATATTGTCGGCACTGTGAGATTGTGCGACCATTGGTCGGCCAAGCCAGGAGCATCCCGGGACCCCACAACGAACTTTTGCTTTGATCAAAATTTCGACAACTTGAATGGAGAGAGTCCCATGAAACTTTGTGCAAGGTCAGCATTCACGGGCTATTTCGTAGCAGTTCTTTGTGCCTTCGTCGGCGTTTCCTTTTCAAGTGCACAAGAAGTCTTACCAAGGCCCGAACCGCCATTCAAAGGCCACATCGGGCGCACGGTGCAGGAATCCACAAAAGACTTCCCTCAAGAGGTAAAAGCCCCCAAGGGAGCACCAAACATCCTGCTTATTCTGACTGACGATGTGGGCTTCGGAGCCAGCAGCACATTCGGTGGTCCGATACCTACACCGACCTTCGACCGTCTCGCCAAGAACGGTCTTCGCTACACACAATTCCATACCACGGCTCTTTGTTCTCCCACACGCGCGGCCTTGCTAACGGGCCGCAATCATCACTCTGCAAATGCGGGAATCATTATGGAAGGAGGGACCGGCTTTCCGGGCTACAACACACTCATGTCCAAGAGCGTCGGCTCCTTTGCGGAGGTGCTGAGGCAAAACGGCTACAACACCGCCTGGTACGGTAAAAACCATAACGTGCCCGATTGGCACACCAGCCAAGCCGGGCCATATGATCTCTGGCCCACAGGTCTGGGCTTTGAATACTTCTATGGCTTTATAGGTGGCGACACCAGTCAGTGGGCGCCCGCCATCTATGAAAACATCAAGCCCATCGAGCCTCCTCACGATCAAAAGGACTACTTCTTCGATCATGACATGGCTGACCACGCCATCGCCCGTATCCAAATGCTGCACGCCGTCGCTCCGGACAAGCCTTGGCTGGCTTATTTCGCACCGGGAACAGCTCACGCCCCTCACCACGCTCCAAAGGATGTGATCGCAAGCTTCAAAGGGCAATTCGATCAGGGATGGGACAAGGTGCGCGAAGAAACTATCGCCCGACAGAAGGCGATGGGTATCATTCCATCGGACACAAAGCTAACTGAGCGCTCCGAGGGAATTCCGGCATGGGATTCACTCGACGCGGATCACAAAAAAGTCTTCGCGCACATGATGGAGGTCTACGCTGCTGCGCTGTCGAACTGTGATAGAGAAATCGGGCGAGTGCTGGATGCCATTCAAGATTTGGGTGAACTCGACAACACCCTTGTGATCTACATCCAAGGCGACAACGGGGCCAGCGCCGAGGGTGGTCAGCAGGGCTTGCTCAATGAAATGGCTTTCTTCAACGCCACACGCGAAGACTTCACGGAAGTGATGCGACGGATGGACGAATTAGGCGGTCCCACCACGTTTAATCACTACCCAATCGGCTGGGCCCATGCCATGGATACGCCTTTTCAGTGGACAAAACAGATTGCTTCGCATTTCGGCGGCACGCGCAACGGAATGGTTATTTCCTGGCCCGCCCGCATTAAGGACAAGGGTGGTATTCGTCCACAATTTCACCACGTAATCGACATTGCCCCGACCATCCTGGAAGCCGTCGGCGTTCAACCTCCGTCTGTCCTTAACGGAGTGCCGCAGAAACCCATTGAGGGCGTGAGTATGGTGTACACATTCGACTCTCCAACAGCGCCGTCTACCCATCGCACCCAATATTTTGAAATGTTTGCGAATCGCGCCATTTACAACGATGGATGGGTAGCCGCCACAACACCCCCGCTGCCGCCGTGGGCAAGCGGCAAGACCATAGACATCGATGATTACAAGTGGGAACTTTACGACGTTAGCAAGGACTTTAGCGAAGCCAATAACCTTGCGGCACAGCAACCCAAAAAACTTCGAGACTTACAGGAATTGTTCTGGATTGAAGCGGCCAAATATAACGTGCTTCCACTGGATAACAGCAAGTTAGAACGCATGAACGTTGACAACCGTCCCAGCCTCACGCGGGGGCGCACTGAGTTCACTTTCTTTCCCGGTATGACCCGTATCCCGGAAGGCACTGCACCGAGCATCTTGAACAAATCGTTCCGCGTCACTGCTG
The DNA here is from genome assembly GCF_003945235.1 of Edaphobacter aggregans. Lineage (NCBI taxonomy): Bacteria > Pseudomonadati > Acidobacteriota > Terriglobia > Terriglobales > Acidobacteriaceae > Edaphobacter > Edaphobacter aggregans. The sequence continues at coordinate 5,313,210 of NZ_RSDW01000001.1, forward strand.
ATGTGACCATTCCTGCAAATGGGGCCGATGGGATCTTAATCACTCAAGGCGGACGATTCAACGGTTGGGGGCTCTATCTTCTGGATGGCATACCGGTTTTCCATTACAACCTGGTGGGTGTCCAACGCTATAACGTGGCTGGCCCAGATAAGCTTTCTGCCGGCAAGCACACAGTTGTTGTTGACTTCAAATACGACGGCGGCGGCCTTGGCAAAGGAGGTCTCGCCACACTCTCGGTGGATGGAAAGAAGGCAACCGAAGTGAAGTTTGCCCGGACAATTCCGTTCCGCATTTCGGCGGATGAGACGCTCGACATCGGCGAAGACACCGGCACGCCAGTCAGCGAGGACTACCACGTCCCCTTCAAATTCACCGGCACTATAGCGAAGGTCGTCATCCTGTTAGGGGACGAAAAAATCACAGCGACCGACCAACAAGCCATGGAACAAGCCGAGTCCGACTTCGCTGTAAGTGATTAGCCCGCGTGTTCAACGTATGGAAAGTTGTTTGAATCACGCTTTATGGGGGTCTCACCGATATCATGGGAGCAAATGGACCAACGTAAGATTGTCCCAGAAGGGCTGCTTGTATTGCTGGAATCAAGTGAGCCTTCATATGTGACTTGAGGACATATCCAAGGCCCCTTCTGCCATGCATGCGTCGACAAACTGCTGTTCTGAGTGAACCGTTAGAAACACAACTTTGGCGGAGGGGGCGGAATCGCGCAGTTGACGGGCTGCATCGATACCGCTCAATACTGGCAAGGTAATATCAGCCACGATTACATCGGGACAAAGACGAAGGGCTTCCGACACCAGCGTTGCGCCATCCACCACAGTTCCCACGACATCGAACTGAGGTTTCAAAAGCCCATTTGTGGCTTTGAGTACAGCTGGATGGTCATCGGCAAGTAGTATCCGTGGGCGACTCACATTCCCCTCCGTCAGATCATTCCTATCGCAACCCGGGAGGATGCACTACTGGGGAAATCTCCCGTTCGAAATCTGATAGTCTCTCTCGTTTCCAAAAGACCTTCTCATCTCACTTTTCGGTAAGTTTAGGTGGCAAGTTGCCGAAAAGCTGACGTCCCAGCGCCGAGTCTGCAAGGCACTGAAAAGCGAACAACCTGAAGGGAAAGATTTTGGCGCCTACGTCGATATGCCTCTACAATTCGTAACTGCGTGTAAATACAAAGACTGAGGGATCTGAGAATGGCTGAGAAAACGATGGTCGAAAAGGCTGGTGAGGCGGTTGGCTTCGGAATTGCGATGGCAGAAGATGTGGCTGGCGCCGTTAAAACGGCAGTTGGTGCAGCGGTGACGACGGTGACAGATGTTTTGAAGAAGGCACCTACGACGAAAGCTCCGGTCAAGCAGGTTCCCAAAAAAGCGCCCGCCAAGAAGGCTGCAAAGAAAGCACCTGCAACAAAGGCCATCAAGAAACCCGTGACCAAGACGGCGGGTAAGAAGTCAACCGGGAAGAAGGCTGCCAAAAAAGTCGCAGTCAGGAAGGCGCCAGCGAAGAAAGCCGTGAAGAGAGCGGTAAAGGAGACTGTGAAGAAGGCTGGCCGACGGCGGAAATAACTGTCGCGAAGAAGGCTGAAAGAGCGGTCAGAAAAGCTGTGAAGCAGGGCTTAACCGAGAATGCCGTAGAGGCAGCGGTCGGACTTGGCCTCTCTAGGGCCTCCGGTAAGAAAAAGGCATCGGCAAAGCAGCCGTAACTGAGGACGCGCAGGCCTCAAAAAGAGCCTGATATTGTATCGGCGTCTTCATTTCAGGTGTGCCAACTCAAGGAGTTTCTCGCGCAACGCCATGTTCTCGAGCGTGCTTTCGGTGACCATACGCGCCGCGTGCACAGTTCCGGCATCCCAAGCACCGAAAGTTCGCGGCTGAGACTGTTCAATCTGCCTCGAGGAACGTAGCAGGATACGCGGTCCATGACGCAAAGACCTGACCATTGTTGACTTCAGGACAATGCACACATTGACAGGCTCAGACCACTCTTCGCGCAGCTCTGAAGCGAAGCTCTTCGGAATCGAGTTCTCCGGTCTCCATGTCTCGAAAGAAGACTCTGTAGAACCCCGGAGTGACCAACTCGACTCCCAACTCTTCGAAGCGAAATACCTCGCTGATGAAGATTCTCTTCTTGTGCCAGCTGATATCGCCGCTATTGTTGACCCGTTGCAGTTGGAGACCCTTCGGATACCTAAACTCCGGCAACTTGCTCGGCAGTCGTAATGCGCTCGGAATGTACAGACTTGCGGGAACCTGGTTGTTCAGGCCCTCATGCGGGCGCTCGTGGTTAAACACGTACCGGAAGTTATCAAATCGGCTCTGCTGCGCTCGAAGGGATGCCGCAGGTGGTTTGGTCGTGTCCTCCTTCAAAGTGCGATGCATTCGCTCATGACGGCCGTTTTGTTGCGGTCTACCTGCTTGAATGCGCTCGTGCACGATCCCGAGCTTCATCCATCCGAGCGAGAGCTTCGACAGACCTAAGAGCCCGGTGCCCGCAAACGGTGCTCCGTTGTCTGTTCTGATCCGCGCTGGCATCCCGTACTCCCGCATCGCTGCTTCGCATACCGCCCGAACCTGGCTTAGATCCATGCGCGAGACGATCTGGCAACGAATCAGTTAACGGCTATCGTAGCCGTCGCGCTCCGCTGTAAACCATGTCTCCGGTCTGTTTTGTAAGGCAAGTGCTAAGTACGCTCAGGGGCGCTGCCCCGATCGCGCGGCGCAAGGGGTCTCCCCAATCTTCCGCGCTGCGCTTGTGCAGACCTCCGCTCCGCTTCGCCCTTTCCGTTCCGCCTGCGGCTCCCTCTCCAAGGGTGGGAGATACCCCTCCCCGTTGCGCCTTGCTACCCCCGCCTTCGCCAGGAGGCGTTCGGCATGTAGGTACATGCCACGCATGGCATGAAAAACAACGGCCAAGGCCAAGGAGGAAACACCATGAATACCACCAGCACCGTCACCCCCATCAGCGAAAACCCCAAACAACCGCAGCCACGGCAGACCGCCAAAGAAGTCATTGCCGCCAACGTGAAGAGCCTCATCGAGCAGCTAGAGGCAGGACACAGCGACGCACTCACCGCCTACCTCAACGCGATAAACAGAAGCGCATCCTCCTCCCCGTCCGCAATCTTCAGTTCTGGATCGATAACAATATCCTGCTCGTCCTCAAGGTGGCACCGTTCGACAAGAAGGACGGTCAGCTTGTGCCAGCATCCGGAAGCTGTGTCGATTGCCCCAAGCGCACAGGTCATAACAAGCTTTTGTTTTCCGATCTCGGCAAGCAGGACGCCTGCACCGACCCGACCTGCTATCAAGCGAAGGTTACATGTTTCGGTCTGCTGCGAATGACTTGAGGGTTGCGTCAAGAATCGCCGCTGCTCTGGTGTCATTCGGTCGTTCGATTCGATAGTGCATCCATTTTCATTCACGTCGTGCCTTTACGATTCCTGCACGACGAAGATAGGCGAGAGGCCTTGATATCTTAGGCTGTCCTTGCCTCAGAATCTCCACAAAGTAGCAGACACACACCTCGCGACCTTCCATCAGGTTTAGCAGCCTGAGGCGCGTGGGATCTGCGAGTGCTTCGAAGAGGCGAACTAGGTCAAATGATTTTGAGAAAAGGAAGACACAGCCTGCTGCTCATTTGTAAGTGTGGCCAGTCGCTGATGGAGGGACTCGTAATGCTCGCCGAGATCAGGAAGTCAGCTCTTCCTGATCTCAACCTCTAGACAGGCATCATCGAAGAGGCTGAAGGCTCTTTGGGCGTCGTCGATTCTGCGTGGTTCGGGGTAACCGGAAGATTAAGGTAGAGAGAATGGGTGAATGAAATAATCTTGGTCGAGTGACTGCGCAGAAAGTGTCGAACTTAATACATCAGGCCGATCGAGAGTGAGCCCGGTGACGCACATCAGAACTTGGCAATGAGATTGATACCACCGACCAGTGGCAAACCGCCGATGATTCGACCAGAGTTCAGAGGATGAGGCTGCTTCCTGAACCAGCCGAAGTGGTCAATCAACAACGAACTGATCAGCGCGGCGGTAACAGTGAATCCTACGAAAACTCACAGTTCGGGATGCTCTAATCGGCCTAGCCCCTCGCATTGCATCGCTGCGGTTCGTCGCCGAGTTCGCCGGGAGAGATTGTCGGCAAAGTCTCAGCCGCGACCATCTCGCATGGACCCGTTACCCCATTTTCGCTCATCACTCCGCAACTGGGCTCTTCAATTGTTCTCGGAGATAGAACCAGGCTTTTCGTGTAAGAGTCGTCCAGCCATTCCAAGCAGTTCGGAAGGGTGGACGGGCTTCGCTACAACATCGAATCTGTGTCCGTTCCTCGTCGCCGTGTCGAGCAGGTCGCCAGTCGCCGCCTGTCCTGAGAAGAGGGACAGGTGGCACTCTGGCCATTGAGATTTGATCCGGATCGCCAAGTCAATGCCATTCATCGCAGGGAGCAATACATCAATAATTACCAGCGCCGGATGCCAGTCTTCCATGGCTAGTAGTGCCTGTTCGGCTGAATAGACACCCTTTGACTCATAGCCCTCTTGGGAGAAGATCATAACGAGCGTATCGGTAATCACCCGCTCATCATCAACAATCAAAACACGCTTTTGCTTCCCAAGTTCGAACACGGACCCACTCCATTTACCAACTACCTAAGGGTAGCGAAATCTCTGCTATTTAAGCCGCCGCCGCGTCATGCAGTTCCCCAAGCGCACAACCGTGGTTGGGCCGTAGGACGCCTCCAACGAGCCTCCCGTTGCCGACGACGCGGAAGAAGTCCAAGGGATGCGCTCCGCCCAAACATAGAGTTTCGTAAAAGCCTCATATTGCCCCCAAATGCAACGCCAAAGGCAGCCGTCGGTAGATTCGCGAAAGCGGACCCAATGCCCTCACCGCGTCTTTTCTCGCTTGCCGTATCGTGTACGACTCCATCGATCTTCACTTTCTTGCCCGAGAAACAAAAGTTACTGTCTTTGCCTGGCAACAAGTTCCGATAGATCCAAGGGCCGTCACCGATTCAACCGAGGCTCGAGCCAAAAAACAGTTACCTGATGCCCTGCCTCCTGCGGCCGGGCTGCGCACAACGTGCCGACAACTCCCGCTCCATAGACCAAGATGGCCATTGCTACCCCCGAACACGCGCGGCGTTATCGTCAACTAACTAGCCAGCGACGGCGTACTCCGACGAACTCAGCAAACCGCTTATGGAATTGACAAACCGATTCTGCGGCGGCCAAGGGACCGGCGTCAGCATGAAACAATCATTTTGCCTCACCTTCGCGCTCGAGTTCTTCTTGGGCTTGACCACATTCCTTCTCAAGATGTGCAAGCTCAAGATCGAGCATGTCTTGCTCTTGCGGACCGGAATGGAATCCAGGAGGGGAACTAACTGCGGCGTCTCGTTGCTCACGTTTTGCGATCAATTGCAGCTCTAATCGCGCGTGGCGAATCGTGATGTTTGTGGACGTTTCCATGTCAGTGAGTGTACGCGCTGGTTCGCATCACTGGCCCGTTTTTGCGTACTTCCGACTGCTGGATCTGGCAAAGCCACACTGATTCATTCATGCGCGATAGCCGTCACATCCAAAAGACTGACCCATACCATCCAAACACGCATGTTTCGGTAAGTTCGTAAAAGCTCAGAAAGTAGGCGGTTTCTCCTTACTCGGCCTGCAAACCAACGCTTTGGCCGTTTCCTCATTAGTGATCTGGCTAAAGTGGTTGCTCGTAGGTCCCCTCTGAAGGGTCAAGTAATCCGTGTGTAAAAACGTAGGTACTCGTTGTTTTCGAGAGCAGTTATCGCAAACTGCTATGACGTTTAGGGTCAACATGTTGAATCAGTACGAATGCGCAGAATCGCTGTAAGAGCTTCTAAACCACCTGTCAACGCTTCGATCTATGTAATGCCCGGCAAAGTGGATATATCTCCATCACTCCGCAGAAGTCGAGCCATGCTTGAGGTCTTTGTTCTGCCGCCCTACCTACAGAAGCGGCTCTTGCACCTTGGTGTTGCCACTTGATAGAAGTAGCTGTATTGGTTCGGGACTTGATGATCCCATAGGCCACACAGGCCACCTTAACGCCCCCGGCGACAGACGCCATTCGTTTGCGACCGGCGCTGCGGTTATGGGGTTGTTTGCAGATACCTACGAAAGCTGAAGGTGTTGCAAGATAAACCGAATCGTCATGTTGAAATTTGAGCTCGGTCAAAGGCTCGCTGTGACACTGTCGAGGGATTGCAGACGTGATTCTTGTCGTGCTTCTCAAGTTCGATTTCGGTTCTTGCATTCGCAATCGTGCGCAAGCATTCCAAACAAATGGAGTCGAAGGAACCATCGCTATTTCGTCGGTGCGGAAAAAAAGGAGGAAGAGTGGGGATCATCGCATCTGTCTCTCTTTCTGGGGAGAACCTCCAACATACGGCAGCTGTACCCAGAAAGATGTTCAATTTAGCTCACGTCAACTTTGTCTTCTCCGGCAACCTAGCGCCCGGACCCTTCCGGTCCCGGCGCAGCTTTGATGGAAGATGCGTTTGGGGGGCGGTGTTTGTTATCCCTGCCGTCGTTATCTCCATGCTCTTCACCGTTTCCGCCACATAACCTTAGAGCTGCCAAGCTACAAATCGGGCGGCGGATTGTCCGCCTCGAAGCACACAAGATAATATTTCGTCGATCTGCAAACCTGCCATATGATTTATGAGATTTACATGATGAGCCCCTGTACGGAAAGAGGCCACTGATGAACGCGCAGAACAATACATTATTTGATCCCGCAGCGTTTCTAGCGAACGCGGGACTAGGCAGAAGGATTGTCCAAGTCAAGGCAAAAGGAGTCTTTTTTTCACAGGGGAATCCAGCCGATTGCGTTTTCTACCTTCAGACAGGCCGGGCGAAGCTCACAGTCGTCTCACGAGCCGGAAAAGAAGCCACAATCGCCCTTCTCTCTGCTGGCGAGTTCATTGGAGAAGAGTCGATTGCTGGGGCGGCTGGACTGAGGATGGCGACGGCGACGGCGATCACCGCATGTACTGCCCTCAAGATAGAGCGAGTGGAGATGATCCGCGTTATGCACGAGGAGCACGCCTTCTCCGACCTGTTCTTGAAGTTTCTGCTGGCTCGCAGCATGCGAACCCAGGCCGATCTGGTTGATCAGCTTTTTAATTCCAGCGAAAAGCGTCTGGCGAGAATTCTCCTGTTGATGGCCGAGTTTGGCCAGTCGGGAAATCCGGAAACGCTAATCCCTCAAATCACGCAGGAAACTCTGGCAGATATGATCGGTACTACGCGATCTCGTGTCAGTTTCTTTATGAATCGTTTTCGCAAACTAGGATTTATTGAATACAACGGCCGCATCAAGGTCCATAAGTCGCTGCTCAACGTTGTCCTGCACGATCAGTCCTTCGAATAAATCAACGTAGCTGCTCCCCTTATGGGCAATCGGAAGAGTGAATGGACACCTCTTCAAGCGCGGCCGTGAACATAGGCTGCCGACGCTTGGCTGAGGCCCAATGCGCCGTAGCATCACCAGGTCGCACCAATTCCCCTCGCATAGGTATCGAACCCTGCCATTCACCCTGAGTCGTACGCAAATTCGCCGGTATCTCGATTCGTCGAGAAGCGGGAGAACCCAGGCTGTCACTCGGAGAAGTTGGGAGCATTCAGAGGCGTCGGCATCGCCAGACCCGACTTCTGCCGGGACGCCTGCGGAAAGATCGGATTCATCGGCTGGACAATTGCGTAATGGACCAAACTGGAGCAATGAACGCAATCTGTTTCGTTGATAAGGAGGATGTCTTTGCCGAGAACCTGCGGGAACGCTCTCAGGCACTCTGGGCAGGTAACTGTAACGTACTCCTCCCCGGAAGAGTCATGTCCGTTCTTCGGGATCCAGATGGGCGCCAATGTGCCGGGATGTTGGAAAAACTGCCATTCCATGTGGGCCATATCATGCATTATCTGCAATAAAGAACTCAGGTTTGTTCCTTTTTCATAGAAGGCATCAGCGACAACTCCGGGTGGTACGCCATCACCTGAAAGCGCTCCGCTCATAGCGATCGTACGGATTGCGGGAAACCGGCGACGAACCACAGAGAGAAACTCAAAGCCGGACATACCTGGCATGTTGAGATCGGAGAGAATGATGTTGGGGATTTCATTCCGGATCTCAGCGAGTGCAGAAAACCCGTCTTCCGCTGACCGCACGTTATACCCAGACTCAGTAAAGATTTGTGATAGCAACATCAAGAGCGATGCATCATCGTCTACGACAAGAAGCTTCACTTTCGCATCGGGCATCTTGGCCCCTCCCTAGCGCATCATAAGACAGGTTTGGGAAGAGTATTTCATTCCGCTAATTTTCCTTCTGTTCAATTTTGCTCACTCTGGCCGTGCCTCGCTTAGCTTTCCTTGATTCATTTTGGGGAGTGTCCAAGATCGAAGCACTTATTGCATTGTGTTCAGGCAATTGATCGTGCAGAACCACATTAAGAAGCGACTTGTGAACCTGAATGCGGCCGTTATATTCGATAAAGCCGAGCTTCCGAAAGCGATTCATGAAGAAGCTCACGCGCGATCTGGTAGTTCCAATCATTTCTGCCAGTGTTTCCTGCGTGATCTTCGGAATCAATGTTTCCGGTGCTCCTGGCTTGCCAAATTCCGCCATCAACAGGAGAATTCTTGCCAAACGCTTTTCGCTTGAGTTGAAAAGCTGATCCACAAGATCAGCCTGAGTCCGCATATTGCGAGCCAGTAGAAACTTCACAAACAAATCAGAAAATGCATGTTCCTCATGCATGACGCGAATCATCTCCGCCCGCTCTATCTTTAGCGCGGTACAGGCGGTAATTGCGGTAGCCGTTGCCAGTCGAAGCCCGACCACTCCGGCAATCGACTCTTCACCGACGAAGTCGCCCGCGTTGAGCAGGGTGATCGTAGCCTCTTTACCATTCTTCGAAATGACTGTGAGTTTTGCGCGACCCTTCTGAAGATAAAACACGGAATCAGCTTGATTTCCCTGTGAAAAGAAATCTCGCTTTGCTTTCAATCGGATGATCCTTCGTCCTAATCCCGCGCTCGCGAGAAAAGCGGCGGCGTCAAACTTTCCGTTTTCTAACTCAGGCATCAGGACAGCCCTTTCCATATGTTCGATTACTCCGGTACTTGACGAACTATTCCCGCACCTTGGCTTCGTTCCGGAATTGAAAGGAGAGTTTATGGGGAGATGGTCTGGGAGCTAAACTCTCCCCATATATGCCGTAGATACGATCAAGCGGCAGGGCACGCGTTCATCCTCGGCGCCAGCGAGAGAATCCCCAACCCCCGCCACCGAGCAAAAAAAGCACTACGAGAACAATCAGTACGGTTTCCATCTTGTAACCTCACTTCTAAGAGGAAACTGGACGGGCCTTTGTAACTGCTGTCCCGCTTCCTCACTACCAACAGCATAAAAGTGGCTCAGACAAATGTCTGGTCAAATTGGATCACTTTTTCGGCGCGCTCTACCCCCTATGACGCGAAGGGAGGGCTTTATCGAACTCTTGATGCCTTTGCATTGTGATGTCAAGTATGATGAGATGTGGCGAAGTCGCGGACTACGCCGTTAGAAGAGCTACGACCCACGTCGTGGCGTACTGCAGTTTCTTGCAGAGCTTTGGACGGGAGGCCGTGGATCTGCCGACCTTACGCGCGGGTTGAGATGAAACCTAAGCGGTTTTGTTCGTTTTGGCGGCCGCGACACAGCTAGTTTACCGGCCCTCTTTGCTTTCTCCCTTCGCCGCGAACTCCTACCTCACCTTGAGTGCAATGGCGTCGGTATCGAACCTTGTAGGGTCGCGGCGGCATCGGAGAGGACGACGGCGGGACTGGTATGAGCCGAAAATCGGGTGCTTTGGAGTCGGGCGGCCATAAAATCGGAGGCTGGAGTCATTCAGATGCTATACAAAAAGATCAATGTCGAACTGATCGTTGTTGCTGATGAAGTCGAGGCAGTTGTCGCGGAATTGAACACCGCGCTCGATCTGCTGGAAGAAAAACACACCCTGTTCGGTGGTGGAATCGAGGCCGTCGCTTTCGAGCATCCGAAAACACGTAAGAGATCGGCACTCGAGCATACGATCGCCGCAGGCGAGACTGTCACTGGAGCTCTGAGGACTGCACGTGAGAGCGTGGTTGTTGCCATCCGCGCAGTCATCTGATGACGACGGTCCTGGTGCGCGTCTGATTCTGGCCGAATCACGAGCAAACCGAAATCTAACCTATAACGGGCCATGGGAAGAACGGACCCCGTAAAATAGCGGAATCCGAGACACGCGAGGCCAAAATGGACGCCTAGCCGATTTTTCGGCCGGGGCAACTTCCGAGTCGCCGCCTCTATGTAGTCATTGTCAAGTGAAGGCACAAGTAGTCCGGCGCTCTGAAGAACGCGCCGGACTATAAGATTCATGATGTAACAACTCGCAAGGTGCGCCTTCTCCCGAGGCTGCACCGGGTACACCGTTACACCGAGATGCTGATTGCGATTCCGACATTGGGATACCTGCGGTTGAACAGGTAATAGCCGTTGTCGGCGTAGGCGATGTAGACGTCATCGGTGTCGTACCAGTTATTCGCCCAGTATTCTGGCCATGGGTCAACCGGACTTAACCAATAGCCACCGTACTGGAAGCGCGGGTATCCGCCAACAACCAGGAAGGGAAGACCGTAGATGCGGAATCCATGCTCCGGCCCAAAGTATCCACGGAATCGGTCGTCGGGGATGCGGTAGCCGTGGTAGCCACCACGTTGTTGCCAATTGCGGTGGTCTGACTGCCAGCTTTGTGCTCGATGTTGCTGCCAAGCGCTCTGCTGGACTCGCTGCTGTTCCTGAGTGCGCTCGGGTTGTTCATTGCCGCGCTGCTGCTGAGCATGCTGTTGCTGCCTGTTTTGGTCCTGCTGCTGCTGAACATGTTGTTGCTGTTTGTTCTGGTTCTGCTCCTGCTGTTCAGCGCGCTGTGGTTGCTGAGCATGCTGCTGTTCGGGCTTGGATTGTTCGTGCTTGCTCTGTTGCTGTTCGGGATGATCTTGCTTTTCGCCCTGCTGCCCCTGCTGTGCGTAGGCAGGGGCGATTCCGAGAAGGAAAGACAGAACGGCTGTACTGGCGATTCCAATTACTTTCATATGGGCTGCCTCTATTACTGCTCGTTACTTACACTCGCTCTAGCGCAAGCTTCCTATCGTTGCATTGACTGGGCTGCCGATGGCTTCGCCGGATACGAGAAGTTCTACTCTCCGGTTCTGCTGCCGGCCGGAGGAGTTATCGTTGGAGGCCACAGGCAAAGTGTTGCCGAAACCCTTTGCGCTGACCGAATTTATCGCCACGCCTTGTTGCACTAGGTAATCACGCACCGAACCGGCGCGGTTCTGAGACAGTTTTTGATTCATTTCATCGCTGCCGATATTGTCCGTGTAGCCGCCGACCTCGATGTTGAGTCCAGGATAGGCGAGCAGAATTCCAGCGACTTTCGCCAGCTTCTCCCTTGCACCTGGCTTCAATGAGTACTTCCCGGTGTCGAACAACACATCGGACATACTGACGATGAGCCCGCGTGCGCTGTCGCGAGTTTGAAGTATGGCATTCAACTGCTCAGACAATCGCATGCGCATGGCTGTCTTATCGTTTTCCGCTTGCTGTGCAGCTAGACGAGATTGGTTGGCATCAGCCTGAGCCGCAGTGACCGCAGCTACTGATGCTGCTTGATTTGCGGCCATGTCGGATTGTGCCTTTGCCGCATCAGACTGAGCCTGCTCTTTCTGCCTAATCGCGTCATCAGCTTGCCCTTGCGACTTTGCCTGTGCATCCGCTGAAGCCTGGCGTTCGTCGGCTAAACGTTGCTCGTCCATTTTCTTAACCGCAATTGCGCGCGCATCTTCGGCAGTCTGCACTGCGTCTCTGGAAGCAGCGATCAGGAGTTTTTTGGGGGAGTGCTTTTCCGTGGCATAACCATCCGCACTGTTCATCAACTGAACGGCGTGCTGATAGCTGTCGCTGGCATACTCCTTGGCTCCCTCGGATTGCGCGATTCGTAGTGCATTCCGCGCCTCGAAGAATTCCAGTGGCAAATTAGCATTCAGAATCACCGGGTCGAACTTGTAGCCGGTGGGAATGTAGCTGCCCCGTTCCATGAGTTCATACTTCGCATTAACCGCCTCGGCAGTTCCCTTGGTGTCATCGCGAACGACGTTCTCGAGCACTATTACATTGCTTGGCTGCCGAACAGCATAGTAAGGTTCCGCGGTAACAATCAGGGCGAATGCCTGAAGGTCCGTGGTCACGTCCAGTTTGCTGCGCCGGTTCCCGCCTACCAGCACTTCACCCAGGTTCACCGCCCGGCCCTCGGGCGAAATAGCCCACAGGACGTAAGTGAGATATTCGTTGCCAAACGTTGTGGGCTTCTGCAGGTTGCCAAACTCCACCTCGATCTCGATGGAGCCACGCTTGCTTTCCACCTTAGCTTGGCCGTTCGCTGAAGGCATAAGGTCGGTGCCTGCGAAATCCAGCTTCGTAGCGCCGCTGCGATGCTGATAGTTGACCGCTTGGACCGTGCGACTGATCACGTTCACGTGGTATACAGATGCCGGACTTGTGGATTGGCTGACAATGGTTGTTTGAGGGTTGGTTTGAGCAAATGCACTCAAACTGAGGGTGATTCCGACTGCTAACGAAAGCGTAGTCTTCAAAGCATCTCCTTGAAGCTGATGTGTGCCGTGATGCGTTATATCGATCTTGACTGGGTTTCTCTCGTCACCCTTCACGTTCCGACGTGGATCCGGGAAAGAGAATGAAATAGCCCAAAAACATTCAGTAGCCACAAAACGACGGCAATGACTACGACGCCATTCAAAATTGACTTGATGGACTCCTGCATGGGAATGAAGCGGTTCACAAGCCATAGCAAGATTCCTACTACGATCAGCGTAATAACGACCTGGATGAGTGGCATATTATGTTCTCCTTTCAGCTTCCTAAAGCTGATCGAGATCCTGGGAGGAGCCCGATCAGCAGAGCCTGATTCGTTTCGTCTGCCTACTTCTTGTCCTGCCTAGCTTCGGCAATCGTCGCTGCGTGATTCGTTTCCGCAATCGCCTTCATAAAACCCAAGGTCGATTTCGGCGCGGGGACCTTGCCTGACAGGATGGCCTGGAAGGTCTGATCGCGGCCATAGATCGCCCGCGTGGAGTCGTTGTCTTGCTGAACTACGGCGCCATTCAATGTGATCCCTGCGAACGCACCGCGCGAACGTGAGTAGGTCAGGATTTCAGTGTTAAGTTTCCAGTCGGTTCCTGCGGACGCATGACGACCCACTGGACCTGCGGCAGCAGACGCATCGCCGCTGATCTGGAACTTGCTGGAAAGCAGATGTTGGAAACCCTGGTTGTTCATGACCAGCATGACCAAGTCGACGCCTTCCAAGCCGATCTGCAATCCCCAACTGCCTCCTCCGATGGAGACGAACGCAGGAGAACTCCAGCCCTCGGCCGTGCGGCATGTTGCGATGCCCCGGCCGTGCTCACCGCCGACGACGAAGCCGCCCTTTACCAAATGCGGGACTACTACGATGCACTTTGCACCACCCACTACTTCTTCTGGAATTCCTTTGTCCGGGGCATTCATAATGGAATGGAGTACGTCCGAGGACATTTGCAGGCGCTCAATCGAGTCCTGCTGTCCTGTGGCAGCCCATAGGTTTCCGTTCGCCAGCGTAAATGCGCCGATCAATAGCATGGATGTCATCTTCATAGGTTTTCCTTGCAAGGCGGGGAGCTAAGAGGGACGGATGTCAGATGGGCTGACTTAGCTCAGAAACCATGAGGGAGCCGATAACAAGGACTCTTCTCCAAAGTCATTGTTCCAAAGATGGGTGGCAATAACTGAGCTATATAGCTCACTAAGGTCTGTGAAACACAGAATTCTTTTCACGCTAACGAAACTGCTGCGACACACCACTAGTCGAAATCGAGCGCGCCAACAGGTATCGGAATGGCTGCGGCGTTATTGGTCGTGTCCGGTCCGAAGAAAAATATATGTTCAGGTGCTTTCCGCGTTCCAGGCCACGCCCAGAAAAACGGTCATCGTCGAGAACTCCATCCACACCATCAAACCGATCGCGGCGGCCAACCCACCGTAGACAGGACCATACTGCATCTTCTGAACGTAAATTCCAAACAATAGACTGACGCCCCACCATAGAATCGCAGCCGCAGTTGCTCCCGGCAGAACAGACCTCCAAGTCGTTGGGACCGGTCGCGCGACGCGATAAATCAGTGCCAGGACGAGCATTGTTAGGATCCCTCCTAAGGCCGGAAGCATCACGCTCCAGAAGCCTAGAATCAAAGGAGAGGGGCCGAATTCTCGATTTATCCATTGGCGCAATGGCTGGCCAAAGACACTCAGCCCGATAGCCAGGAGCCATGCCACAATGGACACGCAGAACAGAAGCAAGCCACGAAGCTGCCGACCGAGAAAAGAGTGTTTCTCTCGATCCCCATAAATGAGGTGGATGCCTTCCATAATGAGTTTCATCACCTGCGAACCGACGAGCAGCGTCCCGACCCAGCCGAAAAGCACCCATGCCCAGGGATTCACTTCCCGGCGCAAGAGGGAATCAGAAACGAGCTGCCAACTTCCCGGGGGTAGAATTCTCGAAAGCCGGCCAATAAGCTCCCCACCGCTCCTCCCTCTTAGAAGGTTGCTCATGAGGCCGAGCACAACCAGCAGACTCGAGAAAAAAGCCAGGAACATATTGAAAGCCACGGCCTGCGACACCATGCCGCATTGTGGAATGACTCTTGCCAGTGCTCGGAACAATTTCTTCGCAAGAGAGGTTAGCGTCATGGCGCAAAATTATATCGGGTTCGGCGAACATTCCCGATGCCTTCTCTATGCGCATGTCAGCTTCTAGCTGCTCAATTTGATAGGGCAAGTTCTCAGCGGACAAGGCCTGAACTGCCGTCCCTAATCTATAGTGTTGGTAGCTCTCCCCTGTACTGCGGTCGGATCGCGGACGCGTCCCCGAACCGTCCCGGGCAAGACCGCCTCTACGAAGGGGTCCATTTAGATGACTGAGTTGAAAAAGACGACATTCGACGCAGCCGCCTTTCTGGCGAACGCTGGTGGGCCTTCGTCGCGTAGGAAACCATTTCAATGCCGCGCAGATCGGGCATTTTGAGGTGACCAAGTATCTCGGATTCTTTCTTGCCAGGGTGAAGATATATCGGTATCAGATTCAGCAGGGTGCACTCCCCTTGTGTCCGACCAAGCCGCGCCCCTTGATGTCTCCGCTGCTTGAGGCGGCTGCGAACATAGGCCCCAGGTTGCGTCAGCCGGCTAAGGAATCCCTCAATTTCCTGGCCAGACTGAGCTGTTTAGCTCAGTCATTTTTCTGCGTCATTTGGAACAATTGGAAACGTATTCCAGTGTTTGCATAATGACGACACGGTTGCCATTTCGTTCCCTTTTGTTGATCTCGCCGCTACTGTTGTGCATGGGGCTACGCCAGTCTGCAAATGCACAACAACGAGGCAAATTCGTTTCGTCTGCAAATGCTCCGCTCACGACAGAGCAAGTCGTAGAAAACCTGGTTAAGAGGAATCTTGAGCGGGCCCAGGCGCTCCATGCCTATTTAGGGACTCGAATTTACCAGGTGGAATACCGCGGTTTTCCAAACGACCGCAGTGCGGAGATGGTCGTGGAGGTAAAGTACCAATCACCCGGAACGAAGGAATTCACAATTCGCTCTGCGACTGGGTCTAAAGTGATTATCGACAAAGTATTCAAAAAGCTCCTGCAGGCTGAACAAGAGGCGCTGGCCATAGAGGCTCAAACTCGCTCGGTTTTGAACAACGACAATTACAATTTCACGCTGCTTGAGCAACAAAACACGCCATCCGGTTTGATGTACGTGCTTACCGTAGAGCCCAAAATCAAGGACAAGTTTCTTTACCAAGGTCGAATCTGGGTGGATGCAGCAGACTTTGCGGTGGTCCGATTAGAGGCAGAACCCGCAAAAAAACCCTCCTTCTGGACGAAGAATAGCGAAATCGAGCAGGCATACATTAAAGTGGGTGAGTTTTGGCTTCCTGTACGCAACCACAGCATCAGTGAGATCAGGCTTGGTGGAACCGCGGAATTAACAATCCGCTACAGCAATTATCGAATCATGAGTAAAGAGCAGATCAGCAATTTGTCAACGGTGGAACCGGTTCGGTCGGTAGACACTACCCACGCGCAACGCTAATGATCATTGATAACCTCGTTCGACTCGCGTATTAGTCGGCAATCGCGACATTGCACTCATCTTCTTCACTCCGTAACCAATGAGCAGCAGCCAGTCCGAGAAGACCAAGGCCGAATACATTGAGCGTCAGCAGCTAAATGAACAGGCGTCGGGGCCACGGGTCAGAGGGCGATAAGAGGCGGATTAGTGGCCGCCTCTTATCGCAAGTTGTTCTATCTTGCTGAACTATGTGCTACGAGATCAGAAGCAGCCTTCTTCTCATCTTCCCGACTCTTCTGGGCCGAGTATTTTTCTTTACCCGTTTGAGGCTTCTTGTCTTCTTCTTCGGGCTGATTTGCGGATTCCCGAAGGATTGGCTTCGCCGCGACGAGAATCTTCTCTGCCGCCTTCTGCTCCTCGTTCAGGTTCTTAGTGAGAAGGCCGGAAACATCTTTCAGGCCCAGCGTGTCCGCCATCGCGATTGCGGCCATATAGCCAGCAATCTCATAGTGTTCAGTCCTAAGGGCTGCTCCCACAATCCCTGAGTCGAATGATGCGCCCTCTTCGTCCTTCTCCAGAGCATCCGCGCCCTCTTCTATGACGCCTTCCATACCGTTACAGTGCTCACCGGTAGGCTTCTCCTCAAGAATCTCGAAGACCTGTTTCAGGCGAAGGACCTGTTCCTTCGTCTCTTCAAGATGTGCTGTAAAGAGGGCCTTTAGCTGCGCATTCTTGGCGCCTTTGGCCAGCTTTGGAAGTGCTTTGACGAGCTGATTCTCCGCACTATACATGTCCCGGAGTTCATCGACTAGTACGTTAGTGAGTGCCATTTGAATCCTGCTTTCAATCGTTATGTTGGATGTAGACCGCTTAACGAAAGCTGAAGGCAGGTACGGTCAAAGCTAAAGCGATCTCGACCGGTTTCATTAGAGTGAGATGCAGAATACTTCACCAGGCTCGCCCGCTCATGGCGATAAATAGCATCTCAACATAGAGAGGGCCATCATGAAAGCAGCAACCGCCGCCGGAATTCCTCATAGTACTCGGAATAATTGGTTTTGCCGTGGGGTGAATCAGCGTCATCCTTCAGTAGACGGATGTGGACGTAGGTCCCGTCCAACTGTCGCGCAAAGAGACGAATACTATGCCGATCTCACCGATCCTGAGCACCCTCTCGTTGATCGCCGAGTTGGCTTAGTCGTTGTTGGCGTCGGAATAAGTAATTTCTGGCATTCGGGCACACAGTAAGTCCGTCCATTTCCCTCCCAAGATCGTGATCCTTTAGATCGCGTCGTAGGTTTCCTGCAGAGAACTCCTCGACTTTTCCACCATCTGCCGTGAGTCAGGGAGGTTCTTATGTATCACCACGTCAAGAAGCTTATGTATACCGTTACGATTGGAGAGCCCGACCCGAAGTTCGGGAAGATGTTGCTTGAGCAGTTCGGCGGAGCTAACGGCGAACTGGCGGCCGCTATGCAGTACTCGATCCAGGGGTTTAACTGTGAAGATGCCGCACGGAAAGATTTGTTGATGGATATCGGAACTGAAGAACTCAGTCACCTGGAAGTCGTGGGCGCGTTGATTCGCATGCACCTCAAACCTATGAAAGATGAGCGAGAAGCAGCAGAGGCCGACCCTTTGGTAGCGATTGCAGGCGGCGGTGGCGTGGCCCTTTTTGATTCGATGGGAAATGCATGGACGGCAGACTACCTGAAGATTACTGGCGATCTCGCTGTCGATCTGCGCAGCAATATCGCGGCGGAAGCTCGCGCGAAGATCGTGTATGAACGCCTTATTAGCTTCACAGAGGACCAGGGGTCTAAGCAGGCGCTTCAATTTCTGATGACGCGAGAAGTCACTCATATGCGCGCTTTCACTGCAGCTTTAGACAGCATGGAGAAGCCACAGTTCGCGCTAGGTATTATCCAACCCACGCCGGGTTTGGTGGACCAGTTCTTCAACGGGTCCACCGGGGAGAGTCAATACGGGGAATCCGATTTCAAAGGACCCTGGAATAGCGGCAATGGTCTTCACACCGTGCAATCGGAGATTAAAGAGGGCGAGGGCCTGGACGTCACCCCCTACGATCCAAAGCCGGGAACCGAAACGACCTCTCCTGTCGATTCGACTCCAGTGGGCGAGTGGACGAACGGCGTCGGCGAGAAGCAAAAGGCCCTCCACGAGGCGAAGGAAAGAGATGCGGCAAAATATGCGACTGTTGAAGTCTGATTTCGAAGTTGGCTGTTTGTTACTCTTAAAAAGGCCCGCATCCGCGGGCTTTTTCTTTGTGTTGCCTTCGTATCAAATAAAACGCTTGAACGACGACCAAGCTTTTGATCTTTGTCTCTCTGCATCGTATGAAATAGATTTCGATTCCTATCGAAAGTCTGCCATTCGGCGGTGATACCATCCTCGCCCTCTCATGGTCACGTCATTCGTAAAGGAGTCGCAGTGGTGAGTCTGTTTGAGTGAAGCTCGCGAAAAGTTGAAGAGGGGTTGCACCATGCGTCCATCTATTCTCGTAGACAACGCACTCGCATAGGACTAGGCTTAAGCCTCACAAGAGAGAGGCGACAAGATGGTTTTCACTCTTCCGCCCTTCTTCCCGCACAGACGAAATCGAGACGGTTCGTTCGACTCCATTTGCCTGAAGTGCTTGATCACAATTGCTAACGCAAGAATTGAAGCCGATCTGGCAGCGCACGACATGGATCACGTCTGCAATCCTTCCATCTTGTCCCAACAGGCTTTTGATCGCGCTCGGACACCGCGCTAACCGATCCAGCCTTGCCCATTTCTGAACGTCTTTAGGCGGCGTGATGATGGTTGAAATCAAATTTTCACACCGCTACAACCCTGATGGGATGTGGCAATCAATTTGCCCGGAATGTTATAGAACTGTGGCGGAAAGCCGCGAAGAGGCAGACCTAAAGCGAGCCGAGAGCATCCATGTTTGCCTCTCACTCAATGGGCGCATGGTTCGGATCGATTAGGTTAGATCGCACTGCCGGACCAGCGTTCGATTGATTTCGCAGCCGCAGTGAAGTTCGGCGTGGGTTCGGATGTCCATGCGACGCATGGCCGTACAATACGCGAAAGCCGCACTTCGAGACGATCAGGGACGATTACCGGGATGCGAAGCGATTGCTGAAGCCTCATCATCCTGATTAGAGGAAGATGGGGGCTTAAAGTTTTTAACCTCCTGTTTGGAGCCTAGCTCGCGACCTGCGCATCAATGCACCGGCAAATCCGATCAGACCGGTCCCCAAGAGCAACAGCGTTCCTGGTTCCGAAATGGTCGCGACTGAAACGGCTGACGTGACTGATCCGTAAAAGTCAAGTCCCGTCTCGGCGATTTCTTGCTGCACATCGAATTGCAGTGTGTTCAGGCCAATCAAAAAGTCCCCCGTTGGAAGGGTAATCAAGGTTGGAACGGAGCAGTTAGGAGGGCCACTGGCACAATGAGCGTCGGTGCCGAGATTGCCTTCTGGCTCCAGCATGTCACCGTTAAAGATGACATCGGTTGTGTCATCGGCCAGTATCGAGATGGAGCCGGTGTAATTGCTGGATAGGGCAGTAAAGGTGGTGGTGTACGAGTAGACAGCATTGGGCTCGATAACGCTTCCTCCTGGGCCTGATCCTGCATTATTCGAGA
This sequence comes from Edaphobacter aggregans, assembly GCF_003945235.1. Taxonomy (NCBI): domain Bacteria; kingdom Pseudomonadati; phylum Acidobacteriota; class Terriglobia; order Terriglobales; family Acidobacteriaceae; genus Edaphobacter; species Edaphobacter aggregans. The sequence goes on from NZ_RSDW01000001.1 coordinate 5,333,130, forward strand.
CCCAGACGGAGTTAGCTCCTGCAGGCGCCCACACACTATCTGCGGTGAGAGCAAATGTTGCGGTAGACCCTCCCACAAAAGCAACAGCAGTGTTTCCATTACCCAGGTTTGGACCACCGGTCTGGTAACTACCTAGTTGAATCGTATCTGCTGACGCAAAAGCGGTCACGAAAGCAAGCACCGCTCCAAAGGTCGAAGCCTTCCAATCGAGTTTCATTAATCCTCCTGAGTACCGTGTAGAGAACTGGACACCATTCATCGGGGCGCTTGCGCCAGTATTTGGCCGCTCCGATAGACTCAGGCAAAAGTGCCCTCCTCCCATTGAGGACAAGAGGGCGAATTAGTTTTCTGATGGGTAGTTTCCTGCCTGAACAGATACTAACTTTTGTTGCTGCAGCAAAGCTGTTCCAAATTGCTCACTATGTGCATTTCGTAAGAACCTGTTCTTTTCCTAGTTAAGCTAAACAACACTACTCATAAATTTGGATCCAAACCACTGAGGTTTACTTATGCGTGCAATTAGATTTCTTTGCTTTAGCTGCCATTGCTGGTCTCACACTTGCAGCAACTACTCCCAAAACACAAGCTCAAATTAGCGTCAACATCGGAGCTGCTCCCAATTGCCCTTATGGCTACTATGAAGCCGCTCCCTACAATTGTGCCCCCTACGGCTACTACGGCCCGGAATGGTTCACAGGCGGCGTTTTCATTGGTGCAGGCCAGTGGTTTCATGGCCCTGCCAACTTTCAAGGCCATGTAGACAACAATTTCCATCCCGATCACGGCTATAAGGGGCCCATGCCCGAGCGCGGCGAAGCTCCCAAACCTGAGAACCGTGTCGATAAGGTTGCAAACTTCAAAGGGAACGAAGTGCGAGACGGACGTGGCCACGTAAGCGGCGAGAAGCGTTAGATAGATTCATTTTATGGAAACAGCAAAGAGTCCCACACATTCCCTCTGCACTCGCATTGGGTTGGTGTGGGGCTCCTTGTTGTTCACTCGCCTACCGCAAGTCGTAGATGTGCCTGCGTGGATTCAATCCAAAATAGGCGGCTAACGCCAGTTAATCCTACCAACGAGAGGCCAAAGGTCGTTACTATGAGTACAGCAGACCTAAGGCATGGCTCTGGTATTTTGAATACGAACTCGAGTGGCCTCGTCGATGTCGGTTCCTAAAGAGCGCGTCCCGACCCAGGGTTCACAACTGACGTGATCAAAGGATGCGTGACACGAGTTCGCTTATCAGAACTCGTATTGCGGCATCAAAGAACAATATAGGGATGCAGCAGGTGTGAAGAACTCAACGGGCACGATCCAGACGGATGGGCACTGATTATGAAGGTTGTGATTGATTATGTTGTTGGATATGTAGGGGGAACCTGCACTGGCAGTTATTTGCTTGACGGTTGCCGACCACCGGAAGTGGGCGATGTCATACAGCTGTTCGTTAGGAAAGGCAAATCGCCGGTAACTGTCGATCTCGTCGGAGCCCCAGTCAAACGCGATCGGGAGGTGCACATTCGGGTTCTCTGCTCGGTCACAGCGCTCACGGCGTAGCGTGGTGGGATTAGAACGTTTGCTGCTATGACCGCGATCCGACAAACAGCAGATCGACGAAGCCTGCCATCTTGGCAAAGTGGGATGCTGGCACATTCGTCGACATCTTTCCGCGAGTCTTCCACGGATCTGAGCTGTTGTTCAAGGGCAGACAGCGTTACCGGACTCCGGGATGAAGATATAACGCAAGTTTCGTAGCTCAGTGCGGAATCAGGTGCACAATCGCGATTTTCAGTGAGCGAACTCCTCGATCTCAAGAAGAACCTTGCCGATGCTATTACGGCATGTCTTCTGCATGGCCCTCAAATGACATACTTCCTCTTTGAGCAGGCTGTCATCAATCCTTCGTCGTTGTGCGACGAGGCGAGCCACCTCTAACTCCATCCCTTTGATATCTGATTCCAGTCGTTGGATGAATCCATTCAAAAATCCCACTGTGTCTTGCATGGCGGCTACTCCCTCGCTGTTTCCAATTATGAATAGGAATTTGAAGATTTATTTGCAGGCGAAACCCCGATCGGCAGGTACGCTCGTTTTTCCACCGCGTTTTAAAAACTAGATGCATAAGCCCGTCGAACTCGTTCGCCTGAGCGACAGACTATCGTTGGACGTCACACTCCCACTCCTTGAGCCAAGATGAAGGTCTCGGAGCCGGAAGCGATCCTTTCAAACGCACTGTTGATCGTTTCCTGGGTGTTCGTGGAAGAAATGTGCAGGCGTCTAGTAGCTTTCGCTACGCTCTGACAAAGCATGTATTTATTTGTGATGATCTCTTTCGCGCGAAAAATGATTTCAGGACGCATGCATCTCCTTTCTTTCGGCTTTCACAAGAGTATTTTCTCGGAAGGCAGAGTGAATTGCAGAGTCTGGTTTGTTCGATCAATCGAACGAAATAGTCAGCCGGAACCGTTATCTACCTGTCCTTTTGCGTAATTCCTGGGGATGGATAGGTTGAGCCTATAGGACGCTGGCGAAGCCTAGAGCTATTCCCTAGGGTAGAGAAGGATCGGATGATTGTAATGTTGCATAATGGGCCGTTACGCGGCACGTTTGTCCAATCAAGCGTATGGTTAGGACAGTACCTGAGTTTCAGCTTCTCGCCTTCAGCATCCATTGCTTCGCTCCAGACGAGCACCTTTCCAAGTAAGCAACAGGATGACTGGAGAAGCCCATGAGCCTTCCAAACCAATCGGACATAAAGAATCATCTCGTGCGTCGTCAGAGAAATAATCTGATAACCTTCGATGCTGCAAGTCACTCGAAGTACCTTGATCAGCAACGGCTTGAACAGAACAAAGCTTTTGAAACCGCTCTCCCAAGTGGAGATGATGACCGTACGCCACCAGCAGTTCTAATTGAAATTAGAAGGTCGAAGGCGTGAAACCGCATTCGATGTTTCTGCGCGAAGGAAGTGTTCTTCCGAGTGGATTCGATCTTAGCCAAGAGAAGTTCATTGAGAACTGGATGTCCATTCGGGACACCACAGCTTTTGCTCTTGATATAAAGGTTCGCGCGGCCGGCTGGCATTTCTTTTGGTTACAAGACGTGCTCAATAGCTCAGCGGCTAGCCGGAGCGAGGCCTCGGCTCGTACCCATGCGATCGCTCGATCTCTAAAAAAAATCAGAGAGCCGTTCAATGTTGCAGAACTCCAGTTGATAACGGTTAAACGCTATCTGGGCTTCTGGGTTGCGAACGTGATGCTTATCACCCGACACATCCAGATTGGCGCGACAATTTAGCGACCCGGCCTCTTCAATGTTCCGCTCCCGGCTGGATGCGGCGATCGTGACCTCGAGAATGACCCTATGCAAGCGCGGCGACGCTAATCGATTTGCTATGCAGTTGTGATGTTGAAGGCTCTGAGAAAGCAGGGAATATGTCTACCGCGCGGCATCTTCAAGACGAAAAATCGGTAGAACTTACGCTTGTTGGAGCGCCGATCTCGGAGGCGTCCAAATTCGAATTGCAGCCATTGCCCACGCGAATTGCATTCATTGGCAACTACCTTCCCAGGCAGTGCGGCATTGCCACTTTCACAACAGATCTGTGCGCAGCGATAGGGACAGAATATGGTGTTCATCGTCTTTTTGCGATTCCTGTCAATGATCCAGATTCAAGTTACGACTATCCAGATCAAGTGAGACTCGAGCTAACGCAAGAGGATAAAACATCGTATGAACGGGCCTCCGATTTTTTGAACTTCAACTGCAACGACCTAGTCTGCTTGCAGCATGAGTACGGTATTTTCGGTGGAGCGGCCGGGAGCCACATACTTACATTGCTTCGAAAATTAAAGATGCCGTTAGTGACGACGCTTCATACTGTTTTGCGTCAGCCAGATTTGGACCAGCGCGCTGTCCTTGAAGAAATTGCCCAGCTGTCGGATCGTCTTATTGTTATGAGTGAGCACGCCCGGGATTTGTTGCGAGACATCTACAGCATTTCTCGCGAAAAGATAGATATTATTCCGCACGGTGTTCCAGATCTTCCATTTACTGATCCTAACTATTTTAAGGACCATTTCAACGCCGAAGGTAAATCGGTGCTGCTCACTTTCGGACTGCTGTCACCCAATAAAGGCATTGAGAACGTGATTCGGGCATTGCCCGCGATCCTCCAAAAACATGCAAACGTGGTCTACATGATCTCCGGAGCAACGCATCCTCAGATTAGACGGAGTGAGGGTGAACGCTATCGCGGAAGCTTGCAGACGCTGGCGGAAGAATTGGGTGTTTCCGATCAAGTCATCTTCAACGACCGCTTTGTCAGCGCTGAAGAGTTGGTTGAACATCTTGGGGCAGCAGATATTTACATCACTCCTTATCGACAGGAGGCCCAGGTTGTCTCCGGTACATTAGCGATCGCCCTTGGAGCAGGAAAGGCGGTCATTTCTACGCCATACTGGCATGCGAAAGAACTGCTCGCAAACGGTCGAGGCGTGATCGTCCCGTTCGATGATCCTCTCGCCATTGCCGAGGCAGCAGTTAGCCTGTTGGAAAATAGTGGTGAGCGGCATGCAATGCGCAAGCGTGCATACCTTTACTCGCGCGGCACAACCTGGAGGCGTACCGCGCAGGCTTACATGACAACTTTTCAGCGTGCCCGGGCTGAGCGAATGTCCAGACCCAGAGCCACGTCAAAGGATCTGGCAGCAGCCGAAGTTACAGGCGCGTTACCATCGATCAATTCGAGTCACTTGACCAGCCTGACGGACGATACGGGCATCGTGCAGCACGCCATATTTTCAGTTCCCAATAATATTGAGGGCTATACGACCGACGACAATGCCCGCGCTCTGATTGTTTCCGTGTTGATGGATGTTTCGGCTCAGTCGAGCCAATCCAATTTCGCTAGATTGTCTCATCGCTACCTGGCGTTTTTACTGTTGGCGTTTTGTGAAAAGACCGGACGCTTCAGGAACTTCCTAAGTTATGGACGTCAGTGGCAGGAGGATGTCGGATCAGAAGATAGTCATGGTCGCGCTCTTTGGGCGTTAGGAACCGTTCTTGGAGAGTCTGAGGATCCTGGTCTAAGAGGCGCGGCAGGCAGGCTCTTTGAAGCAGCGGTGCCGGCTGCTCTGACGTTCACGAGTCCTCGTGCATGGGCATTTTCGGTGTTAGGGTTGCAAGCTTATTTGGACAGGTTTCCTGGTGATCGAGCGATCCAGGCCGCTCGCAACAAGTTGGCCAATCGGCTTTTGGATATATACGAACGCAGTAACATCCCGACATGGAGATGGTTCGAGAAGAGTCTGTCTTACTCCAACGCGCGGTTGTCCCAGGCGCTTATCGTTGCAGGGGACCGAAGCCAAAACGTCCGGATGCTCGAAGCAGGGTGTGAATCTCTGCGGTGGCTTCTCGCCGAGCAGCATCGAGAACACAACGATATTTTCGTACCGATTGGCTCCATGGGATTCTTGATGCAAGGAGCTGAGAAGGCACGTTTCGATCAGCAACCCATAGAAGCATGCGGAACAATTTCGGCATGTCTTCAAGCCTTCAAACTAACCGACGATAGCAACTGGCTTCGAGAAGCATGGTCAGCGTTTCGCTGGTTTCTTGGAGAAAACGACCTTCAAGTTCCGCTCTACGACCCAACGACCGGTGGCTGTCGCGATGGCCTTCACCCAGACCGCGTGAATGAAAACCAGGGGGCCGAATCAACTCTCTCGTTCCTGATGGCCCTTCTCGAAATGCAAAGTATCGAGCTCGCGACGTTAGTCGAGCCGAATCAGGAAATGAGTGTGTCCAATTGAACCCAACTATCGCCCTTCCGACGGCATTCGAGTCGTCGTCCCCTAAAGAGCGTCACCTGACAGTGTTCCCTGAGATTCCGTTGTTCACCCGTCATTCCAATAATCCGATTCTTACCCGACAAGACTGGCCCTATCCGATCAACAGCGTCTTCAATGCAGGTGCCACATTGTTACCCGATGGAGACACCTTGTTGCTCTGTCGTGTGGAAGATCGGCGAGGTCTCTCGCATCTTTGTGCCGCTCGATCGGCTAACGGGATCGATGGCTGGCATATCGATTCCAGACCGACCCTCATGTCAAATCCAACTGAGTATCCCGAGGAGATATGGGGTATCGAAGACCCCCGTATAACCTATGTTCCTGAGCTGGAACAATACGCGATTGCCTATACCTCCTTCGCTAGAGGCGGTCCTGGCGTTTCCCTCGCGCTGACGAGAGATTTCAGAAGCTTTGAGCGATATGGTGTGATCATGCCACCGGAGGATAAAGATGCAGCACTGTTGCCGCGTCGCATTGGAGGTTTCTGGGCACTGATCCACCGGCCCGTGACAACGCTTGGCGCCCACATGTGGATCTCTTACTCGCCAGATCTGCGGCATTGGGGAAGCCACAAAGTAATTCTCGAAGCGCGACGAGGAGGTTGGTGGGATGCGAACAAGATTGGTCTCTGTTCACCCCCGATTGAGACCTCCAGGGGATGGCTGGTGCTTTATCACGGCGTTAGACAGACAGCATCCGGAAGCATCTATCGTCTAGGCTTAGCTCTCTTCGATCTAGATAAACCGGAAATTTGTTTGCGGCGGGGAGATTCCTGGATGTTCGGCCCAGAAGCGCCTTACGAACGCAGCGGAGATGTCAATGACGTTGTCTTTCCGTGCGGCCAAACACTCGCCGCGGACGGAGATACGATTCATCTCTATTACGGGGCAGCGGACTCGTGCATTGCAATGGCAACTGGAAGTATCCGTGCTCTTCTCTCTTGGCTGGATGCGAATTCTGAAGCAACAAATGCAGTGAACTCATAGCCTGTGAAATCGGGCATGTGAGGAGGTTAATTAGATGAACTCGATAGTCTTCAGATTGCCAGATCGATTCCCACAATTCTTGTGGCTTCGCAAAACGTGCTCTCTCTGCACATCAATAGAATTCGAAGCCGCAGAAGTGCAGCCACTCGATGCGCTCTTAAGCTTCTTTGCACTGAAACCAGTCCGGTGCCTTAATTGTTGGCGTCGCTATTACTGGTTTGTAAGAAAGGGCGAATCCTCGATATGAACATTCCAGCACAGCGCAAATCTGCCTCAGGTTTCAGCGAATCCAAGGAAACACTTATTTGAAAAATTCTGAATATTCTTTCGGTTCTACATCGAACGATCTGCTATTTAAGCTCGATCCAAAGCTGCCGCATTCTTATCTCAATTATCAGGTAATCGCGCAAAACAGAGAAGAAGTGCAGGATATCCAGAACGCCCCATCCATCAGTATCAGCACATACCTGACCGACTCGGCACAGACGCAGCTTCTCACGACAATTAGCGTTTACAGTCAAAGAGGCGAAAGCACTGATCAAATTCGATTACTCTACATGAACGCTGTTGCGTGTTCGGTATGGCACGATATGGGCAGGTCAGCCCTAATAATCGGTTCAGTACATCGTCCACCGAAGACGACTTCGCTGACATTTGGAGTGCCATTTAGTGAATAGAAGGTGTTTTAGGTCGCATTACGCGGCCCCTCAGATGCATCTTCGACCTTGGCAGTAGCGACACCAATTAGGGCGCAACCGTATCTTGACAACAATAAGTGCACAAGCCTACGGTTAACACCGAGCGAGTCTCTTTCTTACTCTTTCAGGTTCACTGAACTAAGTCAGCCCATCTGAAGTTTTTCCTCTTAGACCTACTGCTAAGGAGGAACTGCGTCATGACACTATTGACCGGTTGGGAATCCGTCCGCGAATTATCCGCTATGCAAGACCGCATGAACCGCATGAACCGTCTTTTCCGCGAGTCGTATGGGTCCGAAGTGCCGGAAGAGGCGTTGACAACCACCACCCTCGCACCGCCAGTGGACATCTACGAAGACGAGCACAACATTATTCTGAAGATCGAAGTCCCGGGCATCGACGAAAAAGAAATTGATGTTCGCATTCAGAACAACACCCTCACCGTCCAAGGCGAGCGCAAGATCGAGAAGGAAGAGAAAGAGGAGAACTTCCGCCGCGTCGAGCGGCAATACGGAAGCTTTACTCGCTCGTTCACACTTCCCAGCTCCGTGGATCCGGGGCAAGTGAGCGCCCGCTGTGATAAGGGCGTGCTGAAGATTAGCTTGGCCAAGAAGGTTGAAGCCAAGCCCACGCAGATCAAAGTCAATGTTGGCGGCGAGAAGACGCTCGAAGCCGTGACTCCAGGAAAGGCTGCATAAACCGGTAACGAATGGAGAAATGGGAGGTTGGCTTTATACTGCCTCCCATTCTATTTTCCCTCCACGCGCCTCCGCCGCTGTGTCGCCAGTCTGTCTGCCCCAGCGTTCCGCCAGCGTCGAGCACTCACAATACATGAAAAAACTCTACGAGGGGGCGTTCCTCACCTCCGAAGATAAACAATCTCCCGTAACTCCATCGTCAACTATGAAGTCGGCCTTCACCAGCCAGGAGGCCGCTAGGATTAGTTACGAGAACCGCTCTTGTCGTCAGTTATCCCGTTATTTCTGGATTGTCGGCAATCCGGGAAAGAATCCGCGTTACAAATCTCGATCAGCGCAAAATCGCCAATTCACTCATCGTGGAATGCGAGCCACATGGCCGAATATGTATGGTCCGCCGTCCGACTGCAAGGAAAAAGCTAGAAGCGAACAAGACAAGTCTGCGCAAATGTATTCGGCCTTTGGTCGAGCACTGCGCTCCTGGCCAGGATGAGTTGCGCGCGTATCTGTCCTTATTAGTCGGTCGGTTGTTGCAAACCAACGCGTCCAGCAGGTTTCCAGACACGCCGTTGTGACTGTTCTTTCGTCCTTGCTGTTTCTGTGCAGACCTTGGTGGGTAAACTTTAAGCCGTCGTCGTAGTGCGGTAAAGTGGGAGCGCGTCAGCGCTTCCAAGCCGCAGGCGTCTTTTCCGCGCTGTTCTATGATGCTGTGATCATGTTGCTGTTCGGTCGGTAGTCTTCTCCGCTGGATAGCACCGCCCATGCGATGCGGGCCAGCTTATTGGCCATGGCGACCACGACGACATTTTTCGGAGCTCGGGCATCAAGCGCATCCAGCCAAGCTCCGATCGGCGCTCGATCCCGCTTGATCCGCAGCACTGCAACCCGTGCTCCGTGGATGAGGATCTTGCGCAGGTAGACGTTGCCGCGTTTGCTGATGCCGAGCAACCTTGCCTTGCCTCCAGTCGAATACTGTCGTGGCACGACACCGAGCCACGCAGCAAAGTCGCGTCCCTTTCGAAAGGCTGCGCCGTTGCCGATGGCGGCTACGATGGCTGTGGCCACGATAGGCCCGATCCCCGGAATCTGTCGGATGCGAGTACACCCCGGATCGGCGGCGGAGATCCGTTCCAGCTCGAGGCTGAGTCTTTTAATCTGGTCTTCGACAGTCTTCCACTCGTTCCAACGGAGATCGAATGGCTTTACAAACTGGGCTGCGATCAGCCGCACATCATGGCCTTGCTTCCGCAACGCGCGTGCAAGAAAATGCGCTCCATGCCTCCAGTCCGATCAACGATATCTGCATGTTCGCGGTGTACGTCAGCAGTTGTCGTTGCGTGAACTTCTTCCGAACCAGCACCTTGCCGGCTACACCAAGCGCTGCCAGGTGAAACGTCGTCTTGCCAAGATCGATGCCTACCGAAACTATCTGCATATCGATGATCCTCCTTATTAGAAGCAGCCACCACGATCAACCTGCCCAAGCAGGTCAATCAAGCGGCGGACCATCTCATTAGTCGGCAAATCGGACAAGTCGCCGAAGGCAAGTGGTGGCCGACTCCCATTTCCGGATAGCCGGTTTTACGTCCAGGTGGACTGGATTTGTAAACACTGGCTGACTTACGAAGACTAATCTCGCCGTCGAAGTCGGATAGCTTCCGGTTAGTCTACAAACCACTCAGAACGCGGAATCCCTCTTCAGGTTGATTTGTTCCGTAGGGTTGTTCATTCACCCGATGAGGGGTGGCTGCTTCCATGTGCCGTCGAGTGTCTCGGGCTTGGGGCCCGTAGAGGCGCATGAACACCACGAATGGTCCGTTTGGCGCGGGCAGCCAACTGGAGTCCTTGTCCGTTCCCGGCGAATCGTGTTGGATGTGGAGGCGTCAGACCGCCGTCGGCGTCACTTTGCAAGTCCGGCAACACCTGAGAATTGATGAGATAGCGGTGGAGGGGATTGGCATCAGCCTACTTTGATCGCCCGCACCTCTGAGGCGCGCTCATCGACCGGGATCATGGGCAGTCCGCCTTTGGTCTTGATGGGCAGGCTGCGGAGGTAATCCATGACCGCCTGCCATTCTTTGATCTCCCGGACGGCACCTCCCTCCGTCATCGCGTCGACACTGCTTTTATCCACCGTACCCGGCGGGGGAAGCAGGTCGGGAGTGTCGCCACGAGGGTCGTCGAGTAACTCGGTCTTCGCCTTGAGCGGCTGCCCCTCCTTGTTCTTGGGCACAAGAGTGAGTTTGCCCTTTGTGTATGTCGGGATGGCCACAACTATCTTGCCGAAAAACAGAGGGCATGTGAGGCAGTACAAACGCTCTTCCTTCCCTGTGATGTCGATCGCACGGTAGCCGTGATCTAGGTCTCCTATTTCGATCGCCGTTACGACGTCGAACATTGGGCGCGACATATCGTAGCGAAACCGCATGCCCGAGGTGCGGGGAAAAGTTTCGCCCGGGTGGGTCGGATTATCCACAAGCAGAAATTCGAGCATATGCTTCAACTCCTGGCCCGTGAAGTAAGCCGTCACCAGGGCGCTGCCTGCCGTTGTATCCACGATACCGGCGCCGAGGGGTGCCACAGCGAACACGTCGTAGACCGTCTGCACGCCTGACTTCCCCCGTGTTAAACCCGCGCGCATCATTGCATTGGCGGTGATTGCAATGTCGGCGTTGGTGGCTTTGCGGAATGAGTCGGTGACGAGGTTGGCGAGGGGCGTGCCGGCGGCGATGTCTGTGAAGGTGTTGGGCAGATCCTGCGGCGCCACCGCCAGCGGCTGATCAATGCTGTAACCGCGGGACGCGAATACGACCTTGGTGACAGTCTTCTTGTACCCGTTGATCTCGTCGGTTATGGCCCGGTCGCCAGCAATGGTGTCGTCAATCGGGTGGAGCTGGTAGGACTCCACCGTCAGCTTGCCGCCGTCCACAGTAATCACCAGTTCGCCGAGGTTCTGTCCATACTTCCCGGCCTGCACCACGGGGGTGCGACCGTTGACGATAATCGCATCTTGCAGCGCAGTATGGCTGTGGCCGCCAATGACCACGTCGATGCCGGGCACGGCCTCAGCCACGCGCACGTCATCGCCGCCGGTGAATTTCCCGTCCTTTCCTCTCGCTACGCCGCCGTGGCTAAGGCAAATAACCACATCCACCTTCTCTTTCTCGTGGAGAACATTCACCATATCCTTGGCGGTCTCGATGGCGTCGGGGAACGAAGCTGCACCGCCTTGGGTGTAGACTCCGGCTTCTTTGCCGAGCAACCCGAAGATGCCGAAGCGTACACCGCCGCGCTCGATCACGAGATGGCGGCGGATCACCCCATCCTTCGCCAAACGCTGGAGATCGGCCAGCGTTGCGTCTGTCCCATCGAAGTTAGTGTTCGAGGCGACGATCGGAGGAACATGTCCAGCTTTGGCGGCCACTCCGATGGATTGACCCAGTCCGTCGGGACCGAAGTCAAACTCGTGGTTTCCGAAGGTGGTGGCATCGTAACCCATCCGGGACAGGAGTTGCAGTTCGGCGCCGGTCTCGCGAGTGGCCCCGCCGAAGGCGGTCCCCATGCTGTAGTCCCCATCGTCCAGGATCAGCACCGCGCCGAGACCCTGGCGCGCTTCCTTCCTCTGGCGAATTAACGCGGCTAGACGAGCGTATCCACCCAGTGTCTTGTCGTCGCCAGTGCTGAACGGGGTGTAGTCCGAGGCCGGGCCCAGCCCGATGAAATTCGAGTGGAGGTCGTTGGTGTGCAGGATGGTGAAGGTCTTCTTCCCCTCCGCTGCCATGACCAAGTCCCCACATAAAAGGATTGCGGCACCGACCGCCGCTGAGCGAGCCAGGAACTCGCGACGGGATGGTGTTTCACTTCCCACGAGATATTGTTGCCGTGTGGTCTTCATTGTTGTCCCTTCAATGGTGGCTTGGTCTTCGCGGCAAAAAACAACAGCACCACTGCGACACTTCGACAGGTCTTATTCTTCCAGCCATAGCTCTGTCTTCCCACAACGTAACGAACATCAGCAACTCACCTGCAGCCTTATTGGCCAGCCGCATCCGTATGGAAACGAAGTCTATAAGGACTGTGCTGACCGCTCCACTAGCAATATTGGCAGTTCGAACGGAATATTGTCTGAGCGTCGTGGGATAGATCCCGAATCATGGGCAATCCAGAAGTTATTCGTCGTCCGTGGATTAGCAACGATACGCGCTGGTGTTCACTGACGTCCAGTCGGGGACTTTCCACTTGGACGAAGAGTCGGCTTTCCGGACAAGTGACCCTCTCGTTCAACTGTTGCTAACAGCACGATGCACTCATTGAGTGGCTTGGCGTTTTCGCATCTTTTGACAGCGATGATGCCCAAATTAACTTCGGGATCGCCAACAACCTATTTCCGTCACAATCAAGTCCTAAGCTTGACGTCACTTGCAAGCTCTCCTACCATTCAGATGCATCAGCGAGCCGCTCACCCGATACAGCCATCCCTTGGTGAGAGTACTCCGCTTCACGGGCCCTTCTTCCGTTGTGTTGGCTAAGTTCCGAACGTCGTTCCAACGTCTCGTTGAACATTAACAAACAAAGATCGGAGATTCCTCGATGCAGAAGACGAAGCCCGTTTTCTTCGCGCTTGCCATCTTTACGTTCTTGTCTACATCCTTTGTGACCGCGCAGGAAGTTCTACCTAAACCCGAAACTCCATTACAGGGAAAGATCGGACGCACCGTCGCCGAATCCAAGCCTGATTTTCCGAAGAGTATCGAAGCACCGAAAGGCGCTCCAAACGTGTTGCTCATCCTTACAGATGACGTTGGGTTAGGTGCAAGCAGCGTCTTCGGGGGTCCGGTTCAGACGCCGAATTTTCAGCGGCTTGCCGACGGCGGGCTTCGCTACAACATGTTCCATACCACGGCCCTTTGCTCGCCAACCGGGGCAGCGCTGATCACCGGACGCAATCACCGCAGCGTCGCCAGCGGTGTCATCACAGAGATGGCAACAGGATATCGGGGATACAATTCGCTGGCGCCAAACAGCGCGGGCACTGTGGCCGAAGTTTTGAAGCAGAACGGCTACAACACATTCTGGTTCGGCAAAATGCACAATGTGCCGGACTGAATGTCGAGTCAGGCTGGCCCATTCGATCTCTGGCCGACCGTCCTTGGCTTTGAGTACTTCAGCTAGGTTAGGAGCATTCCGAGACCCACAAAGGATGCACATGACAGAGGTCTATGCTGCGGCGCGGTCGAACTGCACTAGAGAAATCGGGCGGATGCTCGATGCGAATCCAGATTTGGGCCGAACTCGACGTTTGATCAATACCAGAGCCTGGATTTCAACCAAGGAGAAATGGATGACTTCGCAGATCAAATCTGGAGGCTTGGTGCTTGCACTCATCATCATGGGATTTGCTTCATCTTCGCTCGCTCAACAGAAGGGGCAATGGGTCCCGGGACAATTCGGTCTCAATGCCGGTGTGATTCCCGATCCCGGCATCACTTATGGCAACCTGTCGCTCAATTACTCTGCCAGTCGATTGAATAACTCCAACGGAGACCGCGTTATTCAGAATGTCACGGGAACGTACTCGTTCTGGGTGAATGAGAACATCATCTACTACGTCCCGAAACATAAGTTCCTCGGCGGATATTTCATGCCCTATGTTGCACTCAACTACGCGTCCGGTTCCGTGGTGGCTGACCTTACCCTGACATCAACTAACCTCAGTGCTGGCGGTGGTGGATCAGGTTTTGCCGATATGTATGTCCAGCCTGTGAACCTGGGTTGGCACTTTGGGAAGCGGGTCGACTTCAATGCCGGATACTCTTTCGTCGCCCCCACCGGTCGATATACAGCGGGAGCGAGCGACAACGTGGGTTCCGGATATTGGGGTAACAATATAACGAGTGGCACCACGTACTACATCACCAAGAACAAGGGAACCACCGCAAACTTAGCCACCGCCTGGGAAATCCATGGGCAAAGACAAACCGCCAGCGTGCCGGCGGGCCAGTTCAGCTACAAAACGCCCGGACAGGCATTCACTACTGAGTGGGGAGTCGGGCAGGTTCTTCCCCTGAAAAAAGATTTCAGCAGACTGCTCCAACTCGGATTGGTAGGGTATGACCAATGGCAGGTTACGGGTAGCGGCGGAACGGTAATCGTTGCCGGTATCCCTGTCCCTGCGAGTAGAATTCCGCACTACTCAGTTCATGGAATTGGTCTTCAGTCTAATTTCATCCTTCCAGCGAATGGTCTGGCGGCATTCTTCAAGTACTACGACGAGTATTCGGCCAAGGCTCGTCCGCAGGGACGCACTTTTGTTTTCGGCTTTTCGTGGACCTTGCGGATTCCAAAGCCACTGCCTGCAAATCCGTAGCCCAACCACAAACGGGTCAAGACGGCAAACCGTAATCTCCTAGCAAGCCCGGCGAGTCGAGGCAAATCCAGCTGACCGCCGATCCGCGCCAGTTGGCTCGCTACGATTCAGCCGCCTCGCAGTGGCGCGTCGCACCGGGTGTTGACCATGTGGCCCTAGGCAGGTCAGCCACTGATCTCGTGCTGAAGGCGACACTCAGATATCCGGGCGCCTTTTCGGAAAGAGAGGGCCCACAGTTGGCGGTAGCAGACCAATGCGCTGATTGAGAAGGCGTAACGCTGCAATCACTTTGCCGGAAAGTCGGTTTGTCGGACAAGTGCCTGTGGGCCGGCATCTATGGAAATCACTTCTCCGGATAGCCGGTTTTACGTCCACTTGAACTGGGAGGACATCAGTAAACAGAAGCCCACTTCTCGTTACCGATCGATACTCGATGAGTGCCTCGGCGATTTGTCATCAAGCGAGACAGCCAGATCGCGGCACCAATCTCCGGAATTCCAAAGATTGACGTCGTGTCTAGTGGATTTTATAGCGGGTTTGACACTCCCAAATACCATGACTTCAGGGAAGCGAGATGCGATAGAGATTGCGGTGCACCGCGGTATTCACGTAGGCATAGTGTGAGAGGTCTTTGCCGGGGACGAGTTCTGCGCGGCTAATCGACTGGGCACCGGGAACTATGCTCGGTTCTGCAAGCGGCTGGATGCCTCCGGGAGGAAGCTCCGGCAGGGTTTCTCCGGGGCCAACCGGAATAGCGAGGCTTCGTCCCGGAGTCGCTGGTGACGAGGCTTTGATCGGAACAAACAGGAATCTCCCGCTCGACGACCATACCGGGACGCAATCGCTTACGCATATGCGGCGCGGAGATCCACCGCCGAGCGGAATCGCCACGACCATGGGTATAACGCTGTTGCCTTCAGGATAAGGAGCGACTGCCATCAGCCACCTTCGCCCTGGCGAGATGCTTTGCACTTCGCTGATTGGGTATGGAAGGACCTTGGACCGTCCGGAGCCATCCTGATTCATCTGTTCCAGATAATTGACGTTTCCCTCTGCAAGCCGAAACAGAATCTGCCCCTGTGGGCCGAAGTAGGGCGTTGTTTCCCCGGAATGGCCGATCTGCCGGGCAGGGAATCTTCTGTCAATCGGGGCGAGCCACACTTGGGACCTGCCGTCGCGGCCCAGACTGGCGTAGACAACCTGTTTTTCATCCGGCGACACATCGTAGGAGGTCATGGAAGTTCCGGGAAAGACCGCTTCGCTCTTGCCAGTGTCTAGCGTCAAACGCCAGAGTTCCGGGCCAGCATTCACGTCGTGATGGCGCAGAAGGTAGTAGAGGGTTTTATCGTCCGCTCCAAAGGACGGAGGCGAGAGGTCCGCGACGATCTCTCCTTCGGACGATAGGGATCGTTCCCCCGCAGCATCGTGGATCCAGATGGAGCTTTCACGCGCGCCAATCGAGGAAATGACGGATCGGCCATCCTGCTCGACGGCCAATCCTTCCTCTTCTGACGGGCCGAAGGTGATCTGCTCCGGGCGGCCGTTTGGAGATCGCTGACGCCAGAGATGACTTTGGCCTTGAACGATCGCGATGAAGTACATCCACGAACCATCGGGAGACCAACCTGCGGCGGTGCAGGCACCATCTGGCCCTATTAGTTTTGGAGCGGACTTGCCGACGAGAGAGATGAGCTGGCACAGCGTCCAATCTCCCTGTCCGTTCATCTCGACTACAAGAGCTGATTTGCGATCAGGGGAGGCGAATGAGTAATGGGCCATGGCCCGTTCGTGAGGGGGGAAATAGAGTTCGCGAAAGTCGTCGCCCGTTACTGTCTCGGTGACGATCCCCATATGTAGGCCGGAACGGATTCTGGAGAAGAGAAAGTAGTGTGGGTCGAGCCAGGTCAGTCCTGCCGCATTGTTAAGGAGAAGATGCGGGTCGCCGCCTAATACCGAGATGGCGTAGGTGGCGAAGGAGGAACCCTCCAAGACCGTGTAGGCGATCTGCGAGCCGTCTGGCGAGAATGCCAGGCCATATCTCGACTGCGCATCATTGGTCAGAGGTCTGGCTTCGCCATCGGGGAGCATCTTGACATAGATTTGACCGGCCGGCATGAAAGAGCTATCTCCGCGGATGAACGCGAGGATATGACCATCTGGCGATAAGGCGGGATCTGAAGCAGAATCAGTGAAATCGGTTAGCTGTGTGTACTTTACGACGGCCGGATGGGCGCGGAAGGAGGAATAGATCGGGATGCCGATTGTGGCGATTACCGCGAGGACTCCTGTTGCGAAGAGGAGCCATCGCACTCTTTGGTTGCCAGCAACTAGCGCCGGAGAAGAAGCAATGCGATTTGGCGGCCTCTGAGAGATCTCGGCGTGTGCTTCGGACTCCAGTGGCTGTGTTCCGTCTTTTACTGGAGCGATGAAGCGATAGCCGACGCGCGGAATGGTTTCGATGTAGCGGGGAGAGTCGGCCGAGTCGCCGAGCGCGTCGCGAAGCTTCTGGATGGACTTGTTCAGTCCATGATCGAAGTCGATGAAGACGTCGGAGGGCCAAAGTCGCTGACGGAGCTGTTCGCGGGTGACGATCTCGCCGGGCGATTCGAGCAGGACAGACAGAAGCTGAAGAGGCTGCTGCGACAGCCGGATCTTTATTCCGTTTTTGGTCAGTTGCGCGGCCTTGAGGTCGAGCTCGAAGAGGCCGAAGCGAACCATCTCGTGGGTCGGCAAAACAGCCACTCCGCACCTCCCGTACCGGTGAAGAACAGATTTTACACCCGTATGGTGCGTATGCATGAACCCTTCTGATCCTCTGTCGACTGGGGACAAGTTCCCCTAATTCCTTGCAGCAACAGGGATTGCACGGGGACAAACAAATCGCCCCGCGGGCATTGCTCTAAATCGTGCCGGTGCCGCAGACTCGGGCAACGTCGCTGGTTTGGAACAGTCCCGAAAAGGAGAAACATCATGGATCGAATCGTCAGGAACTTAGTAGTCTCAATCACCTCGGACGGCAGGTTGCGGCTGCGGCTCTTCCGCGGCGGCCTGGCACTGCTTGCCGCCCTATGCCTTTTTATTCTCCCAACCGGTGCCAACGCAGCCTGCGGAAGGTTCGACGCACCAGGCCTGCACTCCGTGATTAAATTACCCGTGGTTCCGCAGGCCGCTTTTGATTTCCCCTCACCCTTTGAAGCCAGGCCAACGGTCGTTGGCCTCTGGCATGTGATCTACACCAACAGCGTCAATCAGGCGACCTTCAACGACACCTTCGACATGTGGCACGCCGACGGGACAGAGTTTGAAAGTGCGTTTCTAGCCCCGGCGGGCGGCAACGTGTGCGTAGGAGTATGGAGGCCGACGGGCGCGCGGAGTTTCACTCTCCATCACATTGGCTGGCTCTTCACTCCAAGCACTCCTTTGGCTACGGCTACCAACACCTTCACCCTCGATGAGGAAGTTACGGTGGCCGAGGACAACAAATCTTACAGCGGCCGCTTCACTTTCAAAGTGTGGAACCTGGACGGAAGCCCCACACCAGTTGAAGTGACCGGGACG
Organism: Edaphobacter aggregans; assembly: GCF_003945235.1. Lineage (NCBI taxonomy): Bacteria > Pseudomonadati > Acidobacteriota > Terriglobia > Terriglobales > Acidobacteriaceae > Edaphobacter > Edaphobacter aggregans. The sequence continues at coordinate 5,351,289 of NZ_RSDW01000001.1, forward strand.
ATGGGAGCCACGCGAATTACGGTCAATTGACGGGTTTCTGGTTCTCTGGATCGACGAGCGGTGCCGACGTGATGCATTCACGCCGGCACCGCTCGCAAGAGTGCAAGAATCGGCGCTAGTCGGCTTGTGTTGACTCCCAATCGTTCAGCCTGTCGCGGCTTGGCTCTCAGTTACTGCTAACAGATGGGATGAGAAGGCCGGTCTCCAGCGGGATGCGTTAAGCTCCCAAGTTATCGACGCGCCTGAAGCGCGGGAGACAAGGAGACCGGCGATGAAGAAGCTTACCACTACGATGATGCAGCAGACACTCAACAAGCAGGACCGATGCCTGACCGTCGGTCTGGATCTGGGCGACAGGTCGAGCTTTTATTGCGTGCTCGATGAAGCAGGTAACGTCCTGATGGAGCAGAAGGTGAGCACGACGCCCAAGGCGATAAAAGAGATCTTCGGAGCGATGCCTCGGAGTCGTATCGCACTGGAGACCGGAACGCATTCACCGTGGGTAAGCCGGTTGCTTAGCGAACTGGGTCATGAGGCGATCGTGGCGCACGCGCGCAGCGTGCGACTGATCGGGGAGAGCAGGCGCAAGGATGATCGGCTTGACGCCATGACGCTCGCGCGACTGGTACGGATCGATCCACATCTGTTGTGCCCAGTGAAGCATCGCAGCGCCGAGGCACAAGCGGATCTGACGGTGATCCGAGCGCGAGCCGCTCTGGTCCGTACACGAACGATGTTGGTCAACGCGGCCCGCGGCCTGACGAAGTCCTACGGGGAACGACTCCGCGGATGCAACGCACGCGGGATGAACCCGAAGGCAGCTCAGGATCTGAGTCCGGAGTTGAAGTATGCGCTGGAGCCGATGATGCTCGAGATAGAGTCGGCCAGCGAACGGATCTGCGAGTACGATCAGATGCTCGAGTCTATGGCGCGGGACAGGTATCCAGAAGCGGAGCTGCTGAAGCAGATCAAGGGAGTGGGAACGCTCATCGCCCTCACCTACATGCTGACGCTGGAAGATCCTTATCGTTTCCGCAAGAGCCGGGATGCAGCCTGCTACGTGGGGCTCCAACCTGGAAGGCGCAACTCGGGACAGAGCGAGCCGCAGATGCACATCAGCAAAGAGGGCGATCCGTACCTGCGAGCACTCCTGGTGCAGGCTGCACATCATGTGCTCGGTCCGTGGGGAGTTGACAGCGATCTGCGCCGTTGGGGCATGAAGCTGGCTGAGCACGGAGGCAAGCGCGGGAAGAAACGCGCCGTGATCGCAGTTGCGCGTAAGCTGGCCGTCCTGCTGCATCGACTCTGGGTGAGCGGAGATGTTTATGTGCCGATACGGCCAGGCGGCCGGGACACACTGCCGGCAGTGGCATAGTTCAGTCCAGATATGCGGAGGTTTACCGTCATAAGCCGAGTTCCGGTGACTGCGTCATTGGCCTGGCCCAACACTCCATCTGCAAGATCGAGTGAAAGGTCGCACTAACAGGTGGCAGCACCGGCTGAATCGAGAACACCCAACTTGCACCGAGCGAGCAAACGCTCACACCAGAGTGCGGATGGAAGGGTGGCGACAATAGCGGCAGCTCGGCGTGCAAGCAATCGCGTTCAGACCGGCAGGGAGATGAATTTGTCCCGAACTACACAAAAACGGGTTGACACCGACCGGCCTTCTCATGGAAGGCCAATTCACTCATCGAGATTTCCGGCTCGACGTTAGTCAACACAAGCGCGTTTATCAGTGCTGACGTGAAAGTCGATTCTGGCAGCGTCTCAAAGCAAAAACGTCTTAACAATGTTGCGAAACGACCGAAATTGCACATTTGTTTATTGATCGCGCATGCGAAGTAGCTTGCCACGCGCTAAGGCTCCTAGCCCGAGCAACCCCGTTCCGAACAGAGCCAGCGAGGAAGGCTCGGGTGTCGGAACCGGAACCGCTCCTTGGATCACTCCTGCAGCCGGGTCGAAATTGCTTATGAAGCTGGTGCTGCCCTTCGTCAGGTCCAGGCTGCTTATTTGACCCGTGAGGTCATTGAAAGCGTAGTAGGTGCCGTTGACGCCGGCCACTGCTCCGATGCCTAAGTCGGTCGCGCCAACAAGCGTTGCAACTCCCGTTAAGGGGTCGATCTCGTATAGCGCTGGATCGACTACGGTACTGACAATCGAGAAGGACGTCAGGTCGAACACAAAGGCGTCGAAGGTCTCGTATAGTTTTCCCTCTGCGCCAAAAATGGCCTCATCGTAAAAATTGATCGTTCCGTCGGGGTTAAGACTGCCAGGGACGTAGGGGATAACTGGAATTCCAGTCGGCCCAATCAAAGTCGCGACGCCGGTTAGAGGATTCACCGTATAGAGGCTGTTCTGGAAATCTGTTGCATAAACCTTCCCGGCTAAGCTGCCAAGAGTAGCAGCCGACGTTGGTCCACAAGGTGAGGACACCGTTGCGCAGTCGTCCAATCCCGTTGGGCCGACGAGCGTCGGCGCACCGGTCGCGGGGTTGATGGAATAGAGATTGCTGGAGTACGCAAACGTTACCAGCGATCCGTTTGGCGTTGCAGCTAATCCGAAAGATCCCGGTTCGGGTTGTGCCAGTCCGATTTGCTGAAACGCCCCGGTCGCCACATTCATGGTGCCGAATTGCTGGGAACCGTTGACGATGTAGACCAGAGTGTCAGCTTTAGAAGCGGTTGTGGCTAGGACAAACGCCAAAGAAATTATCAGCGTGGAATTAACTCGCATTTGTGGATACCTCCGTGAGATGCCGGTGAATACCAAGAGATCAACCGGTAACAACATGGGCATCAAAACTCACATGACGAGCCTGGTCAAAGAAACTTATCGTGAAGGCTTCATTAATGGCTAAAAGGTTTTCTTTCAGTTGCCTAGGAGGAGCCATTAACTGCATTCGATCCGGTGTTAGACTCGAGTCCTGTTCAGTCCTGGGTGGCTTTGGGGGGTGAGGTGTGCAGATACATCCCGGAACTGTCTACCAATTTGGTCCCTTTGAGGTCCATTCCAGTTCTGGCGAACTCCTGAAAAACGGTCTGCGAATAAAGCTGCAGGAGCAACCCTGTCGGCTGCTGGTAGCGCTTTTAGAACGCCCCGGGGAAGTGATCAGTCGCGAGGACCTGCGCAATCGGCTTTGGCAGGACGATACGTTTGTCGATTTTGAGAATGGCCTCCGCGTGGCAGTCCGCAAACTGAGGGAGGCACTGGGCGACGATGCCGAGAATCCTCGGTACGTGGAGACTATACCCAAGCGGGGGTACCGCTTCCTGGCTGCCGAGGTTCGTCGAGCAGATGCTCTCCATCCAATTTCGAGTTCGACGGAGACTTTCCCATCGACGGAGAACAAAGCCGCCGGATCCTTGGATGTAAGACCCAAACAGGAGGCCAGGACCAAATGGCAGTGGTCGCTCAGATGGACGCTGGTTATGATTGCGCTTCTGCTCATCGTCACAACATTGACACTGTCATCGAAGTTCCGGCATCGCAAAGTCCTCACCGGCAAAGACACTGTCGTTCTCGCCGACTTTCTAAACTCGACCGGCGATCCCCTGTTCGATGGCACCCTGCGTCAGGGCTTTGTGGTCCAGCTTACCCAATCCCCGTTTTTAAGCCTCGTCTCTGACGAACGCATTAGCCAGCTTCTTGTCCTGATGGGCAAGCCCGCCGCAACGCGACTTACCCCGGAGATCGCCCGCGATATCTGCGAGAGAAACGCAAGCGCTGCCGTTCTTGACGGCTCGATTGCAAAACTTGGTAACCGGTACGTTTTGGGTTTGGGGGCGAAGGACTGCAGGAGTGGGCAAGTACTCGCCGAGCAACAGTCCCAAGCGGCGAGTAAGGAAGAAGTGCTGGATGCTCTCGGTGAGATGTCTGGTAAATTTCGGTCTCAACTCGGTGAGTCTCTTGCTACGGTCGAAAAACACAATACGCGCCTCGAGGATGCAACGACGGCTTCTCTTGATGCGTTTAAGGCTTATAGCACAGGATTAAATGTCGTCTCCTCAAGCGGAGAAGAAGCAGCCGTTCCGTTCTTCCAAAAGGCGATTGAACTCGATCCTCAATTCGCAGCCGCCTACGCGGAACTCGGCGTCATGTATGGCGCAATTGGCGAATCCGCTCTGTCGGCGGAGAACACCGGCGAAGCATACAAATTAAGGGATCGCACGAGTGACATTGAGAGGTTCTTTATCACTGCCTCTTACTATTCGCGTGTCACAGGAAACTACGAAAAAGCGCAACAGACTTGCGAAGCGTGGGCACAGGCCTATCCTCGCGACCCAAGGCCCTACACTTACCTCTCTGCCTTTATTCTTCCGGCATCTGCGCGATATGAGACGTCGCTCGCAGAGGCACGGAAGAGACTTCAACTCGATCCCAACACTGCTATTGGATATATCGTCCTTGCCGCTGGCTACATGTTTCTCGATCGTTACGGCGAGGCCGAAAACACACTGCGACAAGGTTCAGAACGCGGACTGGAAACGCCTGAAACCTTGGGTCAGCGCTACGACCTTGCTTTCCTGCAAACCCACACCCGCGAGATGGAGCAGCAAGTGGCCTTGTCACAGCGAAATGCTGACACCGAAAACTGGCTTCTTGATCATCAGGCTTTTGCATTGACCTATACCGGCCGCTTGCGCGAAGCAAGAACCAAGTCACGACACGCCATCGAACTTGCGGAACAGACGACACACATGGAAAGGGCAGCCTTGACCGAAGCCGGTGCAGCCGTACGGGAGGCCTTCTCCGGGAATGCTCCCGTGGCAAGAAGAGGCGCAGCGACAGCATTAAGACTCTCGAACCAGCGCGAGGTAGAGTATGGCGCAGCATTTGCGCTCGCTCTCGCGGGTGATAATGTGGGCACTCAAATGCTCGCAGACGACCTCGATAGTCGTTTCCCTGAGGATACCTCCGTACGATTCAGTTATTTGCCCACGTTGCGCGCATTGATCGCGCTAAAGCGAGGCGATCCTGCGAAATCCATTGAACTGCTCGAAGTCAGTGCAACTTATGATCTTGGGACGCAACGCAGCACCATTCACGGCCTCTTTGGAGCTCTCTATCCCATCTACGTTCGAGGCGAAGCCTATTTAGCCTTACATCGCGGTGCCGAAGCGGCCGCGGAGTTTCAGAAGATTCTCGATCACCCGGGAATTGTGATCAGCGATCCTGTAGGTGCGTTGGCGCATTTGGAATTGGGCAGGGCTTACATCCTCCTAGGAGATAAGAAGAAGGCTGACCAAGCCTATCTGGATTTCCTAACTCTATGGAAGGACGGCGATTCCGACATCCCTGTTCTAAAGCAAGCCCAAGCCGAATATTCAAAGCTCAAATAATGACGCTAAACCCTTCGACAGTTCTGGCGAGTCCGAGGTGCCGGAATAAGTCCTGATAGGTCGGCTTCTCAGAAGTAATAAGTTCGCTCGATGAGTGCATTGTTTGAATGCTAAGTCTGGGAGGAGCACGAGGTGTTGCAAAAGGCTGAACTCAGCTGTGAGGCTGATTCAGAGAACTACCTCGGAGGCTCCTCAGAGACGATTATGTATTACATCGGACTTGATGTTCACACGAAGACGATCAGCTATTGCGTAAAGGAAGCAGCTGGTCATGTGCACCGGGAAGGCAAGATCGGTGCGACGAGAGGTGAGCTTGATGCATGGATCAAGACGTTACCTCAACCTCGGATGATGGCCATGGAGGCGACGATCTTCACCGGCTGGATTTACGATCACCTGCTTCCGCAGGCCGAGAAGGTGAAGGTGACCCATCCGCTGATGCTCCGGGCTATCGCCGCGTCCAAGAAGAAGAACGACCGTATCGATGCCGGCAAGATTGCCGACTGCCTGCGGTGCGACTTTCTGCCCGAGTGCCATATGGCTTCGACGGAGATTCGAGACCGACGCCGTACGTTGCGCTACCGGAACCAGGTGATACGGCAGATGGTGCAGATGAAGAACCGTGTATCGGGGCTGCTCATGGAAAGCGGGGTCAGCTATGACAAGCAGCGGCTGCATAAGATGGTTACTTCAGCGAACTGTTCTCGACCAACGAGGAGATCAGCGACAGCATCCGGCCCCTGCTTCGGCTTGGCCGCGAACACATCCTGCGAGGTCAACGACTGGATCGTGCGCTGATCAGTTCACTGGAACGAGATCCGCTGCTGTCGGAGCGGTTGAGACGACTGAGGACGATCCCCGGAGTCGGTCCCATCACCGCGCTGACCTGGGCCCTGGAGATCGGAGACTATACCCGCTTCCCATCGGTGAAGGAAGCCATCAGCTACTGCGGACTATGCGGCGCCGAGAAGAGCTCTGCCGAGGTGATGCGCATGCCGATTTCCAAGCAGAGGAACAAGCACATCCAGCATGTACTGGTGGAAGCCGCCAAGCTGGCGCCCCGAAACTCCCACGAACTGGCCCTGCTCCGGGAGAAGGAAATTCAGCGAGGGAACAAAAATCGGGCCACCCTGGCGGTAGCCAGGAAGCTGGTGGCCTACATGCTCGCGGTAGACCGCAGGAAACAGGACTTCGTGCCGGCCGAAGAGTTGGCGGCCAAAGCAGTGGCTTGAAAAAACCTTCCTAATAAGGAAGAACAAAACAAGATCATTCGATGCGCAGGCTGCCAGGTCCTGCACTAAATCGCCCGGGCGACGGAGGAAACTCCCGAGGCTCTCTTCGCATTGTTTCGGGACTGGCAGAGAACACAAACTCAATCTTCTGCGACAGCTCTACGGAGCTTGAGGCAGCAAATGGATGTCCGGTCCTGCTGGGAGCAGGGACCACTAGCCGAGAGGCACACGTGCGCAGGACGATGACCCGATCAGACCGAATGCGCGCACTCCTGAGCGCGCCTAGAAATATCGTGCCCTTTTCTTGACAGATGACTTACATGGATGGCGATTTGGCAACAATTGACTCTGGATGCGGCTCAAGGACCGAATGGCCGGGTATACTTCCTGCGGTGAACATGCCAGTCACTTAACTAGGAGTTGCCCATGTGAGTAAGCCATTCCATGTTTGTGCGGTGCTGCTCTTTTTTTTGCCCGCTCTCGGATTTGCGCAGCGGGACCCGCCTGTTGCAGAAGGTGCGGCGCAGCCCGCGGCGGTGTCCTCGCTCCCCAGAGACACGGCGGAAGGGCTCATCAAGCTCGACGTGGTGGTGACGGATAAGTCGGGGAAATCAGTCCCCGGCCTCAAATCCAGCGACTTTACGTTGTTAGACAACGGCGAACCCGAGAAAGTTCTCTCCTTTCAGGCGTTCGATGGAATCACCGCCAAGCCAGATCCTCCTGTTGAAGTCATTTTTGTCATCGATACATTGTTTCTGCCCCCGCACCTAATTCCGATCGCAAAGAACGAGGTCGAGAAGTTCCTACGGCGGAACAACGGCCATCTCGCTCAGCCCGTATCTATCTTTCTTCTTTCCGAGACCGGTCTTTCGTCTACACCCCAGCCCTCCACCAACGGGACCGCTTTGGCTGACGCGATCGCTCGTGGAATTTGGCAGACGCCGGCGTTCCATGGAACTCAGACTCCCAAGGAAACGGCTCAACTCTTTCAGGAGCCAAGAAGTGGCCTCTCTCTGATGTCACTTGGTTCGATTGTTCTGGAGGAGCGCCGGAAGCCCGGTAGAAAGTTACTTTTTTGGCTCAGCCCCGGCTGGTGGACGGTGGCCTGGGATAATCCCTTCCATGACATCACTGAATTCTCAACCCGGCTGCGGGAAGCGCGGATCGCCCTCTGGAGTTGGCCGTATCCGGATGGGGATCTTACCTACAAGAACTTCCTGGCGCCCGTGAAGTCCGCACGCAAGGTGAGAAACGAGAATTTTCTCTTGAATGTTCTTGCGACGCAAAGCGGCGGCGGGGTGCTGGAAACGCGTAGCGACTTGGCGGAGATGATCAGCAAATGTGTCGAGGAGGCGAGCGTCTTTTATTCGTTCACGTTCGATCCCCCGCACACGAACGAGGTGGATGATTATCGCGATTTGAAGGTGGTACTCCGCAAACCGCAGTTGACGGCCCGCACCAGCACCGGGTACTACAATGAACCGGTCTACTACGATCAACCTTCCGGGGCTGACCGCATATCGATGGACCAGTTGGAACAGATGCTAGGGGCGGCCCGTGATCGCGGGGACAAAGAGGTTGCACGCGAGCTTTACGGCGTGGAGTTGACGGAGCGAATGAGCAGCACAAGATTATCGTCCTGGAAGACCCGCCTGCCCGGAAAAGAGTCTCGGGCTGCGCTGGTTGCGCTGGCCGACAGATCGGTCTTCTTACCCCTGCCAGCAGCGGACATTGCCTCCACCGCACCGCCGGATATGGCCACGCAAAGGCTGATACTCGCGCGAGCCGTCGATTATGTGAGCAAAACTGTCGTGAAGTTGCCGGACTTTTTCGCAACGCGGACAACGGTCCAATATAACGAACCGCCACTACCAGAGGATGCGACGTGGAAGACAGCGATGAGCGATCAGTCATTGCACGTAACGGAGACGTCCAACACGACAGTGCTCGTCCGTAACAGCAAAGAAGTAGTTGATTCAGATACCAGGAAGAGAAAGCAGCGGAAAGCCCGCCTGGATACCGAGGGAACTTTCGGGCCAATTCTCGCCATGGTGTTCGTGGATGCCGCAGCGGCCCACAGCGAATTTACCTGGAGCCATTGGGAACAGGGCACGGACGGACTCGAGGCGGTCTTCCGCTATACGATTCCTTACGATAAGTCTCAGTTCGAAGTTGGATTCTGCTGCCTCGCCGATCCCGACGGAACGATCTTCTTCAAAAAATATCCAGCGTACCAAGTCGAGATCGCGATCGACCCAGCGAGCGGGGCCATCGTTCGCGTGGCAGTGAACGCGGATCTGGGACCGAAGCTGCCGATGCTAAGTTCCGGCGTCATGGTCGAGTACGGACCCGTGGAGATCGGCGGGAAAACTTATATCTGCCCAACGAGAAGTGTCTCCATTCAAAGGACGCGGACCGTGAAGCTTGTGAAAGAGTGGGGTGAAAGCTTCGGAGTCTATGCACGATTTGAGACGATACTGAACGACTTCTCTTTTGGGCAATATCACATCTTCCGTGCGCAGTCGCGGATATTGCCGGACGACACCCCTGTTCCGAAGGAGAAGTAGATTGCCCGAACAGGTCAGTTGGCTCGTACAGGACGATACGCTCATCGAACTCGCGGTTAGGACCCAATCTGCGGATTAGTCCTGATCAACGCGCTTGAATTTACCAATCAGACTGTAGTTCCCGGAAAGTCGGATTTTCGGCAAGTTCGGTGACGTTTCCGAAAACTCCGTTTTACCGGGAAGTTCGACGATAGGCACGGGCATCGGGCGAAGGATTACTTCCGGATTCACAGCCATCCGGGGATGAATACACTGCTGATCGTCGGCTTCGACTGGCCCTAATAGGAGGGGCCCGAAATTGGCTTTTAGGAAAGCAGGTTTTAGTACTTGAACCAATCTGAGCGTGAGGTGCCTCAGATTCTCAATGAGGTATTCGGGAACGCCTTCCTTGTGAAGCGCCTGAGTAGCAGGACATAGAAGAGGGTGGTGAGAAAGCCGATGAACAGCGCCATTGAAGCTCCTGCACCATCCCCTTGCCAAGTGATCCGACCATATTCGAGCAGCGGCCATCCCAACAGAAAACAGGGGCCGATTGCCGTTCCAATGGCCAAGATGGCCCAGGTACGCCAACCATCTGCGTTCTTGAAGTAAATAACGAAGGGCAGAGCGAGGACCCAACCTGGGAGCGTAAAGAGTAGGTATACCGGCAATATCTGAACAACCGGCCTTGCATACCTCGGTCCGAATTGGACTGCAGCGTGTACGATGCCCAGGAGGGCGAAGGCCGCAAATGCGAGAAGCATGCAAGCGAATGCTAAGGCCATTCGTTTCGGAGTCGTCATGTAATGCTCCCCGGGGTGACGACCTCGAATATTAGCAGAACCCGCAACTAACCCTACCCGGGGCAGACTTCCTATTCCCGGACGTATCACCGTCAATCCGAAAGTAATCCTGCAGTGCCCGCAAAGTTACATTATCGGCAAGTTCAAACCGCGGTCGACGAAGTTTCTCAAAACCCCGTTTTACTCTAAAGTGTGAGGCTAGTGAACGGTGAGATATCAAGGGGTAATTGAGCGGGACCGAGAAGAAGTGGAACTTCTTCTGCGAAGCAACGACGAGCATGAGGTTCAGGACGCGCTTCTCAGTGCGGCCTACTACGATCCAGATTGGAGATGGGTTCAGGGGAAGTGCCTCGCTCTTAGTCACCATCCTGGTCCCAGAGTGCGATGGATCGCCGCAACTTGCTTAGGCCATCTCGCAAGAATCCACCGTCAGCTCGACCTTGAATTGGTACTTCAAAGATTGGCCGAGTTGAAGGCCGACCCATTGGTCAAGGCAGGTGCGGAGGACGCATTAGACGACATCCGCTTTTACCTGAAGTTCCAGTAGCTCCCGTAAAGTCGGGTTTCCGGCAAGTTCGACAGCTCCGGTACGACTGGATCATGGATGCGCGGTTAGGGAGGCCGCATCCATGTACCAGAAGCGAAAAGCTAGGCGCCGTTCGACTAGGACAACGTTGCGCCTACCCGACCTCGATCATTCTAAGAACTCTGTTCTTCAAAGCCTTGGATCTGCGGCATCGAAGCGGACCTACGGGGCCGCTATCGAAGATTTCATAACGTGGTACTGCTCAGAGCCGCGTCTCGCCTTCGGACGAACCGTGGTGCTGAGATATAGGTACGAGTTGGAGTCCCGCAGACTAGCCCCAGCGACGATTAATCTGAGGCTCGCAGCGGTCAGACGACTGGCTTACGAAGCGTCCGACAACGGCCTTCTCAATCCAGATCTAGCGGCAGGCATCCGTCGGGTGAAAGGGGCGAAGCGCCTCGGAATGAGGATTGGCAACTGGCTCACTGCTGGTCAGGGTAGAAAGCTGCTTGAGGTGCCCGGTTCGGGTTCAATCAGAGATAAGCGTGACCACGCTATGCTCTCCCTGCTGCTCGGTTGCGGTTTGCGACGTGCGGAGCTGACCGGGTTGACGGTGGACCACCTCCAGCAAAGAGACGAGCACTGGGCCATTATCAATCTGTTCGGGAAGGGAGGTCATGTTCGAACGGTGCCTGTTCCCAGCTGGGTCAAGCTAGTTCTGGATCAATGGCTCACTGCTGCCGGTATCGAGGAGGGAGTTGTCTTTCGGCGTGTCAGCCGAACAGGAACTGTCTGGGGTCCGAAGATAAGCGAAAAACTTGTTTGGTGGGTGGTCCGGGAGAGGGCAAAAGCCGCAGGCATCGACAAGCTAGCACCTCATGATCTCCGGCGCACCTGTGCTCGGTTGTGTCATGCTGCCGGAGGAGAACTTGAGCAGATTCAGTTCCTGCTTGGCCACCGCTCAGTCGAGACCACCGAACGATATCTGGGTTGCCGCCAAAGGCTCGCATCCGCAGTCAACGACAAGATCGGTATCGAGCCAACCTCCGGCGCTCCCTAGGGCTCAAGTTTCCGAAAACGTGACTTTGCGGGAACGCTGCCTTTCGCGGAGAATCGAAGTTGGTGCATATCCAACAGGCAGGGTCTTATGACACTTGACGAAGTTCGGGCGTTGGTGCGTGCGCAAAGTGCCGAGAACCTCTCGGTCACAAATGCCCACCGCATAAAGTTAGAGCAAGCGATCATCTCACCCCAAACAATCTCGCTAATCTTCCGAACGGTCGTAGATGGTCGCGTGAAGGACCAAACCTTGAATGCCTGGCTCGTCGGGCAAGAGGGGACAGCCGATGGCTACAAGATTGTTATGCGGGAAGATGGCAAGCAGTTCGGTCTCGCCTCAGTTGGTTTCCCACATGATAAACATCTGATCTTAGTCGGATGGTATAGCTCGCTGCTGTCAGCATTCCTAGCTATGTAGATTGGTTCCCTGAAAACGGCGTTTTGGGCAACTACGATCTGCCCTCCAACCCGAACTTGCCGCAAAGCCGACTTTACGGGCGGTACGAGGATTACTTCCGGAATGGCGGTGACTCGTTAACCCCAAACCTTCATTCAAGGACATACAGCAGGCGAAGCCGCACAGAGCAGTTGACGTCTTGCCGAAGTTATCTGCGAAAGGGTCACTTATCTTTGTGGGATTTGCGCCTGTTTCCAGGCGCGCTGGGTGCGGTGTTTGGTTGATTGCCTGGGCCCGGAGCGGGCCTTACTTTGCCGGTTCCCGATCCCTCAGCAGACGCTTCGGGTAATTGTGCACTAGTTTGGGGCCGGGTAAGTGCTATCCGGATCGCCACGCCGTTCTTTTTGCCAGGATCGATGTTGTAGTCGGCGGTGACGGGCAGATTGTTGACGAATCCGTCGCGCAGGAGGCTGAACATTGCCTGGCGGGCGGGAAGGTTGTTGTCATTTCGAAGTTGAAAGCCGTAAGCACCATCGCTGATTGCGTTGAGGCAGAAGACAGCTTCTACATCCAGCTGATCGTTTGGAGGACCAAAGCCGGTGCCAAGGTCGTGGGCGCGAAGAAAGACAACTTTTCCGGTTTTTTCAAGCAGGTTGGGCATGGTTGAGTCTCCTCAGGGGTTCGCGACGCGAATGATTTCACCAGCGCGGGGGCCCTTTGTTACGTAGTCGAGACGGATGGGACGCCCGCCAACGAAGGCGGATCGAAGCAGGTCGAACATATCTAAACGGGTGGGTGCGTTCTGGTCGGTACGCAGTTGGAATCCGAAGGAGAGCAGGGGTTCTTCGGCGAGTTGCACGATGACTTCAGCGTCGAGGAAGTTCGGGGCTTTGCCGAATCCGCTGCCCAATTCGTGAGCTCGCAGGAATGTGATGTGGCCCACGGTCTCGATCAGGCTTCCGATAGAATTGACCCGGCCGTAGCCGATCACATCCATAACCTGAAGATCCACAGCCGATACGGGATTGACCACGCCGCTGTTCTCAAACTGATTGAAGGAGTCGTTTGTGCTGCCTGCCCAATCGCGGGTATCCAGATGATTTACGGAAGAGTCGTTGAACTGTTTCAGCAGAGTGGTGCCGTTGTCGATGGAGAAGAAGTTGCCAGCCCCACCTTTCAGCGACCTCTTTCCGGGACCGGTGTAGGCGAAACAGTCGATCAGGCTAAAGGTATTATTGCTGCCGGAGATGCCGGTGCGACCCATCACTTCAGCAATTTCATGCGCGGCAATACCATGGAAATCAAATGTGTTTGGCGCGATCGGACCGGAGAAGGTGAAGGCATTTCCCGTACCGAAGGTAGTGCCTCCATCATTTGCCATATCGTCGGGAATCTTGCCAAGCGCTTTGGCTTGCGCTCGGGTCAGCTTCCAGGTTCCGGTGCCGTTGGTGGGATCGGTCGAACTCATCGAGCCGCCAGGACCGATGGCGATGGCATCGTTCTGTGTGGAGGCGTATGCAGTGATCTGGTTAAAGAGATCGGCGTACGAGATAGAAACGAACCAGAACGAACTCTCTCCGAAAACGTCCGTACCGGTTACAGCATCAACGTTGATGTTGACGTGAATGTCGTCGGAGAATGCGTCGGTGAAGACCTTGGCGGCAGCAATCCAAGCCTCTTTGGCTGCTGTTGCATTGCTGCCGAAATTAGTGTCGAACCCGGACGTGAAGGTAGGAGTGATAATCATTCGACCTCCGCTGTGCTCAGGTGCTTCAGGGGCCGTCAACCATAACTCGAACGCTTGCGCCCTGTTCGTCATCCCCTGGAAAGATGAATCATAACTGCCATGTATGGGGGAACCGGGCCGAATGAATTGGCAAACGATACCACAACTCACTTGACCCAGTCTATGCACATGCTGCGGACGCGACAGCAAATTCTGGACGTGTGATTGCGTAACCGGAAAGTAACCCGTGATGGCGGCTTGTCACTTCTGTGGTTCGCGAAAAACGGGGTTATCGGAAACTGAACCCGTGCTTGCCGCAAAACGGACTCTACAGGCAGTTTGACACTAAGACGACATAGCACTCGCGGAAATTTCGATCAATAGAGAGGAGGCGGCAGCGAAATTCAGTTTTCTTTCCAAGTGGTGTAAGAAATCGCCAGCTTCGGTGACTACCTTATACAGAAGGGAAATCTCGAACTATGGCAAGCCGCGAAGACCTCTACGAGCAAGCTGTTAGCACGCACGGGCCTGCGCTTGATCGCCTCGCGCGAGCTTACGAGGCCGATCCCGAAACGCGGCGCGATCTGCTCCAGGAAATTCATCTTTCGCTCTGGCGAAGCCTGGATTCTTTCCAGTCACGCTGCTCTCTTCGCACCTGGATTTATCGTGTGGCCCACAATGTCGCTGCGTCGCACATTGTCACGAATCGTCGCCAGAACGCACATCAATTCATCAGCATCGATGATGTCGAAGTGACAGATGATAGAGGGAGTGCCGCAAGCATCGCCGATCGATATATCGCGGTTGAGCGACTCATGGCATTGATTCGCGAGCTAAAGCCACTTGATCGACAAGTAGTCCTACTTTATCTCGAAGGCGTAGACGCTGCCGGAATCGCGGAGGTGACGGGCATCTCTAGTGGCAACGTCGCTACGAAGATCCATCGCCTGAAGAACATTCTCACTCGCCGCTTTCAAGCAGGAGGCAATCATGACCAATGAATCTTCTTCACCCGACCTTCGGAGCCTTTGGCAAAGCCAGCCTACCCAGCCCCCGAGCATCTCTCCCAAAGATATTCGGCGCAAGATGCGGAGATTCGAGCGGAGAATACTCCGGCGAAATATCAGGGAATATGCTGGCGGCATATTTGTTATAGTCGCCTTCAGTTTTTGCGAGTGGAAGCTCCCGGCGCCGCTTTTTCGCTTGGGTTCGGGACTAGCCATTGCCGGCGCACTTTACGTGATGTTTCAGCTTCATCGACGAGCGTCAGTCCGACCGGTGCCGGGCGACTTGGGTTTGAGCACTTGCATCGAGTTCCACCGCCAAACGCTCGAACGTCAGCGTGACGCATTGCGCGGTGTCGGGTCGTGGTATCTGCTGCCGCTCGTTCCCGGCCTTGCAGTCATCATGATCGGAACGGCCGTAAATCAGTGGACTGCCCACCCTGTGGGCATGGGTCATCTGGTCATGGGCTACGGTATCGTAGCGGGCATGGTAGGCGCGGTTTTCTTTGCTGTCTGGAAGCTGAATCAGCGGGGGGCCGATAGGCTTCAAGTTCAGATCGATGAGTTGACCGCACTCCGCAGCCATCCAGAAAGTGGTGAGCGCCTATGTTAAGACTCAGACCTCGTTTTTTCTCTCATCGTCAAGAAGCAGTTGCGTTCTCTGTGCTCCTTGGTATTTGCGTGATTGCGACAATGCCGTTCAGAGTCCGAGCCCAAGCCAAGCCGAACATTGCCGGAGACTACTTGGGAACCCTCGGCCCCCTGCACGTCAAGCTGCATCTGAAAGTGGACCCTTTAAGAGGTGTAACTGGTACTCTCGACAGCCCCGATCAAGGCGCCGACGGTATTCCCTGCGCTGACTTCCATCTGGATGGACAAGCGCTGAGCTTTACCGTCCCGGCGGTCCACGGCTCATGGAAAGGAACCGTGGCCGACGATGGCGCTTCGCTGTCCGGAACGTGGGATCAGGGAAGTCCGATGCCCTTGAACTTCGCCCGCGACACCTTCATGGCAGCGGCCAAACCCTCGCCGGTCGATGGCATCTGGCTGGGGAGACTGCAAGCTGGAAGCACCTCTCTTCGCCTTCAACTCGATGTTAAAAGCGACAATGCGGGTCGGGAGTTCTGTGCCATGGATAGCCTCGACCAACACGCCATGGGCCTGGAATGCGCGAAGGTCATCTTCGCAGCCAGCGACTTTTCATTCGATGTTCCGATTGTCCATGGAAATTGGAAAGGCACGCTTTCAGCCGATGGCAACACTCTCTCGGGTGTCTGGAGCCAGGGCAGCCCGTTGCCGTTGAACTTTGCTAGGCAATCCGTCGCGATAGCCGCCGCACCCATTCCTGGACCCACCTACGATCCGGCACTCGCCCCGGCGGCCGCAGCCGATTTGCAATCCGTACTGGATAGCGATCTAGCTGAGGCGCTCAGGAGTGGAGAACTTGCGCCGGGGACCGGAGCCGGGGTATCCATTGCTGTCGTCGAACACGGGGTCAGGCGCGTCTTTAGTTACGGCGCTGCCAAGCCGGACTCGATCTTTGAAATAGGTTCCATTACCAAAACCTTCACCGGCTTGGTTCTCTCGCAGATGGTGGAACAGGGCAAGGTAAAGTTCGATGAGCCGGTGCGCGAACTCCTGCCGCCGGGTACCGTGGCCAAGCCAGTCGGAGCCGAGATCACCCTGCTCGATCTGGCCACGCAGCACTCCGGCCTTCCGCGCATGCCAGATAACTTCAAGCCCGCTGATCCAAACAATCCCTACGCTGACTACGGCGCACCCAATCTGTACGCATTTGTGGCTCAGCACGGTGTAGAGAAGCCCGCCGACGCCGGTTTTCTTTACAGTAACCTGGGCTTTGGTCTGCTCGGCCAAGCACTGGCGGTTCGTAGCGGCCTCGCATATCCAGGCCTTCTCAAAGAGGAGGTGATTGATCCGCTGGGGCTGAAAGACACAACCGTATTCCTCTCACCTGCGCAACAAGCCCGCTTCATCGCGGGTCATGACGAACATCATCACCCCGCACATGCCTGGGATCTGGACGCCTTCGCCGGAGCGGGAGCCATGCGCTCGACTGCGGCTGACATGCTCACCTATTTGGAGGCAAATCTGCATCCTGAAAAGCTCAAGCCGGTTGCAGGTTCTTCAGCTGGGGCCACGCTGTCGGCAGCTCTCGTCCAGTCGCATCAGCTTCAAGCAGATGCGATGCCGGGAACGCGCATCGCTCTTGCGTGGCTCTTTGTAAGTGAAACTGGAGACTATTGGCACAATGGGGCCACTGGTGGATATAGCTCCTACGCATTCTTCAATCTCAAGGCGGACTACGCCGCTGTCGTGCTGTTTAACACCACGCTAGGAAGCTCCGGCAGCTTTGCAGATCGGTTGGGCCAACATATCAGCCAGAGATTGGCTGGGAAACCGGCCGTCTCCCTCGCCAAGTAGCACAGCTAGGACCATTCGGCGGGTCACACAGGGCATTCCATAAATCGGGCCTATCTACCGTAAAACGGTATTTTCGGCATGTTCAGCCGAAGGTTCTGAAAACCCGACTTTACGGGAGCTTCGGCGTTAGCCCTCCGAGAAGCCAGTTTTACGTCCCATGGGTTACTTCCGGTTTGCCGGTGATACGTCCAGAATGCCGAGTTCCAAGAAATCTCGATGGGTGCATCGGCGATTTGGCATCGATTGAAACGCCTGAATTGTCCTCACATTGCACGCTTCCATGTGTAGACTCAAAACCTATGAAGTTCGGACTGCATATTCGCTTTGCCATTCTGGCCGGGGTGCTTGCCGTGGCGCATGCCCAAACGCACAACCCTTTCCAAGCGGCATACGACGCAAATCAGGTATTCGAGTTGAGAGACGCCGTCGAACATTCCACGGCTCCGCTGTTTTACAAAGCGGCCGTGGAAGCCTCATTAAATAGTGTGCAGGCAGCAGAGAAAGACCTTCATTCCATCATTGATGCGGCACCCGATTCCCAAAATGCCTACGAGGCACACGATCTTCTCGGAAATATGTACTTTCGGAACGGCATGTATCGTGGCGCGTTCAATGAGATCACGGCGGCATTGAAAGAACGGCCGGACGCCGCAGATCCAAAGAGCATGCTTCCCATATTAACCGCACTCAACGAGTTGCCGCCGATGACCATCGTCGCGATGAGGCCGAGCACGCTTCAGATCGAACCAGACAGCATTTTCCTGCCACTCAAGCTGGGTGGAAAGGAAGCTGAGTTCTTCTTTGATACGGGCGCGGGAATCTCTGTTCTTGGAGAATCGGAGGCTAAGGAGCTTGGCTTGGCCACAAAGACGGTTGAAGGCAAGATGGGGGACGCAAGCGGGCAAGGAGTTACTGGCCTACGGGTTGCGCTAGCCGCAGACCTCATCATCGGCGATCTTCATCTCCGAAATGTTCCCTTTCTCGTTATTGCCGACTCTGGAGAACCTTGGGACCAGCTCCCGCGACGCAAACGGGGAATTATCGGTATTCCGGTGCTCCTTGCGATGCACACTCTCCGATGGACGCCCAAAGGGTCTTTCGAGTTTGGTTTCCCCGCTCAGCCTCTAAATGTGGCTACATGCAATATGCTGTTCCATGACTCAAACCCCGTGGTCGACGTTCGCGTCGAACGGAAACATCTTGATTTCACCCTAGACACCGGCGCGGTAGATACCGATCTAAACCCCGCCTTCGCAAAGGCTCTTCCGGCGCTCATGAAAAGTGGAACGCCTGAGAATCGGCCGCTTGAAGGGCTGGGTGGCACTGTCCATGGCGATTCGATCCTTTTACCGTCCGTAACCCTCCAGATCGGCAACCGGAACACTCTCTTGAAGCCCGCGCACATCTTCACCGAGCACGGCAATGGGACATGGGCTGCTGGAAACTTGGGCATGGATGTGCTGAAGCAAGCGCCAGCTTTTACGCTCGATTTCGATGCAATGACACTGCGTTTGGACTAGTCGAATCGGTCACATTCTGGCGCGGAAGTATACCCAGTGAGACTAAGCGCGTTCTCTGATGTGCTGTGCCCACTCATCAGCATTGATTTCCCAAATCTCGGCGGGTAACTCTCCAGAGACGAAGTGATGCATCTGAGTCCCTGTCTTTCTCATCCCTGTCTTCTCTGAAAGTCGTATTGAGGCCATGTTCCCCGAAGCCTTCTTGGTACGAAGCGTTGTGCGGCCGAGAGCGCCGAACCAAAAGTCTGTCACGGCAATCAGAGCTTCCGACATCAAACCCCGCCCTTGCCACGGCAGACCGAGCCAAAAGCCTCTATTGTCGTCAGCCTGTTCCGCTAGGAGAATCGTCCCAATGTGAAGACCAGGGGCACTCTTCAGCCGAAGTGTCCAGTGCCACTCAAATCCTCCTTCGACTGCGGGTAGGGCAACATCGCGATAGAAACTCAAAGCTCCATCGGGCGGATAGGGCCATGGAACAGAGGCGTTTAGAAAGCGAACGATTTCCCACTGTGGAAACAGCCTTTGGGTCTGCTCAGCATCGGAGAGGGCAAGAGGCCGCAAGATCAGGCGGCTGGTTTCAAGATGCGGAGTCATAGCACCGATTATAGAGTTGGCCCCGCAATTCGGATGACACGATGGTGTTGCTCGATAACTCAACCTCTACGCAAGCTCCAACCTTCTCACGTTCTGGTGTCACCAGTCTGCCTGTACCGTGTTTTACATGTATCGCAGATGGTCGGCTGAGATTCGATACAGGACGTGAGGCCTGAGCGTCGGATTTTCTACATCGGGATGATCAAAGTCACCATGCGGGTCCAGCCTCATACCAATCTTCTGCATCACTCGGATCGACTTAACATTGTTCCGGCTGGCAAAAGATACCACCTCTTCCAAAGGAAGACTCTGGAAAGCTGTTTGGAGAACAGCTGCTGCCGCCGCAGTAGCATAGCCCTTTCCCCAGGAGGGGGGAGTCAACCGCCAAAGGATCTCCACGCAAGGCGTAAATGGAGCGTTGAAAGATGGAATGGACAGACCGACGATTCCTCCAAAGATGCCCGAAACTTCGATGGCATAAATACCGAATCCACGCTCATCGAACGCCTGGTCAATACGCGCGAGTGCAGCCTTGCTTTCCTCAGGCGACCAAGGACGCGGAAAGAACTCCATAACATTTAAGTCTGCATTCATCGCGATAAAGGCGTCGGTATCGGTCTTCCTCAGTCGGCGCAAACGGAGGGCGTTCGTGACGATTTCACCGGGGCAGATGGGCATGCACCGATGATAGCTGCCGTCGGTGTCTCTAGGGTATACATAACTCTGACAATCCAGGTTCGCGAATCAAAACCATCGACGAACAAAAGACTTCATCTGTGTCTGTCGCTTTGATGGCCGCGGCGGTTTGCCTATTGCCTCCGCTCTACAGTCAACGCAACCAACACGCATCAACATTCCGCCATGCTCTTGCCGTTCGCTCCATGCTTGATCACGAGGCTTTTTGTGTGCCTTGCAGATGATCCCTGCCATCGGTCGATCCTCCGCCGATGCATACTCCGCGGTTCTCCAGTGGTATACCTCCGGTTCTGTCCGTAGCTCGTGGATTGACCGAGCAATGGTCGCGAAGTTTCCGAAAAAGCAGCCTTTCAGGCAACGTCGTTTCTAGCTACTTGGCCGATCTGTCAAAGCACGCGTTTGTTTGGAGGTCGTAACTGTTTTCTGGATGTCAGGAATAGACCAATTGCAAGGGTTCCCAAGACTGCAAACAAGAGTAGATCCAATACGAAATGCATTGCGTCAGGCGCGGGATGTCCCGGCGATACGGGAAATATCTTGAAGGTTCTTTCAAGTGCTTTTGCGTTACTGAGTGCCCGCTGATCAGCGCCGAAATCCAAGGCACCCACCAGCTCTGAATTTGAAGCAAAGCCCATACGCCGTATCCGGCTGCTCCTAACCACATAAGCCAGGTCCATCGCTTCCAAAATGCCAAGATGAAAAGCATCAGAGGAAGCACCATAAGAATTGCGAAGCCAAATGCTAACGCTGCCTGTCCTTCTCGAGCCAGCTCACCCAACCTTTTTCCTGGTTGGTCGTTCCAAGCCCCTAGCCGAAACCAGAGAATGAGCTGAAAATAGGCTGCGAGAACGAACTGAAGGACAAGCGAAACTCTCAGCCGACGCTTCATATATTTCAACCTTTAGACTCTAAATTCTGCCGCGACAACAATCCTAACAATGGCGGTTTGCTCTTTCGTTTCGGAGTGCTCGCAAAACGGTGTTATCGGAAGGGTTCATCGTGAAGTTGCCGAAGACCCGACTTTTTCATGCGTAACGAAGATCACTTCCGATAAGCTGACTTACCGGTACGGGTATCATGCAATAAACTTTTTGCTAGCTTTTGAGGATGCAAATCGTGACTAGTTCCCAAATCCGCTCGGCCTGCCTCCTCGCAACAGCACTGTCGTTCTGCATCCCTCGAATAGCCGCGCAGGAGCCCGACCGTACCCTCCTGCCAATTTCCCCGGCGCCGTTTCGCGGAACCGTCGATTCAACCTATGCCACATCTACCCCATATGCACTTGCCCCTATCCATGCGCCGGCAGGCGCGCCCAACGTCCTGGTAGTGCTCATCGACGACGCAGGCTACGGCCAATCCGGCACCTTTGGTGGCCTCATTCCGACTCCAACCCTCGACCGTCTCGCACAAGGCGGTCTGCGTTACACACGATTTCACGTGACTGCGCTCTGCTCGCCCACGCGCGCCGAGTTAATGACCGGCCGCAACCACCACGCCGTCGGCATGGGCACCATTACCAATTGGAGCACTGATTACCCGGGATACAACGCGTCCATCCCCAAAAGCGCAGCCTTCCTCTCGGAGATCCTGCGCGACAATGGATATGCCACCGCCGCCTTCGGCAAATGGCATCTCATTCCCGAGCGCGAGGCGACCCTCTCCGGCCCGTTCGACCACTGGCCAACCCATCAGGGCTTCGACTACTTCTATGGCTTCCTCAACGGCGAGACAAACCAGTGGAACCCCGAGCTCACGCTCGGTACCCAACCCGTCGAGATGGTCCCCCCGCCCGGTCGCAAAGACGACTACACCCTCAACGAAGACCTCGCCGACCACGCCATCGAATGGATCAAGTCCGAAAAATCCCTCGCTTCCGATCGTCCCTTCTTTATCTACCTCGCCCCCGGGGCCACACACGCTCCCCTCCAGGCACCCAAAGCATGGATAGATAAATTTAAGGGCCAATTCGACATGGGCTGGGACCGCTACCGGGAGGTAGTCTTCGAACGGCAAAAGAAACTAGGCGTAGTCCCTGAAGACGCCAAACTGACCCCACGACCATCTTCTATCCCCGCGTGGGATTCCCTCACTCCAGACGAGAAGAAACTCGCCTCCAGACTGATGGAAGTCTTCGCCGGATTCATGGCCCAAACCGACCACGAGATGGGCCGCATCATCGACGCCGTTGCAGCCACCGGCCAACTCGACAACACGCTCATTATCTACATCGCCGGCGACAATGGTGCCAGCCTTGAAGGCGGCCTCAAGGGAACCGACAACTCAATGGCCCAGATTAATGGCTTGCCGCAGAACATCACCGACATGGTCTCCCGTCTGGACCAGCTCGGAGGCCCGCACACCACGCCCCACTACCCAGTCGGCTGGGCCTGGGCCGGCAATGCTCCCTTTCAATGGGGCAAACGCATCGCCTCTCATCTCGGCGGAACCCGGGACCCCATGGTCGTCTTCTGGCCCAATCGCATCAAAGACGCAGGCGGCGTCCGCTATCAATACGAAAACGTAACCGACATCCTTCCCACCGTCCTCGAGGCCACTGGCATCCCTCAACCCACCTCCGTGAACGGCATCAAGCAGCAGCCCATCGACGGCATCAGCATGCTCTCCACCTTCGCTTCACCCTCCGCCCCGCCCAACCGCACCACGCAATACTTTGAGATGCTCGGCAACCGCGCCATCTACAAGGACGGCTGGATCGCCGCAACGCGCAGCGGCCTCTTGCCCTGGATCTACACCACAGCGCGCGAGAGCATGATGCAACAGCCCTGGGAACTCTACCATCTTGCCAACGATTACTCCGAAGCCGACGACCTCGCCGAACAATATCCCGACAGGCTGAAGCACCTGCAGCAACTCTTCGACACCGAAGCCCAGAAGAACCATGTCTACCCGCTCGACCCGCGCGTCGCCGGAAGACAGGAACGTCCGACCGGCAAGCACTTCACCTACTACGCCCCCACGGGCCACCTCTACGTCTCGCTCACGCCGCAGTATGAAAACCACTCGCACACGATCACCGCATACATCAACGTGCCCAAAGAAGGCGCCAGCGGAGTCCTCCTCGCCGACGGAGCAGAAAGCGGCGGCTTCTCCCTCTTCCTCAAAGACGGCAAGCCTACCTACACCTACAATTACTTCGAGCGCAAAACCACCACGATCGCCTCGCCCGACCCACTGCCTCCCGGCCCGGCCACCATCCACCTCGACTTTGCCTATGACGGCGGAGGCATCGGCAAAGGCGCACTTGCCACGTTGTACGTCAACAATCGATTCGTCGCAAAATCCCGAATCGAACAGACCGTTCCCATGGCCTTCTCTTTCGAGGATACCTTCGACATAGGCGAAGACAGTGCCTCACCTGTAGGCGACTACCAAAGCCCCTTCCCCTTTACCGGCACCATCGACCACATCAACTTCGACATCTCAAATTGACGCACCATCCATCCCCACATCGCCACCGCATCGGTCACGGTAGACTCTCGATATGGGAGAGAACGTCTGGCCGCTTTGGTTTGAACAAGAGCGCGAGGACGGTGAGGATACGGAGCTTCTCATAGGCGTATACCGAACCGAAGAGGCTGCAAGAGGGGCTATCGTGCGCCTGAAAGATCAGGCTGGGTTCAAAGATTACCTCGAGGGGTTCCACATCTATTCGCGGACCTTGGACAAAGATTCGTGGACTGAAGGATTTGCTAGGGTGTAGCTCTGACTTAAGAGCTCGTTGGAAAGCAAGTTGCCGCAAACCCGACTTTGCGGGAGGTTCATGATGGACTGCTTCTTGACAGCCACAAAGCAATCGGCGGTCACTCTCTACAATTTGCCGTGGCGGAGGTCGGGCGAGAAAGCAAAAGCGAAGTGCGGAGATTCTTTCCCTTCGACAAGCTCAGGGTCAGAATGACGGCTTAAATTAGGCAGCCCGGGTTGATTTGTGTCGTCTAGGGCCGAACTCTCATTCGGATCCAAGGGGAACGGTCCAGATTCGCGCATGCGGATTGAACAACCCTTCGCCTATCCGATCGAAGATGAGTGACGAATTTGTCAGCCAACGGAGGTCGTAGGTCTCATCTTTGGATGGGAGGGTGACTTGTCGTGGCGCTCCTCCCTCGGTTGAGATGACCCATATTGTGGATCCGCCCCAGAACTCTAGATCGGTCCTGTGCTGTGCCAAGCGAGGAGCAAAAGTGACGTATGCGATCGATTTTCCGTCCGGCGACGGAACTGGCAGGCCGGCATTTTTAGTTGGCCAGAGCTCGCGGCGATCCGTTCCGTCGGCTCGGATGGTGTAGAGAGAAGAACCAGAGAAGAGCGCGAGGTGAACGCTATCGGAGAACCATGGATTCCAATTTGGTTTGATGTAGTCCCAGTTCGGATCAGGATGGACCGAAAATGGTCCGAGATCTTTCCATGTGTTTTTTCCGATGTCGTAGGTCCAAAAGTTTTGACCTCTCAAGTCGCCTATTGCAAGATATCGTCCATCAGGAGAGGGGACGATCAAGGCTTCATTCTGAAACCATCTGTCGAAGGTCGCCACCGGCCCGTTGATTGTTTCCAGATACGTAGTTGGACCTGAATACTCAATCCAGACAAAACCATTGAAGGCGGGAATATATTGCGCACGTTCTGCTCCAAATGGCGAGTTGGGCGTATGCGTTTGAGGCATTGCGCCATTTTTCTGCGAGCCTTCCGGAGTTACGAGGCTGAAGCGCCAATCGCGATAGCTGGAGATAGCGCTGCTATCTGGCAACCACTCTCCGAGAAAGCCTTCGACATTTGGATCGCGGAGATGGTTTCCTTCTCGGTCGGCGAACGCGACGTTGGAGCGTAGATGGGAGCGTCCCATGCCTGCGGTTCCGTCCCTCTTCATCCCAGTAAGCACATAGGCGACGAGCTTGCCATCGGGGCTGGGAACGGGTTGGTAGGCGTCTACGTCGAGGAACATTGTCTCGTGCTGGGAGACTGCGAACAGATTGACGCCCACGCAAAACAGGAGGACCGCAACTGTGCGTGACCACATGCCCGCAAGTGTAGATCATTCCCTTGATGTGCAGATCAGTATTGCGTTTAGGCGCAGTTGAACGGATCGCGTCACACGTACGCAAGCCGGACTGGGAGAGGAGCAGTCGGTCGTGAACTTCCGGGAAACGGAGTTTCGGAAATTACAAGCGAACTTGCCGAAAACGTGACTTTGCAGGCGGTGGATCACTTTGGATCAGAGCGAATGAGGTAGTACCGCCGCATGGTTTCCGCTACGACACCGGCCAGTGCATAAGTTGCGGCATTTGTAATGAGGACGAAGTAGAAGCCTTGCGGGTGTCGTCCGGCCATTGCTATTGGGCAGGTCAGATACACGAGAGCCCGTCCAACGCCGTCCGTGCCAAGCGAATTCGAAAGAGTCGCGGAGATATAGATTCTCCAGGCGACGACAACGAGCGCACCCAAAGTGGCCCAGATGGCGATTCGGCTTTTCATGCCGCCGCTCCCTCTACCCTGCGCCCTAATTATCCTCCTAGGGCCGCAATTTTGCAGCCGCCATGTGGAACCTTGATTTGCCACTGCTAACCCTAGGTTCGCAAAACGGGGTTATGGGAAACCGATAATCCAACTTTTCAGAAACAGCCGTTGAACCTTGCATTGACGTGGAGCTGGGGCGATCATTGGGCACGAGGATGATCTGGTGTTGGCGGTGCAAGATGGAGGTGCCGATGCTTGACGAGGTGGAGTACGCCCAGGTGATCCATCTATATAGCGAGGTGATACGTGGGACCAAGGATCTTCGACGAGAGAAGTCACTCTCGCTGGGCGCAACTAGCCTCCATGAACTATTCAGGTTTGTGTGCGACCGCCATGAAGAGTCGGCAGGCGTAAAGAATTGTCATGAGAACGCTTAGCATGACAGTGCGGCGTACGGTCTGCGTCATTGCGGTGCTGTGCACTTTTGTCTGGGCTGTCCCAGTCGGTGCCCAGCAGCAACAACAGAAGCCCGAAGATCCCGAAGATGAGAAGCAGATAGGGCTCTGGCTCGATCAGGGAGTATCCACCGGCCTTTCAGCGAATAAATCTCTGGATCTCGAATTCCATGAGCGGTTTGACGAGGGAGGGTCCAACCTCTATGAGTACTTCGTTCAAGGCGGCGTTGCCTTTCGTCTGCGGCCCTGGATCACGTTGATACCGATTTATCGTTACCAGCGCTTTCCAGGAAATCCCAATATTACTTACGAAAACAGATTGCAATTCAATGTCACGTTGAGCACATCCCACAGCCCCTGGCGGCCGACCCTGCGCACCCTCATCGAGGGACGGTTTGTCGATAACCAATCTGCTTCAGCACGCCTTCGATTTCGCCCCGGCATCGACTACACCTTGCCGCTTCGCGTGGCGCGGCCTCCGGTACTCGTGGTGAGCAATGAGTTTTTCATCGTTCCGGGAAACAATCCCTTCGCCAACGGCGGCAGCAGCTACACTCAGAACCGCTTCCAGGTGGGAGTACGACTGCCCATCGCCGATTCATTCTCTGTTCGGCCTTACTACTTATTACAGTCAGTTAACCTGCCCAGTGGCTGGGATACAAACGAAATCTTTGGTATCTCGCTAGCCCTCAGGATTCCGGGCAAAACCAAGTGAGGCGTTGCCGTAAACCGGCGATGGCACGAATGACCTCGCGTAAGCGCCGCAGGTCTGGTTTTCCGGACTTGGCGTTGTTGTTCACGAAAACCGGGGCGGTCTCAACCGGTGGATGCAACGATGGCTTGGAGTTTACTAGCCGGGGTTTCAAAGCCCAAAGTTTTCCGTGGGCGTTGATTGAGGCGCTGGGCCACTTTGTCCAGATCGGCTTGGGAATAACCGGATAGGTCACTCTTCCTAGGAAAGTACTGTCGCAGCAGACCGTTGGTGTTCTCGTTGGTGCCTCGCTGCCAAGGGCTTTGTGGATCACAGAAGTAGACGTTCACCTTTGTGGCCACGGTGAAGCTCTTGTGTTTGGCCATCTCCAGCCCCCGGTCCCAGGTCAACGAGCGTCTCAGGGACGCGGGGAGTTTACGAACCTGCCGGGTCAACGCGTCGACAACGGTCGCTGTGTCCTTGCTGGGCACTTTGACCAGGATGGTAAAACGCGAATGTCGTTCCACCAGGGTTGCGATGTGACTGTTGCCGGGGCCGCTGAGCAGATCTCCCTCCCAATGCCCAGGAATGGCGCGATCTTCAATCTCTGCGGGCCTTTCGCTGATGGAGATGGCATCGACGATCTGACCTCGAGACTGTCCGCCAGCGCGAGCATGCACTGAGCGGCGGATAAGCTGTTTGGATCGCAGGTGCTGCATCAGCTCCTTTTTCAGCACTCCTCGAGCCTGGATGAATAAGCTGCGGTAGATCGTCTCGTGGGACACGCGCATGCTCTCGTTGCGGGGATATCGTCTCTCCAACCAACCGGAAATCTGCTCCGGCGACCAGTCCAGGATCAGTTTACGGGCCACGATCGTCCCCAGCTTTACATGGGTAGCGAGAAGGCACGTCTTAGGTCGCAGAGCGGACTTCCAGGCCTGATGATCGGCCTCACTGGCTCGATACACCGGGCGCCCACCGTGACGCGCCACCTCCCGGCTCACCGTCGACGCTGCCCGTCGCAACCCTCTCGCTATCTCCCGGATCGATGAACCGGAAGCTATGCCTCGTGAGATGGCTTCCCGCTCGGCCAACGTCAGCGTTCGCTGCGAACGGCGACGAATGGCTGGAGCTATCCCACCGTGTCGAGATAACAGGAAATGAATCGAGCCATGGTCCTTGTCGAAGACACGACCAATCTCATGCAACGACTCTCCAGACTTCCAACGGTGCCAAAGGTCCGCCTTCTGCTCCGCACAAAGACCGTACCGTCTTCCTCGTCTCATGAACATCACCTCCACATCAGATGATGTTGCATCGACCGGTTGAGACCGCCAGACTTTGCGGGAACTGCGCGAATCGGGAAGCTTCGGCTAGTGTTTGTAATCTGGGGAGCCGCTATTTCAATCTTCTGAGGTGGCGAATCCACACCATTTTGTGGGTGTTCAGATTGTGGAGATACAGGATCAGATCGCCCTCTCGAAAGTCGACACCGTCTCTTGAGAATGCCTTCGTGACGATTTGAGGTTCCCAATACTCCGCGTAGTGGGGAACATCGGTTCTGCTAACGATGATCAGTGCTTTCTGGTAAACCGGACTCAGGTCGTATTTCCAGGAGACGACGGAGGCCACGTGCGGGAGAACCTTGTCGAATTCTGCAGAGGACATAGCTTCACAAGGTGAGTTCGTCTTGTCGATGCTCTTAAGCGCGCCGGAGGATGAGTAGGAGTACCACTGGCAGGCAGCGGGCCATGGATTGTTTTTGAGGATCTTGGGTTCGACCGAATCTGGCAGCGGCAACAGTTGCCACTTTCCAGTAATCTCCTCGGCTGTGGCGTTTCGTGCGGACGCTGCGACTTGTGCGAGGGACAGAACGCCGCCAGCGAAGACGAGTGCCAAAGAAATCCAGAACAGATACACGATACGCATCTTCACGAGGGGAGGGCTCCGCAGTTTGTTTGAGTTAAATTATATCCAGCGACTCGAGGCGGGCAATCAGTTCTTGCTCTCGAACAGCCTGCGTGATCGCTTCTTCGATCCGGCTTAGTCCCGAGAAGTCGGCTCAGCGAAAGTGATCGGCAACCGTGGTGGTGGCCAGTTCCCGGAAAACGGTGTTTTCGGAAACAACAACCGAAGTTGCCGCAAACGTGACTTCCCAGGCATAGTGGATCACTTAAGATCACCGCCGCTCCCGCACGGATTATGATGTCTGACATAGAAGAGGCAGAGAGCAATGACTGACCACCACCTCACTAGGAGCAGGCGTCTAGCGACTGCTGCGCTTAGCTGTAAGGAATAGGGACGGATATGCGTCATCGATATTTAGTTCTGGCATTGTCGATCGTTTGTGTTGCTGCTGTTTTGCTTTTCTGGCGGAGCAAGATCTATGGTGGAAGTTCAGCAGCAGTTGCGCCTTACACGGCACATCTGACCGTGACGGAAAATAGAGTTCTGACTGGTGGCTCCTCGTGGGATGCCGTTTCCGCGGAGGTGATTGCCCGCGATCGGCAGGGAAGAATCTCTGAGAGAACTGAGCACATATCTCAGAATGGCGGCCAGAGGACGCAACGGTTTTCGTTTTTTGTGCAGGACCCGGCCAAACGGCAGACGCTAACTTGGGACTCGATAAGTCAGACAGCGGTCCTGGCGCATTGGCCGTATTGGTCAGGGCGCAAAGGCTGCTGGGCAGACGAGCATGGGCAGCATCAATCCAGGTTTCCGAATGATGATGACTGGGACAAGGTTCCCGCGTCGCCTGGGCAAGGAAAGTTGGAGACGATTGGGTCGATGGCCGATCTGTCAGGGAATAAGCGGACCAAGACGCGCTATGTTTCGGAGAATCTTGGTCAGAAGGAAATTCACGGCTTAACTGCATATGGCATGCGATGGACCATTACGCCACTCGAAGGTGTTGGGCCGTATGGCATACCGGAAACTACTACCGAACTCTGGAAATCGAAAGAATTCGATCTAGATCTGCTTAAGGTGACGAGTGGTCCCAGGTACGGATTGAAGCGTGTGGAACTATCCGATCTGCAGCGGGGGGATCCCGATCCGGAGCTCTTCGAGGCGCCCCAGGGCTATAAGGTTGAGACCATCGAGTATCGTCAGGTGACGTGCGGACAGAAGTAGAAGATTGCTGTTAGCGAAAACGCAGAGTTTGCAGAGTTGACGGAGGTTTGTCGCTGGCAAGTACATCCGGCACAAAACTTCAAAATTAGTCTTAGTGGACAATGGTTGGGGGACAGAATCTCCGACAAGGTAGAACTCTGGTCTGAGTCGCTCATGGCAGCTTGGTCGGCGAAGGGAATATAGCGCCTTAATAGCATTCTTGCGTTCTGGGGAATGCCAACTTCTGCGACCATCCCATCTGTTGGATCGCAGTGCAAGAAAAACGAGGTTTTCGGCAACTTCAACTCGCGGCGGTCGCCACACCATTTCGTCCGCTTTGGCGAGACCAGCTACTTCGGTGTCACTGGGAGTTGGAAATCGACGCCTGCATCGTGATTTACTTTCTGGGTCGCAGCGAGATCAAGTTGATCGAGCGCTATATCGCGGCTCTGTTGATCCCGGACATAAAGTGTGGTGCGCGTCAGGAGGTAGTTATGAATCTGCTCTGGCGGCCGGCCGTCTTTGAAGAGAAGCGTGACAGCGTCCGCGTTCTCCGTGGTTAGAGACGGATACGACAGCACAAACCATGTTTGAAATGGATTGTAGGGCGTGGGCAGACCCTCGTCGGGTGGCCGCGACCCGTCCGATCCGCCATAGTTCGGCAGGGTCGCCGAATTATCGTAGCCGGCGGTGTCAGGATATCCAGGAAAACCAGGGCCAACCCATCCTGTCCAAATGGGAGCAGCGGAGCGCATCTTCGCGCGGTAAGGCGATAGAAAGGGTCTTCGATAAGGGCTGGCGGTGGAATAAACCGGATGAGCCATGTAATTGATGGGGCCATTTCTTCGCAAGCTCGGGCTCATACTGCGAGGCATACTTCGGATGTAGTGGGGAGCGCCCGTAAAACTCCGGGTGGGGAATGCGTTGAAACCTCCGCGAGCCGGAGGTGGAGAGTGGCCTGAAAGGCCTCCATGAGATACAGAGCGCTGTGGGTAGATGGGAAGAGTAAGGCTGGCGGCCAGCAACGAAAATGCGGGCAAGCGCTTCATATTGAATTAGTCTACGCCTGCTTCTACGTCGTGGTTGCTGCCCTATGATTGTGGCCCTCCGTTCCTGAAGCGGGAGGTTCCGAGTTGCCGTTTAGGCAACCACTTTTCCTATCAATGACAAGAACCGCTCCCTCCTGCACTTACACTGTGATCGAAGACAGGCATGCGAGGACGAGATGAGTAAGAAGGCACGAATACAGCAAACAAGACTAGAAGGATTGGAGTCGGAGTTCCAGTCACTCCTGATTATCTGTCTCATTGAATGCTCGAAGGGTCGCTATGGACTATTCGGTCAGAACTCACATCTAGACCTCGAGGATCGTTATTGGAAGTGGTCTGAGGCAAAGCATCTGAGGACACTTGCTGCGGACATCCGTTTGGAGCGGTCAAAAGCTGGCGAGGCTAGCCCACTTTGCGACAAGTTCCTCAGTTTGTGCGAAGCGAGAGATTCGAACACACCGGGAGAACCAAGACTTGCCGCGACCTTCCTTGGCGAGATGCGAGAGCGAAGCTGATCTCCCGCTTTGCGGGCACTACGGGATAGCTTCCGGATTGCCTGTAATCCGCTCTCTTGTAAGACAAGCTATAAACGACCGGATTCGAAAGTCTGGCACTCGATAGCGCGACCTTCAGTGTCAGCACCTGGCCATCCTTCGACAGCGTAAATTCGTTTTCGCGCCTGCCGTCATCCGACACAAAAACCTGCGTAATCTGATCACCCTCAAACACCTGAGTGAGTGTGCTCCGCTTGCCGTTATAGACATAGTCAGCAGGCTCTCCCTTATCGCCCGAGATCATCTCAGGTCGCGACTGCGGCCGAACACAGATCTTCCCCGACTCGAACGAGAACGAATACGATCCCAGAATCTGCGTCGTCGCCGAGACGCGGCTTCGTGCAGTCGATCGAGTAATAAAAGACAAACCTTCCACTGCATGATCAATCGCCTTGCTCCGCGCCTCTTCCTCCTGCGCGCTCCCCGCATAACGATACGTCCCGGTAAACCGCGCCCGCTGATCGGCTGACGCCGCAGTCGCCGAAGACTTCGCGGCGTCGTTCGCCGCTGTCTGTACCTCACCTTCAATACCGACCACGAGAACAGGGCAAAGAAACAGAACGATGACTATCAAATCCCGCCAAGGTTGCATGATCTTCTCCATCTGCTCAGGTTCAGGGCTTCGGCACCCAAGTTATCGCCAGAATACTCTCGCCACGATCAGGCTTTCTTCCGGGAGAAAGCCCGATCGAGCGACTCGCGCCCAGCCGCTCCGCTGTCCTTTCGCCACCACATCAGATAACTTGGTCTCCTCAGTTTCCGAGAAGATCAAAGCCCCTACATGGACGCAAAGAGCAAATCGAGTGCGGAGGTTAAGTTGTCAATTTTCGCTCAATCGACTCCCGGATTCAATGCTTTTCAGGTCGCCTCGTTCTAATAAAATTGTCAAGACAAAATTAGCTTGCAATCGGATCAATATAATACATGTATTCATATACTTACAATGGATAGTGCAAGTATGACATCTCCATTGACGGGAGCGCTATTACTATTTTCGGTTCCTTCATTTGTATGGAACGTTACAGTGGGGCAGGTATGGCGCGAAACATCGTTTCTACAACCAGGCACAAGCGGGACCTGAATGGAGAAACATGGCGTCGCAGGCTGCGCGAGTAGTGCTCGCACATAACCTCAACGACTCGCATCCTCAACGACCCTCGCTCTCCAATTCACGGTGCAGAGGCCGCCGCTAAGGTCGCTCGCCACCTTTGCGCTAGCGGACTTTACCGGCGGAGTTTTCAAGGACGACGTTGGAGAGGATCGCTGTATCGGACTTGTCGGGCTGGTGCGAGCAGAAGCCGATGCCGACGTAGAAGGGCTCGTCGAGGTGCAGTTGGATGGGCGGTCCGAACTGGTGCATGGGTTCGCCATCGAGGCTCATGAAGACGGCGAAGGAGTCGCCGCGCTTTTCAATGCCGATACGCTTGGGAACGATGACGACCAGGCTGTCGGGGCTGGCGCCGCCGGGACGGCCGCGGCTTCCCATGCGAAACTCCATGTCCTTTACGCGGGTGGACTTCTCCGGGCGCTGCGCCAGGTGGACCATGCCGGCGCCGTGCAGGGCAACCATGGCCTCCTTTGAGTCGTCATCGAGGCTCTGGCGGATGATGACGAATGCCTTGCGGTCGCCATAACCATTGGGGTCAGGGAAGGAGATGTCGGCTGCGAGAGAGACGTCGCCGGACATCTTCTTCCAGAGATAACGGAACTCATCGCGGGTGTACCAGACGTTATAGCCGGCGGAGTTGATGGTGTACGTTTTCGTGGCAGCGTCGTAGCTGGCGCTGCCCGGCAGCAATGGGCCTCCGATGTCGGATTGACCCTCGAAGATTCCGACTGGGGTGTCGAAGGATTTTGTTGGACGATGGAAGTCAAGAGGTGGCGCTACCTGCGTGTGCGTGGGGGAGCCCGGCTGCGCCCATGCGGGTACGGCGGGCGGAGGAGTCGCCGGACCGGTGGGCGCTTGCGCGCGGAGCAGATGCAGTACGGCGCACAAGAGTAGTGCCACAAGCGACAGCCGGTAATCGAGTTTCATGGTGAGCGAATGATACAGATGCCCCAGACAAACAACCACAGCGCAGAACAGGAGAGCGGCACCTTCGACGCGGCAATTGCCGGACGACCGAACGAGTACCACTAGGTTGGAGTCAGAGTAGACAGGCCGCCTCAATGTCAGACGCGCCATGGGTATAACGCTCAATTTGGTGGAGACGACTGGGAGCCACACCATTTCCTCCGCACGCTTACAAAAGGGAGGGGTCTTCGCGGATAGGGCATCACTTCCGTGTAGAACCGACACCGCCCGATTCAGATATCGGGCGTTTTCTTTGGAGGGAGCGATGTTTTTATGTCAGCCTTTACTTGATGTGCTTGCCGGGCGCGGCATTGAGGACATCGACGCTTTCATTAAGGTGCCGTCATGGAATGACCTTCCCGATCCATTCTCAATTCCGTCGATGGAAAAAGCCACTACCCGCGTCCTTTGCGCTATCCGGAGACGCGAACGCATCATCATCTTTGGTGACTACGATTGCGATGGAGTCCTGGGAGCCCACATCTTACGCAGCGCGCTAAGCGCTCTGGGAGCGCCGGCCAGAGTATCTCTGCCTCATCGGGATGAGGGCTACGGGCTGAGTTCTTCAGCAGTCCATCACTTCTCGCGCAGCGGAACGGACTTGCTTATCACTGTCGATAACGGCATTAATGCGCGGGCGGCCGTGCGGTTGGCCCAACGCCTCGGGATCGGCGTCGTGGTGATCGATCACCACCGCATCCAGGAGCAGGCAGAGACCACCGCAGTCTGGTCCGATGGATTCTGCGGAGCGGGCCTGGCCGCGATGTTTGCCTGGGCTCTTGCATTGCGGGCAAAGTGGACCGATACGAAGATTGAGTACCTACTATCCGGGTGCAGTCAATATGCAGCAATCGCTTCAATCGCCGATTGCGTACCACTGCTCGATGGC
Organism: Edaphobacter aggregans; assembly: GCF_003945235.1. Classification (NCBI taxonomy): domain Bacteria; kingdom Pseudomonadati; phylum Acidobacteriota; class Terriglobia; order Terriglobales; family Acidobacteriaceae; genus Edaphobacter; species Edaphobacter aggregans. Next base: position 5,385,468 of record NZ_RSDW01000001.1, read on the forward strand.
ACACGAACTCTGGCCAGGCTGGGTCTCGCCGAACTCGCCCGATCGCGCCACAAGGGGCTGCAAGAGTTACTCAAGACCTCTTGCACCGATCCATCCCAACCGGATTCGCGCGACGTGGCATTCGGTGTTGCTCCGCGGATCAATGCCGCGGGCAGAATGGCCCATCCGGCTGAGGCCCTTGCCGTGTTCGAGGCAGCGATGAACGAAGAGGCCGCACAACGGAGCGTCGAAAGGCTCAACCAGTTGAACCTGGAGCGCCGGCGTACCGTGAAAGTACATTTTGAAGAGCTTGTCGAGTCGCTCGGAACAAACATTCCAGCTGGCCTGGTAGCTTATCGCGAGGCCAGCCCGAAAGGGATCGCGGGCCTCCTCGCAAGCAAGTGCGTTGAGAGATACTCGGTTCCCAGCATCGTGCTCGTGCCATCGACCATTCCCGGTCAAGTCGTTGGATCAGGAAGAAGCGTTCCCGGCGTCGATCTCGTCGAAACTCTGCGGCCGCTTGGGAAACTGTTTCTTCGTTTTGGAGGACATACTCAAGCTGTCGGTTTAACTATGGCTGTCGCCCGCATCGAGGAATTCCGGGAGAAGTTCGCTCGGTCAGTGGAACCTCTGGCGAGACGAGATAGTCAGAAACCTGATGGCGAAGCTGAACTCAATCTGTCGTTCATGGGGCGCCATTTCGATGAGCAACTGCTTCTGCTCGAGCCGTTTGGAGAAGGGAATCGGCCTCCAACATTCTCCATCTGCATGGCCGAAGTCCTGCGTGTCAGAAACAGATGGGTACGGATAAGGCAGGGTAGAAGCAGCCTCGAAGCACTCTGTTGGGATGTTCCGGTTCGAGAACAGATGAAGGGAGATTTCCTGGTTGAGTTTTACGGCAAAACCCGGATTTTGCGCGGTTTCACCCCTCGATAAGTGCGATTTCCGGGCTGGTTTGACAGCGCTTCTCTTTCATGGGAAAACAAGCCCACGAGGGGAGAGGAGGGCGACATGCAGACCCCGGCTACAGAGATCGATCAGATGATTGTTCAGTTGAACGAATTTATTCTCCCCAGTTCACTGATGGAGAGCTTTGACGTATACCGGGAAGAATCGGTCAAGAGTGCCGCTCGCAGTTTCAATGATGCCCAACTCTCGTGGTTTTTGGACATGCTGAATCGGTTTCGAGGGTCCGATGACCGCAAAGACTCCCTGGTCGATATCTTTGATCCGGGCATGTACACCTGCGACCATCCGGCGTGGGAGGCTGCCCCGGGAACCCGGATCGAGATGCCGGCTTTAACCTCCGAGGTGGCAAGACTCGTAGATCGCAATTCGGAGTTTGCCGAGATCGCGAGGGAGGAGATCAGAGAGTTCCGCGATCACGCCGAAACCTATGCCGACGACGAGATCCTGGGATTGGCACAGATTGCGGCAGCGGCACTGGTTGACCACGGAAGATCTTTCCATGGACGAGAGGAGGCCATTCGATATCTCGCACTCAATGCTAGCGCCGTGCTCGAGGATCTTTGGGCCACGGATGACACACTATGGAAGAACGCCCCGGCGCGGCAGATCCAGTTCGACGATATGCTCGCAAAGCGCAAGGCGGATCTGCTCAAGCTCGAATCGACTCATCCCAACTTCGAGAAAAGCGACTTTGCTTGTTATGCTGATAGCGAGATTCGGAGGTTCGCTTTCGACATCCGCAGCCTGTTCCTGACCGGCCACGCCAAGCACCTGGCAATTTGCACGCGGTGCCAAGCGCGGTTGGAATCATGGACGAAGCTGGTCGAGAAGTTCGAGCAGAGCGCGTCCATACATAATGGGCGAACTGATGCGTGATTGATTTGCTGCACTGAGTTTGTTGCCCAGAACTGATGCGTGAGTAGCTGAATTGTTGGTAATTCGCTGAATCGGAGACTCGCTTGGGCCTTTTTCAATTGTGCTTCCCCCTGTTCGGGCGCCGAACGTTTGCCCTTCAAATTCCACTTCAAAGATTCCGCCTGGCTCCGGGTGAGCGATGAGGGCCCGGATCGCAGTACCTCTCCTGACTGCTGGTGCGATTCTGGCAATTTCGCTGAGCTACCATGCTTATCGCGAACGACCGCGACCCGATGATCCTGATTGGCTTTTACAGCGCGCCGATGAACAGGCGTGGCTAAACCAGTGGATTGACGCGGCTCCTGTCTATCACAGGGCGGAACTTCTCTTTCAGCAGCGGAATGAACCGGCCAGAGCGCTCTATGCGCAAGTCAGCCAGATGATGGCTACGAGCGAGACGTCCAGCTTTGCGCCGCAGATTGCGTCGCTGAGCGATGATCTCCAACTGCCCGCGGCCCGTGATCCGGAAACCCGACTGAGAATTCTTATCATTCGGGGAATGCTCGAGACCAATTACGATGCAGGTCTGGCAACGAAGACCTGGACCGAGGTTGGCGAACTGGCGCGGAAACAGAACCACTTCATGCTGGCGTCGAGGGCGATGGGAGAGGAAGGGATCGCAGCCTTTCTTCTTGGCGACGTTGACGGAGCCCAGGCGAAGGTCATGAAGGCATACCTCGTAGCCAAATACCTGGGCGATCCGGCTGCTAGAGTCAGGTACGCCAGCGTCTACGGCGCCGGGTTGGTCGCGCTCAAGAAATACGATCGCGCTCTCAAGCCACTTGATGAAGCCATCCGGGTCGCCAACACGACGCCAGGGGTAGCGTATCCAAGCATTGCCACCGCCTCGAAGATTGAGGCACTGGGCGGCTTGGGCCGTTATCAGGAAGCCCTCATGCTGGCAAATGATGCGATGGCACGGGTCACGGCCCGGCATCTGAACATGCATATCTCCGAGCTCCTCCGCATCCGTGCCGGCATCTATGAGCGGACCGAGCAGGCGAAGCTTGCTACCGACGACTACCAGGCAGCAATCGATATAGGTAAGAAGGTCTCCGATTGGCGTGGTCTTTTACAGACCGGCGGCTCGCTGGCCGCGCTCTATGAGAAGCAAGGCAGGCTCGAAGACGCTCTTCGTACCATCGACGATGCAATCGAGGCCAACAAGCAAATTCCCGATGAACTCTACTTTCTGCCGAGAAACCTCTCGATTAAAGCGCGAATCCTGGCGCGCATGGGAAAGACGGGGGAATCAAACACCCTGTACCAGAAGAGCGCGGATCTCATCGATTCTTTATTGGCGCACGCTCCCACTGCCAATGTGGAACGCGAGCTGATCACGTCTTTGCAGCAGGTCTATGCCGGCTACTTCGATTCACTTTGCACACAGAATAAGCTCGCCGAGGCGTTCCGCATCATCGAGAATGCTCGAGGTCGCTTCGAGGCTGAATCCCTTGAACACGTCGAGGCAGCACCCCCTCGTCCGGCAAGCGAGATCGACCAAAAATTAGTTCGTTTGAATCTCGCTCTCCTGAACACCGACGATCCTGCCAGGCGCGCCATCATTGTCGATCAAATCGGAGACACGGAAGGACGGTTGCCCTCTGAGTCTTTGGAGGGTAGGACGGCTGTCGATCCGGTGTCTCTGGCGCAGTTACAAGCGGACCTTGGCCCGAAGCAGATTCTCGTCGAATATGTTCTCGACGATCCTCGGTCCTACGCCCTGGCTATCACTCGTACAGCAGTCAATCGATACTTACTACCGCCGAAGCAGACGATCGAGCAAGAGGCCAGCGACTACCGATCGAGTGTCATGCAACGAAAGCCTGACGCGGCCACGGGGCAGAGACTGTTTCAACAGTTGCTTGGAAACATCCCCGAATACAAACGCAACGATGAGGTCATTCTGGTGCCGGATGGCGAGCTACATTTGTTGCCCTTCAGCGCACTAAATGATGGACCACACTATGCGATCGAATCACATACCCTGGCGGTCAGTCCTTCGGGAACGGTGTTTCACCTTCTGAAAGAGCGGGAACGCGCGCTCGATGCCAAATCTCGTCCGTACGTGGGTGTGGCGGCCTGGACGCAGGTGAAGCCATCAACCCTGGAACGTATCCTGCGCGGGGTGAATGGTCCAAAGGAGAGCGAATTCGTGCCGCTACCGGAGAGCAGGGAAGAGGTAGAAACTGCCGGAGCCGATCTGCCTAAGCCAAGCACCATCCTGCTCGGCGCTGATGCAACCGAGACACGGTTCAAGGACTTGCCACTTGATCAATATCAAGTGCTGCATCTGGCACTTCACGGGTATGTCGATCCCACCTATCCGGATCGATCTGCATTGGTGTTCGCGCCCGAGAAGAATGGACAGAACGATGGTTTGCTGCAAGTGCGTGAGATCAGGCGAATGCGGCTCAATGCCAGCCTGGTTACGCTCTCGGCCTGCGATACCGGCGTTGGCCCCGCGGGTGCGGCAGGCATCAACAACCTCGTGACGGCATTTATCGACGGGGGCGCTCGCAGCGTCGTGTCAACCTTGTGGGAACTCGAAGATCATTCCACAACCCGGTTGATGACGAACTTCTATGCCAACCTGAAAACTGAGAGCAAAGCGCAGGCGCTCCGCGATGCGCAGCTCGAACTGCTCAGGGCAGGCTTCGGTCCATACTACTGGGCCAGCTTCGAACTGGTCGGCGATCCCGACAACCTGGTCTTTGCGGGATCGAACCCTCCTTCCTCCTCACACGTTGCGCAGGGGCAAGTCATGCTTCAACAAACCGGTAGGCGGCCATTATGACGAACACGCTGGATCTCAAAGCTGAGCAGAGAGATGCAATTCTCAACCGCACACTGAAGGTCCTGGACCAACGGTTCTATCAACCGGAAAAGCTAGGCAATGGATGGAAGGACGCGATCGCGCGCAATCGACCGGCGATTATTGGCGCGTCAACAACGGCTGCTTTCGAAGAAGCCATCACGCGATTGCTCGAGGAATTAAAGACCTCACACGTCGGATTCTTTCACGGATCGGCAAGGCGAGCCTCAAGTAGAGCTGCTCTTAGCGCTACCTACCTCGCGGACGACACTGATGAAGGTCGTCGCTGGATATTCCAGGATGTACACCCGGGAGGTGCAGCGTCGCTGGCTGCAATCGAGCCGGGCGACATTCTGTTACGTGTCGGAGCGGAGGAGATCATTCCTCCAACGCACCCCACTTTCCCAATGGGGGAAACGACAGAACTCACCGTCCTGACCGCCGACGGCAAAGAGCGTACCAGGAGCGTCACGGTCGCTCGGCCCAAAGGCAAGAAACTGCACTACGTCGAACCAAAGCTTGTTGTCGGCAATCGCCTGCAAGACGGCATTGGCTACCTGAAGGTGGCCATGTTCCCAGGAATGGTGGGCGTAGAAGTTGCCAATGAGATATCGAGCCAGGTGGAGCAGTTGGGCAATGTCGAACGCCTGATTATCGATCTTCGCGGGAACACAGGTGGAGGGATCGGAGCATTGCGCGTGATGAGTCTATTGACTCCCAGGCGGATACCAGTCGGCTTCGCGCTCGACAGAAAGTCTGCGCAACGAAACATTGCCGACGCAAAGAACAGCTTCCCGCGCTTTGACAGGATTCCAGCCTCGAAGAAGGGGCTTTGGCTCCTCGCGCTGCGCTATGCACCCATGCTGGTGAAGAAGTCTCCCATCGTCCTTGAGACCGAAGGGCTGGGAGCCAAGCCTTTCCATGGAAGAATCGTTCTCCTGGTGGACCGGCACACGGCCAGCGCTGCTGAAATGATTGTTGCCTTCGCTCGGGAAAACTCGCTCGCCACGATCGTCGGGGAAAAGACGGCGGGTCGGCTTCTTTCCGCCACTTCCGCAAAGGTCGGGCATGGCTACCGCTTAGCCTTTCCTACGGGGGCGTACTACACCTGGAAAGGGTCAGTTCTCGAAGGCACTCCGATCGAGCCGGACCAAAGCGTTGCTTTCGATTGGCGTGAAGCACGACGTGGCAACGACCTGCAACTGAAACATTCCATTGAACTCCTCGAGAAGGTACTGACTCGATAAAGTCTCAGAGAGATATGACGGATTGACCGATGCAAGCTAGCCCACGGATGCCATATTTGCATAAATACTGTGCCAAAATGACATTGTTCCGGAGTACATTATGAGTATGGCTACGATCGCTCGCAAAACCGTTGCGCAGTTTGTTCCGTCCTCGAGCATCGCCAAGGCTGCGCGAATCCAGCCAGGAAGAAGCCTAGGACTCAAGCGCATGGAGCTCCCCACCTTGCTCAAGGTGATTACCTCGGGTCTGCGCTGGTCTGCGGTGGAAAGCTTTCTGCAGGAATCGGGCTTTACGCAGCTGCAACTCGCACAGTACCTCGGTATTCCTGTTCGGACTCTGGCCAGGCGCAAAGAAGCAGGTGGACTGGACGAAAATGAGTCTGAACGCCTGCTCCGACTGTCAGAAATTTACGATGCAGCCCTTGATCTTTTCGCTGGGGATAAAGCTGATGCGCGTGAATGGCTGCTTTCACCTGTGCGCGGTCTGAATAATTCCCGACCAATTGACTATGCTCGTACTGACTACGGGGCACGAGAAGTTCGGAATCTGATTGGCCGGCTCGAGCACGGGGTTTTCTCTTGATCGAAGCCTGGCGCATTGACCGAAAAATCTATCGGGCGACAGCGTTTACCGGCGAAGGTGCAAGAGTCTATGGAGGTCGATGGAATAGCCAGGGTGTTTCCGTGGTCTATACCGCTGAGCACCGATCACTGGCAATGCTTGAGATCCTTGTCCATCTAAGAAGGCCCAGGGACTATGAACTCTATTCGGTCAAATTCGACGAATCTCTGGTCCAGGAACTTGCAGCCCGCAACCTTCCTCGAAACTGGGACGTCGAACCTCCTACAGGTGACACTCAGGAAATAGGAGACAACTGGGTGATGGGCGCATCGTCCGCTGTCTTATCCGTTCCAAGTGCCGTTGTGCCGGAGGAACGAAATTACATCCTTAACCCACGGCATCCTGATTTCAAGCACATCAAGATCGACGGGCCGTTTCCTTGTTATTTCGATCCGCGCCTGCTTGGAGAAAAATAGCAGCCTGATGCAAATCTAATCATATTCTTATCGCCGGAGAACCACGTGAAGGTTTTGTCCCGTACTCAAATGTTGATTGCCCTCCTCCTTGCAACAACGGCCGCACAGGCCGCCGGCAAGGCAAAACCTCCGGATTTCGGCCCGAACGTCGAGGTCTTCTCGCCTGCGACCCCAGCAGCCGAGATTCAAGCTCAGATCGACAAGGTGTACGCCGTCCAGCAGCACAACCAGTTCGGCAGCGAGCGCAACGCCTTCCTTTTTCTCCCCGGCGAATATAAGGTTGACGTTCCCATCGGCTTCTACACCGAGGTCCTGGGCCTCGGAGCCACGCCCGATGCGACGCACATCACCGGCAACGTCCGCTCCGAGGCGGCTGGCCGCAACGACAACGCCACGACTACCTTCTGGAAGGCAATCGGGGGACTCTCCGTCACCCCGGCCGGCGGCGAGATGCTTTGGGCCGTCTCGCAGGCGGTCTCGTTCCGCCGTATGCATATCCGGGGCGACATCGTCCTCAACCAGAACAAGGGCTGGGCGAGCGGTGGCTGGATGTCTGACTCCGTCATCGACGGCAGGGTCAACTCCGGAACCCAGCAGCAGTGGATCTCCCGCAACAGCGAGTGGGGAAGCTGGACCGGCCATAACTGGAACATGGTCTTCGTCGGTGTCCCGCAGGCTCCCGCGGGCGAGTGGCCCGACCCTCCTTTCACCGGGATCGAGAAGACTCCGGTCATCCGCGAAAAGCCCTTCATCACCATTGATGCGAAGGGCAACTATGGCGTCCGCGTTCCCGATCTTGCGAAGAAGAGCGCGGGTGCCACCTGGCACGCCGGCGCGACAGCCGGCAAGACCATCCCCCTCGCGAAGTTCTACATCGCGAAGCCCGGCGACTCCGCCGCTATCATCAATGCTCAGCTTGCGAAGGGAATGCACCTGCTGCTCACGCCCGGCATCTACGAGCTGTCCTCACCCATCGAGGTCACCCGGCCCAATACGATCGTGATGGGTCTCGGCTTCGCGACCCTCAAGCCCGTCCACGGCACGGCCGCGATGAAGGTTGCCGATGTCGACGGCGTCACCGTCGAAGGCCTTCTCTTCGACGCGGCCGAGACCGAATCTCCGGTGCTCCTCGAAGCCGGGCCTGAGGGGAGCAAGGCCCGTCACTCCGGCAACCCGACATTGCTCGCCGACGTCTTCTTCCGTGTCGGCGGCGCGGGAATCGGCAGAGCGAAGGTGAGCCTCGCCATCAACTCCAACGATGTCCTCGTCGACCACACCTGGATCTGGCGTGCCGACCATGGCACAGGCGTCGGCTGGGAGAACAACACCGCGGCCAACGGCATGGTTGTTGCTGGCAATGACGTCACCGCGTACGGTCTCTTTGTGGAGCACTACCAGGAGTTTCAGGTTCTTTGGAAGGGCAACGGGGGGCGCACCTACTTCTACCAGTCCGAGATCCCTTACGATCCTCCCACGCAGGCCAAATTCACCAGCGCGCCGAATGTGAATGGATGGGCCTCCTACAAGGTCGCCAAAAACGTCACCAGCCACGAGGCCTTTGGGCTGGGCGTCTACAGCGTCTTTCGCCATCCGGACGTCAGGCTCACCCGGGCTATCGAGGTTCCCAGCACTCCGGGCGTGCGCTTCCACCACATGATCACGGTCGCGCTGGGAAATCTCGGCGCAATCGACAACGTCATTAACAACACCGGCGGAGCGACGCAGATGAAGCCGCGCGTTACACCGACGGTGACTAGCTATCCATAAAACAAGCACTCACACGCACCTTATTCGATTTGAAGAGGATAGGTGTAAGGAGCGTCTTCGCCCTGGAGTTGAGTCGACAAGGTGTAATTACCTGGTGCCGCACTTCTCAGATCGAGAGACACCGTGACCACGGTTCGCGGATCGGCACCCACCGCCGACCCGGTTGCGCAGGCTACGCGATTAAGCCCGTTCTTGGCGGGCGCAACCATGATGGAGTAAACGCCGGGTTGGCTCAGACGAGGCAGGACAAGTTCCAGCCTTACGAGCGCGGCGGGAAGATGGAGTGGAGGATTGCTCTTTGGCTCGCCACCGCGGTAGGTTCCATACTGCGAAAGGTCCAGGGTACGATGAACTTCGGCCGACTGCACCTGGACTACTGCCGGATGTCTACGGTTCCAGGCATTGGCAAGAACGAACCCTACCAACAAACAGGCCAACCCCGTCGCCGCCACAGTCGCGTAGCGAAACCTCGGAGATGTTCCTGCCGGACGAGTTGCGCGGAACTGAAGCAGCCGCCCCAGGCAGTAGTTGCAGGATGTGACATGATCGACACGCGGATCGGAGAGCGAGACGTCCATGGGACGTGCTGCATAGGATTTCAGAAAGGCATCGTCCACACACTCCGGGGTCTTATCTCCACTCGGCTGCCTGCGGGCATAGGATTCAACCTGTCTGAGGAACCATTCTTCAGAGTTCAATTTTTTCTTGATCACTATCCTCTCGCTCTTCAGAGCTAGACCTATCAGAAGAGGGGACCAAAAGTCCACGAAGCTCCTTGTGATAGGCCCGCCGAACTGTGGCGTGACTGGATTCCAAAGCGTCCGCGATCTGGCGCCAGCTATGCCCCGCGAGACGCCAATAAGTAATCTTCCTCGCGCGTTCGCTCATCCGGCCCAGCATCTGCTCGATGTACGCCGTCTGCTCTGATTCAGATTGTGAGGAAAATGCAGCAGCCAGTATCTCGAGATCGAAGATGGATCCACAATATATCTCGCGATTGTTCCGGACGCGTTGTTTGGAGAGCCTTTTCAGAACACTCACGATTCTGTAAAAGAGCTGGGTGGTGGTTCGCTCGCCCTGGAAGCGTTCGTAATATCGTTCCGTATTCGAAACTGCTGCGTCCATCAGGTCGTACGCCGCGTGAATATCGTGCAGATAGCGAGTGGCGCAATAAAGAGCGTACGGCCAGGTTAAAACGCATAGTCGACGAAACAACTCGTCCATGGCCGGATTCGGGGAGCCCAGATACCAGTACTTACTGGAGGGGAGAGGCAGCCTTGAGTCCATTGAGAGCCCTCTGCGACGGAATAAACAGCTCAGCAGGTCACAGCAATATGTCACTGGATTGTAACGCTGACTGAGACTTATCGAATCGCCGAACAATGAAATTATTCTTGGCGCAAATGATCCAAACGCTATCGAGAAATGCCTTATATCAGTAAGGGACGAACAGGCGACGCCAGCGTCCCTGCCTTCCCCTCGAGCTTTCACTGGCATCACAAGAAATACGTAGAAAAATCTCTATACCCCTCTTCTTTTCTGCCTCGTTGTGTGTATATGGAAGACTGAGGTGCGGTATGGCTACAAAGAATATGCCTCCCGGGAAACCCAGAAGGTATCTCTGGCCCGCGGAGGCGGTGAACATCGCGCAGAAGAAACGACATCCGGTTCGGCTATGTGAAGAACTGATGGCACTGACCGGTTACGACAAAGCTGCTTGCTGGCGATTCTTGAAGAAACATGGTGTGGAGCGACCCGGGTCCGGGTCCAGGCGAACGTTCGATCCGACTACCGTCGAATCGATCATGGAATATGTATCGGAGCATGGTGTACGGGCTGCGTCCCAACGTTTCCACTGTGAAGCCAAGACGCTATACAACTTGATCCATCGCCGCGGCTACGCGCACTACGGCAAAGATATATTCAGTTTGCGCCAGATCTGCGCACATTTCTGTGTCCGATACAGCAAGGTTATAAGTTGGATCGAGCAGGGGCTGCTCAAGGCAAAGCGCGAGCAAACGCGCACGGGACGACCTATCTATTCGATAGAGTTTGAGGCTCTGCAGAAGTTCTGCAAGGAACACCGGAACCTTTTGATTACACGTCGCTGGCCACCCCAGCGGATCCGGTTCCTGGAGGAGTACGTGTTTGCTCCGAAGCATGCGGAATTGCTGCGGACCCGCGAAAGCAAGCGTGAGAATAGTGCGTTTGATCGTGGTGAATACTTAGACCCCGATGATGAAGACCTTCAGCGCAGGGCCTGATCGCACTTCTCACGGACGCTGCATCCAGAGCAGCGGCCGCGTTGATTGTGATTTCGTTTCGCCTGCTTTGCCAGGCGGGCCGCTTGAACCGCCGCGATCATGTTTATAAGCCATTTGCGATTGGAGTCTGTGAACTCCACTCGTCGAACCTGCTGACCGGCATAAATAACCAGGCCATAAGGAACCCGTTCCCCGAGCTGTTCTTCAACGAGTGCACAATAGGCCAGGTTCTGAATCATGTGATTGGGATAGACCTCGTCTCGGGCTGGCGGCCGCTTGGAGTTCTTCAATTCGACCGGCACAATCCCTTCCGCGGTTCGGATCAGGCAGTCTGGCTTTCCGGAGATGCCCAGAGTCAGAGACCGCAGATCATGAGCTGCGAATGGCTGCCCGACAAGATCCTGATAGAACACCTCGCCAGCCGGTATTCCCGTCCTCCTGCGAGATCGGGCACTCAACCAAAAGAACAGGATAGCCAGGACCATCGCGGTAACAGCCATCAGCAGCACTGTCATTTCGCCCACCCCAGCCAGCAGAAGACAATGAGAAAAATCGCCAACATGAGGGCGGCGAGACCTGCCCAGCGGTAGCCGTCACCACGAGCAAGTGATCTACCCTGCTCGACATGCCATGCGGTTGCCTCGGCTTGCAGTTTGCGAGCCATAGGCGACACCTCAGCACCATCGAGGTACTTCAAATGCCATGCTTTCGAGCAGTAGACGAACTCTGCCAATTCGGTGGCGCGAATGAATTTTTGCTTCATCAAGGGCCTCGTGCTGGAGCAATGAAACCAGCTTTTCGTGGTTGGAGCAAACGAGCGAAATGTGATTGATGAAGACGGATGTTTCGACGTGACACTGAGGAGAACTCACGCAACCGAAATGGGGCCGGCACAGCCAAGTTCGTCAAAAGAGAAAAAGCGTGTACCTCACTTTTGTACTGAAGCTTGGTAGAGCTGAACGCTCGCAAAGACAGCTTCGGAGCTTTGTATGGGCGATTGGCTATGAGCCGAGAGCGACTTTCGTATCTTCAAGGCGATCCTGGTCGCCTGAGCCATCCTTGTGTTTTGCGGTGTCTAAGTTCTTATGCGCCACCGATGGCTCTTCCCGGCACTCTTGACTTCTTCTTTTTGTACCGCGCAGGTCACAGGCACCTTCTCACTTGAGAAGTCTACGTTTGCCCCAGGCGAGCCCGTATTTCTTTCCTTCACGCTTCACAATGGCGGCAGTGAACTCGAAGAAGTAAGCACTGCGGACCCTTACTCCTTCTGCTCTGGCTACAAACTGCACATTAGTCGCGATGGAGCTCCCGATCCAGCCTGCTTTCAGGGCTATGGCGGCAGTTGTCTGTCAGGGGTTCTCTCGCTTGCTCCCCATGCGTCGCACACGGAGCGCATCCTCCTAAATTATCGAAACAACTCCCGAGGCGATCTTAGTGCTCCGGTCAGCACCCCGGGGGACTACACGGTCGACGCTTCCCGCGAGATCGCATACGCACCGCCCGGCAGGGACTCCCGAGTCTATACCGCACCTGATCACACCGAAGCTCACCAGGTTCTTCACGTTCGCGTCGACGATGCTCTCGAGCTCTCTCCGGCGGTCTATGCCCCCTACATTCAGCAGATCAATTCCAAAGACGATCAGGTTCGTCGCGAAGCAGCACGCACACTCGCTACTCTCGCTCCGCCCGCACTAGAGCCTCTTCTGCTTACCTTTGCCATTTCGAAGGACTACGTACTCAAGCAGTTTGCTCCGCTCGCGCTCGCCAACCTCTCGACTAAAGCCAGCCTCAGTGCTCTGGCAGGGATGCTTCTTCATACCGATCCTGGCACTTACGAATACATGACGGCGGCCGAGAATCTGGGCAAAACTCATGACCCTTCCTGGTTTCCGGTGCTCCTCGAAGTCGCAGACCAGCATGGAGCCATGTACCTCTCCTACGCCGCCGAAAGCGGCGCTGACGCGGCGATTCCCGCCTTTCTTACTCGTCTGCAAACACCGGACCCCAATATTCGCACAGCTGTGATCAACGCTCTCGGCCACACCGGAAGCAGAACGGCCGTTCCCCTCCTGATAGGGCTCCTGGGCTCTGAAGCAAACATGAAGGAGGAAGACGGCAGGAATGCTGCCATCAGCGCCAACGCGGCCCTCATGCAGCTTACCCATGTTTACGCCGAGCAGGGCTCAAACGGTGATTTGATCCCAGGCTGGCATAGTCGGTGGCAGCAGTGGTGGTGGACCTTCGGTTCGACTGCCACCATTTACAAGCCTGGTGAATGCGTGGCTATTACAGGGCTCCCCTAACGCCGGCACCACACAACCGAGATCTTCGCAGGTAGGCGGTTTGCCCGTAGCCGCAGCATCACTGATTTAAGTAGCTTTGCATAAGACATGTAGTCGTTAGTGGAGAAAAAGTGTGCACTTCGCTTTTGTCACGGACATGCCACGAGATTGATAACTTTCCTCCAGGCGTCAAAATCGATTCGATGTTCGAGCATAGCGGCCGCGGTGCTTATCGTGCCAACTGTTTTCAAATGCGCCATTTGTTACCCTTGTCGCTGAGCCAGAGTCCAGACAGTGTCTGGACAATTCGAGAGTCCCATCTGGTCCACCATGAACATCTGTCTGTCTCGGTGCCGATTTCTCTGATAATGAAGTGTGAGATATTGACCAGAACATGAGAAGTGGATTCGATCATGACGGATAGGCTGGAGACTCTCCAAAACTACAGCGCTGTTCGCACAGAGATTGTCGCATTGCTCAATGCGGCTCGAACCGCCTCGGTTCGAAGCGTCAATGCTCTGATGACCGCTACATATTGGGAGATAGGGCGTCGAATCGTCGAGTTTGAGCAGCAGGGTCAGGAAAGAGCTGAGTATGGAGAAGCCCTCATCAAACAGCTTGCGGACGATTTGACGCGCCAGTTTGGCCGAGGTTTTGGAGCCGTTAACCTGAGCCAGATGAGACGCTTTTACCTGGCATGGCCGCCTCGGCAGATTTTTCAGACACCGTCTGAAAAATCTTTGGCACTACCTGAACTGGCTGCCAAGTTCCCATTGCCGTGGTCCGCCTATGTCCGTCTGCTCTCTGTGAAGACTCCAGATGCCAGAGCTTTCTATGAAACTGAGGCTTTACGTTCCGGCTGGTCGATTCGGCAACTCGACCGTCAGATTAGCAGTCAGTTCTACGAGCGGATCGCACTCTCGAAGAATAAGGCCGCCATGCTGGAAGGCGCGCGGCGCGCCGAACCGGGCGATGCCATTACTGCAGAGGAAACCGTTAAAGATCCATTCGTATTGGAGTTCCTCGGTCTAAGAGACGAATACTCGGAGTCTGATCTCGAAGCGGCGCTCATTCACAATCTCACTGATTTTCTGCTGGAGTTGGGTGACGACTTCGCTTTTCTTGGCCGACAAAAGAGACTTCGTCTCGATGACACCTGGTTCCGTATCGATCTCCTCTTCTTTCATCGTCGCCTGCGGTGTTTGGTCGTCATCGACCTCAAGGTGGGCAAGTTCAGCTACGCCGATGCCGGGCAGATGCACCTATATCTCAATTACGCCCGCGAACATTGGATGAAGGCGGGAGAGAATCCTCCGGTTGGACTCATCCTCTGCGCAGAAAAGGGAGCGGCGGAAGCCCACTATGCTCTCGATAACCTGCCGAACAAGGTGCTTGCTGCCGAGTATCAAACCGTGCTCCCGGACGAGAAGCTCATTGCGGATGAACTGGAAAGATCACGCTCACACCTTGAAGAACGGCGTCTAAGGTTGAATCAGGAACATTGACTTCCCGTTTTGTTGAATTTGGCCGCAAGCTGTCGCCAAATTGAGTCCTCTCGTTGAGAGCAGTAAGCCGCGGTCAGACCTACTCGACGCCAATGCGCTGTGCTCTCGACAAGTACGACAGAGAGGTACTTGGAAGCCTTTTCATGCCCTCGTCAAAAATATTTCTCCTTTTACACCAATTACTTAGCTGATGGCCTGCACTGCTCTCAGGGCAGTAGCAGTTGACGTCCACAGGTAGGCATAGGCGAATATAAAGCGAATACTTACCTTTATGCCCGCCACCTCCACAATCCGGACCCAGATCGAAGTAGCGCTTGCCCATAAGATTCCGTCCGCACTGACTCCGGCACCAAAGATGATCCGGCCGATGGCAGAAACTGGCATTAAATCCCTGGACAATCTCCTGCAAGGCGGCTTACCCATTGGGGCCGTAAGCGAGTTGGTCGGGCCAGAGTGTTCAGGTCGGACAGACATCGCTCTTTCGTTTGTGGCGCACCTGACTCAGGCATCCAAGGTCTGCGCCTGGATCGACGCTTCGAATAACTTTGACCCAGTGTCCGCCGCTGCGGCGGGAGTAGATCTTGCGCGGCTCTTATGGGTCCGCTGCGGTGCAGTGCGGGAGACAGTGAAACCACCGACACGCAACTTCGTTTTACCAGACAAGTACCTCGTTCCACGTCCCGCAAAGCAAGGATTGCACGGTGGAGGATTTGGTTCGCATCCTCGTGGCGAGGCAAAGGGGTTGTCCGGTGCCGTGAGTGGTCTGCTCAATCCACAATCCTTCGCGCCGCGCTGTGCGGAGCCGCAACTCAGGCTGAGAGAAGAAAATCCGAGCTTTATCGCAAGCGATGAACCAGCAGTCGTCGCTTCTCGACGTTATTCTCCTACCTCTAAACCATGGGCACGCATTGAACAGGCATTGGGAACTGCAGACCTGCTTTTACAGGGCGGCGGCTTTAGTGCAGTCGTGCTGGATATGGCGAGTCTCGCCCCGGAGTTTGTCTCACGCATCCAGCTCTCGACCTGGTTTCGCTATCGAGCGGCAGCGGAGCGAACGCAATCCAGCGTTCTTCTCCTCACGCAGTATGCGTGTGCAAAGAGTAGCGCCGAATTACTTCTTCACCTCCAGCCTGCAGAAGCTATCGGCGATGAAATCACTGTATTTACAGGGATACAAGCTCATATTGAGGTAACGCGGCGACGTTTCGCGCCGAACACAAGCAATGTTGTTCCATTGCGTAAGCCACCGCAGAACGTCAGCGGAGCTACATGGCAGTGTCGAACCGCATGGTCAGGTGCGCGATGACAAAGCCAACGGAACTCTATGCGTGTCTATATACGAAAGAATTTCCGGCGCAATCGCTATTACGGCTTCGCCCAGAGCTGCACAGTAAGCCTTGTGTGGTCATGGAGGGGGAAGCACCATCGCAATCTGTCTGCTCTCTGAATACAAAGGCGCGGCTCGCGGGCTTGGCTCGCGGCATGACCCGAGTGGAAGTCGAGACGTTCTCGGAGCCGGTAGTTCTGTCGCGTTCGGTTCAAGCGGAGACGGTCACAAGGTCGATACTCCTCGAATGCGCAGGTGCGTTTTCACCGAGGATAGAAGATCACAGGTCAGATACAGCTCTGCTCTGCGGTATCGACATCGCCGGCACAAAGAGTTTGTTCGGGCCCCCTGAACTGCTGGCGCAAAGCCTGCTCCAGCGCGTTAGGTCGCTCGGCATATCTGCGCGGGTCATTGTCAGCGACAACTTTCATACAGCAGTCTGTATCGCAAAAGGTCCGATGGCACGCTCTGCTATTCAGATCATTCCTTCACAGAGTAAGACCGAAGCCTTATCCGGCCTGCCATTGTCGGTTCTCGATCTCACGGATACGCAGGCAGAAACGTTCGCTCTATGGGGTATTCGAACGTTGGGTAATCTGGCATCTCTTCCCGAGAAAGAGCTGATCGCTCGTATGGGACAGGATGGCAAACGTCTCCGGCAACTGGCACGCGGTGAACATCCTCATCTTTTCCAGCCTGCACAGGCGCCATTCACCCTCGACGAGCAGATGGAACTGGATGCGCCTGTCGATCTGCTCGATTCATTGCTCTTTATCGTGAACATGATGGTGGATCAGCTTATTCTGCGAGCGAAGGCGCGTATCCTCGCGCTGGCTTCCTTGACGATCACGCTTACGCTGGATGGTGCCGGATCGCATACCAGAACCGTCCGGCCTGCATTGCCGACAACAGACAAGCAACTCTGGATCAAGCTGCTTCACCTCGATCTGCAGGCGCATCCACCCTCTACTTCCATCCTTGCTGTTGCGCTGCACGCAGAGCCAGGGAGCACCAGCAAGATCCAGCTTGGGCTGTTCTCCCCACAACTCCCGGAGGCAAGCCGGCTGGACGTGACGCTTGCTCGCATCCGGGCCATTGTCGGCGAAAACAATGTAGGCTGCGCTGTACTTCAGGATTCTCATGCGTTGGAAAGTTTCCGCATGGAGCCATTCAGCGTGCTTTCCGGCGAATCCGCTACAGCCGCTTCTTCGCAGCCGCGAGCCTCAATGCGTATTCTTCGGCCATCTGAAGCCGCTTCCGTCACCTTACAGAACGGGCGACCGTCGATATTCTTCTTTCGCGAACGCCGCTATGCCGTTGAACACGGCTATGGGCCGTGGGTCGTTGGCGGTGATTGGTGGGCGCAGACGCTCTGGGGCTGCGAGCAATGGGATCTGGTAGCACGATCGCAGGATGGTTCTCTGCTTTGCTGCTGCATGATGCGTGATCTTCTCGAAAACAAATGGCAGATGGCGGCGCTCTATGATTGATCGCTACGTGGAACTCCATGCTGCCAGCGCATTCAGCTTCCTGGAGGGTGCGTCCGAACCCGAAAAGCTTGTAGAGCGCGCCTTCGAGCTGGGAATGCCCGCGATGGCTCTGCTGGACCGTAATGGGGTGTACGGCTCCGCACGATTCCATACCAGTGCAAAGCGCAATGAAGTACGCGCGCATATCGGAGCTGAAGTTGCCGTCTCCTCACTCGGCTCGCGACTCACGCCTCCGGCGTGGTTGCCGTATCAACACATTACCGAGCCTGCCCGTCTTCCACTGCTCTGTGAAACTCGCGAGGGCTATCAGAATCTCTGCCGGCTCATCACGCGATTCAAAATGCGGGAGACGAAAAAACAAGAAGGAGCGGCCATCTTTGATGATCTGGAGAGACATGCTTCTGGGCTGGTATGTCTGACAGGCGGGGACGAAGGCCCACTAGCAGCAGCTCTAATGCGCGGTGGTGAGCGAGCCGGAAGCGAGACGGTCGAGCGGCTTGTGCGCATCTTCGGACAAAACAACGTCTATGTCGAATTGCAGCGTCACTGTGAACGCGAAGAAGAGTGGCGCAATCAAGCTGCTATTCGCATTGCCCGGTCACTTCAACTGCCGGTGCTGGCGACGAATGGCGTTCGCTATGCCATCCGGTATGACAAAGAGATTCTGGATGTCTTTACGGCTATTCGGTATCACACAGAACTCGATAGAGCCGGACGTCTTCTGTCTCTCAATAACCGCCGTCATCTCCGGACGGCGAAAGAAATGAATGCTCTCTTTCGTGACGTGCCCAATGCCACGGAGAACACGGTAGAACTCTCGTCGCGTCTGAAGTTTGAGTTGGATGATCTTGGATACGAGTTTCCCAGCTATCCGGTGCCCGACGGCGAAACAATGGATAGCTTCCTGCGAAAGCGCGTTACTGAAGGCGTGCAGCGGCGGTATGGTCCCAAGAACAATCGAGACCTCTACAAACGCGCGGAGAAGCAGGTTGAGCGCGAGCTAGCATTGATCGAGAAGTTAGGTTTTGCGGGATATTTCCTCATCGTGTGGGATGTTGTGCAGTTCTGCAAACGCAACGGCATTCTGATTCAGGGGCGGGGAAGTGCGGCTAATTCGGCGGTCTGCTATGCCCTCGAAATCACCATTGTTGATCCGGTTGGTATGGACTTGCTCTTCGAGAGGTTTCTGAGTGAGAGCAGGAATGAGTGGCCGGACATCGATCTCGATCTGCCTTCAGAGGATAAGCGTGAGCAGGCCATCCAGTATGTCTACAGACGCTACGGCGAACTCGGCGCTGCAATGACTGCGAACGTAATCACCTATCGCGCGAAGTCCGCGACGAGGGAAGTCGGAAAGGTCATGGGTCTTGATCCGGATTCTCTGGATAAGATGTCCGGGGGTGTAGGCAATTGGGAGTGGCGCGGACCAAACGACACAATGGCGCACTCCTACAAGAGTGCTGGATTCGATCTAAGTAACTCCCGGATTGCCAAGACCCTGGAAGTAGCCATGCGTATTCAGGGACTGCCTCGTCACCTTGGACAACATAGCGGTGGCATGGTGATCTGTCAGGGCCAGCTCGATCAGGTTGTGCCGTTGGAACGAGCGTCCATGCCGGGTCGCACTGTCATCCAATGGGACAAAGAGGACTGTGCAGACATGCACATCATCAAGGTCGATCTGCTTGGCCTGGGCATGATGGCTGTTCTCGCAGGTTGCCTCGATTTGGTTCCTGAATTCTATGGTGACAGAATCGATCTCGCGCAACTGCCGGAAGATGACGATGTCTATCGGACCATTCAACGTGCCGACACCATCGGCATGTTTCAAATCGAAAGCCGTGCGCAGATGGCTTCGTTGCCGAAGCATCGGCCCCGGAGCCGATATTGCATCACAAAGCAAGTCGCTCTGATCCGGCCAGGACCGATTCACGGGGATATGACCCATCCATATTTAGAACGGCGAATGGGAAGGCAGCCTGTAACGTACCCGCATCCTTCCCTCAAACCAGTTCTGGAACGCACCTTGGGTGTGCCGCTCTTCCAAGAGCAACTGCTCAAGATGGCGATGATTGCAGGCAATTTCAGTGGTGCCGATGCGGACGAGTTGCGCCGCGCGGTAGGGATGAAACGTTCCTGGGAACGAATGAAGAATCTCGAAGGTAAACTCCGAGCCGGGATGACGGAGAACGGTATTGATCCCAAATCGCAGGATCAGATTGTCAAGAACATTAGCTCCTTCGCCCTCTATGGCTTCCCGGAATCTCATGCCGCATCCTTTGGTGAGCTTGCCTACGATTCGGCTTACATCAAAGTGAAGTACCCGGAAGCCTTCCTCTGTGCGATCTTGAATAATCAGCCGATGGGATTCTACTCTGCCGCCACGCTTGTGAAGGACGCCCAACGCCACGGCGTTCATGTCAGATCCATCGACGTACAGACCTCGAACTGGCAATGCACTATTGAGCGAGGAGAGCACGAAAAGCTCTCCGTTCGTATCGGTCTCGGCTATGTGAAAAATCTGACCAAACGATCAGCCGAAGCGCTGGTAGCAGTTCGCGAAGCTGATGGTCCCTTCCGCTCTGCCGAGGATCTTACTCAGCGCGTTCCGTCTCTCACTCGACATGAACTGGCCCGACTAGCTGGGGTAGGAGCACTGAATAACCTCGAGGGAATCGAACATCGTCGCGATGCAATCTGGCAGGTAGAGCGAGCAGGCAAATTGGAGGGTCCGCTGTTTCGACAGAACAGTGATGTGCTGCGCGATGATGACGCGAGTTTGCCCCTCCAGCAGATGAGCACAGAAGAGAGATTAGTCGCCGATTACGCCGGTACCAGTCTTACCATCGGCAAGCATCCGATGGCGTACCGCCGGGAAGCGCTTCGTAAGCAGAATGTACTTTCCTCCAACGATCTACAAAATCGTCGCCATGGAGATTTTGTACTCATAGCTGGTTGTGTCGCAGCCCGGCAACGTCCAGGAACTGCCAACGGAATTACCTTCATGTCGCTTGAGGATGAAGAGGGGCTCGCCAACCTCATCATCATGGTCGATGTTTACGAAAGAAATCGATCAACAGTCATCCGCAGCAAGTTCGTTCTCGCGGGCGGCGTCCTACAGGTTCACGACGACGTCATCCATGTAAAAGCGGCATGGCTGAGGCCGCTTTCCGATCAGGCGCTGGAGGTGCAATCACATGACTTCCACTAATCCTGCCGGACACGTCGGCGGGTATCGGCGTGAAGTGGACTTTCAGAAATTAGGTCCAGCTTTGATAATCGCGTCTAGTCTGGTGCTCGCCATCCGAACGGCCCGCTGGCCTCCGACGCACAGCGACGGACTTGCAAATATGGAATGGGAAAAGGAAGTTGAGCACAGCGTTCGCATCGCGAAGATTGTTCTTTCGCATGTAATCGCACGTTGTCCAGAGATGTTTCAGATGAAGGACGTGCCCTGGTATGTCGCGACGGACGACGAAATACCAAAGTAGCATTGACTGCAACTTTTATGATGGCAACGGTTAACCTGACCTTGATTAATGAGCTCTTGATGCTGACGATGGATAAGGCCGCACTGGGGTCTTCGCATATACTTCTTTCACGAGTCAGACGACAGAACAGTGAGCCAAATCAAACGTGATCTCCCGCTATGTACTTTGGAACACCGTTACCCCTTCTACCCCACCGGAACCTGTATCTGTTGCGCTAAAGCAGGCTTTCCAACTTCCAATTGACAATCTTGAATCAATCGTTCCGACCTCACTGGCTACGGCAACTCGAATTGCGATTCGAGAATTCCTCGTAACAACCGATGCAGGCCGCGAGTTGGCCGTTTATAAGGGAACGCAGCCCCTTTGGCTGGCCCCGTGCGGACAGACATCGATCTCCGATATGGACCTGTCCGTGCGTTCCTTCAATTGTCTGGTTGGCGCGTCAGTCGCGACTTTGGACGATCTGCTTGCATGGACTCCGAACAAACTCTTGAGCTTGGAACACTTCGGAAGAAAATGTCTCAATGAGATTACCGGGCTTCTAAGCGACCTTGGATATATTGCAGCTGACGAAGATAGCCCATTCTTCAAAGGTCATCGAACGGGCAACCCATCCGATGACGGCTGCCCGTTCGCCTGCCTGTTGGCGATTCGGGAGGTGCTTCCCGAAGGGCCACTGCGGACAAAGCTCGAGATGTGCGATTGGACCACGATTGGAGATATCGCGCTTCACCCAATCTCCGATGCGTCAATATTCGCAGACCTTACTCAGGAAGAGCAGAATACACTCCAGAACATCTTTCAAAACCTTTCTCTAACCTTGCCTGTTCGGGAATCTGAATGGGTAACGACTCATGTTTCCGAACTGCGCCGTGTTTTCTCGTCTGAGCTGAGCGCACTTGGGCAGGCTCTCAATGTTGACGACAAACAGCCTACAAGCGACTCGATCGTTTTCGTTGGAAGCGCCAGCTCGTTGACTGAAGAACTTGATCGACTCATTCCGCCCAAGTACAAGCCGCAAAAACGGTCTATCATCGCTGCGCTCTTCGGGCTTGATGGCGCTGATCCTCTTACGCTCGAAGAGGTTGCTAAGCGACAGGATCCGCCGATGACGCGGGAGCGAGTCCGCCAGATCGGATCCCCATTTCTCAATCGCATCACTTCAGAGGGCAGAAATCTAATCTGGCTTCATAAAGCCCTTGAGACACTGACAGAGGAGATTCCTTGTACACAAGTTCATGCAGAGATACTTCTCATCGAACGGGGAATCCTCACCTCTCGCCTGTCTCTGACTTCTATTCTCAAACTCTTAAATCGGGCAGGGGTCGAGCATCAGCTAATTCTGGAATTCGGGCTTCTGCTTTCGAAACAGACCTTGTCTGTCATGAAAGCTGCTGTCTCCAGTGCTCGCAAGAGTTCTTCCCACTGGGGCGTGGCCGACTGGGAAGAAGTACGGGCTCCGTTGGGCCAATATGGGCATATCATCCGCCCCATTCTTCCCTGGGTTACTTGGCTAGGAGATTCCGAGAGATACTTTGTCTTTCCAGATGGAGAGAACAGTCTCGCAAACCGGCTGGCTCGGATGTTGCATGTGGCACCCCGGCTTCCGCTTTCGATTGCGTATGAGGCGATCTTTCGGGACAATCGGGTGGATTGCTCTCGCCTCCCTAGGGAACATTTCGCTTCGTTCTGCGGACTCTGGCCTTGGTGCAAGCTCGACGGCGACGAGATCGTCTCTATTGGCACGCTTCCTCCTGTCGAAGCCTCTGGCGACGATCTTCTGGTCATTCTGATCCGCGAATTCGGCAGACCCGCCACGAGACAGGAGATTTTGCAACGAGCACGCATTGAAGGCATTGGCGACGTGACCGTCAACCAGGCCTTGAGTTACAGTAATGTCCTGATGGGGGCTAGTGGTCGGTATTGGGTGGTTGGAGACCCACCCTTCGTGGAAGAATCCCGCGATTCACAGGCAAAGACCTCCGAGCCTTCTCCTTTAGTGGAGATTACTTCGGGCGATCTTGCTGCTGAGATCATCTCCCAAGACGGCTCGACAGGACATTCACCCAGTGGAATCTCTAAGCTTGACCCTGCATCCGAGCAGTTCGTAGAGCGCTTGACCCTGGAAGTGCAGCGGCGGGTCGTCAAGAGAC
The DNA here is from genome assembly GCF_003945235.1 of Edaphobacter aggregans. Lineage (NCBI taxonomy): Bacteria > Pseudomonadati > Acidobacteriota > Terriglobia > Terriglobales > Acidobacteriaceae > Edaphobacter > Edaphobacter aggregans. The sequence goes on from NZ_RSDW01000001.1 coordinate 5,408,710, forward strand.
AGCTTGCAACGCCATGGTCAGTAGCAGAACTCGCCCTGGAGGATGCGGAACGATCAGTATTGTTTGAATGGGGTAGCCTCGCGCAATGGGATTACCGCAGGGACAATGTTCGATTCAATGACATCGCGAATGAAAGGATTCGCCGGCGCGCCGCGCTCGGGCTTGCGTTCATGGTATTCGCTGCGGAAGCCGTCCGAAAGCTCGGCGGATCGGGGGTTGTATGGCCCGCGATAAATAAGGCTCTCGGACCGCAGCAACGTCAATTGTTCCTCGCGCAGGAGAGTTCCCCGAAAACAATGTTGCGAGAAGGAGTGGAGGAGGCTTGCAGGGTCTTCGGGATCAGACACGATTTTGGCGAAGCCGGGCATCAGGTTTGGGTGCGGACGATTGGCGTTCAGTATGCCATTCCGCTCTCTCAGCTTCCATCCTTACCTCAAATGTTGACCGAATCGTTTGAATTTAATCCGATATCGGTCCAATCACTTCTCAGTCCGTCGGACAAAATGTACTCGCCTTCGTTCACCGAGGCGTGGAACACTATGAGGCGTCTGCGGCACGGCGACCTTAGCGCGGGCACTGCGGAACAACGGCTCAAGAAAAATTGCTGGACGATGCATTTCCCTATCGCGGAGCTCCTTGATTGGTGTCTTGCCTCCGCGCCGGCTCGTGCAACCACGAATCAAGGTCTCACCCGAGAATCGGAAGGTCTGGCTTATTCCTATTTTGATCAGCCCTCGCTACGATGGGTTGGGGACAACCCGTTTCTTGAATATGCCTTGCACCAGCGGCCGCCCGCGTGGGTCGAATTAGGCCCGTTGATGTTCATTTCCACTGAACCAGTTAAAAAGGAACAGGTGCTTATCGGCGAGGATGGCTGGCGATTTGCATACGCTCCATTGTCGATTTCGTTGAGCCACCATCCGTCGACCTATTTCTCCTTCGATCTTCGGTATCGAGGCTCCTCCCAGCTCGCGGAACCAATCGTGCAATCGCTGGTACCACCAACCGGGCTCGCCTTCTTCGATGCTTCAGGAGCATTTATCGGCGACAGTGAAACCGCTGTTCCTCTTGACGAATCTGTCACACTACTTCACGCAGCAGATGTGCAATTCGAAGGAGTTTCGAACCCTCTGCCGTTCCGTTCGATATTTGCCGGATCGTATCGTCTCACTCGATTTCGAGCTGGGGTCTTGGCTGGGATCACTGTGTTCAATCATTCTGGGGAGCTACTCTGGACCCATGCGGAGGAGGACAGCGAGGCCACGGAAGTTGTCCAAAGTGCCGATCTCGACGGGGCGCGATGGGGACATCCTGCGCGCCTTCGGCTACCAACAACAGACTTCGAGCCACATCGGGTTCGGCTCATGAATGGTGAAACCGTTGTATTGCCTCCGCCAGGAGAAACGACAGTGGTGGAGTTGACGCCCAGCTTGAGTCGAGCGAAATATGCCCGTTTACAGGGATACGCGGGCGTCCACGCGCGATCGGTCAAGATCCAGTTTCGCCACCTATCGCAGCAGTATGGTGCGGCTTTGGAAGCAAACGGAGCCTGGCAGGCACTACAGGAAAACTCCTCGGTTGAAACGTCCAGATTGAGGACGAACCGGTTGCTGGCCCAATCGAAGGACTGGGACTTCGATCCGGAGGAAGCACGGTGGATGGAGGGGAGTCGCGTCATCGCACGACCGCGCACCTACGGAACCATCCTGACCGAATGCGAGGGCCTCGGCGCGGGGCTTTGTCTGGCCGGTAAGACCTACAACGAATACCAATCCGGGCTGCGGGCCGCGTCGGCTGTGATCGACGTAGGCGAATTGAGAAATGTGACTCGACATGATGACAAGAGCTGGAGTGCGCTGCTTCCCTTCGAAGATCCTTTATCCGCAGAGCATTGTTTGTGGGCGTGGACTTCAAATTCAAGGCTTCCGCAACCCATCCCAGTTACAGGCCTGGTCAAAAATGGGTCAGAGCTGAAGTGGCGGTTGAGCGTCACCGCAGAAGTATTTGGGTGGGCTCTTTCCTTTCGCGGCGCCAGAGTTGGCTCAATGTGTGTGGAGGCGGGATTGTTCCGGTTCGCGGAGCACCTCTCCCGCGGCGATTGGAGTTCCGACTGGAAGTCCACTTCAGCGTGGATTCGCTGGTGGCATTGCCCTGTATTTCATCCCTCATGGAATGCTGAGATCAAGAAGCTTTGCATGTTGGCACCCGTGGATACCTGCGCTGCCTGGCTACTGCCCGCGTGTCCGAATTCCTCGATGGTTAACGATGAAGGGCGCGAAGAAGCGTGGGCATCTGCCTGCCGCGAGCTGCTTTGGTCATGGCGACCAACCAGCTACGAAGCCAGAGATCTGATGGAGGGCCTGGATATCTGGTCCGGTGACATTGCCAGGGATTCGACAGGCGTAAAACTGGAACCGATAGGGAGACTCGCTCGCTGCAATCCCATTCTACTTTCAAGAGCTGCTAGTCTTGCGGCCCCGGAGTTGTACAACTACCCGCGTAATCAATTGGTGATTCTTATCCGACTTCTACTCGATGCTATTAACCCGAACGCAGTACGGACCGGATTCGATCTGCGGACACTTTGCGAGCGTTACGCGCAAGGCGAGAACCGGTTGGACGGCGAATTTATTCTGAGAAGCCTGGTAGTAGACGCCAGGGCAATCCTTGCGGGGCAGGACAGAAAATCGCATAACCTCTTGATCGCGTTCCACAACGCAGGATTGCGAGAGATAGTGGCGATTGCACTACTGCTCGATACCATCACGACCTGGCAAGTCGGGGGGAGCGACTGAAATGGAGATCCAAGACACGCTGCATCTCGATGCGGTAACAGCGCAGCATCAACTTCGGGACCGCCTCGTAGGGTTGGCGCGAAGCGAGTCTTTCGTCCGGTCCCCCGCAGTTTCTGCTGCGTGCGAACGGCTCTGGCTCGCCAATGGCGATGCCGCAGGGCTGCTGAGTGAGATATGGGTTGAATCTCTATTCCCTGCAAAATCTTCGGGTATCTCGCTGAAGACCACAGCAAACGTCGCGCCGTCGCTGCTTCGCCAGCTCGAGCGTTCGGCGGCTCTCCCTCTGGATCGCAAACTCTATGACCATCAGGCCCGGACGATTCAACTCGAATACTCGAGCCGTGGCACAGATGAACGCCCTGCAATGATTGTCTCGGCTGGAACCGGCGCCGGCAAGACCGAAGCGTTTCTATTGCCGATGCTGAACGATCTCTTTTCAACGCCCCGGAAGGCAGGTGAGACCGGCGTCCGAGCGATCCTGCTCTACCCCTTGAATGCGTTAGTTAACGATCAGATTGAGCGGCTCCACGGATGGCTCAAGGGGCAAGGCGAGATTACGGTCATTCACTATACGAGCGAGACCCCGCAGGATGAACCAGATCCCAAGGCGGTATTCGATCCCAGCCGGCTGCGAACACGACTTGAGGCGCAAAGAAATCCTCCGGATATCTTGATCACAAACTACTCGATGCTTGAGTACCTCCTCTGTAGGCCTCAAGACAATCCACTCTTCGGAAAGGGTCTGCGGACGCTTGTCCTCGACGAGGCACACCTTTATAGCGGAAGTCTCGCAGCTGAAATTTCTCTTCTGTTGCGACGTGTCATGTTACGTTGCGGCGTCCCAAGCGAGCGAGTACTCCAAATTGCAACCTCCGCAACGCTTGGAGGCAGCTCTAGCGAGATCAAAGACTTTGCCGCCGGCATCTTTTCGAAGTCTCTCTCTCTGGTCCACCATATACCCGGCAAGACCTCCCGTCGGGAGCTGCCGAAGCAAGCGAGTCCCTCAGCTCAGTGCAGGCCGGAGGATATGCTGAAGCTCACCGAGGCGATTAAGTTGCGCCCCCTGGTAGATGCGAAGGGGCTGCGCACCGATCCGGAGCTATGCGATGAACTCCGCGCGCTCTCTCCACTATTCGTTGATTCTCGGGCGCATTTCGATTCGGACGAGAGAAGGCCTGCGAGCCTCCTGCACGCACTGATCGGCCAAATGCCTCAGCTTCACACCTTAGACAACCTGTTCTGGAATCACCACGAAACTGGATCCGTCATGAAATTGCGCGAAGTCGCCCAAGAGATTTGGCAGGCAAACTCTCAGCTCGCGATGCGAGCCACTGTGGCGCTACTCCAGTTGGGATCTCAGGCTCGATTGAATCTCCAGGAATTACCTCTGTTACCTCACAAGCTACACCTTCTCGCCCGCGCACCCGGGCCGATCAGCGTTTGCGTGAATCCCGACTGCAACGCGGCGCCTGAGGATCGAATCCCCGGTGGAGGTGCCGTCTCGCTAGACTCGGGGGGGGCCTGCAAGCATTGCGGGTCTGCAACCTTATCCTTGGCACGGTGTAATAGATGTGGCTTGGAGGCGGTCGCTGGAAGCCGGAGATCCGACAATACGCTACACCCTCGAGGCCAAACATTTGGCCGAGCTAGAAGAAATGCAAGCGAGATGTTTTTTCAGCTCGCTCCCGATGGAGACGTCTTTTACAACATCGCGACACGTGATTGTGAGGAGGGCGGCCAGACGGTTCGCATGGCCGAAATTGTGCTTTGCCCGCATTGCGGGGCGGAGGATGATCCATTTCGTTCCCTAAGCTTGCTGGATGCCCTCGTTCTCCCTGTGGTAGCAGAGACTTTACACGCTTCCCTCCCAGTCATATCGGATCACGAACGCGCCTGGCTTCCGGCCGGCGGCAGGCGATTGCTTGCATTTAGCGACAGCCGTAACAGGGCGGCGCGGCTAGGCCCACTTTTAACGCGAAGCCATGAAATCCAGATGGGGCGCTCGTTGATCGATCAGGTGCTAGGCACAGCAACGCCGGACGCAGGTGTTCGGAGGCTTCGTCAGCGGAATATTCAACGAACATTGGAGGATCTCGCAAGCTCCGATCTAAGCGCCTCGTTGAGGGCAGAACTCGAATCCGATCTGAGGTCCCAACGAACTGAACTCGAAGCAATCGATTTGGGCATAACCATTGAAGAGTTGGGCAACCGTCTCAAGCACGCACCCGGACTGGCTCAGTTCTACTGCCGTCCTAGCGCAGTCACGCAACGGGCGGCCGAATGGACTCAAACTACATGGGAGCGCAATAGAACGGAGATGATGGCGTGGGCGCCGACGATCCTCTCGAGAGAACTCGCCGTACCGGCATGGCAACGGTTGTCGCTTGAGTCGGCAGGTCTGGTTGAGATCGTATATCCGGGAATAAGCGATTGGAGGCCGCCGGTCGGCCTGGGCTTTACGCCCGCGATAGCAGACGGTCTCAAAGAACAATGGCCCGTCCTCATTGCAGCCTTACTGGACATCGCGAGAAGGGACCGTGCCGTGACTCTCGGCTCACGCGATCGAGATCATGTTGAATACTCGACGCCTCTTGGGAAGTGGATGAGCTTACGAACACGTTCCGACACATCTTTGATCTCCTTTGCAGGATCGGCGCAAGGCAGTCGATCGCGGAGGCCTGCGCTCGTCGTGAAGCTGCTAGAGCGCTTAGGTTGCGTCTCTCGAATTGACGAGCTTACCTCCCAGGTGTTGGAGGCTGTCTTTCAGCAGTTGATCGATGCTGGCCAACAAGGCCAGTTGCCTTGGATTGAAGTTGGTGATCGGCAAAGCAGGGACGGGATCTCACGAGCCTTCAGACTGAAATTTGATGGACTTCGTGTTCGGCGCCCGTTCAATCTCTATCGCTGTGAAGTCACGGGAGAACTTTGGCCCAGGTCTCTCTTGGGGCTCTCGACGACATCTACTGATGGGCGATCTGACCTGAAACCGGTCACTCACGCCGAAGCCGACCAAGATCCACGTTTTGCACGGACGCGTCAGGAAATCCGCTCATCTGAGATATTCCGGATCGGCATTTGGGCTGACGAGCATTCGGCACAGCTTGATCCCAAGGAGAATCGCAGACTTCAGGATCTCTTCTCTAAAGGGGCGCGCAATATCCTCTCGGCTACGACAACGCTTGAAGTTGGTATTGATATTGGCGGGCTCTCTGCCGTTCTGCTGGGCAATGTGCCTCCTTCTCGGGCTAACTATCAACAACGCGGTGGTAGAGCTGGCCGACGTGCAGATGGGTCGTCACTAGTCTGCACATTCGCACCAAACCGCCCCTTCGACCAGGCAGTATTCAATCACTTCAGCCATTTCTTCAGCAAACAGTTGCGTAAGCCCACAGTTCGCCTTGGGCGTGAGCGCTTCGGGCGTAAGCATGCCCACTCGTTTCTCCTGGGAGAATTCTTTCGGCGCATATATCCAGCAGGAACGACCGTTACCACAATGAACGCCTTTAATCAGATGGGTTGGCTCTGCGGAGAACAACAAGTTCCAAGGCAGGTCGCCGACCAACCACGAGTCGAGCAACTCATGTCCCCAAACGCACTCATTCTGGATGAATCGGCTTCCTGGTGGGTTAGCGGTGATGCCCCGTTTCTACAGTTCGATCACTTCCTCGGTTTTCTTCTTACCGGAGAGAATTCGGTCAAAGTTCAGCTCGAAGCCTTGCTGCAGGACACGCCGCTCAGCGATACCGTCAACCGCGTGATCTCAGACGCTCAGTCTTCGTTCCGATCCGCGTGTGTGGCCTGGTCGAAGGACTATCGGTCGTTGGTGAGTGCGTGGCAGTCGGGAATTGCGTCAGGTGTTCCGAATTCAACGCTGAACGCGATCCATTATCAAGCGAAGACCCTCTGGCAAACGACGACGATCTCGTCGCTAGCTGAGAGGCGGTTCCTCCCACGGTATGGATTTCCTCTGGACGTTCAAGTTTTGACCGCCTTGACGGAAGGTCGCGAGGAACCCGTCCGTTTTCAGCGCGGTTCGCTTCTCGCGCTGAGCGAGTACGTCCCCGGGTCAGTCCTGCTCGGAGGAGGGCGCAGTTACACATCAAGAGGCATTCTGAACTTTTGGTCCGCGAGCGGGGACAAGAGTTTTGGCCTCAGGAAATTTCAGTATGCGTGTCAGTCCGGACATCGATGGACTGAGCTCCAGCCCCTACAAGGGGACCGGTGCCCAACTTGCAATGACTTTCTTCAGAGTTCTGGACGAGAACTGCTGATTCCCACATTCGGCTATTCCACGGCTCAATGGGACCCGCCGACCTGGGAAGGAGCGCAGGAGCGAATAGGTGAAACGCAAGTACTGGCGTCCGGTTTTCTGACAGCTGGAGCTTCGCCGATCATCACGGATTTTGCAGGAATTGTCGGCATGTCTGCCGCCCCACACGAAAACGCGGAGTTGCTTGCAACCAACTCAGGTGAATTTGACGCCGGCTTTGCCATCTGCACTAAGTGTGGCTTTACCGACAGTATGAGATCAGGGGCGGACGACCTTCCCCGGAGCGGGGAGGGCGTCGATTTCAACGAACACCTACCGCTGCGCTCAAGACTTAACAGCAAGAAGTGCTGGAATAAAGGAGAAGAACCTGTACTTCGACATCAACATTTAGCAGCACAACACAACACGGACCTGTTGGAGCTTGATCTCGAAGATGTACCCGGCCTCCGTACAAGGGTTATGGCAATGACCTTCGCTCACGCTGTTCACTTAGCTGCGGCAGAATTGCTCGAGGTGGACTCGCGCGAAATCAGTCTCTCAGTCCATGAGATCGATGACCAAACGTCGTGGAAGATCCAGCTCTACGACTCCGAGGCTGGTGGCTCGGGGCACATCCTTGAACTGGCTGAGAGGCATCATGAATTGCCTGCAGTGCTTAAGCTCGTACTTTTTCGAAATGCTCAACACAATGCAATATGTACTAGTGCGTGCATCCAATGTCTGCTAACGCAAGGGAGTCAAGATGCATACGAGGCCGGGCTTCTTGATCGGCGCGCTCTTCTCGATCTGTTGATAACGACTGAATCCACAGATTGCGTAACCGAATCGAGTTCCACTGCGTTTTAAGCACGGGTCCGCACGAACGCGCATGCCGCCAGAATCGATTCTGGATTGGAGCTAAATCGCTGATGCACTCATCTGGGAGGCAACACCGACCGACTTCACATTTGTGATCATGTTGATCTGTAAGGTTGTCGTTTACAGTAATCCCAGCGATGAAAGATCCAGACTCGAATGGCAGCCGCCTGACCAATCTCGCGAGACGCTGGCGCAAGCGACTCACCCAGGCGCAACCGGAAGCAGATTCTCAAGAGACGTTCTTCTCGCCACCACCACGGGCCGAGGGGACTAGCGTCGTGGTAAGAGCAATCGTACCGATGCCAGCTGTACCTACCCCGATAGAAGAATCCTCAACCGACCCTGAGCTTACGACGGACCAGGCAGAGGCGCTCCGTAAGATTGAAGCCGCCTACGAGCCAGGCGAGTTCTACCTACTTACGGGGCACGCTGGCTCAGGCAAGACGTATCTCATGCAGCGGCTAACGAAGAACATGCTGGCAAAGAAGCGCCGGATCGTTCTCACTGCACCCACGCACAAGGCGGTCGCGGTCCTCGCGCGCAAACTGGCCGAGGCCAACATCAAGGACGTACCATGCCGCACGATCCATAGCATCCTCAGCCTAACGCCGAAACCTCGGACGGATCGGCTCGTTTTCGAAAGAGAGCGCGACGCAGAACCCGTCACGGCCGATGTCGTAGTTGTCGACGAATGCAGTATGGTTTCGGAGGATTTATACCGCCATATAAAGCGGCACCTGCCCAATGCCTTCGTCCTATTTCTTGGGGATCCCGCTCAGCTGCCTCCAGTAGGAGAAGTAGAAAGCCAGACGTTCGCAACAAAGAATCGGTCGCACCTCACGACGATTGTGCGGCAAGCGGCTGGGAACCCGATCCTGGCTGCCGCAGGCATCATCCGCGCCAGTCAGGGAGGACCGGCGGATATGTCGTGGTGTGCGGCGGCTGCGCTTGAAACCAAGCAGGGCATTTTCCTGCCAGCCGATGCAGCGCACCGGTGGATGAAGAAGGCCTTCACGTCGCCGGAGTTCGACGCCGACCCGGATAGCTTCCGCTACCTCGCATGGACAAATTCGCGTGTTCATCAGGTGAACGAGTTAATCCGGGCTTGGCGGTACGGCGCAAATATTCCGACGCCGTTCATGCCTGGCGAAAGTGCGCTGTTCCGCGCTCCCGTTGTAATCGACGAGTCCATCATCTTCGCCAACAATCAGGAAGCCAGAGTTATAGCGATTGAACGATCGACGTTCACTCACGAGATTCAGGAGGCTGATGGCGTTCCTCAATGGACAGCCTCGATCCCATCCTGGAAGATCACACTTCGCGATGTCGAAGGCATCGACAAAGCGGTTCATATGCACGCTGATGAGCGCGAGTTTCAGAGGGTAATTGAGCGGATAAAGGATGAAGCGGCTGAGTCACGTCTACGATGGAAGCACCTTCATGGGTTCCAGCAGAGTCTGGCACAGCTGCAATCTGTCTATTGTCTGACGGTTCATCGGAGTCAGGGCTCAACATTCCAGACTGCGTTTCTCGACCTACCTGACATACGCCGGCGCGAAAAAACCAACCTATTGGAAGCGCAACAAATGCTATATGTGGCTGTGACCCGGCCCTCGCAGCGCCTGATAGTGGTTGGGGAGTGACACCTCTCCAATACTTCCACCCACCTGCTTTCCTACATGTAATACCTGAATGATGACAGCGGAGTGGTCGAATCATCCTCTCCATACTCAGCCATGATGCCCCCAATCTTCCTTGAAAAGGCGAGCGTCACCGGTTGTCCTCCTGACATACTGGCGGTATTCCAGTTCATTCGCGCCAATCCGAGAATGTCTTTCGCTACCTGTTCGAGGTCAATTATCCGGTCGCTTCGTAACTCCACGGGCGCAGGTATATGTGGGCCAGGATAGGTGCCGATTGACGGCATATATCCCGTTGTAAAGAGGAAGGATTTCGATCCGTTCACCAGACAAAGAGTCCCGCGGTTTGGGGGGTATGAACCAAATCGCAGCAGCCGAAATTGCGTTGGCATGATGTTTATGAGCTCCACAACAGGAACCGAAGTTAGTGCATGACGAAAGCCTTCACTCTCGGCTTCACTAAAGGCCGACGTCTTGTGAAAAACCATTCGTACAGGATCACCACCCGTTCGATCACGATATTCCTCCAAGACGTTTGTAGCCAAAGCAGCCGCTTGGATGTCAGTCAAATGTACGTTACGCCCTTGGTCTTCGCTCCAGTCTACGTTTCCTCCACGCAGTGCGAACCCTTCCCCTTTGCTCGAAAAGGCCTGCGCGATGCTCGATTGAACGAGATGTCGTTGAGTTGTACGTAAGTGATGAAAACTAACTCCTACGAAACATGTCTCTGGGCCATCGAGATTGAGACGCCACGGGATGCCGCCAGCCTTGTAATAAAGGGCTACAGTGCTGTTCCATGCTCTGATATTAGGCGCCTGGTTAGATTCCTGGTCCTCTACCATGTGTCGCGTAGCGATCTGAACTGGCATTCGAAACCGCATTGCGCGAGCTTTGAGAGCCCTTCTGAAGTCGCGCTGAAGAAGATCCTCAGGCTGCTCCTCAACAGGCTGGCTATCAAAAGAGAGGGATAGTTGGGGATCACTCTGCTTCTTCTTGAGAGCAGCTACCGCTGCCTTGTCTTCCTTGGTCAGAGTCTCATTCAGCGACCAGCAACGAGCGATCAACTCGTCTGGCAGACAACACAAAACTACGTCCGGCTTCTTTGTCTCCAGAGAAGAAAGTTGTCGGACCCCTTCTGCATACAGCTCCAAAACCGCTTCGAATCGGGTCTTCGGATCACTCAGGTTGAGACAGTTCGCAAGTTCGCCCGATTCACCACCCAGACTTTTGACGAATCTCGTATTCTGTATCAGCTTGGCGCGGAAGATGTCTTGGAATCCCGGGAAGGCTGGGTATTGAGTCATGTCAGATGAGGCTTCGGGTAGGATTTGTTGGCAACGTTCAAGCCATCTCTGAGTGGCATCAATCATCATGTCCGGGCCTACTAGTCCAACTGTGATGGTTTCATTTCGCCCGGCACCGAAGCGCAGGTCGAACGGGCCGGCCTCCCGAAGGCCCTGTCGCATATCAGAAAATTCGCCGGGGCCGCCAAATTCAAGAAGCGGCTCCGGTAACTGACGAAGATCAATTCGAATCGGCATTATCTTCCTCTTCCGCTTCAATTCGATAGGTCTCTGCGAGTTCGGCTATTTCATTGACGAGTTCTTCGTCGATGTCGACTTCGCTCACATCCGTATCCTGTTCTTCGATTAGGCTGGAATCCGTTAGAACTACAGTCGGGAACTTCGCAGCAAGCGTTATCCGAGAATCAGACTGTCCTAACGACTTCGAAATTGCCCGAGTTTCGCCTGGTAGAAGATCAGAAACTCGAGGCTCTGGAGCAAAATTAAACATTCCTGTCTCTCCGCGCGCTAGAACCCAGAGCCAAAATGAGATGTCATTGAACACCGCATTGTTGTAATCCCGCGAAGCCCGTTGGGTTGAAAGTTTGTTGACTCTTTCAGACGCAAGCAATCCCTTCAATCCATTAAAGGTGAACACATAGCCAGGCTCGATGATCAGAACCCACACGTCGCCGTAATATTCAAACCTATAGCTGAAGGACTGATGCTCCCAGTAGAGCACTTTGTCTGTTCGATTTGAGGTTCTGGCCTTAACAACTGTTCGAGTCGCCTTTCGCAATCGAGCTTGATAAGTAATTACACGAGGGCCGTCATCTTCTTTCGGGAAGTAGGCTCGCTTGCGTTTCTTATCCACTAATAATCCGGCCCGATAAAGATGCCCTTCGAGGCTCATGTTCAGAAGCTGAACCAATTGACGCGAACCATCTAAATGCCCAGAAAGCTCATTTAGTGATAAGGTTTCTGTGTCTCCGCCGTCGAGCAATCGAGACAACGGGTTTCTTCGATCTTCGAGATCGTAGAAGCTGAAGAACCTCCCATCTGAAAGGAGAAAAGGTGGGATCCATTGCTCGCCCGCCTCCTGCCAGACCTCGGAAAGACTGCGAACAGAAGTCCCGGCATGATAGACCTGACTCGGCAACTTCGTAACTTCCAGTACGTTGGCAGCATAGCGACTTGTAGTCGCTACGAGCGGAGAAGCTGTGCCTGTTGACTCGTCTACTGCCTCGGGTCTGGAGAAGATTTCGATCTCAAATGCTGTGTTATCGTTGTTTGGACCAAATCGAACATCTCCACCATTGTTTCTGACGTCTCGTAGAACATCGGAAAGTCCAGAACCTCTCTTATCCATCTCGCCACTGCCGTAGAACAGATCAGCGAGCACGGGGTTGCGGTAGCCCTTGATCCCGCGGCGGCCACGACGAATTTCAGTTTCAATTGATCCGGTCTCAAACCTATGTCGAACTTCCTCGACCAAGCCTCCTGGATTGGAGATCTTGATACTGGACGACGTAACGACGATCTCAATATTTCCGGCCATGCGATAGTCGCGATGTACGAGTGCATTGACGATAACCTCCTTCAATGCGAGAGGCGGGTAAGGGACTACGCTTTCGGATACTTCCCCTTTGAGCCTGAAGGACCGATTAAAGCTGCTTAGGAATTGGGTGATCTGCTCGAACTGTTCCCACAAGTGGCCAGAGATGGTTCCCTCAAAACTCTCCTTATCCGACAGGTGGGATTTGTCGTCGGCTGACTGACGAATGCGCTTCAACCATTCAGGACTACCAATGGCCTCAATGCGGGTTATAGCGGAAGTGATATGACTGTCGGGCTTTCTTCCAAACAACAAAACACCGGCATTGGTCAGCTGCTCCACGGTCGGGCTATTTGCGCGGACAGCCAAGTTCAAGTTGAATAGCTGCTCCGTTACCCATGCCCGCTCAACCTGAGGCGGAACGCTCAGTTTGAGCGCCTCTGCGTATTGAAGAATACGGGTATGAAGGGTAGACCAGTCCAGTTCGCTCAGTTCTACCGACGAAACGTCCATGTCGAACGTCGGCGATTGATGGTGTGCACTTGCAGGTCCTGGAGATGAAAATGACAGGTCGGCATCCAGATTGAGTGCCCACAGGTCGCGCGCAAATAACTCGTCAAATCCGTCGATCTCGATCGTGCTGAAGTTGTCTCCGATTGTCTTTGCAAGCTCATCCACCAACGGAGGAAGTTCCTGGCTTGACTCGCCAGTGCGCCGGCACCAGAAAATCCCGTGACGATAGAAGTGAGCGCTCTCCGCATTATCGATGAGCAAATGACGCATTACGGACGGTTCGGCACCGCGGTAGCCGACCACGATAAGCGGTCGGTCCCGCAATAATGGAAGAAGCATCTCGATCAACCTTGGATCGAGTTTTTGAACCTCGTCAATGATGTTCTTGTCTGTGTAGTGATCCACTGAGCCGTGGAGATATACCAGCTGCGGATATTGAGGATCGGTTGTGAATTTCGTGTAATCCGAAGCCGTCTGGATTGCATTGATGTAGTGAGGACGGCCTTTCTGAGCTCGTGTATCGAGCAGCAGGGAGTCAAAGTTCGTCGTGAGCACCGTGTGAACAAGCTGGAGATGTAAGAACTCTGCAAGTTTGTCATATCCCGGACTGGGTTCAATCCCGGGCGAGAGAAGCTTGCGAAAGAACTCTGCTCGCGCGTGGCGCGGTTGCAAAAGGTGTTGAACAACTGAGGGGTAGTTGTCTACGAGCGCCGCGTTCTGATCGAACCACGATTGCTGCTCCACCCAGGGCAGCCAGTCACTTCTCTGGAGTCTCGGATCTTCTTCCGATCTTCCGTGCTGATTAGCATAAGCCCAACGAGCGGCCCTTTCGACCACTCCTGCGGCCGCAGGAATGCCAGAACGAACGGAAGCACCTGCTCCGAGGAGTAGCACTGGCTTGGGTCGCGATTTAAGTAAGGAATAAATTCTACCGATGCTTCCGACCTGCATTGCTTGCTCCAGGGGAATGCCCAGCTCTAAATCCTGATGTCTACAAGATCCAGTGTATCGGCCCCAAGTGCAAAGTTGCTTAGAATGTGAAGTTTGTCCCGGATTTATAAGTGGGAAACGTCTTTCTCGTCAATCACTAGTGGTTTGTCATCAACTCGGAAGTCGGAACGGTTCTCCGCGTTGTCCTTAGCCTTCGAACAGGGGTGATTGTGATCCTTCTTGGTCTCTAAAATTACTCAAACCGACCCCGACTAAACGAAAGCGCCGTGCTGCCCCGACATCGACACGCTCTCGCAATGAAAGTGCGATCTCAGCCAGTTCCTCGCACGATAGGGGAGGAACGATAGGTGTGTGGCTACGGGTAAGGATGTTGAATTCGCTTGTCTTCAGTTTGAGAACTACGGTCCGCGCCACGCGCGACTCCTTGCGGGACGCAGACCAGACCTTTTCTGCGAGTCGCCGGATGAGGTCTTCCATCTCCGATAACGGAATGTCCCGCTCGAAAGTATCTTCTGCGGAGATCGACTTAGTTGGCCTGTCGGGAATGACTCTGTTGTGATCGATGCCGCGGGCGAGTTCATAGAGGCGCAATCCATAGCGGCCAAACCGTGTTTCGAGGGCGGCCAGATCGAAGGCATGCAGGTCGCCTACTGTCTGAATGCCGATCTGCTTTAGCCGAGTTTCGGTTACTCTTCCGACTCCGGGAATGCGTCCGACAGGGAGTGGGGGAAGGAACGTATCCAGGTCCGCCGGCTGAATGACGAAAAGACCATCGGGCTTCCGCCAGTCGGAGGCGATCTTTGCGAGGAATTTATTCGGCGCGACGCCCGCTGACGCGGTCAACTGAAGCTCTTCGCGGATTTGTTGGCGGATGGTTTTGGCAACTCTGGTTGCCGTAGGTAAGTGCGTTTTATTCTTTGTGACGTCTAGATACGCCTCGTCGAGCGAAAGAGGTTCGACGAGGTCGGTGTGGCGCTGAAAAATATCTCGTACTGCGCGTGACACAGCCTTGTAACGCGTGAAATCGGGAGGAAGGAAGATCGCTTCGGGACACAAGCGTTCGGCAGTAACCGCCGGCATTGCGGAACGTACACCGAAGCGTCTCGCCTCATAAGACGCGGCGCATACAACAGACCGTTTTCCGCGCCACGCCACGACAACTGGTCTGCCGCGCAGCGTCGGGTCATCTCGCTGTTCAACCGAGGCGTAGAACGCGTCCATATCGATATGAACGATCTTGCGAAACGTCACCTCGCCAGAGCTATCGGCTTTGGGACCAGGAGATCTGTCATCGTTCATGCGCTTGATTGTAAGCGAAGAGGCGGCGAAAACTGCAACAGGATCGGACACATAAAATGCACTGGGTAGCAAAAACTTGATCACCCATGTGCGTGCGCCCGTCTCCCGTGCAAGGTGGCCTCGTTTGCCAAGAGCTGTACCCTGCCTTGGAAAGGTGAAAACGGGCTGATCTCACACAGATCAGCCCTTTGGCCCCGCTCCTAAAAGTTTGTCGCATCTTTGTCGCAAATAGCGCCGATTATGTCGGTATTGCGGCTCATCCGACTCGTAAGTGCTGTGCCGTCTATAATTTGCGGTTTGACTCATTTCATCGCATGGAAGAGGTCATCTGTGAGATCTCGATTAGGTTGACGAGCTAATCTGCAAGCGTGGCGTCGCTATTCGATTTGCCTGAGCAATATTCATCACGTCAACCTATCATGCGCTGTTCAGTGGGAGCTGCATATTGTGCGCTTCGAGCAGCTGGATGTTCATTTGCTCGGACGGAATGATGCGCAGTAAATGGAGTGGAGGGCGTACAGTAGGAGCAAACCACTCTGCGTAGTCACGCGGCTCCAATATCACCGGCTGGCGATCATGGATCTCCGCCATGGCCTCATTCGGCTCGCTCGTGATGACGGAGACGGTAGGAACATAATCTCCCGCCTTGTTCTTCCACATGCTCCAGGTGCCCGCCAATGCAAAGGGTTCACGCCCCGGAATGGTTATCTCATATTTGGGATTGTTCTTCTTATGCAGCCGTTTCCACTCAAAGAAGCTGTCGGCCGGCACAATACAGCGCCTCTCCTCAAAGGAGGTTTTCCAAAGACCCGTCTTCAGAATGCCGTCAGACCGCGTATTGAAGGTAAAGCGCTGGGGAAAGGTGAAGCCCCAATACATCAGCTCAACGCTGCGATCACCTTCGTCGTTTGTGAATACGACTGGCTGAAAACTGCCGGGGGTGATGTCATCCTCGGCTGAAAAGTTGAGGTCGTCGAGGTTGGCCCTTACCTGAAAAGCTTCCGCAATCCTTTGTTTATCCGATCTCCGTCGGTAGCGTCCACACATCGGTTTACTCCTCGATCACGGGTTATTTAGAGCCCTGTATGGTCATGACATTCAGATAATTGGAGGGGTGAGGTCAAGAGAGGTATCGGCCCTGGGATCGTAATACTCGTTGCATTTTGGGCAGCGATTGACGTGGTCGTAGAAGGTCTTCGCCTCCGGGCCGGTCGCACCTTCGGGGATATCTGGGAAGAACCTGGCGAGAGTAGGGTCCGCGTTTGCCCACCGGCGGAGCAGCATCATACCGGTTTCACACGCCGGAGGATCGAAGTCCTTACCGGGCTCGGTCTTCATCCATATCGAATTGAAGCTGTCTTGGCCCATTGAATATACGGTTTCAAATTCCTGAAGCTACCAGAATATTTTGTGGCGTATGCTCCAAAAGCCCACGTAAGCGATAGCCGCGAAAATCAGGATGCCCGTCGCAACTTCCTTTAGCATTGGATACTCCTCAACCAAAGAGTACTCTTCGCGCAGTAATAGGTATTTGCCGGATACATGATTTCTGGCAATTAGTTCCTCTGCAAGTTCGTCAGGAGAGGTATTTCCCGGCGTTATAAACCACAGCCTCTAGCGGCTCCTGCCATTTTTGATCGAGAACACCGTCTATCTTCAAACGGCTGATGCCGCTTCTCTTCCAGGTCTCTTCGATCGTGGGCGAATAGACGGTGAGTTCGAACATCGACATCGTCCTCTGCGCTCGCTCGGGCGACATGCGGTCATATTCGTTGTGCAACTCATCCTTAATCCATTGGGCCAGGCTCCGAATTTCAGCCTGTGCTTCAACAGAGAGGGGCTTCGACTCAAGCAGCTTCAGAGCTTGAGTTCCTTTGTCTGTGATCGTTTGGAGTCGTTGCAGAATTTCCGTACGGGTCATGATGGTCTCAGTTATCGGTCAGGGAAGGGAACTGTTCTCACCATGGTATCTCGCGACAAAGGACTTAACGAAGAAGGCAGCCGAAGTTGGCCTTCTTCGTTGCCTTTGTTAACGAACCGGTAGCGATCTGCGTGACAAGCGAGGATCGATGGCGGAATCGACAACTCGACCGAACTCCTCAACCGAGCACGCATAGGCGGGTGCCGGGCCGCTGCAACCAGGGACAAAAACAGGCGCTACGGAAGGATGCTCAGCGCCAGTCAAAGGATGAAGATCGCGTATCTGGTCCAGTGTCTGACTGATAAAGAAAACTTGCACGAAAGAGCCGTTGTTTATCCGGCTGCGTCGAACCTCGAAGACGAGCGCACTTCCAGGAGGAGTCGCGTTAAACGTCTGGTCGGGCAGAAGCCAATCGAGATTAAGCAGGCCGCCAAGCCAACTCAAGTTGGAGTCGTGCCCTACGAGCAGGATGAACCGATCTTTCGGGTTACCGAGTTGATTGGGCGTCGGCTTATCCGAAGCAGCGCTGAGAACAGTGTCGCGAATGTGTGCCGCAAGATGGGAGGCTCCCACCTGTGCCGTATAGGGAGTGCGGAGTATGAAATCGTGGAACTGGGTGTTCATCTGCATCAGATCGTTGAGGTCTGCGCGGGATAGCCGGCCCCAGCCAACCTGCGTCATAGGCTTGCCTTCGGTGTATTGAAGCAAGAAGTTTTCAGCGAAATCTGCGCCGAGGACGACTGGGTTTTCAATATGCGGATCACGAGGAGTTGCTATGCCGTCCTGAACCTGAATACTGCGAAAGTCCGGAACGGCGCGATTGCAACCGGGACCTTTGCAATCGATAAGTATGGTGTGCATCTTTTCCAATTGACGGGCAAAGGCGTTAGTAAACCAATCTGGCTGGTCTGCCATTCGGCCAGAAGTAGCATCCTTGATACGCTGCTGGTCGACATCCTTGCTCATCGACGGCGAAAAGAGCGGGTTGAATGGACTAACCGTCGAATGTACTTCCACCTTGCATTGCGGAGATAGCCCGGTCAGTACCGCCTTAGCCGAGGCGATCGTGCGTTGGGTCGTATTCGCTTCGACGTAGAACACCGATTGATCGCAGGTGTCATCCTGTAAGAACGAGGAATAACGTTCGCGATAGAACTCACCAAGCCTACGCAAAGCGTCGCTCCCGTGCGGTGTCAGGACACCGGGCTCAGTCGGCCATGCTGGCCAAGCCTGCGCGTTGTAGGCGCTGGAACGTGTCTCGCTTTCTATCGGTGCTCGCACGCCATGCCGCATGAGCACAATCACGGCCTGAAGATCGCCATCGTCTGGCTTTTGTGCAGGCTGTCCGAGAGCGATTTGAGCGCAGAAAGCTGCAATTAAAATGTTGAGGAGGAGGCGTCGGTCGTACACTCTGAAAATCATCCTGGCTCCTATCTTTTAAATCCTGAATAAATCACTAAGCCATGCGCGCCTAAGCCGCCAGCAGGAACTACCTGCTGGATGGGGCGGAAGCTGATGGGCGAAGTTCCTTAGCATCCTGCTTCAGATAGGGAGCCAGCGCCTCGTACTGGTTCGTAGGGATAAAGTTTACCCCGGCAGAGATTGCGGCCTTCCACCGCAGGACGACTGCCTCACGCGAGCCGAAGTTGTAACTCATTCCCCAGCCTTGGTCCTCCACGGGAGCAAACCCGTCAAGCGCATAAAACCGCACCCAGTAGCCCATTGCGTGCGCATGATCGACGAGTGAGCGCAACCGCTTGTTGTCGGCTTCAGTCCAATCGCCTGCCTGCGGTGCACCGCCTTCTTCCACCGAGTACCAAGAGCTGTTCCACCAACGCCTGTAGTTTGTGGGTTTCTCCTTTAGAAGCTCTTCGGGGCTTACAGTGACCGCCCAATGCATGAGCTGGTCCTTCGTCATGTTCCCGGGGGTGTCGTGAGAGTGCGCCGAACCAAAAAGACGCAGACGGGCGCCCACCGGCAGGGCGTCGTAGAAGACCTTCTGCTGTTCGTCTGCCTCTTCCGTGACCACCAGGATGGGTTTGCGGTCGATCGGCGAGAGTTTCGCAGGATCGCTTGTCTTCAGCGCGGTCGAAAGCCAGTCTTCGTGTTGGCCAAGGACGTTCCAGACTGCCTCGAGCAATGCGGTCTGGTTATCCTTAAAATCGAAATGCAGAACGATGAGCGGCCATTGACTGCGCTTATTTTCAGCGATGATCTTTTCCACGACGGGACTCACCTGCTTGAAGAAGTAGTCCTCCAGTGTGGGCTCCTGACCCGTTGGGTGGGGTGTATGGGAGACGACAACGCGGCCTTTGCCGGTAGCTGGGTCGACGTGCCAGGCGAGGTCCTGTTCGATGGACACCGGAAAGCCGGAGTTGAGAGCACGCTGAATCCGATCATTCCAGTGTCCCTCGTACGGATAGCAGTTATGTGCATCCAGCATGGGCTGGTTGTGATTCAGAAAGTCCAAATCCGCTTTCTGTGCAAGAGCAGAGAAAGCGGACAGGGTAACTATCGCTAAGAGCCCGACAAGTGAGATGGATTTGGGGCGCATGCTGGCATACCTTTTGTTCGTTCAGGGGATGTAATAACGGAAGCTGGTGTAGACCATATTGTTGGTTGCCTTTGGCGCTCCGCCTACGCCCGTCCACCCATTTCGAGTGAGATAGCTGTATGCGGCGCCATACTGTAGTTTACCCGCAGGACCGTTGTAGATGCGGTAGACCCAACCGACCGAATACTGAGAGATTGCTCGCGTCGCTCCAAGGCAGGGACTCGCACCTGGAGCGTATCCGGTTCCCGCTGTGGGGACTGCTTCGACGTCACAGCCAGAATTGTTACCGCTGGGAGGCGCATAACCAACGAGTGTGCCAGTGCTGCTGATGTAGTAGGTTCTCTGAACATACTCAGAACCTACATAACCAAAGATATCGAGTTTCGTGAGCGGGTGATATTCAAGCGAGAGAAGTCCCTGCGCGTTGCGTAGCGGGACCAAGGTACCGTTCGGACGCACTGTGATGTCCGGCAGCAGAGCGGCTCCATACCGTCCGGTCCCGTCACCAGCCACCAGATGTAATCCCAAATCGAGTTTGGGGATTACAGGGAAGCGCGCACTCGCTACAAATCCCCCACCAACGCGGGTATCATTCTGAGCCCCTACAGATGTTGTTCCATCGGGGTAGAAACGGCTACGAAAGAAGCGAACAACTCCGCCAATTTCGTAATGGCCATGGCCTGGATCAAACGCGGCTTTTACCAGAATATCCGGCGCGACTTGATTGGTGTAGTTTGCACTCGGATTGTCCAGCCCACCAGCGGCTCCCGCACTGCCAAAGAAGAAATTGGAGGGTGCATTCGAGGCGCTGAATTGATATTGCGAGTTTTCAATTGCCGCAGCGAGCGTGATCCTTGGAGTGATCGCATCCTGAAAGCGGAAACTCGCTTGTCTAAGGTAGGTAGCTCCTACATGGAGGTTTTGATCGAAGATCAGAGGGACGGCCTCTTGTCCTGCATCAGTTGACTTTTTGTTTTCCGCCAAAAGAGTCCACATCTGGCCCCCGGTAAATTTCATGCTGTCGAAGGTAGCTTGTCCCCAAGCCTGTCGCACTCGAAGGGTATAGCTATTGCTTTGCAAGTTGTTGGAGGTTGTGCCTGCTGAGAGGAAGTCAGTTTCAAGAAACCCGTTCAGCGTTCCAAAAGGAACTTTGCCACTGAAGAGTGTGGAGAACCGCGACGCTCGTGCACTGGGAACCCACTCGCTGGTGTGTGCCTCTCCCGAGTTCATGTAAGGGGTCGCGTTGAAGTTGGTGTAGATATCGGCGTTCATCGCTCGTTGACGCCAGATACTTTCGCCGGCTATAAATCCGCCCGGTACGATCGCAACCCCTTTATAGCGTATGGCATCTGGCTCATCCAGGCTTTTCCGCAGCTTTTCCTGGGTTTGTTTTACCTGCTGAACGCTACTGGATACTGCAATCGTATCTGTTCGAAGGTCGGTAACGGACGCCTGAAGAGTGCCTACAGCTGCTGCGTTTTGCTGCACGGTGTTGTCAATGGTTTGGATCTGTGCGGCGGCTGTAGTCGTCTTTGCCTCGGTATTCTGATGCATAGCCTGAAGGGCTTCAATCTGGGAGTCCTTCGCAGTAAGTTTTTCCTTAAGAACATCGATCTGCCCTTGAAGGTCCTCTCGCAGTTCGCGTATTTGTTCCTGAACGGATGGGGTCGCAGTTTTCTTTGACTGTTTACGATTGGTTGTAGTCGATCGAGTGGTAGTCGATGCAGGCGTCTGGGCCAACGTGGCGGTCGCCAGCATAGCAAAGAGAACGGTAACGAGGGTCAATTTGCGTTGTGTTTTCATATAGCCTCCGACAGAGTCGCGAAACAGAAACTTTTCTTCGAGGGACGTCTTGTGACCTGGTCCTGGATTGTTACTGAACAGAAAGACGTAGGTGTCTCGAGCCGATTCTTTTATCCGTTAGGTATGAATTCAGCCATGAAGACAGTAAGTTTCACAAATGCGAGATGATTCAATTTGGTTACATTGATAATTTGAGAAGTCATATTGTGGCGTGCCGCAAGCAAAATTAGCTAACCTATGGGAACTTCGATATGACACAGAGCACCAATTGATTGAGCCGCATCGAAATAAATACATCCATGAGTTGTTTCGATCGCAAGCTTTGCGATTGCCAATCCTAACCCGACGCCCTCTCCGCGGGATGAGCGAGCTTCTCCACCGCGAAAGAAACGCTCAAAAACTCGGTTCTGGTCGATAGCAGCGATTCCGGGCCCCTGGTCGAGGATCGATAAGCGCAGAAATCTCTGTGTGTTTCGTGCGACAGGCTGATAAGAGCAGACGATAATCGAATTGGCAGGCGAGAACTTCACGGCATTGTGAAGCACATTTAAAACACAAGCGCGGAGAAGGGTTCGATCAGCGGTCACATGAGTCTCCGACTCCTCCGGGTTTCGTTGCACAATGGCGATGTCACGTTCCTCTGTGACGACATCCAGAAGATCAATAATCTCTTCTACGAGCTCGCGGAGGGAGAATGATGTGACGGTCAGCTGAATCTCCCCCGCCTCCGCTTTCGAGATCATGAGTAAACCCTCTACGGTTTGGTTGAGCCGTGATGTTTCTTCGAGCATGCTGCTAACAGCGTCCCGATATGCTTCTTGACTCTGACCTGAACGAAGAGAGGCTTCGCCCACCACACGAATCGACGCTAGAGGAGTTTTCAATTCGTGAGCGGCATCGGCGGTAAAGCGTTGCAATTGGAGAAAGGACCTCTCCAAACGTGACAGCAAAGAGTTTATGACAGCTGCCATTCGGCCCAATTCATCGTGTTCATCTTCAATTTGCAACCGACCGCTTAAATTATTGGCAGTTATTTTCTCAGCGCGTGAAGCCATCGATTCAAGAGGGGCCAGTGCCCGACAGGCGATACGGTATCCGGCGAACCCCGCAAGGGCTAAAGCAGGTGGCAGAGCCAGCAAGAGCGAAAGTAGGAATTTCTCTAATCTGGAAGCTAACGGAGATAGGCTGTAACCGAGCCGAATGAGCAGTATTCGACCCGCGACAGGGTGACGGTGACTAATGATCAAAACCCAAGTGCCATCTGCAAGGCGTTCTGTCCGGTCATCGAAAGATGTCGCTCCTTCATCTTTTCCCGGAGCCACGCTGCCCAACGGCATTGAATTGAGGGTGTCGCTTCGATAAAGTACATTTCCCGTGAGCTCGCGAACCTCCATGAGACGATCAACCAGCAAATGGGATTGAGGATGCGAATAATAATCCTGTCGTAGGCGAAGCACTTCCTGACCGTCGAAGTACAAAAGGCCTTCGACCGTTTCCATGTCCTGAACCATATCGTGGTAGATCTGAGTTCTTAGAATGGTGTACTGGAAGATACAGACGACGACTATGTAGATCGCCAAAATGGAGGCAAGCACCCCTACATACCAAAGCGTCAATCGCGTGCGCACGCTTTTAGGTCGCAAACGTTTCATTCACTGGACTCCCCAAGAATGAAGCCAACTCCCCTCACCGTTCTCAGGAGTTTCTGCGGGTAGGGATCGTCAAGTTTCCTGCGGAGCCGAGTAATTTGGACATCTATCACGTTATCTATTGGGGTGAACCGAGAGGTTTCGTTCCAAACATCCCGTGCTAGCATTTCACGAGATACGGTCCGTCCTCGGTTCTGAAATAAATAGACCAACAGGTCGAATTCTCGCATGGTTAGCTGCAGACTGATTCCAGCACGGAAAGCAGTCCGGGTATCAAGATTAACTTGAAGGTCGGCAAGCTTGAACTCGGTAAGGGTCGTTGCTTTTCCTCTACGCAAAATAGCTCTTAACCTTGCAGACAGTTCCGGAATGGAGAAGGGCTTGAGGAGAAAGTCGTCGGCCCCAGCATCGAGCGCAGCAACCCTGTCTTCGATCGAGCTGTTCGAGGTAAGGATGAGCACGGGGATCTGGATACTCATGTTGCGAATCTGCTGAAGCAATTCCATTCCGCTGCGACGGGGAAGCCCAAGGTCGAGCACGATCAAATCTGGTTTTAGATTGTGCAGAATGAAGAATGCTTCCTCGCTTGTGGGTGCGGTAGTGACTTCGTATCCGGCCGCGCGTAGTCCCTCAGCGATCGCGTCAGATATCTTCTGTTCATCTTCAACGACAAGCACTCGGTGCGAGGACGGTGCAGTTCCCAATTACGATCTCCCAATCCCATCATTGAGCAGATCCGCCTCAATATGCAACAAGTTAGATTGCCTTACACGCCGTCGTAAGGTAAATGTCAGAATCCCGTAAGTGTCTCTAGTGATTCAATTTGATTTGAGGGACACCGAATTTATGATTCTGAAATCGTTCTTTGCCGTCGCGATCTTCACTGCAAATATGGCATTTTCACAGATCGCTACCGCGACCCCTGCCCAACCTCTTCCTCCAGCAACCACGATTCCGATCGTCTTCACAAAGAGCATCGATGCCAACCACGTTCACGCGGGCGATCCGATTATGGCTAAAACAACTCAGCTTGTCATACTCGCCGATGAGCATGTGCTGCCTGCAGGATCCCAGATTGTTGGCCACGTCATCGCGGGAACTCCATTCACTTTCGATCCAACGCCCTATGCAAAACAGAGGCAATCTACGTTGGAACTCCAGTTCGATGCCATTGTGGATCACGGCAATAAGATTCCCTTGTCAGTCTATGTTCGTGCAATTGCTGATCCGCTGAGTTCATGGGATGCAACGAAGCCCAAATCAACGGATCTAGATTCGCTGAGCACCACGACACAAATAGGCGGCGATTTAGTGACGCCTTCGCAATCTGAGGTGCGATCACAGGAAGATGACGTCGTTGGCTACAAACGTCGGGGAGGAGTTTTCGCTCATCTGATCGCTGCGAAAGGAAATTCACCTGACGGATGCGATGCTTCCGACACGGAGCAGTCCATGGGAATCTTCTCCGCATCCGCTTGCGGACTGTACGGATTTCCAGATACCACTTTCGTTCGTAGCGGACGCAGCGGCGCTACGAGCACGATCCTTCTGGAATCGCGCCGGCGCCCAATGAAGATTTATTCAAAGAGTAATGCGCTGCTCGAGGTGACCGACGGCGATATGCATCTGGCAGTCCGATAACAGGCACCTGTTCCATACCTAAATCATTACCACGATGCAAGCAATACAAGACCATCGACTGAATTATCGGAGCACGCATGTTACAAGCAGGACAAGCAGTGAAGGTCACCGTTCATCTCAATCAGGACACCGGGGGTGCAACAGGATTTCTACTTGATGACTTGTTCAAATTTCTGCGCGCAAACGGGGTTGAAGGTGCGACAGCATTTCGTGCCTATGCAGGGTTCGGCGCGCACCATCAGTTACACACAACCGGAGCGGGAGATGTCGCCGGTCTGCATCTGCCCGTAATTCTCTATTTCATCGAAACACGAGAAAAAGTTGACTCGATCCTGACCGAGCTCCTTTCACTTGTAACCGATGGTCTTGTAGAGGCGCAGCCCACAGAGATCTTAAAGACTGCGACGAGTGTGGGCAGGGTAATTGTTTGATGGCTCGCCGAAAGCTAACGTTCTTTGTTTCTCTATCCCTTGTCACCTCATTTTGCGTACCCGCGTTTCCGCAGGTAACGATACCCCCTTTAAGTCCTCCAATCCTGACACTTGATCAAGCTGAGACAACGGCCCTTGCAAACCAACCTCGGCTGCTTGCAGCGCAGTTGAGGGCACGCGCCTTTGCTAAGCGTATTGTTGAAACTCGTTCCGGCTATATGCCGCAGGTGGCGTTTAATGCGACCGGCGTAAGAGTGGCTGATACAGGCACCTCAACAGCGGCGGGGAACATTACAACGTCCGCGATCTCTGACCGCTTTGCGTACGGCGGGAATCTGGCTCAGCTTGTCACGGACTTCGGTAGAACGAGCGCACTTGTAAGCAGCGCGCGAGCTACGGCTGACGCGCAAAGTGACATTGCCACGCTCACCCGTGCTCAGGTGCGCCTCACTGTCATTGAAGCCTACTACCGCGTCCTGGGATCTGAAGCGGTGCTTCGAGCGGCACAAGCAGCTCAAACAAATCGCCAGCTTATCTCCCGTAGGTTATCTGCACTTGCCGATAACGAGCTTCGCTCCACTCTCGATGTCAACTTCGCCAAAGTCCTGGAAAGCGAAGCCGACCTTGCGGTCGTCCGTGCGGAAAGCACAGTCGCACAGCAAAGGGTGAAGCTGGCAACTGCAATGGGAATTTCCGCTCCCGTTACGTCACAGTTGCAGGAACCATCTGCCTCTTCCGACAGTCTTCCGCCAGATGCGGAATCTTTCATGAAAACGGCGGGAGAGTATCGCGCTGATCTCAACGCGGCTAAAGCACAGCAACTTGCGGCCAATAAATTCGCGCTTTCGGAGCGAAGAATGAGTTATCCGACACTCAATATCCTGGCGGCTGCCGGACAGGTTCCCTTTCACGATCACACTCTACATGACGACTACGCTGCCGCTGGATTCAACCTCAATATTCCGATCTTCAACGGCGGCCGCTTTGCTGCCCGTAGAGGAGAAGCTGAACTCGAAGCAAGCGCGCGAACGCGCGATGTTCAAGAGATTCAATTGCAGGTCACAGAACAAGTGCGAGATGCCTGGTATCAGGCCGACGAAGCATACCGCAGTCTCGATGTTACCGCCCGCCTCGTAGCTCAAAGTAAGGAAGCCCTTCGGCTGGCGCAAGACCGCTACGAGGCTGGCCTGGGAAGCATCGTGGAACTCAATGAAGCGCAACTCAACGAAACGTCGGCCGAAATAACAAGTGCGGACTCGACCTACACCTACCTACTACGCCGTGCGGAACTCGATTTTGCGGCGGGGTTGTTGAATTGAAAGGGATTGACATGGTCTTTAACATGCGTACCCCAATGTTGGGACTGCTTACAGCCGTAGGCGCCAGTATACTGACGTCCTGCACATCGGGCGCGCCCCCGTCGGTAGAAGCCTCGAGCGTACCGTACGCGACGGTCGAACCATCTACGCTGGCGAATGATCTCACACTGTCTGCTGAGTTTCGCCCGTATCAGGAAGTGGATGTGATGGCCAAGATCGCGGGCTATGTTAAGGACATCGGCGTCGATATCGGCGATCACGTGCAACAGGGAGAGGTACTTGCTGTACTTGAGGTCCCGGAGATTCAGGATGAGTTGGCCAAGGCCAAAGCTGGAGTAGCAACCGCGGATGCCAACATTGTAACCGCTGAGGCGGCGGTCACCCATGCACGAGCGGCGGCAAACATCGCACACCTTTCATTTCAACGTATCCATGATGTAGCCACGAGAGACAAGGGCTTGGTGCCGCGACAGGATGTAGATGTTGCACAGTCTCGGGATCTCGAAGCGGCAGCTGAGCTAGCAAGCGCAAACTCTGCCTTGAAGGCGGCGCAGGAACTCCGGACTGGAGCTGAGTCAGAATATTCGCGTGCTCAAGCCATGTCGCAATATGCGACGATACGGGCGCCCTTCACTGGTGTCATTACCAAACGCTACGCAAATCAGGGATCGATGATCCAAGCGGGCACTTCTTCGCAGTCACAAGCTATGCCTGTGGTTCGGATAGCGCAGAACGACACGCTCCGTGTCATCGTACCAGTCCCTGTAAACTCCGTTGCTGGCATCAAAGATGGGCAGCCTGTAGAAGTAAATGTCACGAACCTTGGAATCATGATTCGCGGTAACGTCACCCGTTACGCAAACGCACTACAAATGACCACGCGGACTATGGATACCGAGATCGACGTACCAAACCACGATGGGAAGCTTGTACCAGGCATGTATGCGGAGGTGCATTTGCATCTTGCTGCTCGCCCAGATGTGCTGAGCTTGCCCCTCGACGCCGTGGATGGTCTTGGAACTAGCGTGCAGCAGGTCTATCTGGTGCAGGGTGACCTTCTCCGTCTCATAAAAATCACTACCGGACTTCAGACATCCTCGCGGGTTGAGATTCTCTCAGGTCTAAAACGCGGAGATAAAGTAGTCGTCGGCCGTCACAGTGGTCTCTCCGATGGGGAGAAGGTGGATGCAAGACCAGCTAGCTACGAATCAAACGTCGGTCAAAGCTAGATTTCAGTGAGCAAGGAAGAAGAGGTAGCATGTCCGGATTCTCCATCCGAAATCCATATCTAATTGTTGTGCTTTGCCTGGTCGTGATGATTCTCGGCGTGGTAAGTGTCTCTGACATGCCTATCGACATGTTTCCCTCGATCAATTTACCGGTGGTCGCAGTGGCGACTTTCTATTCGGGTATGCCCCCGCAGCAAATCGAGACGAACATCACATACCATCTCGAACGTCAGTTCACCCTGGCGAGCGGTATCGATCACATGGAATCGCGTTCGCTGCCGGGCGTGAGCCTCATAAAGGTGTTTTTTCGGGCTGGGACGGATCCTGACAGCGCAGCCGCGTCGATCTCTTCACTGGCAATGAGTGATCTGAAGGATATGCCGCCCGGCACTTACCCGCCGATCATCCTCAAACAAGATGCGTCGAGCATTCCTGTAGCACTTGTACCGCTGTCAGGCTCAGGATTGAGTGAAAGCAAACTGAAAGACTTGGGCCAAAACTTTGTCCGTAATCAATTAGCTGGAGTGCAAGGCGCATCAGTGCCCCAGCCATTTGGTGGTACGTGGCGACAAATTCAGCTTTATGTGGATCCTTACAAGCTCGAAGCAAACCAACTAAGTCCGATGGACGTAGTGCGATCCGTCAATGACACCAATGTCATCCTCCCGGCTGGCGATGCGCAGATTGGGCGTATTGATTACAACATTTACACGAACTCGATGCTTAAGGGGCCTGAAGATATTGCTCAGGTGCCGATTAAGACGGTGGGGCAATCTACTGTTCGCGTGGGAGATGTTGCAACTCCCCAAGACTCGTTCGGGCGGCAATACAACATCGTTCGCGTAGACGGTCAGCGTGCAGTGTATCTGCCCATCTTCAAACAGGGTGGGGACTCCAATACGATCGCGATTGTCGACGGCGTCCGGGCCACCATCAAGAAGCTCTACGATGTGCCCACTTCCTTGCAAGCCACTGTCGTATTCGATCAGGCACGCTTCGTCAGAACTGCGATTGAAACGCTAATTCATGAAGGCGGAATCGGTTTGTTCCTCACTTGCCTCATGATTCTGATCTTCCTCGGCAGTATGCGCGCGACGTTGGCTGTTTTCTTTTCTATTCCACTATCACTTTTTGCTACATTCATCATCCTGCGTCTATCCGGGAGCTCCATCAACAGCATGGTTCTTGGCGGTCTAGCGTTGGCGCTCTCACGACTTATCGACAATTCGGTGGTTGTCCTCGAAAACATTTTTCGTCATCTGGAGGGTGGGGAAGCGCCCGTAGTTGCGGCAGAAAAGGGTGGTCGTGAAGTTGCACTTCCCGTCCTGGCTGGGACACTCACAACCGTTGTTGTGTTCTTTCCAGTCACCATGCTCTACGGTGTCAGTCGCTTCCTGTTTTCTTCGCTTGCTCTGGCGGTCGTCATCTCGCTATTTGCCTCTTACTTCGTTGCGCTCACTGTTGTGCCACTTTTTTGCGCGCGGTTCATCAAAAGTGCTCATGGTGACGTGGTTCACGAATCAGCTGAGACAGAATATGACATACCTGCTAAGGCCGACGCCGGGCAATCGGGTATTTGGGCTCGATTCAATGCGCACTTTACCAAGGGTTTCGATGGCCTCTTGCGAAGATATGACCAGCTTGTAGAGCGCGTCCTGGAGGTCCCGCGTGCCACGCTCGCTATCTTCGGATTCATCTTCGTGTTCAGTCTGCTCCTTTTTCCACTTCTTGGACTATCGTTTTTTCCAAGGACGGATGCCGGCCAATTCGTGATCAACTTCAAAGCACCCTCTGGCACACGGCTCGATGCGACCAACCAGGAGACCGCGAAGTTGGAGGGCATTATTCGCCGTATCGTTTCGAAGCACGATATGGGAATGATCGTCTCCAATATCGGCGTCAACCCTGGCTTCTCCGCGTTATATTCCCCAAACTCCGCGATGCATACGGGCTTTACCCAAGTTGCTCTAGCCGCAGATCATAAGACCAGTAGTTTTGCATACATCGACGAAGTGAAGCACGCTCTCGCGACTGAGATGCCGGAGCTTCAAACCTTTTTTTCGAGCGGCAGTCTCGTCGACGGCGTGCTAAACATGGGTGCTCCTGCTCCGATAGATGTGAGAGTCGCAGGCAATGACATGACAGCGGATTACAACATCGCCCAGTCTATCGCTTCACGGATCCGCAAGATCAACGGGATTGCAGATGTATATGTGCCGCAGGATATCGACTACCCGTCTCTACGCATCGCGATCGATCGAAACCGAGCGGGCGAACTCGGCCTGACGGAGAAGGAAGTCGTCTCGAATCTGATCACGGCTCTCACTTCTAATCAGATGATTGCTCCGAGTATCTGGATCGATCCCAACAGCGGGAACAATTACTTCCTGACGGTCATGTACAAGGATGGACAGATTAAGTCACTTGATGATCTGAAGGCAATTCCGCTTCATGGTTCGAATGTTGGTCAAACAACCCGTCTGGACATGGTTGCAGACCTACAACAATTCAACGCTCCAACCGAACTTGACCACACGCAGATTCGCCGTAATGTCGATATCTATGTACGTCCCCAAAGGGAAGATTTGGGTAGAATCACGCACGAGATTCAAGTCATCGTTAATTCCGCAGATGTGCCCAAGGGCATGAATGTAACGCTAAGCGGAAGCGTCAACTCAATGAATGAGTCATTTCATAGCTTCGCGATCGGGTTGATGCTATCGGTGCTCCTGCTTTATCTCATCCTTGTCGCGCAGTTCCGATCTTTCCTGGATCCTTTCATTATCCTTCTTGCCCTCCCCCCAGGCCTCATGGGCGTGATGGTTGCACTTCTGGTCTGGCACACCACGCTTAATGTGATGTCTCTTATGGGTGTAGTGATGCTCGCCGGAATCTCGTTGTCGAACAGTATTCTCATCGTGGAGTTTGCTCATCATCTATTAAAGGAAGGAATGAGCGTCCGCGATGCAATTGTCACCTCTTGTCGAGTTCGTCTGCGTCCCATTCTGATGACTTCACTCGCTACAATCATCGGACTGCTACCTATGGCTCTTAAGCTAGGAGAGGGCAGCGAGTCCTATGCGCCGCTGGCCCAGGCTCTGATCGGTGGTCTTACGCTCTCCGTATTGTTGACTGTCTTTCTGGTTCCAGCCGGATTCTATCTTGCATATCAGCCTAAAAATCCTGAGGCTTCCGCGCACTGAGAGGGTTCACTGACCACGAACGTCGTGGAGTTTACATGGGCTTATGATTCACAAATGAGTACGGGGCAAGTACATGAATGGCTGGCTCGACCAACTACATGGTGGTTCGACTGCTTTTCCTCCGGTGGTCACCGCAATCAAACTTGCGGTGGCGTTGGCTATCGGGCTGCTTATTGGGTTTGAACGTCAGTGGTCTCACAAAGATTTTGGCGTTCGTACCTTCAGCCTTACGGCTCTTCTCGGAGCGTTGACAGCTCTTATTTCGACACCCGTCATGCTCATGGGAATGCTGGCTACGGTTCTGCTTGCAGTTCTTTTAAACGTGCGGGACATCGTTGCGTCCAGGTCGGTAGAAGGAACGACCTCTGTCGCCTTGGTGGTCACTTTTGTCCTCGGCGCGCTGATCGGCAACGGGCACATGTTTACTTCGGTCGCCTGCGCAATCGTAGCAACGTGGCTGCTCTCTCTAAAACCCCAGTTCAAGCAATTTGCAGGAGGGGTACGGGCGGAGGAGATCCGGAGCGCGGTTCTTCTGGGACTTTTCGGATTCGTCATCTGGCCTCTGCTCCCCGATCGTTACGTCGATCCGTGGAGGCTTTTGGAGCCACGGGAAGCGTGGGTGACTGTTGTTGTCGTGGCCGGCATAGGATTCGCCAACTACGTTCTACTTCGTGTTTATGGCAAACGTGGAATTGCCCTCACCGCGATCCTAGGAGGTCTCGTCAATTCGACTGCTGCGGCGGCGGAACTGGCTGCCATCCTTCCTGCCGCAGGACTCCTCTCGCAAACTGTCCCGGCTGTGCTTCTAACTTCCGTCGCGATGTTCCTTCGGAACGCAGTCTTACTAGGTCTTTTTGGCAGATCGGCGGTCCGGTTCGCCGTACTTCCATTACTTGCGATGATGGTCGTTGCTACTTATTTTGCCTCCCGGCATCGACAGGTGGATGCAAATCCAAAGGAGTTGGAGCTTCACCTTGCATCTCCCGTCTCCCTAAAGAGGGTCATCAGTTTCGGATTTCTTTTTATCGCGATCCAAATTGCAGGAACTCTGGCGGTGCGGTGGCTGGGCAACAGTGGTGTCCTGTTGGTAAGTGTGATCGGGGGAACCGTATCGAGCGCGAGCACGACCGCTGCCGCCGCAAATCTTCTAACCCATGGCAACGTTAGCGCCCAACAAGCCGGTATCGCGACGGTGTTGACTTCTATAGCGAGTACCACGATGAACCTGCCCATCGTCAAACGGCAGATCAAGGTGCAAGGCGTGATGCGCGAGATCGTGCTCGCTACGACTCTTCAAGGCATTGTCGGTATAACTATCTTGTTCTGCGAAAGATGGTTTATGCACTAGGGCTTGCCTGAGCAATATTCATCACATCAACCTATATGCAGCTTCCGCTGAATAGCACTCGCTAGCAATGAGTGCCACCAGTGATCGGAAGCGCCGTTTAGCTTGAGTTGCCGCAACTGCAATCGCGACAGAATGTGTGATTGGTTCTGTGCGCGGCGATCATGAACCCGCTCCCAACCAGAGTGATGAGAACCTCTGCCCGTGGGACGGCAGACGGGTTGCCCAAATCTGCGGCGCCGAAGATAAAGGCCAGGCTAACAACCATGAGCACCAGCATGCGCGAAGAGCGAGGGCTCCGGTAACACCTTACCAGCGTAATGGCTCCAAGGGTGGCGATGGCTACTGCGAGGGTGCGATGTATTCGTTCCTCCGATGGCAGGAAATGAGCCGAGACAGCGGAAAGGGAAAGCAGCACCGGAGTCAGCAGGCAATGGACCACGCACAGTGTCGATGTCCAGATGCCAATCTGGTCCACTGGAAAAGCTAAAGTCTGGCTTGGGCTGCCCGTCACGGGCGACTCTGGGAGTTGAGATTCTGTCATGTCAATATCCTATTGAAGTTCAACGCCACGGCTCCAGCAAGTGGTCTTTGAATTCACGCGGCAACTCCAATAAATGTCTCGCCTTCACCGAGCGGTGCGCCCATTCCACCAGAGACCTGTACTGATTGACGTGAGTGATGTTGCCTAGCCACTGTGATCCAGCCTCTGAATTTATCTCGACAACATTGGGAAATCGCAAGGACCGACACAGCCGCTCACGGTGAGCTGAAACCGTTTCAGTAGACCGCGCCTACGCCACTCATCTTTTAACCAGTCCACTGGGACTTCCGGGCGGTCCTTATGGGTCGCTCCGCAGCAGCAGCCATGGCAAACGATCATTTGGCCGATCACACGGCGTTTGGTCCCCAACATTTTCCCCACTTCAAATCTGAGTCGGGCAAAATATACTATAGGGGACTATATTATACCTAAGTATTGAGGATCGACATTTGTCTCATACAACAAAAAATAAGGCGAAGACGCTCTCGCGAGTCCGGCGCATCAAAGGTCAGGTCGAAGCCATCGAACGGGCGCTTGAAGGAGACAGCGAATGCGAGGACATCCTGCAACTCGTTGCTTCGTGCCGCGGCGCGCTCAACGGATTGATGGCGGAACTGATCGAGGGCCACTTGAAATTTCACGTTTTGGTCGAAGGTCAGAAGACGCTCCCTTCGCAGCGTGAGGCAGCCGACGAGCTCATAGCAGTAGTCAAGAGGTACTTCAACTAAGGATTCGGAGACGACTATGGCTGTCGTACATGAAAGAAACACACCGGCTGATCTTAGCCAGATCGCTGAAGCTGGCATCCATCTGCCAGAGCCCACGGATACCCACGAAGAACAGGACGATGAGCACGGTTTTGAAATCGCAGATATTCTCCGTGTCATCTTTGTAGCGGTTGCCGCCGCAGCGGTGTGGTGCCATCTTTGGGAGCCATTTCATCGGGTCAGCGTAATTGGACTGGCGGCCACGCTGATCGGCGGCTACCCGATCTTCAAAGAGGCGTTTGAGAACATCATCGAGCGACGCATGACGATGGAGCTTTCCATGACCATTGCGCTCGTCTCCGCGCTGGCAATCGGAGAATTCTTTACCGCGCTGGTCATTACCGCCTTCGTGTTGGGAGCGGAAATCCTCGAAGGACTCACCGTAGGCCGCGGACGGCGCGCTATTCAGGACATGCTGGATTTCCTTTCCCAAATTGCCAGCGTGCTGCGCAATGATCAAGTCATTGAAGTGGACACGAATACGATTCTTCCGGGCGAGATTGTCCTGATTCGGCCCGGCAGCCGTATTCCAGTTGATGGTCATGTCGTGAGCGGGCACTCCTTTGTCGAACAGGCCGCTATCACCGGCGAGCCGATGCCGAGCGAAAAGACAATAGGCAGCGAGGTCTACGCCGGCACCATCAATCAGGCGGGTACGCTCCAGGTTCGTGTCGATCGCCTGGGCAAAGAGACGACCTTCGGCAAGATCATTGAAGCGGTCGAGAATGCCGAGCACTCGCGCGCTCCCATTCAAAAGACGGCGGACCGGCTCGCCGGATATCTGGTCTATTTCGCACTCGGAGCAGCGGTGCTCACCTTCATCCTCACCCACAACATCCGATCCACGATCTCCGTCATCATTGTGGCCGGGGCATGCGGTATCGCCGCGGGCACGCCGCTTGCCATCCTGGGCGCGATCGGGCGCGCTGCACGGCATGGCTCGATCATCAAGGGCGGGATTTATCTGGAAGCACTGGGGCAATTGGATACCGTCTTCCTCGATAAGACAGGCACTTTGACCTATGGAGTACCTTTGGTCACAAAAATCAGTACCGGGCCGGGAATTTCGGAGCGAACATTGCTCGAAGCAGCGGGCAGCGCTGAAAGAAACTCGGAGCATCCACTTGGCCGTGCCATTGTCCGGTTCGCCGAGCAGCAGAGGATTACCATCGTCGAGCCCGAGCACTTCGAGTATCGAATTGGCCGCGGCGTGCTGGCCTCGCTCGATGGCGAACAGGCAGTAGTTGGGAGTCGGGCCTTATTCAAGGAACTCGGAATTGCATTGCCTCAACACGCTGGAACCGCCGACGGAACGGAGATCCTCGTCGCGCGGGGAGGTCGCTACCATGGTTCTGTGCTGGTCACAGACCAACTGCGCCCCAGTGCCATTGCCGCGGTCAAGGCCCTCCAGGAAATGAAAATCAAAGTCATCTTGTTGACAGGAGACACAAGAGGAGCAGCTGAAACCGTAGCCGATCATCTTGGCATCGTTCAGGTCTATCCCGAGTTGCTTCCTCAGCAGAAGGCAAGTTTCATCGCGGAGCAGGTGCGTAAAGGTCGCACCGTGGCGATGCTCGGAGACGGCATCAACGATGCGCCCGCACTCAGCGAAGCAACTGTCGGCGTCGCCATGAGCGCGGGTACAGACGTGGCCCGGGAGAGCGCGGATGTCGTGCTGATCGGCAACGATCTGACGAAGTTCGTCGAGACAGTTCAAGTCGCGCGAAACTGCCGCCGTATCATCCTGCAAAACTTCTACGGGACGCTCATTGTCGATACCGCAGGAATCGGTCTGGCTGCAGCCGGATTCCTCAATCCGCTTCTAGCGACGTTTATCCATGTTGCATCAGAACTGACATTCATCCTGAATTCGACGCGCCTACTGCCTCCGAGGGAGAAAGGCAAGGTTGCCGACAGTCAGCAGGAGCCGGCACATGTCTGAGGATTGCTGAATGCGCCAATTTGTCCGATCAGGCATAATGCGGACAATCTTTACTGTTCTGTCATGGATTTTTGTGTTCCTGTTAGTGCTTTTCTACTTTCGGGTTCTGATGAAGGGATATTTCTGGATGGACTAGCTCTAGTCTCCGCGTAATTTCCAAAGTCGCTAGGGTAGAACGTAGGTGAAGCCTCAAGGGAGAGGCTGATGGCATTTGCCATAGGCTTGATGGAATGAGCCAAAAGACTAAGGTTTTACCCCTCGCCGTTGTCGCATCGCTGCTACCTGCTTGTTACGCTGAAAGTGGCTAACATCTCCTACGATCAAGACAAAGGCAAGTATTGTCACTGCACCTGCCTGGGGCTGGCTACTCGAACAAGACCACGCGACGAACTCGCTTTGTTTATTAAAGGCTGCGCAATGCCGATCGGCGCCCCCATGGCAGTTGCAATTACCGTGACGGTTCGTTTAGCAAGCTCGAACAAAATTTGGTGATTCAGTCGGTATGGCAATCAAGAAATTGTTCGTGACAGCCATACCCCGACAGCAACAGCTAATAATATTAATAGGCATAGAAGCACCATGCTCATTCTCTCTCGCGAGCTCCAAGCGATCATTTTTATTCTGCGCCTGCGAGCGCTATTGCTAAAGTGTCTCCATCGGGGATAAGCCATCGACCTTCCTAGCTCCGACGACGTGTGATTTCCTCTTATGAAACATGAGCGAGCAATCAAGGAGAAGGGCGCGGCGCTCTCTGCGGAGTGCCGCGTCATTGTTGGCTCGTTTAGCGATGCGATTAGAAGTTTAAACTTACCTGTCCGGTGAAGGCCCGGGGCGAGACATAGTGGGTTCCCGAGAAGGTGGAGAGGAAGTTGTAGAGGGCGAATTTATTGGTGACGTTAATTGCGCTAAGACGAAGCCCGACTTTGTATCTGTCGCCATGAAAGAGATTGTCTTCTCCAAGTGCGATGTCAAAGAGGTTTCGTGGCGCGATTCGCTGCGGGTTGTGGTCATCATCCTCAGTGTTGGGTTTTGGGATATTGATGAGACTTGAGGTGAGACCGTTCGCATCGCACTGCGTAAAGCCTGAGGTGGGTGTGGCTCTTATGCCGTCGCAGGCCAGTCCTGCCTGGAACTGCTGGTCAGGCGTAAGGCCGCTCAGGTCGATTCCCGGCTGGCCATTAGGCAGGGTGATGGAGGTGCTTCCGCAGCCCGTGTTGAGGCCGATAGTGTTGTAGCAGGGCACCGCGCCTGCGACGAGACCGTTGTCATAACGCCAGTTGAAGCCGAGCCAGGTGCTCTTGCGGAAGGGCAAGGTGTACTGCAGGTGCGTGGTCTGGTTGAATTTCTCGTCGTGATCGATGCGGAACGGCAAGCCGCCTGGAGTGCTGACGGTTGCGCCTACGCCGCCGATCTGCGGATTGAAGAAGCGCGCCGCTACTGACGACATTACGACGAAGGCGCTGATGCCATGCGTTTCGGGAACGCTCACACGGAGCGCATAGCCCGGGATCTTCGAGTTATGCCATTCGATGGGGAAGGTAATGGGGGTTGCGCCCAGCACGCTGAAGTCATAGGCGTTGTGCGTGTACTTCCAGATGTAGTCTCCGCTAAAGACGAGATGCCTGCCGAACGCCTGCTGCAGGCCGGCGTGGAACTCATTCCGGAAGCCCGGATTGAACGGCGCCGGAGTGCACTGGCCGAGCGTTTCGAAGACAGCCTGCAGTACAGGATCAACACAGCCCTTAACCGAGAGGACCAGATTCTCATTGAAGGGGGTTTCCATGGTTCTTGCGTAGGAGAGGCGCAGTACCGTGTTGGTCTGCTTGATGGTGTAGGAGGTTCCGACACGGGGCTGAGCCTGACGCTCGACGGAGAGACCGTTGTAAAGATCACCGCGAATACCGACATTGAAGACCCAGTTGCCGGCGGTGATCTGATCCTGCACGTACATGGCTAGCTGCTTGACAGCTGTCTGGCCATGCCAAGAATAGATGGTGCCACCGCGAGTGAGGTCAATCGGCAGAAGGATTGGATTGAAGCCTGCGTTCGGCTGGTAGCCGAGCGAGGAAGGGCACTTGCTAGGGTCGTTGAAGCCGATCACCGGATTGCCGTCCGCGTCCAGGCAGGGCGAGTTCAGTGTCGGATCGATGACGCCGATGTTGTTGTTCTCGCGAAGGTAGGTCTGTTCATACACAGCGCCAAACTTCATGTTGTGGATGCCCTTGATGTACGAGAGATCGGTGCGCAGGCCGGCGTTGGTCAACGAACGGGTCTGTGCGACGGTCTCCTGCTGGATGGGGCCGAGATCGGCCAGTGGATTATTGCTGGGGAAGTAGTTGAAGGCGTCCTTGCGGACGAAGCCGCCGAAGTTGAAGATCGTATCCTTATTGATGATGCGCGTGTAAGTTGGTGCTATGTTGTAGGTCTCGATCTTGGAGCGTTGATCCGCAGGCCCAACCGGGTTGCCGAACTGATCTAAAACCGCGGATGTGTCGAAGGAATTCGGTGTCTGGAACCAGGAGCGGGTGTATTGCAGGTTGGTGTGGACGGAAGATTTATCCGAGAACTGGTAGTCCACACGATCAAAGATGTTTTGTTGGTTGCCCCTACTGTGTATGACCGTGAACTCGGGGCCATCGAGAAAGCGGCCGGTATTCAAACCGCTGACCGCGAGGAAGTTACCCCAGTGGGTGTTGCCGTATGAGAGATCGCCTCCGCCGTTCGCGCTACCGAAGGTTCCGTAAGAACCGTAGATACTGCCGTGGGGTGTCGTAACACCCTGGCCGGAGCGGGTGGTGGCAACGATGACGAGGCTGGTTTTGTCTCCGAACTCAGCGGGTGGCGCTCCGCTGATGACCGTGAGCGACTGAACGGCTTCCATGGGGAGTTGGTTGGAAAACACCTTGCTCTGCTGGTCCGTGATCGGCTGTCCGTCCACAGAGAAGGAGTTTTGGGCATGATCGCCGAGACCATGGAAGAGGCCGTTGGAGTCAGCGGCAACACCGGGAGAGGCCAGCGTCACGAGCGAACTGAGTGAAGACGACTGGCTCTCGAGGGGAAGGCGATCGATGATGTGACGGTCCACATCCGTATGGGCGGTCGGATCGTTCTCGATCAGGTCAGAGCCGGTTTCTACCGTGACGCTGGTGGAAGTCGTCTCGACACCGAGGCGAATTGACACCGTCACAGGCACGCCGGAGGCAATGTCTACCGTTTGAGTCGCGCTGCTGAAGCCGGTCACGTTAAAGACGAGGCGGTAAGGGTTATAGGGGACGTTATAGAAGTGATACGTTCCGGCCGCATCCGTCTTCGTTGTGCGTTCGTATCCGCTGACGGGATTCAAAAGCTGAACGGTGACGCCAGGTACAACCGCTCCGCTGGGGTCTGTCACTGTGCCAGTCAAATTGCCTGAGGTGCCCTGGGCCAGTGCTCCAGTAACAAGAAGAGCCAGTGAGAAAAGAAGTAATGGAAGTCGAGTGAGAATAGGCCTGCACATAGGAATAACTCCTGTCGAGCTCGAATGAGCGTGCTGAAAAGCGCTGTCTCGTGCCAAAGGGGGGCACGAAATCACAGGGAGGACAGGTCCTTTAAATTGTTCTGAAGAATCCTGACGCCTGCAGGAAACTAAGCGCAGTTTTGGTCAGCAGGAGGTGGGCGGCTGGCCATCTCGAATCGCCACCGGAAGATTCGCTCGGCATCGGCCGCCGCAGAATCCAGGGCGTGGACGAGCAGCATCGGGGTAGGAGCAGAGTGTAGTGACACAGGCAAGGCGGAGTGCATCGCTACACAAAGCGGGCAATGGTCGTCCGAGGACGGACCGTTATTGCCAGAGTGCTGCTTTATAGGAGAAAACTGATCATGCGCGTGAAAGGCCTGGATCGTACTCATCACGCAGATCAT
This sequence comes from Edaphobacter aggregans, assembly GCF_003945235.1. Taxonomy (NCBI): domain Bacteria; kingdom Pseudomonadati; phylum Acidobacteriota; class Terriglobia; order Terriglobales; family Acidobacteriaceae; genus Edaphobacter; species Edaphobacter aggregans. The sequence goes on from NZ_RSDW01000001.1 coordinate 5,448,122, forward strand.
GACGAGGCAGGCAATCGCAAACAGGCGCAGCCATAGCGGCCACTTCCGTTCGTACCATCCGCCTTGGAACATGTTTTGCATTTATTACCGCTGTTGTCTCACGTTGTAGCATATTTTAGCGGCGATGACTATTCGGAGCACAGTCACCGCCTTTACGACGTCCAATTTCTAGCTCTCCTGTATTGCTGAGAGGTAGTAATGGGTTTGCAGCCGTACCATCCCAGAAACCGTCGCAACGGGAGTACCCGATGTTTGTCGCATATCATTCTGTTCGCATATCATTGTGGATGAATGGAGCGTGGCACTCTCACAATTCGAACCTCTGCTTGGCTGCTTTGCGCGGTTTTGGCGTGCCTGTCGCTCTTTCCTCCTCATTGCGATCTCTGCGATGGTGTGCACTCAACGAGCATTGCTGCTTCCTCGCTGCAGTCCACCGCCGACCATCCTGCTCCGATCGCTCCGGATGACTGCAATGGTATCTGCGCGTGCTGCGGGTTTCATTGGATGCCGATTCATACCGACCTGCTCATCTCGATGGGATTACTGGGTACATATCCGGCCGCTCCAACACCACTTCCTGTCCTGATTGCGCCGTCTTCGCAGTTTCGACCACCCCGAACCTCGGTTTCCTCGTAGCTCGTCGGAGTCGCGCCTTTCCTAGGCGTGGACAACACAGCACAAATGGAGCCTTGGTATGCGAGTTCGTATGTTCACGCTCATAGGATCGTGCCTCTTTTCCTTGTCGGTTTTCCCTGCACACGGTCAGTCAGTAGAAGCTGAGATTCCGACCGCAAATCCCGGTCGTCCAACCGTCTCTACCCCCGCTACCCTGACGCCGATTGGCTATTTGCAGTTTGAAAATGGGACGCTCTACGCTTCGGACTCTCAAGAATTTTCAAGACGAGCCAGCATTAATCAAGTCACGAAGTTCACGGTGCTGCCTCGCCTTCAACTCCTTGCGCTCACAGAACCTTTCGTCCACAGCACCGGAAACGGTAACCCAGATAACCGTCCAGGTGAAGTGTTCGCGGGACTTCAGGGAGTGTTGCTCGAAGGCCAGGGGCGGATGCCTACAGTGTCTATGAGCTACATCCGGCGGCTCTACGAGAGCCCTGCGCCGGAGATCGATATCGGCACCTCTCGCCAGAGCGCTCTCATTCTCATCAGCGAGGATCTGCTCGGCTTTCACTTCGACGTAAACGGCATAGTGACGGAACAGGCAGATGGAACGATTCGGCGAGCCCAGATAGGCCAAACGCTTTCCATCTCGCATCCGACAGGGAAGTTCACTCTCTCTGGAGAGTTGTGGCACTTTTCGCAACCGCTCACAGCCGGGAACGCAGTCGGCTCGCTATTCGCCGTTGCCTATCCGGTTAAGCCTAATCTGGTAGTGGACGCCGGTCTCAATCATGGATGGACGAGTACGAGCACAAAATGGGAAGGTTTCGCTGGGTTCACCTATGTGCTGCCGCATCGATTCTGGAAGGCGAAGGGAAAGAGTCGGGATAATGATCGTTCCAGCTCGCAGTAGAGCCGATTCCGAAGTTCTACGCCTGCAATTTATAACATTAGGCTGGATGCTAATAGAGTCCTCACCTCCGTCAATCCGGTCCGGCAACGAAACGTGCAATCGGTTTGGCCGGGCTAGCGAAAGCTAAGATCCGTGGGCATGATGCATGCTGGCTGCGGTGCTATTGAGGGAAGAGTCTTCGAGCCATCGGAAGCAGGGAACTAAGGTGCGAGGATTCAGATGCGGGGTCTGCTCATCCACGGCCATGATCGAGAACAGAACTTCGTCAAATTCTTCGTCAAATTGTGCGCCCCAGGGACTCCAAATACCCCTGTGCGCTCCTGCTAATCCATTGAAAACACATGTGCTCCGGCCTTCAGGAACCGCCTGTTAACCGATGGGTTGTAGGTTCGAGTCCTACCTCAGGACGGGACCGCCGAAAGATCGCCCGTTGCGTTTTGCTCTTCAATAGGAGCGGGTGTGAAGGTGGGAGATATGGAGTGGCCGGGCTTTGAAGCTGACGCTGGCCGGCTGAGATCTACCACGAGCAAGGCTTAATCATTGAGAACTGCCTCCTCAACAATTTCGATATTCAGTGGACCCTTTTGGCCGCAGCCTGGGCATTCATACAACTCCGAGAGGCTGTCGCGTCTACTCAACTTCCCTCTTCGGTGCGAGTTCCTCAACCGGGACACCGATGAACGTCGATCAATAAACGAATTTGGTTCGTTCCATCCCCGTTTTCACAGGGATGCTCTTGGCGGGAGATCTTCACTCCGTGTCGCCCACTCTTTATTCGGCGCAGCGCCCATTACGAACTCCAGTGTGCCACCCGCCGCAATCTCACTGTGCCGAATCCACGCACGCGACAGTGGCTTTCCATTTAACTTTGCACTCTGAATATACGGGTGGTTGGGCGCCTGATTCTCTGCCGTGATCGCAAAAGTTGCTTCCTTGTACCATTTCTTATCCAACTGAAGCCTGACTTTCGGAAAAAGTGGACTTCCAAGAATATAGATTCCTTCTCCAGGACACACAGGATAAAAGCCCATTGAGCTTAGGACATACCAGGCAGACATCTGGCCCACATCGTCATTACCGCAGATTCCATTAACATCGTTGTGGTAAGCATTCGTCAGGATACGGCGTACCCACTTTTGCGTAAGCCAAGGTTTGCCAGCATAAACAAAGAGGTACGGAGTATGGTGCACAGGTTCATTTGCATGATTGTAGTATTCGTTCCAGCCGAAGGATGACGGGGTCTTTTCAAAGAACGCCTCCAATTGCTCGGAGAACGACTCCCCGCCCCCCATCAGTTCGATAAGTCCGAAGACATCATGCGGAACGAACCACGTTTGCTGTAGTGGATTGCTCTCTGTGCACCCTTGGCCAAATGTAGTCTTGCCCAGCCACGGAATCCAGTCGCCCTTGGCGTTTTTCCCACGCATACTCCCAACGCTCGGATCGTAGATATTCTTGTAGTTTGCTGCGCGGCCTGCAAACATTTGGGCGTCATCTTTCTTGCCCAACGCCAGAGCCAGACTAGCCATGCACCAATCGAAATATGAGTTATCCAGGGTCCAGGAAACTCCCGGTGAGGATGGCTGATCTGGCACATACCCATGCTCAATATAAAAACTATTCTCAGGACGGTTAGTAAATCCGTTCGGCCCCGCGGCTGTCTGCCTAGCTGCGGCGTATGCTTGGTCAATGTCGAATCCCGTGATTCCCTTCGAATATGCATCAAGAATCACAGAGGTTGCCGGATCCCCATCCATGCACCCGCTATAGGAATTCATAATCTCCCAGCGTTCGAGATATCCCTTCCCGGTGGACTCTGCGAGGTTAACGAGTGAATTAATTTCGTCGTTGACTATAGTCGCATTGAGCAGAGTCAGAAGCGGGAATTCTCCGCGATAGACATCCCACCCACTAAAGATCGTCCGCGGCGTGTATCTCGTCGCAGTGTGTATCTTGCCGTCGCCACCCACATAATTGCCGTCGATGTCCGAGATCACACGCGGATCGATCATCGAGTGGTACAGGGCAGTGTAGAAAATCTTGCTTTCAAACTCCAATGCACCCTCGATCTGTATGGCACTCAATGCGTCATCCCACAGCGCAACGCCCTTGCGGCGCGTCTCTTCGAAATCCCATCCCGGTATCTCGCGGGCCAAATTCTTGCGAGCGCCGTCCACGCTGACAAAACTGATGCCCGACTTCACCACCACTTTTTCGTCGATGAAAAGCGAAGGAAACTCGGCGAAGAAGCCGATATGATTGCCTTCATACTCGTTACAACCGCGCAGCACCTCTCCTCGCGTCACAAGGTCCTGATACTCGTCGGTATAGAAATATGACGTCGCCAGTCCCTGTTGCACGGGAAATGCATTGTCAGGAATGTCGATCTTCCAAACACCGTAGTGTTCAAGTGGCCTTGAGAACTCCATGTGGAAGTAGATGGTGTAGCTTACATTGCCCTCACCGTTGCCCCAACCGCCACCGGCGGAGGGGCAGCGCATCCAACCCTCGATCGCTCGATCTCCCACCACTTTTACAGACTGGCGTGTTGAAGTGCCTCCGATCCGGCGCGCCAGATTCAATTGAATGCGCGCCGTCTCATCCTTCGGATAGCTGAAGCGGAGCATTCCCGCGCGGGGCGCTGCAGTCAGCTCGGCCCGGATTCCATATTTCTCAAGCATTACTGCGTAGTAGTTTGCTTCAGCGCTTTCGTTTGCGTGACTGTAGGTGGAACGCCAGCCCTTATCGGGATGGTTGATCCGCCCACTGTCCAGTTTCATGGGGCCGGTCGTCGGCATCACCTGCAGATTGCCGAAATCACCATACCACCCCACACCGCTCATGTGCGTAAAGCTGAAGCCTTCAATCGTTGTGTGTTCGTAAGAGTATCCAGGACCGTTATCGCCTTCGAACGGGTTACCAGGTCCTTTAAGGCCCCCAGTAATCGTATCCGGACTGAGTTGTACCATGCCAAATGGCGTCGTGGAACCTGGAAAAGTCTTGCCCGCTCCCAGCAATTCGCTGGTGCTTGCTCCGATGAATGGATTGATAAAGCGCGATGCGCGATCCGGCTTTTTCAGGGGTTCCCCACGTAATCGGCACCTTAGCCATGACCCCGCGAGAGCCAAGATGGAGCCCTTCGCAAACGATCTCCTCGATATCGACCACTTTTCATGTGGCTTAACGTGCTTCATTGTCTCGATCTCATGCGATCGATTATAGCGAATACAATCATGAACAATGATTTTATTTGCATATTCGAATCGTAATATGAGATTCTACATCTCACGTTGTATCGCAGCTGAGGTTCGGGAGGTCGAGTTCCGATGTTTCGGTGTTGTTCGAATCTAAAACGTATGTTTCAGAAATAAAACGCGCGTTATCTATATATGCGACCTTTCGATCATGATGAGATCGCCCTGGCCGATTTGATTTCGGTGAAGTACGCTGAACGGAGTTCGAAGTGCTGATGCGACGAGAGACGAACTACGAAAGATTTCCCATCTGTACGGTTAGCCAGTCTGGATCGGAAAGTTGGGAAGGTTGGCACAAAATCCTGGAACGGTTAAAGGTTTTCGCTGCGCGAGAACAATGCACAATATTGTTCGAATGTTATCCGGGGGTATTTGAGAAGGCACTTACCAGCGCCCTGGTGGAGGGCATGCGGCCGTCGGGCCTGATCGTCACCTCGGACCTATTTAAGAGTCATTCTGAAATCGAGTTGATGGTATCGAGCGTGCTAGGCGACGATCCTGTATTCGGCAGCATGAATGGATTTGAAATTGAGGATTTTTTCGATGACGCGAAACTCGTCGGCGCACGCGAACAGGTCAAAAACTGGAAACATGGACTTTTGATCATTGTCGGCACCGGTGCGTCCCTACTTTCTGCAGAACCAAGTCTGCTCGTCTATGCGGATATGACTCGTTGGGAGATCCAGCAGCGACAACGACAGAAAACGGTCGGGAATCTAGGAGCCGACAATCTGCAGGAAAGCTCAGGACAGAAATACAAACGGGCGTTTTTCGTCGATTGGCGTGCTGCTGACCATCTAAAGAAATCACTATTGGAGAAGATCGATTTTTGGCTTGACACGAACGGAGATATTCCGAAACTCGTGACAGGACGCGCCGTACGGGATGGGCTTAAACAGATTGCCCATCGCCCATTTCGTGTGGTTCCCTATTTCGATCCAGGGCCGTGGGGCGGCCATTGGATGGAGAAGGTTTGTGGTCTTCCTCCGGGGATGCCAAATTATGCGTGGTGTTTCGACTGTGTACCCGAGGAAAACAGTTTGCTGCTCTCCTTCGGAGGGACGTGCATCGAGATTCCAGCCATGAACCTTACTCTTCTCTATCCGCGCGAGTTATTGGGCGAAGCGGTATTTTCTCGATTCGGCGCCGAATTCCCGATTCGTTTTGATTTCCTAGACACAATGGGCGGTGGAAACCTATCGCTTCAGGTTCACCCGAAAACGCAATTTATCCGTGAGCATTTCGGTATGCAATACACGCAGGACGAGAGCTACTATTTACTCGATGCTGGCGACGATGCCAGTGTATACCTCGGTCTTAAGACTGATACTGACAGGAAGGCCATGATCCGGGAGTTGAAGACGGCTCAGGACGACCGCGTCTCGTTCGGCGCTGAGACATACGTAAATCGCTTTCCGGCCAAAAAGCACGACCATTTCCTCATTCCGGCTGGCACCATCCATTGTTCGGGCAGAAACAGCATGGTTCTTGAGATAAGCGCAACTCCGTATATTTTCACATTCAAGTTGTGGGACTGGGGCCGGCTGGGCCTGGATGGTTTGCCAAGACCGATTCATCTCGAACACGGCTTGGCAAACATCGTTTGGAACCGTGACACGGAATGGGTTGGGAAAAACCTGATCAATCGGATCGAACCTATGGGGGAGGGAACAGGTTGGCGCGAGGAGCGCACGGGGCTCCACGAATTGGAGTTTATTGAAACGCGCAGGCACTGGTTCACGAGTCCGACGCCTCATGATACGTTGGACACAGTTAATGTTCTCAACCTAGTTGAGGGGGAGGAGGCTATCGTCGAAAGCCCGACGGGAGCCTTCGATCCATTCGTCGTTCACTATGCTGAAACTTTCATTGTCCCGGCTGCAGTTGGCAGATATCGAATTTCGCCAATCGGGCGTTCGGACCGAAAGGCCTGTGCAACGATCAAAGCGTTTGTTCGCAACGGGTGGCCTCACGTCCAACCGCTCGCAGAGAGATTGTCAAGGCCGTAAGGTTCCAGATTTTGGTGCTAACTTTAGCCTCCTACTCAGATCGTCGTAGGCTACATGACAGCTACTCGATCTTCACTCTCCTCTAGAGGACGATTGCGTATGGAGTTCTTCGACACGAAAAAATGAATTATAGATTGTTCCCCGGACGCCAATAAAACTTCCAGCTCTCGCTCCGCTACAGGGTCGGAAGATTTTCCGATAGCAGCGGAACTGCTCCCAGCAACGCAGCGTTTCCGCCCAGCATTGCCGCACACACCCGAGGTATTCCCCACCTCGTCCATGCGTGCGTTCTCACATGTCCCTCGACGAATGACAGAATGACATCAGCGCTTTGCATGACGCCTCCTCCGAATACGACCACCTCCGGGTCGTAGGCGTGGATGAGCGCAACCGCGTTAACCGCCCAAATGTTCAAACAATGCTGCTGGACTGCGCCGGCGACTGCATCTCCCTTTCGAGCGGCGGCGAAAAGCGTCTGAAAATCGATCTGCGCTGCGCTGGCAAGGCTGGATTTGTCGAATCCCGGTGTCTCCCGCACTATCCGTGGTAATGACCAGCCTGACGCTTCCGCTTCCGCGCACCCAACGTTGCCGCACGCGCATTTCTGCCCCCGATAGTTGACCGGCATGTGGCCTCCGAGGCATGCGGCTTGGGCATGGGCGCCGCGCACCAATTTTCCCAGCATCATTGCGGCGCCGCCGATTCCGGTGCCGAGCGTGATCATAACGACATCCTGCACGCCTTGAGCTGCCCCCGCATATTGTTCGCCAAGCAGGGCCATCCGAGCATCGTTCTCGATCCGAAGACCAAGGCCAAATTGCTCAATTGCCCATTGCTTGAGATCGAGATCAATCGCATCTTCATATTTCTTCAGCGTGGAGAGAATGCGGCCGTTGCGCACATCCACTATTCCCGGGAACCCGATTGCAATGCCGTCACACCCCTCCGCAGTTACGCCGCTGTCTTTCAAGAGCGTTCTGAGCACCTCCGTGATGCGAGGCAGAAGCGATTCGAGCGATCTCGCTCGCTCCGAATCGAGCGATGCTGAACCCAGTAACTCATTGTCCCGGACGACTCCACAGCCAATATGTGTACCACCCATGTCAAGGGAGAGAGCGAGCATCTAAGTGAACTCCAGCTTTGGAATCAGCGCAAATAACGGGTTGAACCAGCCAGGATAAAAATCGCTAGCACGAGCACTGTCACACCGGTCCACTGGATGCGGATAGGGAGCGCCCCGCCATCTCTCCACTCGCCCGTGAACATGCCCAATATAGTCGCGGTGATCACGATCAGTGACATGAATAAAGGCCATCCAAGGATCGGACCCCAGGCTCCTAGTTGGCTCGCTGCCAGTCCATAAAGCAGGGTGCTTCCAAACCAGAGGACGGCCATCATCGCCGCCAGTGCCCAATGTGAACGCCCCACTCGGTACTTAGATCCGGAACGATTCCGTTTCATCAGCCATGCACAATACACAACATTCGGAACTGCACCGGCAAGCATCAGCGGAAACCAAACCGCGTTGATCGCGTTGAGTTCGCTTGCGCCAAAAGAGCGAGCTACTTCAACCAACGGTGTCCCAAAAGCGACCCCGAAATTCATGAGCGATGCGCAAAGACCACACAGAATAGCAAGCAGCAGCCCTCGCGAGATCCGTTTTTGAGAGGAAGTAGACTGGGCGTTCGATCTCTCTCGCATCCTTCCGGCCGCGGCACAGAGCATCACGCCCAACAGGATGAGCGCAATTGAACCAAACACCGCATACCCCGCTGTGCTGTTGAGGGATTCTCGATGCAGAGACACCATCGGGATCAGGCTGCCCACCGCCGCAGATGTTCCTAAGACGATAGAAAATGCGAGTGTAATCCCGATCATATCCACGGCGACTCCGAAAAATACCTGCGCTACTCCCCAGCCCGCACCGAATCCACAGATTTGAAGGATTATGTTCGGCGACGCGGAGCGGTAAACCATCCACAGATTCGGGATGGTTACGAGCGCGGCGGCAAGAGGCAGAACCACGAGCGCGAAAACTGTCCAGACGAGCCAAGTGTTCTCCCAAGCCCATCTGCGGGCGTACTTCATCGGCATCGTGAAGCTGGCGTTTGTAACACCGGCAATGATGAGGGTTGCGATCCCGCACGACGTACTGCTCATGAATTGATTCCTTTCGCTCAGCTTTAGTCGCTACCGGTGTGAAACCTCTCTTGTTGATCACGCCCAAGTCAACGGCCGAAATTTCAAGGACGCGCCCAAAAGCGAACATCGGCGCGTGATAGTCAGTATCGGATTCTATCATGCTACATAAGCGTATTAAGGTATATCGATCATAATATGTGATTATTTCGATCATAATGTTCAGCTTTAAGGCTGCGCCAGAGTGAGAAGCTTGTGAATGATATCCGGCTTTAAGAAGCCTGCCGCGCGCAGTGGCTGTCGCCGGGGGCAGACTGCAGAAATTTGTGGCGTTTCATTCTTACCATTTCTCTCCGATCTCATTGTGATTCTTTTCCACTCTTTCGAGCATATCTGGCGGCTATACGCGCACGGACATGTTATTGTAGGTGCAACAACTATACGAATCGCCTTGTTTGGCTAAGGAAATATGCCCCCAAAGAGTGACAACCTGACTGCACGCCACGAATATATCCTTCAGCGCTTGCAGGCGACAGGCACCGTTGCTATCGAAGAACTCTGCACGACGCTCGGAGCATCGATCGCCACCATTCGCCGAGATTTAGAAGACCTCGAAAGCCGATCTTTGCTCAGGCGCACACGCGGCGGCGCAGTACCAATAGGACCACTGTTTTACGAGCCGTTTCGGAATGACACTTCTTTCCAGGACAAAGTAAACAGCTTTGCCGAAGAAAAGCGTCGGATTGCGCTGACGGCAGCCGGTCTTGTTAGCACGGGACAAACCATTGCCTTAACCGGAGGCACTACAACAACCGAAGTAGTTCGGAGCCTTAAGGTGCTCAGCGACATTTCCATCATCACAAATACCGTAAATGTGGCAATGGAATTGAGTAACAGGAAGGACATCGAGGTGATAGTGACGGGAGGGCACCTCCGCGGAAGTTGGTTCACTCTCGTGGGTCCGCTCGCAACCGCCGCGGCCGAGATGCTTTTCTCCGATATCATGTTCATCGGCGTCGACGGCATCGATGCAAAGAAAGGCTTGACCTGCACGAATCCTTCCGAGGCCGAGATCCTGCGGAAACTTGTACACAATGCCAAAATGAAGGTTGTGGTCGCTGATCACAGCAAACTCGGTTCTGTCAGTAAGTATCTCCTCTGTCCAACAAAGGAAATAGACAAGTTAATTACCGATACGGGTGCGTCTGCTTCAGCAATTGCACCCTTCGAAAAACTCGGAATTGACGTCATCCGGGCTTGAAGTCGATTGCATCCGGGCCTATGTGTTCAGCGCTTCAATGCGCAGGGTAATCAATTCCCAAGCGGGTACCTCCACTTGTGTACCGAGTTGTTCAAGCGGTCGCTCGCGGAGGTCGCTACGCCAAACCTTGATAGGTGTGTCATCTGTCCACGTCAGGTTAGCTTTACGGCTCTCTCCCGCGGCGCCGAAAAGCAGGACAATCCACGCGCTGCCGTCTGCACTTCGCTTGCATTCCTGCAGAAGTATATCTTCCTGATCTATCCGGAGCTTCAGGGCCATTCGAGATCGCTGCCCTTGGGCAGAAGCAATAAGGGGCTGTGACATACCAATCGCAAATCGGCTGGCATCTACGGGCTTGTAGCCGCCGTGCGGACGAAGCGCATACCGAAACTCGATGGGTCCATCCTGATACGCGCGGTAATTCGTTCCCCAATGATTGTTCATGACCCAGGAATAAAACTTCTGCGTGGGCCCAATATGCCTACGCCAGATCTCAGGATGGGTTTGCGAGCCTAGCATGGTGGCCGAAAGATAGCCGATTTCAACCAGAGGCGCATCAAGTGTCGCGCAGGTGACGCCGTACTCCGCATTTGCTACATCGATCCACCGGCCCACAGGCAACCAGTTCTTGCAAGATCCCGGAAGTTGATCAATCTCAGGACGCATTACTGCAAGAGGAACATCGATGTGAATCTGACCGTTCTCAATAGCAAACGGAAAGGCAAATTGCATGCTTTCTTTGGACCCATGTTGAGCAAATTCTACGGCAGGTGCATCTTTGCCCGGGTGCGGATTTAGCGGTGCGCGTTTCTTATTTACGGTGTTGGATAGTTCAATCCAACCCATATTAGCCTTCAATCGTACGCGACGAACAAGGTCCAAACATCCCGGCGCGGAAGACTCGATACGGATCGTGGCAACGAGAGGACCGGGTTCCTCGATTACGATGCGCACAGGCCCGCTCGTGCTCACCTTTGATACATCACTGCCTTCAAGGAACAGGTACTTATTTACCGCCTCGCTTGAGCTGGTGTCCACAAGGTTGTGCATGTTCCTGCTGGACATTAGCTCGACGACGTTGCCGTTCTTGCTGTCGACTTTCGCGCGCACAACACCGTTATCCAAGACTCCGTCCAGCACCGTAACGCGTACTGACGGCGCATGCGGCGCTGCAGCTGAAAGATGAAAACTCGCACTCCCCAGCGCGGGAACATTCTCCGCGATAAAGGCCAATTCCCCCGTTGAAAGACGTTGCGATGGAACAGATATACCGTGTTCGTTCTTCACATGATCTTTGCCCAGGGACCTCTCCTTCGAGATCAGTACAACTTCTGTCCTCGGCCAAGAGCAGGTGTTATGTACATCTACGTTTGAGCTATCGCCGTCGCTTCCGTATGCGTCGAGCACTTCATCGAGGAGCCTGTTTGATTCATTCTCGGCCTCAACCGCGAATTGGCGTTTAACTTGCCATTGTTGTGCCACAAAGTGATTCTCAGAGTCCGAGACACTATTCCATGCTCCCCATGTGTGTTCCGAGTACAACAAAACATTTCTCCAGGCTGCGTCAAAATCGGCCTTCTTGTATGCCGGCGGTGCGAGGATCGCCGAGAGGGTTGCCGCCTGAGTCAGGCGCTCGGATGCTCTGCGGTTCATCCGTGTCTCTAAAGCCGATGACCCTGCTCCATCCTCCCAATAAGAAGTCAAGTCACCCTTCAATTCCGGTAGTTGGTGGCCATGCTGTTTCTCGAATGCCGCAAACGCATCGCTCGTCGTTGAAATGGACAAGCGGGGCCATTCGTATTCTTCATTCCATTGCTTCACGAACTCGCAAATTTCCGGATCAGGGGGGGCATTGTCGCCTTCGCCCGCCCACCGAACATAAGAGATTTGATAGGGGAAACCGACCTCATCTAGTCTCGCTTGATACTTGTTGACCCACATTGTGTCCAGCTTCATGATGTGCGACATCGCATACCCGGTCCACGGAACCCAGAAAAGCACTCTTTCATGGCCTGAAGGAGAGACCCACCAGAACGGTTTATCCTGCCACTCGACCATAAAGGTCCCTATGCGGTCGAAGTAATTGGGAGCAGCCGAGAAGAAGCGGATGCCTGCTTGAGCCATAGCCGAGACCGTCCCCCAGGTATACCCGGGAACATCGCTGATCATGGCTGAGTCAACGCGAACTCCGCATTGATCGCCTAATTCGGTTGAGTAACGAAACAATTGGAGAAGTTCTTCAGGTCGGCAAAGGCCAGTCAGCTCGTTCGCATACATCCCGTTGATCGCGACCCAGCCCTTCTTCACCGCGCTCATCAGCTCTTCGCGCTCTGGCGCAGTCTTAGTTCTCATGAACAGATCCGCTCCCCAGAGAACCTCGAGGTTCCAAATGAATCGGGCTCCTGGCGGGTAGTTGGCCGTGTTTCGCGCTAGCTCGATTCCCTTGGAGATATTTGCCATTTGTTTTGCTTCAATATTGCTCTGGAGATCCGTAAATCCAAGGTCATGGTGAGAATGAGGCAAGATGAAGATCTGGACTTTGCGTACCGGTTCTACACGAACTTCGGCCGAATCCGAATTGCCGGCGATTTCATAGTCGATAAGCACTTGCCTGGCTGTTTCAGCTGGATCGACATAGACGTTGAACGTATGTGTCCCGGAAGACAGAACGCGACGCTCGACTTCTTGGTGGTCGGCGCGTACGACCAACGTTGCCTCCGTTCCGGCGTGCGCTATCGTCAGTTGGATCGGTTGAACAAGTCTCCCACCCTTATTCGCCATCCCGCGAATTGGCAAGGCAAAGCTCGACTTCTCCAAAGAGGTCTGATCTTGGCCAAGAGCCAAGGTCAGAGGTCGCGCACAAATGATACCGGCTGCAGACGCAATTCCTTTTATGACTTTACGTCTTTCCATACTCGGTAAGAAATTCCCTTTCTGCCAACGCGAACGGACCCGAACGAGCGACACGCACGTCAGTGTTACATCCGTTCGAGATCCCGATTAGATAGGGAGGAACGAGAGGACCCTCACATGTCGTCGGTTCAGCTGGAGTGTGGTACCGAGCGAGAACACTAACGAAGATAATGATCGAATATCAATAAAGCAAGCAGTATAAGAGATTGATATACGACATTAGCCGCAGTAATGATAATCGAATCAACGCAGACCTCCTTTCCCGAATTCCGATATTTGCGGCACGTAACAGGACTAAGGATCGCTTATGACGATTGTAATGCTAATAAAAGATCAGTTTTACTGATTGACAATCGGCATTTCGCTCACCTATGATCCTCGGCAACCAAGAAAGCACAGTGTCAGCGACTTGGAAATCAGGCCGCAACCCCAATGGGTGGCGGCAATTAATCGTGCAAAACCCCGGATCGAATTTTTTTGGAGGACGACGTAATGTACAAAGCTTTTCGGAGCGCCAAGATGCGTGAAGATTGGAATCACTGGAGACTGGGCAGGAGAGGATGGCTTGCAATTGCAGGATTCGCGTTGTTATGCTGCGGGATCCTGTTTGGCAACTGCCCAGCCTTGCTAGCGCAAAATACGACAGGGTCGTTCAACGGTCACGTTTATGACGCGACCGGTTCCGTGGTGGTAGATGCGAAAGTCGCTTTGCACGACGTTCAAACTGGATTGACGCGGAACGCCACGACCAACAGTGACGGCCTCTATGAATTTCCGTTAGTAAGGCCTGGTACTTACCAGCTTACTGTCACGGCGGCTGGGTTCGGGTCGGAGGTCAAGCCTAATTTGGTGCTGGATGTCAACCAGATTCAGGCCCAGGATTTCAAGTTGAGAGTCGGAACTGCAACCCAAACGGTGAGCGTTTCCGCATCTGCCCAGCAGCTACAGACATCCTCTGCCAATCTCGGGGCTGTAGTCGACGAGCGCACAGTAGGCGACCTGCCGCTCAACGGAAGAAGCTTTTCGGCATTGCTGACTCTGACACCGGGCGAGAACCCCGTGAACTATTCGCAGAACAGTGGTGTAACCGTTGGCACGGGCCAAGGTTCGCCCGGCATTCCAGGATCCACCTACACTTTTCCTTCGACGCAAGGGCAGTGGAACCGTGAGAATATGTACTTTCTCGATGGCATCGTCAATACCGCTGCGTTTAGCAGCTCGTGGGATGTACCCCCAATCATCGATTCGATGCAGGAGTTCAAGCTGCAGTCGCATGAGGATCAGTCGGAGTATGGCGGCGTGTTGGGTGGTGTGGTTAATGTGGTAAGTAAGTCCGGCACGAATACCTACCATGGCGCGGCGTGGGAATATCTGCGCAACAACGCCTTCGACTCCAGAAATCCATTTACCGATTTCAACGGCAACACGCCATCGGCGCCGGCCCCCTATCACCAAAACGAGTTCGGTGCGGACTTCGGCGGCCCGGTGAGGATTCCGAAGATCTACAACGGCAAGAATAAGACCTTCTTTTTTGTAGCGTGGGAGTCGTGGCGCTACTCCAAAGCGGCGGGCATAAGTTACATTTCGCCGACCGCGAACGAATTGAACGGTGACTTCACGAATGCTGCCGTCCTAACTAGTACAGGACAGCCCGCGCTCCTCTACAATCCCTTTCTGTCAAGTGGAACATCGCGGCCGCTGCTGGGAAACGGCCACATTATTCCGGCAGGCATGATCGACCCGAACATGCAGGCTTACCTCAAGGCCTACACCGATACGCCTAACTTCACGCCTTCGGTGGCCGGCGGCAATAACACAATTCTGAACGCTGTCGGCACGAACAATGCCAACGCGTTCTCCGGTCGCGTTGATCATAACTTTAACAACAATATGATCTGGTTCCGGTATAGCTTTCTCGACTCCTCCGCCACGCAGCCGACGGGGCAGCATGCGCTTAGTACTTCCTCGGCTGACGATAGAAACTTCGGCGGTGGTTATGCTCATACGTTCACACCGCATCTTGTCCTCGACGCAACCATTGGATATTCGGGGCGTTGGAAGGCGGGCTATAACGACACGACTCCGGGTGCGCCTGCGTCGGCGGCTGCGTTCCTAAGCGCGGTGGCGAAGTCCTATGGGACCCCGAACTTCACCTTCACCGGCTACAACGGCGCCGGCGGTCAGGGTGCACAAGAGAACGTTGAACATGAGTTGAGCTTCGCTGTCAATACGACCTGGACTCACGGGAATCATCTGTTCCGGTTTGGATTCTTCGAACTGATTTCCCAGGAGAACCAGGGTGTCAACGGAGCCAATTTCGGCTCGGCCACGTTTGCCTTTGATCAAACCGGGACGGCTGATCCAACCAATCAGGGCGCCACCGGCAACGGGATCGCATCTGCACTGCTGGGTGTTCCGACTAGCGGCCGATTTCAGGCGGAGGTCAACAGTTCCCGTATTATCTCGCCCTCAGCGTACATTGAAGATCAATGGAAGGTGTCGCCCCGCGTAACCTTGAACCTTGGCCTTCGCTGGGATGGCGAATCGTCGCCTCACCTGCTTAATGGAACTACGGCGGCCGAGATCGATCCGAATACCGGCAACTGGATTATTTCCGGTGGTAAGCTGCCTCCGCCTTGCAATCCGGCAGGGGGAGTCTACGCGCCGTGCATCCCTACGGTGAGTTCCTACCCAGGTCTCAGCTCTTCGGATGCGGCAGTGCTCCAGGCCCATGTGGTTGTTGCGGCAAATCCGAATCTTGGTCCCGATCCTGTCTACACGGACTTTGGACCGCACATTGGCATTGCCTATCAACCCACGGACAAGATTGCGATCCGCGGCGGCTATGGACTTGCCTTTGACAATTCGATAAGCGGAATTCAGTCGGTTCGAGATCGGCTGCTGGCGTGGCCGTCGAATGCTTCGATGCCTCTTAATTTCAATTCGATCAGCACTGTTACGCCCACTACGATGGCGCAGGTGATTCCGAACATTGGAGGAACTCAAATTCTGCCTACGGCTCCGACGCCGTGGCAGCAGTATGGCTGGAACTATGATCCGAAATTGAAGAATGCTTATTCACATCAGTTCAACCTGGATATACAGGATCAAGTCACATCGACCCTGTTGGTATCAGCTGGTTATGTCGGCAGTATTGACCGGCGTCTGCCTGTTACAGGGCTCTCGAACAACTCGCCCGATCCTGGAGGGGCTGGCTTAGACCGTCCTTTCCAGTGGGGAGCCACAGCAGTCATGGCGACTTCGCGCGGAACATCCTCTTACAACAGCCTCCAACTGCGCGCGGATAAGCGACTCTCGGGTGGCCTGAATTTTGGCAGCGGCTTCACATGGTCGAAAGCGATGGACAATGGCGGCGGCGGAATGTACGACGTCGAAGATGGACCGATGGGTTTCGCGACTATGCAGAATTACAACGATTTAAATGCCAATCGCGGTATCACCTCAAACAGCGTCAAGTTTATCTGGTACGGCTACAGCTTATATCAACTGCCGTTCGGACCCCATCAGCGCTGGCTGAATCATGGCTTGGGAGCTGCAACATTGGGCGGGTGGCAAGCGAATGTTACTGCGTCGGCGCACTCGGGAGTTCCTCTGGGCTTCCCCGACGCTGGAAGCGATCCTGCCAATATCGGAAACACGATCGGGTTCAATTACGCCCGCGCGAATGTCTCGGGCAGTCCGAAGGCGTCGCACCCGACAAAAGCGGTGGCTTTCAACACCGCGGTCTTTTCGCACCCGGTCAACGAGTACGGGAACTCCGGCAGAGGTATGATCACCGCGATGCCTTTCGACAACGTAGACTTCTCTCTCATGAAGGATATCCCCGTTCGGGAATCGTTGAAGTTCCAGTTCCGTGGAGAGTTCTTCAACCTGTTCAACATCCAGAACTATGGCACGCCCGGTACCACCTATGGTGGTGGCGGATTTGGTATTATCACTTCGCTCGCCCCCGGCGCAACACCGAGGCAGATCCAACTTAGTTTGAGGGCAAGCTTCTAGCCCAAAGAGCAGGGTCAATCTGACCCTGCTTTTGCTATGCCTAAGGTCGGCGGCCTCCTAAGGTTCGTCGACCTTTGGCGTAGCGGTGGCACAGCGAGATTGCAACGTGTGGAACTCTGGAGTTTATCGTGGGCGTGAACCCAACAAGAAATGAACCACGCAGAGCCAGGAACTTCCCCCATCAAGGAGCACTTCCGTATAGAGACTGTGGGCAACACCGAGACCTGGTGTGAGGAGAACTGAATGCGAATGGAATCGTCTGTTCTTGTATATGACGTGGGCGGCAGCCATGCCTCAGCTGCTGTTTGTAGTCTGGATTCTTACAAGTTGGGGCCCGTCATCAGTGCCCCGCACTCCATCGATATAACAAGCGATGCATTCGTCAATTTATTGCATTCTGTTGGGGGCCAGGCAATGAGTGGGTTCAACCAAATACTAGGTGCCAGCATGGCATTTCCTGGCCCCTTCGACTATTCAGCAGGTATTAGTCAAATGACGCACAAGATTCCATTCCTCTTCGGTGTGAACTTGCGTCAAGCGCTTGCTGAGCGCTTCGAATGGGATCCTGTACAGGTTTTCTTCCTGAACGACGCGACCGCTTATCTATTAGGAGAGTTAGGCTCTGGATCTGCCCGCGGCATGAATCGAGCCATTGTCATCACGTTAGGAACTGGGATCGGCTCTGCGTTCAGCGTTGATGGTCAGGTGATTATGGAGGGCCGAGGTGTTCCGCCCAGAGGTGAGATTTGGAACCTCCCCTATGAAGATGGAATCGTTGAAGATGTACTATCGACCGGCGCCATTCAAAAGGCCTATGCGTTGCGCACAGGCCAAAAGCGGAAAATAATCGATATTGCCGGAGCGGTAGAGAATGATCCAACTGCAGCACAGGTGTTTAGAGAATTCGGCCACCACCTTGGCCGGAGCCTGCGACAGACACTTACGTTGTTTTCCCCTGACGTCGTTGTCTTCGGAGGGGGCATCTCCCGTGCAGCAGACCTATTTCTTCCCGCCGCCGAATACGAGTTGCGAGATTTGAATCTCTCATTGCGCGTGTCCGCCTTGCAGGATAGTGCTCCTTTGGTAGGAGCTGGGTTAGCGTGGCCTAAACGCACTTCGATTCTTCAAAAGCGCGGGTGATGAGGACTTTCTTTCCGCTTCCTTGCCTCAGCTAACTCGACACTGGCATGTGCGTGAAGCCCGGCTCATTGTTCTTGTCGCCGGCATTGCTCCGGGGGAATACGTACATTCGGTTAGGACCGAGACCAAGGAGATCACCGGGCATCGAAGAGAAGTTAGTGCATTGATTGCGGAGTGGGTAGGTCTTTCCACTTGGCGCGATCTCCCGACGCGAGTTCGTTAGCAACGGATAGGATTTGCAGCGTTTCGGCATCCTCCGCATCAATCAGAAGAATATCGCGAAGGCGACGGATTGCCTCCTGCATTCTCCCCATCTTGCACAACAGGAGCGCGGCATTGCGCTGGAAAATGATATTGGTTACGTCAATCTTTGATGCTTGATCGTAGTTTTCCAGTGCACCGGCCAAATCGCCTTTCTGTTCAAGCACGATACCTGAGTTGTTGAGTTCAGTTGCCTTGGCTTCATCGACTGATGCAGCGGCACGGCTCACGAACAGATCTTGGATCTGTTTCTGCGTCCTTGAGACATTCGCTGTATCGCCCCGCTTTTTGTAAAGCCGGAGCAGGCGATAGACAGCCTCCTGGTCTTCAGGCCTAGTCTGGATGTCCGCCTCGAACTGTGCAATCGCTTCGTCATCCTTGCCATCGTCCTGATAAAGTTTGCCGAGCGTTCTATGTGCGCCGCCATCGGAGGGATCGATAGCGAGCGCCTTTCGAAGAGCTATTTCGCTCTCCTGAGTGCTATTCAAAGCGTAAAGAGCCTCGCCAATACACGCATAGGCTTCGGCCCAGTTGGGTTGAACCACCAGCACCTTGTTGTAGGCGCCGATGGCGTCTTGCCATCTCTTCCGGTAGTACGCATCGCGTGCCTTCAGCTTCCAAAGATCGACAGGGGCTTCGGTCTTGGGACTATTACCCGCCAATTCAAGATCCACCTGTGTTTCGGACTCGGCGTATTTGCCCGCACGCGCGAGCACGAGCGCATAGTTATACCTGATTCCGGGCAAATCGGGATCAATCCGAAGCGCTGTTGCAAGCTGAGATAGCGCACGATCGAGATTGTTGAAACTCGCAGCGGCCAATCCGGAAGAAAAATACGTAGGGGCAAAGTTGGGACGAAGCGCGATCGCTTGGTCAAATTCGTCTACCGATTCAATCGGTCTAGCCGAAACGGCGAAGCAGATTCCCTTAAGTGTGTGGACCTCGCTTGCGTGCGAACCATGAAGATTGGCCTGTTGGAGGAGAGACAAAGCATCTTGTGTGCGGCCACTCCGGATCAGTTGTTGCACCTGATCAATGAGCTCCGCATCGTGCGTCTGTCTCGCTGCAGGCTGCTGTGCGGAGCCCACGGGGATGCACGTCATTTCCATCGTCGAGACAAGCGCCAACCCTATCAGCAACTGAGGCCGGCCGATTTGTCGTAGCCAGCGACGACTGGAATGAAATGAGCGCGCCAACGCGGTTCGGCGGGACATCAAGACGTTGTGTAACCTCAAACTCACTTTGTGGTCAATTTTACCCGGGTTCGTCATACACACCGATTTCGGCGATGTGCGGCATTCGCTGGCTGCTATCGAACAGCAGCCGCACCTTCCGTGATGATACGTGCGGTATGCGATGGATTGTGGTTCGCATCGGTGTTTCACCCCCGGTCAATCTAACCCAATTCTCGCCATTCCAATACTCAAAGCGATAATTCCGAATGCGGCTAGCCGAGTAGTCACCCCACTGACCCACGGGCTCCACGAGCGAGACAGTGTTGAAGCTCTCCCGCTTTTTCAAATCCACTTCCAACCAGCCCGAGGTTTGTGCCTCATCCAAGTACCAGCTCGATCGGAAGTCGCCATCGTTCGCTAGATCCGGTCCTACGGTCTCGGGGTAGGAGCTGGCATGAATGGGCTTGCCCGTCGCTAGATTCCTAGTCGTGATCACGACATGCTCGCTGAGCTTTGCCATGGGTCCGGTATGTCTCCATGCCTTGCCAATCTCTTCCAAACGACTCACGACGTTCGGTGAAAGGCGCCCTTCACGCGTCGGAGGAGTATTCAAAATCAGGTTGCATTGTCTGCGATTCAGCGGCTCAAGCCATTCATCCACAATGGTCGTCACCGCCTTGAGATGTCCATCAGCGTCTCGCTGCTTCCAGAACCATCCATCGGTGAGGGTCACACAAGAAAGGGCCGGCACGTCGCTACCCTCTGGGACCTTCTGCCCTGCATTCTGCTCAAAGGCCTTCACATCAGAGTAGTAGAGTCCACCGGCAGGATATTGACTGGCATTGAGGTCGCAGATCAAGCAGTTGGGCTGCAAGTTCTTGATATGCTCATAAATCTCACGGAACGGCACCTCTTCATATGTGATACGGCTCCACGGAGCATCCCAGCCATCGGTGATGAGAATGTCGACCTCCCCATAGCCGCTGAACAGCTCCGTCAATTGATCTTTAATGAGCTGAATCTTAGCCGGTGTTACGTTGAAATGGCGGACGTCATCGCGCAACGACAGGATCGAATAATAGAGACCCACCCGCAGTCCGGCCTTGCGGAACGAGTTCACGTAGGCGCGTACAACATCGATAGAACCCGATGTCTTCCCCACGCTCGCAGCTGCCGTCTTTGTCGGCCAGATGCAAAAGCCATCATGATGCCGGGTCGTAAGACAACCCCAGGTCATGTTGGCTGACCGCGCTGCCGCGGCCCACTGATCCGTATTGAGGGCGGTAGGATGAAACAGATCGGGAGACGACGCGGGATCACCCCACTCGCGATCCTGAAATGTTGCCATGTTGAAGTGCAGAAACATGCCGAAACGCAAATCCACAAACCGTTGCTGCAATTCTAGGAGCTGCCGTCCGCGGCGCGGAGTCGTGTAGCGTGTTTCGCTTTGTGCGGCAGAGGCGCGTCGATGACCAAACAGCATCGACGCAGTTGCAGTTTTGCCAACCAATTGGAGGAGCTCTCTTCTTGTCGTCATCTTCAATCCTTCCACTTGGACAGGATCCGTCTAGTTTCCAGACTGCTCAAGCCATGGCTCCGATTGGAGGAAATTTGTGCCTAGTCATCCAGGTCGTCGATCCGGCGTTTCGCTGACGAAAGATGACGACCTTCATGCATTGCCTCCGGCTTCGAGCGCTCGTTCCAGACGATGCCATCGGGGAAGCTGTAACGCTGGAGTGATTCGGCATGGATCTCACTGCCATAGCCCGGGGTCTGCGGCAGCATGTAGTGGCCGCGGTTAATCGTAACCGGTGCGACGAAGTGTTCGTGGAGGTGATCGACGTATTCGATGACGCGATCTTTCATGGTCGCTGAGATGCTGAGGAAGTCGAAGATGGAAAGATGCTGCACATACTCGCACAAGCCGACGCCGCCGGCGTGCGGGCAGACCGGAACGCCGAACTTTGCGGCCATCAGCATGATGGAGAGGTTTTCGTTGATGCTGGCGACTCGGCAGCTATCGATCTGGCAAACATCGATAGCTCCGGCCTGAAAGAGTTGCTTGAACATGACACTGTTGTGACAGTGTTCGCCGGTGGCAATACGTGTGGGCGCGGCTTCGCGGCGAATGCGGGCGTGACCGAGGATATCGTCGGGGCTGGTAGGCTCTTCCATCCACCAGGGCTGCAACTCGGCCAGTTGACGAGTGCGGGCGATGGCTTCGGTGACTCCCCACTTCTGATTGGCGTCGACCATGATGCGGTTGAGGGGGCCGATGGCGTCGCGCATGATGCGACCGCGACGGAGGTCGTCTTCGGCATCGCCGCCGACCTTGAGCTTGAAATGTGTCCACCCGTCGGCCAGTCCTTCCTCGCAGAGGCCGCGAATCTTGTCTTCGCTGTAACCGAACCAACCTGCGGAGGTGATGTAAGCAGGATAGCCGGTGCGTTCGAGCTGGACGAGGCGGGCATCTTTGCCAGACTGCGCACGGCGGAGGATGGTGAGAGCTTCATCAGGAGAGAGCGCGTCGGCGATATAGCGAAAGTCGATAAGGGAGACGATCTGCTCGGGTGTCATATCGGCGAGCAGACGCCAGACGGGTTTGCCTTCGGCCTTGGCGTAGAGGTCCCAGACAGCGTTGAGCAGAGCGGCACAGGCCAGGTGGATGACGCCTTTTTCGGGGCCGAGCCAACGGAACTGCGTGTCACCGGTGACCTGCAGATAGAAGGCCTTGAGGTCGGAGACGATGGAGTCGAGCGCGCGGCCTTCTACGTTGGTGGCAAGGTATTTGAGAGCACTGACGACGAGGTCTGTGCCGCGGCCGAGGGTAAAGGTGAGGCCGTGACCGGAGAGGCCGCAGTTGGTTTCGAGGATGCAGTAGGCGGCCGAATAGTCGGGATCCTTGTTGACGGCGTCGGAGCCGATGCTTTCGCGTGAAGTAGGAAAGCGAAGATCGATGACGCGAACTTTATCGATAGTAATAGGTGTCACGAGCGCCCCTTCATAAGAGTTCAGCGATAGTGAGACCCAGAGACACTGCCGCTGGTGGAACTGGGTAAGGCAGAGCTGATCCCGAGGTCTGTCTAAGATCTCGACACTATTCACAGAACATGATTGGTAATACTGATTACAATCATTATTAGTGATCGATACACACAATACCATGCGCCACTATGATCGCGCAAAATTGGGTGGAGATATCCGAAGAATGGCCGTAATGTAGCCAATCAATCAGACTGTGGACTCGAACTCGTGCGGAGTCTTCATAGCCCAAATTGAATCAATAAGATACATCGATACTTGATCGCTTCAAAGACATAGATCTCAATCTCTGCTTGTAGATGAATAGATTTAATAATCATTTATTATGAGCGGAAATGTAATTAAATATCTTTAATTATGCTTGACATAGATCATTTCGCTTGCGTAGTGTTCCGGCCAACAAAGAAACCACGATGGAGGACAGCGTAATGTACGAAACTTCTCGGGGAGCCAAGGTGCGTGATATGCGGTGGACGAACTGCCAAGTATTTGCTCTGTGGCAAGTATGTATTTTGAGTGCCATCCTACTGCTATCCGGCAGAGGGCTCGCACAGCTATCGACGGCCTCGCCGAGCGCAGCTGTCCGGGATTCGAGCGGTGCGGTGGTTCCCAGCGCAAAGGTTGTGCTGAGGAGCGTGGCTACAGCTGTCGAGAACACCACCAAATCCAATGGTTTGGGCACCTATCTTTTTGACAGGTAGCGCGGAGTCAGAATCGGAGCCATCCCTGCGGAACCGGTTCTCGCATCGCAGGAACAAAACCGCCGCCCCCCAGGCTCACACCATCTGCTTTTGGATCCCCAGGAGGAGTTCGTATATGTCCCAATGTTTGAAACGCAAAGTAATCGAACTGGTCTCTGGAACTGCAGCTTCAACAAATATCCCGACCATGCGCCAGGGGAATCGCGGTCTGTTCCTGGCCCTACGGCTGACCTTGGCGCTTGTGACGGTCAACACGCAAGCCGCGACGGACCCCATCACGTCAGCCCAGGCACAACGAATTGTTTCTCAATACTCCCCCTCAATCACCACGCCCGGATCCTGCTGCTCAAGCGAGGCCCCCAGCGGCGGTGCGCTGATGGGCAACGGCAACCTTGGCGTAGTCGTTGTCAACCCAATCAACACCATGACATTCCTTTTGGGCAAGAATGAGTTCTGGTCGTTCTCCGGTGGACAAGTTGAGCCGATGGCTTCAATGGCCTTGTCCATACCGGGCATGAACGGCGCATCTTTCGCGATGCAGGAGAACATCTACACTGGCACAGTCACCGGCCAGTTTACCCTCAACGGCAATGAAATCCAGACAAACTCCTGGGTGACGTCCAACGACACCGCGAACAACTTTTTGTTCACCCAGTTCACTTACTCAGGATCGGGCACACAGGTGGTTACCGTCTCGCTGGCCGCGGGGAACGGCAATACCTATCCATCCAGCTCGGGGTCATCGGGCAATGTTCTCTACTACAACGTCGCCGCTGACAGCACCTCGACAGTCGGTGGATACAACACGCATCAAGTCAGGATCGCGGTCGGCGTGGTCGGAGCCACGGGCACCATCAGCGGTAGCACGCTGCAATTCACTCTGTCGCCTGGAACCACGGTTACGCTCGTGAGCAGCATCATGAGCAACTACGACAGCTCCAGTTACACCACTCAGTCCATCTCCAACGTGAGCAGCTCGACCGCGTCCTCGATCTCCAGCGAACTCTCTGCGAACGAGGCTTGGTGGGCCAGCTTCTGGGCTGCCTCCTACGTGGAGTTTGCCAATAACCCGGTTCTGCAAAAGGAGTACTACGGCTCTCTGTATTTGTTGGCGGCCTCTTCCGAGCCGAATACTGCTCCTCCGGGATTATGGGGTCCATGGGTAGAGGCGAACCCTGCCTGGGCCGGCGACTACACGACGGACTACAACTTCGAAACTCCGCCTTTGGCCTATTTCCCAACGAACCACGTTGCCTTGGCGAATTCTTACGACACGGCTATGGAGACCTGGTTGCCCAATGCCGAGGCCAACGCCACCAGCAACGGATACAGTGGGGCATACTGGCAGTGCCATTTCGGCCCTCTGCCCAATGGCAGCTACGAGACGGGCTCCGGCGAAGAGAATATCAAGTCCAACGGCGCCTTTCTAGCGACGATCATGCTGAATCATTATTACTACACTCTAAGCGCTAGCTATGCGGCTTCTATCTGGCCGACGATTTCAGAGGCAGCGATGTTCTACCAGAATTACCTCACCTCGAACGGCACCACTTATGACGACGTTAACGACTCGCAGGTTGAGAACGATCCCTATCCCGAAACCAACGGCACAATGTCGCTTGGGTTTATAAGGAATCTCTTACAGGGCGCTATCAATCTCAGCACCGTGCTAGGTGAGAGCTCCTCGCAAAGAGCCACCTGGCAAAACATCCTGAACAACCTCACCACATTTAACGGCGAGACCAGCACTGTTGGAGGCCTGCCATACCCGACAATCACCCGAAATGGACTCCAGGTATTCGCAAATGAGCAAATTGGGGACCAATGGGCAACGAATGGAGATGAAGTTTGGGGGATCACAGCCGCGAACGCGGTCGGGCTTGGATCGAGTCCGACGCTACTGACGATAGCGCAGAACACGGTCGCGGACTTGGTGCCCCCGATTTCCTCTAGCACCCCGCTTTGGGTAATGTGGGCCCCCGCAGCGGCCAGAGTCGGATACAGCCCATCCTCCATTCTTTCGAATCTGACCACTCAGGTTAACAATCAAGCCGAGCAGAATCTATATGTGAACATCAACGGCGGCGGGATCGAGAATCAGGCGTTAGTGCCGTCCACTATCTCCGAGATGATGATGCAGTCGTTCCAGGGAAACATCATTCTCTTCCCGAACTGGCCTTCGAATACGACTGCCCACTTTGGCGACAATCTGGCCTACGGCAACTTCCTGGTCTCAAGCGCCATTGTTAATAACGCGGTTCTGTACGCTCGCATCATCAGCCAGGCCGGACAGACCGTCTCGATGACCAATCCGTGGCCGGGCCAGTCGGCGCAGTTCTATCGCAATGGCACCAATGAAGGCACGCTTTCGGGCACAACCTTCTCAATTCCGACCTCGACCAATGACGTGCTGCTGCTGGCGCCGGCCGGCACGAGTTCGGCCGCGATTACCTCGGAGATGGAAGATTCGATTGAGCAGTTAGGAGGCAACGGCGGCCCAGGGTCGGTGCTGCCCTATAACGTCAACGCGATCTATACCAATGGGACCACCTTCCCAAGCAACGGCGGCGCGGATGGTGTGGGCAACGCCTACTCCGCAACCTTGCTGGGCCCTTCGGTAACGTTTAATGGGACCACATTTACTTACGGTCCGTCCAACGCGCCCGACGCGTTCACCAATGTGACAGTAGCATTAAAGCCCGCATCGGTCAGCTCGCTGAATATCCTGGCCTACGCAATCTACGGCGATCAGCCCTCGCAGACCTTCCAGATCAATTACACCAACGGCACGTATTCCACAGTCACGCAGAGCATCAGCGACTGGGGCATACCAGGGAACTATTCGGGTGAGACGAAGGTGGCCACGATGGCATACCGGAATACGTCCAGCGGCGGGGAAAACAGCGGGACGACGACTTACATCTACGCGTATACCCTCCCGGTCAACAGCAGTCTGACCGTGGAGAGCATCACCCTCCCGGCCAATAACAATGTCAGGGTGCTTGGGATTCAGGGTGCGGCGACCTCTGGCGAGGGTCCCTACGGTGGCACGCCGGCGGCGGTTCCGGGCACGGTGATGGCCGAGAATTACGATACGGGCGGCTCCGGAGTCGGATATTTCGTCAACTCAGTCAATGGGACCGACAACGGCTATCGTTCCGACGGCGTCGATCTGGAGATGGCAACGTCTCCGGCAACGGGCAATGATCTCGGCTGGACGAGCACCGGACAGTGGTTCCGCTACACGGTGAACGTGGCCACCGCCGGAACGTACAGTGTCAATTTCTTGGTCGCTGGCGATACCGCGGTCACCGATGCCTTTCATCTGTCGAACTCGTCAGGCACAAACCTGACCGGCTCGGTCAATATTCCGAACACGGGCGGCTGGCAAGACTGGACGACGGTGTCGGCAACGGTGACCCTACCGGCGGGTGTGCAGACGCTGACGCTGAACGTGGACAACGGCGGCTGGAACATCGACTGGATGGCACTTGCCTCAACGGCACTGCCGTATAACGTCAACGCGATCTATACCAATGGGACCACCTTCCCAAGCAACGGCGGCGCGGATGGAGTAGGCAACGCCTACTCCGCAACCTTGCTGGGCGCTTCGGTAGCGTTTAACGGGACCACATTTACTTACGGTCCGTCCAACGCGCCCGACGCATTCACCAATGTAACAGTTCCATTAACACCCGGAGTGTTCAGCACCTTGAATATCCTGGCCTACGCAATCTACGGCGATCAGCCCTCGCAGACCTTCCAGGTGAATTACACCAACGGCACGCACTCCACCGTCACGCAGAGCATCAGCGACTGGGGCATACCAGGGAACTATTCGGGTGAGACGAAGGTGGCCACGATGGCATACCGGAATACGTCCAGCGGCGGGGAAAACAGCGGGACGACGACTTACATCTACGCGTATATCCTCCCGGTCAACAGCAGTCTGACCGTGGAGAGCATCACCCTCCCGGCCAATAACAATATCAGGGTGCTTGGGATTCAGGACGAGCAATAGATCAACTGTAGGTGAAGGGCAACCTTTGCCGTAACCAGAAAGATGGAAAAGCGGGAAGCGCGGTTGGCTTTCCGCTCTTTCACGTGCGCGCTCCGTAAATCGTTGCGATCAAGGCGACCAGTTTCGGGACTGGATCAGAGTTGGGGCGGTCACACTCCGGTAGCGGAGGAGGGGTGGGCACGAAAGCTCGGATGCCCCTCGCGAAATATTGCGTCGAGTCGGTTTGACGAGGACAGCGCAGCGCACTTGCAACAGGAGATGAACACCTTCAGAAGACCAGCGCATTGGCTGATGGTTGCCCATCCGTTGATTGACCAGATGGCTCATTGCGGATTCGGCTGGAACGCTCGAGATCCTCAGCTCGTGGCGGCGGTCACGAGCGTAGCGATCGCCGCGGGTTCGAGCACCGTCGCTCCCGCGTCGCGGCTGCCGTTCGGTCACTTGTTCAGCATGCGAATCACTTCCAGGGCTTTCGCGGTCCCGATCATCGGGATTAAGCGCGAGTTCTTTGCGTAGTTCCTCGGCGCCCCGTTCAATTTGGCCGTCGCGGGAGAGAGTCAGGCCTAGATCACGGTGCAGTGTGCTCTCGATTCAATGAACGCCCCGATCATGCATTCTGGCTAGATGGGTGAGCAAGGTTGAGCACAAAAATCATTTTTCTTGTCAGACGTACAGAATCGTCGAGCCCGAACTGTTCGATTCATCCAACAAACTACCAGCGCCGGGCCAATAGAGAGTCACTCTTTGTCATTGCGTAGGGGTACCCTCCATTGCGACGGCGAATTTCTGCCGCATGAAGAAGTCTTGTGGAAAGATTTCGGAGTAACGGCTCATGGCTGCTCGCGCATTCGCGTATTGCTTGAGAGCGATGAGGCGAAAGATCAGCGATCTTTGCAACAGCGGATTGAACGGGTCCACTTGAATCGCCTTTTGAAGTATGGCGAGACCTTGCTCGCGCTGACCTGATTTATCCAGAGCTTCTGAGAGGTCGGAATAGACCGCAGCCTGTGGCTTTCCGATTGCTAAAGATTGCTCCAGGTGCCCGATAGCTTCTCGCAGGTTTCCACTTTGCAGGCATCTGCGCCCTAACGCCCCCTGTACCAAGGCGTTGTTTGGTTCCCTCTGTTGAAGCTGATCGAGAATCCTATTGTAAGACAGTACATATTCTGGTTTTTGCGCAGCTAGTTCTCCATACACTTGCAACAGCGTAAGGAGCGGTGGAGCGACATCCTGCTTTCCCGGCGCAGGATTGAGATGGACAAGATCGGGTAGAGCCGCCGTGGTCTGCGAAAACGCGGAATCCGGAAAGGGCTCGTCGGCTTGGGTGGTG
Source organism: Edaphobacter aggregans (assembly GCF_003945235.1). Lineage (NCBI taxonomy): Bacteria > Pseudomonadati > Acidobacteriota > Terriglobia > Terriglobales > Acidobacteriaceae > Edaphobacter > Edaphobacter aggregans. The sequence goes on from NZ_RSDW01000001.1 coordinate 5,476,919, forward strand.
ATGCGGTGGTTCGTAAGGCTGGAATGCGCGAGGAACCCCACTTCGCGCTTAGGCATATGGCAGCCGATGCAGTTATTGGGCGGACTACTTTGCTTACGCGCCTCAGTTGGTAGCTTACAGCTTTGGTCTGTGTGGCAGCTCATGCATCTCTTATTGAAAAAGGCTGGCACCTGTTCCCTCGCAGGCTCGAGGTGAGGATCGTGACAGGTTATGCAGGCCAGACGGCCGCCGCTGGCGCGATAGCACTTACTCAAAGTCATGGCATAGTAATGCTGGAGATGGTCCTTGTCGGGCGGCGCCTCGCGTGTGGGAGGCGTCATGAAAATCGACAGCGTATTGTCCAGAGGCTCTCCGGGCCGAATGTCCTTGTATTCTTTGAAAGGCTTGAGGATTCGCACATCCCCGATCTCGTGACATTTCATGCAGATATTGTTCGCGAGGTCTGGAGTCAGGCGAGCAGGATTCACGATCGAGACGCTTCGCCCTTTGCCCATGGCCCCGCTTGTCACGGCATCTATATGGGCCGCTCCTGGACCATGGCAATTTTCACAACCTATCGGCATCTCGGAGAACACGTCGTTCTGGTAGTGTCCTTCGCTTCCAGAGATCGGATTCGAGCGGCCACTGTGACAGTTGAGGCATGCTGTAAGAATGGGCCTGCTAAATCCAAGGTCCGTCGATTCATATCCTGGCGACATCTCCCACGTTTTGGTACTGGTGTAAAAGGTGAGAGGTGCCTCAAAGAGATAACCGCCCCGTCGGATGATGCCGCCAATTCCATTTGCTCCTGCGCCGACGATCCATTCGAGCTGATGCTCCTCGCGGAACATCTCTGTACCGCTTCCATCCAGCGCATATTCACTTTCGTACAATTTCCCATCCCGAGCAATGACGTCGTAGTGTCGGTCAAGTCGCTGATTGGAATACACAGCCGGCACGTGGAGTTTTTCCAGGAGAGCAGTTGAAACGCTGGACATCGAGGAAATGGAGCGACCCATCCCAGTTTGCATATACTCTCTATAGATCCCAGAATGACACTCACCGCAGGTCTTCGATCCGACATATCCAGCGTTTTCCGTAGGGGCTGGAACCGCGTTACTCTCAGTCGTTGAAGGCGTTGCGCGCTGGAATCGATTCCCAGTCTGAGCAAATGCTGTGAATGTCAGGACTGCAAGCATCAGTACCCGGTGCACGGGACGATAATTCGACGACTCGTTTTGTTTAGAACGGTGCTTTCGCAAGGTTCCGACCCATTTCTTGCTGCTGTTTCACTTGCGCCATAGGTAGATGGGGATAGTCCTCCATATCCAGCTGCAGCCGTCTTCTTCGTTCACTTGGTCTTCAGTACTCGAATCGCCTCCAGGGCTTTCGCGGCGTCCCGATCTTCGGGGTTAAGCGCGAGCGCTTTGCGCAGTTCCTCGGCGCCCCGTTCAAACTGGCCGTCCCGGCAGAGAGTCAAACCTAGATCACGGTGGAGTGTGCTCTCGATCTCGCAATCTCCGCAGGTCTCAAGCGCTTCGCTGAAAAGACGGACTGACTCGCGCAAGTCCTGAACTGTAAATGCGTGGAAAGCCTCATTGGCCTGCGTTTTGGCCTGATCGACGACAGAGTTCTGAGCCTTGAGCCGATCGAATCGGGTGCGCAATTCTTCTGATTCCATGGGATCGATCGAATGAAGAGCACGCGAAAGTTTGTACAGCGCTTGTGTTGAGTTGGGATCGATCGCTAGGGCGGCGCGGAGTTCAGCTATAGCTTCTGCGGTTCGATTCTGATACAGCATGTTACTTGCCAGCATGATATGAGCCTTGACGTTGCCGGGCTGTAGCTTCACGACTTTCCGCAGCAATTCGTTTTCTTTAGTGAAGTTTCCTTGCGCCCGCTCGGCAAGCGACCAGTAGAAGTAACAGTCTGGATTGACCGGAGCGAGCCGGGCCGCAAGAGCGAACTCATCGCCAGCCTCCCGATCCTCCTTCATGTCACTAAGAATGCGCGCCCGATTCAAGTGTGCGATCGCCAAAGCGGGAGCGATAGAGATTGCGGTTGCCGTTTCCGCCAAGGCGCTGTTAAGGTCGCCAGAGTCAGCGAGAGCGATTGCAAGATCGACGTGCGCCTGGGCGGCCTGCGGAGTCAGCTGAATGACGCGCTTCAGGAGAGCGACAGCGGTGGAATACTCGCCCAGCCGGCCTTTCACCTTAGCATCCAGTGTAAGGATCACCGGATCAGAGGGAGCGAATTTCTCAGCGCGATCCAAGACCGATTCGGCTTCGGCGAGCCTTCCTGCCTCAAGCAGTTTTCGGCCTTGCTCGAGCAGTTCGCTCGAAGTCGAAGCCGTCTCTGCTGCGATCGCGAGCATCGAGCCGAGATTAAGAGCGAAAGATGCAAGCATCAGTGCAAAAACGCAAGAGATATTGTTCTTGCCGGCGCGTCGTATTGCTTGCAGAATGACGACGGCTCCCTCGTCTTGCAACGTGTTGTTACGAGTATTTCGGGACGAGAATAGCATTTGTCCTCCGTACAATCCTAGACACGAATTGCACGCCATGCACGCCCATATGTCGCCACCTTGCATATCCTTCCGTTTTTCGTGAATCACGCCAAAGGCCATAGCTCACGAATATAAGAGCCATCCGAACGCGCCTCTGGGTAGAATCGCCTCTTTGTTACGTTCCAGAGGCCACTCTGCCCCGCAATCTCACAACAACAACGCGGCCATCTAAAAGATAAACTTCCCTGCAAGCTGGAGCTGTCGCGCTGAATTAGCGGTGGTGTTGATCGTACCGAAGGCTGATCCGCTATTGAGGTCGTTATTGGGCTGCCCCAGGTTTGCGTGGTTGAACAAATTGAATGCCTCGGCTCGAAACTCGAATCTTCGGCTTTCTCCCACCGGGAACTTGCGAAAGAGCGACATATCCAGATTCCAAAAGGCGGGACCCAGAATGGAATTGCGTCCCGCGTTGCCGAAGGTGTAAAGCGGCGGCGCGGCATAATCTGCGGTATTGAACCACTCCGCTGCGGACCTGTGCGAAATTCCGGTGGTTCCAACCCTATTCAAATGTTGAGTAGTCAAAAACCCTTGCCCGATATTCGCGATATCGCTACTGATGGCGGGAGTAAAAGCAATGCCCGAATGGGTTTGGAATAGGTTGTTAATCTGCCAGTTCCCCAGGATGTAATCGAGGACGCTGTTCTTAGTGGAAAATGCCTTTCCCTTCCCAACAGGAATATCGTAAAGCGTGTTCACAGCTAAAATGTGCTTTAAATTAAGTCCTGACACAGACCGATCATAGCGAGCCGGGTGATAGGGGTCCTGCGGAGCACCACCTTCAACACCGAAATATCCATCGCCTCCGACATTGATGGACTTTGACCAGGTGTAGGCCACTCCGTACGAGAAACCGTTGGTGTACCTTCTGTCCAGCGTGATCTGTAGCCCGTTGTAATTACCATTGCCTACGCTGCGGTCATAATACGTCGGGGCAATGTAGGGGAACAGAGCGCGTGACTGGGGGTCGCCAGGTCCAGGCGTAAGCGCAGTGTTGTACATGCCGCCAACAGCAAGCCGGTGAGAAGAAGAACCAACATAATTCACCGTCAGTGTGGTCGACGAGGAAAGAAGTTGCTGTGCGCCGAAGTTCCATTGTTCCGAATAGGGATTCTTTAGATTCGGGTCGTACATAAAGCCGACCTGAGCGAATGGGGTAGGCGCCGGAAAGAAGCTATTGCCCGCGCTTGCGAACGGATCCTGTGATGTAACTGTCGGTGTTGGAGAGCTTGTTTTCGGCACGTTCAAATTGACGGCTTGCTGCTGACCAATGTCAGGCCATAGTCCGGCGATATTCTGTGCGATCTGTAATACACCCGACCAATTGTCAAAGACGATGCCGAAAGCTCCACGAACGACTGTGCGATCCGTCACCTTATACGCAAAACCGAAGCTGGGGCCCAAATTTGTGTAAGTGTTATGAATTATTTTCTTGTTTGGGGACACAACGACGTTCGCCGGAAGCGTGCCGCTTCCGGGAATGCACGGCGCGTAGCCGCGCACAGCGCAGGTAGGAGGAAGCCACTGCACGATATAAGTGCCGTTGCCGAAATCTACGTCACCTGTCTCTGGCCCGCCGTTTTGACCGATTTGCTTGCTGGTCCCGTAGGGTGGATTAAATGTTAGATCGTAGCGAAGCCCAGCATTGATCATCAACTTCGGTGTAACTCTCCAGTTATCCTGCACAAACAGGCTCATCACGCCGCCTGGACGCGTTTCCGAGTTGATGTTGCGCCGCTGAGCTGAGTCTGGAGCGTTGAGCAGAAAGGAGGCGACTGGGTCGCCCGTATTGACGGTGTCCAGAGGATTTGTGTCAGCGGTTTCTTGCGCGGCGTATGTGAGGTTTGAGAGGGCGATCGGAGATAAGAACCTATTGCTGATGTACCCGCCACCTGTGTGAATCTCGTGGTTTCCCCATGTCTTCGTCAAAACGCCACTGAATTGGTAAGAGCTCGGAACCTCGGGGTGGTTCGATATGTTTTCGGTTGCGCTGGAATATCCGTTGATACTAAGTTGCGGAAGAAGGCTTCTTGACCCGCCTATAGCGGTGTAATTGCCGGCAAAAGACGGCACGAACCCGACCTGCTGAATGATGTCTGCCGATCCTTTTGTAAAGAAAGCTGAGGCATTGGCTCCGGCAACCGTTCGGCCGAATTCACCCTGAAGAACGAGACTGGGACTGAAGACATGTACGTAACTGCCGCCATAGTTCCTGTTCGGATTAGTGTTGACGTTTGGTATTCCGGGAAGGCCACCGGAAGCACTGGCCACACTGGTGTCATAGCTATACCGAAACCATGCTGAGTCGTTCTTGCCAATCACTTGGTCAATCCGGGCAGTCCATTGGTTGATCGTCTGAGTTTCGGGAGTCGTGTCAAGCACATTATCTCCGTTTGCATCAAAGGCCGGGCCGGCCGCAGGGAAGACGAAGTTCGCATACGCTTGCATCTGTGGGCTGATGAGACTAGAAGGAATCTGGTTCCCGGGAAATGGCTGACGAATGTACTGGCCGGGGTGGGCTGGATCTGGAACAGTAGAAAACGGATTGTATATCTGTGTCGGCCAACTGCTCTCATCTCCAGCGAGTTGCGCGGCAGTTGGAACTTTCCGCGGAATATTGCTGGTCTGAGAGAAACGGAATCCCTGGTATGCCCCGAAGAAGAAGGTCTTGTTCTTACCGTTGTACAATTTCCCGAGCCAAACCGGACCTCCGACAGTTCCGCCGAATTCGTTCTGGTTATAAGGGGTCCTGGGCGTACCGGGTGGCAGGAAGTAGGCCTGAGCATCGAAGATATCATGGCGGAAATACTCCCACACTGAGCCGTGGAGACTGTTTGTGCCGGACTTGGTGACTACATTGACGATCCCACCGGTTACCGACCCGTATTCAGCACTGTCTGTGTGAGACACGACCTTGAATTCCTGAATTTCGTCGATGATGGGCGGCACCGCATACACACTGTGGAAGGAGCCGAAATTGCTCAGACCATCCGTGAAAAAGTAATTGGATCGGTTGCCCTGCCCATTGACGGAGGGAATTGTGGATGTCTGATTAATGGGCTCTGGTGTTGCATATTGGCCTCCGCTGGGACCGCCCTGCCCATTGTTTATTGGAGATATACCCGCGCTCAGGATAAGAAGCTGAGTAAAATCACGCCCGTTAAGCGGAAGATCGTTCACCTGCCGCGTCCCGATGACGGTGCCGAGACTGGCGGTTGACGTCTCAAGTTGCGGTGTGACACCCTGCACCGTCACTACGGTGCTTTGTGACCCAACGGACAGAGCAAAGTCAATAGCCGCAGCCTGTCCGACCGCAAGTACGAACTCAGGAACCCGCCGCTCCTCGAAGCCTGGAGCCGATGCTTGAACCGTATATGTACCCGGGGTGATATTCAGGAAGAGATAGGCGCCCGCACCATTAGATGTGGTCGAGTGCTCGACAGCTGTAGCCACATTCCTCAGCACGATTTTGGCGCTTGGAACCACCGCACCGCTGGAATCTCGGACAGCTCCGCTCAGCGAGGCCGTCGATAGCTGTGCAAGTCCCGTGCCGGATAGCAATAGGATCGCACTCAGAAGACCCGCTTGCCATAGGCCAAATACTCTGCAGGTCTTCCACAGCTCAACTGAAAACTTCCTGTCACGCCCCTTGAAGCTACGAGCAGCTTTGTACATTGCTTCGACCTCCGAAAAGATTTGAACCCGGCTTGCATGATGAATTGCCGCCGCCCATCGGGTTGCGGGCTGATGGCCAAGTTCGCCAACTCTCTGCTTTCTTGGTTGGGGGGGATCATAGGCGAGCGAAGATTGCAATGTCAATCATAAATAATGATCGATTACAATATTTTCGCTCCTGATTAGCGATGCTTATTCAAAAAATATTGAGATTTGGAGGGAGGAGATTTACGCTTCCATAGCGCCAAATCTGAACGTATCCCATTGACTTAAATAGTATTAATGTTGGTAATGGCATATATCGATCTTTCAATATGCGTGTTTACTCAGGTTCGACCATCTTCGCGAATGCCTCGCTCGGCACCATCCTCCAACCGAACCGACCGGCATGTGAGGGGCCCGTCGTTCCTCGCTACCGATTTGAAATAACCACGCCTCAATTCTTCCGGCCAGATCTGCTAACGGCGGCGAACCGCGAATGCGCGGTCTAAGGCCCAAGGACCAGCGCGCACTCCAGCAAGTACTCGCATCGCTAAATCAAGTGGGAAGTCGCGATTCGCTCAAGATGACAAGGAATTCCTGCCTGAGCGAAAAACTCGCACATGGTGATTGAAGCTTCGACAGCCATCATGTTATATGAGTGCAACGTTGATTTATTACAGTGAGCAGGCTCACACAGAGAGTAATCGATTCACCCCAACAACGTAGCTTGCAACATCATTGTATTTCTCGCTTCGGATGCCGAAGTCAACGGCGGCAGTTGATGGTCTAGCTACTATTTCCGCGCTCGATCGCACAGAAAAATATGGACTGATTGCAGGGGGTTGTCGCTGAAACCTAAGAACGAGATCGATTGTCAATCTCCGACAGGACTCGGACTGGCGATCGCGGGCCTTCGGACTTGACGGTGGGTGCACCGAGGATACCGTTGGTTTTGACCACTGACCGCTTGAAACCGCAAAGGCAAAGGGAGGAGTGACCAGTGAACAGGGTTGAAGAGCAATCGCAAGAAGACCTCTCGGTACCAATTTCGAGGGAACGAAGAAAACTATTAAGCGGGATTGCGGCATCCTGTGCGGCAATTGCGAGCACGGCGATCGGATTACCCAGTGCGTCGGCAGTTTCGGAAGCTGCTCCTCAGGTGGGGCAACAAGAATCGCCGGCATCCTGCGAACGACGCAAGGTTGTTGCCTCAGACCGAGTGACAGTAGTAGAGACCAGCGCAGGGAAGGTTCGGGGATTCGAAAGGAGCGGGGTTTTCATCTTCAAAGGCATCCCCTATGGCGCGTCCACTTCCGGCGCAAACCGCTTTATGCCACCGATGAAACCGGAGTCCTGGGCGGGCATTCGCAATGCGTTGGCTTACGGGCGGATCTGTCCGCAGGAAGATTCTGCACACTCTAATACGGATGGCAAGAACCTGGCGAACGCGGACGAAGATGCTTTCCTGCTTCATCGAGGGTACGCCATCCGCGTACCTGGAGAAGACTGCCTGCGTGTCAATGTTTGGACGCCTGAGATCAATGGATCGGGTAAACGTCCGGTGATGGTCTACATGCATGGGGGCGGATTCTCTGGTGGTTGCGGCCACGATCTCCTTTCGTACGAGGGGGAGAGTCTAGCCCGGAATCACGACGTCGTACTCGTGAACCTCAATCATCGTCTGAATGTGTACGGGTATCTAAATTTGGAGGGTCTATTCGGTGACGAATTCGCTTCGTCGGCCAACGTTGGACTTCTGGACCTGGTGGCTGTGCTCGAGTGGGTGCGCACACATATTTCGATGTTTGGCGGCGATCCGAACAACGTCACGATCTTTGGCCAGTCGGGTGGCGGCGGAAAAGTTGCGGCCCTGCTGGCCATGCCTGCGGCAAAGGGTCTATTCCATCGCGCGATTATCCAAAGCGGACCATTTGTCAGAGCCTTATCGCAAGATTACTCACATCGCGTAGCCGAGACGCTGCTCGCTGAACTCGGATTGCAAAAATCGGAGGTGAGGAAATTGCAAAAGATTCCAGTGGACCAGCTATCGGGAGTTGCCGCGGAGGCCATTCGCAAGACGCCACAGCCACTTTCTGTCCACCCCGATTCCTTTGGGGAGAGCGGATGGGGTCCGACAGTTGACGGCCACTCTCTTCCGATTCATCCTTTTGACCCGGGTGCGCCAGCGATCTCCGCCGACGTTCCATTGATCACGGGCACCAATCTCAACGAGAGCGTGAGCGGGCTCGACCATCCGGGCGCAAATGCCATGACCGCCCAGGAGATGAAGCGGCGAATTCACAAGATATACGGGAGTGACGCCGATGCCATCATCGCAGCGTATAAGGACGATTATCCCAATGCGGCTCCATTCGGTCTCTACGCGACAATTGCGACTGCGAAATGGCGCATCCCGGCATTCAAGCAGGCGTCGAGGAAGGCCGCATTGGGTGTTGCACCTGCCTACTCCTACATCTATTCCTGGCGGACGCCGGTGCTGGACAATCGCCCAGGCACCTTCCATGCGTGTGAGATTTCTTTTGCTTTTGATAATGCAGAGATTTGCGACCACTATAGTGCAGGAGATTCGGCGGCATTTGTCCTGTCGAAGCAAATGAGCGCGGCGTGGGTTAGTTTCGCGCGCACCGGAAATCCGAATCACAGCGGGCTTCCTCCTTGGCCACGCTACACGCAGGAGTCGAGAGCTGTCATGTACTTCGACACTCCCTGTGCGCCGCGCAACAATCCGGAAGGCAAGGGGCTCGATATTATCCTGCGGTCGCAGCCTTCGTAATTTTGCGCGATAGGATTAGCTCTTTCTTGCGTCACAAAGAGTGCCTGATCAACGCTGTTCAAAAGCCTGAAAACAGGTCTAGCGCTCGATCACGACAGCCAGGTAAGGCGCTTGATCCAGAGAGAGAGACCCTTGCAAGATGGCCTCTCTTCTGAATCTTGTGCGGAGCCGGCTTCAGACATAGTGAATGACGATGTTCCGTATAACGTCAACGCGATCAATACGAACGGGAGCACTTTCTCAAGCACCCGCGGAGATGGTGAAGGCAATGCCTTCTCCGCAACCTTGCTGGGCGCTACGCAAGCGTAGCACTCGTCAGGTAGGAAAGCGAAGATTGATGACGCGAACTTTATTGATGATGATAGGAGCCACGAGCATCCTTCTATGAAAGTGCAGCAATGTCGGTGTGATAATCACGATACATGATGGTTATAAGCTATATGAATCATTTTTTATGATTGACAGATCAAATCTTGCGCCACTATGATGGCGCAAGATTGGGGTGAGATATTCGAAGAATGGTTGTATGTACCATTTGGGCGGTGAACCTTCCCCGACGGCTGCGGATTATTCAAGTTGGCTGTAGTCCAGCGTGGATTATTGATTACATCAACTTGAACCAACAATGAAAGGCAGCTCTGAGGGGAAGATGACAAACGATCCAATTGCGCCGGGGAGCATCAGTCGGCGCAGGTTTTTGGGCACAACTGTTGCGGCGCTCTCGGTCGGCCTCGCCTCAAAAAAAGGACTTGCTAGCGGAGCGGAGCTTGGTGCCGAGCCGGAAGCCAGCCGGATCCCCACGCTGGACGAACTGGCGACCGGGTGGTTGGATTGCAGCCAGTTGGCTCATATGCCCTCCCTGCATAACTTTCGTGAGATGGCCGCCTGCGCACCCGATCTGGTGGGCGTGAATTTTTTACCCGGCGGCCAGCTCTATGAGGACTCAGGTCCCCGTTGGTACTTCTACAACACATTGCCACTCTGCCGCCTGCTGATCGACGGCGGGCAGTACGACAGCTCGAGCTGCCGCTGGTCTGCGTATCAGGCGGAACGGCGAGCCAAAGCCGGCGATCTGGAGGTACTCTCTACCAACCGGCTGGTGATGGAGGACACGATCGTTCTTTGGCGTCTCAGGCTGATCAATACCGGATCGGCGGAGAGGAGCTTTCATATCGCCGTGGCCGCCGACGGGGAGCTGAAACATACCGGCGCCGGCCTTGAGATTCAAGCGGTGGCTCTGTTGGATGAGGTGGTGGATCATTTCGCAGGGGGAGGCGCTCGTTTTAGCGTTGTAAGCCCCAACTCATTCAGCGCCCAGGATGCGAAATCGAAGATGACCGCGATCTACCGCTTTCTGGATGGGGCCGAAGCGAACCCGGCCGGGCCGGAGGCGCAATGGACGATGCTCCTAGAGCCCGGAGAGAGCCGCGAGATTCGCTTTCTAATGAGTGCAACCGATGTGAACGGCCGGCAAAGCGCTGAAGCGGAACAGACCTCGGCTGCCTGGTTTGAGGCGCAGTGGGAGCGCACGAAGAGAGTCTGGGAGGAGCGATGGAGCGCCGCGTTCCAGCCGGACAACCGGTTCTTCTCCGGCAATGCGCCCGTCTTAGCCACCGACGACAGCGCAATTCGCGAAATCTATTATCGCAGTGTATTGACTCTGCTGGTATTGTTACGCACCAATCTGTGGAGCAATCGCACCTTTATCACCAGCGGCGAACGGGCCAAGGGTACCGTGTTTTATTGGGATACTTCGCTGTTCTCGACGCTCTTTGCCATGCTCGAGCCGAAGCAGATGAAGGAGCAGCTCAAGCTATTTCTGGAGCAAGATCCTCATGCGGATGCGGTGATCATCTTCAAGGATCAGCGGCCCCCTTCACCGGAGAAGCTGGTCGTGCCGGCGGGGTGGGACCTGCGCGGATATGCGGCCAACGATCTGTCAATCTTCCGGCTGACGTGGTCCTATCTCTGCGTGACGCAGGATATGGATTTTCTGCGGGAGAAGATCGCAGATCAGACTGTGCTCGAACGGCTGCGCGTGCTGGCGACGAATTGGCAGAAGCTGCTGCGCGCGCCCGGGGATACTTTAGCCGATTATGGTGAGGCTGAGAACCTGCTGGAGTGCGTGCCGACCTACATTCACAAGGTGCCGTCGTTCAATGCGGCCGATGTTTGGATGATGCGCGAGTTTGCCGACATCTTGCAGGCGGTTGGCAAGCAGGACGAGGCTCGCCAAATGCGCGCCGAAGCTGATGCGATGGCAAAAGCGGTGATCAGTTTGTACGTTCCGGGAACGGGCGTCTGGGCGAGCCTTCATCGGGACGGAAGCCGCGTGGAGATGCGCCACTGCTATGACTTTGCGACGGTGGGTCGCTTCATGGCCGGCGATCTTTCAGCCAAAGTGCGAGGGGAGATGGTCGGCTTCGTGAAGCGGGAGCTCTTGGCCCAGAGCTGGATGCGGGCGCAGTCGACGCTTGACCTGGCCGCAGCCAGTTCCGACCGTCCCGATCATGGATCGATGGGGGCATACGATGCATGGCCGGCGGTGACGGTGGATGCGATGTGCGCATTGGGTTACTGGGACGATGCAATTCCGTTTCTGCGGCGAACGCAGGCCGCGATCTACGAAGGCGTCTACGCGCAGGCGCGTGAGTTCTACGGACCAACCCGGGGCCAATATGATGCGCCGGTGCGGATTGCTCAAAGAGAAGGCTGTATGCGCGAGTGTACGGGCGGCGGCGCCTTTGCGGAAACCATTATCGGCACGCTCTTTGGCTATGCCGCCAAGCCAGGAGCCAAACTTGCGTTGATGGACGCCGGGGCGCGGCGCGGATTTCGCGGAGAGCTGCACCATGTGCGGCACGGAAGAGAGTTGGTTCGCATTCGATCCGGAGAGACCGGGGTCGATCTGCGAAAAGAAGCCTAAGCGACGCGAAGCACAGAAAGGGCAATTAGACGATGACTGTCTCTTGGGGGCGAACAATCGCTTTCGTCCTTGCTACTGGAACACCTTTGTGCACTGCTTTATACGGACTACAATCGGCCACACAAGGGTGTAGTGGGAATTGCGTGTTTCGTGTTGGAGTCTTTGATGGTTCTTCTGCGGAATTTGTGCAAGGGCAGCCCAATGGGGAGGTAAGATATCTTTCCGGCCAGAGCATCGCGGCAAGAGACTGGTATGCGTTTCAACCGGCAGCACTCTCCAAACACGTCGCGAAACCTGATCAGGGAACCGCGAGCCCCAGAACGATTCAGTTTCACCTTAAAGGCGATCTGTCCCGTGCATACAGACTAAAGGTGGCGCTTCTTTTTGAGGACCCGAGCGTCCCCGCAATGCGCCTGACCATTAATGACAAGACAGGGATGTATTACCCTGAGCCGCGGCTTGATTCGCGGTTAGGAGATATTGCCGGGGCCCATGACACTGTTTATTCGAATGCTGCCATATCATTTGCATTCCCCGGGTACTTTCTACATCAAGGTCTGAACACCATCACGTTTCAGGCCGTAGAGATGGCGGATGAAGCCGTTCCTGAAGCTGGCTTTAGATATGACGCCATAGAGTTGGATCCCGTCGGAGCCGGATCCACTCCCCTCAATTCATCGACTCGGATTAAGCCTACGGTGTTTTTTACGAAGCAAAGAGGCGGGCTCTCTGAACTCGTGAACGTGACCCCGCGCGCGCGCCGAACTGCAAAGTCTGTGGGTAATCGAATCCCTTACGCCACATCCAATAGAGGCTGACGGCCAGTTTGCGTGCATGGCAACCTTAGCGATGCGACGGTCGCGACGCATGGCCGGATGAACGAAGCGACGTCGCCAGTCGGGGTCCCAGCGGACAGCAGCCTGGTCTGCCTCCGTCAGTAGAAAGCGCAACAGAGAACTTCCTTGTTTGGTGATGTGCCCCAGTCGTTGACGATAGGCGCTGGAGTCCTCACAGGGAATGAGGCCCAGATAGCTACCTATCTGATGGCCGCAACCGAAGCGATCCGGAGATCCAAGCACCAGCACAAAGGCCAGCGCTATGATGGGTCCCACGCCGGGATGCGTCATCAGCCGCAGTGCCTCGGGCCGTTTGCGTGCCTCTTGCTCGGCTGCGGCGGTAAGCTCGTCGATAGTTGTGTTCAATCGAGCCACCAACTCCAGCAGGTCCTGTCGGCGCCGTGCGGCCCACGGAGCAAGCGGGAGTGCCTCCAGTTGCCTTCGTCCGGTCTTGCTCCACAGTGTCTTTTTGCGCCGTACTCCCTGCAGCCTGGATTTGGTTCATGGCCCGCGTGCGCATCTGCACCAGGCGATGCCGATGCCAGATTAGCTGCCGTAGATCACGGTTCTCCGGAGTCGGGACCCAGATCCGGGGAAAGCGACTCTCTGCCAGTAGCCTAAGCAATAACTGAGCATCCTGCCGATCGGTCTTTTGCTTGCGTACCCGAGCTGCCTTGATCTTGGCCGGATCCCCCAATCCACAGCTCGAACTTCAACTCTGCCAGCAATTGCTCAAACCAACGTGCATGTCCGGTGGCCTCTATTCCAACACGCACCTTGACCTGTCTTCGCTGTAGATCGCGATAGAACGCTCTGCCTCTCCATCGCTGTGGTTCAGTCGCCGTTCGCCGGTCTCGCCCGTCTCCGTATCTAAAAACGCTACCTGCTGAACGCTTGGATGAAAATCCGCTCCTACAATGATCATGTTCGGCTCCTTCTCCCGAACCTTCGGTCGTCGATGCCCAGAGTCTAATCGCGCTTCGACAGAGCAAACACTGTTATGAAATCAAGTGGACTGGATTTGTAAACACTGGTCGACTTCCCGTTACCAATGTTGGCCTTGAATGCTTCGATCAATAGTTTTCAAGTTTCTTTTGCAATGAGTTCTCCTCCGTTGAGTCTCGGCTTGATATCAAAATAGGTCTCTCTCCAATCGAGAGATTAAAATTACCGCTCATAGTTGACCACCCTTCAGTAGGATCGAACGAACCTGCAGGAACATGTAGTTTCGTTGTTCACGAAACGGGGATAGCATCGCGGTGTACTCAGGTCGATTCCGCACAGCGGAGGCGAGGAGTCACGGCGATGCAGGACAATCCCACACTTAATCGAGAACACATCGATCGGATTCGATCAGTGGCGCAGTTGCGTTCCGTGCGTAGTGGAGAAGTTCTCTACGAACCCTCCTGTCCCGATGTTCATCTATTTGTTGTCTTGGACGGGACAGTCTCAATCGGCAGAACCGGTGAGGATGAGAAGATCCTGGCAATTCGCGAGGCGGGACAGTTCACAGGAGAAATGTCTCTCATCTCCGGCAATCGACCGCTCCTCACCGCGCGGGTAACTCAAGACGGTGCCGTCCTTGAGCTTACGCGGGAAAAAGTTCTCTCTCTGATGGCCAAGGATTCAGAGGTCGGCGACATCCTTATGGGGGCATTCGTTGCGCGTCGCCTGCTGGCGATTCAGCTTGGCGCAGGAAACGTCGTCCTCTTCGGCACCAAGAGTTCTGCACGTACTCTTGCGCTCAGAGAATTTCTCACCAGAAATGGGCATCCGTTTACCTACATCGATATTGACGCCGACTCCTGCGCCAGCGAGTTGATGGAAAAACTCGCCGTTCGCAGTGGCGAAATTCCAGTTGTTTATTGCAACAGGCGATATGTGCTGAGAAACCCGTCAATTGCCGAGCTAGCGGCCTGTCTTGATCTCAACATCAATATCGACAAAGGTGTGCGCGACGTTCTAGTGATCGGTGCAGGCCCAGCAGGGCTCGCAGCGGCAGTGTACGCCGCTTCAGAAGGACTGAAGACGCTGGTTATTGAGAAGTCAGCACCTGGCGGCCAGGCAGGGTCGAGCTCAAAGATCGAAAACTACCTGGGCTTTCCCACCGGGCTATCTGGACAGGAGCTCGCGAATCGATCCATCGCTCAAGCGCAGAAATTTGGGGCGCAGTTGATGGTGGCGCAATCAGTCGTACATATCGATTCCAGCCGACAACCATATAAGGTGGTTTTGGAGTCTGGCCTTAAGTTCAATGCGCGCAGCATCGTGATCGCAACTGGCGCGCAATATGCGCGATTGCCTGTCGAGGAAGCAGACGCCTTCACGGGCAGAGGGATTTATTACAACGCGACGTATATGGAAGCGCAGCTCTGTGACTCGGAAGAAGTAGCAGTGGTGGGAGGGGGAAACTCTGCGGGACAAGCGGCCGTTTTCCTTGCCCAGACATCATCGAAGGTGCATCTCTTAGTACGTTCGAGGAAACTTTCAGAATCGATGTCACAGTATCTGATCGCCAGGATAGAAGCACATCCCAGGATCGAAATTCACTATCTGACGCAAATTGTTGCCGTCACCGGTACGGCGCATCTGGAAAGTATCGAGTGGAAGGACGACGCATCAGGAGTGGTGGTAGCCACGCCAATTCGCCACGTGTTTGTGATGGCAGGTGCCGCGCCTCGCACGGAGTGGCTTGAAGATTCCTTTCTTCTGGACAAAAAGGGGTTTGTTGTTACCGGGCCAGATCTCGTTGAATTCGAGAACTTTCAATGGCCATTGAGCCGTTCCCCACTCCTACTCGAGACCAGTGTGCCAGGAATATTTGCGGTTGGTGACACACGAGCAGGCAGTGTCAAACGGGTTGCGTCAGCGGTCGGCGAGGGCGCAATGGCGGTCCATCTGGTGCATCGATTCCTCGCCGAGAGCACAGAGTGGCGCAACGCAGCATGAAATAAGGGCACAGCCAAAGTACTCAACGTGCGAAAGGAGACCCAAATGAAGGCACTTGTAGTAAATGCACTCAGTCGAGGGTTCGATTTCGAGGACGTTCAGATTGCCGCGCCGATAGGACGCGAAGTTCTCGTGAATGTGCAAGCGTCTGGCCTGTGCCACACCGACCTCTTGTTTGCTACTCACAATATTGTCCCTATGCCTGCGGTGCTTGGTCACGAGGTTGCGGGGATCGTAGCTGCGGTAGGCCCGGATGCCGCGCAATTTCATGTTGGAGATCATGTCGTAGGTTCTCTAGCTCAGGTATGTGGAGCATGCGATCGATGTCTATCTGGGCGATCCTTCCAGTGCAAACATCCCGAGTCTACGGTGCGCAGACCGATCGACGCCCCACGCCTTAGCCGCAATGGGATTGGCTTGTTCCAAGGTTTCGGGCTGGGCGGCTTCGCTGAACAAGCTCTCATCCATGAAAACCAGCTTGCCCTCGTACCCAAGGAGCTTCCGTTCGCCCAGGCCGCGCTCCTTGGCTGCGGCGTAGTAACGGGTGCCGGCTCTGTCTTGAATACTGCGAACGTTAGCGCCGGTGACACAGTCGTGATCTTCGGTGCAGGAGGGGTCGGGCTCAACGCTATTAGTGGGGCGCGCATCGCCGGTGCATCGAGAATAGTCGTCATCGACATCCAGGAGAAGCGCCTCAAAGAGGCCAGACGATTTGGTAGCACCGATGTCATCGATTCCACAAAGACGAGGCCTGTAGAGGCTGTCCGTGATCTGCTTCCCGAGGGGGTCGATCACGTCTTCGACTTCGTAGGGCAGAAGTCGGTCGCCGAGCAAGGGCTCGCAATGTTGGGCCTCGGTGGTGGACTCTATCTCGTCGGAGTGGACAAACCCGCGGTCAATCTTGACTTGAATATCTTTGACGCGATCGGTGGGCAAAAGCGCGTTATAGGCGTGAATTTCGGCTCAACCAATGCCAAGCGTGACATCCCAATGTACGCCGAGCTGTACCTGCAAGGGCGCATGAACCTAGATGATCTTGTTTCGAAAGAGATCTCACTGCGTGACGTGAACGACGGCTACGCGGCGTTAAAGGACGGCTTGCTTAACCGTGTCGTTGTCACTTCGTTCTGACTGCAAAGTCTCACACAAGGAGAGTCGCAATGAAAACAATCACCACTCACTATATCGACGGATCGTTCGTTGAATCCCACGGCCGCGAAGTCATGGATATCATCAAGCCGACCAACGGTCAGTCGATCGGCCGCGTAACGCTCGCCGATGAAGAAGATACGCGGCTCGCTATTGCAGCAGCCAATCGTGCGTTTGTCAGTTTTGGGAAGTCAACCAAGGAAGAACGTTCGAAGATCCTAAGCCGGCTGCATGAGGCTGCGTCGGCGCGTGTCGACGATCTGACAGCAGCAATGGTCGAGGAATACGGAGGGGTCGTCCAGTTTGCAGGGCTGATTGTCCAGTCTGGTATTAACGCCTTTCTTGCTGCCGAGCAGGCGCTCAAAGATCTTCCATTGACGCGAACCTGGGGCAAGACGACCGTTACCTTGGAGCCGGTCGGTGTGGCCGGTCTGATCACCGCGTGGAACGCGAACGCACTGTTTATTTGTCTAAAGCTCGCGTCAGCCGTGGCCGCCGGCTGTACCGTCGTCCTTAAGCCCAGCGAATTAAGCTCGATTCAAACGCAGGTATTAGTCGAGGCGTTGCACGAAGCCGATCTTCCGAAGGGGCTCTTAAACGTGGTTACGGGGCTCGGCAATGTCGTCGGCGCTGAGCTTGTACGCAATCCCAATGTGGCTAAGATATCGTTCACAGGCTCGGTGGGTGTAGGCGAAGCAATCATGCGCGACGGCGCGGCAACCATGAAGCGCGTCACTCTGGAACTGGGTGGCAAATCTCCCACTATCTTGCTCGATGATGCTGTATTCGATCAGGCGATTTCGTCCGCCCTCGTTTTGGCATTCATGAACAGCGGTCAGGCATGTGCCGCGGGGACACGCTTGCTTGTTCCCAAAAGCCGTTTCGATGAGGCAAGGCGGGGCATACACGAAGCGATGCGCAACATCACCGCTGGTGACCCCGCTGATCCCAAAACGGTTGTTGGGCCGATGGTGTCGCAGAAACAGTACGAACGCGTGCAGGCTTATATACGAAAAGGTATCGAAGAAGGCGCGGAAGTTCTGGTTGGCGGCGAGGGGCACCCGGAAGGCTTGGAAGCCGGTTACTTTGTGAAGCCCACGGTGTTCGTCAATGTGACGAACGACATGGCGATCGCCCAGGAGGAGATTTTTGGCCCCGTGCTGAGTGTCATCGCTTATGACTCTGAGGACGATGCGATCCGGATCGCCAACGACTCCAAATATGGTCTCCACGCCGCCGTCCTCGGGACGGACCTTCAGCGTGCGCGTCGAGTGGCCTCACAGATACGGGCTGGGCGCGTCGTGATCAACAACATGACGGATGATCCGCAAGCCCCCTGGGGAGGATTCAAATATTCCGGGACTGGCCGTGAGTATGGCCAATACGGGATCGAGGCGTACCTCGAAACCCGAGCCATTCTCGAGTAACCCTAACTGCGCGTCTAAACAGATTGAACAAGGAGATGATTCATGAGGCAACACATTACGATCTCCCCAGGAGAAGCCGCGGATCGCCTCGCCATCCGGGAACTCGTCGAGGCCTACGCGCATTGTGCCGACCGGCGCGATGCACGAGGTCAGATGTCTCTTTTCACCACAGATACGCATTTCGTCGTGTATATGAACGCGAAAGATCCGACGCCCTCACAGGAACTGCACTCGCGTGAGGCGCTTGCTCCCGTCTTCGCTGATTTGAACAAGTATGACGCCACAACACACTTCGTCGGGCAAAGCACAATCTTTACGCTAGCGAATGATCGAGCAACCGGGGAGACCTATTGCCTTGCGCATCACGTCACAGTTGACGGCGAAAAGAGACATTTGATGGTGGCCTCGCTTCGCTACTACGACACATTTGTGAAAACGGAGGGCGCATGGCTGTTTGCGGAGCGCCTGCTCTATGTCGACTGGCTGGAGGAGCGCGCATTATCATAACCGTCGAACTACCAAACGGAGTCGACGAACGCAGTTGCAGTGGCAGGGAGTCGTAGATGAACGTTCGAACGATCGACCAAAAGCGGCTTGTAATCGTGGGTGCTACAGGAATGGTGGGTGGTTACGCCCTTCGCTATGCGCTCGATCAACCCGCCGTTGGACGCGTGACGTCTATTGGGCGTAGGGAACTCGGCATCTCGCACCCTAAGCTCCATGAAGTTGTGCATCAGGACTTTGCTGATTGCTCAGCGCTCGCCCCAGCACTGTCGGATCAGGACGCAGCGGTCTTTTGTATGGGCACATATACGGGCGCCGTGCCAGACGCGCAGCTACGTGCAATAACCGTCGATTACACGATAGAGTTTGCGAGAGTTCTTCGCAGCAGTAGTCCCGACGCGGCGTTCTCGTTCCTGAGCGGGAGTGGCGCCGACCCCACTGGACGAAGCCGAATGGCTTTTGCACGTTACAAGGGAGAAGCGGAGAATGCACTCCACGCGTCGGGATTGCCACGTCTTTACGTTTTCAGGCCCGCCTACATCTATCCCGTGGAGCCGCGGAGGGAACCGAATTTCAGCTACCGCTTCCTGCGAGCGATCTACCCGGTGTTTCTAGCGCTGTTCCCCAATCAGGTGATCAGGGCCGATGACTTGGCCCGAGCCATGGTGGATGTCGTGGTTAGCGGGATGGGAGTCGCCCCAAGCATGGTTTTCGAGAATCGTGACATCCGAGCTCTGATACAGTCGCTTGATCCGCAACGGGGCGCCCCAACGAAAGGGCGCAAATGACACAACGCCGAGCACGAAAGCAACCTAGCGAAGCACATGACATCTTGAATGCTCGGGGTGCTGAGCGAACGGATGCGCTTGAGAAGGCCAATGAGGATTTGAAAGCAGCGCAGGCAGAGTTGCAAAGACGATGGCAGTACCTGGCAGAGGCTCAGAGGCTGAGTCATTCGGGGACTTTCGGTTGGAAAGTCGACAGTGGCGAACTGCTTTGGTCGGACGAGACTTACAGAATTCTGGGCTTCACACGAGAAACGAATCCCACGCTCGATCTAGTGTTCGACAGAATTCACCCCGACGATCGAGAGCGCTTGCGACGTCTCAGGGATCTCGCCACGAAGGACGGGATGGATCTAGACGACGAGCACCGACTTCAAATGCCCGACGGTGTCATCAAGTATGTCCACGTGGTTGCCCATGCAGGAAGTGATAGCTCCGGGAATCGCGAGTACATAGGCGTCGTTTCCGATATCACTGAACGCAAACGCGCTGAAGATGAGCGACAGGCGTTATCTCGTGACCTACAAGAAAGTAACGCCAGACTTGAAGAAGCACAACGGGTCGCACATGTGGGCTACTGGGAGTGGGATCTTGCGACGGGTGAGGTCATCTGGTCTGACGAGACCTATCGCATCTTCGGGCTCAGACCGCAAGAACGTCCCATGGACTTAGGAACGGTCCGCGGAATGGTCCACCCTGAGGACCGAGAAGCTCTCTACGGCGGAGTGGATGTGGAGATTGATGCCGGCGTGCACCCTGTTGCTGATTTTCGGATTGTCACTCCAAGTGGAGAAGTGCGCACCGTGCACGCGATCACCTCAAAGCTTTGGGGTGTGATGCCGGGTGATCCGGACGATGAGGCATCCGGAAAGGCCCGCAGGCTGTTCGGTACGGTTCAAGACATCACGGAACGCAAGCGTGCAGAGGAAGAACTCCAAGTCCTGTACCGCGAATTGCAAGAAAGCAAAGCCTCGCTCGACGAAGGCCAACGCGTTGCCCACGTAGGCTCTTGGGTGTGGGATCTTGAGAAGAATCACGTGACCTATTCGGACGAATATTACCGCATCTTTGGATTGGCCCCAGAGAAAGGCCCCATTGACATTGCGACAGTGCGCGAAATGATCCACCCTGAGGATCGAGACTATGTCTTTCGGACCGCAGAAGAGGCCATTCGTTCTGGGGAGCGCGCTGAATGCGAACACCGGATCCTTCGTCCCAGTGGAGAAATTCGCATTGTGCACAGTTTGGGCGACTTAAAGAAGGACGCATCGGGGCGACCCTACCAAATGTTCGGTGTGAGCCAGGACATCACTGACCGCAAACGCGCCGAACAAGCCCTACAGCGAAGCCAATTCTATCTAAGCGAAGGGGAGCGCCTCGCTCATATGGGGAGTTGGGCGTCGAGAGAATTAGGTATTCGTTGGTCCGACGATTTAAATATCTATTGGTCTGACGAGGTCTACAGGATTTACGGACTTGATCCAAAAAACGGAACTCCAAACCTTGAGCAGTATTTGGCTACGGTCCACCCCCTGGACCGAGCCTCCATGGCTGAAACACTAAAGACGATGCATGAGCAGCGCTGCGGCTGCGATGTCACGACGCGAATAGTTCGGCCAGATGGGGAGATACGGTACGTCCGCTGTGTTGGGATTCCGGTGGTAGAAGGCGGAGTTTTTCAGGGATTTCACGGCACCACAATGGACGTTACAGAGCAGGAATTACTGACACGGGAGTTGCGACGGGAGCAGGCGTACCTGGCCGAAGCACAAAGTTTTACTCATGCTGGCAGCTGGGCGTGCAATCTGCTCACACGGGAGATATTCCACTCGTCGGACGAAAACGCTCGCCTCTACGGTTTCGATCCCAGCCAAGGCCCGATTCCATTCAATCTCTATTACAACGCGATTCTTCCGGAAGACGAACGAATTATCAGGGGAAAGCTTGAGAATGCAATTCATGCAGGGGCGGATTATGAGGTCGAATTTCGGATTCGTCGACCCGACGGCACCATCGGATTTCTGCATGGCATAGGACATCACAATCCCTCTCAGGAGGTCGGTGAGTATTTTGGCATCACGATTGATATAACTGACCGAAAGCGGGCCGAGGAGGAACGCGAAAGGCTGCGCCGGTTAGAGGCTGATCTCGCACACATCAACCGCGTCAACATGATGGGAGAGCTAGCCGCCGCGCTCGCGCACGAAATCAAGCAGCCCATTGCGGCCTCCATCACAAGCGCAAACGCCCTCTTGCGATGGTTGGCGCATGATCCACCCGACCTGGAAAGAGCACGGGCAGCAGCAGCCAGGATTGAGCAGGACGGAAATCGTGCAGCTGGCGTTATCGATAGTTTGCAGTCCTTCTATAGAACGGGAACACCCGTAGAACGCCACATCGTCGACGTGAAGGAAATAATTGGAGAGATGACTGTTTTGCTAAGGGTCGAAGCGGATCGGCACTCCATCGAGATCCATCCCGAACTCGAGGCCGATACACCTAAAACCCTGGCAAATCGGGTACAACTTCAACAGGTCTTCATGAACCTGATGCTCAACGCGATTGAGGCCATGAGAGATACCGGTGGTGAATTGACGATCAGATCGTGCGCGAATCCAGAAGGTCGTCTAATTGTTTCAATCAGCGATACCGGCATAGGATTGCCTGCGGAAAGCACCGAACAGATTTTTGACCCTTTTCATACGACCAAACCTCAGGGGACTGGTATGGGCTTGACCATTACACGCTCGATTGTGGAGTCTTACGGAGGGCGGGTGTGGGCCACAGCCAATCAGGTTGCCGGCGCAACCTTCCACCTCATACTTCCCGGCGAAACCGAGACTCATTTATGAAACCCGCGACCGTTCCGACCGTGTTCATCATCGATGATGATCGTGGCATGCGACAAGCCGTCCAGGATCTCGTCGAGTCAGTTGGTCTCCGTGCCGAGTCGTTTGGAACGGGTCAGGAATTCCTGAGCAGGCAACCCAGCTCTGATCCGAGTTGCCTGGTTCTGGATGTAAGACTTCCTCAGATGAGTGGACTCGATTTCCAGCGCTGGCTTACCGAGATTGGTATGCAAATACCTATCATCTTTATTACGGCTCACGGAGACGTTCCTATGTCCGTCAGGGCGCTGAAATCGGGTGCTGTGGAATTTCTGACGAAGCCTTTTCGGGACCAGGATCTGCTGGACGCGATTCAGCAGGCTCTCCAACGTGACCGTGCGGCGCGAGAACAGCAGGCGGAAGTCAACGAACTGCATGGAAGGCATCAGGCCCTGACCGCGCGGGAGCGGCAGGTCATGGGACTCGTAGTCTCTGGAATGCAGAATAAGCAGATTGCCTCAGAAATCGGGGTCAGCGAAGCTACTGTAAAGATTCATCGAGGCAATGTAATGCAGAAGATGCAGGCGGAGTCGCTAATTGAATTGGTCCGCATTACCGACAAACTCAAACTTGTCCTTCCCAAATTGCGTTGAGTTGTCTCTGTAGACAGACTGCCATATCCGTCCTCCTCCAGTTCTAATCGACTACCACTCGAGGAGTAGTTTTTTCGACTACGATCCGATTGCGCTGCCTTTGTGGAGAGGGTTATCTTTCGCCCATGAAGATCGAGCACACCTCAAGCCTTCTGGCAATCCTCGATGATGACAAGTCGATTCAAAGCGCACTGCGAGACCTGATCGAATCGGAGGGGATGTCCACGCTCTGCTTCGACTCCGCAGAGCAGTTTCTGGATTCCGGAGCCAAGCACAAGGCCGCATGCTTGATTGCCGACGTTCGCATGCCAGGCATGTCTGGTATTGAGCTGCAAGCGAATCTCAAGACCGAACGATGCCGCATACCGATCATCTTCATCACAGGGCGCGGCGACATTCCATTAGCAGTAACCGCGATGAAGGAAGGTGCGAGTGACTTCCTCACGAAACCTGTGGATGGAGCCGCGCTGCTTTGTTCGGTTGAACGAGCGTTGCAGCAGAATCTCGCCAGCCGTCGAAAAGCTACCGAACGTGCCAGCTTAGTTGCCCGATTTGAATCTTTGACACCCAGAGAACGAGAGGTGCTGCCGCTGTTGGCTAGCGGTCTACTAAACAAACAAGTGGCATTTGAGTTGGGAATCACGGAGTGGACCGTTCAATTGCATCGAGGGCATATTATGAGAAAGATGCAAGCCGACTCTTTTGCAGGCTTAGTCAGAATGGCGGCCAAACTCAGCTCTGATCATCAACAGCACCTCCACGTACAATTCGCGGTCTCTTCTTAGGGCGACATAGCTATCGGAGATAGCCGCGAGCTGATCCGCACTCGCTAAGGTTATCCGATGCCTGCACCAGGCTTCCGCGCTGATCGCTCTTGGGCGACTCCCATATCAATCAGCGTGATAGTTCTTGTTTTGGACGATGGCATACACACGGTTATCCGGAGCCCTGAAGAACTGGTAAGCGTAGTCACTGCCATCGGCGCCAGCTTTCGGCAACACTTTCAGCTCACCAAGCAGAACACCCCCCGACTTTTGAATGGCTTTCAGCGTCGTCGCGATGTCGCCGGTCAAAAAGCCGACTGCTAAACCACCCTGGCCATGGCGCCAGAAGTTATCTGGAGACCCGGGGCCGTAAATTTCAAATAAGGAGCCATTCGCTGCGACTAGAACGGCGAAATTGGGCCGATCAACTACCGCGCGCATTCCGAGAGCGTTGACGGCCAAGTCCCGAAGGCCTTTGAATTGCTCTGCATCCACATCAACCCCGCTCCATTGCAGCTGTTGGGTCACTCCAGATGGAAGGCTGGCCAGTGAGTTGGTTTGTGCGATTGCGCCCGTTTTCACAAACATTGTTGCAACCATTGCTGCTACGAACAATGCCGATCTGTTCATAGTTATTCCCTTCTATTATTAGCGCCTGACCTGTTGTTTCTCGTATCTGAATTATATGAGCGCTGAGCGAACTGCGGTCGGCGGCGCGAGGCACCGAAAGCCTGACTATGGCTAATAGGGTTCGAGTCTATGGTGGCAACCTCGGCTGTGAATGAAGTTGCGACGGTATTTCTGTTCCGGGATTGTTTCGCATCTTCATTTTTGGTTTACTCCGATCGTTCTGTCGTAATACGGGAGCAGACTGTGACCAAGTCGCCGACTCATTTTCACATTGAAGTCAAGCGTTGACAGCCTGATATGCGCTTTGTCTCATGGCTTTGTTTTGTGGAAGTTGAAGCCGCTCCAGCAGTGTACTGTTGTGGTTTATAGGGTTGGGGCCTCCATGGAGGCAAACCGAACACCGCGGAGTTTATTCCCTCACGAAGAGAAATCTGCGTCGAGGATTATCGCCCGCTGGTAGCTGGAATCTCTGTATTTTCGTCGCCCGTAAATTTTCTGCCCCGCGGTGGGAATAATCCGTGCGCAACTTAGTTTGGTTAGGTACAGGACTTCCGACCTCAGACCGTAGTCTTCGATCGGTCTGTCACGGCTCTGAGATTTGAGGTCAACGGACAGCCAGCTTGGGTCCCGCACGCGCGCAGGCAGCTGGTGTCTTTCGGAGGAACGCACATGCTCAAGTCCCATTGGAGGAAGGTTCTGCTCTGTTCTTGCCTTTTCGCGACATTGATCGTGTTGGGTACGGGACTCGCCACAGTCATAGCGAAATCACCAACTGAAGCGCCGGCCGGCTTCAACACTCCCAGCTTCAACGGTGCGCAAAGCGTCAGCAATGGAATCGTCGAGCCGTCGGGAGACACCTTTGCCAAGGATCAGGAAGTCTATGAGGAGAATCATTCCGTGCAAACCGGACTTGGCCCTGTATACAACGCAACTGCTTGCGTCAGTTGCCACGAAAATCCGAACAGTGGAGGAGCCAGCCAGTTCACAGAACTACGGGTGGGGCACAAGGATGAAAATGGCAATTTCGTTAACCCGACAATCTTCATCAATGACGGAATGAACACCATTATCGGCAGGTCCATTGTCAACGATCGCGCCATCGGTCCGGAGGCCCAGGAGCACATACCTGCGACAGAAAACATCCACGCATTGCGCGCCGCCCTCAACACCCTGGGGGATGGATTCGTGGAAGCCATTGACGACAGGACTCTGATCGCAATTGCTGAGCAACAGCCGGAGTTCAGCGAAGGTAGAGTTCACGGGGAAGTTGTGCAGGCTCCAATCTTTGAGGCTCCTGGACAGACCCGCGTCGGACGCTTCGGCTGGAAGGACCAGCACAGCAGCTTGCTCTCCTTTATCGGGGATGCTTATCTCAACGAGATGGGAATCACGAACCGGCTGCGTCCTACCGACGTCACTACGGTTCTCAAAACCACGAAGGACCCGGAAGATCAGCCGGATGACCTTGGCCTGGCTGATATCGACCACTTTGCTCAGTTCATACGCGGCACAATGGTTCCCCCTCGAGACACAACGCTCGCCGCGACCCCTGCTGCCTTAAAAGGTGGAGAACTTTTCAGGCGCGTCGGTTGCAGTGTTTGTCACGTGGAATCCATTACCACGGCCCCTGTCGGGACGGTTATCGATGGTGGAATGTTTACCGTTCCAGAGGCGCTGGGGGATAAGATCATCCATCCCTTTGGTGATTTTTTGTTGCATGACATCGGAACCGGAGATGGGATTGTCCAGGTTGGCCCGCAGGACACGGCCAACAAACTACGGACTGCACCGCTTTGGGGATTGCGCACCAAACCCCGATTCATGCATGACCTTCGGTCATTATCGCTTGAAGATGCGATCTCGCGTCACGATGGCGAAGCGCGCGAGCCTGCCAGGCGTTTTAGAGAATTGAGCCCCGAAGAAAGGCGGGCGCTGATTACCTTCTTGAATTCTCTGTGAAGGCAGTCACAAGTTATCAGCCCCCCGGCGGACTGCTTGGTTTTATGAATGAATGTTGCGGCCTGCGCACAACGGTGAGCCCATTACGGTCGCGGAAATCTTGTTGCGCGTCTGAGTGCACTAATGGGCGTGTGTCGCAATCCAGAGAACGTGCATTGTCCTTGAAATGGGTTGTTAGTGAGGTGCGAGATGCGGTTTCTGACCACTGCCGTAGTCACATCCACCATTTCGTTGACTTGTGTCTACGCTGTCGCCTCGCGCTTAGACGAAAGCCCAACCGCTCTGGCTACGCTTCAGGCCAAAGCAGATCAAGTGCAGCCCAAAGACAGGTGCTTTCTTTATGCCGAACTCGTCAGCCAGCTGGTGGACCTGGCCGGCCAGCAGTTCAACTCCGGTGATTCCGGGCAGGCTTCGGAGACCCTCAAGCTGGTACAGATGTATGCAGAGAAGATCCATATGGGCGTCTCAGATGACAGCAAGAAACTAAGAAATGCCGAATTACTCATGCAGCGCACCTCCTTTCGTCTCGAAGGTATCCGCAGCAGAGCTTCATATGAAGACCGACCGGTTTTGGAGGTGACGCTGAAGCAGCTGAATCAGGTTCAGACGCAGCTCATGATGCAGGTTTTCAAAAAGTAGAATGCTATTGAAACAACCTTCGTTCAAACGATATGCACGCGTACCGACATCGAAGACCGCAAGCGGGCTGAAGGCTATCTGGCAGAGGTCCACGATAAGACCAAGACGATGTTAAAAGAGGGCAGCATTGTTACGATACGGGCGAGAAAGCCAAAGCCAAAATCGGGTGGTTGTGTCGAATCAATACCCTTGGTTGTCAGATCGCAGTCGCTTGGACAAATCGCAAGAGACAGTCCATATGGTCTGAACCAAAAGCGCCAATCCGATAACTTCGACCACCAGAAGATACTCGTCCATCACAATCACCCGTCTCAAAGCCTCTCCGCAGAGAAACAACACCGCAATTCATTATTGATACGATCCAGTCATTGGGCTCGGCAAATGAAGCGTCTTTTCCCACGGATGAGAACTTACATCCTTCGAAACCGTTCCTACTTTGCGTTGAATCAATCGCGTGACCTGTCGACCATCTGGACTAGCGAATTTGTGTGACGCGGCTGAGCAAGAGAATGACAGTTGCATCTCGGGTATGCAGCAGGTTCTCAACATCTAGGCGTGATTTGAAATTAAGGCCGAACGCTTCGGTTCAGAAGTGTTCGGCCAGGGGGAACGTCGCTACTGCACGGTGAGAGAAAACGTGGTCATATGGGTCACGGCGCCAGACGTCGCGGTAACTGTGACCGTTGAAGTGCCCGTGGCCACGGGAGCGGACGGAGTGGATGGGGTGGATGATGTCGTGGAAGCACTGCATCCCCCAAGCATCAGCATCATAGCTAGCAGAGGCAGAATTCCGCCGCAGATCATCAGATACTTCTGCCTGGTCTTTCGTTTTGTCCATATCGGTAAAAGACCTGCTAATCCGAGGGGAAACAGGGCACTTACCCTCACCATTTGACTGAGGTGAGAACTTCCCCAGGAGGAGGCTAAATAACCAGTGGGTGGTTGGGCCGTCGAAGCGCTCGCAGATATTGTCAATGTGGTGCTAGCAGCCTGGCCTGGTGCAGGCGTTACCGAAGACGGAGAAAACTGAAAGGTGAAACCAGTTGGCAATCCCGAGACGCTAAAGCTAACCGGCGCATTGAAACCATTGGTAGGAGCGACGCTGACTTGAATAGTACCTGCAACGCCTTGAGCAATTGTCAACGAGGGAGCCGACACAGCGAGTTGAAAATCCCCTGCGACGACCGGACTTGCTGCAGTTATGGACCCGAAGAGGCCACCCTTCTCATTGTTTACTCCAGCGGAGAAATACAAGGTACCGGCGTCGCCGGTTCCGTTCTGTCCAAACAGAATCTCCCACAGGCGGTCATTGGTTATCGGCTTTCCGGTTGCGTCCTGCAGTTGACCCTTCAACGCAAAGGTACTGGCATCGTAGGCGTTGATCGTGCCGTCTCCGAAATTCCCAACGAGAAGATCTCCACCGAAGGCCCCGAAGGAAGCTGGTGCGATTGCAACTCCCCAAGGCGCATTCAAATTCCCTCCTGAAATGGCTCTCTTGAGAAGATTGCCGCTCCCGTCGAAGATATTGATATATCCGGCACCTGCTCCCGGAGTCGGAGGTCCGCCTCCCGCTGTCTGCAATGCATACATGACATACACCTGGCCGTTGAAGACGTGCACATTGAAGGGTGCGTATCCGGGGGGAAGTGTAGGATCCGAAAACTTCCCACTAAGGCTGGTTGGCGCAAACTTTGTATCGAAGACGTCAATGGTGTTTGCAGCGAGGTTGGCGGCGAGGATGGAGTTTCCCGTGCTATTACTGTCGATCGCTAAACCGGTATACACGGCTCCTGAGGCTGAGTTGTTTACCATCACCTGGGCATCCGTTAGGCTGGAATTCCAGGCCGAAATGGTTCCGTCGAGGGCATCGAAAATGAACAACGCCGGCGATCCCTGATTTAGAACAAAGTCCGTCGTCGAGGAGTTGAAGGCGATACCAGTCGGAGTGCCGGTGTTTGTGCTTCCACCTGCTGTCGGAATCTTGACGACAAATTGCTTGTTGCCACCGCTATCGTATACCTCTGATAGGCCTGAGCCGGCGCTGTTGATCCAGAATGGTGTCTGTTGGCCGATGGCTACTCCCCACGGATTGATAAGAGTTTTGTCCGTTTGTTGGGCCGTTACTGAGCCATCGGAGATCAGGTTATTTTGCGTGTAACTATTGTTGGTCTGTGCATGAGCCAGTGCGGGTAACAATAGCGGAAAGATAAGGTACCGAATCCTTTGAAACATCCTCATGTGAGCCTCCGTTGCGAGATAGGCTGCGACGGGTGAGTCGTCCATTGTCTCGACCAAATGCGCAGTTACTGCTGATAACGGAATTCGAACGAATTTATTCCAGCCGATCCCCGAGAACGGTCGATAAGCTGTCTCATGGCTGCATTTTTGAGGAGGTTTCGGAACGTAATGGATGTGGAAGCTTAGCAACAGGACATCGCTGTATTTAGGCACCAAGCTCAGCAGTCATCTGTCCGGCGATCAGTCGAGCGCGTAGAGCTCTGACTTACTGAAAGCCTCCTGACAGTCCGCTTACATTTAGTCCTTCGCACCACGCGGGCGGACTCTCTACAGAGAGGGTCACCATGAGCACCGGAAGCCCAGATTCTAATCAACGCAAAGCAAGAGGGAATCTTTGCACTGACGCAAACAAGACATTTTTATGCCGGTAAAGCACTTCATCGACGAGCAGTCATCCAAAGGAATTCTCATGAATCTTGCTGGGATCCTTCCAGTGCCATCATTGTTTTGGTAAGGATCTGTTCAGGAGATAATTGGCAATGGGAGAGCATCTCAACTGCGAGTATGAGAGTCGTCCGTTGCTTGCCGGAAAGCGCTTGCCACATGTATTCCTGATTCGTCTGAAGTTCGTCGCGTGTCATGAATGTGCCCTCCTCAGGCGTGACTCCACTCAATCTGGCGACGATTGAGGGGAAGATGGCTGGCACTCGACATATGCAAGAAGCCATGGGCCATCTTCCAAGCCTTCGTTGACTCCAGACGTTAGAGCGTGCCGTCACCTGTCTCTTGCGCTCTCGCTGTATACGATTCATTCAGCGGGTTGCCGCTGAAACGCGGAAAATCTCTCTTACTCGTCAAATTCGGGATTTAGCCTCGGGTGCAGAATGGTGAACAGAACAGAGTCTGCGACCTGCCAACCTAAACGCTTGCCGGCGATGTGATCAAAGCGAAAGTGCTGCCCAGCGTAAATTCGACTCAACCCTGCCTCCTCCGCCGCTTCTGAGAAGCTGGTAAAGTGACGCGTGACTCCTGCCAAAGACTCGGAAGTAACATCAAAAGTCATTCGGTCACCGAGATATAACCGCAACACCTCGGCTGCGGCCGTGCTGATAGCGCTGTGCGCACCCGGGTAGGAGGGGTCAGGAGCGGTCTTCGTCGGGAGTGGAAGCCAACTCGGATCTGGCTCGGTATTCGCATTGTTGTCGATAGCTGCCATTTGAATGGCCGTTACAGGCCGCCAGAGATTGTAAGTGTACTTTGCATCGAAAAAGGCGATTACTGTATCCGCGAGGCTAATGTTCAACAAGGCAAACAAATGGGCACTGTGCGCCAGATCAAGGTGACGGTCCAAAGCTGCAGTCTGTGCAATCTCATTCCAGAAGTCCTGAATGTTGCCATTCCAGAACTGTCCGATCTGGGTTTGATCCGCTGTGCGAGCTGCGCTGTTGATGAATCCGAGACTTTTGACTTCGACAAAAGATTGGGTGTACCCGTCGCTATCCAACTCAGGTGGTGGACCGGGACGAAATTCGTTCGCATGTGCCAGCGCGAAGGGAGTGACGTTGGCCCATTGAATGAAATCCGCGGGAGCGAAGTTGGGAGGAGTCAGCTGATAACTTCCAGGCTGGGTTGTCGGCACAAAGGGAGGAAGAGTCACAGCTGATCCATCACCGCTTCGCAACGCCAGAATCGAGGCCGCAACGGCTTCACCAATCTCGATACCATCGGCCTTGTCCCGCCCGTCGGGAATCTGCTCCAGATCCTGCTGCAGCTCAGAGTCGAGCGACGAGGCAAAAGAAGGGTAGATCGAAATCAGGACGTCATGGGCCGCCTGGTTTGCCGCAGCCTGGGGCGATGCTCTTCGCGAGACATGCGAGAGGCGTACTGCGTAAGGCTTGAAAGTTCCGTCGATGTTATTGACGGCGTCGAAGATGGCAGCGTGTAGTATGGCGAAGTTGCGAGTCGAGTGTATTGTGGGCGGTTGGGCGCCCGGGGTTCGTACGATCGACAGAAGAGTCCTGTTCCATTCGATGACCGGGTTGATCGGCTTGGCCGAGGCGGCTGGATGATCGTCGTCATTTGCTTCGGTGACGTTGGCGAGGACGGTTACGGGACTCCAGAGACCGAAACATAGAAGGGCAAGCGCGAATAGTATTTTTGCCATTGGACTAACCTCACTGTTTGTATTCGGTGAAAACGCCAGAGCTTGGGCCGGGCTACAGATGCAGTGGCAGTTCATTCCGACGCTATGAATAACTGGGGGAAGAGGAAATTATTCCGCCCGGCATGGAAATTAATAACTCGTAGATTGACAGAATTCTCCCGATCGGATGCACCAGGTGGGTCGCGCCGTCCCGGGAGGAGCTCGAGCCGAGCCGTGGCGCACCCGGTCATCGAAGAGATACACCAGCCTCCCTTCTCCGAGATGAAACTGGGATGTAGCGAATTTGTTCCGAATCGATGGGAATAAACTGTTCGGCTCGCAGTTTGGATGGTGGGAGGATCTATTCATGAAAGATGAGCAATAAGTGAAGCGGGAAGACCCGATCCGACACCATAGTGCCTGGAAACGACATGGAATTCGACGTCCCGCCGGAGACCTAACGACGCGACTTGATCGCGTTTCTGCAGCAAATCCGTAAGGAAGGTCAACGCGAGCTTGATAGGGACATCACCAGACATTTTTATTTGGAATGTCTGGAGCATATTTCGTAAATAGGCTGACCAACAAACTGCCTCGCGCAAGAAGTACTTAGCTTGAGGCCGTACCGAATTGGAGCGTAAAAATCATGAAAGTGAACAGTCTCCCCTTGACGACGTCTCACGAAGAAATCGTCTCCACTACCCCAGAGGAACTCAACGAAAAATTCAACCGTGTCATTCGTCGTCGCTCTTTTCTTCAAGGCCTCGGCTTTGCGAGCGCCAGCAGCGCACTGCTTCCAGCCGCAGGCTTGCTCACCGCAAAACAGGGCCACGCCTCGGAGCTGGAACACCATGGCCCGCTTTCGCGAGGCGACGCCGCTATCCTCCGTTTCCTCGCCGCAGCAGAACTCATCGAAAGCGATCTCTGGACCCAGTACAACGAACTCGGCGGCGTTAATGGCGGCAACCCCGCCTACA
Organism: Edaphobacter aggregans; assembly: GCF_003945235.1. Classification (NCBI taxonomy): domain Bacteria; kingdom Pseudomonadati; phylum Acidobacteriota; class Terriglobia; order Terriglobales; family Acidobacteriaceae; genus Edaphobacter; species Edaphobacter aggregans. The sequence continues at coordinate 5,509,319 of NZ_RSDW01000001.1, forward strand.
TCGCCGCTCTTGAAAATCTCGACGGCGACATGCCCCAATACATCAGCGACAACACCGACGATGAGCTAAGCCACGCCGCCTTCCTCAACGCGTACCTGAAGTCGAAAGGCGCACAGCCCGTCAATCTCGACGCCTTCCGAACGCTCCCCAGCAGCCAGGCAACCGGAGCGAAACAGATCGGTCGCCTCACCAACCTCCTCAACCTCGACGTCGACCTCAGCTGGTACACCCGCTACCGCAGCGAAGAGAATCCCGACTTCGGCGCCAAATTCAAAGGCCCATTCACCATCTCCAACCAGCCCGCGGTTCCCCTGAACGACACCGATACCCCTCCCAACACGCCGCAACCCGCCCCTCCAATTACCCCGCAGTCCCGCCGCATGCAGGCGATCGCCAACACCGCTGGCTTCCACTTCGCTTACATCGAACAGGGCGGAGCCAGCCTATACACCAACATGGCTCTCAAGGCCAGCGATCTGGAGGTTCTGCGCATCGTGGTTAGTATCGGCGGGGTTGAGGTCGATCACTTCGGCCTTTGGCACGACAAAGCAGGCAACGCCGTCGCCACACCTCTAGCCGGTCTCATCGATCCCGTTACCGGACTCACCTTCCCCGACCTCAACGCACCCCCAACCGAGCTCACCCAGACCAACCTCATCCTGCCCGAACCCTGCGACTTCATCAAAGGAGAGAAGCTGCCCCCCTGTTCCGTCATCCGTCCCTCTCTTACCGAGAACGCAGGGGCGGTTGCGACTATCAAATCGTTTACAGCCGATTTGCTCTTCGCCGGCCAATCCACTGCATTCTTTGAGTTCATCATGGAGCTGGCCGTCGAGGCCGACGCAGCCCGCCGCGATTTATAATCCCGGCCCCGCCGTCGGACCAGTCGTGTCTAATTGCATCCATACGGCCCCTCGCTTACCAGGGGCCGTCCTTCTTGGCCGTGGCACCTCACTTCGTCTTTGTCCCGCGCAACAAAGCGGAGGCCCCACTTCGCCGGAGCCACTCATCGGAGTCTCTCGTGCGCCGCTTTGAGAACCTCCGATCCCTTCTCAAAAGCCACGTTACGCGATACCGAACATCGCCCTCAAGATCAAGCCGGGGCCTATGGCTAAAGAGATAATGAGAGTCGCGAAGGTGGCCAATGGCGCCACCAAAGGATCAGCGTCTGATTCATGCGTCACCTTGGAAATAAAGGCTTCGGGTCGCCACGTTTTCGGGAGGCTAATACTCGGACCATAACGTCGGCGTCATCGTGCAGTCTTACCAGTAGAGACACTGGCGTGCTGCTATTTTGGGCAACTCCTCTGCGGACAAAGACGACTGGATCTTCGGCGAGCTTCCCGAGTACCGGTTTAGCCGTCATCGGATTGCATGCCACCCACATGCGGACATCGGAATCCGGATCCTGTGACAGCTTCCGCAGCAAATCCTGGTCATCGGTGTTAGCAGCCATCCACCGCAACCAATCGATCTCTTCGGCGCGCAACTCGCCAAGCGTGCGTGGCTTTTCCCGGAGCCACGCGACCGCGTCCTCTGTGAAATAGAGGCCCTCGTAGACTGCTATTAAATCGTTGCCAATCACATCGTTCAGCCAATCCGACATCCGACCTCCTTGCACTTCTTCAGTCAATGCTTTGCTGTTGCTTCAGGAAGGCGATCAAATCCCGCCGCTCCTCCGCCTTTGGAACACTAAAGCTCATGTTGTTGTCCTTCACCACGAGATCCGGATCGCTCAGCCACCTCTCCAGCGTCACATCGTTCCACGTCACGCCCAAATTCTTCAGACCGATGGAATAGGTAAATCCGGCAACGCTTCCTGCCTTCCTGCCATACACTCCAGCCAGCCTTGGCCCCTCGCGATTCACGGCCATCGCATGGCAGCCTGTGCAGCGCTTTTCAAACACCATCTTGCCTCGCGCAGCATCGCCCGCCCCGCCCAACGCCGCCTCGCTTCCACCTGCACTCTTGCCCAGCATCGACAGCGCTCGCACATCGGCTGTGGAAAGTTTTGCGTTCCAGTGCAGCGCCAGATACTGAATCGGAGGCATCTCTTCACTCTTCGCCTCCTGGATAATCTTCGCCATCAACACATCCTGCTTCTCCGCCGGCATTTCCTCCCATTGCGACAGATCCATCTTTTTGCGCGCCTCAACGATGTCCCTTTCAATTAGCCATGATCCCGGGGCGACACGCGCATACATTGGCCACCGGGTCTCGCTCGAGTGGCAGTCCGCGCACTTCGTTATGAGCACCGCCTTCGCATCGGCGGGCATCTTAGCTCCCTTCAGCAGCGTGCCGGGTCCTTTCGGGGGCTCGACACGCGGGTTGCCAAAGGGATGGACGTATCCGAGTCCCGCTACTGCCGCGAGGGTCAGCACCGCCACGATCCATGTCCGATTCATACACTTTCCGCCAGCGGTGAATCGACTACAGCCAGATGATTGTGGCCGCGAACGACCTTGACCTTGGTGACTCCTAGCACGCTCTGCAGCTTGCCTGCGGGTACCATCATCGGGCCAGGATTCGGCGCAGTTCCCGGCGCGGGCTGCGGAAACGCAGTAGCCATCGCGGTGTGGAAGGCCACATTGCCTTCTACCTTCTGGACGACCTGGTGAATGTGGCCATTCAGCACCGTCACCGAGCCAAAGGGCTTCAGCATTGCAAGCGCCTGCTCGCCATCCTTTGTGCCCCATCCCCACTTTTCGTAGACCATCCACAGCGGAATATGCGCAAAGACCACGATCGGCGTCGAATGGCTCAGGCCAGCAAGATCAGACTTCAGCCACGCCAGCTGGTCGTTGCCCATGTTGCCCATTGCATCCACCTGCACGCAATTGTTCAGGCCTACGAAGTGAACTCCCTTGTGGTTGTAGCTGTACCAGCCATTGCCCACGGTGCCCTTGCCGAAGCGCTGCTTGTATTGCACCCCGTCGTCTATAAAGTCGTGCTCACCAGGAACGTAGAACACCTCGCTTTTGAAGCTCTTGATTACCTCCGCGGCTGTGTCGAACTCCGCTGCCTTCGAGTTCTGCGTGATGTCCCCGGTGTGAAGCATGAAGTCCGGGGCTTTCATGCCCGCCGGGGCCAGATTGTCCCGATCGATCGCCTTCTTCAGCGTCCCGGTCACATCCGGATTCGCGCCTTTGTTGAATCCGATGTGGCAGTCGCTGATCTGCACGAAGGAAAAGTCCTCTACCTTCCCGGCCGCGCCCTGTGCAGCCGCGCTGCCGCCCTTCATAGTCTGTGCCAGCAACTTCGACGTCGGCACGCCACCAACCATCGACCACAGTAGCCCTGTGCCGGCCCAAGCCATGCACTCCAGAAAATTGCGCCGATCGATGCCGTCTCCCGCGGGTTGCGCAGGGCCCTGGTTCTCCTGCACTACTTCATCTTTCTTAAACCGATTCATATTAAGTTAAGCTCCCGTTTGGTTTTAATTGCCTACACTGCACAAAACTGGCTGAGCTTCTCTTTATTCCAACGCGTCCGTAATTAATTCATGGAATAATCTGTCTGCTATTCGGTTTACGGTAGTGATGTTCAACAGCCAACACCTGCCGGTCTACGCCGTGTCGTTGCATCCCCTCCACCTCAGACAAACCGAGGCACCCCGCACCATGCCGCCCACCATCAGCCGCAGCGCAACCTTTGAAGAACTCGCGCTGCCGCTCTTCGCCTCACTTTACAACCACGCTCACTGGCTCACCCACAATCAGTCCGAGGCCGAAGACCTCGTGCAGGAAACCTTCTCCAAGGCCCTCCGTGCCTTCGACTCCTTTCAGCCCGGCACCAACTTCAAGGCGTGGATCTTCCGCATCCTATGCAATACCTTCCTCACGTCGCGCACCGGCATCGCCACCTCCCGCACCGTCTTTCTCGAGCAGTATCTCACCGGCTGCCACGCCTGCACCATGGGCGTCCGTTCCGCCACACAGCTCAAAGCCGCTACTGCCCGCGCCGGCCATCGCTTCGCACCACCCCCCGAAGCCCTCGCCCGCCTCACTGCCCACCTTCATTCGCAGCCACAGGCGGAGACGAGGACAAAGAAACCGGCGCGCATCTACTCAATGACATCTCTTCGCCCTCTAGCCTGGGCGGCCCTTGCTGCCGCCATCCTGCTGACCGTCTCACTCCTTGGCTGGCGCCAACTCCACCAAACCAATGCCCTCGCTGCGGAACTCCTCGATCAGCACCTCGCGAGTCTCTCGAGTGGTGCGACTCCTCAGGTGATCTCAACCGACCGCCATACTGTCAAACCCTGGTTCCAGGGCCGTCTCCCCTTCAGCTTCAACCTCCCCGATCCCGCCGCCCTGCCCCCCGATACCACTCTCAAAGGTGCGGACCTAACCTACATCAATGGCCAGCCCGCGGCCCTGCTCTTGTTCAACATTCACAAACATGAGGTCTCAATCTTCCTCACACAACGCGCCCCCGGCCCCATCCTCACCGCGTTGCCCAGCACTCGCTCAGGATTCGCTATCCCCTCCACTACGACGCCCGACCTACTCATCGTCGCCGTCAGCGACGTCAACCCGGCCGACCTCGATCTTCTTGTAGCGGCTTTGGTTCGGGCGCAATAGCTTTGTCCGAATGAGGCGGAGGTCGAGGGTGCCCACGAGGGTACTGAGATTCAGCAATGGCTTTGGACCCCCGGTTGCACCTTCCGGGATAGCTGGAAGAACCTGGCGAGAGTTGGGCGTAGTAATAGATGTTTGCCGGACAGATGCTTTCTGGCGGTTAGATCCTCTGCAAGTTCGTCAGGAGAGGCATTTCCCGGCGTTATAAATCACAGCCTCTAGCGGGTGCTGCCATTTTTTATCGGGAACTCCGTCGATCTTCAAACGGCTGATGCGGCTTTTCTTCCAGGTCTCTTCGATCGTGGGCGAATAGACGATGAGTTCGAACACCGACATCGTCCTCTGCGCTCGCTCGGGCGACATGCGGTCATATTCATTGTGCAACTCATCCTTAATCCATTGGGCCAGGCTCCGAATTTCAGCCTGTGCATCAACAGAGAGGGGCTTCGACTCAAGCAGTTGCAGAGCTTGAGTTCCTTTGTCTGTGATCGTTTGGAGTCGTTGCAGAATTTCCGTACGGGTCTGATGGTCTCAGTATCGGTCAGGGAAGGGAACTGTTCTCACCATGGTATCTCGCGACAAAGGCGTTCGCGAGTTTTTCAGCTCGCCACCAGACCCCAGTTCTTTCCGGTGATCTGATCAGTGCGCGTGCCGATCTTGGGAGGCATCTAAACCGCGTCTCCGATAGCGAACAACGCTTGCTTGTTATGAGAACACTCCCAAAAGCGATGCCGCTCAGCATCCGCGGTTACATCAAGCTGACTGGCCTCGAACCTCAAGTGTTGAGAATCGACTCGGAGGCTGCACGCAACCAAACGGCAATCGCCTTCGCTCCTGGATCGGGATAGCCTAGAACTCGATCCCCAATATAACTAGATCGACCCAGACGGGGTTTCATTTTGGACGTCGCTTCGACGCCTCGCTCCGCCGCCTCGACTGCAGCCAGGACCGCATCGCGTACCTTGCCACCTACACCCGTCTTCAATTTCCGCACGAATGGCTCGAGCGCATCCACCATGGTCCGGTCGCCAGGCTTCGCGCCGCCCAATTCGCTAATGGCCTGACACCCTTGATCCAATGCTTCGGCCCACCGCTCCATTTCGGTTATGCCTGAGCCCTCCAGAACGCTGCCGCAACGCAGGAAAAGCACTCCATAAAGAGGTCCTGAAGATCCACCCAGTTCGCGACGGAGGGTATGACCCAGCGCTATGAGCGTGGCGGGGACATCGTCCACGGGATATGACTCCACCGCGGCCAGCACAGCTTTGGCCGCACGCTCCATACTGGTGCCCAGATCTCCGTCGCCTGTAACCCGGTCTAATTCCGTGAGTTCAGCTTTGGCGTCGAGTAGCGCTTTGCACGCGGCCTCGATTGCTTGCTTTGCTTTTTTGCCTGCTTCCGATTGCGCGTCGATGCCTGTTAGAGAGCTCACTTTTATGCTGGCCTCCGCCGGGATGTGCGCTTCCGGTTTGCCCGGACGTTGTTTGATGGTATTTGGCCATGCGGGAGCCGCGGTCGCTGCGTCGAACCAGCGCAACCACTCATCGTTTAATCCGAGAACGGAGATTGAGATCCCCGCCATATCAAGTGATGAGAGAAATGTTCCGGCATAAATCCGCTCTACCGCAAATCCCCGATTCTCAAGGAAAGGCGTCACATGGCGAGCCACGATTGCGAGTTCCATCTCCGTGGCTGCCCCCAGGTTGTTCACCATTACTGCCAATCGCTTTTCGTCGCCGAACTTTCCGCGTTTCAAAATCTCGGTCAACAATGTCTCTGTCAACTCATCCGCAGGCTGCAGTTCGGTGCGCATTACGCCAGGTTCTCCGTGAATACCGAGTCCAAGCTCCATCTCGCGCGCGCCGAGCTCAAAGCTGGGTTTACCAACTGTGGGCGAAGTTCCAGCTGAGAACGAAACACCCATTGTCGCGAGCGACTTATCCGCCAGCCTCCCTATTAGGACTAGTTCGGTCAAGCTCTTGCCCTCGGCCGCAGCAGCCCCAACTAGTTTGTGAATGAAAACCGTACCGGCGAGGCCGCGTGCACCTGTTGCCTGTCCCGTTTCCTTTAGGGCGACATCATCATCTACGATCACCATTTCCACTGAAATGCCTTCGGCACGCGCCATCTCGGCTGCGAGGCCGAAGTTCAGCCGGTCACCGGTATAGTTTTTGACCACCAGCAGCGCGCCGGCCTGTCCCGACACCGCTTTGATCGCGGCGAAGACCGAGTCACTGCTTGGAGAGGTGAAGACGTCTCCTATCACGGCGGCGCTGAGCATGCCCGTTCCAATGTATCCTGCATGCGCCGGTTCATGGCCACTGCCTCCGCCGGAGATTATCGCGACCTGCAGGTCACGGGTTTGCTCTGCATCCGCCCGAATCATCACTTTGTGTCCCGGCAAACGGGCAGAACCTGGATGAAGCACGACTAGCCCTTGCAACATTTCCTCGACGACTTGTTCTGGGCGATTAATGAACTTTTTCATCACGAACCAATTTAATCAAAAAGATGATCTGACGACCTGTACCGCTCGGGACATAAAAGTTCAAGCCGATAGCCTTGAACATTTCGAGGGCTGGCGGAGCGAGGAGACTAAATTGATCTCGGAGAAACAGGCGAAGCATTCAAGCTAAGAGGTTGATGCTAAGTGGTGGCCAGAGACGGGATTGAACCGCCGATTCCGGCCTTTTCAGGGCCGCCTACCAATGGACCTAAGTGGCTTAGAATCAACGAACATGATTGCAACGAAAGTTGTTAGACCAGTGCCGATTTAGGATCGTTTGGGATGAGCTGGGATGTTTCGTTCCAGTATTGTTCCCGTCGATTAAAACCCGCCAGTTAGAACTCGTGGGAGCGACCATTTACCACGAAATAGAACCTACGTGAAAGCCTGTTCTTCACGTCCGCGGCGCTACTATCAAACTTTACGCTCTTCGAGCGCAAGAACCAGACCTGGGCTAGATAGGTCTCCTGGCGTCGCCGCAGAAAGTCCAACCTTTCGCATCAGGGGGCGTGAGAACTGCAATCTTTTTTCACTCCTGCCGATCTGGTGCGTGATGTCCTCGGCACGATCACCCTTGAGGTCCTGGGCGAAGACTCGGTGCTCGCCCAGTGGCCTGTCGAAGACAAGGGTGAGGCTTGAGAGATCGCCGAAGATACCGAAGGGTCCTGGCGCATCGCCGACCTCTAACGTGATGTGAGCTTCCGGCATGTGCCAGGCTCGGGACGGTGCAGTGCGTTCTTGCGCGCCGATCGCTACCGCTCCATTAGGAAAACGTGCGGCAAATACGAATGGTTTCTCTCCCGTACTCCGCACCGAAGGAAGATCAAGATTCCGTGTGAGGCATGCGGGTGCGCCCTGCCGGACGATTTGTCCGATGAGGTCGTTCTGCCATGTTTGCCCGCGCTCGAACCGCCAGCTGTCAGTCAGAACATCCTCGCTGACCTTAACTGTTCCTGACCCGGGCGAGAAAGGTTGCGCGAGTCGCTGCCATCTCAACGCGCGAACAACTTCGTCCATGCGACGCTTTGTCTGCCGCGGACCATTAAAGAAGAGGTCTGTGTCCGGCCCGGGGCGCAGTCCTTTGAGCGGATGACGGAGGATGCCCATCGTGCAACCAAGAACGGCAGAGACGTACACTTCATCTTCAACGTTGAGCAGGCTGGATATCTCAGGGTGACCCTCAGCCCCTCTAAGCATCTCTGCTACTCGATCAAGAGTTGTGGGCAGGGAGAGTATCGAAGTGACGTCATAGGTGCGGTAGACGTCGGTGTGAGCGAGAATATCAAGACGGCGGGAGCCCCAAGGCTGCGAGCCGAACCTACCAGCCTTGCGCCAGTCTCCATTCACAGGCAACTCGCCATATACGTGCTCCAACGTTAGTGGAAGGCGTGTCTGGTCACGCAGCGCAGTCAGACGAAAGGATGGATCGCCGATGTCGATCTTCCAGTAGCCGATGTCTGCCTTTGCGCTCCAGTCTTCGAGGCGCCTGTCTGCCTCTCCGCCGGGAGGATTGCGGCACCACAGGGCAATACCACGCCATTGCTCTTGGCGAGCCTTGCGATTTAGGGAAGCCAGTCGTTCCACGGGCGTTCCCGAGAAAGATGGAAATTTCTTCGGATCCAGTTCGAAGGTGGCGGTTCCGCCAGTTTCCCATCCGTCATCGAGCAGGAGGTAGACGTCGCTTCGAGCCTGCGGATAGAAAAACTTTGCCCATCCATCGGCGCCGAATAGCTGATGCTCCCCGATTGCATCGCGTGCTAATGCACTGCCCGAGTCTCCTTCGAGGATAGAAGGGTCCAGCTCCGGCAGGTTGTGACCGTACATATAGTTTTGAGCAGCCCACGTGCACCAGTAGTTCGGAGCCTTTCCTGGCTGTGACGGTATCAGGTTGTTTTTTCCGTTCAGCCTTGCGCTCAGGTGCGCCGAGCGCCTTGCGGCCCGTCAGCAAAGTGGCTGCGGCTCCTGTCAGAAAGCTCCTTCTGTCCACCATCCTGTAGATCCTTTCCGTATGGCATGTCGGTTCGGCGTCGCAAGACGTTGCGCCGGGATGAAGATTAAGGAGCAGCAAGCGCGCGTTGCGCGCTTGCTGCAATCGGAGTTAAAAGGTGAGATGGGCTCCGAGCTGGAACTGCCTGGGGTTGCCATTGGCTCCGCTGATCTGTCCGAAGTTGGCGTCCGAGAGATTGGTATCGGGATTGGAGTAGTGCGGGGTATTGGACATGTTGAAGGAATCGGCCTGGACGGTGATCTTCACTTGTTCGTGAATCGTCTCAGTCTTGGAGAGCGATACGTCCGCGTTGTAGAAGCCCGGACCATGCACCTTCCCCGATCCGGAGGTGCCCAGTTGCAGTGGTCCGGGCGTTGTGAAGCAACTTGTATCGAACCACTTCGACACGGAACCGAAGGTCCTTACCGAGGAACAGGTCACATTGGCGCGGTTGGTCACGCCGCTGCCCAGGTTGTCGAATGCGGCGTTGAACGTTAGCGGCGTACCCGATTGCAGCCTGGTGAAGGTGCTCAGCTGCCATCCCCCTGCCAGGATCTGCGCAGGCCGCGACGCTCCCGCCATCCAGCGCTCGCCACGGCCGAAGGGAAGCTTGTAGACAAGACTGGCGATAAAGTTCTGGGGGACGTTGGGGGCCTGGTTGGTGCCTTCGCCTCGGTTGTAGCGGTCATCAAGAGGCCACCACATGTTCATGTCGTCGATCTCCTTCGACCAGGTGTAGTTCACCCGGCCAGTCAGACCGTGCATAAGGTTCATCTTGAACTCGGCCTGAAGACCGTGGTACATGGAGCCGCCGTCGGCCGTTGCATATCCGATGTTGGTCGCGTACTGCTGGCCCTGGCTATTGAAATACTGGTAAGGTAGCCGGGAGTTGAAAGGCGTGTTTCCTGGCGGAGGCGTGTTGATGTTGTACCGGCGGAACAGGTGAACGCCACGGGTTCCGACATATGTGATGCTGAACGACGCTGAGTTGGTGAGCCTCTGCTGCACTCCGAGGTTCCACGCATACGCCACGTCAGGCTGCATGTTCTTCGCCATAAAAGAGACGCCAACGCCGGGAGGGGACTGGACAGGCGCAGTGATCGGCGTCGGTACATATTGAGGAAGGCCGGTTACGCTGATGGACGGAAGTGGAACGTTCCGCCGCTGCGCAGGAGAGGTGAAGACCTGGAAGAAGGGAAAGTTACGCTCGAGGAACCCGCCCATCGCGCCGAAGTTTCCTGGAAAGTGCGTGACTCCAAATGCGCCGCTGAGGGTCGTATTGTTTTCGCTTGGCGTATACGCGAAACCGACTCGCGGAGAGTAGCCACCATAGTAGTTGTCGACGTTCGGCGCGCGATTTCCATCGGTCGCGAAATCAAGCATACCCGTAGTCAGGTTGAAGTTGGACTGTTTATTGTTCTTGTCGATGGCAGCAGTGATCAGGTCCCAGCGAAGCGCTAGATTCAAGGTCAGATTTCTTCTGATACGATACTGATCCTGCGCATAGACACCCAGCAGGGTCGCGCGTGTCGCTGGCTTTGTGGCAACGAATCCGCGATCGGTGTTTGACGGCATTCCGAGCAGGAAGCTGGCGAACTGATTGCCTCCTGTGGGATTGGAACAGTTGGACTGCATGGTGCAGCTGCTGGTGTAGTCGGAAATATAGGTGAAATCACCATTTTTGTTGGCATCTGAGTTTGTAAGCGAGGCCTGCAACCGACGAAAGTCTCCCCCAAAGGTAAAAGTATGCGACCCCCACACCTTGGTGAGATTGTCAGTGAGCTGGTAGGAGTTGCTGATGCGGTGGGAGTTGGTCCATCCCTGCGAGCCAGTCTGGACGATGTTGCCGATGGAGAAGTTGCCGAAACCCGTAGCTCCAAAGGCGGCATCATTGCCGTTAGGGATCCCGACTGCGGTGTTCTCGTTGGTTCCGTAGTCATTGCCGAAGTCAAGGGTATAGAAGCGGTTGAAGCCGAGCCGGAGCTCGTTGACCATGCTGGCCGAGAAAGTGTGGGTGTAGCCGATGGCAGCATTGTGGTCGCGCGTGGTTGCATTCACGTCACCGATCTGTACGAAAATTGTTCCGGGTGACGCCGCCGTCAGATCGCGGCGCTGGTAGGATTCGCGGACGAAGATACGATCACTTGGACCGAACTGGTAATCCCCCTTCACGTCGAATTGGTGGTTGTTGTCCGGCTCAACGGTGTTGGCGTTGTAATTGTTGCTGATTGCGTTTTGGTTGGTCGCCGTCGGCCAGATCGTGGTGCCATTGACCATGTTGGCGGACACCGTGTCGAACCGCGACTGCGGAATCAGCCAGGCATCCCCCTGCGGCGTGGTGACAGTGGCGAAGGGAGCTCTGGTTGTTGGGTCATAGATGGCGGCAGGGAACTGGCTCTTGAGGAAGGTCCCCTGTTTCATCAGGTCAGTTGGAACCGTCAGAATGTAGCTGATACCGTTGCGCAGCAGGAGTCCTTGGTAGTCGGCAAAGAAGAATGCCTTGTTGCGAATGATCGGACCGCCAATCGAGCCGCCGAACTGATTGGCCCGATAGGGTGCCTTTGAGGTGGCCCTCCACTGATATGCGCTTAAGGCATCGTTGCGGAAGAACCCATACGCCGAGCCGTGGAATGCGTTGGTACCGGATTTGATAAAGGCGTTTACCTGTGCTCCTCCATAGGTCCCTACGGTGATGTCGGCATTGTTGGTTGAGATCTTCAGCTCCTGGAGGGCATCAAGCGGCGGAGTGACATTGATAAAGGCATTCAGCAACTCCATATTGTTCACGCCGTCCAGCGTGTAGGTGGTTCCTCCCCATGGCATTCCGTTGACGCTGGCTGTGATTGAACCTGAGCTTCCAGCTCCAGCAGCCGCCTCGGGCGCGCTGCCAAATCCCGCTGCGACTGATCCAGGAACGGTTTGAACCAGTTGCGAGAAGATACGTCCGTTTAGCGGAAGGCTTGTGATGTCGTTGGCATTAAGAACCTCGCCCAACGAGGAACTCGTTGTATCAACGAGCGGACTCGCTGAAGAGACAGTCACGGTTTCGCTGGTGGAGCCGGCCTTCATGGTCATATCCACGACGGTTGCGTTGTCGACCGTGACCACATTGCCGTTGGAGACGATTGTCTGCAGGCCGGGAGCCTCGATCTTTAGCTGGTAGTTGCCTGGACGAAGGGTATCGGCCCTATACTGGCCGTTGCCGTTGGTCGTCACCTTGGTGATGGCGCCTGTGTCCTGATTCGAGATAGTTACGGCAGCATTGGGGATTACCGCACCCGTTGCGTCCACAAGTGTACCGACAATCCGTCCGCTGACACCTTGGGCCATCGCAACGCGGATCGCAACGAGCAGACAGATCAACAGGACAGCCTTTGTTGTCTGTATCGACGTGGTCGACCACTTTGGGAAAGTGGTTTTATTGTCTTGATATGTGTTCCGCATAGATCAGCCTCCTCCGGAATGCCTTTCCTGTTGGTCCGCCCCGTGCGACGGCCCCGTTCTTCTCGAACTACTGCTATACAGGTGGGGCAGCCTTCTGTTTCCGTCAGCGCTCGCAACCCTACTAAGAGAATCAACGGATGCCTAGTTACGGAAGGGATACAAATAGCTGACACCTATGTGTTTCTCGTTCGATGGAGGCGTGTGTCAGCGACGTTACATCTGCTGTTACATGATGTTTGGGAGGCATTTGGGCTGTATTTGCAGCAGCCGTTCCTGAAACAGGTACGGCGGGAGGATGGCGCGAACTCAAGTGTGAACCCGGTCCCCGGGGGGACAAAGGCAGGCTTCCCGCTTGATCAGACCGAAACTTGAGAGCTCAGTGGCTTAATGGCGTGGAGTTGTCTTTGACTTGCGAAGCGTTTGAGGGCAGGAGAGGTCGCACCGCGACTAGCTCTGCGCCCAATACCTGATAGCCCTTGGCCAATTTGACACGCACTAGTGCTTGAAAGGGAGTGGGATTTTCGTGATTGGTTGAGGCAGGTGCAGCGAGTGCCTTTTCGATCTCCTCGATTCCGGACACTGAAGTGGCAAACATGGTCGCTCCTTGAGTTCCTTTGGTGTCCAAGCCCCCAAGAAATGCGATGTGCCGTCCCGGCGTTACTCCGGCGGTGATCGTAACGAGGCTATAGTCAGTCGTCAGCATGCGTGTGGAGACATCTCGCTCAGTGGTATAGATGGCTTTACTTCCAACTGCGGGATGGGTATCGATAATCTGACCTCTCCATTGTTCGTGCCGCTCATCGGGGTTCCTGAAAGAGAAATCTCCCACCGTCAGCAGCTGAGCCACCGCGACGTTTTGAAAGGGTGATCCCAGAAGAATTACATTATGCCTGTCCAGATCGTCAGGAGTGATATCGCGCGATGCTTTGATGATTGGCTTCGCACCGATGCGATTCAGAAGTCCGGATAACATCGCGATGGATTCCAGCTCTCCTGTTCCAGTGTAGCCATTCTCATAATAGAGGGGGCCAGCCATCCCAACGAGCTTGGAGTTCGATGCAAACTGGCGCGCGAGATGTGGATCGACGACTGCGCCCCGGTTATCGCTGGCCCCGTGCCGGAAGCGGAAGAGGTCGTTTGAGTCATCAAGTAGGAACACCGCATCGGGATATCCAATAACCGGCGACACGTCGTTATCGAGAAACTTCCACCAGAACAACTCGGCTGAATCGTGAGGTTTCCGTTCGTTCGAAGGCCAAGCTGAGGCGGTGGTGAAATCTGATTCCGAAGGCCCGTTGGACCGCAAGCGTCCCAGCCAGTATCCGGCGAGCGCAAATACCGCCAACATGGCTGCAAGGAATATCGCCTGCGGCCGGGTCCACCGTTTCGCCACACCTTGATTCCTCTCAACAGAACGAGGACTCGCGGTCTGTTGGTGACGGCGCCCATCTCCGTCGGCCAGCAGAGGATCGGATGCGACAATCTCCGAACCTATTGATTCCGCGCGCGTTTGAGTTGATGAGACCACCTCGAAGGTAGGGAGGTAATGCCCTTTGGGGATCAGGATCAGGATAGGATCATGTCTTCCTTCGACCTCGTAGTACTCCTTAAGCTTGACTCTCAAGCGATGGCTTTGCACCCTGACGATAGGATCGATCTTGGGATCGAAATCGCTTTTACGGCCAAGCGCTTCCACTCCAATCGTGTATTCCTTAAGGTTTTCCGCGGCTCCTGCGATCGAACGGAAGGCAAGAAAACCTAAGAGCTGTTGCAGAGTAGTAGCATTACGGAAAGTAGTAGACCGGAGCACCCGACGCACTTGGTCCTCACACTGCTCGACACTAGGAGCGTTTGCTTGGATACTCGTTGCAGAATCAGTATGTTCCAAGATGGGCCTATCTTTCACAGAGGCGCCATCATAGCAGTCGGAAGAGTCGCCGAACAAGCGGGCTCCTGATACGCCCTAAGACCGTCCAGCAGAGCAGATTCGAAGCTACTTATCCATACTGCTGACAATGGCTGTAGCCCGAGCGGGAACAGTGACCGCAATCCAGCTCACTGCCATTCCGCCTGGCAAGGTGTCATGACTGGCAAGTACTGCCTTGCCATTCACCTTGAGCTGCCGCACGGTTCCCTGGAACACTGCTCGCCAGCGTAAAGCCGGCCCTGAACGGTTGCTGAGACTGCTGCTCAAGGATCCAGTGTGCTTTATATCGAGCAGGTTTTTTCGGAAAGGGAGCGACAGGAGTGACGCATTATCACCGGCACTGGGAAGCTGAGCCAATGTTTGAACGTCAAAGGGTTCGCTAAACCGCGACGGCGCAACGCCCATCGTTCCTCCAACAAGAGCCGCGATTACAGCGTAAGAGACCTCGGGGTATTCGCGGCGCGGTTTTTCCCGTCCGCTCAGATCAAACAGGATATGGTAGGCAGGCCCGGTCCGGCCATAACGGAAGAGCAAGAGCGGGGTATAACTCTCTTCTTCGATATTGATCTTCTGCCAGTACTTCGGTGAAGAGATATAGTCAAGTGCGCCACGCAGGTGATCAGGATTTTTTGCAGCGCCAAAATACAGTGTCATGGCGTCTCCGGACTCAAAGCCGCTCTGATCATGTCGAATGACGCCAAGATAGTGCTGTTGACTTTGCGACCATGCGATGCGCTCAAGCAACTGCTGTATCTGGTCCGCCACCGACTGTGCGGAAACTGCAAGAGCTTTGTCCTGGGGTGTAACTGCAATCTCCTGAAAGGAACGAAGACCACGATACTCGGCCGCCAGAAGATCGGCGCCGAAGATGAAGTCCTTCGGGCCCTCCGAATAGCTTGGTATACCTCGCGAATGGACGAATTTCCCGCTCTCCAGGCGCTGGTTGGCGATACGTGGACGATGAAGAATCTTCTCAGGCTGAAGCTGCCAGCGGGTCACATAGTCGTTGACCGTCCTGCGGAAGAACTCGCGAAACCGGGGATCGTCGCGATAAGTATCATCGCCAGTCCAGCGCCACATACGGACAATAGCGTCCAGCATATCGAAGTTTGCCGGCAGATTGAACCAGAAGTCGGCATCAGAGACGTAGTCCGCAGAGGACGGGCGCCCTTCGCCGTCGATCTCCCAATAACCGGCCCAGTCCCGTTTTTCATCGACGGATGCCGCAAAGCGTCCAAGCATATTGCGGTTTGCCGCAGCCAGTCCAAGCACAGTTGCGCCCTCTGTCTGGTGAGAGACGTCTCGCATGCAGAAGGCATTGCGGCCTGGCAGAGCAGCCTCGTACCACGGACCGATGGAGCTCGACGATGGAGCCACGTAAGCAAGTGCCTGGCCACGGGCCCATCGAAATATCTCGTCAAGTGAAGAGCTAGACGAATGAAATTCGAGCTGCGTCGGGTGAGATGCCTGCTGTGCTCCTGCTAGAAGACTGACAAACAACGTCGCTACAACTAGTAATTTTGTTAAGGGTCTCGCCACTTAATCTGCGTCCTATTAGAACAAGCGTTGCGGGTCTAATGTAGCATCAAGGTGTATTGAAGCGGTTTATTCATGGGCCCCCGTCTGTTCTTGAAGCAGCACGTAGGAAAGGCAACCGTCAGCAGATATCCTGCTTCTGGAGCAAGCTTGCCGACGTTTTCAACTGCGGCCGAATTCTGGGGATAGACAACCGGCAGTTTATATAGGTGTGCGTGCCAGCATAGAAGGCTTCGTTTGCTGCTGGACTACTCAGGCGGCCCGTGTCCTCACGCGCGCATTCCTGAATCGTCTTGCCGCACGTTGCCTCCAAGGGCGTAGTCACATCGGCGCGTCCCGCCTTGATGGCGGCCTGAAAGTCTTTGATTGTTGAAACGCTCTGCAACGTGCGACCCACGTAGATGGCCAGGGTGCATCCGCCCATCACATCCATCACATAGTGGGGCCGTTGCTGGCGTAGATTGGAAGTGGAAGGAACGCGTAAGAGGGCAATCTCTGGGACTAACGAGTGGGTTCTTCCAGAGCAGGTTTGCAGAACCGGCTTGGTCCAGAATTTGGTCTAGTTGTGCGCCACAGGGACTCCGAATTCTCCTGTGTGCTCCTCTCTATGCCATTGAAAACGCCAGTTCTTTCAGGTGAATCTGATCAGTGCGCGTGCCGATCTTGGTAGGCCTCTAAGCCGCGTCGATCGTGAAGAACGCTTTTTTGTCATTGAGAAGCGTGGCATTCCGGAAAGCGACTATACAGCATCTTAGGCTTGCCCTCATTGGTGATTGGGTTAGCGATTGATCACCAATTGACGGCGGGAAAGGGCGGCTGCGAAACGCTAGAATCCGCTTAAGTTCCCTGGGCCCTGATCTCGTTCTTTTCCGATCGAGCCTTGTGTTCAGCGCGTACTCTAGGTGCGAGCCTGAAACGGCTAGCGGCTTTTCGAGCGGACAGGCGTTGTTTCCTCCAAATATTTTATGAAACCAAGTAGAGCGCCCCAGTGATAGAAGCGATCGCTATTTGCGACGTCGTCGCCAGAGCCCAGGATTGCATTGTAGTTTTCATGGACGTGGCCATGCTCCTTCCATTCTTTAAGGAACAGCGCATAGGATTTGTCCGCGAACTGGCTGCGGGCCTGAGGGAGATCGTAGTTTCGCAGGCCAAGATACACCAGGTAGTTCATTGGACCCCAGATGCGGCCTCTCCAGTAGTTCTGCTCTTTGAAGGCACGGTCATCGCGGGCGATGGAAGGAATCACCCATTCGCCCCAGAACTCGTCGGGGTTCAGCAAGCGCCTGGTGGCCATAGTCTGGGCCTGTGTTGGTGTGGCGACGTGCGCGAGCATGGGATAGAAGTTTGTCGGCGACAGTCGCGTGTTGAACTTGCCGGTGTGGAGATCTTTGTTCAGAAAGATGCCGGCCTCTGCGCTCCACAACGTCTCGAGCTTTGACTTGTATTGAGCACTGCGGGAGCGTAGCTCTTTTGCCTCGTCGGTCTTCTCAAGCGTGTCAGCAATATTAGCCAGCGCGTCGCAATCGTCGATGTACAAACTCATGAGGCCTACATCAGCAAACTGCAGCAGGTGCGTTTTGGGGTCGAAGGTTGTGTCGTCATACATAGGGCTGTTGTCCAGCCCCGACTCGAGGATGGCACCAGAGCGTGTGCCACGGGTGTCGTCATTAAGCTTGCCGGGCGGGTTTTCCCCATTGCTGCCCCACGTGAGATAGCCTTCGATATCTCGGTGCCGGGTCCACCAGCGGTTCCACTTCAATAAGGCCGAAAGGTCTCTTCGAGGAACCAGCGCTCCTTGAACTTCTGATACATCCCAAATACGGTGATGGCGCCGACTGGCGGTTCCGACCGATCGAAGCTCTTCCAGCCACCTGCGCGCGCATAGTTTGGAACAAATCCTTCATCCGTCGACTCACGAAGAGTCTCAATGGCGTCGGCGTAGGCGAGATCGCGATCGCCGATTGAAGCCATGGTTGCTGCGAAGAAGGTATCCCAGTCAAAGATGATGTAGCCGCCCCAACCCACGCTCCAGACACGGCTCACAGGAGAGATCACTCTCTGCTTTTCGGGTTCGAAGATCGTATCCCAACCCAGTGTGGTCTCAATGGCATCGATAATCGGTTGTGTGCCTCCGGAACCTTGTAGCGACAGTTTATACGCCACCAGTTGGCGATCGAGGATCGCTTGTACCTCCTCCACGGTATGTCGAGTATTGGTGCTGATTGCAACAGGTGCAGTGAGATCTACCATAAAGTAAGGACCTTCGACAGGCACCGCGGAGCGCCGAATTGCTGGCTGGTTTCGATCGGACTCGCAGGTGCAATATACATTGACACTGCCGGTAGGATCATTCGCGTCGATGACACCCGGCGCCCTTGCGACCGTCCCAGTCATGTTCCAGAGATAATTGACGGAGAACACGGCTGTCGGCGGCAACGCTGTGTTGGATTCTGACGACAGCGGTGTGACAAGAATTACAACATCCTGGCCATCGTGCGCACTCTGCACGCGCCAACTATGACCCTTCCAATTTGCACGCAGGTCAGTGTAGCTGCCATCCCAGGCATGCGGCCCCGGAAAAACCTGCTACATATCGGCGGAAAGCCGACCGATCAAGGTGTTTTCGAGGTATGAGTCCGAATATTCGGTTGTGTTATGGTTCATCGCGAGCCCCCTGGGTAAAAGCACCTGAGTTGTAACGCTATTAACGTCCCACGTGTTCCAGCCTTGCCCGAGTCGTCGCTGCACCGCGCTATACTCCGCAGACCGGACCACATTCCCAAAGCCGGGAAGTGCACTGGTGGGATATCCATGAGGTGACCCCCGACTTGGTATGGCACTCTGCGCCGTGAGCCCCACATGACAGGCCATATAGCAAACGAAAACTCCGGCGATGCGCGCAGACCTGAGCATTCACCTAGAACGTAGCACGCAGGTGAATCTGCAAATAGCGTGCAGGTAACTGATTGGTGGAGTGCGCAAACAGCGAGCTCGAGAGATCCGAATTCACTCCCACAAGGTTTGCGCGATTAAAGAGGTTCGTGACTTCGCCCTTTGCCTCGATCTGCATCTTCTCTCCGAAAAACCACGGTGTTTGGAAGAGCTTTCCGAAGGTAAAGTTGACGTTGTTATACCCGGGTCCATCGTACGTATTTCGGCCCAGATTTCCCTGCGATCCCGCTGCTGGCACAGGGAATGCAGAGGCGGGAAAAATTCCGTTCAGGAAAGCTTTTCTTGACTGACCTGGTAGATGTTGGCCGAAGGTTGGCACATTGGGCACATCGAAGTCAGATCCATCTGCGTTGTAATCACCACCAGTATTGCCGATGACCTGACCAGCGGAGTTGAAGACTGGATTGAATGGCGCGCTCGTGTACACAGTGAACGGAAGCCCTGTCTGCAACAGCCACACTCCACCGAATTGCCAGCCTCCGAGGAACGCACGCTCCCATCGTGATCCGTAGGAATTAGGCACCGTCCAGGTCCCATCGGCTGAGAATTGCTGACGGATATCGAAGTCCGCACGACCTCTCTGTGCTTGATAGTCGCCATTTGTAAAGATTGGGCCGCTGTTCTGGCCCGCATTCGAGAAGGCTGTAACTGCACCACCATCCAGTGAGCCCGCATTGCTGAGTATGTCGAGCGCTTTACCCCAGGTATAGATGCCGCGAAAGGCAATACCATTGGTAAATCTGCGGGACACCATGGCAGTCCCATAGTTGCCAATAGAATTCACGTCGGAAGTCGCGTACTGGATAGTATTGAAGTTAGGATTTAGGCGCGTCAGCTTGCCCCGATTGACAACGAGGTCTCCAGCGAAGCGATTGAGGTCTTGATTGTAGATCGGTAGATGCCGCGCAGTCGAAGCGGAATAATTAAGCTCAAAGATGAGGCCATGGATAAGCTCCTGCTGCACACTCAGGGTCCAGTCGATCACGCTGGTCAACTTATAGTCCGGCGAGTATCCGCCCAGGTTTGCTCTTTGCCCGACGATTCCACCGCTTGAGTTCAACACGACGTTGCTGGTGTCGACGATTGGACATGTTTGAGTAAATCCTGAGGGTGGACTACAGAGCTGGAAGGTCGGTGTTGTTCCCTGTCGTACATCTAAGGAAGGCGTATAGATGTTCGGAAGATTTCCGGCAGTGATGTCGGTGATGTGAAGATAAGGTGGTTGATCGGAGAACATACCGACCCCACCCCGCAGGGCGGTTTTGCCGTTGCCAAATACGTCCCAGGAGAATCCGATCCGCGGCGTGAGCCCCCAGACATTGTGATTCAGGACACGATTGGATGGTGCCAGTCCGGTGACTCCATTCGCGATCTGTTCGTTGAAACTCGATCCCTGTCCAAGTGTGAAGTTGGTCAGCTGCGGGGAGAGAATCGCGAAGAAGTTCGACATCATGTCATAGCGGACGCCGGCATTGAAGGTAAAGGTGGGCGCTATTTTCCAGCTGTCCTGAACAAAGATACCGGTATAGAGTCCACGATAGCGCCGTTCATAGGGCGCCTGCTGATGGTTTTGGAGATTAACCGGGGTTGCAGATTCGGTCAGCGGTTGATCCTGAACAAAATCGAGCAAATTATTGAAGTTGTAGGTCGGACGGCCAAACGCACCGCTCTGCTGATCGTTTTCACGGATATTGAACTGCTCGAAACCGAACTTGAGGGTGTGGGTTTTGATAGATGCAGTCATCATATCTCTCCACCCGAGCGTCTGCTGGGTGAAGTTTCCAGGCCCCCAGTTGGCGAACCCCTGCAGGCCTGTGACATTAACGTAAGGTATAGCCATTGTGTCGGTTGGCAGATTTGAGCCAAACGGGCGAATGATGTTCACTCCTGCCTCGTTCAGCAAACGCGGCGAGAAGACGTGAGTCCAATTGACATTTACAAAGTCGGAGCTGTTGGCCTGCCCGGTATTGAGGGCGGGACGGGGCGTTGCGCTGACAGAAGTATCGTAAGTTCGAATCGCCGTGACATATATCCGGTCCTTGTCGCGCAGGTAGTAGTCACCGCGGACGCTCCACTGATAACCATCTTTGGATATCGAATAGCTGATGCTGGCAGTCCCGACCGCATTCAGGTTGGCGGGCAGATTCGCCGGAGGAGCAAAGAAGCCTGGGTTCGATGCTTCTAATTGACTTACAGTCTGAATCCCCGTGGTGGGGAAGGCCAGAGGCGGCGCGGTCGTGAGAATCTGAGTAGCGATGTTGTTGGGCAGATTTGTCTTGGCCCAGTTCTCAAAATCCTGCGTCTCCACCGTGTACTGGCCGGCGTTGGTTGTGCTCGAGCGGAGCACGTCGATCGAGCCGAATATAAAGAACTTATTCTTGATGATTGGGCCGCCAAAGGTGGCGCCAACTTCATTACGGGTGAAAATGGGAACGGTGCTCTCGAATTCCGTCCGAGCCGAAAGCGAATCATTCAGGAAGTAATAGTTGAAGCTGCCGTGGAAGTTGCTGGTGCCCGACTTGGTAAACACGTCCGCGGTCGCTCCGCCGTTCCTCCCCTTCGTCGCATCGAAGTCATTCGTCCGGATGTCCATCGACTCCACAATTTGGGGATTGGGCGAGATCGAGGTGCTGCCACCCCGGGAAGGTGTGTTGGTATAGGCTCCATCGATCTGATATCCATTCTGTTCCTGGCGAAGTCCTGCGGCGTTGATATTGATTGCATACTCGTTGGTGTAGTTGTCGCCGGAGGTCACGGCGTTTCCGGTCATGCCGGGAGTAAGGGCCGCCAAGCCATAGATGTTCTGGCCAGCCAGTGGCGTGTTCTGAAGTGTAATGGAACTAATGACGGAACCTGTAGTCGGAGCCACGAGGTTAAGGGCGGCCGCACCGGCCGTAACCGTGACGCTCTCGGTTGTCGATCCTACGGACAAAACCGGCGTTAAGGTCCGGATCTCACCCACCTGAAGTGTCAACTCCTTCTGCTCCCAACTGGTGAAACCGCTCGATTCCACGTGAACCGTATACGTGGAAGCAGCGATGCTATCAATACGGAAATAGCCAGTCCCGCTCGCCTTTGCGGTTCTGCTTACTCCCAGCCGCGTGTCGGTGATGGTGACCTGCGCCTCGGGGACGGCGGCCCCGCTACTGTCGAGCACCGTACCTTCAATACCGCTCGAGAATTGCGCGAGGGCCGGAAGCCCCTTTAGCATCAACAGGAATAGGAACAACGGGAAGAGTCTTTTTAGGTTTCTGACACTGGCCATATGCGCTCCCTTTTCGACAAAGGTTGAATGGCGATGGACCGTGGTCTTGAGAAGCGATTCGCCGCACCAAGGCAGAATCAAGACAGAATTATGCGCGTCGGAGCCTGGGTTCGACAAGTAGCTCGCGGCGATGCTTTGCAGCAGCCGAGATAAACCATTCACGATCTCGAAGATACGTGATCGTCACACGGTTAGCCGACGTTATACACCGTCAATTACTTGCCGAGGGCAGGTCAAGACCTAATGTTTGATGAGAGTCGAAACCTCATTGCCCTCTGGATCTATGAGTCACACCCCTGTTCTGTATCTCGATTACAGCTCCTAAGAAAAAGCTGATCGCTTCTCAGCGAAAGTTAGCAACGTCCTATAACCTTAGAGGGCACGGGCAAGGTTCCAGCAGGCTACTTTGCGGATCGGTGTCCCCCGGCTGACTTTGTACCGGCGAGAAAGGTGCATTACCTAGAGAAACGAATGCGACATCCCTGGAAAAGCGATCTCCTTTGCCGCACTTGCCAGAAGCTCAAACTAAACCGAGACTTCCTGAAAAATACGAGCGCAGTCCGAACGGCAATGCTGTGGATCCTTAGTTTCGGGGTCATCGGAATCGTGACAGTTCTTGCTCAGGACAGCAAATTCATCCTTGACCGTGATGGCAGAACTATCGTGCTGGAGCCATACGCGCCGAATATCCTTCGAGTCACGTTGAGCAAGTCCAACGCAACCGCTGTGGGTGCCGCTGGATACGGACTTGTCGGAATACCAGCGATGACGGGCTGGGCTCATGAGCAGGATGCTGACGGGAACGATGTATTTCGCTCCAATCGACTGATTGTCCACGTCTCTGCCGATCACTTACCGCCGTCGCATCGCATGCCCCTCGACGATTTGAATCAGTCCCTTCGAGATCACTACTTTGGCGGGGGAGGCGGGAGTCCACGAATCGACGACACTGTTTATGTAACAACGGCGTCAGGTAAGTCACTCCTGAAAATGCGGAACTGGTCCATGGTTCCTAACAACTCGGAAGCGGGAGCGACGAATGCAGCTAAGCTGAACGACGCCGGCTACCGTGTTTCTGCAACCTTTGACTCACCAGCAGATGAGCATTACTACGGGCTCGGTCAACAACAGCAGGGTGTCCTGGATCTTAGAGACCATCGCATCCACTGCTGGCATGATTACTCGGCCATCGGTGGACAAAACGTTTGTGTTCCATTCATGATCTCCAGCCGTGGCTATGGTCTGATCTGGGATAACCCTTCAAAAACCACGGTGGATCTTGGCTTCAATCAGCAAAACGTCTGGTCGTCAGAAGTTGGAGACCGTATTTCGTTCTTTGTGATCCAGGGAGAAAACAGCGACGAGATCTATAAAGGCTACCGCCAGCTCACCGGCATCACCCATATGTTGCCGAAGGCGGCCTACGGTTATATTCAGAGTAAGGCGATCTACCCGACACAAGATCAGCTCATGGCGGTTGCAAAGGGATATCGCGAGCGCCAGCTACCTTTGGATGTCTTGGTCGTGGATTTTTTGAACATGACTAAGCAAGGCGAATTGGATCTGGATCCCGCTCGGTGGCCTGATCCAGCCGCGATGAACCAGCAACTCCATTCCATGGGCATAGGAACTCTGCTGAGCGTCTGGCCGCATTTCGCTCCAGACACTCGCTACTACGACATGCTTCGGGACAAGGGATGGCTCATCCATACAGCAGATGGCGCGCCGGACTCTGGCGGGTTCAAGAATGTAATCGGTCCGAACATCGATACCACCAATCCTGACGCTGCCAAGTGGTTTTGGGAAGCCATTAGAGACCGTTACATCAAGCCATATCACTTTGATTACCTCTGGCTCGACGAGACGGAACCAGATATCGATCCGGCCAATGACTTTTTCTCTATTGGCTCTGGGGCTCGCTATTACAACGTCTATCCTTTGTTTCACACCGCTTCTGTATATGAGGGATTCAGGCGCGACTTTGGGGACAGTCGACGGGTCATGATTCTTGCCCGCGCTGCATACCTCGGAGCTCAGAGAAACGGTACGATCTTCTGGTCTAGCGACATCATCTCGACGTGGGACATGTTGAAGCGTTCCATTCCTGCCGGATTGAACTTCACCGCCACAGGAATGCCGTATTGGGATACGGACATCGCTGGCTTCTTCTCGCCCGCCATCCCTGCGGACTATAAACCGCTGCACGCACCATTGATCGATTCTTCGGATGCGCGCGGTGCCGTCGATAATTACACGGACTATCCCGAGTTGTTTGTGCGCTGGTTTGAATGGGGAGCTTTTCAACCTATCATGCGGGCTCATGGAGAAAGGAACCATAACGAAGTCTGGTCCTATGGCAAACAGGCCGAGCCCGTCCTCGAAAAGTATCTGCGATTGCGATATCAATTATTGCCGTATACGTATTCCCTCGCATACGGCAGTTACCAGACAGGCGCTCCCTTCATGCGCGCGCTGTTCATGGACTTCTCGAACGATCCTAATGTCGCTGGTATCTCCGACGAATACATGTTTGGCCCGGCATTCCTGGTAGCTCCAGTTTCGGAACAGGGAGCCACACAACGCTCGGTTTATTTACCCGCTGGTTGTGATTGGTACAACTACTGGACAAATGAACGGGTCAAGGGCGGCCAAACAATCGTGGTCAACGCTCCGATCGACACAATTCCACTTTTTGTTCGAGCAGGCAGCATCGTACCGCTTGGATCTCCTGTGGAGAGTACACAGGAGAAACAGGCCATTGCGGCGGTGCGCGTCTATCCGGGAGCGGATGCCAGCTTTACCCTGTTTTCGGATGATGGGAACACGTACTCATATGAGAAGGGGGGCGGCTCCGTCACCAGGCTCTACTGGGTTGAGGCCGCTCGTCAATTGAAACACGACGGAGCCGCCGCGTGGAGCAAACCAGATAACCTGATTGTGCAAATTGCCGGTCATTAACGGACATGCAATTGGAATCTATTTTGCGTGATGCTGCCTATATCCAGTTGAAGCACAGGTTCGTTCGTTGTTTATTCGTTGCGACACTCGCGGCTGGGGGGCTGGCTTGTAGCTTGGCGCAACAGCCGCAAGCGACGTCGGCCTCGGCGGCGGCGTTAGTCAAAAGTGGGCGCTATGACGCCGCAGTTTCGGAGGCGAAACGCGGGCTTCTCATTCATCCAAAGGACCCGGGACTCTGGACCATCGAAGGCATTGCTTACGCGATGCAGGGCGAGGATGAGAAGGCGTTGACGGCTCTCCGCACAGCCTCGCGCATTTCACCGGACTTCGTCCGTGCGCTGCAGGCCGAGGCTCAGATTCTCTCCCGCCAGCACGACCCGGAGCTTGCTGTCGTTCTCAAACGAATCTTACGGCTTGATCCGAACGACAGCACGGCGCGGGAGATGCTGGCCCTTGAACAGGCGCGTCGCGGCGACTGCAAATCGGCAGATATCAACTTCCGACAGTTATCGGGCCAGTTCGACACGCATGCCGAGTCGCTGGAGCGATACGGTGCATGCCTCTTCACTGAAGGTGACTACGCGAAGTCAACCGCGATCTTCCAGCAATTCCAAATCCTTCGACCGGCCAGCGCCGAAGCAAGATACAATCTTGCTTTGGCGCAGATGCGTGCCGGTCAGAAGAAAGAGGCCGCAGAGACTCTGAAGCCGTTGCTATCCTCTCCTGATGTTGACACAGCCTTGCTGGCCTCAGATGTGTTTGAGGACCTCGACGACACGCCTCAGGCCGTCTCCTTCATGCGCCGCGCGATTGTGCTCGATCCCATGCGTCCCGATTCTTATATGCGATTCGCGGAACTCTGCATGCTGCACGACTCGTACCAGACCGGCATCGACATGGTGAGTGCAGGCATTGCGCGGCTCCCGCACGATTCGGGCCTATATCTCACACGAGGCTTGCTCTACGGCGCCATAGCCCAGTATGACAAGGCCGAGGCAGACTTCCGTCATGCAGAGCAGCTAGATCCGACCCACGGCACGGGGGCCTACGGCGTAGGCCTCGTGCAGGATCAAAGCGATCATCCAGGTGAGGCGTTGGCAACGACACGCGCCGCGCTTAGGGACCATCCCCAGGATGCGCAGCTCAATTTCTTGCTTGCGCGCATCCTCATTGAAGGAGGCGTCGCGCCGGGCTCTCCCGAGTTCGCAGAGGCCGTGCGGGCCGCTGAGACTGCTGTACGGCTCAAACCGAATTTTCTTCCCCCACATGATCTGCTCGCCAAGATCGATGACATGCGCGGAGAGACAACTGGCGTGATTGAGCAGTCCCGGGAAGCACTCCGGATTGATCCATCGGACCAGGCGGCGATGTATCGGCTGATGCGTGCGGCCCGCAAGACAGGCGACACTGCCACGGCACAGGCTCTGCTGAAGCAGGTTGCAGATCAGCATGAGCATGCACGCGCTGAGGAAAGCCAGCGCTTACATTACAAGATCGTGGAATCCGTAGGCCCAGAACCACAGCCTCCTCCGCAGCACTGAAACCATAGCCCAAAACCCCTGGACCCGCCCACGCTGGCTCAAAACACATGAAGATAGTTCTTGATGAAAACATTCGCGCAGGCAATTTCTGACAACCGGAGCGGCGGTGAGAACCGCTGGATAATAATTCTGAAAACCGGTCAGAGGTCCTCTCTCCGTTCTCATGCGTTCGAGCTGTTTCCAAATTTTAATTGGGTTGCCGTCACGGTCGATGCCGAGCCGACAGTTTTCACTCGCTGTCGACTCAGAAACCAAAGACCCCTCTCACCGCGAACACTCGATGAGTGGTGTCGTTACTATTAGTGGCCAGTGGGCAGACGGCACGGAGTTCCTGGCGATTCCAAATTACGCGCGGATGAATCGTGTAGGTCCACCGCACGCCTACCCCAGGGAAGAGGACCTCGATTCCGGGTCGAGCACGACGGGGATTGCTTCGCCGACGAATAAGTATCCCAAGAAGCCGTCTGTCGAATCGAAGGTATGGGTCTAGGTTAGCCTCGGATATCTAAA
Organism: Edaphobacter aggregans; assembly: GCF_003945235.1. Lineage (NCBI taxonomy): Bacteria > Pseudomonadati > Acidobacteriota > Terriglobia > Terriglobales > Acidobacteriaceae > Edaphobacter > Edaphobacter aggregans. Next base: position 5,536,525 of record NZ_RSDW01000001.1, read on the forward strand.
AATCGAAGGAACATTCTTGAAGGACAAATGCCGACGCTGATCTGGATCTCATTCTGTGGTGGAATCCTGGCATGATATCGCCTGATAGGGATATAGCGAACTCTCTTCGCGCGGTGTTCACAATAGGACTAATCTTCTACGAAGTCAGCAATTTAGCCTATCTAACTGATCGAATCGTTCGGCTGTGCACCCCTTCATTGAAGGACACACCTGATAGTGCTTTTTCACGTCGAGATCGTATAACTTGATCGCACCACTGTTACAGGCTGGCAGCCGTTGCGATGAGGTCGATCTAGTGAATCTAGAAGTTACGCGTAGAAGATTTATGCAGCTTGCTGCTGCCGCTGCGTCCTCCATTAGCAAGAGTGCACAAGCGGCGAGGCGTCTCAATGGTTATGTCGAGATCAAGGTCGACCCAGCTGAAGATATCACAAGGACATCCAGCGTAGCTTGGGCTATCGACCAGTTGCGAGCCTCACTCAAAGACAAAGAAATAACTATGCAGGGCAGCGGTAAGGCTGCTGCGACGATTGTGATCGCTCCTTTGAAAAGCGCGTTCACAACGGGCTTTGTCCTACCAGAAGAACGCAAGCCGGAGATGATCGCGCTCATTCCGCATCATGACAGCGAAAATCTAATCCTCGTGAGCGGGATCGACGCGCGTGGTTTTATCTACGGTCTTCTGGAACTCACGGATCGCGTTCGTGCGGCCGATGATGTGTTAGATGCTTTGACGCTCGACGCGCCGGTTGTCGAAACCACACCCAACCGTGTCCGTAGCGTTGCCCGGGCATTTTGCTCAGAGATTGAAGACAAGTCCTGGTTCTATGATCGTGATTTTTGGACGCACTACCTTGATTCACTTGTCTTTGCACGCTTCAACCGCTTCAACTTTACATTGGGAATCGGTTATGACTTCCCGACGGGGGTCACTGGCGATTATCTGCACTTTCCCTACCCCTATCTTGTAAAGCTCACAGCCTATCCTGATGTTCGCGTCGATCCGCCACTTCCTTCGGTCGAGCGCGAGAAGAATCTCGAAGCCTTACAGTTCATCGCCGCCGAGACCGAACGCCGCGGACTCGATTTTCAGTTAGCGATATGGACTCACGCTTATGAATGGACGGCGAGCCCGAACTCCGACCATCACATTCTGGGTCTCACACCCGCGACCCATGCTTCCTATTGCCGTGATGCCCTCGCTGAATTGCTAAAGCTCTGTCCTCAAATCAAAGGCGTAACTCTGCGCGTTCACGGTGAAAGCGGCATCCCTGAAGGAAGTTATGGCTTCTGGGAGACTCTCTTCGAAGCGTTTCGTAGCGCGGGACGTCCTATCGAGATCGATATGCATGCCAAAGGACTCGATCAAAGGATGATCGACCTCGGACATAGGACCGGCATGCGTTTGACCGCAGGTGCGAAGTTCTGGGCGGAGCATCTCGGTATTGGTTATCACCAGGCGGACATTCGCGCCACCGAATATCCACGTGAAAATGTGACAGGAACGTTTGCAGTCTCAAATGGGACAAGAAACTTTACACGCTACGGATACGGGGACTTCTATCAACAAGGGAACGGTATTGAACTTCTATACCGCGTCTGGCCAGGCACGCAACGCCATTTGTTGTGGGGAGATGCCGCCCTCGCCTCAGGCTACGGCCATGCGGCGAACTTCTGCGGCGCTGCTGGTATGGAGTTTCTGGAGCCGCTCACCTTTAAGGGCCGTGAAGGTTCAGGCCATTCCGATGGCCGGAATGCATACGCGAACCAACAACTTTTTTCCTCGAATCTCGACACAGGTAAGTTCGATGTGACTTATTTCCTCTGGGGTCGCCATCTCTACAATCCGGAGACCGCACCTGAAGCCTACCGGCGTTATCTGAAGAGAACTTATGGAGACGCAGACGAACATCTTGAGATAGCCCTTGCCAACTCCAGCCGCATCTTGCCGCTCGTCACGACTGCCTGGTTGCCTTCGGCGTCGAACCACTCTTTGTGGGTTGAATTGTATACGCCCACGTCGATTCTCCCGGTCAAAGGAAAGCCTCTCTACAGTGATTCGCCCGCGCCTCACAACGTAAGCGCCGTCAGCCCTCTGGACCCGCAGTTATTTGTCTCCATAGAGAGCTACGCGCAGACACTCGTTCGTAATGCGATTATTCCTCACTATCACCCCCTCGAGGTCGCGCATTGGATTGACGAGATGGTCACGCAATCCTCGAGTGCTCTTGCCAAGGCGAAGAAGTCTGCCCCGGGGCGTATGTCTTCGCCGGCATTTCGTCGCGCCGAAGAAGACATCCTCATCCTCAACGGTCTCGGACGCTATTTCGCTTCGTTGTTTCGAGCCGCACTCTGCTATTCGTTGTTTCAGAGTACTGGCGACAAGCAGATTGCTGCGGAAGGCCTCAAGTTCTATCGCAGCGCACTCGAGTCCTGGAGAGCGATGTCGGTGGAGGCCAAGTCGGTCTACCTTAGCGATGTCAGCTATGGTTCTACACCAAATCGTCGGGGCCACTGGATCGACCGTATTCCAGAGATAGAGAAGGATGTCGCCGCGCTCGAACAATATTTCTCTAGCGCGAATGTTGCGAATACAGGCGTCAACGCTATTGCGCTCATTTCTGTTCCACGCAGCCGGGCAAACTACAAAGCGAGCCACACCCCTGCCCAGGCCTTCCATCCAGGCAGTGACCTTACGCTGAGGTTGCAGGTTGCCGAACCGATCATTGAAGCGGTTCTTTGGTATCGTCATGTGACCCATGCGGAACGTTGGCTTTCGAAGCCGATGGTGCGCGGCGGGCAGGTGTTCACCGCGGCAATTCCGGGTTCGTATACGCAGTCGCCGTTTCCGCTTCAATACTACTTTGAGCTTCGCAATCAGACAGACGCCACTTTTTACCCGCCCATAAATGTAACGCTGTCGAATCAGCCCTATTTTTCCGTCCATCGTCGGATGTAAGTGACTGGCCGCATGAACGAACCTCTTTCGGAAGGGCCGTTCGGATGATTTCCGCGAGCGCATCGATGCCGAGAAGAGCGTTTTTCAGGACTGATCCGATTCCGAACTGGAAAGCGCGCCTTCCCAAACCATTAGTCGTCGGAGATGAACCACGTGCCGTCGCACTTGACCCAAAACGAGGGTAGGCAACCCAGCTCTTGAGATCACTGTAATCGTTTCTCCTCAGGCGCGACTCGAACCCTATCTCTCTTCGGTTTCGCTCCCTCGATCTGGCACCTCTTGCCGGTTCAAGCACGACCACCTCAGCCAAGAACTCTGACAGCTCCATTTGCTCGAGATTTCGATCTGGGGCAGACTCTTGTTCCACTCGGAGCAAAGGGGCCTTTCAAGAGCGACTTTGGGCCGAACATTGACCAGGCTAGGAGAGGGAGGAACTGCTGTGACGCTAGTCAAACGAGGAGAGATATGGTGGTACGACTTTCAGTTCGGAAATCAACGAATACGGGAGTCCACTAAATCGTCATCGAAGATCGTGGCCAAAGCCGCTGAGTAGCAAAGGCGGCGCGAGCTCGAACAGGGCTTTCACAACATTACTGAGATACGCGAAAACCGCATACGGGTCTTACGGGATGTTGCGGCCAAATACTTGGATGATTACCGGCTGCGCTTCCGTGGCGTGACGTTTGCTGAATACGCTATCGGTCACGTGACCAGGCATCTTGGAGATAAACTGCTGGTCGATATTGATGAAGCCGCCGTTCTGAGCTACCAGAGCTCGCGCCTCAAAGAGCTCGCTGCCCCTAAATCTGTCAATGAAGAGGTACGATTTCTTCTGACGATGATGGAGCAGCAGGGCGACGTGATTCGTGCCAGTCTTCGCAAGAAGAAAAAACTCAAGCTCCCGACCCGCAGAAAAATTGGTAAAGCGTATGACGCCGACGAAACGCATAGGATGGGGCAGCTATCGAGAAAGTCCCGTTCTCCCCATATCTACCTTGCGCTAACCATGGCGCTCAACGCAGGTATGCGCGATGCCGAAACGAAATCTCTCCAGTGGGGACGGGTACACCTCGATAAGAGATACCTGCAGGTAGGAAAGAGCAAGACTAATGCGGGAGACGGTCGCACTATCCCCATTAACTCGATACTGTATCAAGCTAAGGATTGCTGAAGTCGAGCGCGTTGGTTGATACGGATCGTGAGCGTGCTGCCGCTTGCTGAACATTTCGCCGAAATGTTCTATTTACCGAGTGGTAATTTGACGGACTGACGACAGCACATCGGAAACCAAGTATTCTGGTGCGAATCCTAGTAGTATTTTTCGAGAACGTCCTAGACCTTCGCCTGCCCATGCCGAACCGCAAGTTGAACCCATCTTCCATTGTCAATATCGAGGATCTTCGCACAATGGCCGAGCGAAGAGTCCCCAGGTCGGTCTTCGACTATCTCGACGGTGGTGCGGATGCCGAGGTCACGCTGGCGGAAAACTGTCGCGCCTTTCGCGAAACAACGTTTCGTCCCCGCGGCGGGGTTGCGGTTTATAACTGCAAGACGACGGTGAGCGTGCTCGGCTACGAAATCGCTTTCCCTGCCATCCTTGCTCCCGTCAGCTATATCCGTTTGATGCATGCAGACGGCGAGGCAGGCGTGGCCCGAGCGGCCGGCCAGGCAGGTACTATCTACACTTTGCCGACCATTTCCGGGCACAAGCTGGAGGATGTGAAGGCCGCCTCCACCGGTCCGCTCTGGTATCAGGTCTATCTGATCGGCGGTCGCCAGGCAGCCGAGGGCGCCATTGACCGGGCACGTCGCGCCGGCTACTCCGCACTGGTATTAACGCTCGATACTCCCTTGGCAGGCAAGCGCGAACGCGACCCGCGCAACGGCATGAAGGAACTTCTGGCGCCCGCACTGCTGCCAAAGGCACGCTTCCTTCCTAACATCCTCGCGCATCCCCGTTGGCTTGCGTCCTTCCTGCTTGATGGCGGAGTTCCAAAACTAGGGAATGTTGTGGTTCCAGGAAAAGGTCCGATGGACCTGGTCGATGTGGGAGCCGCGCTTTCACACGCGGGAGCGAGCTGGGAGGACCTGCGATGGATACGTGAGATGTGGCCGGGCCCCATTGTGGCCAAGGGACTCCTTACCGGCGATGACGCCCGGCGTGCTGTAGATGAAGGTGCTCAAGCGGTCGTTGTTTCGAACCACGGCGGACGGCAGCTAGACTGCGTCTCTGCTCCGCTCCATGCGCTGCCCGAGGTTGTGGAGGCGGTCGGTGGCCAAGTCGAAGTCCTGATGGACGGCGGGGTGCGCCGGGGCAGCGATATCGCTAAGGCGATTTGCCTCGGTGCTCGCGCTGTGTTGATCGGGCGGGCTTACGCCTATGGACTCGCCGCCGCGGGAGAGGCCGGTGTTGCTCGCGCAATCCAGATCCTGAAGGACGATCTCGATCTCACTCTCACCCTTTTGGGATGTGCGTCGATCGATCAGTTGGACGCAACGTATCTCGGCGCCGCACACCGCCGATAATTCAGACAACGATCCGCACCCGGGCGCAATCATTCAGGGCGACGTGCGGCAGAATCCGAAGCGGTGTTGAATTCCCGCAGCAGTTCAAGAGATTTGTCCCCCCAAGTCGGCTTGTGTCCGGTGATCCCGCCGGTCTTGTTTCTGGATTGGCGACTTCAGGGCAATGCACTCACCGACCTATTCAGATCGATCTGTGTTTTGGGCAAATGGCCGAAAACCGGCTATCCGTTGAAGTGCTTGTGACGTAGTTCGTGGCTCCCAACTGTACGAGATGCCGACTATTCGGCAACTTGCCTTGAGATCATTTGTCGATGAGTGCATTGGCAATTTATCACCAATTGACGTGTGAGCATAGAGGGGCACAACTATTCGTAGTTTTCGAAAACACCGTTTTACGGGAAAGTGTCCATTAGCATGGCCAAACTATCTCTTCGCTATAACGGATTCTCGGTATTGATCGGTGGGCTCCCCGTGAACCATTTTCAGGATGGAAGCCTGAGAGCCATTCGAAATTGATGTTACTTCTACTTTAAAAAAGGCCCCATCTCGGAGGCCTCGATCCGTGCAGTGAGTAGATTCGATTTCGGCTATAACATAACCGAAGTTTACTGGATGTTTACCTGTACGGGGATCATACTGGTAGTGTTCCCGCTCGTGGCATTGATTGAGATTGTTTTTGTACCTGTTTCCTTAAGGGTGTTTGACGAGGGGGAAGTGCTGCCACGGCTGCAACCGGACAGGTACAGCGTGGCAAGAAGCGACAGAGCAAATATGCTTGCGAGCCTCGGAAGATGACGTCTGCCGCTCTGCATTCTTCTAAAGGTTACAAACAAGAGCGGAAGCATCAGCAGCCCTACCCAGGGGATCCAGAAAGAAGATAGCGTTACTGCGTTTGCTGTGATCGTCAACGACGCTGTACTGACGCCTCCCGCGTGAAGGCTCACCTGCGCGGGATGGAAGTTACAGCTCATCCCGAGAGGAAGACCGGTGCAACTCAGATTGATGGTACCGGCCATTCCAGCGAGCGAGGTAAGTTGCAGGGTGATTGGAGACGAGGCCAAACCGTAGCTCACGTCCATGCTAGCCGCCGAGGTCGACAGGTTGATGCCGGGAGCTGCTCCATAGACCGAGACTGTCGCGATCTTTGATTCGGACGCAGCATAGGGAGCTACGGTCGAATAGTCAGCCTGCAGAGTATGGTTTCCCAGCGCGACCGACGCACCGGGAATCGTCATGCTTGCCGTTCCCTGCGCCGTTATTGGAACCGCAGGCAGATAAGTACCGTCGAGCACGAAGTACATGCTGCCCTTCGTGACCGGGTTGGCGTTGGAAGTGACAGTCGCCGAGAGAGCGAGATCCTGGCCAAGCACACTTGTTGCAGGTGGGGTCAGAGTTGTAATGGTCGGAGTCTCGGTCGAAGTTTTGGTCGGCGGGGCCGCACCGACGCCGCTCGAGAGATTTGCAGCGCAGATTGTGTCGTTTTGGTGGGAGCCCGGATCCTTGCTCGATGCGACCTGAAATGATCCTGAGAGGGGACCGGTAGGAACAACGAACTCTTCGACAGGGAGGTTCAAGCCGCTCGATGTGAAGAGAGAAGCCGCTAGCTGCGGGTCGATCGTGGCAATCGAAGGGTGGCTTCCTCCGGCCCCGGTGACAGTCCCTGCAATCACATAAGAGTCGACCGGCTGAGTGGCGAAGTTGTTGCTAAAGTATTGCGGAGTTCTACCCAGAGATGGAAACGAGGCGCTGATACCCGCGGGTGCAGGGGTAGGGTTTGTTTGAGGAGTGAGATAGTAGGCGTAGCAGCTAGCGGCGCCCTCGTCATAATAGCCCATAGAAACGCCTGGTTCGACGCCTTGCCAGTAGTCAATGCGATAACCAAGGGAGGGTAGCAGCGCCAGATAGAAGCTGCGGGACGCTCCTTGGGTGAGCGCCTGAATGGCGACGTTCTGCGCCGCTTGATCCGGCGAGAAGAAGACAAGGTTGTTGGAATCGACCGTCATCGGACCGATGGTCGACAAGCGGCCCCAGTCCGAGGTGATGCTGTCGGTCATGACATCGAAGCCGCTGCTCAACTGGCCTTGCAGGCTGCCTTGCGCAAGGGAACCGATGGTAGATGAGAAGGTGGCAAATGCGCTGGGGAGCGAACTACTTGTAGAACTGGACGTAATTTGTCCTGCGCCAGCTGCGATAGAAGCTGCACCACCGATAGCAGTGGTGACGCCACCAAAGATTGTAGCGGCTTTAGAACCATCTGCAATTACACCGGCGACGGTCCCAAGTCCCGGGACAGCAGACAGCAAAGATGAGACACCACCAATCATCGATACGATGTTCTGCCAGCTTGTCTTGACGACTGTTTGGGGTGGCGGAGGCTGAAGCTTGCTGCCCAGAATGGTTGACGCTGCCCCCGTAAGGGCTAAGCCCGCGTTGGTGCTTCCTCCGGCGATGACAGTTTTCATATTGTTTGAGCCAGTAACCAGAAACTGGAGCGTATTGGTTAGGTAGATGATCTCGCTCCGAAGTTGAGACTGGACAGCCAGAAAATCGTTTTGTGTGAAGACCAAAGGATTTGAATCGATCTGCGGGATCGTGACTGTGCAGGTGTTGTTGGAGACAGTGGCGCAAGGATAGACATAAGGACCAGAGACGGTCGCAGGATTTGGCCATTGAATGGAGATGGGATCGTAGGTGTGGTAGTTGATCGCGGTGTTATACGAACCGGTAAAAAAGTAGTGGATGTCATCAAGGTGACTGCCTGTGACACCCTGTTGGTAGATATTGAGCAGGACATAGCTGAGGTAGCGATAGGCTGCTACCTGTCCAGGAATACTGCTGGCTTTGATGCCACCCGCGGTGAGAAGCGTCGTCTGACTGCTGGAGGGCCAATCGACAGGCTGCTGTTGTGCAACCTCGGTTAAGGCAAACTCCGGACTCTTGTTTCCGCCCTTGACCACAAAGAGGGCCTGCGATTCCTGATTGGTCTGTTGGGGTGTAAAGAGGCCGTTCAAGTTACGTTGCATGATGCCGTGAACGAATCCGCTTTGTCCCTGTGCGCTGAGGTGGGTGGTCGATTCTACGCTGTTGCCGTTGAGGGGTCCTCCCATACCAGGACTCGTAATAAGTGTGTAGGCATCCCCAGAATTGAACAGGTACTGCACGAGATTGGGCTGGGCGCCAAAGGCCGAAAGCGCGTTAGCGAACTCAGTAAAGCCGTTGCTAGGGCCGCCATAGGTTCCATTGAAACCACCAACATTAAAGACATTGGGAGAGCTGCCTGCGTAAACGGGCTGACCAACGGTAGTCAGGAAAGCCATCTGCCATGTATTGATATTGCTAATATCCGAAGTAAGCTGGTTGAATGCAGCCGTCGAGGTGCTTGCATCGGAGCTTCCAGTGTTATAGAAAGTTCCACAATTGGGAACGTATTGAACGGATCCGTCAGGCGATTTATTCCCCCACGCGCAACTGTAGGGATACGTGGTCAAGGTATTTCGAGAGAGCGTCAGCAGCCAGAATCCATTGTTGCCTGTTGGCGGAAGGTAGTCATACTCGATAGTGCCAGTGAGCGTTGGTTGCTTAGTGGTGATAACGCTCGTCGTGTTCGGGGAGAGGTTAGCGGGATCGTTTGGCGAGACTGTGAACTCGAAGACCTCAGAGGATTGGAAGTTGTAATTTCCGTACGCGTCCTCCTGAAGCGTTCCATTGGCGAAGGGTGTTGTTGGTTCGTACCCTTTATTGAGTGAGTACCATTGTTCGTAGGCGGATTGGGGAGTGGCACCGGGCACTCCTATGGCCATGATGCCCGCCGGATAGACTGCACCGGGAACACTGGACTCGAGATATATAGAACCTCCAATATCGGTGAGATCCAGACCTGGATCGGGGGATGCGTTTTGATTGCTTGCAAGAATGACAAGATCGGAAGTTGCGCCAGCCTTGTTAAGGCCGGAGAGATAGGTCTTGAGAGCGGCGGAGTTTGCGAAACATTGCGGTGAGGCTTCAGGAGCAGCCGTCTTTTCGACCAATGTCTGCCGATCAAGGACCACGGCCATGTAAATGGGCGACCCGCTGCAGTTCGCGGGCTGAACGCTGGGATAACCCTGGGTTCCGACGATAAACCACGGATTGGTGGGATCGACCTGGCCGTTCCAGCCACCGTTATAGAGCGTCTTGAGCGTCAGAGTGGGCGGAAGAAACGGCGAAGTAATCCCGCCCGAAACAGGCTGTGCTTGCGGCGAGGTCAGTGCCATCGCTTTAAGTTGCGGTAGGGTTGAGGGCGAAGCGGACGAACTGATGCCATCGAATCGTAGACGCCCGGTCATTCCGCTACCTGCATTCACACTAAGCACGTTCTTTGCAACGCGAAAGCCATCGGCCTCGGCGAGCGTGGCAGTCTCGCACGTCGCACCATAGCAATCGGCAGCGGAAAAGCGAGAGCTTACCTCTCTTCCATTGAGGTGAATCTTTACGTCTCCGGCTGATCCGGGAATACGGATGTTTACCAGGACACTCTGTGCGGTCACATTCGTGGCCTTGATTTGCACCTGCATGGGGGTGGTGGTGGATTGCACCTGCGACTGCGTCTGAGGCTGCGCCAGGGATGTCATGAAAAGGCCCGTCAACCACACAGCGAACGCGAATCTTAACATCAAATATTGCTTCATTGCTTTTCTCCTTTGGATATTTCCAGTGGCTTGTGATCTTGTCAGTGTCAACATTGATAATAAAGATGAATCTTGTCGTTGTCTAGATGCATGAAATAATTCTTTTTTTCTTTCCGCTGGCTTCAGCGGGTTTGATTGTTAGGAGACCCGAGAAGCGCCAGTTCCTAACGCGGATCATCGGCAGCTGCCACGAAGGCGCCTTCAAAATCATCTTTGCAATCTTGACGCTGACCAGATTGCACGGCTAACATAGATTTATGGCAACGAATCGAACACGTCAAAAAACTGATACCTATCATCATGGAGATCTGCGAAAGGCACTATTGTTGTCCGCTGAGTCCATTCTGAAGCGCGAAGGACTAAGTGCATTATCTTTGCGGGCAACGGCGCGGGCTGCAGGAGTTTCACACGCTGCCCCTGCTCATCATTTCCCAGACCTGTCTTCGTTGTTGAGCGCATTGGCAGCTGAAGGATTAGATCGCTTATCTGACAAGCTCGTCGAGGCCGCAAATAAGGGTGGCGATACACCGTTTGAACTAGCTAAAACATATATTGGATTCGCCAAAGCCAACCCTGCTCTGTTTCAATTGATGTCCGATCCGAGCCGCCTTGATTCCAAAAATCCGGTACTCCAAGCAGCCAGGAAACGGGGGATATCCGTTTTGGCCGGAACTCGTGGTGCAAGCATGGACAATCCAACCTTGGCTCAGGTCGGAGCGATGACTGCAAACTGGGCGCTGATTCACGGATTGTCTCTTCTGTTATCGACTGGCCGGCTCGGAACACTTGTTCGCATAGCTCCAGAAGGAACAACAGAGATGGATCTCATTGAGGCCGCGATCAACTCGATGAGACGACCGATTTGACGGTATGCCTTTCGAAGAGAAAGGCGGGGGACGGGATTGTAGATCGGACACTCGGAGAACTAATGAGTGGGCTTGGGACATGAAACGATCATTTCAGCATCGCGAGGGTTTATGTTGGTCTCGTCGTGTAGCACTCACGATGCCTCCTGCATAGTAGTGCCGAGGACCCGCACTCCGAAACTGCTGCTTTGACGACAGCCCAAAACACTCATGGAGTCTGGGCCGGGCCCCGTTCAAAGGAATCGGTCCCGAAAAAGCCGCAGGATCTAGGAATGCCATTGCGCGCCTTTCGCTGCGGCAATCCACTTGAGCGAAAAGTCGGCTTAGCGGACGCTTGGCAGCGCGACTGATGTTACGAGCACTTTTCCCGATAGCCGGTTTTACGCCCAAGTGAATAACTTCCGGTTTGCCCGTCAACCAAAGTACAACAGTCGCCGACCGCAGTGCCTACGCGATTACCGGAACTCCGGGCATCGAAACTTAGGCATCGGAGTATGAAGAGCCAAAGCTAACAATCAAATGACTTCCCCGCACCTTCTGTGGTACTGTTTCGTCACCTACAGTAACCAATTTTGAACTTTGACGGTCGACTTGACTAGCTAGAACGCGGTGTGCCGCGAAGGGCAAGCCTCGGGGAATGACGAATGATGATGAACTACCGGTGCAACCGTAGAGAGTTTCTAAGCCATAGTGGAGCTGGCATTGCCGGTCTAGTCAGTGGCCAGTGGTTAGGGGGCGCAACGACAGCTCACGCGCAGGGCGCCGATGTCACACCGCGGGATCCCGATCTCGTGGTCTTCAACGCCAAGATATACACGGTCGATTCCCGCGTCCCGAAGGCTGAGGCGTTCGCGGTGAAGGGTGGACGGTTCGTCGCAGTAGGACGCAGTGACGAGATCAAGGGGCTTGTTGGCAAGAAGACCCAGACCTACGACGCCAGGCAGATGATGATTGTGCCCGGGTTCATCGACACGCACAATCATGGTCGCGGTGAGGTGCTCCTCTATAACGTGCTCGTCGGCAATCCCTTCGATGTCGAGTTCGTGACCATCCAGAGCATTATCGATAAGTTGCGCGCCCGAGCTGCGACAACACCTCCGGGCACCTGGGTTGAGGGCTATTTCTTCGACGACACGAAATTGAAGGACAATCGTCCGCTGAACGCGCAGGATCTCGACAAGGTCTCGACTGAACACCCAGTCTTCGTCCACCATCGCGGCGGTCACACCGGGTTTTATAACAGCGTGGCCTTCCAGCGGGCGGGCATTACGAAGGACACGCCCAACCCGTTTGGTGGGACCTATGACAAGGATGAGAAGGGCGAACTCAACGGCCGGGTGACCGACAGGGCGATGGCCACACTCTCGAAGGCCGGCACGCTGGAGAGCTTCTCTCCCGCGGAGAAGGAGAAGCGCGTATCGAACGGTGTGGCATTCATTTCCAAGAAGTTTGTCCAGTATGGCCTGACGACCGTGCACCATAATGAGCCAGGCGTTCTGGCTGCAATGCAGGAGCAGCGAGTGAGCGCAGGTCTATTGCACCGGGTGAGCTACGAGCCTACCGGAGACCTGCTGGAAGCGATGATTCAGAACGGCATCGAAAGCGGTTTTGGTGATGAGTGGATCCGATTGGGCGCCACCTATGAGCACACGGTAGATGGGTCCTTCTCCGAGCGCACGATGGCGATCAGCAGACCCTATATCGGCATCTCGCCGCCCTACCAGGGCAACCTAACGGAGACTCAGGAAGACCTCAATGCGTGGGCCGAGCGGGTACACCGCGCAGGGATCCGGCTGAATTGCCACGCCAATGGGGATGTAGCTATCGACAGGGTGTTGACGGCGTATGAACGGGCTCTGAAGTTGTATCCCCGCGGCGATGTACGGCCCAAGATTACCCATTGCAGCCTAATCAATGATGATCTGGTGCGGCGCATGAAGGCGCTCAACGTCGTGCCGGCCGAGTTCAGCACCTATGCGTATTACAACTCAGACAAGTTTCACTTCTATGGCGAGGAGATGATGAGCCATATGACGGCCTTCCGCACTTTGATCGATGCCGGAATTGTGCCCTCTGCCGGTTCGGACTTCAGTCCGGGGCCGTTCTCGCCGCTGATGGCTATTCAAGGCATGGTGACGCGCACGGGGTGGAATGGAGAGACCTGGGGAGCGAACCAGCGGATAAGCCTGGAAGAGGCGCTGAGGGTCAACACCATCAATGGCGCCTACAACTCGTGTGAGGAAGCGATCAAGGGATCCATCACATCGGGCAAGCTGGCAGACTTCGTCGTCCTGGCGGACGATCTTCATACCGTGGACAAAAAGAAGATCAAAGACGTCCAGGTCGTTCGCACAGTGGTGGGCGGCTCCACGGTTTACCAGGCATGACGTCTCCGCGCGTATGACTGGCTCAGCCGTTGAGCGAAGAAACTAACTAACGGAATCCGTCTTTAACATTCTTCGAAAGTGTCCCAGTTTCTCACCATCACCAGCGCGCCCTGACAAAGCGATAGTGTCCGGTTGGTCGGCTAACCGGAAGTTGTTCACTTGGACGAGTAGTCGCCATCTCGTACAGTTGGGAGCCTAGGCAAAGCATGGTGAGAATGACACCGCCGAGAATGACCGGGCCTTTCGGCGTGGCCTGATACACGTCATGAGCCGCCCCCTGGTCGCGATGTGTTTACGTATCTACTAGAAGCGGGCCATTGGTCGATTCCGGTGAGACCGTTGGCTCATTCATTTATTTTTTCGCCACTTGGCTGAATCGCCACAACTCCGACCGCAGCACGTCGTGCATTGCTATGAAGTCCCCCTCCAGCGTCCACCCGGGCGCGAGAGTGTCTCCCCGCCTGTCAAACGAAATCGCCGTCACCTTCCGGCCATCCGAAATCGCAGGTTGGTAGTCGAAATCACGTGCTGTCACCACATTCAGCAGAATGAGTCCCTTTTGGTTGATCGCCGATGCGGACAGGTTCACCGCTGCAAGCCTTATTCCGGCGGGAAGCACGATCGGTTCGGCGGCACCTGAAGGAAGCTGGATGCGCACGATTCCCTTGATGTTGTGGATGACAAGCATCCGTCCCGCCGGGTCGATCGCGAGGTCTTCGCCCTCGGCGACCCGCACTGGTGGCCCTCCGGTGTCCTGCATCGAGTAGATATTGTCCTCCGCGACGTAATAAATGGTTTTCAGGCTGGACGAAACAGCTAAGGCCGTCGCATTGCCGCCGGGAACCGGAATTTCCCGCTGGACCACGCCGTTGTGAACAGAGACAAAGGCGATGCGGCGCTTTCCGGGGGCACCAAGCAAAAGGGCTACCACATCCGCGCTCACCGGCGCAGCATATGCGACGTCCGCGGCATCCGCCTGTAGAAAAGGATGAAAGTCCGTGCCCATCATCCCGCTGAGCAGCCGCAAATTGCCACCTAACGGAGCCGTGATCAGAACGCGCCCATCCTTCAACGCCAGCGCCATGTTGTTAAGGGGGGCAGGCGTCGCCGATTCCGCAATAAGTTTGCCTTCCACAGTGAACCGCGAGATCGACGGGCTCATCTCGGCCGAGTCCACGTAGATTGATCCATCAGGCGCGGCATCCACATAAAACGGCGGCCTGCCATTTGAGAATGAAAGCACACGCGAGTGTCCGGGTCTCCCATTTCTCTCTACGCGGATCAACTCAAAACTGTTTTGTTCCCTCCCCAGCATCAGGACGCCACGGCCGTCCGGAGTCGGCACTACGGGAAGTCCCAACTGAAAATCGAGGCGATCGATACGCGCCTGGGGATCGAGCCGGCGAGATTTGCGCGTAGCGAGATCGAGGATGTACGGCTGCGCGCCGGATTCGATGCCAGCTTCCTGTGTCGCTCCGATGAATACGATCTCTTTACCGTCCGGGAATGCGCGAATCGGCGGTCCCGCATCCCACCGCTCCAGATACGCGGGCAGAGGCTCGCTTCGACCCGACTCCGGCCAAAACCGAAACGCCTGGTTGTTCCCCCGCAGCGTCCTCTTGAGCACGACTAGGCTACCGTCAGGCAGCGGCTGCGGCGCCCATGCGTCTTCCAGCAGCAGGGTGGGTTCTCCGCCAAGCGGCGGAATCGAATACACCCCGGCGGGCCGTTCCCAAAAGCGGTCGAAGAAGAGGCGCGAACCGTCCCGAGCCCAGGCTACGTTGGTGACGGAACCATTGCTGGTATCGTCTGTCAGGACGTTCCAACTCCCTCCGTCGGGTTTCATGATCGCCACCTGCGTCTGCCGGTTGACGAGGGCGATCAGCGCCAGCATCTGGCCGTCCGGAGACACTCGCGGTGAGAAGGCAACAACAGGGCCGCCCAGGCGGACGCCGGCCCATGCCGGTGTTGCCTCCGGAGCACGAGTCCGCCAGAGAATGAAAGCAGCAACGATGGCAAGTACGGTTGCGGAAGCAGCAACCCACCTCCGCTTCACGGGTGAGAGCGTGGCTTGCGACCCGGTAACTTGGCTACCCGTGCCTGAATCACTCAGAGCTTCTAGCGCGAACTCCAGATCTGTCGCATGCTGTAGTCGATGCGCCGGGTTCTTGGCGAGGCAGCGACTTACGATCCTCTGCAATCCCGGCGGGACGCTCGGCGCAATCTGCGAAACCGATGGCGGGTCTTCGTTCAGGATCGCCGCCATAGTCTCCGCCAAAGTTGCCTTGCGAAATGCGGGTTTCCCGGTCAGCATCTCGTACAGAACTATGCCGACTGCAAAGATGTCGCTGCGTGCGTCGGCAACTTCTCCGCGAACCTGCTCGGGCGACATGTAGCGGACTGTCCCAAGCACGTGTCCCGGAACCGATTCCTGCCGGAAACTGACGGTTGAGCCATCTGCACTCGCGGCTTTAGCTGGATTCAGCTTGGCCAATCCGAAGTCGAGTATCTTGATCCGCCCATCTTTCGTCACCCAGATATTTTCCGGCTTTAGATCGCGGTGGACGATCCCGGCATCGTGCGCGGCCGCCAGTCCACGGGCCAACTCCACCCCATGGTCCAGCACCTCCCGCAACCGCATCGGTCCCTTACGAAGGCGCTCGCGTAAGGTCTCGCCTTGCAGCAGCTCCGTGACGATGTACGGCGATCCATCGTACTGGCCAACGTGAAAGATCGAAACAATGTTGGGATGATTCAGCGCGGCGGCAGCCTGGGCTTCCAGCTCAAAGCGGCGAAGGCGCTCGGCATCACGTGACCACTCGCCGGGAAGCACCTTGATCGCTACATCGCGTTTCAGCGCGGCGTCGCGGGCACGATAGACCTCGCCCATACCACCCGCACCCAGGAGCGCAATGATCTCATAAGAGTCTAGCTGGAATCCTGCAACGAGTGGCATAGGTGCCAGATTATATGCGAATCGCTGCCTTCTATGGGTAACCCAAAGACATTTGAAAGATGGGACTAAGTGTATGGTCGGCTAACCCGAACTGATCCACCTGGACGAATAGTCGGCATCTCGGACACTTGCCAGCCAGGGCACCGCTGGATTTCACATTTCAGACTAGGTGTTTATGAAGTAGCAGCAACCACTTCAATAAATCGACCAGACACCGGGTGTAGCGATTTCTATCAAGTGGCGGTCAGGGTCGCGAAAGTAAACGCTCTGGCCGCCCAACTCCCACGTGCGCTTCTCTTCCACCACGATTCCGTTCTCCGCCAGCCAACCTTCCCAACTTGAGAGCTCGGAACTCGGAATCGCGAAGGCGACGTGAAGCTCGCCGTCGCCATCGTGCGGAGATTGGATTAGCCGCGAACCACCCTTCTTAAATAGCAACAGGACCTGGCGGTTGCCGGCTTGCATTGCGCAGCCACGCTCTCCGAAGTCGCTGATCGTGCGAAACCCAAAAATCTTCTCGTAAAACCGAGCTGAACCGGCCACATCATTGACGTACAGAGATGACTCGAGGACCCCTTCAGACTTCGGCGGCATGTTGAACCTCCGGCGCGCTGCTCAATCGTATCGCGACCCAAGGGATAAATCGCTCTGAATAGCTCAATGAGCGCTTTGCTCTGTTGTCGCCAACTGTGTCGCCCGCTCTCTGAATCAGGCCTAAGATTGTTCAAAAAAACCAAGCTACCCATCGTGACGCGGCTTCATCCCGGCTTCGACGCTCTGCCGAATCTTCTTAACTTGCGGCTGATTTACTGCTAAGCTAAGGCCCTCCCCAATCATTAGCTTTGCCTGAGTCCGCCTGTGCCCGAACCGTCGTCCGCCAAGCCGCTCGATTCTCCAGCAGCGTCTGCTACGGATTCATCGCCAGAACCTGCGTCCACTCCCCAGGAGTCTCCAGCCTCCATGCTCGACATCCATCCGCCACACCACGCCGCCACCACCTGGCGCGATTTCTTCATCCACATCGCCACGATCACCATCGGGCTCTTCATCGCGATCGGCCTCGAACAGACGGTCGAAGCAATCCACCATCTCCACCAGCGCCATCAACTGGAAGAACGCCTGCGCGACGAGCTACGCGGCAATCTCGACAAAGGCGAAGAGGACTTCCGGAAGTTTGCACAGATACGCGCCTACATCCTGGAATTGAAGTCGGCGGTCGTCGCGCGCCGTACCGGCAAACCATCTCCGCCCTCTCCGCCTGCCGCGACCGATACCCGGCGCCAACAGATTCCGCGCGCCCCATCCATCGCCATGTGGGAGGCTGCCAAGATCGACGCAACCCTCAGCCAGCTTCCCACCCCGGAGATCAACCTCTACAACGGTGTTGTCCTGCAGCATGAGCTCACCTTTGTCGCCATCAACGATTTCCAGCACGCAGCCTATGCGCTCCAGAGCTTCGAGGAGCGCTTCGTCGACTCGCCCGGGGCCTTCGACATGGGCTACCCTGCGCCTCCCCCGAACCTCGAAACCATGTCGTCCCCCGACCTGGCAGAATACGAATTTCTTCTCGCTGCCTATATCAAGGCGATTGACCGGCTCGTCGTTCGCATCCATTTTTTCGACCGTACAGCCCGCGCCATCCTGGACGGCGCAACTGACCGCAACGATCTCAACCGTCGTGCATTTCCGAACCAACAGACTCCGGCACTCACCTCTACCGCCCCTATCGGACAATCCTCATTCAACCGCTGAACACTCCTCCGCGAGCCCCCGGGTGCTCGATTCATGACACAGGCAAACCTGCGGCAAGGACCGTGGGACAGCCTGAACAAATAGCTTCCTCCGAATCGACGCATACACGCCCAAAACCCAGACGGGTTGGCGACGCGGAACTGCCGGTCTCAGCTTGAATGAGTGACTCGGCCTGTACGCGTCAATTGAGAGTGACCGGTCAACAAAAGCCGACTAATGAGATGGTCCGCGCTGTAACCCTCCGTTTGGGCGGAGGATGTAAGCAGCGGTTTCAGAGGAGGATCATCGGCATGCAGATTCGTTCGGTAGGCATCGACCTTGGCAAGACGACGTTTCACCTTGTTGCGCTGGGAGCTTCGGGCAAGGTGCTAGTGAAGAAGAAGTTCACACAGAAGCGACTGTTGGCGTTCACGGCGAACATGCAGACTTCGCTGATTGGTCTGGAGGCCTGCTCGGGAGCGCATTTTCTTGGAAGAGCACTACGCAACCAAGGACACGATGTGCGTCTGATCGCGGCGCAGTTCGTGAAGCCGTTTGTGAAGTCCAACAAGAACGACTTCGTCGATGCGGAAGCGATTGCCGAAGCGGTTCTACACCTTTTTGGGAAGCGGAAGGCTGCGCGATGGAATCACGGTACTGTCGGCGCAGAACGAGATGAGGATGATTTCGGAACAACTCCAGCGGCAATATGCCATTACCTGGCGTGACCTGAACGCTAGTGTCATACCTTACTCGGAGGTCGTTGTTGGCCATATCCGATCCATTCTGCTGATGCTGCTTAGTGGAGCCAGCCTGCTCTTGCTGATTGCGTGCGTCAACGTAGGCAGTCTTGTTCTGGTGCGGTCGGAGAGCCGAAGACGCGAGATTGCCGTGCGAGGAGCATTGGGAGCAACCACGGCGCGGCTGGTAAGGCAATTCGTAACCGAAGGGCTTCTGCTTGCAGGACTCGGCAGCGGAGCAGGCATCATCGTTGCAGCTGCTCTCATGAGGCTTCTTGCCCACCTGGTTCCTAAAGGCATGGCTTCCGGCATGCCATTCCTTAACGGTGTTGGCTTGAACGCACATACCGTAGCATTCGCTGGCGCAACCGCTTTACTGGCTGCGCTGCTGCTGGCGACAACCCCAGTCTTGCGGTTTTCATTTCAGAGAGTGCGCGACGGATTGACTGACGGAGATCGCGGCGCAGCCAGCGGACTCTGGCGCAGATTGGGAGCAAATCTGGTCGTCGTTGAACTGGCTATCGCCGTCGTGCTTCTTACAGGAGCCGGGCTGTTTGGACGGAGCCTTTATCGACTGCTGCATGTACCGCTCGGATTTGACGCGAACCACCTTGCAACGGTGGAAGTCGCAGCACCCGACTCAGTTTATAAGGGGAAAGAGCAGACCGCAGAGCTTTACAGGGAGATCGCACAACGTATCGCAAGCTTGCCCGGAGTTGAATCGGCAGGTCTTACGTCGAGGTTGCCGGTAGGGTGTAATTGCCCCACCGACGGAATCCGAATCGTGGGGAGACCCTATCACGGTGAACATAACGAGGTGAACGAACGCCATGTGAGCGCGAGTTATCTATCCACGCTCAAAGCGACCCTGATGCGGGGACGATTCTTCACCGAGGCTGACGACGCTTCGCACCCTGGAGTGGCCATCATTAATCAGGCGCTTGCGCGAAAGTTTTTCCCAGGCGTCGATCCTATTGGCCAAAACATCGCAGATGATGAAGGAGGACTGCCATCCGTCTGGCAGATCGTCGGGGTGATCGACGACATTCGTGAAGGACCACTCGACGTCGATATTGCGCCCACAGAGTATTTCCCCATCAACCAGACAGACGAGCCCTCCTTCACTCTTGCCGCACGCTCTTCACAGGATGCGAACGCACTGCTACCGGTGCTGGTCAGGATGCTTCGACAGATCAACCCGGATTTGGGAGTATCCAATGAAGTGAGTCTGAGCGAAAAAATTGGGACAACGCAGGCTGCCATGCTGCACCGCTTTTCTGCATGGCTGGTAGGCGGATTCGCAACTACAGCCCTCATACTTGGAGTTGTCGGAGTCTATGGAGTAATTGCCTACTCGGTAAGCCAAAGGACGCGCGAGATCGGGGTACGCATGGCACTTGGGGCACAGCGCAGTTCTGTGTATCGTCTCGTCCTTCGACAGGCGGGATGGCTGACTTTAGCAGGGCTGGCCATTGGACTGTTCTGCTCTTTGGGGACGTCAATACTGATGCGTAGTCTTTTGTTCAGCGTGTACGCGTGGGACCCAGTAACTTTGCTTTGCGTAGCCGCTTTACTTGGTTTGGCATCAATAGCAGCAAGCTTTCTTCCTGCCCGCCGGGCCGCATCGACAGATCCGGTGGAAGCCCTTCGTGCCGAATAGCCTCACCGCGACCTTGGCATCCATTGGTACCAAATCGCCAATGTCCTCACCGAATCCCAGACTCCCTGGTGCGTGGAGTCGTAGCGCAACCAACTGATTGGTTCCCACTTGTCGGCTTCCAATTATCAATGAGTTCGCTATCAGTGCATTGTCGATTTCTCGCAACTGAAGTCGAAACCGCCTGAGCAAAGAGATGGCCGGCAGCGTTATACCTATGCGAACATAGACTGCATCGATTGCGCTGCGAGGAATTGGCTATGCAGACTCTGTTTCAGGATCTCCGTTACGCAACGCGCCAACTCATCCGGAACCTCGGGCTCACGATAACGGCTGTAGTCTCGCTGGCGCTGGGCATTGGCGCGACGACTGCAGTCTTTAGCGTGATCTACGCCACATTGGTGAATCCCTATCCGTATCCAGCAGCCGACCGCATCGTCCGTCTGACCGTCTCCAGCAAAGCAAACTTCAGCGATGGGATCAACCTGAACGGCTCACAGGTGAAGCAACTGCAGCAGTTGCACAGCGTAGAAGGCATGCTCGCCATGGACTACGATGCCATGAATCTTACCGGGCATGATCTTCCCGAGAACGTCAACACAATCAGCCTCATCTCGAACGGCTTCCATGACCTCGGCGTGTCGCCAATCGTGGGACGGGGATTGTCACCCTCAGACGCTCGTGATGGCCAGGAGCCGCAACCGGTAGTTGTGCTTTCGTACAAGTTTTGGCAGAAACACTTCTTTGGAGATCGGGCCGTGCTAGGACAGACATTGCAGTTGGACCAGAAGAACTACGTCATCGTGGGCGTGGCGGCGCCGCGATTCACCTGGTACAGCGCCGACGTCTTTCTTCCTCTCAAGTTGATGCAGGCCCCGAGCCGCCGATACATCATCGACATTCTGCTGAAGCCGGGCGCAACTCGCGACGCTGCAAACGCCGAGTTGCAGCCGCTACTCAAGCAGTTCGCCCAAACCATGCCGAAACAATTTCCCGAGCACTTCAAGGTGCAGGTGGAAGGGTTGAACGACTGGGTCATCAAGAGCATAGGCGGAACGTTGTATCTGCTCTTTGGCGCCGTCGGGCTGTTGTTGGCAATCGGCTGCGGCAACGTTTCTATCTTGCTGCTGGCCCGTGGCACTGCGCGACAACACGAACTCGCGGTGCGGGCAGCAATCGGAGCGAACCGTAGGCGCATCGTGCGGCAGTTGCTTAGCGAATCGTTGCTGCTGGCTATCATCGGCGCTCTGCTCGGCGTGGCGCTGGCCTACGGCATTCTCGCGGGCATGCAGATGGTGTTGCCAAAGTATGCCTTTGCGCCGGAGGTAGTGATCCGAATCAATCTCCCGGTGCTCCTGTTCAGCATCGGCGTCGCGCTGGGAACAGGTGTTCTCTTTGGTCTGTGGCCCGCACTGCAGCTCTCGCGGCCGCAGTTGAGCCGAATGGTGCTGTCAGGCACTCGGCGCGTCGCCGGAAGCGTGCATGGGCGCAGAATGCATGATGTGCTGATCGCAGGACAGATCGCACTCACGCTGTTGCTGCTGGCCGGAGCAGGCTCGGCCATGGAGGGCTTTGCGCGGCTTATGCACACGCCGCTGGGTTACGACCCGAACAATATCGTGTCGGTAGGAGTTCCTCTCCACAAGAATGCATTTCCGGCGTGGGCCGCTCGTGCAGCTTACTTTGAGCAGCTGCGGGCGAGCGTCGCGGAGACTCCCGGCGTGACCATGGCAGCAATCTCAAGCAACGCAACTCCGCCGCGCAACGGATCGAACCTGCGATTTGAGCTATTGGGCAAGCCTTCGACGGACCAGCAGATGGGTTCGATCAATCTTGTCGATTCAGACTACTTTCCGGCCCTTCGCATTCCGCTGTTGCAGGGTCGGCTATGGAGCGAAGCGGAGAATCAGAATGGTGCCCACGTCGCGGTGATCAACCAGACGCTCGCACGGTCCTACTTTCCGAACGGCGACGCGGTCGGACATTCGGTCAAGCTGCCAGATATCGAAAGCCGTCCTCCCGAGGTCTTGTCCGCGCCCGGCGCAGCGGACGCATGGCTCATGATCGTCGGCGTTGTCGCGGACGCCCGCAACGATGGACTAAAAAACCCTGTCAAGCCGGCCGTCTTCATTCCTTACACACTCAGCATGAGCGAGGGCACCCAGATTCTGGCGAGATCGGACGTGCCTCCCCTGACACTGATGCACGCCGTAGGGAAGCAGGTAAGCGCAGTCAATCCGGAACAGCAGATCTACAACAATCTCGAGGACTTGAACGTTTGGGTCTCCGAAGAGCCGGAATGGCAACAGGACCATCTGGTGTCGTGGATCTTTGGCCTCTTCGCGGTGCTGGGCCTGGCCCTCGCTGCCGTGGGACTCTACAGCGTCGTGTCGTATACCGTGGCCCAGCGAACAAACGAATTTGGCATTCGCATGGCGCTGGGTGCGGGGCGTGGTCATGTCTTGCGGATAGTCTTTTCTTCTACGCTTGTCAGCGTAGGCGGCGGAGTTCTATGCGGCCTCGCGCTTACTTTGGGCTTAAACAAAATTGTTGCGCAGTGGGCTGACGGCAACGCGCGTGACCCTGTAGTGCTATTGGCGGGCAGCCTGCTGCTTTGCCTGGTAGCTGGAATTGCCTGCGCAATCCCAGCCCGGCGCGCCTCTCGCGTCAATCCAATGACAGCGCTGCGTTGCGATTAATGGAGGACCTGACGAAATCCGGCGACCAGGTTTGTGCGGCTGCATGCCCTCGGAAAAAGAATTTTTATCCTGGATTCTGCCTTCCTCGCCATACTGTGCAGAACATGACAATCCACGAGCGGAATCTCACTTCATCAACCTAAAACCGGCGCCTCCGCAATCCAGCGATTGCGCCAACTTCAATAATTGGGTCAATTCAGCTTGAAAGGTTGGTTTCATGGGCAGGTACACCCGGCGCAGCTTTCTCAAGACGTCATCCACAACTCTCGGCACACTCGCTCTTACAAAACGTTTTGGATTCTCAAAGACTCCTGCAACAGAACCATCAAGCGATCTGACACTTTGGTATGACAAACCTGCCGTGCAATGGGTGGACGCCCTGCCCATCGGCAATGGCCGTCTCGGAGCCATGGTCTTCGGCGGCGGAGAAGATGCAAGCCCATCCAAAGAACTTCTTCAGTTCAATGAAGACACCTTATGGTCAGGCAAACCGGTAGACGGCAATAACCCCGACGCAAAAAATCATCTCGCCGACGTACGCCGCGCTGTCCTCGAACAGCAGGACTACCACCTTGCCGATCAGATTTGCCAAAAGATGCAAGGACTCTTTGCCGAAGCCTATCAACCGCTCGGCAATCTCCGTATCGATTTTTCACATTCAGGCCAGGCTACTGGATATCGTCGCGAACTCGACCTTGATACCGCATGCGCACGCACGCAATACACAATCGATGGGATGCAATTTGATCGCGAAGTATTCGCTTCAACACCTGACCAGATCATTGTTTTCCGCGCAACAGCAAGCAAACCAAGCTCAATGTCCTGCACCATTTCGCTCGATGGCCCTTTAGGGAAATCTGTACATCCACCCCGGAACGATCGGTTACTACTGACCGGCAAAGCTCCTCAACATGTCGCCGGCGCAGGCCACCCAGACAGTGAAAAGCCTGTCGTCATGTCCGACAAAATTGGCGAAGGCATGTATTTCGCCTCCATACTGCAAGTGCAAGCCGAAGGCGGCTCGATCAAAATAGATGGCGAAAAGCTTGTCATATCGGATGCTTCTGCGCTCACAATTCTGCTCACTGCCGCAACAGGATTCCGCGGATTCCAGTCCACTCCCGATGCCCCTGTGAATGAAATCTCAGCAAGAGCAGCAAGACAACTCGACGCAGCCGCCGCAAAGCCCTTCAACGATCTGCGTAGGCGCCACATTGAGGACCATCAAAAACTCTTCCGCCGTGTCTCGCTGAATCTTGGCTCGCAGGACGCATCGCAACCCACTGACCAGCGCCTGAAAAATTTCACCTCCAACTCAGACCCCTCCCTACTCGCTCTTTATTTCCAATATGGACGCTATCTCCTCATCGGCAGCTCGCGGCCCGGTTCACAGCCGGCAAACCTGCAAGGAATATGGAACTACCAGCTCACTCCGCCCTGGAGCAGCAACTGGACTTCCAACATCAATGTCCAGATGAACTACTGGCCTGCCGAAAGCTGCAATCTGAGCGAGTGCGCCGAACCTCTCTTCGATTGGATTAACGATCTCAGCAAGACCGGAGCACGCACTGCGCAGGAAACCTACGGCCTTCCCGGATGGGTCTCTCACCATAATATCGATCTCTGGCGGGCATCTCACCCCGTCGGAATGGGCGTAGGCCAGCCTACATGGGCCAACTGGGGCATGAGCGGACTATGGCTCTGCGCGCACCTATACGAGCACTATCTCTTCACGCATAACCGCGAATTTCTTCGCACACGCGCCTTTCCTCTAATGAAAGGCTCTGCCGAGTTCTGCCTCGCATGGCTCATCGAAGACGGCAAAGGACATCTGACAACCTGTCCTTCTTTCTCTACTGAAAACGACTTCCTCGCGCCGGATGGCAAGCCTGCCATGACCAGCGCCGGATGCACGATGGATATGGCGCTCATCCGCGAGCTATTTTCAAACTGCATCACTGCCTCAAAAGAGCTTGGTATCGATAGCGATTTTGCTGTAAAGCTCGAAGCCGCGCGTGCTCGCCTTATCCCTTATCAGATCGGCAAATACGGACAGCTTCAGGAGTGGGCCATCGATTTTGAAGAGAGCACACCAGGCCAGCGCCACATGTCGCACATGTATCCGCTCTATCCCGGCAGCGAGATCAGCCCCCGTAGCACGCCTGATCTGGCAAAGGCAGCACGCATCTCGCTCGAACGTCGCCTCGCCAACGGCGGAGCATACACGGGATGGAGCCGCGCCTGGGCCATTGGCTTCTGGGCGCGCCTCGGTTCTGGTGACAAAGCGTGGGAGTCGCTTTCCATGCTGATGCAACACAGCACGAACATCAACCTCTTCGATACACACCCTGCTGGAAAGACCCAGATATTCCAGATAGACGGCAATTTCGGAGCGACCGCAGCCATCGCCGAGATACTGGTGCAGAGCCACTCTGGATCAATCGACCTGCTGCCCGCACTGCCTTCCGCATGGCCCAACGGGGAAGTCAAAGGCCTCCGTGTGCGCGGCGGAGCTGAAATCGACCTGCGATGGGCTGGAGGAAAATGCTTATCTTGCACGATTCGCCCAGGTAGAACAGACGAATTCATCTTCCGCCCGCCGCAAGGGCAAAAGATCGCCTCTATCTCAAAAACACAGATCAATCCAAAACCCGATGGCAGCATTTCTGCCCGACTAGAAGCCCGTCGAACTTACACATTCAATTTCATTTAGGACGGTTACGCGACCAGTTGAATTGGATGAGTGGTCGAAATGTAAGGCAGTTTGAAAAATATCAACCCATTCTCGTGTTGCTCTCGGTGGCCGAACTATTTCCCCGATATGCTGCCGCCTCTCTTGTGCGGATCGTTCTTCGCGAGCTAGAAAGAAAGGAAGAACATCAGCGAACGAAGTTGATCGCTACCGCTGGAGTAATTGTCTCATTCGTATTCCGTCCCGCCGGAATCAGCCGCACCCCCACCAGTACTCCGATGTTTGGCTTCCAGCTGTACTCAATTGCCGGAGCAAGCCCGTATGCATCGCTCACTCCTGAATCCATCGCAACCGGCATCATCCCGGGTCCGCTTTCCGAGTCATATCCTGTCACGCGAGTATTCCGCGTATTACGAAACGTCGCGTCCAGCGCCAGCACCCAGCTTCGCGTCACGCTGTATTCCCACGCGGCATCCACAAAAAACGAACTGCCCGGCTTCGCGTGTCCGTTGAATCCCGCCCCGGTACCATACACACTCACGCCATCAACATGCACATTGCTCGAAATCACATCCGTCACATTGAGCCGCATGCGCACAATCCGGCGGTTCGGCATCCAGAAGTACATCTGACTCAAAAACTCCAGATTCGTCGTATATGCACCTGCGCCCATACCGTCAGCCGGACGGTTCCCAAGCCGATCGTATCTCCCCGTCGGCAGCGTCTCCTGCACCGCAGCGGAAATCGTCGGGACCCAGCGGCACGGCACAAACTGGGTCAGCCTCCGCTGCACCTGCAAAGTCAAGTCTCCTACACCTAGCCCTGCGCTGCTCGGCCCTCCGCTCGCTGTGTTGTAGTTGAATGTCGGAATCAGCCCCACATTCCACTTGTCCGTCAGCCCGAAAACCATATACGTCAGCGACCAGTAGCTGTTCGCATGGGCTGTGCTGTGGCGCGTGCCATGATGGTCGAAGTTGCCCTGTGTACTTACATCAAACAGATATGGCTCAATCAAAAAGTGTCCGCGCGGTGCCGACGCCGCCGTATTCGCCAGCATCGGTCCCGTCCACCACGCATCGCCCATGGGGTGTCTCATCTCGCAATCCGAGGCTTGCGCTTCGTGCGCCCGCCCCGCCATTGTTGCGAGCAAAAGCAGTATGGTTGTCAGCGCCTTCCTCAGCAATATCCGTGAATACATCCTTTTTACCTCACTTCGTGTCGGACGTTAGATGAAGGTTTCTCTCGTCCAGTCTTCTGCTGGTTCCCAACCGCTCTTTCCCTCAGTCTTTGTCTGATTGCGCACTGCGCCTCCAGAACGCTCCACCGCTGCACATCCCTGCCACAATCGCCCAGCTCCGGGCCTTCGTTGGTATCTGCTCCAGCGAGCCGAATCCATCGCTCGCCCTCAGCTCGATCGGATGCCGTCGCATACGTTTGCCTCCATCGCTTTCGGCCATCACGCAGCGTTCCTGTCTCCACTCTGCGTCTTGATCCGGGTGTATTTGTTTATCCAATTGATCTCCCATTTCTTGCCTCCGTCATAGGAATAGCTCTGTTCAAAGTGGGGAAGGTTCGGTTGAATCTGCTTTCTGGTGATGCTGGTTTGCCTCAGTCGGGATCAGATCGATAGGAGCCAAATGCTTTGGCGTGCTTCATGGGAAAAGGGCGCCACTCGCGCTCCACAACGGACTTCATCTCATATCGACGGGGGCGCCCAACAGCCTAGTCGGCGCGGAGCTCGAACGTCAGATATTCCGGCGTGAGCGCGCGGAGGAAGTCCGTCGAATCGAACGCTACGCCCGGCGCAAGAGCACCGCTGCCGCGAGCCCGTCCGTCGAGAATCCGCTCGACGGCTTCGACGACGAGTGGCGCGGTGAAGGCATAGATGTCGCGTCCTCGCGCGATCGCCCGGCTGATCTTACTTCCGTTCCGGACAACAACGTCGACCAGAAAGGTCTGCGCCGATCGCCCTTTTTCGTCGGCGGCGATCGGTGGCGGGGTGGTGGAATCGCGCAGATCGCAAAGCGGCGTGTTGTTGAGGTAACTGCGAAGACGTGCCACTCGCAAGTGGCGGGCGATGACCGGAACTTCTGAGAACGGGACCTCACTGACATCCTGGCGCCCAAATGGCTCGGGAAAATCCCAAGACGTTTGCGGTGCGGGTTGCTCCAGCGGTACAAGTTTTCCGTCTTCAATGACTAGCCGCCGGGCCGTGTTTCGCTGACCGGTAATCCGCGTGCCCTGCGTCGGACGCCAGCTATCCAGCGCAATGCCGAGACGGATCTCGTCGGCCGAATCCCAGTTGCCCATAGCGGCTGTGGCCAGAAGATCGGCAAAACCACCATAGAATCCCATCGCCGGAATGAAAACTATGCCGGTATCCGTTGCGGCGTCTCCGAATCTGTCGAATATTGCCTGTGCGCTCGGCTGCTCGGCCGTTACGTCGAGATAGTGGATGCGGGCGCGCAAGGCCGCTGCCGCCACTGCGCCGGCAGTGTCCAGAAACGGGCCGGCGCAGTTGATGACTGCGGCAGCGCCGGCAAGAGAGCAGTCGAGGGAAGAGGGATCATCGATGGAGGCGCTTCTAATCGGGACGTTACTGTCCTGAAATCCTGACTCTGTCATTTTCGCGATGTCGCGACCGATGGCTAATGGCGCGAAACCGCGGCGCAGTAACTGGGCGACCATGAAGCGTCCCGTGTGTCCCGAGGCGCCGAAGACTGCGATTGTCCGACCATGTCCTGGCTTATCAGTTTGAGTGACCATGTCTTCCTTTCAATACAGACCTGTCTGTTTCATGTAGACTACATACAGGTCTGTAGCGCGTCAAGCTCGACTAGCTACAAATTCAACACAAGTCAACTTGCCTACTTCCGTGGTGGCTAGGCGACAAGAGTGGTTCATACTTTTGCCCCTGACGCGCCGATTCAAAAGGATGAGAGAGGTGATATCAAACACATGAAACGCAGAGAGTTTGTTAAGGCTGCAACTTCGGTCATAGCAACTGCGGCTATCGGTAAGCACGTCTTCGCGCAACAAACAGAGAGGATTGGCGCGGCGTGGTACACGCAGAACCGCAAGTTCGTGCAACTCCCCATAGCGCGCGTGGCCTATGTGGAGCGAGGCAACAGCCCCTTCACCGCGCTCTTCGTGCATGGCTTCCCGCTCAACAGCTATCAGTGGAGAGGCGCGCTGGAACGGCTCAGCAACTATCGTCACTGCATTGCACCGGATGTGATGGGGCTCGGCTTTACCGAAGTGCCAGCCACGCAACCTATCACGCCAGCCACACAGGTCAAGATGCTGGTGTCATTGCTTGATCGCCTCAATATCCATACCGTGGACCTCGTAGGCAACGACAGCGGCGGACTCGTCTCACAGCTTTTCGTCGCGACCTACCCGCGCCGCGTCCGAACGTTGTTGCTTACCAACTGCGATGTGGACAAGAACAGCCCTCCGGCGGAGTTTGTGCCGCTTATCAACCTGGCGAAGAAGGGCCTGTTTGTAAATACTGTACTGGTGCCGGAGATTGCAGACAAGAACCTCGCCCGGTCTCCGAGCGGCCTGGGGGGCGTCTACTCTTATCCTGACAAGCTGGAAGACGAAACTCTCGACATGTATCTCAAGCCGCTAGCTTCGAGCGATCTAAGAAAACGGCAAGCAGATGAGTATGCCGTTGCGCTTGGCGAAAATGTGCTTGTGCCCATCGGCGAAAAACTACATCACTGGAAAGGCCCTGCTCGCATGGTGTGGGGCCTGAAAGATACGCTCTTCCCCGTGCAGGGGGCCGAGTGGCTCAACAAAACTTTGCCAGGCTCACACGGCATCCGTCGTGTAGACGATGCAAAACTCTTCTTCCCGGAAGAAATGCCAGACTTGATTGCAGAGGAAGCGGTGAAGCTGTGGGACGTCAGGGTATAGCGTTCCAGCTACGCTAGTGCCAGGAATTCAGCATAGTGAGCGAATTTGGCTCTTTTATGTCAAAAGTTAAGATGATCCGGTCGTATCTGACACAGGAGAGCGCGCCGGTATGAACTTTGGAATCGAATGTGGGTTGATAGTGCTCTGCGCTGCTGGCAGGTCATTGCCTGAGCATTCGGAATAAATCTACTCTAGAGGTGGCAGAATGTCAGGAACTCACAGGAACGCCGACGTTGGTGAGGCGCACGGCAACTCCGCCGAGGTGAGAGACCGGATTCTCCGGACGGCGTCAACGCTCTTCTATGAGCGAGGCGTGCGGGCCGTCGGCGTTGACCTTGTGGTCGAAGAGGCCGGGGTCGCCAAGACGAGCCTCTATCGCCACTTTCGCACGAAGGACGACCTCATCGCGGCATTCCTGCAGCGCGAAGATGAGGACTTCTGGAACTGCTGGAACTGCGTCACAGAGCTCCATAAGACCGATCCTGTCGCTGAACTGGAAGCGCACCTCGATTGGATCAGCGAGCGGGTCGGACGGCCAAATTATCGCGGGTGCCCACAACTCAACGTCGCAGCGGAATTTCCAGACTCCGACCACCCCGCCCGCAGAGTAGCCTCAGCTCACAAGCACGAACTCCGGCGGCGCCTCAAAGGGATCGCCGAGCGACTACGCGTCAAACGCCCAAACGAACTTGCTGGACAGTTGTCGCTGCTCATCAACGGAGCTTTTGTGAGTTCGCAGGTTCTTTCTCCTGGCGAGGCAAGTCCACTCCTACGGGCCACCGCACGTGCTCTGATTGCTGCCGCTCGTAAGCAATAGGTCGAGCCTCCCTTATGGTGGTCTACAGATTCCCATCTCAACGCTTCGCCGTGCACCTCACGATGCACAACGCATGACTCGGGGCCAGAGGGATGTGCTTTCCCCAGTGAGTTGTGATGCAGTCGCTGCACAGCGTGCGATCTCGATAACGAAACCGCCGCCATACTTGTCTATTCGATGATGAGATAGCGATTCTCAGGCCCCTGTGCCGTTCATTCTCTTCCAGGGATGTGAGGAGTGCCGCCTCACCTTGGATCAAAAACCACATAATGATCGGCAGGACAGATGAAGACGCGTTGGAAGATCAGTGTTGGGAGCACACCGTCTTCATCCCGCAATGGGACATTCTTCCCAACACTCACTGGTGTCACGAATGAGATATGGCTCATGGTTCTGGTGCCGATCTGCATATCCTGCGGCAAGACGGTAAAGGCCTGTTGCGTTTTGCTGCCGATCTCTCCCTGCAGCGTGGCGTGCTCCAACCATTGAAGTCGCAGTCCCTTGCTGCGTGCGTAGAGAATCGGACTGTCACTGCCGGAATCCAGCTGTAGAAGAATCCGACGACTTCCGGTATCGGAGAGATGAACCGAGATAACCAGGCGTTCCGCGAATGGCAGTTCATCTTCAGGATGCTGCGGTGTCACCAGTGGAATATGCTCGCCGTGCACACTATCCAGCATGGCCCTTGTCTCGTCGAGACAGAGCAACTTGTGCGCATAGTCGATAAACAGGTCGAAGTGGGCGAGAAAATTCTCACCAAGAACGCCGCGAATTTGAGGATCGGCTGCTTGAATCTGTCGAAGGTTTTGAACTACGGCAAGGGGCTTTTCAACCACGTGGGAGTTTGCTTCCAACGAATCCAGAACGGTAACGGACACCTGCGCATAGCTGGCAACGGAGACAAGGCCGACCGTGCCTCGGAGCTTGAGATGGAGTTCCGCCGCCAGTGATGGTTCGACCACCGTGATTTGGCTGCCTGTATCAACCATGAAATCAAAGGGGCCTGCCCGGTTGATCCTCACAGGAATAACGATCAAGGCATGTTGAACGAATCGCGGGGTTACACTAGCGATGCTTCCCGGGCAGTGCGGCTCCGCTTGCAGAACAGAAAGGCGAATTGTCGCCAGGCTGATAGCGACAAATAACTGAATGTGAGAATTGGGGAGTGCGTGTTTCATGTCACCCTCGTTCTCGTGGTTTGCGAGATAAGGGCGACATTGGCAGCTGGACTGGGCTACCTCAATCGATAGCAGGTAAAATGCGAGTCAATGAAAGGTCGAAAGAATCTCCATCGCCTAAATGATTGCTGTTCAGGTGTTTACGGAGTTCACTCGAAGCCCCGGGATGTGATCGGTACCAAAACCGCGAGGACCATCAGCGATGGCAGAGGTAGAGCGCCAGCTTCGACCGCTCCGGTTTGACGATTTTGAGGTTGACCCTCGAAGCGGCGAGTTGCGCAAGGCCGGAGTAAAGCTAAAGTTCGGTGGCCAACCTTTTCAGGTTCTATGCATTCTGCTGGAGCAGCCGGGCGAAGTTGTGACCCGGGAGGAATTGCAGAAGCGGCTTTGGCCGGACACGTTTGTCGATGTCGACCATAATCTGAATACCGCTATTAATAAGATTCGCGAGGTGCTGGGGGACTCGGCGGAGAGTCCTCGCTATGTTGAAACGCTGCCTAGGCGCGGGTACAGATTCATCGGACTACCGGCAGAATCCGTAGTTCCCCCCGAGCCAGATCGCGGATCACATTACCAGCGCTGGTGGAAGATCGCGGCGGGTGCCCTTGCCATCTTGATCTTTGCCATTGGTGGCGTCGTTGCCTATCGATGGTCGCGGCAGCAGCGTCCGCCTGAGAAGATGGAGGTATTGACTGCCTTTCCGTTTACTACTCTACCCGGAGAAGAGACTGCCCCGGCTTTCTCCCCCGATGGCTCCAGAATCGCCTTCGCGTGGAACGGCGATCCTGGACCCGGAGCCAAGGGCTTCGACCTGTACGTGAAAGCCATCGGGAGCGAGACTCTTCTGCGTCTGACACATCATCCCTCGGAATGGATTAGTTCGACATGGTCCCCCGACGGCACACAGATCGCCTTTCACCGCAAAGATGGCGTTGACACGGGAATCTATGTTGTCCCCGCACTTGGCGGTCCTGAACGAAAATTACACTCCACCCGAATACCCTGGACTGATTTCACTTTTATCAGTTGGTCGCCCGACGGCAAGTGGATCGCCCTCGCTGATTTATTACCAGAAGAGGAACACGCAAGGGTCTATCTGCTCTCCCCGGAAACACTGGAAAGCAAGCAGATCCCAAATGATCCAAAATGCCTTGGTCAAGGTCAACCGGCGTTCTCCCACAGCGGGGAGTACCTTGCATACTGGTGTTATCGAAGCCCGAACGAATCCGGCCTGTACTCCTTACCACTTGCAGGTGGTAAGGCCAAGATAGTTTCATCCGTTCTGGGTCTTCCGGCTGGGTTAACCTGGTCGGCTGACGACAAGGAGCTTATTTATTCCCTCGACGATGGGTTGACGAGAGAACTCGGCGAAGTTACCGTTGCAAATGGTTCGGTAAGGCGACTTACCTTCGCAGGAAATGCAGGACTGCCCGCAGTTTCGTCCAGGGGAGACAAACTGGCCTTTAGCTCTTTTTCCGGTATCGCCAATATTTGGCGTAGAGACCTGCTGCACCCCGAAGCTCCAGCTGTAGAACTCATCCCTTCCACACGATTGCAGCACAATCCCCAATACTCTCCCGACGGAAAGCGCATCGCGTTTTCATCGGAACGAACTGGCGTGCCGGGAGTCTGGGTCAGCAGTGACGATGGTAGCAATCTGGTCCAGATCTCAAGCCCCCATGTGGCGAGTGGCAGTCCGCAATGGTCACCGGACGGAAAAAAGATCGCGTTTGACGCACGCCCGCTGGACCGTTGGGAGATATATGTAGCGGACGTAGCCGAAGGGAACCCTAGGAGGCTGGTCACGAATATCTCCAGCATATACAGGCCCCACTGGTCTCGCGATGGGAGGTGGATTTATTTCCGATCCTACGAAACTGGCCGTGCGGGAATCTATCGTTGCCCGGCAGCCGGCGGAGATGCGATCGCACTCTCCAAAGATATCGATGCGTACGGTCCGCAGGAGTCTTTCGATGGGAAGACAGTCTATTTTTCAAGCCGAGATACGCATTCAAAGCTGAAAAGAGTTGATCTGTCGGCACAGCCCGGCACGGAGTCGGAGGTGGAGGGACTTCCCCGCCTTAAAGGCTCTCAGCGTTGGACCCTCACTCCCAATGGTGTCTATTTTGTGCCTGACGAAGCACCCAAATCTGTTCGCTACTTCGATTTCGCCAGCAAGCAGATACGCCCAATCTTTGAAGCAGATAAGGATTTCGGTAGCGGCCTGTCAATCTCTCCCGATGGCCGTTGGATCCTCTATTCACAAGATGGCGATAAAAACAGCGACATAATGATCGTCGATCAATTTCACTAGTATCGAGAGGGCTGAAAAGCAGCGAGTACATACTCTCACTTCCTGCGAAATCGCCTTTCACGGTCACCCGGAAGTAATCCGTTTCGGCATTCTCAATTAGTGAGAAATCGCCAACTCACTCATCGACAAATGAGATCGAGGCAAGTTGCCGAATAGTCGCCTTGTCGAACAAGCGGTTGCCGTAGCGCCCTGGAAACAGGGTTTATGGCAACTTCGACGCACCCTGGATCGCCGAACGCCCGAACTTGCGGGCACTACGAAGATCGCTTTCGCTAAGCCGACTTCCCGTTACCGATGGGGATGCTAGTGGCCATAGTTAATGACACGAGTTAGCTTCCAGGAGGCGGTCCCGCCGACCGATCACTTCGAGCTTCGCCGCGTTTTGTCTGAGCCGTTCGCGCTCCATCCGCAGATAGCCACGGAGCAAGGCGGAGCGAAGGAGCAAGCGAGTGGACGAGAGTTTTTTCAAGTAGTCTCTTTCAACGTCCGTCGCCAGCTTTCCTGGGCGGTCTGTTCTTGTGATGTACATAGGTTTAGACCGCCGCGCTTTCGACTCTAAACGCATGTGCCCATTTTTGTGCCCATGCTATTTCAAAATCAGTCGTAATCAGGCCATATAGGTAGCAATGCAACGCTGAGTGGCATTGCTCTAATATGCTGGTGTATAGTGACTTCCAGCAATAGATAGCAGGGGGAGGAGAAGGCAATTCGCTGGCTGTTAACCGAAGGGTTGTAGGTTCGAGTCCCACCTCAGGAGCCAATTAAATCAACAACTTATAAAGTCTACCTAGAATCGGTAGTAAGTGGTCGCAAAACCGCTATGGGGGAATCTGTAGGACAGCAGATCTCTAGCCTAGTGTTGCGCTGTCTATGCTTAGTCCCCACCGAAAGACCAATGCTTCAAGATGGATTGCTCAGCGCGCTATCTCCTAGGAAGAGACCTCAATGACCAGTCCCTCCGAACCCTGCAGCTCGACAAAGTTGTCTACCCGCTCTGTGTCACGACGAGAAACGGTACCTGCGAGAACGATCCCGACTTCTGTAGCTACCTGAACCGGGCTGTTACCGAAATTGAGGAATATCACTATGCGTTCGGTCTCTGAGTTTCGTTCAAAGCTTAATAGATCACCTAAGGTTGTTACGGAGCTCAACTGAGCACCTACCAGCGTCGGGTGCGCTCGCCTAAGAGCGATCAACCTGCGATACAGGTTCAAGATGGATGTCTCATCCCTTTCTTCAACTTCAACATTCAGTGCCCGATGATCGGCAACGAGAGGTAGCCAAGGACGACCGTGCGTGAAACCGGCCTTCTCAGAGCAGTCCCACATCATAGGAGCTCGTTCTGGATCTCGTCCCATTCCAATCCCGGGCTGTCTCTTTTCGGCGGGATCCTGCACATCTTCCGGCGTGATCAACGCATTGGTCATGCCGATCTCTTCGCCGTAGTAGACAGTCAACGTTCCAGGAAGAGTGAGCAACAGCATAGCTGCTATCGCGGCTTGGGAGAGGCCGACTCTGGCCGCAACGCGCGCATTGTCATGATTCCCCAGTACCCAATTTGGCCAAGCTCCCTGCGGTAACGTTGTCATATATTCAGAGATAACCTGGGCGACGGCTTGTGCGTTCCATGGACATTGGAGCAGCAGAAAGTTGAACGGTAGATTTGCGCCGCTCAAATCCTGTCCGTAATAAGTCATCAGCTCCTTTATGGGAAGGTATATCTCACCAATGAGGACGCGTCCGGGATAGCTGTCAATCAGGGCCCTCATCTCTGCCACAATCTCGTGCACTTCCGGACGATTTGAGTTGTATACCGGCAGCAAACTATTGGCCGAGGATTGTCCCGATGCGAGGTGAGGATCCAGTGGATTGTCGCGATACTGATTGTCTTTGATTAAGAGCCACATGACATCCACGCGAAATCCGTCTACGCCCTTGTCCAGCCAGAACCGCAATACGTCGTACATCGCCCTCCGAACAGCGGGATTGCGCCAGTTCAGGTCTGGCTGTTCCTTTAAAAAAGAGTGGTAGTAATACTGATTTGTCTGCTTATCCCACTCCCACCCCGAACCACCGAAGTTGCTCATCCAATTGTTCGGCTCATCTCGCCACAGATACCAATTTCGTTTGGCGTTAACCAGCGAAGATCGGCTTTCCAAAAACCAAGGATGCTGATCGGAGGAATGATTGGGAACGAAATCGAGAATCAACTTTAGATGTCGGCGGTGAGCTTCTTTGAGGAGGCGATCGAAGTCCTGCATCGTTCCGAAGATTGGATCGACGCTGCAATAATCAGCGACGTCATATCCGAAATCAGCCATAGGAGATCGATAAATTGGTGCCACCCAAATAGCGTCGACCCCGAGTTTCACCAGATAGTCGAGTCGCTGAATAATGCCATCCAAATCTCCTATGCCGTCTCCGTTGCTGTCCTGAAACGAACGAGGATAGACCTCGTATATCACCGCGGATTGCCACCAAGCGAGATCGTGCATCTAACTTCACTCCAGAAAGAATTTCGCATTGAAAGATCGACCGCATGATCAATGACCTTTGGTACAAGAACGCAATTATCTATTGCCTCTCAGTCGCAACTTATATGGATGCAAATGGAGACGGCATAGGAGACTTTCAAGGATTGATGCGCCGTTTGGATTATCTGCAGGGGATGGGTGTCACCGCGATTTGGCTAATGCCGTTTCAACCATCTCCAGGTAGGGATGACGGTTACGATGTCACGGACTACTACGGCGTCGACCCTCGCTACGGTACGCTTGGCGATTTCGTCGAGTTCACTCATGGCTGCAAACAGCGCGGATTGCGCGTAATGATCGACTTGGTAGTCAACCACACCTCCAATGAACATCCGTGGTTCCAAGCTGCACGTCGCGATCCACAATCCAAATATCGTGACTGGTATGTGTGGTCCAAGAAGAAACCAAAGAATGCAGCCTCAGGTGTGGTGTTTCCAGGAGTACAGAAGTCGACATGGGACTACGACCAAGTTGCCAAGGCCTATTACTTCCATCGTTTTTACGATTTTCAACCGGACCTCAATACTTCCAATCCTGAAGTTCAAGCTGAGATTCTCAAGACCATGGGTTTCTGGTTGCAACTCGGGGTCTCCGGCTTTCGCATGGACGCTGTTCCATTTGTCATTTCACAGAAGGGCGCGAATGTCGCCAAACCCGAAGAGCAATACGATATGCTGCGTACCTTCAGCCAGTTCCTAACCTGGAGAGAGGGAGAAGCAATCATCCTGGCCGAAGCGAACGTGCTTCCAGGCACCGACATGAAATACTTCGGCCTTGCTGGTGAGCGGTTGCAGATGATGTTCAACTTTGAGGTGAACCAACATCTCTTTTATGCGCTTGCCACGAGCGATTCTCGACCACTCGTTAAGGCAATGCGGTGGACAAAAGCGAGACCCGCTACGGCTCAGTGGGGGCAATTTCTCAGAAATCATGATGAACTCGACCTCGGACGTTTAGAAGTCAAGCAGAGAAAGACTGTCTTTAGTAAATTTGGCCCCGATCCGGACATGCAGCTGTACCAACGGGGGATCCGACGCCGCCTCGCTCCGATGCTGCAGGGTGATCGTCGCCGACTTGAACTCGCCTACAGTTTGATGATGACATTACCGGGTACACCGGTGATTCGTTATGGCGACGAGATTGGGATGGGGGACAATCTCGCTCTGCCTGAACGAAACTGTGCCCGAACGCCTATGCAATGGTCTACAGAACCGCAGGCCGGTTTCACGAAAGGTGACAATCCGGTGCTGCCTGTTATCAGCGATGGCCCTTACGGTTTTCAACATGTCAACGTCGCTGATCAGCGCCGGGATCCGAACTCACTTCTCAACTGGATGGAACGCATAATCCGCATGCGCAAAGAAGTTCCTGAGATTGGCTGGGGCGACTTTTCTTTTCTTTCGGCAGGCACTCCAGAGGTTCTGGTGATGCAGTACGCCTGGCGCAATAACTCCGTACTATGTGTACACAATCTTAGCGGCGAGCCACGAGAAATTCGATTCTCGATTCAAGCCGAAGAAAAGTCATGCATACTGGCTAATCTTTTATCCAACGAGCACAGTCAACCTGACCAGGGTGGCCGACACTCCATGCTTCTGGAGCCGTATGGTTATCGCTGGTTTAGGCTTTGCGGCTTGGACTA
This sequence comes from Edaphobacter aggregans, assembly GCF_003945235.1. NCBI lineage: Bacteria > Pseudomonadati > Acidobacteriota > Terriglobia > Terriglobales > Acidobacteriaceae > Edaphobacter > Edaphobacter aggregans. The sequence goes on from NZ_RSDW01000001.1 coordinate 5,574,811, forward strand.
CCTCCTCAAACGATCAGACATCTGAGGCGCATGCAGAGCCCGAGGCCAATCTTCGATGCGAAGCTCTGATGCACAAATATCAACATCGAATACGAACAGGAGCGTGGAGCCTTATTTTGAGGAGATCGCGCAAATTATGTGGACCGATAGAAGATCAACGGACAACCTCTCAAGACGCACTGAGACTCACAGCATAGGTGTTAGATGGGCCATTTACCCCTGTTTTTTGACTGACGGTCATTCGTCTCCCGGTTGTGTTTAGCCGGGAGCTTTTTTGCGCCTCAGCATCTTTCAGGGAGGATCGATGTTCTTCTGCGAAGGGTTCCTTGGGCATTTACGTCGCCGGCTAAATTTCAATTACACGTACCCTGAGGAAGTTGCATCACAACTGTTTTGGAGGAGCACTCTATGCGCGGAACTTCTCTGTCTGTGGATCCGAAACAGGCCGGCCGGAAACCCCCTTACACTGCCAGGAAACAGCGACCGCCAGGTCTAGAGTCAAAGATGGTACCGAAGGCGATGGCTATGTCGGGAACTCAAGGCTTGCCAGCAAAGTGGCAATTATCACTGGCGGAGACAGCGGTATAGGTCGCGCAATAGCCATTGCGTTTGCAAGAGAGGGCGCTGACGTCGTCCTAAGTTACTTGCAGGCAGAACAGAGAGACGCTCGCGAGACAGCAAGTTGGGTCATCGAAGCAGGTCGCGAAGCACTCTTAGTTCCTGGCGACGTTCGGCAGAAGAGGTACTGCCAAGGATTGGTTTCAAAGGCAATGCGGAAATTCGGCCGTCTAGATATTGTGGTCAATAATGCCGCGTTCCAGAGGACATACGCAAAGCCGGCGGATATTACTGAGCGCGAATTTGATCAGACTTTTCGCACGAATGTTTACGGGACATTTTTCCTGTCCCAGGCGGCATTGGAAAAGATGCGGAAAGGCGGATCGATCATCAATACCTGCTCTATACAGGCGTTTGATCCCAGCGCACAGCTACTTGTCTACGCTGCCACCAAGGCAGCGCTTGTAAATCTCACCAAGGGAATGGCCAAAGCGTCTGCGAAACAAAGCATCCGAGTCAACGGCGTAGCGCCTGGTCCAGTATGGACGCCACTGATTCCATCGACATTGCCGAGGTCTAAGTACAGAACCTTTGGCAATGACACGGCTTTCGAAAGGGCAGCCCAGCCAGCCGAAATAGCTCCTTTGTATGTCTTTTTAGCTTCAAACGAAGCGTCCTATGTAACCGGAGAGATATTCGGGGCGACAGGGGGGCAAACTCCGTACTGAGTTGGGGGCGGCGTATTAGATCTGTAATAGCTCTAGCCCTGGTCTTGCTTTGGACAACTCGTAGATGACTTATCCCGTCACATTTAGTACTGCACTTCGGGCCCGTTTGATTAGTTGACCCCGCAGACTGAAAATCCGAAAGGCCCCACATCTTATGAAATCCATACGAAAGACATTAGTGGCTTCGGCCGCGATCGCCGCAGTTTGCTTGTTTGTTCCTGTCTTCGCGACGGCGCAAGCCGCGCCTGATAATACCAAGCAAAACACCGATCATACAACCACTGCAGACAGCCAATCCAACGCTTCAGCAGACCGTGCGACCACAGCCAAAGTGCGTAAAGCGATTATGGCGGACAAGAACCTCTCCACCTATGCTCACAATGTCAAAGTCATTACAACCAATGGTCAGGTCACCTTGAAGGGCCCCGTTAAATCCGAAGAGGAAAAGCAGCAAATTGTTTCGGATGCTAGCACGGTGGTCTCTGCCGAAAACGTCACTAATCAATTGACTGTGAAGCAATAGTTAGATGAAGTTACATGCCATTTCAACTAAGATTTTTTACTTTAACCAGGAGTTTCCAATGTCCAGCAAACACGTCGCAGTATTCGGTATCTATAAGACGCCCGCCACCGCAGAAGCCGCGGTCGACCATCTCCTTTCTGTCGGATTCGCCAATGAAGCCATCTCCGTGTTGCTTCCCGATGATGAAAGTACTCGTGCCTTCGCTCATGAAAAGGCAACCAAGGCTCCCGAAGGCGCGACCACTGGAGCCGCCACTGGCGGAGTCGTCGGCGGCACACTGGGCTTGCTGGCCGGCATTGGTGCGCTCGCAATTCCGGGAGTCGGTCCGCTCATTGCCGCCGGACCAATTATGGCTTCCCTTGCCGGCCTCGGTGTAGGTGGGGCTGTCGGGGGTATGGTTGGATCGCTGGTTGGTCTGGGCATTCCAGAGTACGAGGCAAAGCGTTACGAAGGCGCAGTCAAGGACGGGGGCACACTGCTCTCCGTGCATTGCGACACCTCGGAACAGATTGATGCGGCGAAGGCTGCGCTCAAGAATACAGGCGCCCAAGACATATCGTCTGCCAGCGAAGCTGGCAACGAGGATACGAAAGGTGGCCGCGGAACCTTTGGAAACATTTCAGAAGGCGAGCGCATAGTCGGCACAACGACAGCCCATGATGCTGTCGCTGTGGAGAAGACCTCCTTGCGCTAGTTTATTCGCGGCCGACTGTCAAATGGCCCACTGAGCCTCAGTGGGCCGTTGGCAGTGGAAGAAGTCTAAGAACAATGTGCAACTCGAGGCATATGTCGTTTCGACCCACATCAATGTGGTTATTCCTTTTCTAGGTGATATATGAGCGTTGAGACTATGCAGGAGCTGTTGATCGATGAACTGAAAGACCTATATTCCGCAGAAAACAAATCGTCCGAGCCCTACCCAAAATCGCAAAAGCTGCATCATCACCAGAGCTGCAGGAGGCACTCCTCGGCCATCTCTAAGAGACGAAGGACCAGGTAGTACGACTGGAGAAGATCGGTGATCGTCGGCAAGAAATTGACGGGCAAGACCTGCGTTGGGATGAAGGGTGTACTCGAAGAAGGATCGGAAGTGCTCGAGGACACTGACAAGGGAGTTGTTCGCGATGCAGCTCTTATATCCGCCTGCCCACGTGTCGAGCATTATGAGATGGCGGGGTACGGTTCTGCACGGGAGTTCGCCAAACTTCTCGGGCAAACGGAAGTAGCGACGCTGCTTGACGAGACTCTCGACGAAGAAAAGAATGCCGATAAGAAGCTGAGTGCCATCTCGAAACAGGTCAATGCAGAAGCAAAGACACAAGGCTAACGTAGCGACGACGGACAAGTCGTCTTCGATTCGTGGATCAGTGCAGCGTTCGATCTGTTTACTCTTAGAACAAGTTCTAGTTGAATAGTACGGATGTAAGACGTGGATGAGTGCCGCTGGGCCTTAGATCGGGAGCTCAGCGGAGGGCAGATAATCGCAAACCGTGTTAACGCCGTGAACCCAGAAGCCGCTGGCGATCATCTGTTCTTTCGATTCTGTTTCATCACCGCTTCCCCCGCTTTCTTACCATCGCCCTTGATAATTCCCTCCGTCTCTTCGAGACGAGCTTTGGTCTTGGGGGTGGCGATACCTTTGGTGGAAGTCGGTCTCGTTTTACCGTTAAGATCGGCGTTTAGTGGCTTCATACTTCACCTCCGACGCGGGCTTATCTTGATTACGAAGCTATTCAACGGCTATTTGCGAGGCATTTATCCTGTGCCACGACTGCATCCCGTAAACAAGTATCGGGAACATAGGGTTGCCCGGGCGATGGTGGAGGCAGCTTGCGCGACTGACACGCCTGTTGTTGCTGATTGAAAATAGTGGCGCAGACGGAGGGATCAGTTTTGCTCGGTTGATTGGCAGTACTCGTCGATCCGCTGCGGTCTTCACGACGATTATTAGAGCCCTTGTAGCATATTTTATATATGGACTTGGCTTTGTCTCGGCAGGTCCTGCCTTCGTTGGATGATGGACATACCTTTAAGAGGTTTTCCTGAATCTTATTACAGTAATCCTTGTCTCCCTTTGGGGATACACTCTCATCAGTAGCAGATCCCTTTACAGCAGCGGGATCGATGCATTTGAACTGGCTGGTACCGGCGTCCCACGATGGGTTCAGTCCAGGCTTTGTACACTGCCCCGAGGCACCCACAGAAACCGCAGTCAATGCGAATAGCGCAACTTGAATATGGACTTTCATCGGAAGCCTCCTTTTGAAAGCGCTTCTGTGAATACAAGCCGAGGAGAGTAGAGTCTCACGACGACCTCTTTATATAGGATGCGTGCCACCGCGCTCGGAGTGGTCAGCGGGCCCGGCCACTCCGCGACATCCAGTCACGTGGATGTCAGCGACACGTTAAAACTGTTGCTGACGCCGGTCAAGGCCCATGAGCAGCACCATGGCGAAGGCAGCATCCGAGACCAATTCTCAGATTGAGGTTTCCTCACCGTCGTACCTGACATCCGCACGGTGAAAGCGTTTTTTGATAACTGAGTCCGGGCGAATCACATTGAAGGCGAGCGCATCACTCATGAGAACAACGCGACTTGGTTCGTGAGCATCCAAACGCTGCAGGAGTTCTCAATGAAAAAGCTGCACATTGTTTTGGCTCTCGCAATCCTCCCCACAAGCCTTATGGGCGGCAGCGCCCTTGCGCAGGACCATCACGACAATCGCACATACGTCGAGCATAAGGAATGGAAGAAAGGTGCTCCTGTCAGACATGAAGACTGGGACCGCGGCGATAAAGTTGATTATCACCAAAATCATCTCGCCGCCCCGCCACGGGGTTACGAATGGCGTATGGTGGATGGCTACTACGTTCTCGCCAACAGCTCGTCATTCCAGATTCGCACCGTCGTTCGCATACAGTAGCGCACTCTCTCACATTCATTGAGCCGCCGGATAAATCTGAGCCGGCGGCTCGGGGTTTTTGCTTGTACTTTCGACGAGTTTTTGGAAGTGGGAGTTCTGGATCTAGAAATTCCAAACCCAGGATAGAGCAAGATCGGGAGCCAAGTGACTGGCAATCTAGCGCAAAGTAACGGAACGGGAGTTGCGTCCCGTGCACATAGATTAAGCGCTGGTAGCCTCTCTGCGGCAGGACGGATCTTCACATTGGCAATGATTTCCGTCGTTCCTTTTGAGCCCTCACAATGAGGACTGCAAAAACTCTCGCCCCTCGGGGGAACGCAACCGCAAGCTGGATTTTCGCATTTCTTTGTATCGGCCATTTGGTCTCCTGACAAATCATGATTTCGGCGCGCATGCCTTGAAAAAGACATACTTGGTCGTAATATGCAGCCGACTTAAATACACTGCATCTATTCCGATTTTCAGTATGTCTCCCTAATTCACTTCTTATCGTGCCCGATGGAGGGATATTTTTTCATCGCCGCGGCGATAACCTTTGCTTTCTCCGCAGGAGTCCCAGACCTGAGCGTTCTTCGCGTGCGTTTCATTTTTAGATCGGATAATTCCGTTTATCAGGTTCTGCAAGGATTTGGTGGCCAGTGCCTTTCGTTCCGCGGGGGAAGTTTTGCCATTTGTCACCTTGGAGTACCAGCCTTGTACGCAGCTGCATATGCCGCGTCCTGAGCGGAGGTTTCCTGCTTGCTTTCAGCTGCCGGATTGCGGTTCGGTGCAGAAGCGGTGGATTGAGCTGAAGCAGATCGCAGCAGCGAAGCCAGAAAGATGACCGTTATTATGAAGAGTTTCATACAGCACCTGCTGCGGCATTTGATGCGCGCAGTAAGATTCGAGTAGCTCAATCTCCCAATTCAGCGATGGAAACGCCACCTATTTACCATAAGGCTCACAAACCGGGGATTTGGCCGCATTGTCCCTGCGCGCTCGCCCCCCGCCGCTTATCATCGCCACCTACCTTCGACTCTTGTGTAGTCGTCGGGCGCCTTTTCCGTTGTCGATGGCGACTATGTGGCTCCGGCATATCAACGTTGTCACCCGCCAGAACCCCAGTTGGACTTTTGTTGCTCATAATCTGCCCGGTCTAGTGACTCTCACTGGCATGCTAGGCATAGCCGCACCGTTCATAATCCTAGGCTGGACTAAACTTTGGCGGGTGCCTGAGGCACTGGCAAAGTAAGCCGGAAGGTGGTTCCGGTCCTGCCTGTGCGGGTTTCGCGTTGGTACGTAAGGGTCCCGTTGTGCTTTTCCGCGATGCTTTTTGACAACCATAGTCCCAACCCATTTCCGTGACTTTTCGTCGTTCGGTGCGCCTGAAATAGTACTTTCGCCATGGCAGGAGTTACACCGTGTCCATTGTCCGTTACCGACAGGTGAACTTTCCCTTTGTGCCTCCTCACCCTGAGGGAAAGCACACCGCCGGTTTCAGGAACCGCATCCAGAGCGTTAATTATCAGGTTTGAAATAACTTGCAATATTTCCCCCCCAAAAACGTGCCGCCACGGGACCCTTGAGATCCTTACGAATCTCGATCTTCTGACGCTGCGCCCGCCTGAAGTGGATCATCAGCGCGGATTCTGCAATTGCCACCAAATCAAAATCCTTCGCTTCCGCCTGATCCCTGTAAAAGCTCAGAGTTGTGCGTGCAATATCGCTCAGTCGTGCAAGCTGAGACTCAGCGATTTCCATATTTTGTAGTACAGAGGATACGTTGTGAGAAGCCTGCTTCGTGAGGTATACGAGGTTGGTTAGAGCTTCCAGTGGGTTATTATCTCGTGCATCACAGCCCCCGCGTAACGGCTGGAGACCGCCAAACGTTCACTGCGCTGTAAAGCCTCTTTCGCCATTCTCAGACGCTCCAACAGTTGCTCGTTTGTTGTTTGCGATCTCGACAAAGTGTCCCAAATTCATGACGCTAGATGATCTTTAACTTGCATAAGATTCAGGTCATTTGATGTGATATCGGCGCGGCAAGTTGGCCTTTAGTGGCGGCCAGGTACTGCTATTGCCAAGTGGACGGGGTTTAGAATCGGCGCGCTAACCTTATGTCACGCGCAGAACAAAACTCGCATCGTATTCTTGCATACGGTCACGACGTTGTCCTTTTAAAAACGCGTTGCATGGTATTGCAGCGTGCAGGTTTCGGCGTTGATGCAGCTGATAGCTTTGAGAAGTTTCAAGATTGCATAGCCCAGGCCAAGGCTCCATATCGGCTCTTTCTCCTTGGGTACTCAATTCCAGATCCGGATCGAGTAAGAATAATAGCTTCAGTCGCAGACTCGACCACATTGATTTATCAGGTTCCTGAGTTGATCCCACCGTTGCAACTCGTCAACGATGTACGTGAGTTGCTACTGGGAGTCGACGAGGCTCCGAAACTATCTTGACTGCTGTGTGCAATGGACAGTCATCGCAGAGGGGAGAAACGCAGGATAGTGACAATTTCTTGCGAAGCATGGTTGCCAAATATATCAGCGTCCCATTTCGGCCAACCGGGTACGGGGAGATCTACCATCAAAAAGTTCAATCGCAGAGCCGATTTCTGTACTACGCAATCTCGAAAGCGTCATACAAGGTAAACGAGGTCAATACGACGATTTTCACCATCCGCCAAAGATGAAAACGGAAGCAGTCGAAGCATGACGAGAGGCCACGAGGCCCAGGCCAAGGGTAGACACGCTCCCCGAAACGCATCGGGCAAAGGTGAAACGAAAACGAAACGGCGCAAGATCAGGCGAACCAAAAAGCGCAGACGGTCATTCTAGCTAGGGAGGATAAGGTCTAATCTGCATCTCATACGTAAGGTGTAGCAATGAGGGATAAGACACACACGCTGTCCAGGTGGCTCTCGGCCACTTTTCTAGTTGTAATTGCGGTGTTCGGAATTGTCCTCATTGGACACGCCCCGAAATGGCCGATTTATGTGACCATTGTGGCGTGGGTGGGATTCGTTTTCTACCTGGCGAACCGAAAATAAGAACGAAATAGCCGCTAGATACACGGTGTTGGCACTAGACAAACTGCGCCGTCTTCGACGGCCTTGTACCAGTGCATCTTCGTCGAGTAGTAGAACTCCTGTTATCGGAGATCTTTCAGGGAAGAGCCCGAAGTCACATTTGGAGGGCGAGATTGCGTATGGCGGTGAGCAGATCCAAAGGTCAATAAGTTTCGAAAAAAGCACGCGAAGTCATCGCCTTGGCTTCGCGCGTCTTCGAGCAGGCTAGCTGTAACTGGCTGACCGAAAAAAATAGAACGTTGCATTCGGGCAACGTCTCTTCAATTCCATCGCCAGATGATAGGTACAGGAGGAGTTGGGGGGTGACACAATGTCGACAACAAACCGCGCTCGCCGACGAGACGTGTGCCGTAACTCCTTGGGTGGCGGAGCAACTAAATATCTACTATCTCACCTCTAACTTATTAGATCTTGCCAAGATCATCTGTTCTAGGAAAGAAGGACCCCAATGTTTATCATTCTAGCTGTAGTACTCGCAATCCTTTGGGTCGGAGGCTTCTTCGTGTTGCATATAAGTAGTTTTCTGATTCATCTACTCATCCTCTTTGCTGTTATCGCGCTCGTCATGCACTTCGTTAGGGGCGGCACGCAAACTGTTTGAGCTGTCTAAGACCATGCCGATGATTTTCGCGTCTCGGTTTGGTCGTGGTTACTGAAAGCCCATCGCCTTTCTACGAACGCCGCGTGAGGGAATGAGCCCTCCGTCGCGCCGCGGGAGAAGCAAAATTGCCTAGGCGGGAATCGCCGCCTAATGGCGTTGAGACGAGTCGGCGAGAATGCTGAAGCAAAGAGCAAAGATTTCTTTTGTTGCCGAGCTAACTATCGCATCTTAATCGGACCATAATTCTCTCGCGTGGAGAGCTCATGTCATTGGAATTTAGGCAATTGACTATTTAAATTCTGATCGCAGGTGGGGCTGACCTTCCGCACCTGATGCATATTCCCAGCATTACATTGTTGCGATCTCGGTGATTTATGCTCGATATTGGTGTCCTTACGGGGGACAAGACCACGCGACACAGGGATCCCAGCTAGGGCCGCCCGCTTCTCTGTTTGGTTCTGCATTGTGCTCAACCGGACCCCTGATTCCTTTGGCATTTCAACATTGCGCTGTGTCAAACCCAATGGGGTTCGAAAACATCAGCCCATTCTGATTCATCGGTATCAGATCTGACGAAAAGAATCAGATGCCGTTTCCACGGTCGGCTCCGGAGATGGGGTGGCTTTCTGGAGCTCGATGGCAGTGGTGACGACCTCAGTGATCCAGACCAGCATCTCTTTCTGTTTTTCGCTGATCTGGCGGGGGCGCGTATCGAGGACGCAGAGAGAACCTATGACGGTTCCGTCGTGGGACTTGAGGGGCATACCCGCGTAGAAGCGGATGCCAAATTGGCGAAAGAATGGTTCGTCGGCAGAGCGGGGATCTTCGGCGGTGTCGGGTATGACGAGGATGGATTCGGTGGAGACCAACCGGGTCAGGACCGAAGGATCATGCATAGTGTCGGCGAAGGAGAGGGCATCGTCTGGCAACCCGCACTTGGCCTCCCAGAAGCGTCTTTCGTTGTGAGCTGCGGTGACGAGCGCGATAGGTGCATCGTAGGAACGCGCGAGGTTGGTTGCGAGGCGCTGGAAGGCACCTTCTTCGGATTCGTCAACGATGTTGCCCCCCTGCATTTCGAAGAGGGGCTCGGATAGATTTTGTTTGTCCTCGACAACATCGTCAGACTTCTGAGCGTGTTCGTCGGGCTGCGTTGCGGGATAGAGGAGGGATGAGAGGTATTCCTCCATCAGATGCAGAGAGCAGACGACGTGCTGAGCATCTTCAGTGGAGACGCGGCTCCGAATGTTAGAAAGGTCACACTCCTCGCTGAGGAGGCAGGCGAAGATCGCTGCTTGAGGCAAGTGGGCACGGACCTGATTGCAGCGGAGGCGGATGTGACGGAGAGACTGAGGAGGGACCCCGACTACGCAGATGGCGTCAGGATGAAGGCTGTCGAGCGTTTGCAGGACGTCAGAAGTGGCAGTATCAGCGGAGATGACGCGGACGATGGAAGCTGGGGAGAGAATGTGGGCCGCAAGTTGGCAGGCGATCTCATCGGCTAAATCACGAGCGGGAACGCAGACGATGAGCTTGGGTGTATTCGAGGTTGGAGGTTCGGAAAGACTACTGTGACTGGTGATATCTTCAGTGAGTTCCTCGACGGATTGGAGGACCTCTTCGGCGCGTGTAGATGTCATCTCCTCGGCGTGGCGGGACTCTTCGATGAGTGTGAGGGCAGGAATCACTACAGAGTCATAGACTTGATCTCTGGGCTGGGTGGCGAGGAGGCCTTGCAGAAGGGCCCGAGCTTCGTGGGTATTGGATGAGAGCAACCGCTGGTAAAACCGCTCGGAAGGCGGCAGGGCGGTCTCGTCCCCGAAGAGGACGTCAAGATATTGAAGTTGCGGGACCTGACGGCCGATGACGACAAGGCAGACGGTGAGCGGGGTCGAGAGTAAAAGCCCCGGAAGACCCCAAAGAAGCGTCCAGAAGATAGCGGCGATGAGAACGGCGATGGGAGAAAGACCGGTTGAGGAGCTGTAAAGAAGAGGCTCCACGATATTTCCCGCAATCAGCTCGAGCATCAGGAACATAATGGCAGTCCAGAGCAACACGTTCCAGTGCGGCGAAACAGCCAAGGAGAGAAGAAGGGGGCCGGCGGCAGCCAAAAAAATACCGATGTAGGGGATGAAGCGAAGGACGCAAATGAGAAGGGCCCAAAGCAGGGGATTGGGTACGCCGATCAACCAGAGGCTCAAGCCGGCAACTGTTCCGAAGACGACATTGACAATGAGCTGCATGCGGAGATAGCGGCCAACCCGACGGCCTGCATCTTCGATTGCCGAGGTCGTGACATGCATACGTCCCCTGCCGGCCAAGCGTATCCCACGGTCGCGCAGATCTTCGCGGCCCACCAGCATGAAGGCAAGAAAGACGACGACTGCAAAGGTGGTCGTAAGGGGATGAATAAGAGGCGTGACGGTGCGGTTTGCGAGATTGATGAAAGACTCTTCTGGGAGCTCTACCCGCACCGTGACGGGCTGGTCGTTCTGGACCGAAAGCTGATCTTTGCTAGGGTCGGAGACCGCCCTCGACCTGCTCCTAATGTGTGGTCTGGGGGCATCGGGGAGCGCAGGCGCTGTTGCAGGTGCAACCCCGCCGCGAAGCTGTCTGCTTTCTTCCGACAGCATGGCAAGGGTATTACTGAGGCGTCCTGCGGAGTGAAGATGTAAGGAGTCAATCTTCTGAGTGATGTTTTGCTGATATTGCGGGAGCTCCACGGCGAGGTTATAAACCTGTCCGAGCATGACCCATCCCAATGCAGCAATGGCGGCAAGAGAGACGAAGACGACGATCAAAGCAGCAGGAGCCCGACGGATGCCCAAACGTTCCAGAAGAGCAGAGGCGGGCACTAGGAGAAAGGAGAGAAGAGCAGCGAGAGCGAGAGGGACGAAGACCTCCCGACCAAAGTAAAGGACTGCCATGACGAGCACCGCCGTCAAGAGAGAGGTATCGGGAACCCTCAACTTTTCGCGAGATTCACTCAACAAAACTCACCAGCCGCGACCCCTTTGCGAACGACCTGTCGATAGAAAGTCGGGGATTGGTGCAACAACTGGCTAGCCCAGACCTTCGAAAGAAGTCGAATTCTACTCCATATGATGCAGGGCGATGAAGATCGAAGGGCGTGGTCGTTCAAAGCATTATTTGACAAGGGCGATCTTTTCCTCGCAGGCCAGGATCTTTCACCTTGTCTCTAGACAGCTTACACAAACGGGCGGACTTCAGCCGGCTGGCGTTAGTCCAGCCTAAAGATCCGAAGAGGCCAAACGCATAAGAGCGTTCTTCGTTAGAAGAGCCTGCGTGTACGCGATTTCCCCGCCGTTTTCAAATATTAGAGTTGTCACTACCAGACGAACATAATATTCTTTGGAGCGCAAACCAAATCTCTGCTGGGAAAACTCCTGGGAGTGTCACGCCAGAGCTATTTTGTGTGTTTTTTCGGGAGATCCATGGAAACGACTGCTGATTTGAAGGCTCGGTCGAAACGACCGCTCAGAACATCTCGCGGCGAGGAAAGTGTTGCCGAAGCCGAAATCGCGTGTAATCCGGAAGATCTCGCCCTCATCCTGGCGAGCTTACAGACAATGCGCGATGGCGACTTTTCGGTCCGGCTACCTGTGGCGTGGATCGGGCTAAAGGGTAAGATTGCGGACACGTTTAACGACATCATTGCAGCCAATGAGGGCATGGCGGGAGAGCTTAAGCGCGTAGGGCAGGCGATTGGAAAGGAGGGACGTACGCGTGAGCGGACGCGGTTCCAACAATTGCGCGGCTCATGGGGCGAAATGGAGGTATCGGTTAATACGTTGGTCGAGGATCTATTGCGGCCGACAACCGAGATGACGCGAACAATCGCAGCGGTGGCTCAGGGAAATCTGACGCAAACGGTCCGGTTGGATGTCGGCGGCAGACCTCTGGAAGGTGAGTTCCTGCGCTCGGCCAACATCGTCAACACGATGATTCAGCAGTTGGGCATCTTCACGGCGGAAGTGACGCGTGTAGCGCGTGAAGTCGGCACTGACGGCAAGCTAGGGGGGCAGGCTCAGGTTCCGGGCGTTGCCGGAACATGGAAGGACCTGACGGATTCAGTGAACTCGATGGCCAGTAATCTCACTGGTCAAGTACGTAATATCGCAGAAGTCGCAACAGCGGTAGCGAGCGGCGATCTCTCGCGCAAGATCACGGTTGACGTGCGGGGCGAGATTCTACAGTTGAAGGAAGCCATCAACACCATGGTGGATCAGCTACGGTCGTTTGCATCCGAAGTGACGCGGGTAGCGCGGGAGGTCGGCACTGACGGCAAACTGGGTGGACAAGCTGTGGTGCCGGGCGTGGCGGGAACGTGGAAAGACCTGACTGACTCGGTAAACGCAATGGCCGGCAATCTCACGGCACAGGTGCGCAACATCGCCGAAGTAACCACGGCCGTGGCCCGCGGTGACCTCTCGCGCAAGATCACTGTTGACGTTAAGGGTGAGATTTTAGAGCTGAAAGACACAATCAACACAATGGTGGACCAGCTCAATGCGTTCGCAGGAGAGGTAACCCGTGTTGCACGTGAAGTGGGAACGGAGGGCAAGCTGGGCGGGCAGGCACAGGTTCCTGGTGTCGGTGGAACCTGGAAGGACTTGACGGACAACGTCAATTTTATGGCCAGTAACTTGACAGGCCAGGTGCGTAATATCGCGGAGGTTGCGACTGCGATCGCGAACGGTGATCTTTCGCGCAAGATCACAGTGGACGTCCGCGGCGAGATCCTGCAGTTAAAAGAGACCCTGAACACGATGGTAGACCAGCTGAACCGATTTGCCGGCGAAGTGACTCGGGTAGCGCGGGAGGTAGGTACCGAGGGAAGGCTGGGCGGACAGGCGAACGTACCCGGAGTTGCTGGAACGTGGAAAGACCTAACAGACTCGGTTAACTCTATGGCTGGAAACCTGACGGGCCAGGTGCGCAACATCGCCGAGGTGACAACGGCGGTTGCCCGCGGCGACTTGTCACGCAAGATTACGGTTGACGTCAAAGGCGAAATCCTCGAACTGAAAAACACGATTAACACAATGGTGGACCAACTAAATGCCTTTGCCGGAGAGGTGACGCGTGTTGCGCGTGAAGTCGGGACTGAGGGCAAGTTGGGCGGCCAGGCGCAGGTTTCAGGGGTTGCTGGAACGTGGAAGGACCTTACCGACTCGGTAAACTTTATGGCTGGCAACTTGACTGCTCAGGTGCGAAATATTGCCGAGGTTGCAACGGCCGTGGCGCGCGGCGACCTTTCCCGCAAAATAACTGTTGATGTACGCGGTGAAATCCTCGAGCTAAAAGATACGATCAACACGATGGTCGATCAGCTGCGGTCCTTCGCCGGTGAAGTAACGCGGGTTGCACGTGAGGTAGGAACAGATGGCAAACTGGGCGGACAAGCCCAGGTGCCCGGCGTCGGTGGAACCTGGAAGGACCTGACCGACAACGTTAATTTCATGGCCAGCAACTTGACAGGCCAGGTGCGGAACATCGCCGAGGTGGCGACTGCCATCGCAAGCGGTGACCTTTCGAAGAAGATTACGGTGAATGTCAGCGGCGAAATCCTGTTGCTAAAAGATACGATCAACACGATGGTCGATCAACTTAACGCGTTCGCGGGCGAGGTAACCCGCGTTGCGCGCGAAGTGGGGACGGAAGGAAGACTCGGTGGACAGGCCAACGTACCTGGCGTTGCAGGTACGTGGAAGGACTTGACAGACTCGGTCAACTCGATGGCTGGAAACCTGACGGGCCAGGTGCGCAACATCGCCGAGGTGACAACAGCGGTTGCCCGCGGCGACTTATCGCGCAAGATCACGGTTGACGTAAAAGGTGAAATCCTTGAGCTGAAGAACACGATCAACACAATGGTGGACCAGCTGAACGCGTTCGCGGCCGAAGTCACGCGCGTCGCCCGCGAAGTGGGCACGGAAGGCAAGCTCGGCGGACAGGCACAGGTGCCCGACGTTGCAGGCACGTGGAAGGACTTGACCGACAACGTCAATGTGATGGCCGCCAATCTTACCGAGCAAGTTCGCGGCATCGTTAAAGTGGTCACCGCCGTCGCAAATGGAGAGTTGACGCAGAAGCTGACAGTGAATGCGAAAGGCGAAGTTGCAGCGCTGGCGGAGACAATTAATAACATGACCAATACCCTTGCGACCTTCGCCGATCAGGTCACTACAGTCGCGCGCGAGGTAGGTGTGGAAGGGCGGCTCGGAGGGCAGGCCAACGTACCCGGAGCCGCGGGAACGTGGAAGGACCTAACCGGAAACGTGAATCTGCTTGCGGATAATCTGACCAATCAAGTCCGCGCCATCGCAGAGGTTGCCACTGCCGTTACGAAGGGGGATCTGACACGTTCGATCCAAGTTGATGCGAGCGGAGAGGTCGCGGAGCTTAAAGACAACATAAATACCATGATTGACAACCTCCGCCTGACCACGGACCGAAATACCGAACAGGACTGGCTGAAGACGAACCTCGCAAGATTTACGAGTATGTTGCAGGGACAACGCGAGCTGAGCACAGTGGGACGCATGTTGTTATCGGAACTGGCACCCCTAGTGAACGCGCAACAGGGAGTTCTCTATCAGATGGAGGCAGAGGAGCCAGGCAGTCTGATCTTGCTGTCCTCATTCGCGAATCCAGAAGATGGACATCCAGCGAAGGTAAGGGTGGGAGAAGGTCTTGTGGGGCAATGCGCTCTCGACAAGCGTCGAATGCTGATCGCCGACTTGCCGCGAAATACCTTGCCGATTCGATCGGGGCTGTTCGAGGCTATACCGCGCAACGTAATCGTGCTGCCTGTGTTATTCGAGGATCGGGTTAAGGCTGTAATCGAGTTAGCCAGTCTGAACTCCTTTACTCCCTCACACCTTGCGTTCCTGGAACAGCTGACAGCCAGCATCGGTATCGTCCTGAACAGCATCGAAGCGACGATGCAGACTGAAGGCCTGCTCAAACAGTCTCAGCAACTTGCCGTCGAACTGCAGACCCAGCAGAAGGAGCTGCAACAGACCAATGAGCAGTTAGCTCAAAAAGCTCAGCAACTCGCCGAGCAGAATGCCGAAGTGGAGCGCAAGAATCAAGAAATTGAGCAGGCACGCGGCGCACTTGAAGAGAAAGCAAAGGAGCTCGCGCTCACCTCAAAATATAAGTCGGAGTTTCTTGCAAATATGTCCCACGAGCTTCGCACGCCGCTCAACAGCATCTTGGTACTCGGACAGCAACTTGCGGAGAATCCAGAGCACAATCTTAGCGGTAAGCAGGTCGAGTTTGCACGTACGATCCACGGTGCGGGAACCGACCTGCTCAATTTGATAAGCGACATCCTTGATCTGTCAAAGATCGAATCAGGCACTGTGTCGGTTGAAGCCGAAGAAGTATTCTTCGGCAGCTTGATCGACATGGTGGCGCGTCCCTTCCGACATGAGGCAGAAAATCGTAAGCTTGTATTCGAGGTCGAAACCGATCCCCACCTTACGCGCAGCTTAGTAACGGATTCGAAACGTCTCCAGCAGGTACTAAAGAATCTGCTTTCCAATGCATTTAAGTTTACCGAACAGGGCAGCGTACGACTCTCGGTTTCGGCAGTAACAACGGGATGGACACAGCGCCACCAGATTCTCGGCAATGCTGCGTCGGTCATTGCATTCGAGGTTTCAGATAGTGGTATTGGTATTCCAGCCGAGAAGCAAAGGATCATTTTTGAGGCGTTCCAGCAAGCGGACGCAGGAACCAGTCGAAAGTATGGTGGCACTGGTCTCGGTCTGGCAATTAGCCGTGAGCTTGCCAGCCTGCTCGGCGGAGAGATCCAGCTACGGAGCACGCCCGGCAAGGGCAGCACCTTCACGCTCTACTTACCTCAAACATACGTCGGACCGTCTACACAGGCCGTTTCGACCCCCCGGAATGTGCATGATGGGCCCATGATTCCCAGTCTCATGGCACAGGAGCCGGAAATTGAAGCCATCGACGACGATCGCCATAACCTGGAGGAGGGCGACGCGATTCTGCTGATTGTGGAAGACGACGTTCACTACGCTCGCATTCTTTGTGATCTCTCGCGAGATAACGGATTTAAGGTCTTAGCCGCGTCACGTGGTGCGGACGGCCTCACCTTGGCTCGGGAGTACCACCCAACCGCGATCTCACTTGACGTGTCTCTGCCAGACATGGTGGGTTGGACTGTATTGAATCATCTCAAGCAAGATCCTTCTACTCGTCATATTCCGGTGCAGATGCTTACGGTGGACGAAGACTGGCACCACGCTCTCTCGCATGGCGCGTTTTCCTTCGTTACAAAGCCCACGACCACGGAAGGGCTGGAGAGGGCAATAGCTCGCATCCACGAGTATGCCAATCCGCGGCGCAAACGTCTGCTGGTTGTCGAGGACGACAGGGCGCAACAGGTTAGCATAGAGGCTCTTCTGAACCACACCGACATCGACGTCGTCCTAGTATCGACCGGTGCCGAGGCTCTTGGTGCTCTTGAAGAGGAAATGTTCGATTGTCTGGTGCTCGATTTGAGGTTGCCCGATATGACCGGCTTCGAGTTGCTGGATCAACTCGGAAAATTACCGTTTGGTAATGAGTTACCCGTGGTCGTTTTCACAGGCAAGGAACTGACACCGGAGGAGTACCAAAAACTCCATGTGCTGGCCCGCAGCGTTATCGTGAAGGATGTGGAGTCTCCGGAACGCCTCCTGGATGAGACGGCCCTCTTCTTGCATCGTGTGATCACCGATCTACCGGTCGAGAAGCAGCACATGCTTGATCGCCTGCATCGCTCCGACGAAGCCCTGATCGGTCGCAAGGTGTTGGTGGTGGATGACGATGTACGCAATATCTTCGCGCTGAGCAGCGTTCTCGAACGCCGCGGGATGACTGTGTTGACCGCGGGTACCGGTCGCGAAGCCATCGGCATAATCGAGGCCACTCTAGATCTGGGCATCGTTTTGATGGATATTATGATGCCGGAAATGGACGGCTATGAGACCATGCAAGTGATCCGGCGCAACCCGCTGTTTAGAAGGCTTCCCATCATTGCGCTGACGGCCAAGGCGATGAAGGGCGATCGGGAAAAATGCCTCGAGGCAGGTGCCTCCGAGTATCTGGCCAAGCCGGTCAACACAGAGCAACTACTCTCCGCCCTTCGGATGTGGCTTCACAGGTAGCATGTCGGACGGTCATCGAGTTACTTAAAAATCACCGCAGGAACGAAAAATGGCCGAAGCGATATTGTGCCAAGGAAGGAGCAAATGAGCAAGTACGATCAGGCGAACATACTCATGGTTGACGATCAGCCCAGCAAGTTGCTCAGCTACGAGGTCATCCTAGGCAACCTAGGAGAGAACCTGATCAAAGCGAAGTCGGCCCGTGAAGCTCTGGATCAGCTTCTACGTCATGACATCGCGGTGGTATTGATGGACGTGAGCATGCCCGAAATCGACGGCTTCGAGTTAGCGGACATGATGCACCAGCATCCGCGCTTCCAGAAGACTGCCATCATTTTTATCTCGGCAGTGCATCTGACAGACCTTGACCGCATCAAGGGATATCAGAGAGGGGCCGTGGACTATATCTCAGTGCCGGTCGTTCCGGAGTTACTGCGAGCTAAAGTCAGCGTTTTTGCGGAGCTTCACCGCAAGAATCGCCAGCTGGAGCAGCTCAATCGTGAGCTTGAACAGCGGGTCGAAGAACGTCTCGAAGACATTCGTAACCTCAACTGTCAACTTGAAGAACGAGTCGCAGAATTAGAGACGATTATGCAGGTGCTCCCAGTCGGTGTTGCGGTGTCGCAGGATCCCGAGTGCGTACGCATTACAGGCAACGCTGCGCTGAGCGATTTATTCGGAGTTAGACAAGGCGATAACCTCAACCTTGCTGCGGATGACAATCAAGGTCGACCATTCGAAATCTACCAGCAGGGAAGGTTGCTCGATTTCGCCTCTATGCCCCTACAATACTCAGCAAGAACTGGACAGCAACTGGGAACCGTGGAGCTTGAGATTCGGCGGCCACATGGGGACTCGAGCCATCTCCTCGCCAGTGCCATCCCTCTGTTTAACGAAAACGGCATCGCACGAGGGGCTGTCGGTGCGTTCGTCGATGTGACCAGCCGTAAACAGCTCGAGAATCTGCTGCGCGAGAGAGCCGATCTGTTGGAACTCGCGACTGAAGCGATTATGGTTCGCGATCGGAAGGGCGTATTACTCTTCTGGAACTCTGGTGCTGAGGCGCTTTATGGGTGGCGGCGGCACGAGGTGCTTGGCACGAACATCCATAAAGTGTTGCAGACCCGTTTTCACGCAGAGTATATCGATCCCGGCAGCGCGGAGGCCACCCTCGATGCGCAAAGAAAATGGCATGGCAACCTGACACAGGTCACCCGTGATGGACGCGAGATCGTCGTCGCAAGTCGACAGGCGCTGAAGGCGGATAGTGATGTTGTCCTAGAGATCAATCGTGACATTACCGCCCAACTGCGTGCAGAAGACGCCCTCAGAAAGACCGAACGTCTCGCCGCCATGGGACGCGTTGCCGGCATCATTGCACATGAGATCAACAACCCCCTGGAATCTATTACCAATACGTTTTATCTGCTATGTAACCACCCCTCTCTCGATGAAGAGGCGCGCTATTACGCTCACTTGGGGGAGGAGGAGCTAAAGCGCGTATCGCATATTACCCGCCAGACCCTCGGCTTTTACCGTGAGTCAAAAGATCCGGAAGAGGTTTCGCTCTCGCAGGTGCTGGACGACATTCTCGAGCTCCAGTCCAGACGACTTGAGTTTGGCAATATCGTCATCGACAGACAGTACCGGAGCAAAGGGGTCATTCAGGGGTTTCCAGTCGAATTGAAGCAGGTATTTTTGAATCTTATTGGGAATGCCGTTCAGGCGATGCCAGAGGGGGGAAGGCTGCGACTTCGCGTAATTGAATGCGGGCGACGCGAGAAGAGCAGCGGCGGTATTCGCATCTCGGTTTCAGACACCGGTTGTGGTATCAAGCCAGATCATGCCAAGCAACTCTTTGAGCCTTTCTTTACGACAAAATCTACTAAAGGAACAGGTTTGGGCCTATGGATAAGCAGAGGCATTGTCCAAAAGTATGGCGGGACCGTACGATGCCGGAGTTGGCGGCAGCCATCCGGCAATGTCACCTGCTTTCAAGTCTTTCTTCCGGACGGCGATTCTAATGCAATTACAAAACGAGCAAGCGCTACGGAAATCAAGAGATCATTCGCTTTCCAAGCAGAGAGGTCAAGTGCTGATGACTAACGCCGCCATACTCTGCGTGGACGACGAGGAGCTTCCGCGTAAGCTTCGCGCACTGGTCCTGCAAAAGCAAGGCTACGAGGTAATTGCAGTTGCTTCTGGCCAAGAAGCACTAAATATTCTTGCTGTGCGCGATTTCGATCTCGTTCTCACTGACCAAATGATGCCTGGAATGGCAGGGACTCAGTTAACAAAGCACATAAAGTCCACTAAGCCGCAGATGCCCGTCATTATCATCTCTGGAGTCAATGACTTGCCTCCGGACGTAGAATACGCCGATCGCTTCATCAGCAAAATCGAAGGCCCTCTAGCGCTCTTTAGATGCGTAGCTGAAGTACTAGAAAAGTACCGGGCCGGGGTATAGGGAATTCCACGCCGGTGCGCACTATCGGATCTAGGATGATATGTTTCCTCACCCGCTCATTGACTATTTTAGAGGCTGGCAAATGATTACACCGCTTCAGTCAAGCGTCGCTACTTCAGAAGATGGATCAATACCGCTTTCCTCTTGTTGCAATTTGGTTAGATACGCATCCATTTTCTTCACGGGCTTCTTTTTGAGACTGCGGATGCTGGCTACCCCATATAGCTCGATTGCTTCGGTGCGCTTCTCCAGCACTGGGTGATTTAGCGTGGCCTCATTTTTGATTTCCCTTAGCCTAACTTGTGTCATGCCAGGAAACGGCCGGATCCGGTGCGATTCCAAGCGTGCTCTGGTGCGGAGCGTGAGGAAATCGCTAGCGACCAACATCGAATGGTTGGGCGCATGGAGCACCAAGGCGTTGCACGGTGCATTGTGTCAATGGTCCGCTACCGATGCGCTAATTTTAATCTTGAGGCGGAGGTGCCGACGGCCGATCAGGCTTAGGCGCGGGGACAGATTCTGATGAAGGTGCCGTTGTCGTGTCCTGGACCTCAGGCGCTGGTTCAGTTGCTGGTGTTGCCGTCTGAGAAGTTGATGAGGGAGACGATGTCGGTTTCTGCACGGGGTTGGGCAGCGTTATAGTAGCGACCGCGCTCGGATCATCGCGCAGTTTGAGATACAAGTTTGCTCCGTCGGAGGGTGTCGGCACGCCGAAGTTATTTTCGGCGAAGCCAGACGGTACATCGGTCGGGTTGGAAAAATCTTTTGCTGCGGCGAAGGACTGCGCGAAGAACAAATTACTGCCGACGATGGTGCAGGTAGGGGCCTCTGGCGTCGTGCAATGGATCGCTGTGATGTCCGGGGCGCGAACGAGAACGCCAAGCGGAGTCCAGTTTCCCGGCGTGCCGTCTGCTGCAACCGGACGCATCTGCAATTTGCCAAATGCCGATTGACCGAACGCTTTTAGGGGATCCAGCGTGGCAACGGCAGTATGATCGTCCTGGAGAACGAGGTTATTTGTTGCGAGCGAGAGCACAGTGTGGACTGAGCCATCGGCGGTCCCGACTTCAATGGTCTGTGTACGGGGAAAAGCATCTTTCGTTTGCACCACAAAGGTGAGCTTA
Organism: Edaphobacter aggregans; assembly: GCF_003945235.1. Classification (NCBI taxonomy): domain Bacteria; kingdom Pseudomonadati; phylum Acidobacteriota; class Terriglobia; order Terriglobales; family Acidobacteriaceae; genus Edaphobacter; species Edaphobacter aggregans. The sequence continues at coordinate 5,596,006 of NZ_RSDW01000001.1, forward strand.
CCTTCGAGTAAGATGTCGTCTTTAGTACCAAAGCTGACGGGCAACGCGCCATCCTTCTGAACGGATGTGGCCTTGAATGAAAGCAGCTTCAGCTCAGGGCGCGCAGCTTCGGCGGAGATCTTGACTGGCATCGTACGGCCGTCTTTTAGCTTCGCCGTCGCGCTGGAACCGTCCTCGGGCGAGACGCCGTTGTCGGCCTGAAGGTGTATCGTCTTGTCGTCGTTGCTTTCGGCGCTGGGCGTGAAGGTCTGTTTCTCGATCTCGATCGAGACAACGTCCTTGAGGCCCTGGCCAGTAAGTACTGCTGTCTTGTCGCCACCATGGATCTTGATGGCATCGAGGTGAATGCCGGCGGTATACGCCGTGAGTGGTACTTTGTCTCTCTCCGAGTCGCCATACTGTTGGATCGCAAGCGAATAACCGCCGGGTTGAACGGTTTTGAGCGAAACGTCCAATGCCAGTTTGTCTTTCGCATCCTTGCCTGCGGCAGGCTTGAAGGAGACGTCTACATCTTTTGTATCGCCGCTGGTCAGGGCAATGTGCTCGATGCATGCACTTCCATCACCCTTAAGCGTGAGGTGATTCTCCTGCCCGGCGAGCAGCTGGGCGTTGTCCACGATTTTCCAGTCCTTACCTTTAACCTGCTGGAGCGTAATGGTGGGGCCTTCAAAGGGATCGAATCCCCAATAGCCCCGGACGGTACCTGTGATAGTCAAATCGGTCGTCGTCCCGATCTTAACATCGGGCTTCGCGGGTAGCGCGCTATCATCTTGAGGCTTTGGGTCGACCAGCGGCTCACGCTTCTCTTCCTTTGCCACGACGAGTCCGCCTTCGAAGGCGTCGGGCGTTAGCGGTATATCCGTAGGCACCCCTGTTCGGTTGAGACGTAGAACCAGGCCATGCGCGAAGCTGCTCGAAAAAACAAGTGGCGCGCCTTCCAGAGGAATAATCATCTTCGGCTGCAACAGACACGCAACCTGGTTGGCATCGTGCGGATGAAGTGGCGGGAGCTTGGCCTTCTGGATCGCGGGCAAACCAATGACGATGACCGATTCGGGCTTGTGGAAGGAGGGCGGCGCGTTGAGCCTCAGACTGAGTGAGGAGCCCTGGGGGAAGCTGAGCCCGGGAATGTACTGGTACTGCGCTGTGCGCAGCATGCCGACAAGGTGAACGAGATCCACCACTGCGCCGACATAAGCGGAATAAAGGCCCGCTCCGACAGGCTGTGTGTAGGAGGCAGCATTGATAAAGTCAGAGGATGGACCGCTAGATATTGCTTCGGCAATGCTTTGCCCATGTCCGTCATCGAGGAGAACGGGGGCGCTGGACTGGGTCAGGCAGAGAACCTGTTGATCGATGGGTTGCTTGAAGCAATCGGCGTTCGGCTTGAGAGCGAGCGTGGCAGCGAGCTTCGCAGAGTGTTCCTGAATGGCCTTCGGATCGTCTTGCGGGACCGCTTTCATCGCGGCGAGGTAGTGCTCGATGCGTTGCTGCTCGAAGGACGCTTCATTAAGATCGGCATCTGCACGAATGAACAGGCCCGGCTTACCCTTGACGGCGGAGCGAAGAGTTTTGAAATCGCCGCCGGTCTCGGGCGCAATAAAAAGCAGGGCCTCCTCAGCTCCGTTCGGAACGGTGACGGTTGTCCCCTCAGCAGTTTTCTTTTCCCAGGTATCGATCTCGGTGAACCAATTGTCGGGAGGCTCATTTGTGGTGCCGCGAAGAAAGGCAACGATCAGTATCAGATGGTTCGACTGGCTTGGCGGAAGATCAGCCTTGATCCATATCCTGTCGCCTGGCTGAAGGTTGGGGACCTGAGCGATGGGGAGCGTCGAATTTCCTCGCGTAACTCGGATGTCGATTGTGGGGCCGGACAGGTCGAAGCGTGCTTTGTCGTCAGCTCTAAGCGCTGCGGCGAAAGACATAGCGAGAAGACAGGCTGCAACCTTCAGAATCTTCATCTATCGGTTTTGGATGCGAAAGGGACAAGACTGGGTTGCGGAGTCGCGACCCAAAAACGAATGCAACCTTCGCTGACAGCTTTCAAACCCCCATAATTGTCGCGGTTGTATTCGCACCGTCCGCGGTTACGTAGTAAAACACGCACATCGCTTAGAGCGGAGTAAGACGTCCGCTGATCGGATCCCATGTGCCCGGATGAGAAAGATCGAACAAACATAATATCGGCATACCGCCCCCCTCGCTAACGCACTTTTTCCTGCATGGCTGCCTACACAAACGGTCACCCGATCGAGAGGCGAGAGGGAAATGGTCGCAGGAACGCTTCTGTTCTGATTGTTAAGGCATCCAACTAGGTCGAAGATCGTCGACCATAGGGAATTGCGTAGAAGCGATGCAAACACAAGAGAATGTCAGCGATCCGGTTCAGTCCGCGAAAGATGCGGGGCTGCGATATGTGACGGACACAAAGCCGGGGATTGTTCGAAAGCGATCCGGGAAAGGCTTTCGCTATGTGGACCAAGACGGCAAGCCGGTTAAAGATCCCGAGACGCTTGCACGGATCAAGTCGCTTGTGATTCCGCCGGCGTGGACGAATATTTGGATTTGTCCGAGCGCGCAGGGACACCTGCAGGTGACGGGTCGTGATGCGAAGGGCAGAAAGCAGAGCAGGTATCATCCGCGGTGGCGCGAGGTCAGAGACGAGACAAAATATGAGCGCATGCTGCTGTTTGGATCTGCGTTGCCGAAGATTCGTGAAGGCGTGGACATCGATCTAAGAGCGGAGGGTTTGCCACGGAAGAAGGTGCTGGCAACGATTGTGAGGTTGATGGAAGTGACGTTGATTCGTGTGGGCAATGAAGAGTATGCGCGCACAAACCACTCTTATGGGCTGACAACTATGAGGAATCGTCACGTTCAGGTAGACGGGTCGACGGCAACGTTTAAGTTTCAGGGCAAAAGCGGGGTGCGTCACTCTATCGACCTCACGGATAGGCGGCTTGCGAAAATTATTCAACGTTGCCAGGACATTCCAGGTTATGAGCTGTTTCAGTATGTTGATGGAGATGGAGAGCCACACAATATCGGTTCGACGGATGTGAATGAATATCTGCGTGAGATAAGTAACGAGGAGTTTACGGCGAAAGACTTTCGGACGTGGGCGGGGACGGTGCTGACCAGCGCCACACTGCGGGAGCTCGGGGCGTTCGAATCGGAAGCACAGGCGAAGAGGAATGTGGTGGAGGCAATCAAAACCGTGGCGCAGAGGCTGGGAAATACGCCTTCGGTTTGCAGGAAGTGCTATGTACATCCGGCAGTGCTGGAGTGTTATATGAAGGGTCTGTTGAGGAACGGGCGTAAGCGGCAAGCTGAGGAAGTGGGTGATGAGGCTGCCTCCACACTGCGAGAGGAGGAAGCCGCTCTTATGCAATCGTTACGGCAATGGTTGAAGAGTGCCGACTAGCTTCGGATTGGCAACAGATGGTCCATGGCCGGCTGGCCATAAAATCGACCATCTGGAATCGCACACGCGCCTCAACGCTGCCCATTTTCGACCCTTCGACTCCCCATACGAGAAAATAGAATCGAATATCCGATCGACAAAGGGATGCATCCTCCTCGAAGGAGTCTTCGTTATGTCGGGAGTGCCCCTCAGAGCATTTGGAAAAGCTGACGTTAAGGTTTCAGCGTTGGGCTTAGGTGGTCACCATCTAGGCGCTGCAAAGATGAACAGACCGCAGTTAGCCTCATACACAACGCTCTGGATGGTGGAATTACTTTCTACGATTGCTGTTGGGAGTACAGCCGTGGAAAGTCAGAAGACTGGCTGGGCAAAGGGCTAAAAGGTGTTCGTGAAAAAGCATTTCTCATGACTAAGGTGTGTACTCACGGTAGAGACGCCGCTCTTGCCATGCAAATGCTAGAACAATCGCTCCGGCGCCTTCAAGCCGACCATCTAGATCTTTGGCAGATCCATGGCGTGACGTGTCAAAATGATCCTGACTTGTTCATCCGGTCAAACGGAGCTGCCGAGGCTCTCCACAAGGCGAAACAGGAGGGGAAGGTAAGATTCGTCGGATTTACAGGCCATAAGGGCCCGGATATTCATTTAGCTATGTTGAATACCGGTTTTCCCTTCGACGCAGTACAGATGCCTCTCAATCCTCTCGACGCCAATTTTTTTTCGTTCGAGAAGAAGGTGCCCGTTTTGGTAGAGCGCGGAATCGCACCCCTTGGAATGAAGCCAATTGGAGGCCATGGCGAGCCGGTGGGTGTATTTACGGCAGAAGAATTACTTCGCTATGCGATGAGCCTTCCTGTCGCAACTACAATCAGTGGTGTGTCGGAGCCGCATATCCTTGAGCAGAATCTTAAGATCGCACAGGCCTTTGTGCCGATGACGACACAAGAGATGGAAGTGATACGTGAGCGTGCCAAACCATATGTCGGGGATGGGCACTTCGAACTCTATAAGACGTCGATCAAGTTCGATAATCCCGAGGCCCCCCTCGCGCATGAATTTCCCATTGATATGCAGTCGGTGGAGGTAAAACAAATGGTTTACTCCACCGGCAATTCGGGCCGACCTTATCCCGACGTTTCGCAATAGCTGATCGAAAGTCTCAAGCCTATCTGAGGTTTCCATGAAACATAATGATTTGGCGCCAGATCTAGGTTGCACGAGGTGCCCAAAAGAGCTATGGGAAAGACCGGGATTCAGATCTCGGTTCTCGGCATGGTTGGCTTTCCCCTGGGAACTGTAGCGGGCAGCCCAAGTAAATAATATGGTGGCGAAAGCACTCGATCATGGCATCAGTTTCTTTGACAATGCCCGGGAATATCACAAAGGGATGAGGGAAGAACGTCTCGGCACAGCGTTGAAAGGAAAACGGGATACGGGAATCATAATGACGAAAGTGTGTGTACTCTCGGCCGCAAAAAGGATGTCGCCATGCGGATGTTGGAAGAATCACTTGTGCGACTCCAGACGGATGATCTCGATGTGTGGCAGGTCCATGAGGTCGTTTATTACAACGATCCTGAAAAGTGCTACGAGAATGATGGTGTTCTCGAAGCGCTAACGACGGCTAAGCAACAGGGTAAAGTTCGGTTTATGGGCTTCACAGGGCATAAGAATCCGTCCATCCACCTGGAGATGCTCAATGGCGGATATCCATTTGACACAGTCCAGATGCCCTTAAATCCCTTCGACTACAGTTATCGAAGTTTCCAGCGACAAGTGTTGCCGGTAGCTGTCGAGCGAGGAATGGCTGGGTTTGGAATGAAGAGTATGGGGGGATCGGGCGAGATGATCTCGAGTGGAGCCTTGACACCTACTGAAGCCCTCACCTTCGCGATGAGCCTTCCAGGTGTGTCGACAACCATCAGCGGGATGGACTCAATGGAGGTGCTCGATCAGAACTTGAAGATCCTACAGAATTTCAAACTTCTAACGATGCAACAGATCGAAGTGCTTAGAGAATATGGGAAACAATTCAATGATGGTCGTTACGAGTTGTTCAAAAGCACTGTGAAATACGATGGCGATCTTGGCCGTCAACAACATAATTATCCAACCGCGGCGGATCTTCCGGCGTGATGAGAAGGTTTACGGACCAACGGTTTCGCGATGTCTGACGCTTGGCCGAACCTGTGAATCGATGCAAGGCTGAAAGCAATAGAAATCGCCTTTGGCTAGAGCCGGGCGCGACCTCGACCGAAGATCAAATAAATCAGGATCAATGCGAGAATCAAGCTAAGACCGCCACCACCGTAGTAGCCGAGTCCCGGGCCCATGTAGTAGCCACCACCGCCGAATATGAGAATAAGAACAACCAAAAGAATGATAAGAGGCATGCTCACTTCCTAATTACACCTTTTCACTTTAGCTTAGGCCAGGCGATTACGGACAGCCTACACCTAGACAGTGTTTTTTACCTCAGAAACCAGAGAGCCGACCGGATTCGTAATAGTCTGTTTCGCAATTGTGCCCAACGACTCGCCACGACGATACATCATGTAAGCAGCAACGAACCCGGCGATAACTGTTGCATAGAAGATTACTTTTTTCATAGAACTCTGCGTTTCGATCGATTCCTCTTTTTCCATATCAACATCTCCAATTAGCCACTGGTATTAGGATGCAATTTTGCCTTGTGAGGGGCCAGATCTGCTGAAACTCCGGGTGGCACGTGAGAATCGACCCGGAGCTGTCGTGTCCAGCAACGGAGCCCCGAGAACGGTCATCTTGATGTCGTTTGGCCCGGACGCGAACGATTGTGGTCCACGCGGAGCCGATGAGGGCGAGAACGCACGATATGGCGGTTGCTTTGTTTTCTTCACTACCTCCGTGAACCATCCTTGTTGACCCGACTTGAGAGGCAACGGACCTCTAAAATATGTGGTTCGGCTTTTCATCAGAGCGTTAGTGGGCCGCAACATGTATGCGTGGTCGCCGCATCCTACAGGCTACGGCAAGATCGTCTGATTGCTAATTTGTGAGCTTTTTGAGGAGATAAAAAATGCCAACGCGGCCGACCTGGTCTGGATCTATTCAAATTTCGTTGGTTTCCATCGCCGTCAAGATCTTCCCTGCCACCAATCCAGGTAAGCAGGTTGAATTTCACCAAATCGATCGCAAGACGCATAAGCGTGTGCATCACCAGAATGTCGACGGGGCAGGTGAAGTCGAAAAGTCGGACATTGTCAAAGGATTTGAGTATGCCAAAGGCAAATACATCGAGATCGATCCGGACGAGTTGAAATCGCTTCGCCTTCCGACAGCGACCACGATGGCAATCAGTCAATTTATCAAAGCGGAAGAGTTATCACCCGGAATAGTTGACCGGCCTTATTTCGTCGCACCGAAAGATGAAGTTCAGGCAAAGACACTTAGCGTCATCCGCAAGGCCCTCGCGCAGACAAACACCCTGGGCATCGGTGAGATCGCTTTTAGCGGTCGTGAACATCTAGTGGCAGTCGGAGCTCCTCTGGATTCAAAGCAGAAGGGCCTAATGCTATATGTGCTTTGCTACGAGGATGAACTGCGTGATCCGAAATCGATTCTTTCGGGTGTAAAGGAAGCTCCCGTAGGCGCAGACGAGCTTTCCCTGGCTAAGCAGCTGATCAGTGGAAAGCTCTCAAAGTTGGATTTATCCGAATACAAGAACGATTATGAGGCAGTGGTAAAAAAACTGGTCGACTCAAAGCGGAAAGGAAAGCCGTTGCCAGCTTCGGAACCAGAACCACCACAAAAAGCCAAAGTAATTAGCATCATGGATGCGTTATGTACCAGCCTGTCACACGAAAAGATAGCTAAAACGAAAAAACCAACGCGGCGGACTAAGGCCGCCTAAAGAGGGCTCTTCCGAGTGCTTCCAAGTCTCGTTCCGCATGCGATTGTCGAAGATACAAATCTAGCTCTTGACAACGACGAGAAGTATTCCCTTCCATCGCGAGTGGATAGGGGCCATAGGCTCGCGGGAGCCGACGAAGAACATCTGTGCAAGCTTGCTCCACCAGGTGTCTGACGGTAAGTGCTCGTATCATTGCGTTTTCCCGATCATGCGGATAAAGATCTATCTGATTTCCGGCCGAATCAAGGAAGGACCGGACAGCCCATATAGATGCGTGCATTGCACCGAGATGCGCCATAGTGTGGGAGTCGCACCGCGACTGGCCTATCGCATAATCTACTAGACCGGCCGCGCCTCCTGCCCAGCATGCAGCGGGCCCACAGGCGCCATGCCAAAACCCGGGACGCTCGAGATACCAGTTTGGCTCTCCGATGAAATCGTTATAAGAAACCGGAACTGCATGAAAGACCGCATTCTCAGTTCTCGTTTCGCGAAAGGCGCTCGTCTTCCATTCCGAATCATCAAAAATGATCAGATGAGCATTCTTGCGGAGATCGATATCGACAAGTCTGTGTTCACCGCCATTGACAGTAACGAGTGCCCGGTCGATCAAACCTGCACCGCCGCAAAATGCCTTCTGTCCGGTGAGGAGGAAGAAGCCATTGGATTTCGTCAGTATGAGTTTTTGTCCCGGTCTTTCTGACGCCCATACTCCATACAGGCAATTTGGCTGTGCCTGACGTCCGTCCTCCTCAAGAATAGCGAGCGCGTCCCAATGAGCTTCTGCCAAACGGGCTAATGAGAGATCGACGCAGCCGACTTCGAACAGCCTTCTGTGACGTTCTGGGGTAGCCCCCGCGCCAGGAAAGGGAAGAGTCTCTCGTAACAGGCTGTCAAGTTCGTGTCGGTTCAACATGAAGCAGCCTCATCGCAACCAACAAGAGCGTTGGCAAATCCCCGGGGCGCGCGTCCTCGTCTTCGCCCGCTTGTAATTACACGAACGCGAGAGCTGGAGTGTTGTCGGACGGCCTTCCCCATCAAACGATTCCATAGGTCGTGGTCCTCCGCGGTTGCAAGTCCTCGCCAGCCTCCTGCGCGAAGATACGTGTCCGCCCGGACGCCCATATTGGCCCCATGTACGTGTGGATGAGTACCGTCAGCGTGAATAATGTAACTGTCTTGAAACCGCTTAGCTGTGCCGACGGGATGTTCCTCAAAAGAATCGACGCTGATCGTACCTGCAATGGCATCTATCCCCTGGTCCGCAATTCCGATTTGATCCAATAGCCAGGTCTCCGGAACACAGCAGTCAGCATCAGTATTGGCCAACCAGCAACGCTGCAGCGGGCCCGCATATCGCCGCAGTGCAACCCTGGCGGCCAGAGCACGGGCATGACCCACGACGGCAGCTCGGGTCCGGACGACAATTCCTGCGCTGTGGAGGATGTGCGCAGCGAGTTCGAAAGTCCGGTCCGTTGAGCTGTCACATGCAACGACAAGATCGCTGGTGATCAAGGGAGGCAGAAGAGAACGAGCAACCAACACAGAATCTAAACATCGCTGAATTAGAAGTTCTTCGTTCCGCGCAGGAATTAGAACTGCAACATGCCATGCTGGGTGTTTTATTTGCATACCCACCTGCCCAGCAGAAACTCTGTATGGTTTTCGCCGAGGTCTTGAGTCAATGTTTCCGCAGAAGAAATAACTTCGTGGACCTTAGACCCGCTCAGAATATGATCGGGTGAAGATCCTAGCCAGTGCACGGCCAAAAAGACAGATCCGCTAGACATCCGCCCGACGAGATCGTCTATCAGGCTTCTCAATTGCGCGCTGTCGAAGTAGTATCCGATCTCACTCAACACCAGAAGGTCAAAAGTTCCTGCCGGAATGTCTGTTGGTAAAGCCCCCTGCCGGATGGTCACATTTGAAAGTCTGCTGCAGCGTAGGGAAGCCTGTCGGACTGCGGTCGATGAGATATCGATAGCGTCAACGCACTCACAAATAGTCGCCAACCGTTCTGTCAAAACGCCGATCGAACATCCCGGCTCGAAGGCATGACGGTATCGGCGAGTCGACAATGCTTGCATCGTCACCTCATATCTTCCAAGTTCATATTCGCTGGACGCGAACCTCCAAGGATCTGCATCCTGAAGGTAGATTCGATCGAAAAACGCACGACTGGTTGTGGGGTGACTCATACGGGCAGAAATACCTCACAAGACTGTCGCGCTGGCCATAATAGTTCTTCGGGAAGAATAGGCTGGCCCGAAGCATGCTCGAGCTGCGATCGGTACTGGCCCAATGCTTCAGCTTTTGCAATTTGATCTTTTGTGCTGAGTGCGACGGATCTCAGCGGGAGACCGTTCAGGAGATCTGGCGTTCCACGGTGCCACGTCCAAAAGAAATAAAAGCTCAACGCAGCTCCTGAACGTCTTGCGACTTCACGCGCTGCCCGGCCACAGGCCTCGTGATCGGGATGAAAGTCTCCCGTCCATGGGGCAAGTACGTGAGTTTCTTGGGACACGAACGGCATCAACTGTTCCACGAGGAGTTCTTCCTGGTCTGAAATCCCACTATCGGTAAGTTTCAATCGGGTTATGCTCGAAGAGACAACTCCGAGTCTTTTCAAGGCTGATGTCTGTTCCGCTGATCGGCGAAAGGTGATATCAATCCCATCGTTATATGCGTTCTCCCCATCCGTGACTGCGACGACATGTATTGGAATGTCTTTGGAAGTTTGCCTTGCAATCAACCCGCCAGCAGCAAGAGTTTCATCGTCTGGATGCGGAGCGATTACAAGCATGTTCCTGTCCGACGGTTGCCAGGGGATTGCGGCCTGCCAGACAGGGACCCATTCTATTTCTGAGACAAGTGGTTTAATCATGTTTCTGCCTATCGCACTGACGGGCGGATCTTCAATATATGGTTCGGACCTTTGGCTCTCGCTCCCAGATCCTTCCTTTAGCTGCAGCAGCGACGAACATGTTCGCGTTTCGCCCGACCATCACACCTTGATCCAGAACGACTCCGGCCGCATCCAGAAGAGGTTGTGCCTCGTTTGTGGCCCCAATGATTTTGCAATGGGCGAAGGCATCATGTACCCAGGCGACTGCCGCAGCCTCATTGGAAAGCTCTGTAGCGGCTTCTGCGGATAATGCAACGAAGACCGTATCGAATAAGACGGATGATCCGCCCGCGAGCTGGAAGTCTGTGGGCAGGAGTTGACCGTCTGTGGTCACGGCTCCCCCTACTTTTGGGGCGACGAGTGCGAAGTCCGCCTTCATCTTCGCAGTGGAAGCTCGGAGTGACGCTACGAGCTTTCCATCTGTGCCATCGGCGACGAGACAGCCAACTTTACGCCCCTGCAGAGTTTCTTTGGCTTTCCCCAAAATACTGAGGGCCGGAGATGTTTTGAGATCCTGACGAACTTTAACTGTTGCGGGAACGGGATTAATCTTCTGCTGGAGTCCCAGTCCATTTGCGACCCGCTCAGCTAACTTGGAATCAACATTCGCAAGCTGACCTACCATTCGTTCCCGGACAGCGATAGTCTCCACTTTGCTCAACTCAAATATAAATGCAGAGATGATGTGATTTTGTTCTGTCTTTGTCTGCGAGTAAAAGAATTGTCGGGCCTGAGAGAAGTGGTCCGCAAATGACTCGGACCGAATGCGGAGTTTGTCTCCTGCCAGCGGTTCTGCAAAGCTGGCCAACCCCTTGCGTGGATCCTGACGTGGAGTATCATCTGCCAGTGAACTTGGCGAGTAGTTCACTCGGCCCGCTTGTGGGCTCATCTGCATATGACCGTCTCGCTGGAAGTGCATCACCGGACACTTTGGCGCATTGACTGGAATCTGCTGGAAATTCGGCCCTCCCAGTCGTTTAAGCTGAGTGTCAAGATAGGAGAAGATTCGTCCCTGAAGGAGTGGATCATTCGTAAAGTCGATTCCGGGTACGACATTGCGTACGCAAAACGCAACCTGTTCTGTCTCTGCAAAAAAGTTAGAGACATTCCTGTCCAGCACCAGTCGACCAACGATCCGGAGAGGCAGTATCTCCTCCGGAATGAGCTTGGTCGCATCGAGAACATCAAAGTCAAATTTGTCGGCAAAGTTCTGATCGAAGAGTTGGAGTCCAAGTTCCCACTCCGGGAAATCGCCCTTTTCGATAGCCTGCCAGAGGTCACGTCTGTGAAAGTCCGGATCTGCCCCAGAGATTTTCAACGCCTCATCCCAAACAACGGACTGCATGCCGAGTTTGGGACGCCAGTGGAACTTAACAAACGTCGATTTTCCGGCTTCGCTGAGAAAACGGTAGGTGTGGACGCCAAATCCTTCCATCATTCGGAAAGAGCGCGGAATCGCGCGATCGGACATCGCCCACATGAGCATGTGAGTTGACTCCGGCATCAGGGACACGAAATCCCAGAAAGTATCGTGGGCTGTCTGCGCTTGTGGAAAGCCGCGATCTGGCTCCGCTTTGGCAGAGTGGATCAGGTCGGGAAACTTAATTGCGTCCTGGATGAAGAATACGGGAATGTTATTTCCCACGAGATCCCAGTTGCCTTCTTTGGTGTAGAACTTGACTGCGAATCCGCGAACGTCGCGCGCCAGGTCGGTCGATCCCTTATTTCCAGCAACCGTTGAAAAACGAACAAAAACTGGCGTCTTGACGCTGACTTCATTGAGGATGGGTGCTCGCGAGATTCCTTTAAGTGAATCCGTCAACTCGAAGAAGCCATGTGCCCCAAAACCTCTCGCGTGAACGATTCTTTCGGGTATTCGCTCATGGTCGAAGTGTTGGATCTTCTCCAGAAGAATGTGGTCTTCGAGGAGCGCAGGGCCACGGTGACCGGCTTTCAGCGAGTTCTCATCATCGGCAATGATTGCACCGGTTTGAGTTGTAAGGGGAGGATGCGTACCAGTTGCGAGTTGATGCAGCTCTCCGCCATTGCACGAAAGTTGGCTTGGTTCTTTATGTTGAGATTTACTTTCAACGGTGAGCTTCCGTGGTGTCATGGACACGCCTCCCTTGTTCCTCTAACGACCCTCTGCATGGGAACGGCTTGTCGCAACCTTGCTAGGACAGGCACTCGCGCCGCGAGGACGTAGGCATTGTGACGCAGGATCACGTGGTGCTGTTGCTTTCGGAGGATTCAGGGGCTGCAGTAGGCCGCCATGCTTCATATCCGGTTCAACTTTTCTGACGAGGCTACTTTTTCTCGAACACACTGCATCAGAGTCGTAGCGCGCTCGATCGTAAGGTTGACGTCGCGTGCATCAATGCCGGTGTTGGTGTAGGAGGTCTTTTTGCTGAAACCGATCTGGAAGCGGAACTGAACATGGTGAACCTGAACTGCGTGGGAACCATCCAACTATCGAAATACATCGTGCACGATATGACGGCTCGCGGTACAGGCAAGATCTTGTTCACGTCATCGATCGCTGGGGAAATGTGGCGCCACGTGAAGCCGTCTATGCAGCCACCAAGGCGTTCGTCTTGTCGTTTGCCCATAGTCTCCGCTACGAACTCAAGGAGAGTGGAATTGTCGTCACTGCGCTTCAGACGGGTCCGACCGACACCAACTTTTTCCATCAAGCGGGCATGGACAACACCGAGGTTGGATCGAAAGGGAAGTCCGAAAGCCAGCCAAGAGACGTAGCTCGTCAGGGTCTCGACGTTTTGTTTGCGGGAGAGGATCACGTCTATGCGGCATCTGCGAAGACCAAGTTTGAAGGCATGCTTGCGAACGTTACACCGGGCGTGTTGGAGGCTGCCATGCACGAAAAGATGGCAAACCTCTTGAAGAACGTGGTTGATTCCCGACTGTAGTCGAGTAGCACTAGGAGAGAACTATCATGTCACTGAATGAGAAGCCAAATTTGGAACCATTGCCGCAATCGGGCAGTGCCGGGGTTATTAATGATGGCCATTATCTGCCGCCCCCCGGAAGACAAAGACGGTAAGATCTGGGCCCGAGCAACCGTCAGAATTCAGGCTGAGCCGCAGGATCTGTATCAGTTGTGGCGCGACGTCGAGAAGGCAGCTCTCTGGCAGGAGCAAATCGTCTCTGTCAGCCGAACCGGCGAAAAAACATCGCATTGGATTCGGCTACTCGCACATGATGGGCGGATATGCAGGAGGTCAAGCTCAGTACGTTCGTGTGCCATTTGCGAACGTTGGCCCGTTGAAAAATTGAGAGCGATCTGCCGGATGAAAAGGTTCTATTCCTTTCTGACATCTTTCCGACTGGCTATATGGCAGCCGAGAACGCGCAGATTCAGAAAGGTGACACCGTGGCGGTTTGGGGCTGCGGACCGGTCGGTCAGTTCGCCATAGCGAGTGCAATGATGCTGGGAGCTGCCCGAGTTATCGTTATCAATCGAATCCCGGAGCGCATTGAGCTCGCTCGTTCTCTGGGCGCCATTACAGTGGATTACTCTGAAAATGATGTCAGTGTGCTTGTTGTCCTCAAGGATCTGACCGGTGGAACGGGTCCGGATGCTTGCATCGACGCAGTTGGCTTAGAGGCCCACTCCTCGGATTTGCAGGGCGCTGCCAGATGAAATGAAATCACCGGCCCCACCCCGATACCAAATACAGACCTAGGGCTCAAACGAGCCAAATTGGTAATAGTGCCAAGGTTGTGATGAGTGTTGAGGCGGAGAAGCGTCGCAGAGCAAAGCTTGATACAGATGCATAGATGAAAAAGGCACACCCACCTAAAACCATAGATCTCGATTCAATTGCAGCATACTGATTCCCATGCTCATGCACCATCGATCCAAGTGTTGCCAGAGCGATAGATGGAGCCGCACGGAATAATCCCGCAAAACTCTTGGGACGCAGGACATCTCCAAGCACAGCAAACAAACTGACGACGGTACCGCTAATCAAAAACCTGAAAAAGATTTCGCTCATTTCGGAATCTATGCTGTGTTCTTCGCCTCTTTGATGAGTCGCATTGCCTGCTTCGTCCCTCGACATCCGAGCAATCGGTATTGCTTGCCTTCCAGATTGTGATAGTTGACAAAGAAGACCTGAAGCTCCTTGAGCCATTTGCTGGGAGATCAGAAAGCCTCCGAATGCCGGCATACATGTGGTTCGCCTCGGCTACGGCTACCAGCCTGTCATTCCGAATCTTCTTTTTCCCATCAAGCTGTTCGCCCTCGATGACGCCAATCAACCGGGACTTGACGGCGACTCCAGGAAATGCTGGCTTATCCATCAGTAAGAGAACGTCAATGGGATCGCCATCTGGAGCGATGGTTTGCGGCAAGAAGCCGAAGTCATAGGGAAAAACCATCCCGGCCGGTAGAACCTTCTTCAGAGCGAAGATCGATTGTTTGGGATCAAAGGCGAACTTGTTCCGGCTTTGCGCCGGTGTTTCGATGATGACCTGAATGAGATCGTCATCCTGAATAGCTTTAGCACTGTGGGATTCGCAAGCGACTTCATGAGCAGGTTCCCCTTCGTCTCGTCGTGATACTCTTCGGCTGTTGTTTTGATGCATCCTCGGCTTTCCATGCTCGTTGCGCTTTTTCGGGCAACGAGAAACAGCCGGACGACCGGTGCCTCAAGGGGCGCGACCTTCATGCTGCTGAGATTCGTGAGGCGGTTCGGCGCACAGAGTTCAAGAGAGGTTGTCCTGAATGGTCTGCGCGACGTCATCGATCGAAGTGCGTTTACCCAATTCCTCTATTTCTTTATCCTTCGCCACCTTTATCAAGCCAAGCTGCGATGCAATTTCTCGGTTCATTCCGACGACTGCGGTGATCTCCTTTTCGGTGAGGAGAAGGATCTGCAACATTAGGTGATCCCGCTCGTCGGCGCGCCTCGCCAATCTAGCTTGCCTCATCAAAATGAAGCTCGCTATAAGGATCGCTTCGAAAGACAAGCAGGTTCCTAAAAGAGAAAAAGGAAACGGATCAAAGTGTGAAACAAAACCTGAATGGGCAGTATTGATGAGCACCCAGAATAAAAGACCAATTAAATGAATCGATACAAAGCTCAGACTGCCTATGAATGCGGCGAACGAGTCCCCCATCCTCTCATTGGGTGTGCGTCTCGCTAGAAAATCCTGCTCGTGTTTGAGGATCGTACTAATATGTTCTTGCACATGGGTGGGAGAATCCATTTGTTATTCCTAAATTCGCGATCTCCCAATGACTGCCGGGAACTTGTTTAGATGCGGGGAATAAATGGGCGGTCGTCGG
Source organism: Edaphobacter aggregans (assembly GCF_003945235.1). Lineage (NCBI taxonomy): Bacteria > Pseudomonadati > Acidobacteriota > Terriglobia > Terriglobales > Acidobacteriaceae > Edaphobacter > Edaphobacter aggregans. Next base: position 5,611,538 of record NZ_RSDW01000001.1, read on the forward strand.
AACCTGGCTTCGTAGCCGCAGCGTTTCAGCTTCCGGTAGCAGACGAAATTCCACGCGTCGCGGGCCGGCCCTTCGAAGGCCAGATCGGTTTCGCGATTGATCTTTCCTGACTCCTTTTATACTTCCCATTGGAGGGCGAAGCGTTCATGTGAACCCGGAAGCCAGAGGGCCATCATCTATCCATTGCGATTCTGTTTCATCACCGCTTCCCCTGCTTTCTTAGCATCGCCCTTGATGATTCCCTCCGTCTCTTCGAGATGAGCTTTGGTCTTGGGAGTAGCGAGACCTTTGGTGGAAGTTGGTCTCGTTTTGCCGTTAACATCGATGTTCCGTGGCTTCATAGTTCACCTCAAAGACAAGCTCGCATTATCTTGGCAATGCAGCATCACAATTCAGTGGACATTTCTTCTACGGCAACGGCGAGGTCTTTTTTTTTTCTAATCACCGAGTCGTCTTCGAGCACCACATCTTTGTTGACCAAGGTCTCACTTCGTCCTTGCCCCAACGCTCGCCGACCACTTGTATGCATCATCTCTCCCTGGTTGGATGCAGATCTTGAGTCGGGAGGAGCCCCAAGGACTGGGTTCGGGTTCCAGCAGCATTGAGTAGCTCCACTTATCGGAACACTACGTCCCCTTATGGAGGCTACCTTTGGCCTCGTGTAGTCAGACGACGGAACCTAGATAGTCGAGAGGAACCCTACTGAACCAGACGATTTGCAGGCATCTTAGCCGTTACGTGAGCATCGAATAGTTGCAGAAGTCCAGGGGCTCTATTGCTCAGCATGCAAGAGCAGTCACCCGAAGAGATGAGTCGCAGCTTTATCGCGCATCGTCCGGACGGCATATCGAACGTGGATCGGAATTAGAAATGCGCGCTCCTGCCGCCACGCCTGGGATGGGAAGTCTATTAACCGAGGAAGGCTGCCGCTTCCGAGTCTGGGCGCCCAATGCAAAGCGCTTACAGGTGGTCGGCGACTTTTCCTCTACTCCCATTGATCTTGCACCCGATCCTGGCACTGATACTTGGTCGGTTGACCAGGTGCCCGCCAAACCCAATGACCGCTACCAATATGTCATCACCAATCGCGGAGGTGAAACAACGACGACTCGCAACTTTGGTACCGCGCCGACGCCCGTGCTCTCCAAGTCGAATCCCCCTCCTCCGAAGCCCGCAGCTATATTGTTCCGCCCTTTCCCTCAGATCGCCCTGCCGTCAATACCCCACCCTTCGACGAACTCCTCATTTACCAGCTCCATGTCGGCTCGTTCTCGGGCCACAATGACGGCATCAATGTCCGCGACAATACCGCTACCTTTCTCGATCTCATCTCCAAACTCAACTACATACGTAACCTTGGCTTCAATGCCATCCAACTCCTACCAGTTAATACCGAACAAGGCAGCGCCTGCGGAGCAGGCGAGCTATATGGCCCCTCTGATCTCTACGCTATCGCCAACGTCTACGCCACCGATCCCTCCAAAGCTGTCGCCGAATTCATCCAACTGATCGACGCTGCTCACTCGAAAGGCCTCGCCATCATCCTTGACGTCATCTACGCCCACGCCGGCAATCGTGAAAATCGCTACTGGCGCTATGACGGTAACTACGCTGGCCACACATTTGAAGTAAACGGCCAGCAACAGCGGGTCGAAGGCGGTATCTATTTTGTAGACGGCCATCATACCCCATGGGGCGAAGGCTTCGCTCTCTGGCACCCTGAGGTCCGCGAGTTCATCCTCGACAACGCCCTCCTCTTCCTCCGCGACTACCACATCGACGGCCTCCGCTTCGACGCCGCACAGGCCATTCAGCAAGACGCCCTCGAATACATCGTCCAAGAATTGCGCCGCAAGTTTCCCGACAAATACCTCATCGCCGAATACGACACCTCCGGCGATGCCACCGTCATCTCTGGCGATACCGATCCCTACAGCACCTTTGGCTTCTCCGGCACCTGGGATCTCCCCAGCCCCTGGCAAACCTACGCTTTCCTGCGAGGCGATGAAAAAGCCGTGGACGAACTGCTGACTCGCATCGGCGACCTCAACCGTCCCGACCCGTGGCGCTCCGTCAGCTACATGACCGGTGCCCACGATCAGGTTTTCGGGGGTATGGGACGCCCTGGCATCTATATCGCTGAGCGCTTCCGAGGTCGCACCAATCCCTTCGCCCGTGCCAAAGCGCGCCTCGCGTGGGCCCTCAACGCAATCCTCCCAGAAACCCCGATGATTTTCATGGGCACCGAAGGCCATCTGGACGGCCACTGGGATCCAGCCGTCACTGACACTGACCGCCGCATCGATTGGGCCAAAATGGGAGACGATCTCGGAGCTCCCGTGCAGCGCCTTGTCCGCGACGCCAATAATCTGCGCTGGCAGTACAAATCCCTGCACTCATCCAAAGGCTCCATCATCCACGTTGACCGCGAAAACACCTTAGTCGCCTTTCGCCGCGAGAATGGTTTCGGCGAGATTCTACTCATCGTCGTCCACCCCGGCGACTCCCAATTCGGGGAGCTCCGCTACAACTTACCCCTCGGTGACGACCCCTCTTCGTGGCGCGAAATCTTCAATTCCCAGGCGATCGATTACGGCGGCGAAGGACAGGGAGGATACTCCGGCGCCGAAATTATGCCAGATGATAACCAACTTCCAGTTCAGATTCCGGCGTGGAGCTTGCTGATTTTTAAACGTCAATAACTTTCCGCGACGGAAATTTCTAAATCTTTAGACCCTCCGCTGGTTGCTCGTCAGCAATGAGATTGTTCGACAGTCGCGGAGTGTCCGGCGGTCAAGATGATCCGTTCTAACGGCGAGGCCGGACGCTATGGATAGCCCTGCGAGCTTGTCTCAAGGAAATGGGCTTTCGCATTAGTTCCGCGAGAAGCGCCGTCTCCTCGTCGCGCCCACAACTCACCACGGCGATGACCTTGTCGCGCTTACTTAGAAGGGCAATGAAATTAAATCGACGAACGTCGCCGATGACAGAAACGTCGTCCCACTTCTCCGCGTGGCCCAGATATTTGATGGTCTTGTCGAAATGATAAGTCCAGAAGAATGGAACATTGCGGAGCGGCATCGTTTGTCCCAGCATTTGCTTAGCTGCATGCATCCCATGCTGCTGCGCGATTCTCCAATGTTCAATACGAAGCCCTGCAACATTTGCTATGTCGCCGGCCACCCATACCTTGTTTCTAGCTCTTAGCGATTCGTCTGTCAGTACTCCACCGTCTGCAGCCAACGGCAGATCATGGTCAAATTTGAGGCTAGGTTCGACGCCCACACCCAGTATGACGAAATCGCTATTGATTTGCCTCGGACTACCTCTTTGCTCCACGACAACATGTCGTGACGCTATTTGAAGAGTGTTTACCCCAAGGACAAATCGAATTCCTCTTCGTTTGTGAAGCGAAAGTAAAGCTGAAGCGACGCCAGAGCCGAATTGTTGTTCGAAAGGAAGCTTTTCCTTGCCAATCACCGTCACAGTCAATCCACGTTCCCTTAGGGCCGACGCGGCTTCCATCCCAATGAAGCTTGTGCCAAGTACGATCGCATGACGGCCTTTACGTGCGCGAGATCGGAGTCGCCTCAAGTCATCAATATGCCGGATGGTGTACACATCCTCCGGATGCTGCATAGGAAGCCGCTTCGGCGTTCCACCAGTAGCGACGAGAGCCGCGTCGAACCGTACCTTTTTCCCATCGCTTAGGGTGAGCAGGTTCCCCCGAAGAGATTTCACTGAAGATCCTAGGCGAATGACATCTAGCTGATCGAAGCTGTGCAGTTGGAGCCGATTGACAGGTGTTTTATCTGTTAGCGCCATCTTCGTGAGCATGGTTCTATCGATAGGCTCTTCCTGACATGGATCCACCACTACGATTTCACCGCAAAATCCTTTATCACGGAGAGTCTTTGCGGCCATCGAACCGGCTGCACCAGCTCCCACAATGACCATTCTTCTCTTGCCGGTGCTTGCTGACCGCCGCTTCTCTTTTTCCTGCCCTGCAGTCTTAGGTGAAGGAAGTGTAACGAAGACCTTTGAGTCTTCGATCCGGAGAGGGTAGGTTTCGAGTGAATTCATTGCGGGCGGTTCGATCAGCCGTCCATCTGATATCCGGAAAGTACCCATATGCCACGGACAGATTAGTCTTCCATTACAAATAGCCCCCTTCTCAAGAGGGCCGCCAGCGTGTGGGCACTTGCTCTGAAAAGCCGACAATTTTCCCTGATGTCGCAGAACAAGGATCTTCTCCTTACCCGCCGAGATTAGTTTCTTCTCGTTTTCCTTGAGATCGACGACACCATGTAAGGGAAACTCAGGCATAATTTTCTAACGCCGTGTTCGACATCTCCGAAGCGAGCGATCCGACTGGGTTGAACAATGCATTATTGCGATTGGAAGTGGAGACTCTCTTGGCATGTACAGCAGAGATGCAGCAACGGCTCCGACGGTAAAGGCCTGAAGGGCGAAAAATCTGTTTGCTGTAGATTGCTCCATTGGCTGGTTTCCTCAATTCGACGCTTACCTTATTTGAATTGAGTCGAGCCCAAGACGTTGCATAGCCTTCTACAATGACAACGATCTCGATCCGTCCAAAGATCCCTTTCGGATCGATCAAAGTGCTTATGTAGGCCGAATATTGAGAAGTAGTCGGCTTCTAGCAAGCATCCTATCTACTAACGAAGGAGGGTATATGCCCTTTAAGAGCGAAGCGCAAAGGCGATACTTTGAGGCCAATAAAGTGAAACTTGAAAAGCAGGGTGTCGACGTAAAGGCGTGAGAAGAATCAAGTCGCGGGATGAAGTTACCGGAGCGTGCGCCTCGAAAAAAGGCCGCCGAAAAGCAGCGGTCTAACCGCACACCATGCGACATTGCGATCGCCGATGGACCTCGCTCTACGGCGACGCGGTGGGAATTTCTATCCCGGATACAAATGTCGCGGCTTTAGATAGATCGCCAATCAAGATGTGTCTGTCACGATGGCGATCTTCATCTTTGCGAGCCCGGAGAATCGCGGACGGGTGAAGCGTCGCGATGATAGGTGCAAGCCCTTCCACGTGGTGGACTTTGCCGTGAGCCTGGGTGATTTTGAAGTTCGAACCCAAGAGAGATTGGGCCGCGACCGCACCCAAACATACGATTAATCTCGGCTTAAGCGTCTGCAGTTCCGCGTCCAACTAAGGTCGACAGGCATGAATCTCTTTCATATTTGGTTTCTTGTGGATTCGTAGTTTGCCACGCGCCTCCCATTTGAAGTGCTTGACCGTATTCGTTAGATAGACATTGCGTCGATCAATCCCTGCTTCTTCCAGGCATTGATCTAAAAGCCTGCCGGCTGGGCCGACAAAAGGGCGGCCTTCTCTATTTCACTATCTCCAGGCTGCTCACCGATCATCATGATGGAAACCTTCGGCTTAGTAGCTCGCCCCCCAGTCTCCAATTCTCCGAAGACTGCTTGAGTGGCGTAGCGATAGAGATCACAGCCGCGACATTTTTGCATGGCATTTCGGAGGAGGCTAAATAACCAGTGGGTGGTTGGGCCGTCGAAGCGCCCGCAGATATTGTCAATGTGGCATTAGCGGCCTGACCTGCTGCAGGCGTTACCGAAGGCGGAGAAAACTGAAAGGTGAAACCAGTTGGCAATCCCGAGACGCTCAAGCTAACCGGCGCGTTGAAACCATTGGTAGGAGCGACGCTGACTTGAAAAGTACCTGCAACGCCTTGAGCGATTGTCATGATGTAGTGCGCGACACCCGGATGTTGGGGCTGCTGCAGGATGATCGGTGCGAGAATGAGGGTCGCCTTCTTCTGATTCGCGTAAGTCTCGTCCTTAAGCGAAGCATTCGCGATCAGGGACAGGGCATAAAGGATGGCAGCTTCGCTGTCCTGCGGATAGTGGGTGTGCAGCAACTCCATCGCGGTCTCATACCGTTTGGCGCGGATGCCGTGACTTTCTGAGCCAGCATTTTGATAGAAAATCTGAATAGCGCCCAAATAGTCGCGTTCCCTTTGAGTCTTCGGTCCCATAGATAAACCTTCTTGAGCTGCTTCCAGGCCGATCCTTAGATCGTCCTTGGTCGGCGGATCCCACAATTGGCGTAGGGGCTCATCGCGATGTCCCACTCTGCCATGCTGCAACTGGGATCTTTGCTCAAGACGTCAGCAAATAACTGCGCTGACTTCCGGTAGCCAAAGGAGTGTAAAGTCGCTACCGCCAGATTGAATTTGTCGCGCACCTTGGGACTGCATGACGTGTCGAAGTGGACCGTTCCCATCCGGTCCGGCTGGTCCGTCCCATTGATAGTGCTGCGGTGCACATTCTAATGTGAAGACCAAAAAAGGCAGCACCCATGCGAAAACAAAGCGGAGCATAACCCGTGCCTCCTCGATCCATCGATCATAGTAGCTGGTCTCGCACGTCTTGCACTGACGACTTCAGGCCGAATCCCTCGTTGACCGCCCGCAACTCCTCAAACAATGGCGGCTTAGACCTTCACGAATCGATCTTTCGGAGTCGTCAGAGTCCACAGAGCGGTTCAACCATGTCGGTGGGAGCGCCCAGCTTTTTGCCAAAACCGCGCCACGGGCTTCCTTCTGACGGCGTTCTTCGAACGCGTGCCCCCAATCCTCTGTTCCGTTCCATTCTGCTCACCAATGCACGCTTCCGAAAAACGCACTGCGTCATCCAGACACAATTCATGTCCCGGACGGTATCTTTCTGGCGAGAGTTTCCAAAGGCAGTTCTCGCAGCCTATTTGTGGCCTGAAGGACTTGTTGCTTTCTTGGCTTGTCTCCTTTTGACAAGTAACTGGATCCAGGCCGCGACGCTTGGCGGTAGAGCATCGGAGACCTTGTAACCTAACTCAGAGCAGGTCGATTCGCTGGAGGAGCTCTTGAAAACGATGGTCGGAGCGATAGCGATCAAAGATCGGATCAACGGCGAGGTAGTCCATCCAGACAGCACGATCGCGATACGCGGCTTGCAGCCATTTGAATGTGTCTTCATCGCTTTTCAACGCTGCGTAAATCTGAGCCAACCCGTAGGGCGAAACGTAACGCTTCCTCGAGATTGTCTCCAGTTCGTGTGCGATTCGGAGTGCTTCACGCCTCCGCCCTGCCGCTGCAAGGGCAACCCCGACCTGGGCCGTGTAAAGTGGGCTACCCCCTGACAGACTCGCAGCCCGCTTTAGCTCACTAATGCCCTCGCTGCGCAAGCCTGCCTGAACATATCCCTCGCCCAGCAGAAGGTGTGCGGCTGCGAAGTTCGAGTCCTGCTCAACAGAGTTTCGACCTTGTTCGATTGCACGGGAATAGTCACGCGCCTGATAGTATCGCAGCGCCACCCATGTGCTGATCATGAGATTAAGTGGATCGAGTTCCTGTGCACGGCTGGCTTCGGCAAGCGCCTCGTCATGGCGGCTCTTAATGGAAAGATAGTCTCCGTGCCAGTGGTGCGCATTTGCATATTGAGGATCCAACTCCAGAGCACGCCTGAACTCGGCCTCGGCTCCGGCCCAATTCCAACTATGGCTGAACACAAGGCCCAGGGAGGCGTGGGCCTCAGCCGATTGTGGGTCGATCGCCACCGCCTTGCGGGCGGCCGCGTAAGCTTTCGGAAGCGCGTCGGCAGGGGATCTGAACCCGTGCCACGCAAGTCCGCTGTTACAGTCGGCCAGCCCGGAATATGCCGCGGCGTAGATTGGATCGCTGTCAATGGCCTGCTGAAAATAATGCTCCGCCTTTTGCAGGCCGTCGGCTGTTCGTTTGTTCCAGTGGTAGCGACCTTTCAAATACGCCTCGTATGCTTCAGGCCGTATTTGCTGCGGATTTGCTAAACGCGTTTTCTGTTCTTCTGTGAGAGCGACGTGTATTTGGCTCGCGATGCTTTGCACGACGGAGTCCTGCACAGCTAGCAGATCTTTGAGCTCGCGGTCGTAACTCTCGGTCCAGAGGTCTCTCTGATTTTTAGCCTCGACGAGTTGGACGGTGATGCGCACACGGTCCGACGAGCGGCGAACTGTGCCCTGGAGAAGATAGTCCGCGTCCAGCTCCTTACCGATCTCTTTCGCGGCCAGATTGGTGCCTTTGTACTTTGCAACCGAGCTGCGGGTTACCACGGTGAGTCGATCCCGATTCAGCTTTCCGGTCTGGGCGATCATCTCTTCAGTCAGACCGTCACTGAAGAACTCCTGGTCGGGATCGCGACTCAAGTTTTCGAATGGCAGAACAGCAAGGACTATCTTGCCCTGGGAATGTGTGGGCGGGTTCGATGCTCGTCGCGAGCCCCAAACTACCAGGAATGACAGAAGGCACGCGATTGAGAGCAAAGCGGCTGCTCCAACGAAAAGCCACCTGTAGGACTTGCGATTCCCCTGTCCGGTTCCGGCATCCGCCGTCTTTTCCGCCGTGGGATCCTGATCTGGCTCGACTAAACGCAGTCTTCGGGCTTGTAACCAGCTATCGAGTTCCGACACGAAATCCCGGTCGCGGGTGGGAACACCCGCTGCCTCTGGTTCGGAAGCTGCGCTTGGTTCTTCGGGAGTAATAACCAGCGCGACGAAGCGATAGCCCTGTCCGGTCACGGTCTCTATGAACCGTGGGGTATCGGCGTCATCCTTCAAAACCTGGCGAAGTTTGCGGATCGCGCCTCGGATACTGTTGTCGGTATCCAGGAAAACACCCTGGCCCCAAACCCTGGAAGCAATTTGATCCCGGGTAACAATCTCGTCCCGGTGTTCAAGCAGCAGAAGAAGGATCTCGAACGGGATACGCTCAAGTTTGAGCACATGACTGCCATGGCGGAGCCTCCGAGGACGCAGGTCAACCTCGTAGCCCTCGCCGAACCGGATCGGTTGCTCCACTCCAGCTGGCTCGGAAGCCATGGCACACCCCATGAAAGTTGAGCGATTTTACACCACATCGGTAGAGGCTGACGCAAGTGCAACCCACGCTTGTCTTTAGAGCGACACAAAGCATAACGCCGCGACACACTCTCCGATATGGACAACAGCCTCCGTTGGCCGCCAATATGCCGATCACCACTACCGAAAGCCAGTGAAGGATCAGGAGGAAGCACAATGAAAAAGATACATGGCGACACAAAGAACCGGGTTCTCGGGCTATGCATGTTGATCGCGACTCTATTCGGGTCTGCCGTCGCGAAAGCAGATGTCGTATTGGACTGGAACGTGATCGCGGTGAACACAGCGGTCACGAACGGCCAGAACCCGTTCGCCCAAGCAAGATACGCGGCAATCGTACAACTCGCTGTATTCGAATCCGTGAACGCCATCACGGGCGAGTATCGTCCCTATCTTGGAACGATCGTAGCACCGGCAGGCGCATGTCCCGAGGCTTCAGCCATCCAGGCTGCCTATCGTGTGCTCAGTACTTATTTCCCGGCCAGCGCGTCCACCCTCCTCACTGCTCGCGCAAACTCGCTGGCTTTGATACCGGACGGTCAAGCCAAGAGTGACGGCATAGCGACGGGCGACGCGGCAGCTCTTGCCATGATCGCTCTTCGTGCCAACGATGGCTCGTCGCCCGCGCAGTTCAAGATACCCGGGCCGGCCGTTCCCGGCGAATATCAGGCTACGCCGAGTTGTCCATTCGTGAATGGAATCGCGGTCGGAATCCTCTTTCAATGGCAAAACCTAACCCCGTTCGGCATCCCGAGTGTCAGTGAGTTTCTCCTCGATCCGCCGCCAGCGCTTGACAGCAACCAATACGCGAAGACGTACAATGAAGTGAAGGCGGTAGGGAGCGCGAGCGCCAACAGCACAGAGCGGCCACAAGATCGGGCTGATGTCGTGCTCTACTACGCGGCCTCCTCGCCAACCCAGGTATTCAATCAGGCCGCAAGGCAGGTCGTCGCGGAAGAAGGGTGGCATTCGCTGTCCGAGAACGCACGGGCTTTTGCCCTGATCAACATGGCGCTCAGCGACGGCGCGGTCACTACATTCTTCAACAAGTACCACTACAACTTTTGGCGTCCCGAAACCGCGATCCATGCAGGTGACACGGACGGCAACCGGAAAACCGACGCCGATCCGAACTGGGTTCCATTCATCCCGGCCCCATGTTTCCCGAGCTATCCCTCAGCCCACGGCACCTTATCCGGTGCGGGAGCCGAGGTTATGAGACGTCTTTACGGCGAAGCCGGACATGCGATCACGTTGTCAAACCCGGCAGTACCCACCATTGTGTTGCACTACGGATCATTCAGGCAGATTACCGACGACATCTCCGACGCTCGCGTTTACGGCGGGATTCATTTTCGAACCGACCAGGATGCAGGTGCGCGTTTGGGCCGAGCTGTCGGCACAGCAATCTACAAGAACAACTTGCGTCCCAAGCACGGTAATGACCGGCATGATGACGTCTGGGATGATGATTGAATGATTAGAGAACGACTCACTGTTCGTCTCACGTGTGCGGTTAAGTTTTGCCCAAGGCGAGACCGCACAAGTCTCTCCAGTAGTTGTGACCTTCTGAATGGCGTTAAGCCTCTGCTCCAAGGCCTTGACAAGGCCAAGCTTCCAGATTCTAGGCGAGCGATAAGTTGTCTCGAAGTTTGCTCTCGGTTGTCGATAACAAGGCTTAGCACTCAGCGAAGCCCGATATATTGGTTGCTTCTTCTGGGTTCGGGGTGGTCGACAACTGGGGAACAACCCTGCCGAACGACGATCCGAATTCGGCGTCGAACTTCCTGCAAAACGGGTTACTGAGATGGTCCGCCGGTGGATCTTCCACGTGGGTGTGGGTGATCTTGTTGGCAGGTTCAAGGAGGATCATCGATATGCAGATACGTTCGGTTGGCATCGATCTGGGCAAGACGACGTTTCACCTCGTAGCCCTTGGCGACAACGGCAAAGTGCTTCTTAAGAAGAAGTTCACTCAGAAGCAGATCATCACCTTCACTGCGAACCTGCAGACCTCACTGATCGGTATGGAGGCGTGCTCAGATGAGCGTCGTGGAGCAGTGAAAGAGCGATCAAAAAATAGATACCGAGAAACGCTGTAGTGTTTACTGATTTTCAGTGGGTGACTTTCCACGTGGACGAAAACTCGGCAAGTCGTACAGTTGCCGCGGCTCATCGTCCGACGGGTCTTGCTGATACCAGGGTTCCGGATAGCCGGTTTTACGGCAACTTGCCAGAGGCATAGCCGATCCGACCGGGTGAATGAGTGACTTGACCTGAAGTCGTCATGCGAGAACCCACACTCTGATTCATTCCTTGACAACCGATGGTCGAATGTCTACCATCCTTGCCAAATCGAGGGTAGATTGTCTTCTATGGCAAAGCAAGCACAGCAACGGGTCGGGCTCCTCCAGGGGACGCTCGACATGCTCATCTTGAAAACCCTTCTCTATGGGCCTGCTCACGGTCACCAGATCGGGAAGCATATTCAGAGGACCACGAATGAATTCCTACAGATGCAGCATGGCTCGCTCTATCCCGCGCTGCATCGCCTGGAAGAACGAGGATGGGTCTTCTCCAAGTGGGAGACTGCACCGGACCGAAATCGAGAATTTAAATATTACCGCTTGACTGATAAAGGCAGGAAGCAGCTCCTGGTTGAAGAATCGCAGTGGAAGCAGATGGCCGAAGCTGTAGGGCGCGTGATGTGGCCCGTCGCCGAGGAGGGCTGACATGCGATGGTGGCAGATCAGGAAGAGAGACGCAGACCTGGAGCGGGAGCTGCGTTCCGATCTGGAATTAGAAGAAGAGGAGCAACGGGAAGGCGGCATTTCAGGAGAAGAGGCTCGCAACGCAGCCTTACGCGCCTTTGGCAATCCGGTTCTTATTCGTGAACAGACCCGCGCCATCTGGTCCTGGAACGGGCTTGAATCCCTCGCACGCGATCTGCGCTTTATCCTGCGCACACTTCGTCGCACCCCCGGCTTTACCTTCATCGCCATCCTGGTGATGGCGCTGGGCATCGGCGCCAACGTCGCATTGTTCACCGTGGTGCGTGGCGTTTTGCTCAAGCCATTGCCGTTCCATGATCCAGATCGTCTCGTGATGGTCTCCGAGGGCGCCTTTCGTGAAGACGACACGGCCGGTTCCAACTTGGTCTCCGGCGGTATGTACGCCGATTGGAAAATGCAGAACCGCAGCTACACGAGTCTTGCGCTCGCGCAAGGCATCCGGGTCGGGCTCTCCGGTTCAAACGGGCAATTGCCGGAGAAACTGAATAGCGCGTTGTTTTCATGGGACATGCTCCGTACGCTGGGCGTGCAGCCCGCGCTTGGCCGCGATTTTATGCAGGCAGATGACAGCCGCGCAGCCAACGGCACGGTGTTGCTGAGCTGGGGCCTGTGGAAGCGTCGCTTTGGCGGTGATTCTGCCATCCTGAACCAGACGATCCAGCTCGACGCGCAGCCGTACACCGTTATCGGGATTATGCCAGCCTGGTTCGATTTTCCTTCCCCGTCCACGCAGCTATGGACACCGGTGTACCACGACATGCCCGAGGAACAGATGACCTCGTGCAACCAGCACATGTTCCGCGTTGTGGGGCGGCTGAAGCCGGGAATCAGCGCGGCGCAAGGCGTGGCCGATCTGAGCATCATCTCCCAGCGCATCCACAATGAGCACCTCAACGACCCATTCGTATTTCAAAGCGCCAAGAGCCGTCCACTGACGGAGCACATGGTGGGAGAAATCAAGAAGCCCCTCTATGTGCTGCTGGAGGCGACCTGCTGCCTGCTGCTGATCGCCTGCCTCAATGTGGCCAATCTGCTGGTGGCGCGCGCGGCGGCGCGACGCAAAGAGCTGGCTATCCGCACCGCACTGGGCGGAGGCTGGCTGCGTCTGATGCGCGAGCGGCTGATGGAGTGCTTGCTGCTTTCGGCCGTCGGCGGCGCGCTGGGACTTTTGCTCGCTTTCACCGCGCTTCATTGGCTGACACGAACTCGCCACGACATGAGCCGAGTCGAATCCATCCATATCGACGGCATGGTAGCGGCGTTTACGGTCGGCGTTATCGCGCTGTGCGCGCTGTTTTCCGGACTCATCGCTACGTTCAGCAGCAGCGACAAGCGCATTCTCAGCGCGTTGCATGAGGCGTCGCTCTCGGTGAGCGGTGACAGTGCGCGGGCCACGCTGCGCAAGGTGCTGCTAACGCTCGAAGTGGCGCTGACGGTGATCTTGCTCGTTAGCGCCGGGCTGCTACTCAAGAGCTACGAACGGCTGCGCTCCGTCGACATGGGCTGTCTCACGCAAAAAGTGATCCCCATGCATCTGGGCCTCCCTGATGCCCGCTATGCAACGCCCGCCCAGCGAGCCAACTTCTACGACGCGCTGCTCGAGCGTGTGCGTGCTCTGCCCGGAGTGGACGCGGCTGGCTTTGCGACGTCTGTCCCTGGGCAGGGCTCTGGGGCAGATCGGACCTTCACCATCGTGGAGCATCCGCCCTTGCCGCAAGGCAGCGGTCTAACTGCCTTATACCGCTGGGCCGATCCGGAGTACTTCGGCTCCATGGGCGCATTCCGATCCTGCGCGGGCGCACCTTTGACGGCGGCAAGCGATTGGATCGTGCCAACGAAGCTGTTATTAGCCAATCCTTCGCCAGCCAATATTTCCCCGGCGAAGATCCGCTGGACAAGCACCTCCGTGTACGCGGGCACGATGCCGTCATTGTTGGGATTGTGGGCGATACTCGCTACGCAATCGGCGAAACGCCGCGACCGGTGCAATATTTCCCGCTCGATGCCGGCGTCGAGACCGTCGGCACGGTTGTGATTCGCTCCAGCCACGACCTGGAGCAGTTCGCTCTTCCGGTACAACGCATCGTCTCGGAGATGGACCCCGATCTGCCCGTCTCCGACATCCTCACGATGAATCAGTTACTGGGCAAATCAACCCTGAACCAGAGCTTCAACACGACACTGCTCGCCGCTTTCGCAACGTTGTCGCTGGTCCTTGCCGCGGTGGGCCTGTTCGGCGTGATGTCGTACATCGCTGCGCAGCGGACAAACGAAATCGGCATCCGCATCGCGCTGGGCGCAAAGCGTGAACAGGTGATGCGGAAGATGTTGCTGGATGGTATGCGGCCCGCGGTCTTCGGTCTTGTCGTGGGACTCGCAGCAAGCCTGGAAGCCGTCCGGCTGATGCGCGACCTGCTCTATGAGATCAAGCCGCTCGATCCGGCGGTTTTTGCCGCAGTTGCCGCAATGCTGCTCGCAGTGGCGGTATTCGCATGTATCGTTCCCGCGTGGCGTGCATCGCGCCTCGATCCGATACAAGCATTGAGAACCGAATAGGGTAATATTCGCCAATCTCCGAGAGGTACTCTCAATTCCGCATAATCGCCAAGTTACTCGTTGACAGCGCGCATTTCACCAGGACGAATATGTATGGTCCGCCGTCCGACTGCAAGGAAAAAGCTGAGGGCGAGAAGACAAGTCTGCGCAAATGTATTCGACCTTTGGTGGAGCACTGCGCTCCTGGCCAGGATGAGTTGCGCGCGTATCTGTCCTTATTAGTCGGTCGATTGTCGTCAACCAATTCGTCCAGCAGGTTTCCAGGCGCGCCGTTGTGACTGTTCTTTCGTCCTTACCGTTCTCATGCAGACTTCGGTGGGTAATTTACAATCGCGGTGTATTTGTTGCGCGGGAGCGTTGTGCTGCCTTCCTTCTGCTGGCCGTACGCCGTGCTGATCTGAACGAGTTGCGGCTTCGCGGCAATCGTTTTGGCTACATGCGCGTCCACCTTTGATTGATAGCAGTGTCGGGTCGATGCATTATGTGGAATCTGGGAAATATCAAGCCTTTCCTGCTGGCTCCCGGCAGCCGCGCCGACCGCGTGGGTCAGCAGGCCACACAGCGGACTGGCTTCGACCGGAATGTCAGGCCGGATTCCGATCTCATCTGAGGAGTTGCTATAAGCACGGTTTTGAATTGGGGCGCCGCCATGACGGGGGAGTAGACGCTCTACTCCCAATGCGAGTAGAGTGTCTACATCTATGAACGAAAGAAGCCAATATAAGAACCGAATCGAGCTGCTGCAGGGAACACTCGACATGCTTATTCTTCAGACCCTGCAATGGGGACCGCAGCACGGATACGGAATTGTCCAGGCCTTACGTTTGCGATCCGGAGACGTGCTTCAGGTGGAGACCGGATCACTGTATCCGGCTCTCCATCGATTGGAGCGTCAGAGCTGGGTGCAGTCTGAGTGGAAGCAGTCAGAGAGCAAGCAAAAAGCCCGATATTACCGAATCACGGCCAAGGGGAAAAAGCAGTTGGCCTCGGATCTGGGCCGATGGGAGCGGATTGTCGAAGCGATTGGGTCGGTGATGTACGTCAAGCCGGAGGAGAGTGAGTCATGAAGTGGTTCCCGAGCTTTGGTTTTCAGCGGCGCAAGCGCGAATTGCAGGAAGAGATTGATGCTCACCTGCAGATGGCGATTGCAGATCGAGTGGCGCGGGGCGAGACGGCAGAGACGGCGCGACAAGCGGCGGCGCGGGAATTTGGAAATATTCCTCTAGTGCAAGATGTGACGCGCGACATGTGGGGCCAAACCTGGCTTGAACAACTAGGCCGGGATGTCCGTTACGCGTTACGGCAACTGCGCAAGAGCCCCGGCTTTACGATCACCGCGACGGCGATGCTGGCAGTAGCTCTCTGCGCCAACAGCACCGTATTCAGTTGGATCGACGGCACAATGTTGCGTCCGATTCCTGGCGCGCGGGACACGGGCGATCTTGTTAGCCTGCAGCGGGGGGAACGGAACTTCTCTCCAACTCCGCCCTTCTCCTATCTCGACTATCGCGATCTACGCGAGCAGAACCACACCTTCGCCGGAATACTTGCCTATCATCACGATTGGATCACGCTGACCGGCGGCGCACAGCCGGAGCGTGCCTATATTGCGAACGTGTCGGCAAACTATTTCGATGTGCTCGGCATCAAGCCGGTGCTAGGGCGTTTCTTTCTGGCTGAAGAAGAGACGCGTCCGGATGCTGTTCCCAACGTGGTCCTGGGCTATTCGCTTTGGAAGACGCGTTATGCTGCAGACCCGGCAATTGTGGGCAAGTCGATCGAACTCGCACGGCATCCTGTGACGGTGATCGGTGTGGCGCCGGAGGGGGTTGTCGGAGCAATGCCCGGGATCCGTGAAGATTTGTGGGTAACGCTCGATCCCCTCGGGACGGACGTGTGGCGGATGACGCATCGCAGTGGTGGTGCGGTCTGGCTGAACGTAATAGGAAGATTGCGGCCCGGCGTGAGCCGTGGCCACGCAGCTCAGGATCTCGACACCGTGATGCACAATATTGTCGCGGCATTTCCGGACGATCATCTGGGCGAGAACCGGATCACGCTCGATCCCATGTGGCGCTCGCCATTCGGCGCCAACGGATACATGGCGGCGACGCTGCCCATTCTGCTGGCCTTCGCCGCTGTGGTGCTGTTGTTGACCTGCGCGAACGTGGCTACGCTCACACTGGTGCGGTTTGTATCCCGGCGGCGTGAGCTTGCGATCCGGCAGTCGCTCGGGGCGAATCGCATTCAACTGGTGCGGCAGATGATGCTGGAGGGCGTGGTGCTTTCCATCGTCGCAGGAGCCGTGGCACTTGTGTTGACATCGTGGACATCTAAGACCTTCGCATGGTTCTTTCCGGCGAACTCGAATCCCCTCATACTCAACGGGAGCATGGACCATAAAGTGACAATCGGGATTGCGGTGTCGTCCCTGTTGGTCGGCATGCTGTGCGGCGCTCTTCCCGCCTGGCGTTCGTCCCACGCACCGGTCGTTGAGGTACTTAAAGCAGAGTCTGCAAGCATCTCCGGCGGCTCACGCAACCGAAAATTGCTCAGCGGGCTGGTGGTGGCGCAAATCGCGCTTTCACTTCCTCTGCTATTGTGCTCCGGGCTACTTCTGCGAACACTGCGGAATCTCGCCGGCGCGAATCCCGGATTTGAGCAGGACCACATTCTCACTGCGACCGTGGGACTGAATATCGCCGGCTACAGCCACGACGAGGAACGAGTGATCCGTCACAAGATACTTGATCGCGTGTCGGCATTGCCCGGTGTGAAGGTTGCGTCTCTTACGGACTGGATTCCGATGACCCTGGGCCACAAGGGCGAGGATGCGTATCCGGAAGGGTATGTGCCACACCCCCATGAAGCTTTGCAGGTGTACCATGCCGAGGTGTCCCCGCGGTATTTCGAATCCCTTCATATACCCATTTTGGAAGGACGCGAGTTTACACCGGATGACGATGAAAAGGCTCCGAGGGTACTCATCGTGGATCAGACTGCGGCGAGGCGCTACTGGCCGGGACAGGATCCCCTGGGAAAGAGACTCAGGGTGTGGGGCAGACTCTTCACGGTTGTCGGCGTTGCCAGGAATTCAACACATACTTTCGTGAATGAGTCACCGGAGGCTATGGTCTATATGAGCTTTTTCCAGGCGGGGTACGAGACTATCGTGCAGGTGAAAACCGAGGGGAATCCGGTCGACCTGGAGCCAGCGGTGGAGCACGCCATTCATGAAATCGATAGTCGACTACCGGTTTTCGATGTGCGTTCCATGCGGGAAAGTACCCAGATGGCGAGCAGTTTCGCCGTCATACAGAGCACCCTGGCGGGAATGTTCGCGCTGATCGGGCTGGTTCTTGCAGTAACGGGGATCTACGGAGTGGTGGCATATCGTACCCAGATGCGGACCCACGAGTTCGGAATACGAATGGCTCTAGGTGCTTCCCGTGTGGACGTGCTGAGACTCGTGCTGGTGCAGGGATTGTGGCTCACGGGCATTGGGGTGGCGCTGGGATTGGCGTTTGCGTTGGGACTGACACGTGTCATCGCCCGGCTGTTGTACGGAATCGGAGCCAACGATCCCATCACCGTAGTTTCCGTCGTCATGCTCCTGGGAGCAATGTCATTGCTAGCATGCTACCTTCCCGCACATCGAGCGATGCGCCGGAACCCCGTGACCGCAATTCGCGAATTGTAAGCTGCAGTTCAGATTCGACGCGAATAGCGTGAATTAATCTAGCTCTCTACTTCCAGCGCCGTTACTTCGCGAGTCCGTAAAGGTCGAAGCTGGCAATGCCGGCCGAACAGATGTGATCTGGACCAACCCGGCGCCGAGCTGACGCGGCGTTGGGCCTGCAGGCGTAGGCACATCCGATAGCTTCGATAGAAGGTTTGGTAGGCCGCCACGCCATCTTCGACCGCGGCCTGCTCCGCCTCGCCGAGCGGAATCTCCTGGAGCAATCGCAGCAGATGTGTCCTGCCCTCTAATAGCAGGGCGGCAGTCGAATCCTTCGGCATATAGAAATCACACTTCGTGGCCGCTGCTGGTCGGGCTGGAGCTTCGTCAGCAATAGGGCATGTCCGACGCCGATCTCCTCGGCATAGAAGGCATCGACTATAGGCACAGACAGTTCGGTAAGTTTGATGCGGGTCGTGACATAGGCCGGACTCTTGCCTGTCTTTGCGGGGATCTGTTCGACGCTGTATCTCGGCTCGTCCAGATTGAGAAGAGCGCGAAAGCCCTGCGCTTCTTCGAGAGGATGTACGTCCCTCCGTTGCAGATTTTCGATCAACTGCGCTTCGAGTGCCTCGGCGTCGGAGAGATTGACGCTGCGAACGGGAACGGTCGGAACCTCGGCGATTTGCGCGGCGCGAAACCGTCTCGCCCCGGCGACGATCTCGAAACTCTTCTCGCTGAGAGGCCGCACGAGAAGCGGAGAGAGGACGCCCTGACTGCGGATGCTGTCGGCCTTTTGTGGCGCTGATCTTTTTGTTGCCGATGCGTGATGACCCGTATGACAACAGGCGATCTGTGATTTCTAGGCCGCATAACGGGAAGGGCTAGCCCACTTCCGGGCACAATTGTTTGTTCGTATATCGATGTTCACATGAGACGAGTTGCTGGATCAGACCGCCGATGAGACTACCGAGGCGCATCATCGTCCGAATGCCCACGCCACCATCAGCGGGAACTCTTCTCGCCAGAATGCGCCACCATGCGACCCAGCTCGCTCATTCATGACAACATCCGCACCTGCATGGCGCAGCGCGCCAGTCCACGTCCTCGCGTTCTCGAGGAAGAACGGCTCCTGAATGCCCCAGCGACAAGGTAGGTGCGCGGAAGCGGACTCGGCATAACGCCAGGCGGCTTGTAACCGCCGCCAGGCGAAGCGCAGAAGACTGCACCGTAGACACGTGGATGCCGAAGCCCAAGATCGAGGGCCAGCTCTCCACCCGCCGAGACGCCAAACACTGCGGTACGTTCAGTGGGCAACGCCACGCCCAACCGCGACTCCGTCCAGCGGCAGACGTCCTCGACGAAGAACTTCTCGTGTTGATGTCCGGAATCTCGGTTAGCCTCCTGTTTGCGATCGTTACCGGGTTAACCAGCCGTAATGCGCGATTATCGCGGAAGGACTACCGAACAAGCGCCATCGCTGCTATCCGAGTTGGAGGCACACCTCGTGAAGAAAGACGCCAAAGAGAAGGTTAACTCACAACGCAGAGATGACCCCGGAATCTCAGCCGAACGCTTTACATGTGGAGTTACTGGTGACGACGTTTGCACAATCGTGGGAATCTGCGTTGCCCTCTTGATCGTGTCAGCGGGCCTGGCTGCTGCATACATCTTCTGCGTTAGGCTGCTCATTCTGCTGGTGACCGTGAGCGCGTTCCTATTGCTTCATTTCAGCCCACTCACGGCTCGATAGGTTGATTTAAGGAGAAACATTGGGAAACGAGGACGTGGAACAGATTTGGTATGCCCTCTGGCTTATCAAAGCAATAGTCGCAATAGTCTCGGTATGCTTCTTCGGGGCCGTTGCTCTAATCTGCAAACGGCTCTTGCGCCGTATTCCTTGGGATCGTGTTAAGCGGCGTTCGGTCAAACACACAATGGTGCACTCGATCGGCACACTACAGCCTCCTCGGAACTTCGAGGCATCGGAGTCCAAAGCTGTCGATCTCCGCGGCGGCAAAAGGAAGAGGAGAAATGGATGAACCATACGATAGGCTCATTTGTCCGTTGGTCGACGCCGGCCTTTTCAGGGCCGGCGTAATCACAACCAAGGCGTGCCCTACCTGACTTGACAGGGTGGTTATCGCTCCGTCACTCACCGAGGAACGGTCGGTACCGATATGTCGGCCAATGTTTACAAATCCCGCCCACTTGGAAGTAAAACCGGCTATCCAGAAATCTGGTTAGATCCGGATAAGTCCTGATAAATGGGATGAGCAGGTCACTCCGGAGGGAGCAGACTGTATCCCATGAAGAAGCCGACGCAGCACCTCATCGCGGAAGTTCCACGCAGGCAAGCCAGGACCGAGCTCACGATTGGTATCGACCTTGGCGATGTCTGGAGCCATTACTGCACTCTCAACCAGGACGGCGAAGTCATTGACCGAGGCCGCTTCCGAACCACAGCCAAGGCGATCGAGAAGTGGTTCAAGGATCTGCCTCCAACACGCGTAGCGATGGAGGCCGGCGTCCATTCGATCTGGATCAGCGAGCAACTGCAGGAACTCGGTCACGAAGTGATCGTAGCGAATGTGCGCGAGCTCCGGGCCATTTCTCACAGTGATCGCAAGAGCGACCAGGTCGATGCAGAGAAGCTGGCCCGGTACGCGCGTCTCGATCCAGAGATTCTTCGGCCGATCTCTCATCGCACTGTCGAACAGCAAGAGGCTCTCACCCTGATCCGTGCGCGAGAGCTTCTCGTTCGACTTCGCACCGCAGCTGTGAACGCCGTGCGCGGACTGACGAAGGCCTGCGGCTATCGTATGCCGGCCTCATCCACGAAGTGTTTTGCTCAGCGCGGCCAGGCCGCGATGCCGCCAGGACTCCAGCTGGCACTCGGTCCGGTGCTCGAACAGATCGCGGCGATGACGCTGAAGATCAAGCAGTACGACCGGGAGATCCAACGGATGACTCAGACTGAGTATGCTGAGACACAGCCTCTGCTGACCATCCACGGCATCGGTCATATCACTGCTCTCACGTTCGTCCTGACGCTAGGCGACAAGCAACGCTTCGGACGTAGTCGAGACGTGGGCTGCTATCTGGGCCTGCGGCCCAGACGAAGTCAGTCAGGCGAACGCGATCCGCAACTCGGCATCACCAAGGCAGGCAACGCTTATCTTCGAAGCCTGCTGATTGAGTGCGCCAACCACATCCTTCGACCTCATGGAAGAGACTCTGCACTGCGACAATGGGGCCTGCATCTGGCCGCCCGAGGCGGCAAGCAGGCTAAGAATAAGGCGGTGGTGGCTGTAGCACGGAAGCTGGCTGTCTTGCTCCATCGCCTCTGGATCACTCAAGAGTTCTACATCCCGTTCCACGCGGAAGCAGCCTGAGAGATCATCATGTTTACTTGTTGCGTCGACACCGTGTTCCGATGACTGCGTGCGCGTTTTGGCCATCGAGGCCGACCGATAAATAGCAGCATCGACTCTCCTCTCGAACCCCAACAGGCACCGAGCTCAGATCACGATCAGCTCACCAGAGTGCGAATACAAACCCGGTGGAGAGCAACAGCAACGCAATAACAGCAAAAGCAAAGACCCTGATAAGGAAAAAAGCCTTGACATCAGTGACCTGCTCATACAAAACGCGCATCTCGGTAGTAATGACTGTTCACGCTGAGCTGGACTCATTCGCGAGGGATTCGATACCTGCTTCAAGGCCTGGTCCATAGAATCGAAAGGACAGAGTGAGCTTCGGCAGGGAACCGCCATGCCGAAGCAGGAGCTAAATTGGTGGTCGCGAAAGATTCGGCTTTCTCCTGCTCTCTTCGGCACTCCGTAAGACGATCGACCCGGCGAGTTTATGAGCAGGGCCAAGTGCGCGTACCGAGTAGTCATCTTGATGTCTTTGTGTCCCGCAAGCTCCTAGACGGTTCTCAGGTCCACTCCGGCCATTACGAGGCGAGAGATGTAGGTGTGTCGAAAGATATGCCAAGTCACGTCGTGAAGCAATGGTTGCTTCTTTACGGCTTCGAGCATCACCAATTCAAACCACGCATTCGGAGAGACCATAGGCTCGCCATAACGGGTGAGGCACACCTTAGGCGATTCCGATCTTCTGCGCTTTCTCAATTCTTCAAAGGGCGCTAACCGCAGCTGCGGTCAGAATCACCACACGCGCGGTCCCATTCTTAGTTTTCAGAAGGATTAGCTGTCTGCGCTCCAGATCGACTCGATCCCATTCAAGTGAATACAGCTCGCCGCGCCGCATTCCTGTTTCGAGGACCAAAGTAAGCTCAGGTTCATGCGTCGGACACCTCTGGCGGATGATCCCTCGGATGACGGCCTCTTCGGCGTAGGTAATAAAGCGAACCCTGCCGTTGTCCTCGCGGTGGAGACGTACTTCGGCAAGGCGCTGGGCCGCGAAGTGAAGGCCGTACAACTGCCCGATGGCGGGCCCGGACTGAGAACGGCAGAGTACAACTATTGCCAGGATGGCGGTGCGTTGACCCGAGTTGCATCAATGAGGAATGTTTGTCTGGCCAATCCCATACTGTATTGCTGCTTTGAGAACGTCGACTTTTATGTTTGCTAATGTTTTGAATTTGATGCAATACCCTGTCACGCTTGCTTTGCCGAGATCCCGCCCAAATGTCTGGGCCAGATACTTCTTGTCCTCTACTCCCATAATGTAGACGGAAATGCCTGTTGTATTAGCACTGACACCGATTTGATAGAACTCCCTGGTTTTTCCATTGGCATATTCACTAGTTTGGGATCCATATCCAATGTTTGGGTTGGAAACGATTTTTCCTTTCTCGTCTTTCCCATCTAAGAACCACAACTTACAATCTGGCATCAACGCCAAAATCATGCCGTGTAGCTCTTGCATTTCGCTGCGTTTTGGCTCCGGTTGAGCAGTAATGTACTCCTTGATTTGTTTCTGCACCGTCATGTTGATCTCCTTGGCCTAGCGGTAATCCAGTGCTCCGGGAACACCGGATTGGATCGGCCTAGTAAGCACTGTCAATCGATGAAAATGATAGCGGAGCATCGCCGCCGATACGAAATTCTGCCTGAAGTCTCAGGCCAAAGCGCACATTGACCCACCGTTGGCGGCGGCGCGGATCAGTCCCCGAGAAACGCGTTTCTCGCCAGCTGCGGAGTCACTGACGGGAAGACGACTTATGAGGATCACCTTGAGTTGATGAGTCCCTCAGTCATTTCGTTTGAAAATTGGACGATACAGAGACACAGGGGAATTCGGAGGACACGATACCTATTCCCGCCGCTTCGTCGAATTACTTTGCATGCCCCGAACGCTTCACAGCGGGTTCAGAGGTTTCAGCATGACTCTTCTGGCTGGATCAATCTCGATTCAACGCAGCAGCTTAAACTACTGTGAATGTGTATCCGCCCGTAGTATCCCGGTTGTGGCGCGCGATGGGAGCATTCGCCGTTCTTCATCCCCGCTATAGACCGTTCGTCACGAATAGCTTTACACGCGATTTTTGCGACTGCTAGGGTGAGTCCAGTTTTGAACCAGTGCCCGTTATGAAACTATAGCCCTCAATGGGAGCGTGAGATGGATCGACGGCGATTTCTGGCGAGCGCTGCTTCTCTAGGAATCATTGGCGTGTGGGCGACGCGATCGGCTGTCGTGTCGTCGCGAGTCGTATGGCGTGAGGACCGTGCGTCTTTTCCCCAAGGAGTCGCATCTGGCGATCCGGACGATCACAGCGTGGTCTTGTGGACCCGACGGCCATTCGACCAGGGCGAGCGGCAGGCACTGACGGTGGAAGTGGCGCGAGATGCGGATTTCCGCAGCGTCGTTGCCAGGGCGCGCTCGCCGGTGCTGGCAGCGGCCGACTGGACGTGCCGCGCGCTGGTCGGCGGCCTCTTGCCTGCGACGACCTATTGGTACCGCTTCACCGACGACAGTGGCGCCGGCAGTCGGGTCGGGCGCACGATCACCGCCCCGCGCGCCAGCGCCCCGCGCCCCGTCCGCTTCGCCTTCGTGTCGTGCAACAGCGTCAACGAAGGCGCGCAGAACGCCTTTCGCCGGATGATCTGGGAGGACGAGCGCGCGCCCGCAGACCGCAAGCTGGGCTTCGTGCTCCATCTGGGCGACTTTATCTACGAAGTCGTTGAATATCCCGACGAGGTGCCGCACCGCTATTCGCGCACCGTCTACGACATGGGCCGCATTCCCGACGGCCGCAAGGTGGGCAATTTCCACGTGCCGACCAACCTCGCCGGCTATCGTCATGTCTATCGCGCACATATCGACGATCCCGACATCCAGGACGCCCGCGCGCATTTTCCGTTCGTCTGCATCGGCGACAACCACGAATTCTCGTGGCAAGGCTGGCAGAGCTTCATCGAATACGGCGGCAAGATCGAGCCCGCGCAGCCCCTGCGCGTCGCCGCCAATCAGGCGTGGTGGGAATATATCCCGTCGCGCGTCCGCAAGGCCTCGGGCCCCGGGCTCGACCAGTTCGGCCCGCCGGAGGTGACGCGCGCGCCGATCGAAACATTAGACGATCATGGGTTCGGCACCGAGGCCAACAACCGCACCGCCGTCGGCAGCATGACCGCCTATCGCGCGCTGCGCTACGGCAAGCATGTCGATCTGATTCTCACCGACTTCCACAGCTATGCGATGCGGAATCCCGGGGAGCGTCCCGAAACGGACGTGTTCGACTCCAGCTTTCCGGTGGTTCCGCAGGAGTTGATGGAGATCATTGACGGGGGCAAGGAGTATGCCGGCGGCAATCCGCCCGCGACGATCACCATCGGCGACAAGAGCGCGCCCAATTTCCGCAAGGACGAGCCCGCCTACACCATGCTCGGCCGCGAGCAGAAAACGTGGCTCAAGGAGCGGCTGACGCGGTCGACCGCGACGTGGAAGATCTGGGGTGCGACCAACGGCACGCTCGACATGCGGACCGATCCGCAGAACCTGCCCGCCGGGCTAACGAAGGACAAATGGCCGGGCAAGGATTTCGGCGCCTTCGGCGGCGGCGATTTCAGCGGGGCGTTCAGCGAGCGTGCCGAAATCTATGACACCGTCCGCGACCACAAACTGTCGGGGTTCGTCACCATCTCGGGCGACCGCCACAGCTTCTGGGCCGGCTATGCCACCCCCAAATTGCCGCCAGCCGGGTTCGACCCGGTCGGGCTAAGCTTCATCACCGGTTCGATCTCCGCCCCCGGTCTCGCCGAAGCGGCCGAATACTATAAGGACTTCCCGCTGCTTCCGCTGTTCGTGCGCAAGGCGCCGGATGCCGCGCCCGAAGCGACGATCAACCTGACGATCAAGCACGGCGTGCGCGCGGCGCTCGAATATGCGGCGAGCGGCGACATCGCAAAGGCGCGGGCGGTGACCAATCCCGACGTCGCACCGCACCTGGAATTCGTTGACATGGCCGGACACGGCTATGCAGTGGTCAGTGCCGGCCCTGATGCGATCGATACCGAATTCATCTGCATCGTCCGCCCGATCACGCGCGCGGCGACCCCCGACGGTGGTCCGCTGCGTTACCGTGTATCGCATCGGGCGAGGCTGTGGCGGCCCGGTACGCCGCCGAAGCTCGAGCAGCAGGTCCTTGAAGGGGATGCAAAGCTGTCAGTTTGATGACTTGTCATCGCATATGCAGCAAAGCGTCCCACTTGGGACCGACAAGACCGAAACGATGCTCGCGACCCAGGTCTATCGCCTGCTTGATCGCTCGCTCGTGCCTTGCTCAGCGATGCATTGCGGCGCGAGATTTCCAAGAAATTCATTTCGCTTGGGCAATAAGGGAGATGATTCCTATTCACGAAACCTGGGGACAGACGAGACGTCAACCGATTCCGTGGCGCTTTTGGGGACAATAGCGGTGGTTGCGGCTGCAGGCACGGCGGCTACACTGCTTCCGGCGCGGCGGGCATCGCGGGTTCAGATTGCGTCCATGATGCGGGAGAACTGAAGTTCCGACCGGTTGGTTGGATGTATCAGGATCACTTCCTGCAAGCCGACTTTGCGGTACTAATGGAAGTTATGCCCGGATTAGTATCGATAAACGTCGATAGCTCAAAACGCGCTAAGAGAGGGCCGCAGGATGAGAAAAGGGTTTACGAGAAGACCGAAAGCAGAGGAGCCCGCGGCGAACCACGGAAAGAACTACATTACTCCAGGCGGGATCGAACGCCTGAAAGATGAGCGCCATTTTTTGCTCACCAAGGATCGCCCGGCCGTGGTGGAGGTGGTGGCGTGGGCTGCGGGTAATGGCGATCGCAGTGAAAACGCCGATTATCAATACAGCAAGCGACGACTGCGGCAGATCGATGGACGGGTTCGCTTCCTGACAAAGCAAATCGAAGCCGCGGAGGTGGTAGATCCGGAAGCTCCGAGAACGGGGCAGCAGGCGACAAGGGCGTTCTTTGGAGCTACCGTGCGCTATGCGAATGCCGCGGGAGCGGAGCGAGTGGTGAGTATCGTCGGCACAGATGAAGTCAATGTCGACCGCAACCACATCAGTTGGGCCTCACCACTGGGGCGCGCATTAATGAGATCGGCAAAAGACGATGAAGTGTTTCTTCATGCGCCGGGCGGCACTGAAACCCTGACCGTGCTGGAAGTGCGGTACGAGCGCATCTCCGTAGAACCGTTCCACGTACCATCTGGCCGCGGAGTCTCGACAAAGGGACTTGATCGCTGACACTCAACGAGCGAAGCAATCGTCTCCTGAGTACCGATAAACGCTGATATCGGTAGCGTCGGATCGGTCAATAGATCTCATCATCGTTTACTCGGACCGTTCGGCAAAGGCCGAATACATTGTGCCGCCGAACCGCGATCGCCGCGTTGCCAGTTTCTCTACACGCATTATTCCTGTCTCGCTGAAGAGTTGGAAGAGCCTCTCGAAGTCGACCGGATATGGAACCCAAGGGCTCGGCCTGGATCGCTCTTATTCAACAATGCTTTGCCCTGAAGTCAACAATCCAGTGTCAGCGCGGAACGCCCATTAGGAAAACCAAGGCCGGAGAATGCCCAGGACGGGTGGCATCTCGTTAGATGGCTCTACTTCCCCAAACGAGGTATCCCAAAACGGCGCAAAATCCCTCACGCTTGTGCGTATGAGACACCTCCTCCTCGCGGCACTCCTGACCCTCGCGCCTGCCGCAGTTGCCCAGAGCTCCGTCTGCCTCTCCGCTATACCCGACTACCTTCGCATCACCGTCGAGCAGGACAATTGGAAGATCCTCCAGCCCCAAGACCTCACCGTCAGAGACCTCCCCGTCTGGAAAGCCAACCACGCCGGCCAGTGCCCCGGCATCGCCTCGGGCAACTTCTATCCCAAGGCCCAGTCCTCCTACATCATCGCCCTCATTCGTCGCGATGGCGAGCGTGTCGAGGAGCAGACCCTGCTGCTCACCCTCGACAAGAAAAACAGGACCGAAACCTCAGTAATAATCCCGCCAACCGCCGTGAATACGGTTGCCGTCGTTTGGAAACTCCCGCGCGGCCACTGGCGCGGCATCGACGGCACCATTGCCTCCATCTCCCAAGACTCCTTCGTCTCCGAGCAAATCATCTCTACCGCCACGCAGTACTACTACGACGGCAAGCACCTCAAGTCCTTTCTCTTGTCACGTTAGAATTCGGCACACAAAAGAAGAAGGGGCCGCACAAGCAGCCCTTTCCTCATCTGCGGATCTCAGGATCGAATCCTTTCTCGCGCAAATGTATCCAGAACCGCATGCGTCGCCCAATCCATCCACAAAGGTGAGGGATGGCCAAAGCCATCCCTCACACTGCAAAAATTACCTTCGTTTACTGAGTTGAACCCGCTGTAGAAGTTCCGGTAAGTGCTGGCGCAGCAGCCGGAGCAACAGCGCCATCAGCTGCCGGTACACTCTTTTCCACCCCGATCGCATTGCCCGAAACCACTAACTGCACCCGGCGATTCTGCGCCCGTCCCGCAACGGTATTGTTGTCGGCCACCGGCTGACTCTGCCCATATCCGGTCGCCACAATGTTTGCCTGCGCAACGCCCTGCGTCACCAGGAAGTCCCTAACCGCGCCTGCCCGGTTCTCCGAGAGCTTCTGATTGAACTCCGTCGTTCCCGTGCTGTCCGTATACCCCTCCACCTGCAGCTTTAGCCCCGGATACGACTGCAGAATGCCTGACACCTTTGCCAGGCTAATCTGCGTGCCCGGTTTCAACGTGTACTTGCCGGTATCGAACAAGACATCCGACATGTTCACGATCAGTCCACGTGCTGACTCGCTGGTTGCCAATACAGTATTCAACTGGCCAAGCAGCTTCTCGCGTGCCTCCGCAGCGCTCTGAGCAGCCTTACTCGCAACCTCAGCGCGAGCACTTGCCGCTGCAGCCTCAGCCTCCGCCTTAGCGCGTTCGGCCTCTGCTCTCGCACGCTCCGCGTCGGCCTGTGCCTTCGCTGCTGCGGCCGTCTGAGCCTCCATTTGCGCACGCTGCGCTTGCAACTGTGACTCCGCGGCCTCTGCCTCGGCCTTCTGCTTTGCGAGTTGGGCGTTCATCTCTCGCTCAGCCGCCTGCTTGCGTAGTGTCACCAATCGCGCATCCTCTGCGCGCTGGACAGCCTGACGCGCAAACGTAATCTCAAGTTTCCGGTCCGGCTTTTTGCTTGAGTCTATATAAGAGGCGTTCTTCAGGTCCCGCATCGCCGCGCCCATGATGTCGTCAGCATACTTCTCCGCGCCGGCTTCCTTTGCAATCCGCACCGCGTTGCTCGCCTCGTAGAGCTCCAGCGGAGACTTCTCGTTCCGCGTGATGGGATTCGAAACCGTCTTCGATCCCTCCGACTCCGCATACGTGCCTCGCGGAAGCAACAGGTAATGCGCGTTCACCTTCTCCAGCACGCCGGTCGTTTTGTCCGGAATAATCTGGTTCTGCAGTACCACCACATCGCTCGGCTGGGTCACCGAGTAATACGGCTCCGCCGTCACAACCAGCCCAAATGACTGCAAAGCTGTCGTGACAGTGATACTGTTCCTCGTTCCCGCTGGCAAAACCTCACCCAGGTTGTTCGGCCGCCCGTCCGGAGTAATCGCCCACAGGACATAAGTCAGATATTCCTTCCCGAACCCGTTAGCCGGAGTCAGCCCATCAAATCTTGCCTCGATCACAATTCCGCCGCGCTCGCTCGTAACCTTCGCCTCACCCTTGGCTGTCGGCAGCAGAGTCGTGCCCTTGAACGCAATCTTCGTGGAATCACTGCGATGGAAATAGTTCACCGCATCCAGATCCCGCTGGACTACCTTCACCCGGTAAAGATAGATGCCGTTCTCCTGCTTCGTAATCTCATTATTTTGCAGAGCCGTCTGCGAAGTAGGGTTAGCTTCCTGGGCTTGAAGCGGTGCACCCGAGGCCGACAACAACCATCCACCCAAACCAATGCCGAACAACATCCTTCTCTTGCCGTTCATGTCCCGTTCTCCTTACATAACGACGAATTGCCGAGCGAATGCTGTCCTTTAGCTAGAGGCCGGACACCCACCACGCAAGTCAAGTATGGCAGAGGGGTAAAGCTCGCGGGAAAAATCGCTCTCACACAAAAGAGGAGCGAAGAAAAGGTGAAGAAATCCAGGAAATTGCATCATCTGATCACTTCAGACAATCTGAGCTTCGCTCATTTCGGATTCTCAATGAGCGCAAAATCGCCAACTCACGCATCGACAAATGAGATCAAGGCAAGTTGCCGAATCGTAGGCAACTTGGACATTTGCCGGTTATTCGGCCACATACCGAAGACATAGGTCGATCTGTTATCGACAAGTGAAGATCGAAACTAATCATGCCCTTTTTTCGAGGCACCGGAGAAAAAGAGGTCCGCCTTCCCAGACCGTAGTCCCGCGCCATCAGTAACATTCATGGGAGCAACGGCTGTTCGCGACTTTGCCCTGGTTCTCAGACTCATGAGAGCATGGCAGGCATGAAATCGATTCGACGTGGATTCATTCTGTCAGCGGTTATGAGTGCGGCACTCGTTGCCGGTGAAGTTTATGCACTTCCGAGGATTCAGAATTCGCAGAATACAGCCAACGCACCAGTGGCTACGCAGCTAGACGGATCTCACGATTTCGATTTCCTCATCGGCGATTGGAAAGCACATGTTCGTCGACTCCCAGAACGCTTGAAGGGTTCGAACCGCTGGGTGGAATACGATGGCATCTCGAATCATAAAAAACTCCTCGATAGCAACGCCAATCTCGAAGAGTTCGACGTTTCTACTCCCGATAGGAAACTTCGTATAAAGGCGCAAACGCTCCGGCT
Source organism: Edaphobacter aggregans (assembly GCF_003945235.1). Classification (NCBI taxonomy): domain Bacteria; kingdom Pseudomonadati; phylum Acidobacteriota; class Terriglobia; order Terriglobales; family Acidobacteriaceae; genus Edaphobacter; species Edaphobacter aggregans. The sequence goes on from NZ_RSDW01000001.1 coordinate 5,641,796, forward strand.
CTATAACACTGAATCGCACCAGTGGAGTATTTACCTGGTGGATCTCGACAAAGGGACTCTGGAGCTTCCGCCGGTTGTGGGCCAGTTTTACGGAAAGCGTGGTGAATTCTACAATCAGCAAACTTGGGAAGGCCGCGCAGTGCTAGTGCGCTATGTCTGGCTCGACATTTCACCTACATCATCGCGAATGGAACAGTCTTTTTCGGGAGACGGCGGAAAAACATGGGAAGTGAACTGGATATGTGAACTCTCGCGATGAGTATCGTCATCCATTTTTCACCGCCAGCCAGCTAAATGCTTCGGTTCCCGCTGGACTGTCTTGGAATGTGAAGATGTTGCTAACCATTCGTTGGCAATTCGGCGCACGTAACATCAGGACTAGCCCAGTGTTTTGTCCCGCCTCGACACTCTTCGCGACACGTATTGAATTAACCCCGATGTTTCCCGCGACCTCTCCGCCCTTGGCGAGTCACAAATCGCCTTGGCACTCATTGATGTAGCTGATGTGCCATGGCTGCCCCTGAGCAGCTGCTAGCTGGATCCGAAGGGCGGGATTACTTCCCCACAAATCTACTTAACACTAATCCGTTCGGCCACACCCTCCGTGATCAGTCCGGCGTTTGAAAGTGAGTAAAGAGCAGGCCCATGGTTGGCGTCAAGTACGCATAGAAATTGCGGCCTTTACCGTTCAGACTGGCGTACACGGTTTAGAACAGCGAGCAGAGCATCGATGTGATGCGGTTTCGTTTGGTAGTTGGTGATGCAAGCACGAAGTGCGGGCTGCTTCTTTTACCGAGCTGAATCGTAGAGATCCATGCATGACCGGATGCGACCACTGCATTAGCAATCCTCTGGCAGATATTCGTGTCCCACTTGGTCTCTCCATCAGTGAAGCAGACGAGCGGCAGAGGTGTTCGGTTAACAATCTTCCATTTATCTTTGATCAATCTATCGCGCAGCAGTTTACCCATCTCCCTCTGGTGCCTGATTGCAGCGGCATAGCCATCCCATCCGGCCACGGCAAGGCTTAAGAAAAGTTTGAGACCGATAAAACGGCGCGACCATTGTAGCGAATGCGCAAACGGATCCACGACCTGCATCCCTTCGCTTTCTTTTGGCATGTAGGCAGTCTGTGTTGCGAAGCAACGGCTGAGGATATCCGGATGTCGTGTCAGAAACATGCCTGCGCCCATCGATACAGAAAGCCATTTATGAGCGTCAAATGTAATCGAATCTGCCAGCTCGATACCATCGAGGATGGAATGCAGCTCGGGACCCAAGGCTGCCGCTCCGCCCCATGCTGCATCGACGTGAAACCATAAGCCCTGTTCTCGTGCGAGAGAACCGATATGACGGATCGGATCGATGACGCCAGCCCCGGTGGTGCCCGCAGTGGGGACGAGCAGGAATGGGGCGTAGCCGTTAGTGTGGTCTCGCTGTATGGCAGCGCGTAGCGAATCCAGATCAACACGCAAATCATCTGTGACCTCGATTTCTCGCAAAGAACTGGCTCCAAGTCCCGCGGCTCGAGCAACCTTCAGGAACGAATGATGTCCTTCTGCCGAAACATAGAAGACCGGTTCTTCCTTCAAGCCACGTAAACCGCATAAAGCTACATCCGGCCAGCGCTGTGCGAGGGCTGCCAGCAGGGCAGTCTGATTGGCCTCAGCTCCGCCGCTGGTAAATACACCGTCAGCCTGACTGCGGGGCAGGCCAAATTTATCTGCAATCGAGATCACCAGATGCCGTTCCATTTCGGCGGCGAGTGGGCTGTGGCTCCACGCCGCAAGCTGTGGGTTGAGCGTTGCAACCAGTGCATCCGCTGCAATACTCATTGCTGTTGGCGCTGGATTGAAGAGTCCGAAGTACTGAGGATGAGGCGTGTGAACCTGAGACTGAATGAGTTCAGAGGCGATCAGGCGAAATGCCTCTTCGGGCGCAAACGATTGCTTAAAGGTGAAAGATTCGGCGAAGCTACGTACCTTGGTGACATCGAGAGTGGGCGAGACGGGCAACTCGTCGACGGTTCGCAGGTAAGCTTCGATTGTGGTGGCACGAGTTTCCATAATGAAGCCCGGGTCTCGCTGTCGAGTGCAAGTGAGGTGCTACTATTTTGCGAATCACACATTGGCTCCGATCCTGTAGAGACACCATTCCATTTTCTCCCTGAATCCGAGGTGTCGATAGAAGGCGCGGGCTCCGGTATTATCACGAACAACGAAGACGTCGATTCGTTCGCCCTCGTGACTGGAGAGAAGATGGCGAAGCAGCGCGGATGCTATGCCGTGGCCGCGAAACTTCGGGCAGACCCATAGGTCCCCGATGTGGACACCGGCCCTGCCCTCCCAGCTCGAATAGTTCTCGAACCAGGAGACGAACCCGGCAGATTGCATGAATCCACTCTCGGATGCTTGTTCTGCAAGAGCGATATGCAATCGCGGCGCAGAACCAAAAACATCTCTTTCCAATGAGGTGACATCCAGGCGCGGATGATGGTCCGCGCCTTCGAAGGATGCCAGATCTGCAAGCATTTCAAGGATCGCAGGGCCATCCAGCGGCGTGGCGGCGCGGATGGAAATTTGCTCTCTATGCTCTGTCATTCCTGGACCAGGGTAAATCCCTCATCAACCCAGCCGATGATGCCTCCGATCATTTCTTTTACCGGCCGACCCATCTGAGCGAGCCGGATGGCAGCCTTGTTCGCCCCATTGCAGTGCGGCCCTGCGCAGTAGACGACGAACACAGTCTCCTGGACATACTCTTTCATACGGTCTTCCGTGATCGTGAGCAGAGGAATGTTGATCGCACCGGAAACGTGGCCTTTGCTGTAGCCCTGACGTCCGCGAACATCGACGAGAACGAAGTCAACTCTGTCGGAAGCGAAGGAGGAATACACATCCGCGCAATCCGTCTCGAAGGTAAGCCGCTTTGTAAAGTGTTCGAATGCAGTTGGCGATAATGCAGGAGTGACCTCCCGAACTCGGCTGACCTCTTTGAAGACGGGATTAGCTGCCTCAACCAATTCTGACTGTGTGATATCGATGACGGACATGGCGATCTTCCTTTCGCTTGTGCAAAATAGTTACATCTGCAGCATGAATGCCGAGTCGCATTCTTGCCAGTGGCCCAAATGCCAATTATCGTAAAGAACGTGCCAAGACGTTCTAAGACAGCAAGTCGGCCTCTCTCGCTCCACAGAGTGGCAACGCTCGCGTACAAGGGGCTCTGCACCTTCGAGTTTGGGATTGTAGTCGAACTGTTCGGATTGCCGCGTCCTGAACTGGACCACTGGTATGACTTCGAGGTCTGCGGTCTGGAAAAGGGCCCCTTACAGGCCACCGGAGGCATCAGCGTATTACCGAAGAAAGGACTCGAAGGATTGATGCATGCCGATACCATCCTCATCCCAGGATGGCGTGATCCGGATGAGCTACCGCCTCAGCGGCTCATCCGCACTCTTATCGCAGCACATCGAAAGGGAGTGCGACTCGTTTCCATCTGCTCCGGTATTTTCGTGCTTGCTGCCACGGGACTGCTAAATGGAAGGCGTGCCACGACGCATTGGAAATATGTCGATAAGCTTCGTTCCGCTTTTCCTCTGATCCAGCTTCAGCCGGATGTCCTTTACGTCGATGATGGCGACATCCTTACTTCCGCAGGCAGCGCAGCCGGAATTGATCTTTGTCTGCACATCATTCGGAATGACTTTGGCACGCTCATCGCCAACAAAGTAGCCCGGAGATTAGTTGTCTCTCCGCATCGGGAAGGTGGGCAGGCACAGTTCATCGACAAACCTATTGGCGATCAGACGAGCCCCTGGCTTGCGCACCTCCTGGAGTGGGTCCAGGTCAGGCTGCACAATTCAATTACAGTGGAGCAGCTTGCGAGCCAGGCTCGTATGAGCAAACGGACGTTGAGTCGGCGGTTTGCCGAGACCACTGGTAGCAGCCCACTGGACTGGATTACAACGTTGCGAGTCAGACGGGCGAAAGATCTACTCGAGACATCAGCACTTTCAGTAGAAGAAGTCGCGGACCGCTGTGGATTTGGATCTGCCCCCACACTGCGCCATCACTTTCGCACAAGGGTCAAACTCACCCCAAATAGTTATCGCGCGCGTTTTCAAAGATCTGCATAGAACACTAGTCATCGAGAGCCGTGACTTGTCCCGCTACCCGCCTCGCCATTAGCCAGACCGAACGGCTACTGAGAGATGCCTGCTGCTTGCGCCCCCGATCATCGCCAGCACGCGTAATGTCCAGGCCTTGGTTGGGTCGGCCGTAATCGCGTCCTGTACCTGGTGAACCGCCGGATGAATATGGTTGCGCGCCTCCAGCCACGGCGAAAGCTGCGGATCCGATCCACTGCGGCGCAGATATACCACCATGTACCGTGCAATGGATACTGCCAGCGCAAGATTCGTAAGCTGCGACACAATATGCAGCATCAGGTCCACTCCCGCCGTCCCACCCGCGCTTGAGTAGCGCTCTCTATCCTCCACAAACAGGCGGTTCTCCAGTACTTTTGCCTTCGGAGCGATTGCCGCAAGCTCCGCCCAGCAACTGTGATGCGTCGTGCAGGTATACCCGTCCACGAGCCCTGCAGCCACTTCCCAACGACTGCATCCCGGTCCCCAACTTGCCTGGGAGCGACCTGCATGCCAGGCATCATTATGTAGTCCACATCGCCGGAAAGCACCACCATAGCGTCGTTCGGCAGAGTCTTCGGCAGTGGTTCAATCTTCGCCAGAGTGATTCCGATTGAGCTGACGATTGGGGTCTCCGGGCCTATATAGTGGACCTCGAAGCGAATGTCCTGCTGCTCCCTGTTGGCGACGCGCAGCACCTCCAGCGGACCCGCCGCGTCGAGCAGCAGCGTCCGCTGAAGAAGCACGACATATACGTTAATGTGCTTCATCTTCTTGTATACCCTTCAAGCAGCCAGTTCTCGATTTGCACCCACCAGCGCCTCTTCCACCTTAACAATGCGTGCGAATCGATCTTCCAACACCAGTTCCGTGCGTTCCCTAATCTCCTGCGGATTCCACACTCGGCCGTGCCGGTCTATCATGGCAAATGTTAAGGTGGCCTCCGTTACATAGTCCACCTTATAACCGATGTCGGAGGCATGCCGTGTCGTCGTCTCGCAGCACTGTTCCGTGCGGATGCCGGACACAATCAGCCGTTGGATGCCATTCTGTACCAGCCATACATCCAGGCCGCTGCCAACGAGAGCGCTATGGCGATGCTTGCAGAAGATTGCGTCGGGTGCAATCGATAGGCCGGTAATGGTCTTGACATGTCCCGAGGGCAGGGAGAAAACCCCTTCCTCTTCAACGTGGAGGATCTGAACTGTTGGAATTCCTTGAGCCCTTGCGCCGTCGATCAATTGCTGAAGTCGCCCGATAGACCCCTCCGCTTCGTTACTGTTCCAATCGGGCTGGTGACGAAAGGATTCCTGCGCATCAATGACAAGTAGTACGGTATTGGAATCGAACATCGAAGCTCCCTTTTGAGACGATTGTTTCGTCGTCAATGAGCCAATCCTGGACGGCATCCTCACGCACTGAAAGACATCTTACAGCCTAAGACCGGACTAAAAAAGACATCGCCAGCCGAGGGTAAACCCTCGGCGACTTGTCGTTACCTGAACAAGGGAACTGGCATGCAATCACGTTGGCGACGTTCTCTGGTGCGTAGGAACTCACTACGTTCTTGTCTCCGAACTGCGAGTGAGCTGGCTGAAGGACTCATATGAAGCCATCAGGGTTCTTAAGGTGTGCCAAAATTCCGCTCTGCTCGGGAGCTACATCTGCTGCTAGCTGATGTCCGTCCGGATAATTACCGTTGTTCTGCAAACGGAATGGGATAGGTCTACGGCGTAGGCGATTTAACGGCTCTGACCTATGTGTTGACGCTGGGCAACAAGCAGCGCTTCAAGCGAAGTCGGGACGTAGGATGCTATCTCGGCCTGCGGCCCAGGCGAAGCCAGTCTGGTGACCGCGATCCACAACTCGGGATCACCAAGGCCGGCAACGTTTACCTGCGATCTCTGCTGGTCGAGTGCGGGAACCATGTTCTCGGACCACCAGGAAAAGACTCCACGCTGCGACGCTGGAGTCTTCACCTGGCCGAACGCGGAGGCAAGCAGTCACGCAACCGAGCCATCGTCGCTGTCGCCCGCAAGCTTGCCGTTCTGCTCCATCGTATCTGGGTCACACAAGAACCGGGCGTTCCGTTCTACGCTGAAGCAGCCTGAGGTCTGAGCCATGTTCAACTGTCGCCACCCCGCGGTCCCGATGACTGCGTGTCGGCTTGGACCTTCACAAGGTCGTCCGATAACTGGCAGCATCGACTTCTCCGTCTGACCCCATCCCGTCACAGAGCCACGAACGGCTCATTCAAAGTGCGAATAGAAACAAGGTGGAGAGGCAACAGCAACCTGCACCAACAACGCAAAGGCAAAGACGCTATTAAGGGAAAAGACAAAAGCAAAACCCCCTTGACACAAACGACCTGCTCATAGAAACCCGACTATACGGACAAGTGAATCGCGCTCTCATTTGTCAGTGAGTGGCTCGACGATTTGGCAACAGTTGACGCGGACGAAGTACCACGGAAGTAGAGTTGCCCCAACGCGCGCCGGTGCGAGAAGAACGCGTTCAGTGTTTCCGGTTCCAATCCGGACCTCGGAAGAGGACGCCGGCGCCGATGCGGAACTGGTTTTGGCGGTCGCCCTGCAGGTTGCGGAGTTGAGAGTAGAAGTAGTCAGCCTGCACGGCGCGGATCCAGATGTGTTTAGAGACGGAGATATCGAGGCCCCCGCCGACGGTGGGCGCGAATGAAGTGTCATAGCTGGTGGGCAGCTTGCCGACCGGAGCGGGGAAGTAGCTGTCGAAGCCGTGCACGCCTCCGAAGAGCGCCTGGCCGAAGGGCTGGTAGCGGGTGTGGTTGGCGACACGCAGGCGAACGCCTCCCATGCCGTAGAAGAGGCTGAGCCCAGTGTTGAAGCCCGGATGTTGCTGGTGGTGTGGCCCCCGGTCTCGACGACGGCCGAGAAGTTGTGCCACACCGGGATAGAGACTCCGCCGAGTCCGCCAGACATCCAGAAGCAGCCGCAGCCGCCGACAGGGGCGTTGGCGCGCATCTCACTGTAGGCAGCGTAGGCATCGAGGGTGTTGGCAGGGCGCTGGCGGAGGCCACTGCCGCGGCGAGCGATAACAGCAGCGCGTAGACGAAAATTCTAATCAGCTTGATCATCGCTGCCCCCTACTCCACGGTGAGAGATACGGTGGTACTACGAATCAGGCTCCCACTAGTCCCAGTGACGGTGATGACGTAGGTCTGCTGCGGCAGCGAGAAATAGCCGCCTTCGCCACATCCAGTCATTGCACTGAAACTCGTCAAACCGATCAGCAGCCATAGCAACAGTCGATACGGCTTGTATCGGTATCGCTTGATAAGAGTCAGAGGCAATAGCAGTAATGCCAACACGGCTGGCCCTATACGGCTGGTGCGCGATGCCATGCTGCTCTGCTGGGGAACGGTAACGGTAAAGGTCGTATTCGCTCCTGATGCGCCTGGCGTCACGGCTGCCGGAGTAAAGGTATACGTTGCGCCCGGGGGCAGATTGGAGGCGCTCATCGTGACGAGATCGTTGAACGGACTGCTTACCGGGCTGACGATGATGTTGTAGTTTGCGGCGGCCCCCGGCGGGATCGTCTGCGGACCCGTGCTGGATGCGACCTTGAAATCCGCTGTAATTACTTGTGAGAGGCCGCTGGCACTTGATCCAAGGAAGTTGGCATCGCCACTGTAGGTTGCAGTAATGGCATGCGTCCCCGCAGGTAATGTCGAAACAGAGAGGGTGGCTACACCGCTGGCGTTTATCGTCACTGTCCCGATCGCTACGCCATCGGCGTAGAACGTCACTGTTCCGGTCGGGGCGCCGGTGGTGTTCGGGACGACCTGAGCGGTGAAGGTGACCGGCTCTCCAACCGAGACTGAAGGATTGCTGGTCACCAAGGTCGTTGTTGTGGGCGCCTTTTGGATGTTGATAGTTTGCGTCGTAGTGTCGGGATTGAAGTTCGTATCTCCGGGATAGATCACTTCAATCGTGTGCGGTCCCGGAGGCAGGTTTCCTGGCAACATAGCCTGGCCATTGGCATTAAGCGGAAGCATCATCGGCGGTCCGCCATCAATGATGACTATTATCGTTCCCGTTGGTATGTGGGGATTCATCGAGTCGCCCGACTTTACCTCGATGAAGATAGGATCGCCATAAGGCGGCGAGGGCGGTGTTACCTCGATGACGACAGGCGATTTGATGGCCGTCACCGTCAGCGTGCCTGGCACAAACTCGATCACATAGTTGGCAGATACCAGACCACTCACCGTAATCGGATAGGTGCCCGGCGGTGAACTTGCCTCCGCTGTTGTCGCGAACTGCGCGGTTCCTGTTATTGCAGTCGCAGCGGTATCTCCATTCACCAGGGTACCTGTCACGGTGTATGTGAATGGCGGATTTGCCTCTCCCACATTCCGTTGCTTATTGTCCGCCGTTACTGTTAGAGCTGGGCCGCCATTTGGTGCTGTCTTCTTGGTTACGGTCACCTCGACGACATTGCTCCGACTGCCTCCGTAGTTTGCATCGCCGGTATATGCAGCCGTGATCGGGTAGGGGCCTCCCACGGGCAACGCGGTGGTATTCAGCTTTGCCAGACCACTGGTCGAAACGGTAACGGGACTACCAGGGATGGCCACAATATCGTTCAGAAAAGTCACGCTTCCCGTTGCGCCGGAAGGGTCGACCGTTGCCTGTAATGTCAGCGTGTCGCCATACATCACCGTCACGTTTGCAGCCTGGCTGTTTGCAGTCAGCGCGGTCGTCGATGTACCGATCACATTCCGCAGAGTGAAGGTGACGGAGTTCGATCCAACTGGGAGGCCTACTCCGGTGGAGATCACACTAAACGTCCCGTCCGTATGATTCGCCGTTACCGAATCATTCGCCGTGCCATCGTGCATGGCCGTCGTCGTTCCCGATGCCAATGTCCCCAACGCTCCCGTAGGGCCCGGCACCTCAGTAAAGGTCACCGTTACGTTTGGCACCGGATTATTGTTCGCATCAGTTATCAACACGACGAGGGGCAGAGCAAATGGCGCATTAATCGTCCCGTCCTGGTTATTGCCCTTGACGATCGTGATATTGGCCGGACTACCGATGACAATCTGCTGCAGACTGTTCGTGCTGCCGCCGAAGTCTGACGAAGGATCGGGAATGAATGTGGCCACGATGGTATGCGGTGGCCCTGCCGACAATGAATTTGTCATGCACGTGGCCGTTCCGTTTGAGACGATGGCAGTGCAAAGCACAGTACTGCCATCGGAGAACTGGACCGTCCCACTGGGAACGGGGTTCTGCGAGCTGTCGACGACATTTGCAGTAAATGTAACGTTTGTCCCTTCAGGGACGCCGGCGGGCATATCCGAAGTAACGGTCGTTGTCGTGGCGGTGGGCACGACGACGAGATATAGCGTCTGAATGTTGCCAATCCTTACTCCGTCGTCAAAGCTCGATGTGGTCTCGGGAGTGTCATCCTGTGCAAATGCGTAGAGAATATATTCTCCGGGTGCCAGTGGAGACCCGATCGTCGTGGTGAACGTAGCTGAACTTCCGTTCGCAGTAAGTGCGGTTGCCGCCGTCCATGTTCCCTGTCGTGTATCTACCTGGTAGTAGAGATTCGTTATTAGAGGTGGGGGCGGAAGAGGCGGGGGCGAAAACCTGCTGCTTGCTGTAAATGTAAAACTAGGTTGCCGGTTCGTCGTCACGAGTGCTGGGACGGTGCTGAGGTTCCGGCTATCGGGCATCACCTGGATGGAAGTGTCCAGCTTCGCATCCTCCAGGTCTGCTTCCGAGATCACTATCACGCTGCTTGTGCCAGACGCCACATAGGCCCGGCCAGTCGTGGGATTGACCGACACAGCATAGAGACCGCTGCTACCGTTAACAGCACGGATAGTCCTCGTGCTATTCGTCGCCCCATCGATGATGGTGACATTGCCGCTACCGGAGTTCACCACGTAAATTTTGTTGGAGCTGACATTGATTGAGATCGCGGTTGGATTGCTGCCCACGGTGACTGTGGTTGGTGTGCCTGTCGGGTTTGTCCCGTCGATCACGGCGACAGTGCCATCAGAGGACACCACGTAGATTTTCCTCGTGGCAGGGTTAATCGCAATCGCCACCGGACTCGTATGTACTGGAACAGAAACCGGGGCAGCGGTGAGGTTGGACCCGTTGATGACCGAAACTATGCTGCCACCCGAATTTGCGACATAGATATTGTTTGCCGCTGTATCAACAGCGATTGCATTCGACGGGGATCCCACGCTTACTGATGTGGTTCCATTCGTCACTCCATCGATCACGGTGACGTTATTGCTACCGGTGTTTGCCACGTAGACCTTGTTTCCCGCTGGATCAACCGCTACAGCAGAGGGAGTGCCGCCCACTGTGATCGGTGTTGGGGTCGCCACGGTGGTTCCGTTAATGATGGTGATAGTGCCGTCGCCAGAGTTCGCCACATAGGCATCGGCTGTCGCGGGATTAACCGCGATAGCTGTAGGATTGCTGCCCACAGGAAGCGTTACTGGTGTAGCCGCAAGGTTTGATCCATCTATTGCTGAAACACTGTTACTGCCCTGATTGAGAACGTAGGTTGTGTCCGTCGCGGCATTGATTGCGACCGCGATTGGATTATTGCCTACAGGAATCGTCGGACTGAGGGCGGTGTCAGAGGGTCCGGTCAGCCCATCGATCACCGTGACGCTGCCCGGCGTGTTCCCTCCCTGGCTGCTTGCCACGTAGATCTGTTTGGTGCTGGGATTCACGGCTACAGCGGCAGGAGTGCTGGCCACGGAGATCGGAGCAGACGTATTTGTCGCCGCATCGATAGCAGAGACGCCGCCGTCCAAGTTGGCTACATAGACCTTGTTGGTTGCGGCGTTTACTGCCAGCCCGATTGGCCGACTTCCCACACTAAACGAGGCCTTCGGTGCCGTTGGATTATTCCCGTCAATCACTGTGACTGCAGCGCCGTTGCCATTGGTTATATAGACCTTGTTCGTCAGAACATTCAATGACAGGGCAAAAGAGTTTATTCCTGTTGCCCCGGCAAGCTGCGTTGAAGTGTTGTAGCTTCCATCGACCACCGTAGCAGTGGTGTCACCACCATTTGTGACGTAGATCAAGTTCGTAATGGGATTTACCGCCAGCGCTGCAGGATCCGTTCCTGCTGTTAGCAGTGCAATGACATTGGGAGGTGTTGTTGTCGTGGCCCCTTGAATCACTACAACATTTCTACTTTGGCCGTTGGCGAGATATATCTTATTGGTGATTGGATTTACGGCGACCGCAGCGGGGGAAGACCCAGACTGGCTGAGCGTGTAGTTGTACTGAGGACTATTCCGGCTCCCATCGATTACCGTAATAGTATTGTCTCCCTGATTCCCCACATAAACGAAGTTCGTCACCGAGTTCACGGCAACCGCATAAGGATTCACTCCGGCCGTTAGTATTGTGGCATCTGGGATGCTGGCTTTGTTGCTGCCGTCGATTACCGATACATTATTGGACGAATAGTTTGTGACATAAATCAGGTGAGATACAGGGTTCACAGCAACACCACGGGGGCTCGTACCCACCCGGACATTCGCGATAACAGAATCATTCGACCCATCGATCACTGTGACATAGGGCACACCCGGACTTCCGCTTACCGCTGCGCCGCCATCGGTCACATAGATCAGGTTCATCACTGGGTCTATGGCTACAGCGCTGCAATGTGCGCCACTAACGCCAGGCGTAAGTTCATTGAGGACCCGGTTAGTTGCTCCATCGATCACCGTGATGGTCCCGCCAAGATTCGCCACGTAGGCTTTATTCGTGACGATGTTCACCGCTACGCCGTATGGACTCACTCCTGCGGTGGAAATAAACGTAGACGTCTGTCCGTATGCACTCGTCACTGAGAGCATTCCTGCCAGGGCCAGCAGCAAGCCCATCGCTAGAGCCGATAGCAAGGATGTATGACTGTCGCGGCTACCCGTCCCGACCGATAGCCACTTCCTAAGAGCAACGTGCGAAGAAACCAGACGGGCAGCGATCACATGCGCCTCCAAAGAGCACATTGGGAACTAAGTTCCTAGATTGGCCCAAAGACATTTCCGGCTAAGATTGGGGATTTCTACTCGTGCTCACAGACTGAGTGCGTTCGAAGGAAAGTTGATCACGCGGCCTTGCGCGGTTTCTGCGCCATTTCCTCTCTCAGGCACAGCGGATGGCGGTTAATTCTCAAGAGAATAAAAGTACCGTTTCGTATATTTGTCAAGGCAGTATGGTTAGGGCACGATGAAATTCACCATACCGGGCAGCTTCGTAAAGAATCGTTCTCCCTCACTTACACCTTCTGGAACAACGCAGTCATCGATTTTGATTGTCTATTTTCACTGGATTACGGCGCTTCCCCAGAACCGTCCTGAGGAATCCCTTCCGCTTGAATATGAAGATCGATCGGAATATCAGTGCCAACAGCTTTAGCGCTCATCGAGCCATGCGGATGGACCGACATCTTCAGTAGGTTGCCGTAAAACCGGCTATCCGTTGAAGTGCTTGTGATGTAGTTCATGGCTCCCAACTGTACGAGATGCCGACTTTCCGGCAACTTGAACTAGGAGCGAATCGGTAAACAGAAGGCGACATTCCGGTACTAATCTGTCGCCGGCGGGTGATTTGGCGATTTGGCACTCGTCGAGATTGAACAATTGCTTGACTCAAGAAAAGCGCGTTAGCCGTTACCCATCCGCTGACGAGAATGGATAAGGCCGGACTGGCTGGTTCGCAACAGCAGTTCGGCAGGTATCTAACGGCGCTACTGCGCTTCAGCGACGTTTCCATCCAAGCGAAGGCCTTATTCCGTCGACGGGACCGGCGGAGTTCCACTATCGATGAAGGTGTAAAACACAGCAACACGGCCGTCGCGTTCCTCCAGAACGTCCGTACCTGTATAGCGGAACGGTTGGTCAGGAAGTCCGCTCCCCCAACGGCACATCCCGACATTGTGCATCGTGTGAATATCGCCAACCACCTTGTAACGATACTCCGGGATACTCTTACGAATTTCCGACGCTGCTTCATTGATCGCCGCAATGCCGACCAGGCGGCCACCCGGGTGTATCCATACGCAATCTTCCGTATAAGCATTGCGCATCATGGCTTCGCGCTTCACTGGATCAACTTCGATGAAGATCTCATCGAAGTTGTGGTGCATCAGTTCTGCAGCTGTCATCTTCTCCCCCTTGTTTCTCTTTGCCAGTGTAACGATCTTTCCTTCGAGCTTCCCGGCCATTCTTCCTATGGCATTTCTCTCAGGATACTTAGGAGGAACGAGAATGGCTTGTACGAAACGGCTACCATAGTATGAAAACGCTATGGGCGAGAGCCGCAAAAGGAGGACGACAGATGCAGGTTTCTGCGGGATCGGACACATTTGAGTTTCGTTCTTCGCACGGTATGAAGGCGGCGCACAGCAGACTTCGAACCTTCGCGGGCATAGCGGTTCGTCACCTGCAACACTTCAACTACCCAGGTCGTGCCTGGCACGATTTGTCGGGTCCGCAAGACACGCTCACAGTTGTGCTCGCGGAGATAGGCGGCAGATGTGAGGCCCGCACAAATCTGCATCGCCCCGCTGCCCTGCAACGTCAACGGCCTAATCACATCAGTTTTGTCCCGGCAGAGATCAGGGTCTGGGGCTATACGGACAACATGGAGTCTGTACGCGAACTTCGCCTGAGCTTTGACAGGAAATCTCTGAGAGATTGGTTCGGCCCCGATCTGGACCCGGGCAAAGCAAGAAATCCTGAGCTGATGTTTCATGACAAGAGAGCAGTCGAGTGCGCGCGACTCCTTGCTGCCGCATGTGACGCATCCGCCCCGAGTACAGGATTGTACGGAGAAGGACTCACGATCGCCCTCCTGAGCGCCTGCTTCCAGGGGCGACCACCCAAAAGGAACTCTGGACTATCGGTCTCACAACTCCGTCTCGTTCTCGACTTCATCCACGAGCATCTCGATTTGTCCGTTTCTGTTTTCCAGCTTGCCCGTCTGGTCGACCTGTCATCCTCGCAATTTGCGAGGATGTTCAAGGCGTCTACAGGAGTATCCCCGCATCGTTATCAGCTGAACACTCGGATCGGCAAAGCTCAGGAGCTACTGCTGACTAAACGAGAGAGCCCTTCCATGGTGGCTGTGGCAACAGGTTTTGCAGATCAGAGCCACTTCACACGGACGTTCAAGAGGGTTACTGGAGCTACACCACACGAGTGGCAACAGAATCGCACCCCTAGAGGATGGGATATGGCGACTTTAGTGAGATTCGGGTCGATTTAGAATGGCCTTGAAAGAGAGGAAACAAGGACGGCGTTCGAAGCGCGTCCCATCGCTTCCATTGGACAGTCGAGAGCTAGCCTATTTTTGTCAGATCCTACCTGATGACAACCAGTGCTCAAGTCGATCCGCGTAGGTGCGGCTCGAGCGATGCTCCGAGCCGTCCGAAAGCTTCACCGTGAACTCGCGGTTCTCGATGGATCGCAGCTCCAGTATGCCTTTGGACTGCACAATTCGGGAGCGGTGTATGCGGATAAACTTTGCTGGGTCGAGCCTCTGTTCGAGAGACGCCATCGTCTCGCGTAACAGGTAAGAACGACCGTTGACGTGGAGTTCAACATAGTCACCAGCAGCCCCAATCCACTCAACATCCTCCGCAATGACGATTTGAATGCGGGATCCAGCTTGCACGGTGAACCGGGACGCAAATCCATCTGAGGTGCGGTCCAGCATTTTAATGACCCGCTGTGTCATGTCGGCCTTTAATTCGGAGTCGACCAGATCACGAGCTCGACTAACCGCTGCCGCGAAACGTGTGTCGTCCACCGGCTTCAAGAGGTAATGCAGAGCATGAACATCGAATGCCCGCAAAACATGTTGCTCATACGCTGTTAGAAAAATGACTGCGGGCAGGCCTTCAACAGGCAGGGCGCGCAGAACCTCAAAACCGTCCATACCCGGCATCTGGATGTCGAGGAACACAACATCGGGAGATCGTTCCAGAATTCTTTGCACTGCGGACTGCCCATCTGCGCATTCCCCAACAATCTCGACATCCCTGAATTTGCGTAGCCTGAGAACGACGCCACGACGCGCCAAGGGCTCGTCGTCGACGATTAGAGCGCGCACGGCGAAGCCTCCTGCAGGGCCCTAGTCCTGCGTAACGGCAATTCCAGCACGACCTCGCAACCGCCGGCTTCAGGCCAACCAAGCGAGAACTCAAAATTCGCCCCGTAAAGTGTTTTCAGACGCTCCGCCGTGTTTCCGAGACCAATTCCATTTCCATTCTTCTTCTGCTCGCCCTCACGCCGTCCGGAGTTCCCGACGACAATTCGCAACCTGTCGGCATCGAGCGCGCTCTTGATCGCAATCCACCCACCTTCGATCAATGGCGCCACTCCATAGCGCACTGCGTTCTCAACCAGCGGTTGCAGCAACATACTCGGCACTAGGGCATCCCGCGTTTCCGATGGAACGGCGATATCGATTCTTAGCCGCTCCCCCAGCCTTGTTTGCTCGATCGCCAGGTACCCTTCGGTAAAGGCCAATTCCTGAGAAAGCGTCACCTCCGCTGTGACTTCGGAATCCAGGCTTGTGCGCAGAAGATCTCCGATCTGCGCCAGCATCCGCGTGGCCGCAGGCGCATTTCCATCCAGAACGAGAGTGGAGACGGCATTGAGCGAATTGAAAAGGAAGTGTGGATTCAACTGATAGCGAAGTGCAAGCAGGCGCGCCTCTCTGACCTCGGACTCGGCGCGAAGCAGTCGCTCCTTCTCTTCGCTCGATTGCTGCCATTGCTTAATGCTGAAATACAAACTGCACCAGATAAAGAGAATGAACCAGGACCACATCGAAACTGCAACCAAAGCGTGCCAGGGTACGTGCTCGAAGGATTCCAAAATGAGGCAGGCTGCGCCGGCTACGGGAATTGATGTGACCATGGCAGCCGCGGCTGCTTTCAATTCAAAAGCGATCCATGACTGCGACTGTCGCAGCAGCTGGCGGCAAAAAGGACGCAGCGCGCAACTTCCCAGGAACATGAAGAAAATAGGCACCGTCTGTTCCCAGATCGACACACGCTGAGTCAAGAAGTTATGAATGGACTCCAAAAGGTTGAAGAGATAGAAGCAGCACCACCCAACGATCTGGATCTGCCAAAATGACCGCAAATTCAGGACATTCTCTCGATTCATGCATTGCATTTTAGCCTAGGTGGAGTATCGGCATTCCACGGCCTGGCGCACAAAACCCTCGGCTCATCGCATTTTTCAATCGCCCGGCAGATTCACTCTAGCCGGTCAAGTTCATTGAGCTAGGCTCTGAACACCGCTCGAAGGTCGATGTAAATCGACGCTGCGGAGTTTAACCAACGCGACGCCTAAGCTTGAGCGAACGTGATTCAGGCGCGACGACTTTACCGGAGGAAAAGGAGAAGATATGAGGATAATTAAACAGTTGCGGAGTTTCTGGATACTGTGGGTTGCGACGATTGTTCTGGCTTCTTCCAGCGATGCGGTAGCACAAACCAGTTACAAGGTTACCGATTTGGGCCGTGGGGAAAGTGAAAATGAGGCTTGTGCCATGTCTGTCAATGATGAAGGCTGGACGGAGATCATGACGTGGAACGGGGATCCGGCGCAAAACGTGAATTTCATACAGGCGACCCTTCTAAGCGGACGCGCACTGATAGGCGTCGACGGATTCAAGTTCGACCTCGGTACGCTTGGAGGAAAGAACAGTTGGATGAACTGGGGCGAGATCAACGACTTCGGGCAGATAGTAGGTATGTCCGAAACGGCTGTTCCCGACCCCAACGGCGAAGACATTTGTGGTTTCAACACGCACCTTACGTGTCGCCCGTTTGTTTGGCAACTCTTTTACCTGAGCGCTCTCCCGACGCTCGGCGGAAATAACGGTCAGGCGAGCGCGATCAATAGTCGTGGACAAATCGTAGGAATGGCGGAAGACGGTACTGTGGACTCCTCATGCTCCCCTGACACGATTAATAATCGGACTCAGTTGCCGGTGATGTGGGAAAACGGCAGAGCCCACGCTCTTCCTACGCCGGTTGGAGACCCAGGCGGGTTCGCAAACTGGATCAACGATCATGGCCAGGCTGTAGGCAACACAGGGAGCTGCGGCGGGATGAGTCACGCCGTATCGTGGGAAAACGACACTGTCACCGTGCTTACGGACCTCGGAACTGGCGCTGGCGCTATCGCCTACGGCAATAACAACCGGGGCCAAATTGTTGGGTCAGTCTTCGTCACTCCTGGCGGCGCAACCCGATATGGCGCGCTTTGGCAGAACGGCGTACTCACAAACCTTGGGACTCTGCCGGGAGATATGTCCGCCATAGCCACCGGCATCAACGACAAGGGCCAGGTAGTGGGAAGCACCTGGGACTCCAGCTTCAACTGGTCCCATGCCTTCATCTATCAGGACGGCGTGATGACCGACCTCAACACCCTGTTTCTCAAGGGTACCAACCTCCGTGCAACCATGGCGAACAAGATCAATGAGCGCGGACAAATCTCGGGCATGGGAACGGTCCTGAGCGGGCCGGATATCGGCAAACTCCACGCCTTCTTGGCAACCCCTGTGAACGAAAGCATAGGCAGGTCGGTTGCGGATGACGAAGCTAGACGCCCGGGATCCAATTTGCCCGCGAATGTTGGCAGCCACCATTTGCCGAGTTTCGGACCCGGCCAACTGCAGCGATTTGGTCGCTGACAATGCTGGGTCACGGCGACGTTCGCGTGACCCAGGTTGTTCGAAAAAATGCCCCTTATCTGGGCAAAAACTCGCCTTTCGAGAAGCTCATGCCAAACTTCGCCGATGCGTTGCGGGCGCATGCGTGCGCAAATGTTGAGATCGAAGTCATCGATAACAGCGCACATTACGCCGCAGATGAGCAGCCCGATGCTGTGGCTCAACTCATCGAAACGGTATGCCTCGTTATAACGACGATTACAAAATGTTATGGGAGGCACACAAAGAACTTACGTACAGTCGCGGGGAGGGAAAGGAAGCGTGAGCCGAGCAACGGTGCTCGACGAGCTAGATATCAGTTCGACATCACAAAATCTGCATTCACAAGAATTTCAGGAGAAAACCGGATGAAACGAGAGACAGTTAAGATGATGGCATCGTGGGCTTTGGCGCTGGCTCTTGCTCTGAGTACAGCCCGGAACGCCCAGGCACAGGACGCCAAGAATCCGTATCCGAGCATGGCTCCGATTGAAAAGTATCTGATGGACCGAGGCGCCGAGGTCGCCTTGGCGCGAAGCGCGGCGCCGTCATCCATTTCCCGCGATGCCACGGTTGTAATCCTAGGGAAAAATGGCTACGAAACGGCGGTCGAAGGCAAGAACCGGCTTTGTCTGCATTGTAGAGCGCGGTTGGATGAATTCATTCAACAGCTCAGAGTTTTGGAGCCCTATGACTCGTGGCGAGGAGTGCTTCAATCCCCCGGCCGCGCGTACGGTCGTGCCGTACACCTACTTCAGGACAAAATTAGTCTGGGCGGGAAAATCGAAAGCTGATCAAGCAAAGTATTGAGATCGCGATGGAAAAAAAGAATTGCCTGCTCTCGAAGCCGGGGCGATGTGCTTCATGTTGTCGAAAGATGCATATCTTAATGATGGCGGTGGGCACAACATGGCCCATCTCATGTTTTATACGCCGCTCATTGATGGTGCAGTATGGGGCGCAAACCCGATAGACGACTCAAACCATGTCTCGTTTAAATTCCGAACTCTCCGATATTTCTAACTCCACAGTTCCTAGGTGACCCGGAACCGATGGACAATTTCGTCGTTCCCACCGGCGTGTGGTCGGATGGAACTCCGGATCAGATGTAACGAAGGCCATTTGAGTACAGCCTCGGAATCATTGAGTGGCGCAGGAGCAGGATGAAAACTGGATTCGAGAAATCGGAAAGGACAGTCGCGCAGTGCCCGAGGCTTCTGCTGGCCGCGTTGTTTTTACTCTCCGTAATTGCACTGGGACAAACGCAACCGCCGGCAAAGCCGGGACCTGCCCCAATCCGGCCGTTCAAAATGCATGTTCCTGACCGCGTTCTAATTGATCTTCGCCGCCGTTTGGCGGAAGCCAACTGGCCCGATCAACTTCCGGGCACGACCTGGGAGTACGGCGCCGACATCAAGAAGGTTCGGGAACTCGCGGACTATTGGCAGAACGGCTACGACTGGCGTGCGCAAGAAGCGAAGATCAATCAGTTTGACCAGTTCACAACGGAAATTGATGGACAGCAGATCTATTTTATCCATCAGCGCTCTCCTCGCCCCGACGCTATACCGTTGATGCTGATTCACGGATGGCCCGGCTCGATTTTGGAGTTTGAGAAGCTCATTGGGCCGCTCACCGATCCCAAGGACAAAAATAGCCCGGCATTTGACGTTATCATTCCTTCGCTCCCTGGCTTTGGATATTCCGGACCCACCACAACCCGTGGCTGGGGCCCACAGCGTATGGCGAAGGCTTTAGTTGTTCTGATGGATCGTTTGGGCTATTCCAAATTCGGCATCCAGGGTGGTGACTGGGGTTCGGCAATAGCCCAAGACATGGCTTACGAGGCGCCCACGCACGTGATCGGGTTGCATCTGAATCAGATTTACGTGCCACCGCCGAACCAGGAAGCCGTTGCGAAAATGAGCGATGCTGAGCGGAAACGGTATTCCTACTTTGACCGGGAAGAGAGCAGCTTCTTTTTCCTCCAGGCCAGTGAACCGCAGACTCTTGCCTACGCCCTTACTGACTCACCAGTGGGGTGGCTGGCCTGGATGATTGGCAAATTTCAACTGCTTACGGACCACAACGGCGATTTTCTTACGGCTGTGGATCGCGACACATTTTTAACCGATGTTACGCTCTATTGGGCGACCGGCACGATCGGCTCCGCCATGCGAATTTATCGTGAGAACCGGCTGACCAGAGAGGAAATGGCGCCGACGCCACACCTGGAGACTCCTGTGGGGTATGCGGACTTTCCGAAGGAGGTGGCTGTCCCGCCATTTAGCTGGATTACTCAAACACACAACATAGTACAAAAAACTCGCATGCCGAAGGGCGGACACTTCGCGGCTCTGGAGCAGCCCGATCTCTTGGTTGCCGATATACGGAAGTTCTTTGCAAAGATTGATCAGAAGTAAGCCGAAATTGCAGCCTGATACGAAATGCATGCGAGTCAGATTGGCCCTCTAGATCTTGGTGCCAAACCATATGTCCGCCAGAAATCTCAGATCGAGCGACCTTCCAGAACTGACAAGAATCACTGCGGGAGCAATCGCTCTCTTCGCGTCCAATCATCATCGTCAAACCGAGGAGGGAGTTGTCTTTCGGCGTGTCAGCCGAACAGGAACTGTCTGGGGTCCGAAGATAAGCGAAAAGCTTGTCTGGTGGGTGGTCCGGGAGAGGGCAAAAGCCTCAGGCATCGAGAAGATAGCACCTCATGATCTCCGGCGCACCTGCGCTCGGTTGTGTCATGCTGCCGGAGGAGAACTTGAGCAGATTCAGTTCCTGCTTGGCCACCGCTCAGTCGAGACCACCGAACGATATCTGGGTTGCCGCCAAAGGCTCTATATGCGGTCACGAAATTGATTCCATGGAAAGCGAAAACAGTTTGTTGATGCAGAATGTCCCAAATCCACGTAGCGCGGCCGAAGCGCTGGGCCGAAACAGGATCGAGTAGATTGTGCAGCGCGATAATTGCGATGCTAATGCCCATAAGAGCAGGCATCGGGAGATAAATTAGTCCGGCAAGCGCGACCATGGAAAGCCCAATCGCCCAAAGGATCATTAGCATCACAGGATTCCTTGTGAAGCTTATCTGTGACAGAAGGATCAGACGCAGTACTGGGACCTCAAGAACAATCAGCCAAACACCACGACTAATCAGCAGCCGTGACAGCTCGCCTTTCGAGTGATGCCCGCGTGTCATCCATAAATATGCGCCCAAGCCGGCCGTGAGCATGAAAACCGGCGCGCAAAAATGCGTGATCCAACGGGTAAAAAGATAGTAGGAGTCGTCCGTGTCAAGTCAGTAGGCAAGAACTGCTGCGCACTGCGGGCCACGTAGTCGCGAATGTGATCGATCGCCATCAACATCATGATGGCCCCCGCGAAGAGCATCCACCGACTGAATGCGAGGTACCGGTACAGACTGAGCGGGAATCGACGAAGCGGCCATGACTTTGCATTTTATTTCTTTATGCCAGCAAGCGGCTCGCGAGCGACTCGCCCTGCAATGTTATCTTGACAGCATCGAGAAAGCCGACGAAGAACAATAAGCAAACCTTAATCCATGTGCCGTGCAAGGTGCGCTTGAGAAGCTGAAACAGCATCCTGAACCGGACGCTGGCTACATGTCGGTTCGCCAGACCGCCCTTCCGGCGTACAACGTCCAGACGGCCGTCCACGCGAACATGCATTGATCGTGGCGCACGCTGGCGTACTCGA
This sequence comes from Edaphobacter aggregans, assembly GCF_003945235.1. NCBI lineage: Bacteria > Pseudomonadati > Acidobacteriota > Terriglobia > Terriglobales > Acidobacteriaceae > Edaphobacter > Edaphobacter aggregans. The sequence goes on from NZ_RSDW01000001.1 coordinate 5,663,444, forward strand.
TGCCTCTGATATTCGCCGTCTGAAGCCCATGGCTGAGGTTGCAAAGAAAGCACTTGAAGCAGACAGTTTTCAGGTAGTAGCCGACGCTGGCGTCAATTCTAGCTCGCAGAATGCTCCGATAAAAGCAATCTTCCTTTCGCGGCAGTCCGTTCGCTAGGTCATCTTCGATTGGATGGGTTCGTGCACATGATCAGGAGTGGTAGTGTTCTCCTCTGGGCAATTCGGACTCTCTTCAAGCCGAGCCGCCTGTGCCATTAAATAGTTCTGTTCGGGAATACTTGTCGTACGACTTGCCGCAATCCGGTAGTGTCTGACGGCGGTTTCATGATCGCCCAGCATCTCGAGCAAATGGGCACGAACCGCGTTTAGACGATGGTGCTCGGCAAGCCGATTATCGCTTTCGAGGGGCTTGAGCAGTTCGAGACCTTTGGACGGGCCGTGTACCATGGCGGTTGCAATCGCATGATTGAGTGTCACCATGGGGCTGGGAGACACGCGTTTCAGCAATTCGTACAAAGCCAGGATTTGAGGCCAATCCGTGTCTTCAGCTCGTGCCGTTTCGTCATGAACTGCAGCGATCGCCGCCTGCAACTGATAGAGACCCACGGATCCTTTGGATAGCGCGGCGGTGAGGAACTCGATGCCTTCGGAGATCTCGGTGCGGTCCCACAGACTTCGGTCCTGCTTGTCAAGGGGGATCAATTCCTCATCGGGCCCTGTTCGTGCTGCACGACGTGCGTCGGTCAACAACATGAGCGCCAACAGACCTGCTACTTCTGCATCATCGGGAAGCAGATGTTTTGCACAGCGAGTCAATCGGATCGCCTCACGTGCCAAATCGAGTCGCTGCAAGTGTGCTCCGATGCTGCTGGTGTAACCTTCATTGAAGATCAGGTAAAGCACATGGAGAACTGCGGGCAGCCGTTCAGCGCGGTCCTGGGGAGGAAGCAGACTGAATGACACACCGGAAGCCTTGATGCTTTGCTTCGCGCGGCTGATCCGCTGCGCCATGGTCGCCTCGGGAACCAGGAAGGCATTGGCAATTTCCGCCGTAGTTAGACCGCCGACGGCACGTAGCGTCAGGGCAATCGTCGAGGACGAATTCAGGGCGGGGTGGCAGCACATGAACAGCAAAATCAGCGTGTCATTTGGGTCCATGTCCATGTCTGGCTCGATTTCGTCGGCAAGCACCATGGTGTCGATATCCCGGGCGACCGAGTTCTCTCTCTCACGACGAGCAATTTCGCTGCGCACCTGGTCGGTCATGCGGCGCGATGCGACCTGAATCAACCAGCCGCGTGGATTCTCGGGAACACCCTGTTTCGGCCACTGCGTAAACGCGGCAAGCATGGCCTCCTGTAGGGCGTCCTCGGCCGCCGCGAAATCGCGAAATCGGCGCACGACGGCTCCCAGCACTTGGGGAGCGAGTTCGCGCAGGTGCTCGGCGAACGAATCCGGAAGCGTCTCTTTCATGGCAGGTCGCTGGCTCCGACAGTCATCGCTTGCCGCACTTCGATGGGCATATTCAATGGCAGCCCACCCGGCCCGGGTGCCCCTGACCAGATTGCGGCAATCTCATAGGCCCGTTCCGTGGTATCGACGTCCACCATCAGGTAGCCGGCCAGAAACTCCTTTGATTCCGGGAACACGCCGTCGGTGACAGGTACCCCGTCTTTGCCCGCCCTCACAACCCTGGCCTGATCCGGAAGTGTCAGGCCGTCCGCCGCCACAAACTCTCCGGACTCACCGAGTGTCCTATTCAAGTCCTTCACAAAGGCGAAGTTCGCTGCAATGTCCTTATGGGACCACGCGCCAAAAGCTCCATAACCTGCTTTCGGGATGTGCATCATCAAGATGTATTTCATCTCGCTGTTTCCTTTCGATTTTCGCTAGGTTCGCGGTTCGTCGACCACGATATTTCGAGAGGCCGATACCGGTGCCTGGGTCCGATTACGGGGCCCAGGAATTGCGCATCGACACGCTCAGTCTACTAGCTGTTTTTGGCAGCTTGAAACATCCACCGAACTCCGAATTTGTCGTTCAGAGCTCCGTAAATGCCAAAGAACGTCTCTTTCAGGGGGTCGTCGACCTCGGCTTCTTCGGAGAGCTTTTCGAAAAGAGCCTTTAACTCCTGGGGCGTCCCACCGCTCAGGTAGAGACAAGCCGTGTTGCCGGGAATGCGAGGCCGGTCAAGCCGAAGCCAGTCCGACGCTGAAATCTCCACACTCCCGCTCTTCAGTCGTGCGTTGATGGTTTTCTCCTGCTGAACCGCAGGCATGTGATCCTTCGCCGGCGAATCCTTCACTTTCATGGAAGTCAGTTCTCCACCGAAGCAGGATTTGTAAAACTCCATTGCCTGATGGCAATTGCCATCGAACAAAAGGTATGGTGTCAAGGTTGTCATTTGATTTCCTCCTGTTGCTTGTGTGCTGGTGTTTGCCATGGAACGAGCCGGTAAAGCCGCCAGAGCCGCAATGGATACCGCGGATGCGGCAAATTGGCGACGAGAGAATACGTTGCTTCTGGGCATGTTCGTCTTCCTTTTCTCGAAGTGTGGCAGAGATTTTGCGATCTCCGCTTTCATCCTGTAGTCGGATCCGTCCTGCCATTCTCTACATCGCGCGAAAGAAAAGTTTTCCGTGGGAAAGGATCGACTCTTCCATGTCGATTCTCCAACCCAGAACGATATAAGGGTGGAGGTCGGGTGATGATGACCGCCTCGGCAAAGACAACGAGGAGCGTTGGCGGCCCGCCGTAGCAAAGATCTTGGAGCTGCTGGAGGAGTAGGACCACACCGGACTCCCGAGTGGTAGGCTGTTTGCATTATGGACATCATGCTTATATTTCACCCACCGAAAAGCAAAGCTAAGGTCGCTTTTTCGCGGCAGTTGAAAGAATCTCAACTCGGACTTGTTCCGAGTATCGGAGATGAAGTGGTCGTCAGGGGGCAAAGATGGAAAACGACCCGCAAAGCCTTCAACTTTGACCCAAAAGCCGGTGCTACGATCGAATTCACGACTGAGCTGGTTGAGTAATGTGCGGCCGCTACTACCGACGCTCCGACAAGCAGCGCATCGCTGAAGCTTTCCATCTCGCCCGTAGCTCTTGTGCCTGCCGGTCTAATGTCGTTTACTTCGTTGGTGCCGCTGAAGTTCCATTCGGGGTTATAGCCCCACTGACCGTCTTCGGATCGACGGTGATCTCCTTTAGCTTCGCCTCAACATCAGATGAGACATCTTCCTGGAAGCGGCCGCCGAGATACTTAGCGATGAACTTCTCCATCGCCGTGACCATCGCCAGATTGTTAATGGGCCTGGCGAAGCCGTGGCCTTCGTCGGGAGCAACGAGATACTCAACCGGTTTTCCGTTATCGCGCACTGCCGCCACGATTTGGTTGCTTTCGCGGACATTCACGCGCGGATCGTTCTTACCCTGCACCACCATCAGCGGTGTCACAATTGCCTTTGCCTGGGTTAGCGGAGACTCGGCAATCAGCAATGCCTTGCCCTCGGGTGTCGTCGGATCACCCATACGCGTGTACATCTGCTTGCGCATTGCCTCCCAGTACGGCGGAATAGCGTCGAGCAGCGTGATGAGGTTCGACGGCGCGGCATAGGCTACAGCCACTGCGTAGACATGCGGAGTGAAAGCCACGCCGGCCAGCGTTGCGTAACCGCCATAAGACACGCCAAAGATGCCAACGCGCTTCGGGTCCACCGTGCCGTCGGCGACCAGCGCCTTTACCCCCCAGGTCAGATCGTCCTGCATCTTGCGGCCCCACTCGCCATTGCCAGCGTTTAGGAACTTCTTGCCATAGCCCGTAGATGCGCGGAAGTTTGGCTGCAATACCGCATATCCGCGATTGGACAGGAATTGGGCAAAGGTGTCATAACCGAACGAATCGCGCCCCCATGGCCCGCCATGTGGCAGGACGATCAGTGGTAGGTTTTTGGTCGACAGCCCTTTCGGCAACGTCAGATAAGCTGGGATGTCGAGACCGTCGGACGACTTGAAATGGTAGGGCCTGCGTTGTGAGAGCGACGTCCGCGGCAACTCCTCGCGGATGCGGTACTGCAGCACAAGCGTCTTCGCCTTACGGTTCCAAACATAGGTCTCGCCGGGTTCCGTGTCGTTGTGCGCGATTACGATCCAGATGTTCTCATCCTTCGACCGCGCACCAAATGCGATCTCCTTGTCCGGCAGTTCTGTTTGCAGCCAGCGGTACTCCTTCTCAAACGCCTTGTCCTTGAAATACAACCGGACGCGGTCGTCCTCATACTGCGTGAAGAGCACGTGGTAGTCGATGTCGGATCTCTGCACCCTACCCAGATCGACACGCTTCTCCGGATCGCTCTCGACCTTGGTCGTCGCGCCAGTGGTGGGATCAAGCAGATCCAGTTCGGTCAGGTCTAATGATCCCTTGTTCGTGATCAGGTAGACCTGTTTGTTAGCCGCGTCGAAGCCTGCCACCCTGCATCCTTCCAAGACGGTGCAGTTGTAGATCTGCTTGAAGCCGTCTGGGTCGACACGTAGGAGCTCCGTGTCGCCCACCTGGTTCGTGCGGTCCGCCAGCCGCAGGTTGCCATCGTTATCGAACTCCCATCCAGCGATGTTCTCCGTGTTCTTGCGGACCAGCGTTTTCTCGCCCGTTGACAGGTGCAATTCATAGAGATCGTGCCAGCGCGGGTCACGGTCGTTCAGACCGATGTAGAGAATGTCCGGCTTCGACTTGGGCACGGCGAATATTAGGGTCCGCACGCCCTTCAGGTCTGTCAGAGCGCGCGTTGGCGGCACGCCTGTCTTCGGATCTGCTGCGAGTGTCGGATCAATGGCATAGACATTGAAGTTCTCATCACCGCCCACATCCTGCACGTACAGAATGTACTTGGAATCCCGGCTCCAGAAATAGCCCGGAATAGGCCGTGTAGCCTCCGCACTTACCGGGCGCGCCACGCTGAATGGATCAGTCGCCTTCTTGACCCAGATATTTCGCGTGCCCTTATAAGGCTTCAGAAACGATAGATACTGCCCGTCTGGCGAGATCTGCGCACCAGCAATCTGCACTTCGCCAAAGAAGAGCTGACGGTCGATGATCGGTGGCTGCTGCGCACGAACAGCAATCGGTGAGGCAAGGCTGGCAAACATGAGTGCAGAAAAAACAAGATTCTTCATGAGCGGCCCCCAGAAGAAGAATGGACGCCTTCTGAAGATACGCCTGCGCAAATGTCAAACGGAACAGAATTTCGGGTAGCGGTCAGTTTGAAGCCGACTCGGGCAACTTATCGAAAGCTGACTTTGCAGGTACAACAGGATAGCTTCCGGGTAGCCCGTTACTCCGGAGCTATGCGGAACCTTTACGTTCAGGAACAGGGATGGAAGTAGTCTGAAAAGCCATCCGAACCGAGCCGTTTTCTGTCTTCATGGTGTCACCCTGTAACGGTCGCGAGGATAAAGCACAGCCTGACGTATATTGGGAAGATTCAGAATTCGAGCCGTAAGCCTCTCAAGTCCAATGGCAAAGCCTCCGTGAGGTGGCATTCCCAAGTCAAACATCCTGAGGTGGTTTTCAAAGTTGGTGGGCTCAATTCCTCGTCCACGTAGAGCCGCTTCTAGATCTTCGCGATGGTGCAATCTCTGACCACCGGTTGTTATCTCTATTCCTTCAAAGAGCAGGTCAAAGCTGCTGGCAGCTCCATTGCTGCCTCGCGGAGCACTGTAAAAGGGCCGCGCTAAGAGCGGAAAGCCCAAGACAAAAACAGCAGCGGTTCCCGTTCTCTCATTTGCGAGTTGACACAACTGCCGTTCCGCCTCGGGATCCAGGTCATCTGTTAGATCCGTCCGATTGAAGTGTTCTTTGAGAAGTTCCAGGCACTCTCCAAACTCCCAGCATGGCACATCAAGCATCCGCGGAAGTGGAGTCTTCCTGTATGTGTTCAGAACCGGAGCATGGTTTTGCTCGATCCGATCAAAGATATAGGCCAACAACTCGCGCTCAAGTTGAATGACGTCCTCGGGGCCATCGATGAAACTGAATTCGACGTCCAGAGAATAGTACTCAGTGAGGTGACGGCGGGTTGAATGTGGTTCAGCTCGATATACATGACCTGTCTCAAAAACTCTCTCATAACCCGCTACGGCGTGTTCCTTGTAAAATTGCGGGCTTTGCGCCAGATAAGCAATACGGTCAAAGTACTTCAGTTCGAAGAGATTCGTCCCGCCTTCTGTTCCCGACGCAACAATCTTTGAAGTGATGATCTCCGTGAAGCGGCGGTCAGTTAGGTACTCACGAAAGAACTTCAGCAAAGCTGCCTGAATGCGAAACACATTGCCTACGTATTCATTTCGCAGTGCAAGGGGACGGTACTCCGCGAGCTTCTCAAGCCCGACCGATTCAATATCTGCCGCAGAGTTGAAGGGAAGATTCTGTCCGGAGCGATTGAGAATGCGAGCCTCGAGAATCTCAACTTCGCATCCGAGTTTTGCGCGTTCGTCGACTCGAACTCGACCACGAACTTCAATCACATCTTCAGTCTTAAGGTGAAGCTCTTCTATGACTTCTGTCGCTGCGACACACTGCGCCTCTCCAGAACAATCTTTCAGAATTACGAAAGTGGTCTTACTGAGCATACGGAGTCGATAGACCCAGCCACGGAGAATAACCTCTCTTTGAGTGACTTCAGAAAGGGATTGAATGAAGATACGCGTGGTCGCCTTAGTGTGCATCGCAAAAACCTCCCCCAAAAGGAGCATCTTTGCTGGAGCCACGTTTGCGGCGGTACCATCCAGCTTCCGGACAAAACCGGCGCTTGATTAACGTTATTTCGTAACGATCCGTTTTCCCCTACTAGAGCCTGCTGAAGACAGCTTCTTTTTCGAGGAAACCTCTCAGAGGGGTCTGTCCTCTTCGACGAGTTCTCTCTATTTTGGCATGAGGCGTCCACCGAATACAAATGGAATCAGCCATTGTGAGTCCATCAGCGTAAGAGCCGATCATCTATCCATAAGCTCACTAAATTGCTCTGGAGAGACGCACGCTTATGTTCTCCAAAATCCTGGATGGTCGGCAACCCGGAAGTAGTCTCACAGATCAGTCCTATGGAATCAGCTTCTCTTCGCTGATCGATGCCCCCCGAGAAGCGCATTACTCATTACCATTATGCGAAACGAGGCTATGATCCGTCTCTCCAATCGCGCGCCATAAATCGATCACCTTCGCCCGACAGAACACGCAGGGCTTTGGAGAGATTCCGGCTACGAGCGTCCAACGACTTCAATTGTGAGAAGCAGCGGAGTATTTCCTTCTTTCGATTAGGGACCAGTGCCGTCCAATTCTTCAGTGCCCGTGGATTTTCGTCGAGTGCTTGCTTGAACCATTGCGGCATGCGATGTTGTGGGCCGCTTCGATAATTGGCATCAAATGAGAGTTCCACGGATACACGATCACCCACGGATGTGCCTGATGCCTTTCGGACAGTTTCATGGAGGTACAGATAGAAATCTCCATTTCCCGCCGGCATCAGGTTAATTCGCCAAGGAACCTGGGGCTTATCGTTTATTCGTACCAAAACAGGAAGCGGTTTGCGCCAGCCCGGTGTGAGAGCCTCCGCCCGAGCGGAACTGACCGCAACAAACGGGTTGATACCTCTTACCTCTATCAACGCGCTGAAATGGATAGGCATCGGAGTTCGAATCACAATCGGAGATTTGCCTTCTTCATATTGAGATTAATCAGCAACGGTTCAATTTCCCGCTAACCAACTCTAACCATTATCCAGAAAGCAGATGAGAGATGCTTGACATATTCGTCCTAGGAATAATCATGAGTCTTAGTAAAAGTCGGCTTCCCGTCAGTAACTTTCTAGTTTGCCCGTTTACCCTCCCGGAATTTGCATATTGGATTGCGTCGGATGCGCTGGAACGCTCGCTGAGTGCGTTGACTATTTAGGCGCTCATTTAGAACCCTGTGCTACCTAATCATGCCTCAAGGCAGTCACAGGATTCATCTTCATGGCCCTGAATGCTGGCAGGTAGCCTGCCAGCGTGCCCACCAGCAGCATGGTGAGCGAAGCGCCTTCAAGAGTCACAGGATCGGCGGGCGAGAGGCCAAAGACCATATGTGCGATCAGGCGAGTCGCGGCAAGCGTAAAGGGAATTCCCACAGCGATGCCTGCCAGCGTAAGCACGACCGCTTCGCGCAGAATCAGTTGCAGAATGCCTCTGCGCTGCGATCCCATCGCCATGCGAATTCCAATCTCGCGGGTTCGAAGTGTGACGGCGTATGACAGCAGGCCGAAGAGGCCAAATCCGGCAACAAGCAGCGTGATAGAAGCAAAAAATGTAGAGAGTGTCGCCGTCATCTGCTCGTAGACAAAGGAGCGCTCGTTTTTCTCTTCGAATGTAGTAATGCCGGTCGCGTACTCGTGGCTAAAGGACCGTATCTTATCGACAGTGGCCTTGTTGATTCCGGCTGAGGCAGAGCCACGCAGCAGAAGCGTTCCTCCACCGGCAAAGTCGCGGAGCTGAAGAGCGGACGTATAGATGACAGGCGCATTGCCATCGCGAATGTCCAGAATCCGCGCGCTTTGAGCAACCCCTACAATCTCAAGATCCTGAAAATCCGGTTGAACGCCAAAACGAATATGTTTCCCGATGGGATCGCCGGTGGGAAAGAGCTGCTTTGCGATGAGGCTATCGATGATCACCACCGTAGGATGTTGTTTGTCATCGAACCACGTAAAGTCGCGGCCCGACATCAGCGGAATCGCAAGTGTCTTGAAGAAGCCGGGGGAAACGGTTGCGAGGGTTGCGGTGCTGTTCCCCGCAGGATTGGGATCGGTTACGGCAGAGATCGTCTCCTTCCAGCCGCTATCGCCGTTTGGCACGGAGAGGTTTGAAAAGGCGGCAGATTTGATCGATGGCAGGTTTGCCATGGCCTCGAGAAGCTGCTTGCGGTAGGTGCCCGCGTGGAGTTTTTCGTTATCTTGCAGCTGTGGCGTAAGTTGAGCTTCCAGCAGACTCGCTCTCTCAAAGCCGGGATCGAAAGTGCGCAGACTCTTGAGTGTTCGCAGGAGCAGTCCTGATGCCTGAAGCAGCACAAGCGAGATTGCGATCTGCGCGATGATGAGGGTCTTGCCCAGCGAGCCCATTCCGTAACCGAGCGTACGTTGATCCGCACACAAGCTTGTGGCAGGATGTTGCCGCGAGAGCTTCCATGCCGGAATAAGGCCGATAAATAATCCGGTCAAAATGGCAGTCATCGCAACAAAGGCGCAGATTCGCCAATCGGGTCTCAGGTCGAGCAGAACCGGAACTGCAACGCCCTTGGCCAAAAGACGAACCAGGAGCTTGCTGGCCCATACGGCGAGGAACAGACCTGACAACGCGCCCATCGTCGAGAGGAAGAGGCTTTCAACCACGAACTGTCGAACCGCCTGCCAGGGAGTGGCTCCCAGCGCGATGCGAGTGCTGATCTCTTGGCGGCGTACGGTGGCGCGGGCCAGGGCGAGGCTTGCCAGATTGACGCAAACAACAAACAGAATGAGCGCGACGATGCCTGTGAGCAGATAGAGCGGCTTGAGAAATTTGGAACGGAGATCGATATTTTTGCTGCCGGCGGATGCCGGGTCAATGCGGAATCGCATGGCGAGAAACGACTGACGCCTCGGGCCTATGCTCTGCGTGGGAACCGTGTCTTCAAGCAGCCTAGGCCAGAACGTCTGCAACTGGGTGCGCGCCTGTTCGATGCCCGTTCCCTCGTTCAGCCTCCCCGTCACGAAGACCCACAGCAGTGACCGGCTTTCGAGGTCAGACAGCTGCGCTGCTCCGGCAGGAATGGTGATCTCCGGCGGCGATCCGGCGATCATGCCCGTAAACCACTTCCGAGTGACACCGATGATGGTGAACAATTTGCCGTCGATGCGGATATTTTTGCCGACGACGGCAGGATCGCCACCGAAGCGCTCCTGCCATAGCTCGTAGCCGATAACAGCAACCTCCGATATTTGGTTTCCCTGCGTATCTCGGGGAGAGATCAGGCGGCCCATCAGTGGGTTTACTCCAAGAACGGTGTAGTAGTTTCCGGTGACAGAGTGCACCGCTGATGCGGTGACGCTGCCGTTTGCTTCTACATTGAAGTTCGCGCCCGCGCTCCATCCGCAGATGTCGGAGAAGACATGCTGCTCACGCTGCAGTTCGGCAAACATCGGATAGGAGATCGGGATACTGGAGCTGTTCCGGTAGATGCCGGAGAACTGGACGATCTGTTCGGGATGAGCCAGCGGCAGAGGCCGGAACACAAGAGCGTTGAAGACGGTAAAGACTGCAATGGCGGCCCCAATACCAACGGCAAGAACAATGACCACGATATAAGCGAAGCCGGGAGTCCGCGTGAACGCTCGAAATCCATAACGCGCATCCTGCCGCAACGATCCCATTAGTCCTCTCGGATACTGGTTAAATTCTAAAGGGATTTTCGAGAAAGCAGAGCCGATCAGATGAGCAAAACCTTAGATGGCGATATAGCGTGTGTCCTGATATGTGTCGTTGCTCAACTACCTCTGGCCGCGGCGGTTGTCGCAAGCGATGATTGCAATTGGTAATGGACAGCAACCTGGGCCCTTATGAAATCACCAATGAACGGCTCCTTCCTACACGTCTCGATAAGCCACCGTGGACTGGCCTGTAAATGGAACCATCCGACATTGGTCGTCGGATGCGGCGGAAATAATCGAAGAGTAGAATGCGCTTGCTTCTTCGAAGTGCGCTCGTGATGTTCCAGGCACGTTGAGCAGTCTCGGCAGAAGCAGAAAGGGAGCCCCCATGCGAAACGCAGGCTGTGCGGCCATACCCGATTGTAGATTAGCGTTGCCTCTGGGAAATCGTAGCATCCGGATCGCCGAACGGGTGATTTTTGCGGTCCTATGTCTTGCTGGCATGTTCGCGGCAAGCCTCATGCGAGCGCAAAACATGCAACCGCCGGAGCCGGTTGATCCAAGTCCTCTCAATGGCGAGATGTATTACCTCATCAATCAACTCTCCGGTCTGCAAATAGACCTGAATAACAACTCGGCCACACCCGGCGACAATATGGTAGTCAACAGGCGAAGTTTCACCAATCTGAGCCAGCGATGGGCATTTATCAAGGCGCTTAGCGGAAACTGGAAGATCAGCAATATTCAGAACGGTCTCTGTCTCGACACTGCGGCCGCGCATGGTGTGACACATGCGGTACAGAATCCCTGTGCCATCAACGTTCCCACACAGGAGTGGGCCTTCACCTACGTGACTAACGGCTATTACGTGGTCACGAACAGTGCCACGAAGCTTGTGCTGGACGTATCCAACGCAGGTGTTTCTTCTGGTGCCCAACTGATCGAATCCTCGCTCTCGGGTCCACCGACGCAAAGCCAGTTATGGCTGTTCCGCCCCACGTTTTTCCGCGGCAACGACTCGAGCCTCCAGGAGAAAACAGAATACGATCGAGCTGCCGTAAACAACTCTTCAATATACCCCTGGTGGCACGACGCCTATCTCCCCGGACAGGATGTGATCCAAATCTTCAAGAACAACGGGATGAACATGATCCGGGTGCGCCCCGCTTCCATCAACACCACTGTCACCCGCGGAAACATCAGTTTTCCTATTACAACCGGCCCATATAACCACTACACGCTCGCATCCCCGCCAGCCACCCAGATTATTCCCGCCACGGCAACCGGGAGCGCCGGAGGCCCCGGGGACTACGCGGAAACAGATTGGTCTGGCGTCGACCTTGCTGTGCGGGCTAAACAACTCGGCATATCGGTCAACGTAACTCTTTTCTACGATGGCTGGAACACATCCGACACGCCCGGCAACTGGGCAGGCGCGACCATCGAGCAGTTATCGGGAGTGCCGTCCACTAATGATTGCACCCTTGCCGGGAATTGCCTGATGTACAACTACGTCAAGCAAGAGATGGAGCTCTATCGGGCCATGGGCGGCTGGCCGGATGTGGTTGCGCTCGGAAATGAAGTGACCAGCGGTATGTTCAACACGGGTGGCACTGGCGGCTTGAGCGGCACAAACTGCAACACGAATAACAGTGGAGGCGGAACCTGTTTCATCGCCATACAAAAGGCAGCCATGCAGGCGATTCTCGATGCAGCGTCCGATACGTCGAGTCCATTGCTTGGCCCCCCGCTTCCGCCGCCCATCCGTTGCATTCACATCACCGGCGATCGTGACTTGTACACCTATTATTACGGAGCAACTGTAACCAATGGGATCCCGCTCGACGCAATCTGCGAGAGCTACTATCCGGGCTGGCACGGACCCACGACGCAAGCACAATACAACTGGTTCCACTCGAGCGGGCAGCAGATTGCCGAGCCTAACTTCGCCAAGGAAGCCACCGAACTTGGTCTGCCGATCTTCAATATCGAGGATGGCGTCTCCTATGCATTGGCTTCTCAGTACAGCACCGCCAGTCCTCAGGATATCTGGTATGGGATCAATCCGCCCGGACCTTCTGCAGCGTTGGCACGCCAGGCGATGATCGATCTCAACAAGGTGCAGAAGGCCGTGCCCAATAATCTGCACATGGGCATGGAATGGTGGGCCGGCGAGGCCACGGGCGTTTCGGGCCCGGCGCTCACTTCACTCAATAACTACTGGTGGACCGGTGGTGTAGGCATCTTCGACGCCCGGACCACGGCCGGCGATCCCCGTGACAACGCGGCGATGCCCGTTATCCTGGCGTTGGGCGGCAAACTGGATCCCACCTTGGCCTACAAATTTGTCAATGCCGCCAACGAGCGCGTTTTGGAAACCGCTAACGCCTCTACCGCTGCCGGCGCCGCGTTGAGTACCGGTATGGATACGGGGTTAGCGGGCATCCACCAGCAATGGCAAATCGTCTCCCAGGATGGCGATGCTGAACAGAACAGCGCCATTTACCCCGCTCCAATGGATTACCGCGGAGATGGGTACTTCCAGATCATCAGCCTGAACCAGGCCAAGGGGCTGAACGTTCTGGATTCACAGAACGGAGCGTCAGGTAGCGCGGTAGTGCAAAATCCCGAGATCGTTAGCGCCGAGGCACTCACCGGGAATGCGAATCAAGAGTGGGACATCCAGTCCGCCGGAAACTGCGGCGATATCCCGGTAAATTGCGCCAATCCACCCCTCACCGCAACCGGAAACTATTACACGATCATCAACAAGGCCACCGGAATGCTGTTGACAGCGAATGGAACAGGTCCCAATGTGACCATTGTATTGCAGCCCCCAGCCGCTGCCCCTAATGGGGACTTTACGGTTCCTGCCAGCAAAGGCCAGTTGTGGCAGATCGTCCCCGTCCACATCACCGGGCGTGCGGTCTACCCATTTACTGGTTTCGACTCGCCCGTAGGCAACCCGCCCACAGTGAACGAGGAGAATGCCGGTCGCGCGATTCCCATCGCTTTCAGCCTGGGCGGCAATCAGGGTCTCGGCCTCATTGTTCCCGACTACCCCACCGTGACGCTGGTTAACTGCAAGAGCCTGTCAGCGATAGGCAGCGCCGTACCGGCGTCAACTGCAGGCAACAGTGGACTCGGCTATGATGCCGCGTCGAACGCCTATACGTACGTGTGGAAGACCGACAAGAGCCTCAGCGGCACGTGTCAGATGTTCACCCTTCTCCTGATCGACGGCTCGGACCACGAGGCTTACTTCCAGTTCAAGTAGTAAACAAACAAAAAGGCTCCTTCCCAGGCATCTAGTGCACCGGATGCATGGGAAGGCGCCACAGAAGGGCCGTTCAGAGCCACGTATGTTGCGTCCGCCCCCGAGAGTGATCAATGATTCGCCTCAAAATAGTCGGCCGCCTTAAAGTTTCCGTAGACTTCCGACTGCCGTGCGTGACTCTCGGCCTAGCCCGACAAGGCGTGCGACGGGTTTGTACCCCGGATTCAAGAGCCTTGGGCAAGGAATGCACGCTACGTCGGATTTCGCGTTCCGTAAAACCGGCGAAGCCAAGCAGCACCCCTTCGACTGTGGTGGTCCAGACATCTCCGCGCAAGATGCCTCCGCTCAGGCTATCTATATCCTTCCCTCGGATCTGGTCAGCCAACAGGGACTTGACCACGCCGGCGAGCCCACCGGCGTTGGTCTGGGTTGGATTCACATCCTGCCAATTGACTCCACCTCGCGCATTGTCGAAAAGACTGGTTGCGGAGCCGGCTTCGAAACTTATATCACCATCAACCACTCTCGCCGCACCGCCATCTTTCTGGTCGCCACAGACGGTTCCGTCGACACTCACCTGAACCTCTTCAATGCTGCGAACAAGCTTCTACTCGCCGTAGCCGGTCTGCCGCCGCCACTGCCGTCGCCCCCCAACCCGCAGCTAAACACAAGCACCCTCGTCGCCGAGGCTAAGCGAGTTAGCGTCCTCTGTGGTGGGGCTACCAGCCCTGCGGGTGGATTGCCATCCTGGACCTAAGGTCGGCAACTCGGACACTGATCCACTAAACCAGAGAACTTCCGTTTGACCGAGTCCTTTATCCATTGGACAACATTGCCCATGGAGAACCGATACCGCCCGATTCAGATATCGGGCGTTTTTCATTGGAGGAAGCAATGTTTCTGTGTCATTCATTATTGGAAGTGCTTGCCGGGCGAGGCATAGAGGACATCGATGCCTTCCTGAAGGTGCCATCCTGGAACGATCTTCCAGATCCCTTTTCGATTTCGTCGATGGAGAAAGCCACGGATCGTGTACTTTGCGCCATCCGCGGATGCGAACGCATCACCATCTTTGGCGATTACGATTGCGATGGGATTCTTGGAGCCCACATCTTACGAAGCGTATTAACTGGTTTAGGTGCGGCACCGAGAATCTATCTGCCTCATCGGGACGAAGGCCTATGGCCTCAGTTCGTCCGCAGTCCACCAATTCTCGTGCAGGGGGGGCCGACCTACTTATCACGGTCGATAACGGCATCAACGCGCGGGCGACCGTGCGTTTGGCAGAACGGCCGGGGATCGACGTCGTCGTGATCGATTACCACAGCATCCAGGAGCGGGCAGAAACCACAGCAGTATGGTCTGATGCATTCTGCGGAGCGGGCCTCGCTGCAATGTTTGCGTGGGCCCTTGCTCTGAGCGCAAGGTGGACCGATATGAAGGTTGAGCGCCTATTAACCGGGTGCAGTCAATATGCAGCGATTGCTTCGATCGCCGATTGTGTGCCGCTGCTACATGGCACACGAACTCTCACCCGGTTGGGACTCGCCAAACTCTCGAGGTCGAGGCACAAAGGAATGCAAGAGTTGCTCAAAACCGCCTGTGCCGATCCATCCAACTGGACTCGCGTGACGTGGCCTTCGGCGTCGCTTCGCGGATGAATGCCGCCGGTAGAATGGCTCATCCAGCCGAGGCGCTTGCTGTGTTCGAGGCTGCACTCGACGAAGAGGCTGCGCGAAAAAGCGTTGACAGGCTCAATCATTGGAATCTGGAACGCCGGCGCACCGTCAAGCTGCATTTCGAAGAACTCGTCGAGTCCATAGGAGTAAATATTCCAGCAGGCTTGGTGGTTCATCGCGAGGAATGCCCGAAAGGTACCGCAGGCCTCCTAGCGAGCAAATGTGTAGAGAGGTATTCGGTTTCCAGCATCGTGCTCGTCCCATCTACAATTCCTGGTCAGGCAGTTGGATCAGGAAGAAGCGTCCCGGTGTCAACTGGTAGAGATTCTGCGACCGCTAGGGAAACTGTTTCTTCGTTTCGGAGGGCATGCTTAGGCAGTCGGTTGATCATGGCTGTTGATGAAATAGAGGAATTTCGAGAGCAGTTTGCTCGGTCGATAGAACCGATGGTGAGAGGAGACAGTCACAGACCTGACGCCGAAGCTAAGCTAAATCTGTCGTTCGCCGGGCGCCATTTCTATCAACAGCTACTTCTACTCGAACCGTTGGGAGAAGGGAATCGCCCCCAACGTTCTCCATCCGCATGGCTGAAGTCCTGAGCGTCAAAAATAAATGGGTACGGATAGGGCAGGGAAGAAGCAGTGTCGAAGTACTCTGCTGGGAAGTGCCAGTCACAAAACAAATGAAAGGGGACTTCGTCGTTGAGTTTTACGGTAAAACGAGAATTTTGCGC
Source organism: Edaphobacter aggregans (assembly GCF_003945235.1). NCBI lineage: Bacteria > Pseudomonadati > Acidobacteriota > Terriglobia > Terriglobales > Acidobacteriaceae > Edaphobacter > Edaphobacter aggregans. The sequence continues at coordinate 5,679,563 of NZ_RSDW01000001.1, forward strand.
GCATTCACTCCTCGACAAATGGAGAACGAGTCACATGGATGATAAGTCGGCATCTCGTACAGTTGCCGCGGCTCATCGTCCGGCGGATCTTGCTGATACTAGGGTTCCGAATAGGCGGTTTTATGTCCAACTGGACTGGATCGGTAAACACTGGCGGACTTATCATCAACAATGTTCTGCTGCGCCTCGAAGGGCTTACAGAATAAATTCAAAGTCACAGGATATTGATCGCGCTATTGTTGAGGCCAGTCCTACCTGTGCAGGTCTCTCTCCAATAAAATGAACCAACCCTGGAGAACAGGTCAATGCGCATCGCAAGTGTTGGTCATACGGTCTTTTCGGTCAACATGATCGGTCTTGGAATTGTGGGTCTTCTGTACTGGGATTTCGTCCCGGTGTGGAATCCTGTTCCCGGCAATGTCCCCGCACGCGAACTATTTATTTACCTCGGCGCCCTCATCTCCCTAACGTCTGGCATTGGTCTGTTTGTTCCGCGCATGGCGAACATCGCCGCGCGCTTGTTACTCGCCACTCTTTTACTGTGGTTGCTACTTTTCCGGTTGCCAAACTTTCTTCATGAACCCCTTTTCGCAGCCTGCTGGACCGTATTTCCGCTCGCGGTCATGTTGGCCGCCGCCTGGGTGCTTTATGTCTGGTTCGCCGCTGACTGGGACCGTAAACATCTTAGCTTTGTCAGCAGCAACAACGGCCTGCGCATCGCCCGCGTACTCTACGGCCTCTCGTTGATCTTCTTCGGCATGGCCCATTTCCTCGCCGTGCAAGCCACGACTCCGCTAGTCCCTAACTGGCTACCGGCCCACCTGTTCTGGGCATACTTTACGGGCTCTACCTTCATCGCGGCGGGCGTCGCGGTGCTCATCGGCCTCTATGCGCGATTGGCAACAGCCCTCTCCGCCTTGCAAATCGGATTATTCTTGGTTCTGGTATGGATACCTATCGTGGCAGCAGGCTCCAAAGTTCCCTTTCAGTGGAGCGAGACCATCCTTAACACGGCACTCTTGGCCGCGGCCTGGGTGATCGCCGATTCTTACCGAAACACCCCTTGGCTCGCCGCGAACAGCCGATAACAGCGGTGCTAACGCAGGACTCGGCTGCGCATGATGAGAGCCAGGAAGACGGAATGACAACTTGATATAGGCTCTTTCGCTTTCTTTTTTCGGAGATGACGCTGAGTCGATAGGTATGAAGTCCCCGAAATCGCGCTTTACGGAAGTTGGCTGCGCTCGATCCGTCGTAACTGATCAGAAACGCGCTAGTGTTTTACTGATTTCCAGTGGGTGACTTTCCACTTGGCCGAGAAGCCGGTTATACACTCAAGTGGTTCTGAACGAGGAGGGGTGACCACCTGGGCAGTCAATGAGCGCTTTGGCCTGTGGCTGTTGAAAAACTCACTATTTACGAGAACAGCTTGATTTTGGGGGTCAATCATGCTCTACAAATCGTTTGTAGGGCATCCTGATGTGACTTTATTTTGAACCTCTTCCCCCATCTGAGTTTTCAACAGCCACGCCTGATATCGCTCATTGGCCTGCCTGTCAAATTCTCTTGACGTAAGCCGTGAGCTTCTGATGAGCTCTCATATTGCTGAAGTACTTCGGCAGAAATGTGCTCCCCTTCACGTTCAGGAGTCAAAGCAATGTCCAACATCCGAGCATCAATCCTTTTAGCCGTCCTCGCCTTGGCACTAGGAGGAGGTATTCCTCTTTTCGGCCAGGAAAGTCCGAATGCAGTTGCGGCGAGCAGAGATGCAGTTGCGGCTGACGAGGATAACAACGGCTTGCTCCAGGCGGACGTCGTCATCGACGGCAAGGCGCTCTTCTCAGTACGAGGCGTTCGAGCCCACCCGGCGGAGCGTCGTGCGGAGGAGATCGAAAATCGAATAAAGGCCGTGGCCAGGAACTCGAAGATTAGCGCGAACTCACTCACACTTGAAGAGCATCCTGAAGGAACCTGGATCATGGCCGACGGTCAGCGCATCCTGGCGGTGTTGAACGAGGACGCGTCAATCGAAGGAATCTCTCCCCGCCCGCTTGCGGAGGTATACCGAGGCCGCATCGGCGAGGCGATCGAGGCATATCGCCGAGACAGGCGCCCCGGATTTCTATTGCGACGCGCCCTATACGCGCTCGGGGCGACACTTGTGCTAGTCGTTGTATTGCGATTTGGCCGCCGGATTGTCGCCTTTTTGCGAGCAAGATTCGAGCAGCGTTATCGGGCGCGTATTGAGGGCTTTGAACACAAGGCGCATCACATCATTAAGGTGAAACAGATCTGGGGGGTCCTGGCCGGCCTGCTGAATCTCACGTATGGTCTGGCAATCGCGGTGGCAGTCTACGTTTACCTCCACTACGTCCTCTCCCTGTTTCCATGGACGCGAGCGTTTGCGAGCAGCATGTACCGAATGGCTGTCGATCCGCTGCGGACCATGGGCTCAGGACTGGTTGGCATCATACCCAATCTTATTTTTCTAGCGATTCTTGTCGTTGTCACGCGTTATGGGCTGAAGGTGATTAGAGCTGTCTTTGACAGTCTTGGTGCCGGAACCATGACGTGGAAGGGGTTTGACCCGGAGTGGGCCTTGCCCACCTACCGGTTGGTACGGCTGCTCGTAATTGCGTTCGCCGTCGTCGTCGCTTATCCCTATATCCCCGGTTCCGAATCAGGCGCTTTCAAGGGTGTTTCGCTGTTAATTGGCGTCATCTTCTCCCTGGGTTCCTCTTCGCTCATCGGGAACCTGGTCGCCGGCTACAGCATGACGTATCGTCGTGCGTTTCGGGTTGGCGAGTTGGTGAAAATCGGGGAGCACATTGGCAATGTCGAGCAGATCCGCCTTCTTGTTACGCACCTGCGCACCAAAAAGAACGAGGAAGTGATTATTCCCAACTCCTCTATTCTGGGCAGTGAAGTCATTAATTACAGCTCAATAGCGAATGCGAGGGGCTTGATTTTGCACACGACTGTCGGTATCAGGTACGACGTGCCCTGGAGGCAGGTCGAAGCAATGTTGCTCGAAGCCGCGGCACGGACTGAGGGACTGCATCGCCACCCATCCCCTTTCGTGCTGCAGATGGAACTTCGGGACTTCTGCGTTATGTACGAAATCAACGTCTTCTGCGACAAGCCACATTCAATGCTTGCATTCAAAACTGCGCTCCATAGAAATATTCTCGATGTCTTCAACGAGTACGGAATACAGGTCATGGTGCCGGCCTATGAGGGCGACCCGGATCAACCGAAGATCGTTCCCAAGGAACGGTGGTATGCGACCCCCGCGAAGGATGATGTTTCCACGAATAGGGCGTCGAAATAAAGCACGAACGTACGACGACTTAAGGGGAGGCCCTGCACTGCCAAATCAGTCATCGGACGCCCCGATAGCCATCTGTTTAAGGAATCCAAATGAATAGCTCTGGCTTTTTGGCCAACGCTACCTAACACGGCCATCCAAGATGCATCGTGAAATCTGAAGACGTTTCTCACCCTTTGCCACTGTCGTCGATCCTGGCCCACGTCGAACCTACCCGGAACGCGATCATGCGTGGCGAGCTGTCTCCTCCGAGACCCAAACGGCTTGCGAAATAAATTGAACGCCCTGCGGTTCTACTTCGCCCTAGACGGCTAGCAGTAATCACATAGCCGCTTTTTTTCAATCCCGAAGTCTGACCCGGCGTTCACAAGCCATGTAAGAACTGCTAGTTTCTTTCCTACTCTGAATTAATTACACTGAGCACCGTATGGGCGACATCTTCATCCGGCTGTGGAACAACCTCATGGGCCGTATAACCGGCCCGATGAACTTTCGGTTGATCATGCAGCCCTTGGTAGCAGCCGGCTTTGCGATCTGGTCCGGCGTGAAAGACGCGCGTGCAGGTCGCCCGGCTTTTCTCTGGACAGTCGTCAGAGATCCTGCTCAGCGATCCGGCCTCCTCCGCAGCGCCTGGAAGGATGTCGGCAAGGTCTTCATGCTGGCGGTGATTCTCGACGCGATCTATCAGCTCATCCAGCTTCGGGCGGTGCACCTGCTCGAGCTCCTGATTGTGGCACCCACCCTGGCTTTTGTTCCTTATGTCCTTCTACGCGGGCCTGTGACGCGCCTCGTCGCAAGGTTCACCCACCGCACGTCCACCTAACAATCACTTTCGCAAACTTCAAGGAGAAGAACATGGCAGGCAATACCTGGGAACATCCCTGTCGCAATGGCGATCCCCAAGTCTTTTTCTCCCTCCTTCTGGAAGAATATCGCTACCTGCTGAGAACCGATCGACATTTAATGAGATGGCTTTCGGATCGCAGTGCTGGTCGGAATTGGTTTTCCGAAATCAGGGGTTCCATCCGCATTCCAAGTGAAAGGCTGGATGCGTGGCGATCGTCGCTCCCCACATCCTTCTTTCGAAGCGGAATTAGCGTGATAGATGATCCAGTCCTCCTTGCCGTCGGGTGATCGAAAGAACCCATTATGACCTGGCCCGAAAACACCCGCCTTTCTGTCTTGTTTGAAAAAAGGATGATCAAATTTTTTCCACGATGCGGGATCTAACAGGTTTGAACCAGATATTGCCCTAAGCAGACCGAGTTCGTAGTAGTCGGTCCAGCAAGCAGAGGCGGAGTATACGAGAAAAATGTCATTGCCATGCTGAAGGATCTCTGGACCTTCATTGACGTTGACATGCGGCATCTCCGCCCGGTCTAACAAATCACCTACCTGTTCCCAGGAATACTTCGGGTAAGAGAGAACGACACGCGCGGAATCAATTGTCCAAGGATTTTTCAAATGGGCGATGTAGACGCGTTGTTCTCCGTCGCTATCCTTGTCCCATCCCGACCAGACCAGATATTTCTGCCCCTGGTTTTCAAAAACGGAGGGATCGATTGCCCACTTGTCTGTCTTGTCCGCTACCTTCCCTTTGAAGACCCAGCTCTCAATAAGCGGATCCGCCGCCGTGTTCTCTAACACGTAGACGCGGTGTGATGCATTTGCTCCACCATCCGCGGCAAAGTAGATATACCATTTGCCGTCGAGAAAGTGCAGTTCAGGCGCCCAGATCTCATGTGAGTAAGGTCCCTCGGCCGGTGGGGTCCACACGATTTTCTTTTCTGCGTGAGCAAGGTCAGTAATATCGCGAGTCTTCCATATAGTTAAGTTTCGCCCAGTCGTATTCATGTAGTAATAAAAGCCGTTGTGTTGAGTTACCCAAGGATCCGGCCCACTCGACAGTAAAGGATTGTGAAAGGTATCTTGCCCTAATGTGGGTTCCTGGGAGTGCCCCGCCGCAGAGATCAGCAGCAGATAAAGCGTGACGAGTAGAAACAGGTTTTCACTTGTGACCCCTAAGGACAAGATCTTGATTATCGTCGTCCAGGAAAGTCTGCAGCATGGGCTATCTTATAGCCTTTGATGCATCTACTGTGGCTGATATGGCTGCGCCGCCAGACGCTTTGTCTTCTGTCGGCGCGCATTCTCAGCATCGGCAAGACGGGCAGCGGTTTCGAACTCCATCGTCGATTCTTCCTTTCGTCCCAGTTTCGCCAGGGCAAGTCCATAATAGTAATGCGCTATTTGCAGATTCTGAGAATGTTCAATGGCCTTCTCGAGATCTTGCTCCGCTTCGTCATAACGCCTGGCGTTGTATGCAATCATGCCGAGGCCGGCCCAAGCTCCGGCATGAGCTGAATCGTGCTCAAGTGCCTGTTTGTAAAACTGCTCAGCTTGCACGCCCTGTCCCGTATTGCGGGCAATTTCGCCTAGTCTGTAGTAAGACTCGGCCTGATTCGGAGAGAGCGCGATTGACTTCTTGAATTCGTTGCGGGCTTCCTCATTTCGCTGCATCATTTCGAGCAACAAGCCGTATCCGTAGTGCGCTGATGCGTCGTTCTGGCGCATCGCCAGGTAATCCTTCCATGCCTGTTCAGACGCCTGTACCTGATTCAGTTCGATCTTGTTGCGGGCGATGGCGTAGAGAATCCTTGGATCCCGAGGACGCAATTCTCGAGCTCGGGTGAGTGCTGCATCGGCATCCAGATTGAGAGTCATTGATTCTTCCTGGATACCGATGTCTGTAAGTAACTCGGCGTCGTCGTGCACCCAATAATTTGCCCTTAACAGAAATGCAAGTGCGAGATCATTGTTGGCCTTGCGGCGAGCGGTGAGGGCCTCCTCAATTGCTTCGGTTACTTCTCCATGACGGGCCATTTCATCCTTTGGATGCTGCCGAAGAACTTCTTCAAATGCGTCCAGCTTGTCACTTTGGGGAGCGGGCCCGGCCGGCTCCTGCTGCGCCATGCAGACACACCAGAGGCTGAGAAAAACGACGGCGCCGCTCCAGATTGTCTTGCGCGGTTGCATTGCTGATTAGCTTATTATGTGGGCATGAAGGGCCGCCATTTCCAGTCCGGTCTCGGTAGGTTCTTTTGCCGTTGCTGTGCGGGACTGGCCGCTTCGAGCTTTCTGCTTGCTCTCGTACCCGGGACTTTGTCTGGACAGGATGCGCCGGCGATTCAATCGCTGCGCACCGGGATGCAGGCGATGCACGATGGCAGAGTTGATGACGCAGAAAGGGCGTTCCGGGCGGCGATTGCAGCTGCGCCGCAACTGCCTGATGCGCACATGGATCTTGGCTTGGCGCTTTTGCGCAAAGGGCGCCCGGCCGAGGCTGCGGCATCCCTGAGCAAGGCGATCGAGATTGATCCGGCAGCGCGAGGCGCTCATCTGTTTCTGGGTATCGCACAGTATCAGAACAATCATCTGGATGAGGCGCGGACGGCCCTTAAACAGGAGCTTGCGCAGAACCCGAAAAGCACCGAGGCGCTGACCTGGTGGGGAATCGTCGAGCTTGCTGCCGGGGATCCCGAAGCTGCAATCCTGCCTCTGGACGAAGCGGCAAAGCTGGCGCCCAACGATATCGACGTTCTCGACTATCGCGCCCGCGCGCATAGCCTGGTGGCAAACGAAAGCTATATCCGTATGCGCGAGATTGATCCCGAATCTTGGCATGTGCACCGCGCGCTAGGGCAGGCCTTTGCGGATATGGGTAATCCGCAGGCGGCAATCAAAGAGTACCAGGCGGCCATTGCGAAACAGCCGAAAAATCCCGACCTCTATGAAGCGCTCGGCAATGAATACCAGAAGCTAAGCCGATTCGCTGAAGCGACGCAGGCGTATAAGACTGAGCTCCAACTGAGTCCTGACAACCCAGTGGCGCTCTACAATCTGGGAAAAATAGACGTGGAGCAGGAGCGTGCTGCGGATGGCGTGGCGTTTCTCGAGAAATCTGTGCCGCTACTCCAACACCCCGAGCCTGGCTACTACTATCTCGGCCTCGGCATGGTAAAACTTGGACGCGACTCGGAGGCCATAACCTGGTTAGAGAAGAGTCTCAGGGGCAATCCTTCCAACTTCATCAAGCGGGGCGCATATTTTCAGTTGGCACGGGTTTACCAGCGCCTGCATAGGCCCGACGACGCAGCAAGAGCCCAGGCAGAGCTCAAGAAATTTGAGACTGATCCATCCGGCCTTTCGCGAGAAGATCAGTGATCGGAAACTGCCGAGTTTGGGGATACATGCTGCTCCCGTTGCTCTGGCATGCAATGGGACAAGCGCAGAGCGCGCTCTACTCTCAGGGTCTGGCTGCCTATAACGCAAGACAGTGGGCCCAGGCAGCAGTCTTGATGACTCAGGCTGAAGCGAATTCACCGGGAGTTACCGATGCACTCCTGTATACGGGTAAGTCCTATCTGCAGCTCAATCGCCTAGTAGATGCGGAGAAGTCATTGGCCGAATTTATTCGGACGCACCCCACATCGGCGGATGCACTGTACGCGTTGGGTCTTGCGCAGCAGCGCGAAAACAAACCTCGCGAATCACTTGCTACATTTACACGCGCAGCGAAGCTTCGCATTCCAAGATCAGAGGAACTGCGAATCGTAGGTCTTGACTATGTGTTGCTCGGCGAATATCCGGACGCAATCCATTGGCTAGAGAAGGCAGTCGCTTTCGATGGCAACAATACGGAGGCGTGGTATTCCTTGGGACGATGCGACTACACCCAAAGCCGGTTCAACGAGGCCGAGAAAGCCTTTGAGCGTGTCCTTGCCCTCGAACCCGAGCACATGAAGGCAGCGGAAAACCTTGGACTCACATACAGCGCGATGAATCGACTGGACGATGCGGAAAGGAGTTTTCGGCTAGCTGTTACGCTTGCCAAACAGAAAGGAAGTAAAGATGAGTGGCCCTATCTGGATTACGGCAGCTTTCTCGAAGACCAACACCGGTCTCAGGAAGCAATCCCACTACTTGAACAGTCCGTCAAGTTGAATCCCCAATGCACGGCCTGCCACGAAAAACTTGGCCGCGCCCTCGGTGACGCCGGGAAGCCGCAGGATGGGGTCAGGGAACTCGAACAGGCAGTAGCGCTGAACAAAAATGATGCACGCCTACACTGGGAACTTGGGCTGGCCTACCGCAAAGCCGGAATGCAGGTGGAGGCGAGAAAAGAGCTTGAGCTGAGCAGACGGCTCTACGGCATAAAAGCCACAGGCGAGCCGAAGTAGTCGGCAGCCAAGTGCCTTTAGCTGTTGCTACTGGCTTCGAACACCGGTTTCACTTCGGTGGACCAGGCTTATTGGCCGAGGTTGTGAACTCACGAATCCGCTGCTCTTCATGCTGACGGTAGCGGACTCTATCAGTGTGATAGATATCGTGAAACCAGACTGGAGGAGGGATCAACACATACGATCGCTGATTGCGCGCAAGTCTAACTGATTCAGACAGTCCAGGCGTCTCTCCCTGCTCGGGGAATGACATAAGTTTATGAAAATATGTGCTATTGCATCATCTGTGTAAAAACGATGTTGACAATCGTTATTTCGTTCTATAAAGCTTTCCAGTTTGTGTAATCGCTTCCATCAATATTTTGGTGGAAGCGATCCAATGTAAGCGCTTCCACCCCCGGAATTTAGAACCCTGTACCTCGCCAGACTTGGACGTTTGATTCCAATTGCGCACGGGAGCGAGGTCAGATGATTTTTCAGGAGGAGCGATGCTGAGGAACTTAGGAAGACTCACAACACAGATCGCTTTTGGAATTTGGATGATCACAGGCGGGGCTTCGCTGGCCCAGACAGTCCGCGGAGGGCTTGCGGGCACCATAACTGATTCCACGGGAGCCGTGATCGTGGGTGCCCACGTCCAGGCAAAGAATCAACATACAGGCGACAGATCTACCGCCATCACTACGTCAGCCGGCACTTATCGATTTCCCGAACTTCCGCTCGGGACATATGACGTGACTGTTTCCGCTTCGGGTTTCAGGAATTCAGTGTCGACCGGAGTCCTGGTGCAGATCCAGCAGGTAACGGCGCTGAATATAACCATCGAAGCCGGAGCCACAACTGAGACGGTGACGGTGAACGCCAATGCACCGACAATTCAGACGGAGACGTCTGACATGGGCGGCATTGTTGGCAGCAAGCAGATTGTTGAACTTCCACTGGCACTCGGTGGGGTAGGAGCGCTGCGCTCTCCGGAGGCATTTCAATTTCTGCTTCCGGGCACTACGGGGCCCGGTACTGCGAACAGCAACAACGGAATATTCTTGTCCAAAATCGCGGGCGGTCAGAACTACGGCAATGAAGTGTTGATTGACGGCGCCAGCCAGCAGCGCAGCGAGAATGGATCGTCGTTTGATGAAGAAGCGCCTTCTGTGGAGGCGCTGCAGGAGTTCAAGATCACGACCGCCCTGCCGGAGGCGGAATATGGCCGTACGACGGGCGGAATTTCAAACTTCGTGACCAAGAACGGCACCAACAGTTTTCACGGCACTGCCTATGAGATTTTTCGTAATCAGGCCCTGAACGCCAACACATGGTTCAACAACGGTGACCGCGCCTTTTTCTGTTCCGGCTCGAACGACACTCCCGAGTGCCGCTCTACATATGACACGCCGCAGGACAGGAAAAATGACTACGGCGTGACCCTAGGCGGTCCGGTATGGATACCTAGAGTCTTCAATGGCAGAGACAAGCTATTTTTCTTCTTTAGTTGGGAGCAGCTTGCCTACAAGCTTGGCGCTACTACTACCTCGAGCGTGCCGACGGTTGCGATGCGCAATGGCGATTTCTCTGCACCGCTCATTTACCGGACGGATCTGGCGCCAGTTGGGACCAATCCCTGCCAAGGCAATGCTTCAGTCTACCAAGGCGAGATATTCGATCCGCAGACGGAGCGCACGGTATCAACGCCCAATGGACCGGTCAGATGTAGAGATCAATTTTCCGGCAACAAGATTGACCCCAGCCGTTTCAGCTCGGCCGCCAAGAATATATTGGCTTACTATCCCGCACCGACGAACAGTCAGCAGTTCAACAACTTTGTATTTCCTAGTTCTATCCCCATCAACAACACGACATATACGGTGCGAATCGACGCAACCCTATCAGACAAGAGCCGAATGTGGGGTTCTTACAGTGCTCGTGAGAATAATCGCACCTCCGGTAATAGCCCACTCCTTCCCGATCCAGTTGATCCCAATACTTGGAAGCAGGATTTCCTGACACACTTTGGACGTTTCGGCTGGGACTATTCGTTCTCGCCTCACCTTCTGAACCACCTCAACTTCGGAACCAACCGGTCCAACAGCATCAACTATGCACAAGCCATCTTCGCGAACAAGAACTGGTCGCAGGAGCTGGGTATCGGCAATGCTGATTCCCTTAATTTCCCTCAGATCGTGAATGGGAACGTTGTAAACTTAGGCAATCCGCCACAAAACGACGACAACATCGATAACGGTTTACGCCTCAACGAGAGCGTTGCCTGGGAAAAAGGCCGCCACAGTTTCGCCTTTGGTGTCGACCTTCGCTGGCAGCAGTATTCGCCGATTAACGGAAACAGCCCCACGATTAATTTCTGCGGGAATGAGACTGCATCCTCTGCCGGCATTGCCGACGGATACGCATTCGCGAGCCAGATGCTAGGGCTGGCGTGCGGCGGTGGACAGAGCATTATTCCGCACCAGTCCCGCTGGACCTCGTGGTACTACGGCTTGTTTGCCCAAGACAATCTTAAGGTCAGCCAGAACCTGACCCTGAATCTTGGTCTACGCTGGGATGTCGACATGCCACGTCATGAGGCGAAAAATTATACCTCGAACTTCAGTCCTACAGCCGTCGATCCGGAGTTTAATGTTCCGGGTGCGCTGGTGTTCGGCACAAACTGTAACGGTTGCAATACCGCATGGGCCGACACCTGGTACAAGAACATAGCCCCACGCCTTGGTTTTGCCTACACTCTGCCGGAGTCTCACGGAACGACTGTTTTACGCGGCGGGGGCGGAATTGTATACGGGCCACTTCAATATTCTGATTTCGGCGGGAGCATGAATTCAGGGTATCGTGCTAATCCGACTTGGCCGGATAACGGGTTCGATCCCTCCTTTATCCTCGATTCCGGATTTCCGGCATTCGCGCAACCTCCGAATCTTGATCCCGGAATCTTCAATGGTCAGGCTGTAAGCGGTTCCTATATCGAACCGCAGTACGGCCGTCCGGCGATGATCAGCGAATGGACCCTGCAGGTGCAGCAGCAACTCGCGCAGGACCTGATTATGACAGTTGGGTATGTCGGAAACAAGGCGCAGAACCTGCACTCGAACATCCAGAACATCAACAACATTGATCAGAAGTATTTCTCACTCGGCAACCATCTGAATGATCAGGTCGTCGGCAACACCGTGGGGGTTACACAGCCATTCGCCGGTTTCGACGCCCTTTGGCATGGAGCACAGGTGCAGCGGGCGCTGCGCCCCTTCCCGCAATACGATTTCATTGACAGCGGCTGCTGCCTGCAAAACGTTGGTATGTCGAGTTATCACGCTCTGCTGGTTTCTGTTGAACGCCGATTCCGCGACGGCCTGAACTTGCTTGGCTCATACACATGGGCCAAGCAAATCACCAACTCTGACAGCCTGCTGCCCAACAACGGTGTTGGAGTGGCCCAGGTGCAGAATGTAAATAACCTGCATGACGAGAAGGCCATCAGCGCGCAGGATGTGCCACACACCGTGGTTCTAAGCTGGCTGTATCAGCTCCCCTTCGGACCTGGCAGGCACTGGGTGAACCACGGTTTTGCCAGCTACGTTGTCGGCGGCTGGCAACTCGGCGGCGTCCAGCGATATATGTCTGGCCAGCCTATCTCCTTTTGCTGTGCGACCGGGATTCCGGGCTTCCAGAACCAGATCCGGTTTAATCGGGTGCTTGGTTCAGGGCTGAAGAGTCCGGCGTACCAACAGGGGCGCATCAATCCCATTGGCGCACAGACAGCAATTCCGAACGAGAACACGCTGTTCAATCTTGATACGATCCGCCAGCCGCAAGGCGGCGCTTTCTTCGATCAGAATGCTGTCGCGAACCGCGGACAATTTGGCGCATTCAGCCTCGGCAATATGCCGCGCGTAACCGGCGAAGCGCGTACGCCGAGATACTATAACGAGGATTTCAGTATCCTCAAAAACACGACAATTCACGAGAACATCGTATTCCAGCTCAAATTCGAGTTGCTGAATGCGTTTAACCGTCACACCTTCAGCATCCCGGATACAGCCCCGAACGACAACCTATTTGGGGTGCCGAACGGCACGTTGACGAATCCACGGAACGTGCAGATTACTGGAAGGATCAACTTCTAAGCACCTTGGGGGGTAACCGCTTCAAGACATTAACGGCATCACAGCGAAATTGAAACTTTGTTCTTTCGGTAATGGCGAAGTCACGGAAATCGACGCATCCACGTTTTGCATGCCCGGTCCGTTCAAGGTGTTCACTCGCAACGTGCCATCTAAACCACTAAGGCCAACGCCGGTGCATCCGGTGGTCCCTGAAGTGCAAAAGGCCGCCGGATCGAACCACTTGTATGGCGCCGCGCTCCTCGAAGCTATGCCTGTCGCGGGTCGCTTGCCTGTGGTAAGGTTCGGCCGCTGATTTGAGCTTGTATTTTGGGAGTAGTTGCTGCAAGTGTGAGACCAGCAATGGCAGCTAAAGCAAGAAATCTAATTGCACGCATACGCAAACCTCAGTGGTTTGGATGCGAATTTATGAGTAATGTTGTGCCAACTCGTAGCTCAACTAGGAAAAGAACAGGTTCTTACGAAATGCACATAGTGTGAGCAATTTGGGCCAGCTTTGCTGCAGCAGCAAAAGTTAGTATCTGTTTAGGCAGGAAACTACCCATCAGCAAAACCAATTCGCCCTCTTGTCCTCAATGGGAAGAGTGCCCTTTTGCCTGAGTCTATGGGAGCGGCCAGATACTGGCGCAAGCGCCCCCGACGAATGTTGTCCATTCTCTACACGGTACTCAGGAGGATTAATGAAACTCTATTGAAGACTTCGACCTTTGGCGCGGTGCTTGCTTTAGTGACCGCTTTTGCGTCGGCAGATTCGATTCAACTAGGTAGTTACCAGACCGGTGGTTCAAACCTGGGTAATGGAAACACTGCTGTTGCTTTCGTGGGAGGATCTACCACAACATTTGCTCTCAACCCAGATGGTGTGTGGGCGTCTGCAGGAGCCAACTCATTCTGGGTCTCGAATAATGCAGGATCAGGCCCAGAAGGAAGCGTTGTTGAGCCCAACGCTGTCTATTCGTACACCACCACCTTCACTATCCTATTCAGCAATTACACCGGCTCCATCTCGATACTGGCCGACGACACAACCGATGTGATCTTCAACGGTCACATGCTGGATCCAGAAGGCAATCTCGGCAGCGACGCTCATTGTGCCACCTCCTAACTGTTCCGTTCTAACGTTGATTACCCTTCCAACGGGGGACTTTCTGATTGGCCTGAACACACTGCAATTCGATGTGCAGCAAGAAATCGGCGGGACGGGACTTGACTTTTACGGATCAGTCACGTCAGCCGTTTCAATCGCGGCCATTTCGGAACTAGGAACGCTGTTGCTCTTGGGGACCGGTCTGATCGGATTTGCCGGTGCATTGATGCGCAGGTCGCGAGCTAAGCTCCAAACACGAGGTTAAAAACTTTAAGCCCCAATCTTCCTCTAATCAGGATGATGGGGCTTCAGCAATCGCTTCGTATCCCGGTAATCGTCCCTGATCGTCTCGAAGTACGGCTTTCGCGTATTGTACGGCCATGCGTCGCATGGACATCCGAACCCAACCCGAACTTCACTGCGGCTGCGAATCAATCGAACGCTGGTCCGGCGGTGCAATCTAACTTATCCGACGGTTGCACTCCTCACGATTTAGTCCCGACGATTCTCACCGAGTGTTTGGCCCTGTTAGCAATAGTTGTAGGGCTGGGCACTTGTCCGGAAAATCGACTTTCGTCCAACTACAAACCTTTGGATTGGCTACCATCATCCGGAACACCCCAAGCCTCCCTTTTCAGGCTCAATGAGTGACTCGGTCGGATCTTTACTCGCTGAACGGAATGCCAAACGCAAGCATGGCCGTCGATGGTGGTCGATGTTGTGAGCCGATAACCGTTGGCTCCTTCCCCATAGCTTTCCAGACCGAAAACGCCGCATCATTCATATAAAGAAGTCGCACCTGATCGCTGGTTTCGCCTCTCTGGCTGTAGATGCTTACTGTTCTTAACAGTTTTGTCTGGTCTGATTCAGTAAGGAAATAGCTCATGCTTATAGCAGGCGCATTCTGAATATCCCGTACTTCGCTTTCACTTTGCGCGATGATTCGGTAGTTCATGGAATCTGTGAGGTGCCTCGCCTCAAGCCGAAATAAGACCTCATTCGAGGTATCGCCGGATGCATATTGGACATCATTCATATTCTTCTTTTAGTGCGAGGGTCGTGCCAACTGGCAAATGTGAACGGCACATAGTGGCTTTATTCGTCTTCGAGAAGCCGTAATACCTTCGCCAACAATCTACACAGCGAATTGGACGTAACGCTAGAAAAGATAAAGACCGGTCGAGAGGATGGAACTTCGCATCGGTAAACTCGATCGAGCTACAGACTGGGCACTCTTTAGGAGAACCTAGCAATCTGGGAAATCCAGCCGGCCATCTAAAGTGCAGCGAGTTCATTTCCTTGACTCCATACTGAATCGTGACGCTGAACTCCATACTGCATTTGATGTCATGAGAACAGGCGCGCACGTTCCTGACGATGCTTGCTACGAGGAGACAAGAATAGGATTCACCACTAGCGAAGATTCATCCCCACCGGCTATTCGGGAAAGGGCATCGTTGATGGTGTCTGTGGTGTTTTGCGCGACGATGTGAAGACGGCGAGTTGCCTTTGAGGTTGTTTGACACAGCTTGTACTTGTTATCGACCTTTTCCCGGGCACGAAAGATAAGTTCTGAGCGCACATTAGTCTCCACGTTCTTTGCGGCGTTCAGACTATGTTCTGCTGAGTTCGCGGGTGAAATGCAGGTTCTTGTTGCTTCGATCTTCGGACTCTTCGAAACGCAGCCGAGTCCAGATCCACGCGAGCAAAAAACGCTAATCGATTCGAACCATGCGCCCATTGAGTGAGAGGCAAACATGGATGCTCTCGGCTCGCTCTAGGTCTGCCTCTTCGCGGCTTTCCCCCACCGTTCTATAACATTCCGGGCAGATTGATTGCCACGTCCCATCAGGGTTGTAGCGGTGCGAAAATTTGATTTCAACCATCATCACGCCGCCTAAAGACGTTGTTCAGAAATGGCCAAGGCTGGATTGGTTAGCGCGGTGTCCGAGCGCGATCAAAAGCCTGTTGGGACAAGATGGAAGGAGTGCAAACGTGATCCTTGTCGTGCGCTGCCAGATCGGCTTCAATTCTTGCATTAGCAATCGTGATCAAGCACTTCAGACAAATGGAGTCGAACGAACCGTCTCGATTTCGTCTATGCGGGAAGAAGGGCGGAAGGGTGAGAACCATCTTGACGCCTCTCTCTTGGTTATGCCTAAGCGTAGTCCTATACGAGTGCATTGTCTACGAGAATAGATAAACGCATGGTGCAACCCCCTTCAACTTTTCGCGACCTTCACTCTGGAATGCCGGGCCTCTTTTGTACCAGTTGAGATGAGACAATCTGGAACAAGAGGAGCTGTGTATGGCACGAGGAAAGAAGCATACGGCGGAGCAGATCGTGAATCTGCTGCGACAGGTTGAAGTGGGTGTTGCGAACGGGAAGACGTTACCGCAAGCCTGCTAGGAAGCCGAGATTGTGGAGCAGACCTACTACCGGTGGCGCAAGGAATATGGTGGGTTGACGGTGGATCAGGCTCGACGGTTGAAGGAACTGGAGCAGGAGAACGCGAAGCTGAAGCGGTTGGTATCGGAGTTGAGCCTGGAGAAGCTGGTGTTGAAGGACATCGCCTCGGGAAACTTCTAAGCCCTGAACGACGGCGTTGTGCGGTGAGCCATGCGCGGCAAGCGCATGGCATGAGCCAGCGGCGTGCGTGCCGTATGGTGAAACAGCCACGCGGCACCCAGCGCTATCGGCCGACACAGCGAGACGACGAAGATAGGCCTACCCAGGCCATCGTAACGTTGGCCATCGTGGCCGCCATCGGCAACGGCGCAGCCTTCCGGAAGGGGCGCGACTTTGCCGCGTGGCTCGGTGTCGTGCCGCGGCAGTACTCGACTGGAGGCGAGGCGAGGTTGCTCGGCATCAGCAAACGCGGCAACGTCTACCTGCGAAAGATCCTCATCCACGGGCACGGGCACGGGCTGCGGTACTGCGGATCAAGCGGGATCGGGCGCCCATCGGAGCCTGGCTGGATGCGCTCGATGCCCGCGCCGCGAAAAACGTCGTCGTGGTCGCCATGGCCAATAAGCTGGCGCGCATCGCATGGGCTGTGTTATCCAGCGGAGAAGACTACAGACCAAGCAGCAACATGGTCACAGCATCGTGAGCTAGCGCGGAAAAGACGCCTGCGGCTTGGAAGCGCTGACGCGCTCCCACTTTACCGCGCTACGGCGGCAGCTTGAAATTACCCACCGAAGTCTGCATGAGAACGGCAAGGATGAAAGAACAGTCACAACGGCGTGCCTGGAAACCTGCTGGACGAATTGGTTGATGACGACGACCGACTAATAAGGACAGATACGCGCGCAACTCATCCTGGCCAGGAGCGCAGTGCTCCACCAAAGGCCGAATACATTTGCGCAGACTTGTCTTCTCGCCCTCAGCTTTTTCCGTGCAGTCGGACGGCGGACCATACATATTCGGCAACTTGCCGAAGCAACAGGTCGATCGGAACAAGCTCAAAGAGCGCGTTGCCCTGATATCACCAACCGAGGCAAATGACCGAGGTTTCCCTCATTCAGCGATCCCGACCACAACCCACCTGATCACCCGTCGCATGATTCCGCGCCTCGCTGGGTGTGTCATACAACTAGCCCTAACGTCCACCTCAATTTAGGGTTGCGAGTGATTACTCGTGCCGCAGGGCCTGCATTGGATCGATGCGGGAGGCCCGGCGGGCCGGACCATAGCCTGCAGCGATGACGACGGCGAGTAAGAGCAGAGCGGCAGGAATGAATGTGACAGGATCTGTAGGTCGGAGTCCGTAGAGCATGGTGCGGATGAAGCGGGTGAGGCCGAAGGAGGCGGCGAGACCGATGGCAACGCCAAAGACCGCGAGCGAAGAGCTTTCACGAAGAACCATCCACAAGACTTGTCGGGTACGAGCACCGAGGGCCATGCGGACGCCGATCTCGCTGGTGCGGCGCGCCACATTGTAGGCCATGATGCCGTAGATGCCGATGCAGGCGAGGATGAGAGCGAGGACACCGAACCCAGCGGTGAGGGTGGCGAAGAGGCGCTGCTGCGAGATGCTGTCTTCGATCTGTTCCGTCTGGGTGCGAATGTCGCGGAGGGGGAGATCCTTATCGATGGATTCGACGGCCTTCCGGAGAGCGGGGAGGATGGCGGCGGGAGAGAGTTGAGTCTTGATTGTGTAGGTGATGAACTGCTCTCCTTTGGCCTGGCGGTAGAGGGTGTAGAAGGTAGAGGGCGGGTTTCCCTGGAGCCGATCGTATTTGGCGTCGGCAGCGACGCCGATGATCTGGTAGATAGTCTCAGGATCACCCTGGTTCCGTTCCGTGATGAAGGTTTTACCGACAGGATCGACATTCGGGTAGACGCTGTGGGCGAGACTCTGGTTGATGACTGCGACGAGCGGGGAGCTCGCGGTGTCGGTTGGGCCGAAGCTTCGGCCATAGAGGATAGGGATGCGGTAGGTCTCGAAGAAGTTGCGGCCGACGGTGTTGACGTCACAATACCGATTGTCGCCTGTAGGTTTGGGCTGATCCGTGGGTTCAAAGGTGGTGTTGGAGATATTGTGGGCGAGCAGGGGGTTCTCGACGAGCGCGACATCCTCAACTCCGGGAACTTCCGCAAGGCGGTCTTCGATGCGTTGGTGGAGGGTGATGTTCTGTGGCGCGGGGTAGCGGGTGGGCGGGGCCTGAATGTTGAAGAGCAGGAGGTTGTGGGGGTCGAAGCCGAGGCTGGTGGTGTTGAGATTGATCAGCGTGCGCGCGAAGAGGCCGGCGCCGACGACGAGGAGCATGGAGAGCGCGACCTGGAAGACGACGATGGATTTGCCGGCGAGTCCCTTGCGGCGGCGGGTGGCGGCAGAGGCGGCGTCCTTGAGCGCAGTGTTGACGTCGGTGCGAGTAGCTTGCCATGCGGGAGCGAGGCCGAAGAGGATGCCGGTGAGGATGGAGATAGCGGCGGTAAAGGCAAAGATGCGAAGGTCGAAACGGGCGTTGAGGGGCGCGGGGCGCCAGACGGAGGAGAGCAGGTGGGGAATGGTGTTGCGCCCGAGGTAGCCGAGGGCGAAACCCGCGATGCCTCCGAGCGAGGAGAGGAGGAGGCTTTCGGTTAATACCTGGCGAAGGATGCGGGAGCGGCTGGCCCCGAGAGCAAGGCGAACGGACATCTCGCGCTGGCGGGCGGCGGAGCGGGCGAGCAGAAGGTTGGCGAGGTTGGCGCAGGCTAGTAGAAGAACAAAGCCCGTGAGCACGGAGAGGACATAGATCGGCGCGGCATAATCATGGGTGGCTGCTGCAAGACCCTGGCTGCCGGATTCGACGACGAAGTCGGGCATGCTCGCGTCCTTTGGTACGACGACGGTGGCGCGGATGTCCTGTTCTAGCCAGACAGAGAAGGCTGCACGGACGGCTTCGTTGGAGATGCCGGGGCGAGCGCGTCCCATGATCGACATCCACCATTGATTGGGGTCTTGGAGGAGAGAGGCATTCTGCGCGGGCATCAGGGTGGGTTGCATGCTGAAGGGAAGGAAGACGTCGGGCGAGAGCTGGACGCTGGCGGCTCCGGTGAAGCCGGGTGGGTTGACGCCAACGATGGTAATGGGGATGAGGTTAAGCTGGATGGTTTTGCCGATGACTGAGGGAGAGCGGCCGAAGAGGCGGGCCCAGAGGCCGTCGCTGATGACTGCGACGGGGCCGGAGCCGGGCGCGTCGTCGTCGGATGGCTGGATGGCTCGGCCGAGGGCGGGTTGAACGCCAAGTTGCCGGTAGAAGTTGCCGGAGACGAGTTCGCCGGTGACGGTGCCGGCGTGACCGTCGACGGAGGCGGTGAAGCGGTTGAAGTCGCCGAGATATTTGAAGGCGAAGAGGTCTTCGAGCACAGGCTTGGCAAGGTTTTGCCGACGCATGAGCTGGTAGACGGGGTAGGAGACGGAGTGAGTTATCGACCGGCCATCGGGGGTTTTGTAGTAGTCACCCCAGAAACGGTGGAGGGGACTGTGGTTGTCTCTGACGATGGCGAAGAGGCGAAGCTGGTTGGGCTGAGGCACGGCGAGGTGATCGAGGAGGATGCCTTTGGCGAGAGTGAAAATGATGGTGTTGGCCCCGATGCCGAGGGCGAGTGAGGCAATGGCGATGAGCGTGAAACCGGGGCTGCGGCGGAGCATGCGAACGGCGTAGCGGAGGTCAGCACTAAGCTCATCGAGGAGTCGGAGCCCAAGTGAAGAGCGGATATTCTCTTTGTGGGTTTCGATGTGGCCGAACTCGCTGCGGGCGCGGCGGAGGGCTTCGGCTGGTGTGAGACCTTCGCGTTGGAGATCTTCGGCGCGGAGTTCGATATGGTTGCGGAACTCGGCATCGATGGCGGACTCTACAGAGCCGCGATGGAGAAGGGAGTTGATATAGGAGCGAAGTTGGGACTTCATGGTTAGAACTCCTCTATATCTCTTCGGGGGTGGTGGTGAGGATGCCTGCGATAAGGGAGGCCATGCGGTTCCAGTTGTCGGCTTCGGTGCGAAGGCGGGCTCGGCCGGAGGCTGTGAGGCGATAGAATTTCGCCTTGCGCTTGTTGTCGGACTCTCCCCACTCGGAGGCGATGAGGCCTTGATGCTCCAGGCGGAAGAGCGCGGGGTACAGGGAGCCTTGTTGAATTGATAGCTGGTCACCGGAAATCTGCTGGATGCGAAGGAGGACACCGTAACCATGGAGGGGACCGAGGGAGACTGCCTTCAGGATAAGCATGTCGAGGGTTCCCTGGATGAGGTTGAGCTGGTCGGCCATACCTACTCCTAGAGGTTCTAGGAGAGAGTAGTGAGATTCTCCTAGATTGTCAAGGAGAAGTCCCTGTAGCTTTCTAATTGCCAGGTCAAAATGAGGCCGGCAAATGCTGGCTTCTTCCACACAGTCGCCGAACCTCGAAGCGCTCCTGTCGTCGGGTTATGTCCGGCAACCAAAGTTACACTGCATCTAATTCTCGGTGAGTGACAAATCGCCAGTTCACTCATCGACAAATTGAGGACGAGTCACACGGATGATAAGTCGGCTTTCTTTCCGGACAAGTGACCCTTGGCTTAATTGCTGCCAATAGGCCAACGCACTCATCGAGCACCGATCCGATAAAGATGAGCATGGGCAAGTTACCAATGTGGAGAATTCAGCCAAGCTTATTTACGCCAGATCATGGAATGCGCAGCGGACTAACAGTCTTACTACGTGGGGTGAAGACACAGCAGCGAGTGAAGCAGATCCGACCTTCTCCAGCATCACCAGCAACACTGACAAGTACACGACGGGCGTAATCCTTGTGACCCTTGAGGAACTTGAGGACAGCTATTTGATCTGGATTCGTTCATCAAGGGTGCATTTGGCCAGCGTCTCTATCGTGGACTCGCTAAGAACATCTCGCAGGGCTCTGGAAACTTTGCCAGCTACATCAGCGGTGCAACCTCTGCTGCTCCGACTGCAGTCACCTACACGCACCTCTCGATATCCCAGTAAACTAAGTCCTCTCAATGGGATAGAAGAGATTCTGTGCAACATGTTGCGGGGCTGCCGTGAAATGTTTTCCCTATAAAACGGAACGAGCAAAACAGCACCACATCCTTTCCTCTGCATTCCCATTGGTTCGGTGATGCTCTCCTAGGAGTGGGAGAGAAACTTGCGACGGGCTGCACCTGCTAGGCCGACGATGCCTGTGCCGAGCAAAACGAAACAAGAAGGCTCGGGAACCGGTGTGTAGTCCACATCAATTCGGACAGAGTATGGGACGACCACTTGACCACCGCCGGTGATATAACCAGCCCAGTTATAGCCTTGAGTATTTACCGTACCGATGATGCTACCGCCCCCAAAAATGTAAGGTCCAAAGTTCCGGTAGACACTTCGTTGCCGTTTATTATCGGAGTAGTGGGAATACCACTTAATGGAAAGCCAGTGGGATAAACATCAAAGAAGCTTGCGACCGCAGGCTCGTTGAATGTCGGCGGTATATGCACGTCATTCGAAACATAGTCGGGTGGGGGATGCCTTCTGGGGCAATAGAGGCAGACGCAGTTCCTTCGATTGGTGTTGCAGGAAAAATAGCTTGCGACGGAATGCCCCCAGGGCACCAAGCAGGCCAGTCCCTAACAGCGCCAGAGTGGACGGCTCTGGGGTTGCGGCTGGCGGTGGGTCAAGTACCAGACTTCCAGTTTTGAAGATCGTAAATAGTCTCGTCACTATCCTGACTAAGGCTGGCGAGATAGTGTCAAAATATTGGTCTTCGCCAGTTGGTGACGAATGTCCAGTGCCTCCTGGTAGTCGGTCTCAGCTTCCTTTAGTCGCTGTGTCTCGCTGTAGAGAAACGCTACCTGAGTGCTGCGTCGCAACTCTTCCATGTCACCGACAGATAACGAAGTACGTCGCTTTTTGATCAATCAATCTTCATTCGGGGACTTGCCGGGAGTCGAAAACACGAGTCTCATCTTGAGGTCCATCGCAACCTGCTCCAGGTGTTTCGAAGTGAAGTCAACGCCGTTATCGGTTGTAGAGAACGTCAGGGATGCCGCAGATCTGCTAGTGCGGCTCAGCCTTTGTCCAGATCCCCTGTCTTAGGGCGAGCTAGGTTCGAAGCGAAGAAGGTGGACGGTGGTGCTTCCATCGCTACGGCTCAAAAATATATTGCCGTTTCGTATCGTTCCGGTGGTGGTTTCCAGCACTGTCGGTTCCTCCCTGTGTCAAATATCACTTCCCCTTGGCGTTTCCCGGCTATAGAGATAATTCGGTCCTGCGGTGGACGTTGTGTGCCCTCTTACTTTCCGTTTCTCTTGAAATCCAGGATCGTCTCGAATGTGCCGGTGTGGTACACAGCCGACCTCCACGGCACACTCAAAAGGAATATAGAGTCTGGATGGCAGCCAACGATGTTGATACTAAAGGCGGCACTAACAGTGCCACTTGTAGCGATATCGCCAAGTACGATCGGGAAACTTCCCGGTGCCGTAATCTGTGGGCTGCATCGTGGTCCAAAGAGCTGCGTAAGCTTGATGCCGCTGATCTGCGTCGTATAAGCCGGTCCTACGCTGCCGTTGGTCGCGGTGATGGTCAGCGTGCTTGTATGCCTCTCGCCTTCCGTCGTGGAAGCGGAGAACCTCAACCCGAAGCCGGGCAACTGTGTCCGATCCACGATTCCCCAATAAGCTGGCTTGGCCTGCAATCCCATGTCGAAAGGCAGCGGATAGTCTGTCCGAGCAACTGGGAAGCCATCGAGCCAGGTGTCGTCATCCGCGAAACCCCAGAACGTAACGGCACTTAGTTTCCCTCTCAACCGCCGCAGCGCTTCAAAATAATGCGCATAGAGCCAGCCTTGCTCTGCCAGAACCGACGGCGGAATATCGTTGCCATAGTTCGAGGTCGCATCGCCAGCGTTATAGACGCTCATATCCATCTCGGTGATCTGCTGCTCAATCCCAGAAAATTTCTCCGCAACGGTGTCGATAGCCTTGACCATTGCCTCGGTCGATGGATAGTTGATTGCGTTATGCATCTCGTGTCCGACGCCGTCGAGCGGAATGCCCCGACTACGCAAATCGCCAACCACCTGCACCAGGCAAGCGAGTCTGTTCGGATCCGTGGTGCTGTAATCATTGATAAACAACTTCGTACCCGCGGGCGCATATTCCCTGGCCGCTTGCAGGGCGATATCGATATAACTCTTCCCGAGGACGTTATAGAACGGACCATGAGCGAGGCAGTCCGGCTGTGAAGGATCGAGCAGTTCATTCACCACGTCCCACACATACACATTGCTACCAAAATGCTGCACCTCGCTCTGGATATGCTCTTGAATATTAGCTGTCACCACAGCCTGATTGGCAGGTGAGTTCGTCCCATCGCCTGTAGCGTAGGCAGGAGTCTGCGCCCCAGTTGCCCACACCAGATTATGTCCCCGTATCTTCATGCCATTGCACACGGCGAGCCTAACCTCGCTATCAGCATTCCCGTAGGTATAAGTGCCCTTCGTATCCTCCACCGAACTCCACTTCATGTCATTGCCTGAAACGATGCTGTCGAAATGCATCGTCAGCAACTGGGCATGTGGGCCTGACAGATCGGTCGTATCGATCTCTGCACCGACTGGGAAGAACTCGGACAGAGTCTTGTAAATCGAAGGAATATTTGTTTGAATCGTCGGTGGCGGAACATAACTAAGTTGGAAGTCGTCAACATAGAACGACACAAGATCAGCCCCTGACGGTGGAACTGTTTGCAGATACAGAAAGGCCGTCCCCGGATCGTAGCTGCTCGCCATGTTGTAGCCGATGACGCTGATCTGGTGCCAGTTTCCGTCCGCAGGCACAGTGATTCCTGGATAAGAAGTAATGCTTGGGAAACTCGTGTTGCCGTCGAGCGTGGTCTGCAAGCTCATATTGATGACATGGTTCGAGTCATCCGTCCGAACCAGCATCACCCATGCGCTGATGTTGTACCGCGAGCCGCTGTACATCTTGTTGCTGACATTAATCTGCGGTCCGTCGTAGTTCGCAGTCCGTCCTGTGGTCAGCAGACTGTGGGTTCCGCTGTGTGCCGCCGCGGTCGAGTTGGCCACTGTGGAATTACCCGTACGCGAACTCCACCCATCTAGCCCGCCATCTTCGAACGTCGACGTGATCCCCGTGTTGTCCTGTTGGCTCGGATTCGGTGGTGGCGGCGAAAGTTCACCGATGACAACATCGCTGATATAGAACGAATCCGTCGCGCTGCTCGATTGGAAGTAGAGTGTCAGCCCCGTGGGTGGCCCAGGCAGATTACTGAAGCTAAGCGTGCCCTGCACCTTGGTCCAGACCGTACTCGACAGCGGCCCCGAGGTCGCAATATTGCCGAAGGCCCCGGAACTGGCGCAGTCTGTCGTCTTCGTCGAAATCGTAGCAGTCGGACTACTGTTGTCTGGAGCCGCAAGCAGCACATACGCGCTCACCTGATATGTCGCGCCTGCAACTACATTCGGGACACTCAACAGATTGAGGCTTGGTCCCATAAATCCGGCCGTCCGGTTCGTCGTCAGAAGCGCCTGTTGGTCGCCATTCGGATCGAGCACGGGAGGCGCGGCGTTGCTTAGCGATACTGACCCGAATGGAGCCCATCCATCCAGCCCGCCATCAGCAAACGTATAAGTCGCAATTGGCGTTCCACCTGGAGGTGGCGCTGTCTCTGTAATCACGACATCATCCAGATAAAACGACTGTGCCGTCGTCGGCCCAACGAGTTGCGCATAAAGCTGCAGCCCTGTCTCTGTGGTGCTGACCGTATAGCTTCCGCCAATCTGTGCCCAGCCTGAGTTCGACACAGGCACCTGGTACGTGCCGATCGTGTCGTAGCATGTCCCACCCGAACAACTCGGATCGCTACGCTTCATTGTGAAATTGGCATTCGTTGCAGTCTCTCCAGGCGTCAGCTGGACAAAGCCGGTGATCGTATACTTTGCGCCGGCCAGAAGAACTCTGCTCACCAGAATCGAGGGTCCGCCCGCGCCGGTGGAACTAGTCGTCGTCAGTAGACTGAATGATCCGCTGTGGGCGGCGGTATTCGTTGCGACAGGCGTACTCGCGCCATTGAACGAACTCCAGCCATCGGGTGTTCCGTCTTCAAAGCCATACGTAGCCACCGTCTGCGCACCAATGTGGCCAGCGAATAGGACTATGACAAGAGAGATCACACAGAAAAGAGAAACGATTCGATCTCTGAAAGAATGGAGAGTGTATTTAATGGCCGAGTCGAACATAATGTTTTCCCTCCTCAAGACCGTCGACGTATGCCGCTTCGTCGCGGCGATGGGCCAGCTACTCGATTGGGAAGTAATTTTGTTTTACTAAGCGCTTGAAACGCTAAACACCTGATACGGTGGCTGTCAACTGACTCGTGCATTTATTTGGAACGCGTGATTTGGGATACATATTGTTTTCTCGCCATACAAAATGAAATGGATTTCATGCGCCGCTACATACCACTTCGGGTTGTGCCCGTGTTCACTGCCCGACCACCTCTACAGGCGTTTCTGCCCAATGCAGAGACGGAACGTACGGCTTAGCGAGCATCGTTACCGTAGAAAGTTAATCGAGTCATCACTTGCAGGCTGCCGTTCGAGCTCCGTTTACTGCGATATCTGTACGGTACGCATTTTCCGTGCCGGAGGCGGTTCAACGCGGGGAGTTACGACCGCTCTGCAGCCCGTACGACTGCACAGAGGAGGTCGCCTGAATCCTTAAGCGAGTTTTCTGTTCCATGGCTCCCCAAAATCCATGAATCGTTCTTTGATTGTGTCGGGGGAGTATTGTCGTCGCTCCGCAAGCTATCTGACCCCGGACTCGCCCCCGCGCCGGGGGGCAACTTCCCCGAAACGGGGTTTTCGGCAACAATCGTTAGAATTTCATAGCATCACTATCGAGAAGCCAATTTGTCGTTACTTGATAAATCTCTTCCCGCCCGTTCTAGGTCCCGAACGCGTGTTTGTCACAGAAAGCACGCTCGAGAACTCGGCATTGCACGAGAAATTCCTTGAGTTGGCACCTGAAATGAAGGCGCAGTTACAACATCAGGCTCTTTTTGCAGCCTGCGCGTCATCAGTTACGGCTGCTTTGCCGACTGCCTTTCTCTTACCGGAGGGCTTGGACAAGCCAAGTCCGACCGCTTCTTCCACTGCATTCTCGGTTAAGCCCTTCTTCACAGCTTTTCTGACCGCTTTTTCAAGCTTCTTCGCGGCCTTCTTCTTTGCCTTATCATTCGCCATATTTCCTCACAGTTATTTCTGCCGTCGAGCAGCCTTCTTGACAGTCTTCTTCACGGCTTTCTTAGCCGGCGTCTTCTTGGCTGCGTTTTTTTGGCAGCCTTCTTCGCAGCTGACTTCTTACCCGCCATCTTGGTCCCAGGTTTTTTGACGGCCTTCGTGGCAGGTGCTTTCTTTGCAGCCCGCTTGACCGGAGCTTTCGTGGCAGGTGCCTTCTTTAAAGCTTCTGTTCCCGTCGCCACCGCTGCACCAACTGCTGTTTTAACAGCGCCAGCGACATCTTCTGCCATCGCAATTCCGAAACCAACCGCCTCACCGGCCTTTTCGACCATCGTTTTCTCAGCCATTCTCACATCCTCAGTCTTTGCGTTTTACACGCAGTTACGAATTGTAGAGGCATATCGACGTACGCGCCCAAATCTTTCCCGTCAGGGTATAAGCTTTTCTGTATGTGGCAGGCTCGTCGTGCACCCGCCACAAATGCCTTCCAACCCTCTTCGATGCGCTGTTACCATCCACCTTCACCAGGCCGCATCTCTTACGCCCGAGCAGTACATCGCTGGCCTTACCGATTTTGGGCCCGGCCGATTAGCGTTGTTCGGAAACAGCGCTGACGAAGATCTCAAGGTGCATCAGCTGGCCATGCCCAAGCTGACGTCACTGAAGGCTCCCGAGGCGTGTGGGAGCGCCTGCATTTACGATTGGTCCGATCCGACCATGTCGTCCTCACCACCACAGTCTCCAACACACGGGGCGGCGCCTCTGGGCACGGCTACACATTTATTCGTCATTCCGACGGTACAACCGACATTGACGTTGTGGTCACACGCGAGGGTAAAAACCTCAAAGGACACCTACTCAGTTTCGTCCTCGAATCCATTGGCAGGAACGTTCTGGAGAAGGCATTCGTAAACAGCATTAAGGCGATTGAAGCGAGGAATGGCGTAACGACGCAGCCGAGCGCGGCATGAGCCGCACATCTGAGCCACGGACCGAAATAGCCACGGTAAACTCATTTGGTCATTGATCGCAGTAGTCAGAGTCTCAATTGAGGACTTCCGGGACAATGCGCTCATCGAGCTTGGGATAGAGGCCGGGATCAGTCCTCATCAACGCTCTTCTACTGAGTTGAGTCGGTCACTGCTGAGAAGACGACTCTTAAGGACTAATCGGCGCTTTGCCTAAGGCACAAGCCCTGCTAATCAGCCATAACGTGATCGCATTAGCCACAGCCTGCGCGGTTGCGCGGGCTCCAGCCATGGTTGGATGGAAGCTGGTTCCCGTTTTCGGCCGGAAGCCATTCACCCAGGGCTCCGCGCTGCACGCATCATGATTAGCCGACAGGACAGCCATATCGACAACAGTCGCGCCGGTGCGTTCAGCGGTCTCGCGCGTTACTTGAGCAAGCTTCTCCGCAACCAAAGCGCATCAGTGAAGCGTGGTGTACAGGCGCAGAATCACTCACAGAATCAAAACTTCAACGGTGACGGCGATCGAAATTCCAACGACAATCCGTGGCCTTACGCGACGGGCCGCGCAGCGCCTGTGCTCGCCGTGGTAGGCGACGTAGCCTGCCAGCCAGGCGAGACGGAACCCAGTGGTGAGAAGGGGGTGAAAACTGCGTCGGGGACACCGCTCAGAATCTGTTCGCATCCCAGGCGGCCACTGCAAAGCAGATTGAGAATATGAAACCTGACCTCGTCGCGCTCGTCGGAGATGAGCAATACTAGGTATGACAATACTCGGACTTTGAGAACTCGTACGAACCGACCTATGGCGCCTTCAAGATGATCACGAGGCCTTTCGCTTGGCAACCATGAGTTTTATGTCGAGCACGGCGCGATCGGCGTTGCAGGCTATGGCTACTTCTCTTACTTCGACGGCGTTCAGCACAATGCCGATGGAACAGTGATGACGGCGACGATCGCCGGCAACCCTGACACCGGTGGTACCTTCACCCAACCGGTGCCGTTTTCAGATGGACAGGCAGGGCACTTGGAACAGACGGGCGGACTAGGAACAAACTCAGCGCCGGGAGGCCAAATCGGAGTTGGAAATGGCTGGTATTCCTACAATCTGGGCTCTTGGCACCTCATCTCGTTAAATATTGAGTGCGAAACGCAGCCGGGCGGTTGCACGGGTGCCTGGATTGCTTCCGAGCTCCAATGGCTGAAAAAGGATCTCGCGGCGAATCATTCCGCGTGCACACTCGCCTACTGGCACCAACCCACGTTCATCCCCGCCAACAGCATCGCCGTACCCGAAGGCACGACCGCTAAGGCCTTTTGGCAACTGCTTTATCAGTATGGAGCCGACGTGGTGCTGAACGGACACGACCACCTCTATGGCCGCTACCGTCCGCTTGACCCCTCCGGGAACTACGATCCCAAAAAGGGCATACGGGAATTCGTCGTGGGCACCGGCGGCGAGACACTCGATGCGGTCGTCACAACGAACACAACAACCGCTGATCCTACCGGCAATCCGAACTTCAACAAAGAAAATCTCGAGGCCGCAACCGGGGAATTCTGGGGCGTGATGGGTCTGACGCTCAATCAGAATAGCTACGCTTGGGACTTCGAGTCGGCATTGAAGGATCCTGCACAGACAACCGGTCCGGATTCTTACAGCGACAAGGGCGTCGGCAGCTGCCACGGTCCAGTCAACAGGTGGTGAACCGGATCGTCTCCGCCACATTGGGCTTGATCTTGCTTCAGTACCCGTTCCCCTTTGTGAGAAATCGCGAAGGGGGGACTTCTCTTGCCTCGCTCTCAGCTAAAGACAATCTTCTTCGGTGCAGATGGAGTCTCTGTCGGAACTTCTGTGCCTACTGAGTAGACCACGAGTGCTCGCGAGACTCTCGGCTGCTGGTAGCTGCCAAGCACTCATCAATCACGAGTTGCGAAACAAGAGCAAGATAGGTTCCCGGAAACGGGCTTCAGTCTAGCGATCTGCGTTTGAGGTGCCTCGGAATTCTGAACGAGCGCCAAATCGCCATCCATGTAAGTCATCTGTCAAGAAAAGGGCACGATATTTCTAGGCGCGCTCAGGAGTGCGCGTATTCGGTGTGATGGGGTCATCGAGCTGCGCACGTATGCCTCTCGGCTAGTGGTCCCTGCTCCCTGCAGGACCGGACATCCATTTGCTGCCTCAAGCTCCGTAGAGCTGTCGCAGAAGATTGAGTTTGTGTTCTCTGCCAGTCCCGAAACAATGCGAAGAGAGCCTCGGGAGTTTCCTCCGTCGCCCGGGCGATTTAGTGCAGGACCTGGCAGCCTGCGCATCGAATGATCTTGTTTTGTTCTTCCTTATTAGGAAGGTTTTTTCAAGCCACTGCTTTGGCCGCCAACTCTTCGGCCGGCACGAAGTCCTGTTTCCTGCGGTCTACCGCGAGCATGTAGGCCACCAGTTTCCTGGCCACCGCCAGGGTGGCCCGATTTTTGTTCCCTCGCTGGATTTCCTTCTCCCGGAGCAGGGCCAGTTCGTGGGAGTACCGGGGCGCCAGCTTGGCGGCTTCCACCAGTACGTGCTGGATGTGCTTGTTCCTCTGCTTGGAAATCGGCATGCGCATTACCTTGTCGGCAGAACTCTTCTCAGCGCTGCATAGTCCGCAGTAGCTGATGGCTTCCTTCACCGATGGGAAGCGGGTGTAGTCTCCGATCTCCAGGGCCCAGGTCAGCGCGGTGATGGGACCCACTCCGGGGATCGTCCTCAGTCGTCTCAACCGCTCCGACAGCAGCGGATCTCGTTCCAGTGAACTGATCAGCGCACGATCCAGTCGCTGTCCCCGCAGGATGTGTTCGCGGCCTAGCCGAAGCAGGGGCCGGATGCTGTCGCTGATCTCCTCGTTGGTCGAGAACAGTTCGCTGAAGTAACCCATCTTATGCAGCCGCTGCTTGTCATAGCTGACCCCGCTTTCCATGAGCAGCCCCGATACACGGTTCTTCATTTGCACCATCTGCCGTATCACCAGGTTCCGGTAGCGCAACGTACGGCGTCGGTCTCGAATCTCCGTCGAAGCCATATGGCACTCGGG
Organism: Edaphobacter aggregans; assembly: GCF_003945235.1. NCBI lineage: Bacteria > Pseudomonadati > Acidobacteriota > Terriglobia > Terriglobales > Acidobacteriaceae > Edaphobacter > Edaphobacter aggregans. Next base: position 5,710,114 of record NZ_RSDW01000001.1, read on the forward strand.
CAGAAAGTCGCACCGCAGGCAGTCGGCAATCTTGCCGGCATCGATACGGTCGTTCTTCTTCTTGGCCGCGGCGATAGCCCGGAGCACCAGCGGATGGGCCACCTTCACCTTCTCGGCATGCGGAAGCAGGTGATCGTAGATCCAGCCGGTGAAGATCGTCGCCTCCATGGCCATCATCCGAGGTTGAGGTAACGTCTGGATCCATGCATCCAGCTCACCTCTCGTCGCACCGATCTTGCCTTCCCGGTGCACATGACCAGCTGCTTCCTTTACGCAATAGCTGATCGTCTTCTTGTGAACATCAAGTCCGATGTAATACATAATCGTCTCTGAGGAGCCTCCGAGGTAGTTCTCTGAATCAGCCTCACAGCTGAGTTCAGCCTCTTGCAACACCTCGTGCTCCTCCCAGACTTAGCATTCAAACAATGCACTCGTTCACTCCGGCTCGATGAGTGCTAAGCTCTGATTTCGCGAGTTGATATTCTAATATGCACTTGAACATCTTCCAGTGCGCAGGTCGACATCGGCACGACGCTAATTTGTCTGCTCCCTGTCTGGCATGATCGCTGAATGGTCTTCCAGCGCGTGATCCGGTCCGACCTGCTCGCCCGACCATGTCTTTTTTGATGTCCAAGGCATCGAGCGACCGCTCCAGAACAGATCGGTCGCAGGAAGTCCGAGCGGAAGCAATGCGGCAGAGCACAGATACGAGCTTCCAGTCGATATGTACGATTCAGCGATCGAAGGTTGGTGACCATGAAATCCGATCCTGAGCCATCCTTTTTCATCAAAGACATTGGGCGCATCAAGCATTCTCCGCATCACGGTCGTCAACGCAGATCGTACTTGCGAAGGTGCGATCGGCTCAGGAAGGACTCGCCGCAACGCTACCTCAGCGAGCAAATGAAACGCGCCGAAGCGGTAGCAAAGCGATCGTCCGATAGGCGGAAACGTCCCATCGGGGCCAATGAGCCGCTCCTGAATGGCCGCGTAGCGTTGGGCTCGGACCGTTATCGCCGGCCGAAATGATTCCCATGCAGTGGAGGACTTTGAGATGCTGTCAAGAATATTCAGCAGCATGGGTTGGATGACAAAGCTGTTGTAATAATCCCAATGGAACGACGGCCCGTCGCCGTAAACTCCATCCCCCTTGTACCAGGTATTCATGGTTCGGACCGCGTAGTCAACGCGCATTGGATCCCACCATGCACCCATAACTGACAATGCCGCTTCTACCATTGCAGAAAATAGCAACCAGTTGTTGTACCCCGGCCGTATCTGCCGGGAAGACTGGAGCGCGGCAATCGTATTTTTTTGAACCCTGGAATCCAGCTTATGCCACAGTTCGGTGGGCGCGCGCACAATCGCAAGCGCCAGAAACGCGGCATCCACAACGGGTTGGCTACCCTTATTGAAATTCATAAAGTCGGGCGACGCGGGATCCGTTCCCGCATCGATCGCTTTGCGCGTTAGATCCGCGTATTGGCTTCTGAGCGCTCCCTCCGTGCCTGTGGATGATCCCGATTCGAGCCACGGCGCAATCCCAGACAGAAGACGCCCCATTGCTTCGAGATAAGTATATTGACTCCGTTCGGAGACATTTCCATGCGGAGCCTCCACCGGCATCAATTCCTTCAACCGTCTCTGACTGGCTGCGTTTAGAACAGGATCGGTTACCTTGGTAAGAACTTGTAGCCAGAACTTCCGATCCTCTTCGCCGGAGTCGATAGGTGTTGTTTCAGCGGAAAGATCAAGACCAGCGAGAGCGCCCAATGCGATTCCGCCTCGTAAAAATCCCCTGCGGCCCATACGAGAGAGAGTCTTTGATGACATGCGTTGTCCCTAAAACCGAAATAGATTTACTTGCGGAAGAGAAAGCAGCTCTCATGAAATAAGAAGGATCACTTGCCACCCCTGGCCGACCGCAGATTATGCGATCGGCCAAAGAGTTGCTGTGGGAACTGCTAATTCGAATGGCCTCTTAGAAGTTTATTCGACCTGAGAAGCGCAATTCGCGGTTGGAGTTGCTTGTTACGCCCGAAATGACTCCGAATCCGCTGGAAGCAGTTACGCTCGAGGCAGGGTTGCTAAATTGCGGCGTGTTGGTGAGGTTGAATGCCTCGGCGCGGAAGATCATGCTATACCGATCCGAGATTGTGAAGGTCCGAGCCACGCTGGTACTCAGGTTGGTGAGTCCAGGCCCCCGAAGCGAGTGTAGCCCCGCCGTTCCAAAGCGGCACACCGCCGTATTAGCGGCGGAACAACTCGAACCCGACGCAGCCTTTTCGGCCACGGACGGGTCGGCGAAATTTGCAGGATTGAAGTAAGGATGGGTGCTGTCGTGGCCGCCAAGAATCATGTTCGACTTGGAGATTACGTCAGCAAATTGCGAGCTGCCAGATGTACTGGGACCAAGAGAGCCTCCGCTGCCAGTGACCGTAAAGGGCGTACCGCTCTCACGGCTCAAAGAGCCGCTTAAGGACCACCCTCCCAGAATGAATGCAGCTGGGCCAGTCTGAAGAAAGGCCTGGCCCCTCCCGAAGGGAAGCATATAGTTTCCAAAGATCTGAAGGTTATGTGTCCGGTCAAAACCAGCCACCCCTCGGTTGAGACGCCAATAAGGCCCGCCCATCGCAGTAAATAAACCCGACTCGCCGTCGGATTGATCGCCATAATCGTTGATCGCGCGGGAGTACGTGTAGTTCACTGCGACGCTGCTGTCGCCCGCGAATCTGTGCTTTGCCTGTGCTTGTAGGGCATTGTAGTGTCCGGTCCCATCCGGTATTTCGGAAGTGATTCCAGCCGTGATGCCATACAGCGCGTTCATGGGCTCTTGGGCAACAGTTTGGCCCGGCGCCAGGTTCGCATTGATGTTGATGCCCGGAACTTCCCGGATGATGTGTTCGCCGACGTAGGTAGCATTCAAGATGATTGCGCCAGGAAGCTCACGCTCCAATGCCGCGTTGTAGCTCTCGTAGTATCCGCGCCGGTAATTCAGTGGCAGCGTAGTTGCTCCTAGGGAGCCAGCGGGTGAACCGAGAGAACCAAGAGCAACCGAGGGTGAGCTTGGGCTCAGCGTCGGAGCCGTCAAAATCGGAATACCGGTCGTCAATGTGACGGGTACTCCGGCGACAACGGGTGACACATTCGCAGTGTTTCCCTGAATTGTCTGCGAAACCACCGACGGATAGGTCGTCAGCACATTGCGAAAGCTGTCGGGGTTAGTGGATAACCCGAAGCCGGCGCGGGCCACAGTCTTGGAGTCGATGCGGTAGGCCAAGCCAAGGCGCGGCGCAAACATGCCTTTCCCTGCCTGGACTTTAACGCTTGCGGGAACGCCCGCAGATCCCTCTACATAGAGGTTTCCGTCGGCGGGGTTGAAGATGTCAAGACCGGAATGGTCGCGGGTGGCGATCGGATAATACTCGTACCTGATGCCGTAGTTGACCGTGAGTTTCTCCGTCGCCCGCCACTGATCCTGAGCATAGAATGCCCAGACGCTCTCGCGAGACGTGGCCGGATTCAGATATTGGGTGTCCTTTTGAACCAACTGCGGGAGGCCGAGCAGAAAATCCGCCCATGAGTTGTAGCCATTTGCAGCCGCTCCGCCCGTGAGCGTGGTTAGGCCGCCTGTGAAGTTGAAGCCGCCGCGAGGACCGGAGGTGTTCTGCGGTTGGAAGTGGTTAATCGCAAAGCGGTCGAACTCCATGCCGTAACGAGTTGAGTGTTTCCCTTTGTTCCAACTCAGGTTGGCGGCGGTCACATAGGTGTTGTCCCTGAATTGAAAGGGATTGGAATTATTTTGATTTCCCAGATTCGAGAGCCCGCCGCTGAATACGAATCTAGGCATGCCCCCACACAGGCTGCAGCTGCCATTGGTACCGGGAATGTTGAAGTAGGATGTTCCCCAATCGGTCCCGATGTCGGTGTTCTTGGCGGCCATGCCCTGGCGTAGGTAGCCGACGTTGGCATCAAGAAGCAGGTTGGACCGGAAGGCATAGGTGCCACCGATTCCGATGGATTGAACCAGGCTCGGCGCATTGCCGGGCTGGCCGCCGTCGAAGGTCGTTCCGCCTGCCGTTCCCAGCGTCTGGGGATCAAAGAGGTTTGCCTTCTGAAATCCATAGCGCCCGAAGACTGTGCTTTTGTTGCTGGGGGTGTAATCGATGCGAGTATCAACATTGTCGCGGGTGTACTCGCCGTCGGCGGCGCCAAAGAAGTTATTGCTGAGCCCGGCGCCGGTAACGTTCGGTGTATCGGCAGTCATCAGTTTGATCATCTGCTGCGCGGCGTAGGAGATGCGGCTTGCGGGAATGACGTTGTTCGGGAATGGCGTGCGCCCAGTACCATTGGCATTGCCCGTAGCGGGGTCATAGATGACGGTACTGATGCCCGTGAAATTGCCTGTGAGCATGTTTGAGGTTGGAACCGTCTGGAAGCCGCTTAACGCCTGCGAGCGCCGCGTGCGTTCCCAGTTCCCGAAGAAGAAGGCCTTATTTTTCATGATCGGGCCGCCGTAATTGGCCCCGAACTGATTCAGGATGTACTTGGGAATCAAGCCTCTGTTAGTCGCCGTCGGCGTGAAGAAGAAGCTTTTCGCCATCAGGGCGCTGATCATGTTGTATTCCCAGGCTGAGCCGTGGAATCTGTTGGTTCCGGACTTGGTCGTCACGTTGACTGAGGCACCGGAGGCAAATCCCTGCTCGGCGTTCATACTGTTGGTCACTACGTTGACAGCGGAGATCGCCTCGGTCGACGGTGTATATGCGGTGATCTCCGGCAGCCATGCATAGATATCGCTGACGCCGTCAATGCGGGTGCTGTTGTTGCTTCCCGACACGCCGTTTGCGTTGAACATCATCGTATCGGCGGGGTTCCCAGCTTCCGAGTGTTGCTCGCCCGGCGGCGAAAAGCCGGGTAGGAGGACAAACAAGCTTTGGAAGTTGCGCATATTCAATCCTGCAGTTGTCACGAGCGTCTGTACTTGTGTCGTTTCCAACTCAGAGGTCACGTTCGCGGTATCCGTCTGGAGCTCGGGAGGTGCGGCGGTGACCATAACCGTTTGTCCAACTGTTGCTGGATGAAGCTGGACATCGAAGCGCCGCTCGGTATTTGCTTGAATTTCAATCCCCTGTCCCACTGTACTGGCGAACGCCTTCGCTGTTATCGAAACCTTGTAAGTACCCGCCGCCAAATCCGAAAGGCGAAAGGTGCCAGAACCGTCGGTTGTCACTGTCTTTGCAATGCCGGTCCCGGTATCGGTGGCCACCACCATGGCGCCTACAACTGCTGCTCCGGTGGAATCGGTTACGTTGCCGACCAGAGTGCCATATAACGTCTGCGCGTAGGCTGGGGCCGTAAGAAGCATTGCGATCGCTACGAGCGGCACGACGAAAGCCCATACGCTTCTGCGGAGAGCCTTTACCGAAACTCGGTGAGTTTGCTGAAAGAGTCGACCGTGGCTGATGCCACTCTGGGTTACTGCATCTTCGTACATGAAGCCTCCTGGATGTTAAGTAGTTCAGTAAATCTGCGCCCTGGAGCATTCAGTCTTCGGGCACGCTTGGAGATCTGTGCCTGGGAGAACGAGCTTTCAGTGGACTTCGAGACTCTTCTAGTCGGAAGGCACACTTGGCTAGGTCACATACGGTAGCAACGAGAGGAGGATTCTAAGTGGCTCAATATAGACGTGATAGATGGATGTAACAAGAAGATGCGGACTTGTAACAAACCTGTGGCAGGTAAATCAACATTCCGCTATTCTTGGGCTGCCTTGAATTCGCACACCGCAAGCCGTGAAATCCTGATTCCGACCACTGAAGAAGATCGCCGCGAGGTGCAGCGGGAACTTGAACGAATCCTTGCCAGCACACCGTTCAAGGGCAGCCGTCGCTATCCGGCCCTCCTTCGCCACGTGGTCGAGAAGACTTTGCGGGGGGAAATCGAGGATCTAAAGGAACGGATTCTGGGTATTGAGGTGTTCCAGAGACCCACGGGCTATGACACCAACGCCGACCCGGTCGTCCGTTTCAGCGCAGGAGAGATCCGACGCCGGATTGCACAGTTCTATCAGTACAACTCTGATGAAGCCTCCATTGAAATCGGATTGCCGGTTGGCAGTTACATCCCGCAGTTTTTTCGGAACGAAACCCGGGAGGAAAAACCGGCTGCTTTATCCGAAAAGCTGTCTACTTTTCATCACGAGTTCGATCCCGAAGTCGTTCTTTCGGCTCCGCCCCAGATACTCCAGAACCAAGTCGACGTCGCACCCGTGTCGCGGAGAAAAACTATTGCAGTGCTAGCGGCTGGGATTGCGGTTGGGGTCCTGGCGGCTATCGTCGGCTTCGTCTCATATCCGATTGTGGTCGCACACCGCCAGGAGAACTCCTCTGCCATGCAAATTTGGGGCCCCCTCCTGGCGAATCCCAACATGGTGCTCATCAGCGCAGGCCACACCCATTGGACCGACAATCAGCCCCCAGAACCTCAGGACGCGACAGTTGAGCAGCACATCCTTCGGCCGGAAGCGCGTATCTCCTTGCCCGCGGTCCAGGCCATCTCACAGGTGGCTGCCTTTCTTCAGACTCAGCACAAGCAATTTAGAATCCATGAGGCAGTCTCAACCAATCTCCAGGACTTGCACGGCCTTCCAGTCGTGTTGATTGCCGGATACAACAATAGCTGGACGTTGCGTTTGCTCAAGCCGTTACGGTTCCATCTGACAGAGGATGGCCGTTTCCGCTATATCGAAGATGCAGAGAATCCTGGCAATCGCGACTGGGGAGTCGACTTTGATAAACCCTACCGGCAGCAGACGGCAGATTACGCGATCATCGGGCGTTTTTTCGATCCAACGACGAATGGGCCAGTCGCTGTGGTCGCGGGCATTAGTTCCACCGGGACCTCCGCGGCAGGGGAGTTCATGGTTTCCCAAGATGCATTGAACGAGCTAGCCCACCTGGCTCCGCACGGATCTCTGGCTCAAAACTTTGAGGCGGTAATCAAAGTGGAAGTTGTCGAGGGTAGCCCCGGCGCGGTAACGATCCTCGCTACCAAGTTCTGGTAACTTTGCTGACGTCTGGACAGATCTGCGCGTCCGCTATTGGGTATGAGCGGAGGCTCAGAAACCTGAGCCTACCGCTCACCACCTTACGGCTTGACCGTCCGCTTATCGTTGATACCACATTTGGTTGATGTCGCCATCGCAGGTGCCTTCATCGATCGGTGAACCGGAAGTGATTGCCGCGCTTTTGACTCCGAGACACAAACCGCTATACACGTTCTTGACTGTGTAATTCCCCTGCCCGTCGCTCGTGAACGTCCACTCCTGGTTGGAGCCGCCATTCTTTGGCCAGGTGTCGACTGGGCTGCCGGCGGTTTTCGAGTTGCCCTCGTCTTCCGCAACGTAGCCGCTGTCTTGGTTGGTCACGTAGTAACCGCTGCCTTGGGTGATGAGATCCCATTGCTGGAGGGTGCTGGCATTGCAATTGACACCTTGTGCTACTGTTCCCTCGGTGGTGCCCACCGCGCTCAAGCACAGTCCGGAGTTCAGGTTCACAAGTTCATGGTTAGAACCAGTTTGAAGCGAGGTATAGGAGGAATTCGTCCATGTTCCAGCGGAAACATTCAGCGTCCACTTGTTGACCCAAGGCAGGGAGAGCGTGTTGCCGGAGACGGTCAGTGGCAGCCAGATGTAGGGTGATTGGTTGATTTGACCTGAAATCCAGCGATCTCCCAAATAGATGTAGGTGGTTCCGCTGGAGCCGGTCACCGGCAGGACAAACGTCGATTGCGAATTCCACGTGTTTGTACCCGCGGTGGCAATATCCGCCAGTGCAGACCAGGGCCCGCTTATGGACGTCGCATAGGAATACTGATCATCATTCGAACTCCAACCGGTTTCATGTGAGCATATGAGAAAGTAGGTCCCGTTGACCTTGAACATCGCCGGAGCCTCTCTATCACCCCATGTCGACACACCATCAACGATGCTGGCCGGAGATAAATAGTCGGAGGACATCTTATAGACGATGATCCCGTTGTCGTAGTTCGCGCTAAGGAGATACGCTGTTCCATCCGTATCCTGGAAGCTCCCGATATCGAAGCTTTCGTTGCCGAGCGGCTGCGAGGAACCCTGATAGGTGTAGGTTCCGCAAACACTGGAACTTGTGGCGTAGCCGACTGAATCGCCTGAATAGATGTGCACCCACATGACATATTTGCCGGTTGAGGAGTTGTACAGAACCTTTGGCCGCTCTACCAGGTTGGTAGACACCAGATCGCCTGAAGATTGCGGAGGGAGAACATCATTGACAAAGGCCCAGGTGGTTAGATCGGTGGACGAGTAACAGTTGATACCCTGAAATCCGCCACCGCTGCTATCGTCTTCGCCAATCCAATAATAGGTGCTGCCTACTTTGATGATGCCGCCGCCGTGGGCCGCGATCATGCTTCCATTGGTCGCGTTCCAAGGTGCTCCCGGAACGATCTGCGCTTGAGCGGTGAAGGAGCAGAAGGTGATGGTTAGCAGCGCCAAATAGAGGGCGCTAATCCCGATATGAAGCCGGAAGTCCCGGCTAACAATTGCGTTGTAATTTTGCATAACGTTCCTCTCAATCTGTTTCTGGATAAGGTGGCCCGTTGCAATCCTCGCAAGAGGATGCGAGCGACTATCCTCGCCAAGGGACAGATTTGACAAGTTGCATACGGTAGCAGTGGGATGACGGCGGTAATGTAGATGAATTCACGGAGATGTAACACGTTGTAACAAGCCGCAACGGCGATGTTACATGGCTCTTGAAGTTACTATCCTGCTCGCAGTGGGGATGCGCGAAGAAGGAACTGCTGGCCAGATCGAAGTCTGAGAGAGTCCAGAAATGGCTTCGCTTGGTAATTGACTAGCTGCAACCAGGAGCCACTGTTCATGCGGATTTCGTTGAGTACGCGCGTTGTTGCTGTTAAGGTAAGCTCGATAGACTTAGGCACGAAGCCAACAGGTGCGCCCAGTGCGGGAAATCCGCAGGCTGGGTGCGAAGTGGCAGGGCTGCAAACGGTTTGGCTACAGAAGCACTCCTAGAGAAACAGGGAGCAATGGCAAGGCTAGACCAGCTGAACACCGCGGCAGCTCTCGACCCTACCGCTAGTCGTCCGGAATGATTCTCGGTTCATGCATCATTGCCTGTGCGCTCTTCGAAGCATCCGGTTGAGAGTATCTGGACCATTGGGGTATAGCGTCCGTGCATGCAAGCGGCACGGAGGCCGCTAGTAAGTGAATTCGCTGGAAGGTTGTCCTTCGCCTGCCTGATCTCGACCACGCGAAGGCTGCAGTGCTCAACAGCTTGAGTTCCCCGCAATCCAGACGCAACTACAGGTTCGCGATGGAGCAGTTCATTACTTGGTATTGTTCTGAACCGAAGCTGGCCCTGAACCGAACTGTGGTGCTTCGGTTCCGACTCCATCTCGAGTCACTTGGGCTGGCGGCGGGCACGATCAACCAGAGGCTCGCCGCGGTCAGACACCTCGCTTACGAAGCGGCCGATTCAGGCCTGTTGAGTCCGGAGCTCGCCGCGGGCATCAGGCGAGTCAAAGGGGTCAAGCAACGGGTTCCAGGTCCGGAAACTGGCTGAATAGCCATCAAGCTCGGTTAATTCTGAGAAATCGAATGGAGGCAGTCTGCGGAGCGTTCGTGGCGTCGCGATGATTTCAATACTGCTTGGATGCGGGCTGCGACGGGCAGAACTGGCCAGTCTGCGAAAGGGCAGGGGCACTGGGCCATCGATCTGGTGGGCAAAGGCGATCACGTCCGCACGGTTACTATGCCGATTTGGGTAAAGAGTACGGTTGACAGGTGGATGGCGGCAGCGGCGGTGACGGAGGGCAGAGTGTTCAGAGCGGTCAGCCGACATGGAACTTCATGGGGACGAGGAACCTCTGGGAATGATATCTGGTATGTCGTTCGAAGCTGTGCCCAGCGGATTGAGCTTGATCACCTTGCTCCCCAGGATCTTCGACGGACCTGTGCAAAGCTCTGCCGCGTAGCGGGAAGTGAACTGGAGCAGATCCAGTTTCTTCTTGGACATGCCTCAGTTTTGACGACCGAGCGATACTTTGGATGTATGCAGAATCTAGAAGAGCCAGTAAATGACCGGTTCGGATCTCTGCTCGCCCCATAAACGTGGAAATCTGCTAAGTTCTGTTGTCAGGAATCGAGATCGCTTCCGCCTTGCACAAGGCGATTTTCGGTCTTGATCATCCCGAATTGGTCTGCATCCAGTAGAGATAACTAAGCTCAGATGAAAATCTGGGGCCTCGGTATTTCTCACCAAAGCACTGCGAACTGCTTAAATTGTCTAGCAGTCAATTTTCCCTTGACACGAAAACCCACACCCTCTAAGAAGGTCAAGGCCGCTTTGAGCTCTCCCCCTCGGTGACAGAAGAGTGCATTAGATAGGGGCAGCCATCGGAGAAATAGCATCGCATGTCGCGTACAGATAGAGCAGTCCGAGATACGTGATTTGATCCCTTACGCATCCTAGGCATGAGCACGTTACACCCCTGGTCAAAGCAACGACAAAACCCTTGGTTACCTTTATGGGTTCGTGTTGGGTTTGGGACTTCCCTCCGTCGTCAGAGTTTTTTTGGTGGTTGATCAAGTATAAGAATCAGCTAACGCTGGTCGGTTTGATTGGGTTTTTCCTTATGGCCAATACAGACACTTTGGCTCCAAAGAAAATTCGCTTTGCAAGGCAGTGGAGGCCGACTCACCACCGCAGCGGTTGGGGATACGCCATGGACACTCTCGGCCCACTATATGGCACTGAAGGTGTACTCCTTGATGGTTTCGTCGAGAAGAAATTTGCGTGGGATTCCCATCTCGCCGACAAATGCAACGGGCTGAGGCCCTATCAGGAGCCATGGATTGGAATCCTCCATAATCCCCCAAATCTGCCGCGCCGGTTCAATGTGAACCACCAAGCGCCGGAAGAAATTCTCCAAACGCAATCGTGGCACGAAAGCATGCATTACTGCAGGGGATTGTTCACCCTTTCCAGATACCTCAAAGAGTGGCTTCAGCCTCTGGTTCCCGTTTCGGTCTGCAACCTATTGCACCCCACGGAAACGCCCCAGAATCGATTCAGTGCGCAGAAGTATTTGCTGAACAGAGAGAGACAACTCGTTCAGATTGGTTGGTGGCTGAGAAGATTCAGCTCTCTTTATAGCCTGCAGCTGACGCAACTCAAAAAGACTTTCCTTAATCTAGGAGATGCGTGGATAGACACTGTGGATCACGGAGAACTCAATTTTGTCGTAGACAAAACCAAACTTGAGTCAGTCCAGATCATTTCCTATCTGAGCAACGATGAGTACGACGAGCTCATTTCCAAAAACATTGTGTTCCTGGATCTCTACGCCAGCAGCGCCAACAATGTCATCGTCGAGTGCATCGCACGCGCCACACCAATATTAGTCAACCCCCTACCGGCCGTTGTTGAGTATTTGGGGCATGACTATCCCCTCTATTTCGAGACCCTTGAGGAAGCAGCCTGGAAGGCAGAAAATGAGGCCCTTGTTCTCGCTACCCACGAATATTTGAAGGGATGGGCAATACGCGAAAAGCTAACAAGAGACCATTTTCTTGAAGCGTTCGTCAGCTCCGAAATCTATCGGCAGTTACCTTCTCCATCTCGCAACGCCGGAGATACCGGCGCTCTACCCGCAGTAAACTCTGTCTGCGCAGAATGCAAGGTCTCGGGTGTGGCGCAGTTAATCGACGATCCGCTGGTGCAGGCATTGCAGTTGGGGTGGGATCGAGCACTGGCAGGCGACGGACAAGAGCGCGCCAACTGGCGAGTGGTCGAGGGAGACGAATGGTCCTGGCAGCAGAACGCAGTATGCGCCAGGAGCAATGGCTCGGACTGGTCTGCCTACGAATACTCTCGATGTGACACCCAGGCACTGAGAGCTCTGAAGAATTTTGTTATCGAGGTGACTATCAGCGGGAGCGCCGAGGCGGCAGGCCTGAGCTTCGGTCCATACAAGGACTTTCTGACAGAATTGAGCCCCCAGATGGATCGGCACCGTCTCCAATTGGAGGTGGACGGCATAACCGACAGTTGGTCCTTTCGCATTGATGGACAGTTGGCAGAGCGTTCGCAGTGGAATTCAGCTGTGCGTAATACCGCAGATCTGGTCGCTGGAACCTTGACCTTAAAGGTGCGTGGGGCAAACTGTGTTGCTTTCCACGATTTGGCTATCCACACTCTTCAAAAGTCCTGCGAACTTTCTGTGATCATTACCTGCTACCGCTTTGCGCAGCGACTGCGGTTAAGTCTTCGAAATTGGGTACACCAAAGCCTAGGTTCCGGTGCCCTCGAAATTTTGGTGATCAATCCGAGCAGCCCCGATGGCACTCACGAGCTCTTGGCTGCCGTCTCAAGCAGCTATCCGCATGTTCGCGTACGGGAAGTACCAACGATATCGGCTCTGGCCACAAACAAGGGCGCAATGATCAATCGTGCGTTGGAAGTAAGCCGCGGCCAATGGATCTGGCTGACGGATGCTGACTGTCTATTTTCACCGACCGCTGCGGCGGTGACTCTGGATAAAATCGCAGGGCGAAACCAACGGCTATTTTATGGCGAGCGCAGATACCTTTCTAACGCGCAGACGAATGCACTGCTGTCGGGGCGGCTCGACGGACTCTCCCAGTTCGATCTGTTAGCTTCCAGCGCTGTCTTTAATACAGATCCCGGAGGACCTGGAAATGGCCCTTGGGGGTACACGCAGATTATGGATCGCTCGACCGCCAAAGCCGTCCGATATCGGGACGATCTTAACTATTTTGCGCACAGTGACAGCCAGTTCGCCGAGGGCTGCGAGCGACAAGGTATATCGCCCGAAAAAGTCGAAGGACTCTTCTGCCTCCATCTCGATCATCCGTTTTCATGGTATGGCACCAACATGTTTCTATAGACAACCGAGCCGCCGCCGATTACGCCCTACAAACGGGGTTTTCTCGGTGAGCGATAAATCGCCAAATCACTCGATGAGGGGCATTGGCCGGTTATTGAGCCACCGTACATCTCTTTTGGGAGTAGCATCTTTGCCTTGATAATGCCCTTTTCATGCTTAGCAGACTTAGGCATGAGCCTCAGTTGTTTTGCAGCTATACTTTGGTCACAACAAGGGGGAAAAGAGCTTGAAATTTCCTGGGCTGCTCCTCGCGGCATACTTTTCTGTCCAGCGTATGTAGTTTCGCAGGATGTCAATGGCGTGAAATTGGGCATGACGAGGGCAGAAGTATGTCAGTTTGTTATCACGAACTCGGCATACCACATCGAAAAGCCTGCTGCGTGTCCGGAAGTGGATGATTTCGTGACAGTCGAGGTGACCACACCTTCAAGCCCTGATGATAGCCGCATCCAACTGACTTTTCACGACGACACAGTCCACGCCATATGGACTACATTTCCCACGGCAGAGTTTTTCAACATCTTTGCACGATTGGAAGCGGATTATGAAAAGCCTGAACTAGTCTGTGCGATGGCAGCCGGACATACGGAGATTAAGTCGGGACCTTATCGGGAGAACAAGCACGCTACGGATGCAAGCGATTTGCTCCACAGCAAGTCTGCTCATAGCAGCGTTTTACCTGAAATGGCTGTACTGGGCTTTACCGATGGGTACCTCTACTGGCGGGTGAATGGCGCACATGTCATCCTTGAACAACAGAACGAGCTGATCGACGGGAAGATGACAGGCTGGTTTGCGATGATTGCACCCGATACAAGCATCCTGAATTCGCGGTAAATCAGCGCGCCCACTCAGGCTCTTGAATGGTGAGAATATACCGTGCTACGCAACCACATGTGAGCTGCATCGGTATTGTTTGCATGGCGTCTTGAAGTTTCGGTATTCAAACCAGTTCGCGGAATACCTTTGATGTACCTTCTTGCCTTCAGATAAACCAAAGCTGCACGACAAGACACGAGATTGTGCTTATGCACGAGCAGCATCGGGTTTGTTCGCGTCGAGGCCGAGATCGACGACAGCGCCAGCGGCCATTTCAGCAGTCACCTTTTGTTCTCTTGCAAGACAACTGCAATCGCAATGATGATGGTCTGGATGCGGGCGATGAGAGCAGCCACGGTGACAACGCTTCGATCGCGCGGGGAGAGCTCGGGACGCTTCCAGAAGCCGTCGAGCGCGCCTTTGGTGTAGTGCTCAAGAGCCAGAGAGACGGCTCTCACCTCGTGTTTGTGAGAGCCGCGGGATGTACGTTCTGCTCGCGGGTGCTTGTCATCGAAGATCTACGTCTGTCGTTGGTTAGCGATCGATCAGCTTCGCATGCGTTGCGGGGTAGCGCTCGCCTTCGACCTTGACTGCAGAGGAGGCTTCTTCGAGCGTCCGCACGTCTCCCGCTGTGAGTTCGATGGTTGCACCGCCGAGATTTTCTTCAAGTCGCGAGAGCTTGGTTGTGCCTGGAATCGGAACGATCCATGGCTTCTTGGCAAGCAGCCATGCGAGAGCGATCTGCGCGGGCGTGGCTTTTTTCTGCTCTGCGAACCTGGTGATTATCTCGACGAGCGCCTGATTTGCTTTGCGATTTTCCTCACTGAAACGCGGCACGATAGCGCGAAAGTCGGTGCTGTCGAACTTGGTGGATGCGTCAATTTTGCCGGTGAGGAAGCCTTTGCCGAGCGGGCTGAAGGGGACGAAGCCGATGCCCAGTTCTTCGAGGGTGGGCATCACGGAATCCTCGGGCTCGCGCCAGAAGAGAGAGTATTCGCTCTGTAACGCAGTGACGGGCTGCACGGCGTGGGCGCGGCGGATAGTTTTTGCGCCGGCTTCGGAGAGGCCGAAGTGCTTTACCTTGCCTGCCTGAATGAGGTCTTTGACGGCCCCGGCAGTCTCTTCGATGGGCGTGTTCTTGTCGACGCGGTGTTGGTAGAGGAGGTCGATGGTGTCGGTTTGCAGACGCTTGAGCGAAGCTTCGACGACCTGCTTGATGTGGTTGGGACGGCTGTTGGTTGCAGTCCACTTGCCATCATTATTAGGATCGGGCTCAAAACCGAACTTGGTGGCGATGACGACTTCTTTGCGGAATGGAGCAAGGGCTTCTCCGACGACTTCTTCGTTGATAAAGGGCCCGTAGACTTCGGCGGTGTCAAAGAAGGTGACACCTCTCTCAACAGCGGCGCGGATGAGCTTGATGGCTTCTGACTTTTCCGTGGCGGGCCCCAGGCCGAAGCTCAAGCCCATGCAACCGAGGCCGAGTGCTGAGACTTCGAGGCCGCTTTTTCCTAGTGTGCTCTTTTGCATGATTTCTCCTTTGTGGATCGTCCACTGTTTGAACAAGTACAAGTCTAGGGAGATCTCGTCTATGCGACTAGAGGATATCCGGTTCAAAGAGTTATGATTAAAATTCATGAATCATGAAGAATGATTTAGGAGAACTTTCGGCCTTTGCCATGGTGGCGGAAGAGCGTAGCTTCACACGCGCCGCCGCACACCTAGGCATTTCGCAATCCGCGCTGAGCCATTCGATTCGCGGACTCGAGAGAAGGTTGGGACTCCAGTTACTCGCGCGAACAACGCGAAGCGTCTCCCCGACTGCGGCGGGCACAGCGCTTCTCCAGGAACTCGGACCAGCTCTGGAGCGGATCGAGCGAGCGGTTGCGGAGGTTCGAAAGCAGAGGGAGACTCCATCCGGTCGCATCCGGCTCATCATCCCGCGAACAGCGACTAAAGCGGTGATTCTGCCGAAGCTGGCTCAGTTTGTCCGCTCCTATCCGGAAATCGTGCTGGAGGTCACTTCTTCCAATGATCCCGTCGATCTTGTGGCAGGAGAGTACGACGCAGGTGTGCAACTGGGTGAATTCATTCAGAGGGACATGATTGCTGTCCGAGTGACGAGAGAGATGCGCCTTGCGGTTGTAGGCTCGCCGAAGTATTTCGAGTTAAACGATGTCCCGCGACATCCGCAGGATCTGAGAGATCACGCCTGCATTGGCTTTCGTTTCAACAACGGTCTCTACCGGTGGGAGTTCGAGAAAGGACGGAAGGCGCTTACAGTCAGCCCTCAGGGACCCGCATCCTTCGACGATCCTGATCTTGTCGTACAAGCGGTGCTGGACGGTGTGGGCATCGGAACTGCGATGGAAGAGGGCCTTAAGGGCTTAATTTCAGAAGGACGCTTGATTCAAGTCCTGAAAGACTGGTGTCCATCTTTTCCCGGATATTTTCTCTACTATCCCAGCCGTCGGAATCAGCCTGCCGCTCTGGCCGCGCTTATTGATGCCCTTCGGCTGGATTAGTAATGAGAAACGCTCTGCGGGTGAGTAACGGGGGGCTGTCGCATCCTCGGCACCGCTGGGAGGCCGTGCCGATGACGAAGAGAGCCAAGAAGCGTAGCCCCAAAACGATCCTAAAACTGCCCGATCTGAAGCACTCCAAAGCTGCCGTTCTGAACAGCCTGCCCTCGTTGATTTCACGGCGGTCCTACGACCACGCCATCCGGGACTTTATCGACTGGTACTGCTCGGAGCCACGTCTGGCGTTCAACAGAACCGTCGTGACCCGGTAGAGGATCGCGCTGGAACAGCGCCGATACGCGTCGACGACCTGCATGCTCAACAATCGATTCTTGAGAGTGGCGTGCAGGAGGTGCGAGAGAGTAGCAAGAAAATGCGGAAAGATCTGGATGAGCCGGCTGCGCTGCATTACAAAAGGCATAACGATCGTCCCTGGCGGTTTTCTGGCCGGCGAAAGTATATGGCGCCAGCGGGCGATGAGCGCTGATATCTATACGAACTTTAACGCAACTTCCTTACATGAATTCGGGGCGCGCGCATACCAGCGAGTGGGTTCCCAGTGCTCGAGCATCGCGATTGTCCACGCAGTCAACGGCAAAGTTTACTTCGGAAACTTGAATGGATTCTTTGAATGCGATTTCCTCTCAGCGGGCACTACCTCCAACAACCTGCAAAGCAATAGCTACACACTGCGAGTGCGGCAGGCATGGGGGCAAGCGGCCTTCAGCCACATGAAGTTCGCTGGTGGCCAGAACTCCATCCGACCAAAAAAACATGATCTCTTTGGCTACGCCGGTACGGAATACGTGCAGCGCACGGTGTACCTGAGCAGTACTGGAACATTGGTGGGCTATGCGCCGCCAACCGCTATAATACTGGCTGCGATATTGAAGGCGTTCCTACAGCAAACACTGGGTTTGCTCCGGGTGCGAGTCTTTGCCTGGACGCAACACGGTCCATCATGCAGGGATCCGTCGGCTGGGTCTATCGAATTTACACCGGGTCCGCAGGTAAGCTTCAGTATGGTGCGGCTTACAGCTATCTAACGAGAAACGGATGGACGGGAATTGGTGGCGCTCCCAAGGCCACAAACAATTTTGTCTACGCCAGCCTCCGTTATTACATACCGTAGGTGAAGATAGATGCACAAACGGCTGCTGATCGTTCACTACTCAGAAAATGCGTCTCGAGTTCTCAGGGAGGCTCTTGATACCGATGTCTTCGAACTCAGATTTATGTCTGGGTTTGAAGACGTCACTAACGCGGTTCTCGAGCTGAAGCCTGCGCTCATGCTCTTCGACATCTCTCATGGGGAGAAACCATTTGAAAAGCTGTTCAAGGAGTTGATGAACTTCGGCGGCACTAGATATATCAGAAAGGTTATTCTCGCTCTGCCGGAATGGACGAGAATGTAAGTGCGCTTGAAACCGGAGCCGACGACTTTCTAATAAAGCCTGTCTCCGTGCGTGAATCAATGGCGCGTCTAAAGTCAGTTCTTCGCTCTTATCAGGAAAAAGATGTCCGGGTCGTTGGTGATCCATCTCTCTATAGAGAATCAATGGAAATTTCCATTGGGACAGAGCGGAAGAAACTGGGACCGAGAGAGCTTGATCTGCTTAGTCATTTGATGGATCACTCTGGTCGTGTTTTCAGCAGAGACGAGTTGCTAGAGAGTGTATGGGGCCCATGGGAGGTCGATGATCATCGTGCTGTGGATATCTATCTTCTCGCGACTCCGCGAGAAGATAGAATCGTACCCTTCGCAACTCGGTGGTTGCTTACCCGCAGAGGACAAGGGTAGGTTTTCGTCAATTCGGAAGACCCAAATCGCGTGATGTCGAGTCGAGATTTCAAATAGCCGAGAAGGTGCTCAGAGAGTAGCTTAGTACAGCAACAAAGTAAAAACCTCTGCGATGCCTGCGGATGTGAAGGAACGCTAGCTTCTGACATTCGCCGCGAGTTTTGGCCTTACCGCAGCCTTTCAGCATTCCGTACGCATCGGAAACCTATATTTGATGCTGAACTATCCGGCGTGTTTGACGTTCTCGCGGCAACCCGGTAACGGTTGCAATAGGATGCATGGCAAAGGAACGATCCGCCTTTCATCACCTTCGCACGGCCGGTCGTCGGGCCCGGAGGGTCTTTACAAATCGAGCTAGAAAACGACGTGTGGAACCAGTCAGTGCACCACTCCCAAACATTTCCGGTCGCTGAGTAGAGGCCGTGACCGTTTTGGGGGAAGGCATCAACCGGGCAGGTTCCAGCGAAACCGTCTTCAGCGGTGTCATCGACAGGGAATTGACCTTGCCAGATGTTGCAGCGATGTTGGCCATTGGGTATAAGATCGTCACCCCAGGGGTAGAGTTTCTGCTCCAAACCGCCGCGTGCCCCGTACTCCCACTGTGCCTCGGTGGGAAGCTCCTTCGATGCCCAGACTGCATAGGCTACGGCATCGTTCCATGAGACGTGGACGACTGGATGGTTCAGCCGTTGATCGATGTTTGAACCAGGGCCCTCCGGATGTTTCCAGAAGGCGCCCGGGACCTTACACCACCAGGGCGTGTGTGCCGCCGTGTTTTCTACGACAGTCTCGAAGCGCTCCGGTAGGATGTGCGACCAGAAGACGAATGACCACCCGAAGGACTCGGCCTCGGTTCGATAGCCTGCCTGCTCAACGAAGACCGCGAAATCTGCGTTGGTGACTGGAAAGGTGTCGATTTCGAAGGCTGAGAGCGATACAGGACGTACTGGGCCTTCGCCGTCTTCGGGAAAGCCGTTGGCATAGTCTGTGCCCATCAGGAATGTGGCCGGGGGCAATGAAACAAGAGGGCGAGCGGCGTCAGATGTTTTGCTCTCCAGCTCGAAAGAGGGCGAGCCGGAGAGGGGCTCTTCTGGAACGCGCTCTTCTTGATGTGTGCGCGGAGCACAGCAAGAGTGTGGTTTTGCGCTGCTCTTGCTGTGCCCCGGCGAGTTGTTCACAATGCTCTCGCGTTCTGTTCGATCCTTCATGACTATCTCAGTTTATGGGTACAGCTTGGCGGGCAGGATCTCGGGTTCGGGTTCTCCAGCTACTTTGATCAACTTCTTTAGCTGCTCGCGAAGCTCGTCTGCTTTGATCCGATACTCCTGACGCCCTGCCAGGTTCACTAATTCGTTTGGGTCTGTACGCTGATCGTAGAACTGATACTCCGTATACGTTTTGGCAGCGGCTGCTTTTGCTCCTGAGATGTCAGCAACGCAATATGTCCAGTCCGGAGTTCGAATCGCGCGGCCAGTCATGGATTCGCTGATCTGAATGAGCTGTTGGTTCGGCCACTGCTGCCGCGCTTCGGGATCATTGAGGAGCGGCAGAACGCTGTGGCCTTTCCATGTAGGAGGCACAGGAACTCCGGCAGCTTCGAGCAAGGTGGGCGCGACGTCGATCAGGCCTACTAGCTCGGGGATCTGCTGAGCGCCCTTGAAGCCCGGACCGTCGATGATCAGAGGCACGCGGATGGAACTGTTGTGCGTGCTGCGCTTGTACTCCTGGTTGCGTGTGCCAAAGTGGCAACCGTGGTCGCTGATGAAAACGAAGATCGTATTGTCGGCAAGTTTCTCTTCTTCAAGAATCTTCCGGACGCGACCGACTGAGGAATCAATGGACTCGACGCAACCGTAGTAATCGGGCAGTTGCGCCTGCCAGAAGCCCGGCTGCGCACGGAGATCGTCGGGCACTGAGACGTTGAGGAAACGCTGTGCTGCGCCTTTCGGTGCAATAGGCTGGTGCAGGTCATTCTGCTGATGGGGCTCAAGCTGCGAAATGAACAGGAAGAAAGGCTTCTCCTGTTTCTGGCGAAGGAATCGCTCGGCGCGGTCGGTGAGGAAGTCAACGCGATATTCATCCTTGAAGGTGATGGGTTGATCGTCGCGGTCCCAGATGGTGCCTTCGTACGGGTGCGATGTATTTTCGATGCCGTTGGCGCCTTCCCAAAGATCGAGAAAGCCTCCGCGGTCTTCTGCCTTCACGGCGCCGGGTCCACCGCCGGTGGACTTGTTGCCGTTGGCGAGATGCCACTTGCCAATGTAGTTGGTTGTGTAGCCGGCTTTGCGCAGCTCTCCCGCCAGTGTGGGCAGCGACTTGTCGAGTTCGAGGCCGTTGTGCCAGACGCCTGTCTCTGTCGCATAGCGGCTGGTGAAGAGTACTGAGCGCGCAGGAGCACAGACGGGTTGGTTTGTAACGGTCTGGGTGAAGTTCTTGCCACGCGAAGCAAGAGCATCCAGGTTGGGTGTGTGGGTTGAACTGTTGCGGCCATTTGCGCCGACGAAGTCCCAGCGGAACTGATCAGACAGGTAGACGATGATGTTTGGTGGAGTCACTGGTTTGGCTATAGTGCTCTTCTTTTGTGCCTCGACGACGGTTGGTGCTACTGCTGCGACTCCGGCCGCTACGGTGCTCTTCAGAAAAGATCTGCGACTGTTTGAACTATCGGACATGAAATGGCTCCTACCAATTAAGTTTCGCAGCGAACTGCAGTTGTCGTGAGTTGTCGCGCGTGCTGGTGATCCCTGCGAACGTGGAGGGAGACGTAAATGTCAGGTTCCCAGGAGCGGAGAAGTTTGCTGTGTTCGTGACGTTAAACGCCTCTGTTCGGATCTCAAGCCTCGTTCCTTCCGTGATGGGGAACTGACGGAAGAGGGAGGCGTCGAGTCTGCGATATGCGGGCCCGGTGACCTGCGTGGGCGATCCGCCAAGCGCGGCTATGCCCGTTGCGCCGGGTGCGGGGTTCGTGAAGGCTGCAGGATTCAGAAATTGCGTTGCGTTGTGAGAGCCGGAGTATGGATTCTGGCCGATGACTCTGAGCGCGTTGCAACCGAGACCCGCTGTAGTGGTGGTTGTGCAAGCAACTGTGAAGGGCTGACCTTCCTGTACTGTAGCGATGCCCTGGAGTGACCAGCCTCCGGCTAGATGCGATGCAACGCCGTGCGTCAGAAATGCCTGGCCGCGACCTAACGGCAGAGCATACGTTCCGCTTGCGTGGAAGATGTGGCGGACATCGGTATCGCAGAGGGCGTAGTCCGCGCCGATTCCTACGCCAGCAACGTACGGAGCACGATAACCACCGATGTTGTTGTCGAGAAGATCGCGTGCATTACCAAGGCACTTGGAGTAGGTGTAATTCGCATTGATGGTCAGGTCGTGCTGCCAGCGACGTGTGATGTCCACCTGCAAGCCGTTGTAATTGGTGATGGCCGATGGCGTAATAAACGCTCCGCCACGCGCAAAGTCGGGAAAGAAGCTGTTTGTCTGCGCATTTGACGTGGATGGCAGAATGGCGTTCAAGGTGTTGGCACCAAGATTGCTTTGTAGGTGTCGTGAAACTGAACCCGCGTACGCAAGCTTCAGTACAATCGTTGCGCTCAGTTGATATTGTACTTGTGCGTTGTAGCTTTGGGTGTACGCACTCTTCCAGTTATAGGCGCGGCCCAGAAGACTAATGTTGGTCAGGTTAGCGTTTGTGGCGCTGAGTGGGACGTTGATAAGGCCGTTGCTGAGCGTGCCGACGGAGTTGTTCGGAGTGAGAGGAGTAACTGCGTTTGCAGCCGAATAACTCGTCGCGATGTTGAAGGGAAAGTTGGCAGCAGGCATATTGCTGAGGCCGTAGTTCTCGTAGCCGCCATAGAACAGGCCAAAACCGGCATGCAGAACAAGTCGCGGGCTGACTTGGTAGACGATTCCGAAACGCGGAGCAAAATTCTTGTGCTGAGCCTCGCCCAGTCCTGCGTTCGTTGTCGGTACGAAAGCGATGTTGTCTTTCGCAAGCAGATTCAGAAATGCTTGTGGCACATTCGACGCCTGCGAAGTGGGGATCAAGAACTGGGCGCCTACTCGCGGGTCGCTTGGGCCGGGAAGGAAGTTTGCTTGACGGTCGCTTCCTTCGCTAGGAACGCTGTAGTACTCCCAGCGCAAACCGAGATTGAGAGTTAGACGCTCTGTT
Source organism: Edaphobacter aggregans (assembly GCF_003945235.1). Taxonomy (NCBI): domain Bacteria; kingdom Pseudomonadati; phylum Acidobacteriota; class Terriglobia; order Terriglobales; family Acidobacteriaceae; genus Edaphobacter; species Edaphobacter aggregans. Next base: position 5,732,402 of record NZ_RSDW01000001.1, read on the forward strand.
GCGCGCCAGTCGTCTTGGACGTAGGTGCCGAAGTATGTTCGACGCAGGTTGCTTATGGGCGGGAAGCTGGATGCACTGACGCTGTTTGCGCCGCCGACGTTGTTGATGCCGCCAGCGATGATTGAAGACGTAGGGTTCAGCAAGAACTGGGCGCGATCGGTGGAACCATCGGTCTGACCGAACACTGACGTGTAGATCCCGCTGAAGACAAAGGAGCCGCGTGCTGAGGACGGCGTTGAAGTAGGGTAGGAGAGGTTCTGCCACAGCACACCAGCGCGCACCGAGTGACGCCCGTATGAACTACTGACATTGTCGGAGACCTGAACAACATCACTCGCTTTGTTGCTTGGTAGCGATCCCGACTGTCCGAGGTTCGATAGCGAGCCAAAGGTGAGAGTTGGAAGCCCTCCGTTACCGGCGAACTGTGGAATGCCTCCGATACCGTATTGTTCGGGGATGTCGAGTTGATTCGCGAATGGCTGACGCCGTATGTCGACGACGCGGCTGTAGCCAAGGCGCGCTTCGTTGACCCACCGCGGACCGAAGATATGTGTCCAACTCACAGCGACGTTTTGCGCCTGCGTAGCCCCGGTGCCGGGACGACTTGACTGCCCATCGGCGATGCCCTGAAACGGGCCGGGATTCACCTGGTCTGTGTCGAGGTAGCTGTAACGCGCGAAGGCCGAGTCGCGGTCGGTGAAATGTTGATCGACACGCAGATCGAGACCATCGCTATTGTTGCTCTGTTGCGGAAAAGACGTGAAGTTGTTCGTCACGCCGCCAGCGGTGGGCGAAGGGTATAGATTCAGCAATGCGATTGCATTCGAATTTAGACGGGCTGCGGGTAACTGGTTAAGAAGCGCCACTTGCGCTGCGCTCCTGAAGTTCGTCTGGTTGAACAAAGCGCCTGCATAGAACGGATCACGCACGTAGCTCGTGCCAGTCGCCTTGAGGCCCGTGACCGAGTCAGGCGTCCCCGAAACGGTCGCGCGGCTTGTGGCAGGATCGAAGACGGTTCCCACAGGAAAGACGCGTCCGAGAACGTCGGTCTTGGTTCCACTTTGTAACGTGATCAGGTCGCCAAGATTGGTGAATCCGGATGCTCTCTCGGTGGCTGTCGGCACGGTCGATAACTTGCTCGCTCCCTGTGCGATGCGGGTCCCTTGGTAGTCGAAAAAGAAGAAGCTTTTGTTGCGGCCATCGTACAGTTTGGGGATGATCACAGGTCCACCAACGGCGAACCCGAATTGATTCTGCCGGAAGGAGGGCTTCTTTGCGGCGGTGGCAAAGTAGTTCCGTGCGTCCAGGACATCGTTACGAAGAAACTCCCATACGCTGCCATGGAATTGATTATTTCCGGATTTGGTTGAGACGTTGAGCACGGCTCCGGCTGAATGACCAAACTCTGCAGAGTAGTTCGTAGTTTGCACGACAAACTCCTGCAGCGCGTCGGGCGGCGGTAGAATCACGTACTGCGTCTGATTGACGTAGTCCATGATGGCTGCGTTGTTGTCGATACCGTCGAGAAGATAGTCGTTCTGACCACGCCGCGATCCATTGGCGCTGAATGATCCGCTTGCCGCGAGACCACGCGAATCTGCCTGAGCGATAGTGACTCCGGCGGCGGTCTGTGCGAGGAAAGCCACATTGCGGCCGTTCAAGGGAAGGTCAATGATGCTGCGCTGACTGACCAAATGTTGCAGGGCGGAACTCTGCGTTTCCAGCAATGGGGCGGCAGCAGCGACTTCTACTGTCTGGCTCACCGCGCCTACATGTAGCGCAATATCTTCGCGTATCGAAGATTGTGCCGTGATCGAGATGCCCGTTTGGAGGAAACAATCGAACCCTTCGCGCTCGACCGCGAGGGAATAAGTGCCAATTGCCAGTGGGGAGAAGGTGAAGCTGCCATCACTCCCGGACTCTGTGATGCGCTCGATTCCAGTGGCTTCTTGTCGGAGGTGTACAGTGGCCTTCGCCAGCCTTTGCTGCTGCGAATCCGAAACCGTACCGACAATGGAACCGCTATCAACTTGAGCAAGCAGAGGCAGGCCTGGAGAGATTAGCAGTAGGGAAAGGAAAAGAAATTTACGCAAAGACACAAAAGCCTCCAAAAGGAAGTAAGGAAAAGATGCGCTTGTCCTGCACGGAGAAATACACGTGCTGGTACAGCTATCCTTCGAAATTATGTTTTAGAAAGAGAGACTCAGACTTAGAGGCAACAGAAACAACAACAACCGGTGCTGGGAGCATCCGGCCGGAGGCTAAAGAGAGCCTTCACGAATTGTCGATCCTGATTGATCATTTTTACTTGTGACTTCGGCAAGCATATGACGGATGCTTTTCAGTGTCAACTTCTGCGTCGCTGCGCGCCCCTGATAAATTGGCGCGACGCATTGTGTAAACTCAAGTCACGTGTCATTCACAGTAGACGTAAAGAACGCCAAAGAGCGCTTTGCTGAAATCCCTCTACATCAGTGCCAGAAACAGCGCCGTGTTGGCGATCTCTTCCGCCTTTCCGCCCCGGCGCAGCAATGTCGCGAAATCGCTGAGTCCTACAACATCAGCCCATCGGGTGGGCAGACCCAGAAACCCATGGACGCGCCGTCGCCCTCTTCAAACCTCTCTCTACCGCGGTTATACCAATCGCCCACTGAAGCTACTGGGCCCGGCGCAGCCGCGAAGGCCGCCACCAAGGGTCATTTGTGGCTGGCTTTGGCTTGTGACAAGCTCAACGGTTTGTTGTAGCTTTCAGGAGGTCCGAGGTAGGACGGCTTAAGTCCGCCGAGGTCGATAAAAATCTTCTGCAGGGTGATGCCGGGATCGACCATCCATAACTTGAGCGTGTGGTACCCGGAGGTGGGGATCAGGACTTTGGTCGACACAATGCGCGCCTCGTCCTTCACGTTCTTCTGCCACTCGTTGCCGTCCCGCGGCGAGGAACCGGCAACAATGGTCGTCGCTACACCCGTCACCATTACAGGCGCCTGATCGTCAATGGAGACGGCAAAGCGCAGATCGCGACCCGGGATGAACGCAAGATTGGGGGCGAGGACGTTGTAGACCGTCGCCTCCCCGGAGGTGAAGAAGTAGGTCTTGTACTCCAGGCGGGGCGATCCTCGGGGAGGCGCCAGGGGTCCAAAATCTACCGGACCCTGCCCGCGCATGGCAGAGAGTGTGCGGCCGTAGTCCTCGACCCTGATCCACTTCAGGTCGCCGACCTCGGTCTTGCTGGTGTAGTGCTCGGGCTCGATGGAAACGACGCCACCGTCTTCGACAAAGCCGGTAAGCGTGTCGCGGGTGACGTCGGCAGCGGAGATGGCGCTAACTTTGATGTTCACCGCTCTGTCGTCCTGCGCAATCTTGACACTGCCAGAGGCGGCGCCTTGCGGAACCCTGGACCAGTCAATACTGACCCAGAGGCGTTCCTCCTTCGCGACAGAACCTCGAACGGCGGACAGGACGATCCATGGATCACTGGGCGTGGCGGTATATTGGACCGCACCGGCGCCGCGGTTGAACACGTCGATATAACGCCGCTGCCGGGCGATCGAGTTGAACCTGGGCAGGATGGGTTCCCCTTCGCCGCCCGGCCACGCGGCAGCTGAGTTCTCAACGGCGACGCCGAGTGCCGGGAGGCTCGTCTCAGGGACCGAGGTGAGGTGAATCTGTTCCATGCTGGGAGTTCGGGGTTCGGCCCAGCTGGTGTAGCCTATGTGGACGTCGTCCTGGAAGTGATCCCACTTGCCGCCGGCAAACTCCGTGTTGTAATGCTTCATCAGCGCGGCGTCGTTGGCATAGTCTCTGCGGGCGATATCGGCGAAGTCATTGGCACTGACGCGGCCCTGTCGGGCATAAAGCTCGTTCTTCGCGCCGGCGACGTACATTTCGTTGAGGTTGGCGCAGGCTTTGACGGGGAAGAGCACAAGTTCGTAGAAGGCGTCCTGCTGGTCCTTCGGCAAGAGTTTGGAGAGTGCTTCTGCCCTCAAGGCCAGCGCATTATAGTCGTTGGCGACGGTCTCCGCCTCATTGTAGTTGGCTACGCTGTAGGTACTCGTTTCGAGACGCTCGGGCTTGCGCCGTCCGTTGAACTTCGTATAAAGGGTTATGATGTCGGCGATTTCGCCGGCGTGCTCGGGGCCGAACTCGCGCGTGGCCCACAGGCGCGTGTATTCGCGCATAGTGTCGTTGGTCCACCGGTTTGAATTCCAACCGAGGTTGAGAAAGTAATCGGTGGCAAATTCGATGTTCTTGAACTTGCCGACATTGACGATCCATATGCGATCGGCACCGTACTGTTTGGCCAGCGACATCTGGTCCCAGACACGGGGGATGGGGCTGGTGTTGACCCAGCGGTAATCGGTAGGTCCGCCGTGGTAGTCGAAGTGATAGTAGATACCGGCGCCCCCTGATCGTTTGCGTTCCTCGGCGGTGGGGAGGCGGCGAATGTTCCCATTGTTGTCTTCAGCCCACAGAAGGGTGATGTCGTCGGGAGCCTGCAGTCCCCCGGTCTCGTAGTAATTCTGGACTTCCTTGTAAAGGCTCCACATTTGGGGAACCTTGGTGACATCCGGATTGATGGTCTCGACGATAATCTTGCGCTGGGCAGGGATGATTTTATTGAGGAGATCGATGGCCTGGTCCGTGCCCTGGACCATGGCGGAGTCGTTCTCGCCGCGCAGACCCATGGTAATGATGCTTTCGTAATTCTTGTTCCGGATAAGGCCGTCTCGCCAGAACCGGTCGAGCACGTCAGAGTGTGTGGCGTAGTTCCATGGTCCTCCGGTCACCGACCGGGGCAGGCGATCCCATTCCTTCTGAGCGCGAAGCATGGGTTCCTGGTGGCTGGTGCCCATGACGATGCCATACATATCGGCGGTGGCTGCGTTCGCCGGGTCATCTTCATTGAATGCGTTGTTCCACATGGCGGGCCAAAGGTAATTCCCCTTGCATCGAAGCAGGAGTTCGAAGACGTGCGAATAAAATTCTTGACCGTAATTGGCAACACCGGCGGCCATGAGGGGCCCCTTGGCAGGGTCATTGTGCGGCGGGATATCACCGTATTTGGCGTGGATGTAGCCCGACAGGGATGGAGCTTCGTCGTTGAAAAAGATGCCGCGATATTTGACGGAAGGCTCGCCGACGGAGAACTTGCCGGCTTTGACGTGGAGCTCAGCATGTTTCTTGGCAGGCACATCGGCCCAGTAGTACCAGGGCGACTGGCCGGACTCTTCCGAGAGATCGTAGATACCGTAGATGGAGCCGCGTTTGTCGGAACCGCAAATGATCAGAGCCGAATCAATCCCCGGCAGCGGCTTGCGGACCACCTCCGTGAAATATGATTCCCATTTGCCCCGGATAGCGGACACGTCGACTTTTCTCGCGGCGACTAACCGGTCGATGATCTCGCTCTTGCCGAGGGTGCCGATGATGATGACGTTGCGCTCTGTAAACTTGGAGCCGGAGATGACTTTGGGCGTCTTGCCGGTGACGTCCTTGATGTCATTGGAGAGATCGTTGGCGGCTCGAAGGACACCCGGCCAATCCTTCGGATCAACGTAGATCGTCGCCGTTGTATTCGCGTTCACTATGGTGAAACTGCCGGGAGCCGCCGAGAATTGAACGTATTGTTCCTGACCCAGAGCCCATGCACGCTGCACGGCTAGAATGGAGGCGGATGCAGCGATTATGACAAAAGCGGCAACCCGTGCTGCGCGGATTGCAAGAAAAGACGGAAGCATATTTACCTTATAGATTAGCTTGTTTCACGCGGCGACGTGAAATGGCTCGAGCAATTGTTCCTCAACAGATCACTCTACCGTAATCTGCCCTCAGACCCATCAACTGTCGATCCCAGCCCGGTCTTCGTAGGTCAATGCCAAGATCATTTCTTCGCCCACTATCCACCCCTTGTACTCCAGCCTGTGAAGAGCGGGGTACAGCGACCACTGTCCAATCTGAAGCGCATCCTTCGATACCTGCTGAATTCGTTGTGCGATGCCCCACCCGTGCAAGTGTTCTCAATCAGTAAATTCAGCGTTTTCTGCAAAAAGATCGGTAGTTGGCATTCCTCCCCTCGTCATTCAACAAGAGAATGAATTACGGACCTGTCGAATGTTAAGGGGTAAGGATTGTCTAACAGCACGTCCCGTTCATCGCACTTGGCTGACGGTGGCTATGTCGCTGCCGGAAAACGGGTTTTCGGAAACTTCACCCGAGTCCCAGCAAGAATTGATGAGTCTCGGTAGTCGGGTTTCTATGAGCAGGTCGTTTGTGTCAAGGGGGTTTTGCTTTGTCTTTTCCCTTAATAGCGTCTTTGCCTTTGCGTTGTTGGTGCAGGTTGCTGTTGCCTCTCCACCTTGTTTCTATTCGCACTTTGAATGAGCCGTTCGTGGCTCTGTGACGGGATGGGGTCAGACGGAGAAGTCGATGCTGCCAGTTATCGGACGACCTTGTGAAGGTCCAAGCCGACACGCAGTCATCGGGACGCGGGGTGGCGACAGTTGAACATGGCTCAGACCTCAGGCTGCTTCAGCGTAGAACGGAACGTCCGGTTCTTGTGTGACCTAGATACGATGGAGCAGAACGGCAAGCTTGCAGGCGACAGCGACGATGGCTCGGTTGCGTGACTGCTTGCCTCCGCGTTCGGCCAGGTGAAGGCTCCAGCGTCGCAGCGTGGAGTCTTTTCCTGGTGGTCCGAGAACATGGTTCCCGCACTCGACCAGCAGAGATCGCAGGTAAACGTTGCCGGCCTTGGTGATCTCGAGTTGTGGATCGCGGTCACCAGACTGGCTTCGTCTGGGCCGCAGGCCGAGATAGCATCCTACGTCCCGACTTCGCTTGAAGCGCTGCTTGTTGCCCCACGTCAACACATAGGTCAGAGCCGTTAAATCGCCTACGCCGTAGACCTTGATCAGTGCCTGAGTCTCGATGTAATCGGTCTCAGTGAGTTGATTGACGAGACGATCGTAGTGCTTGATCTTCACCGTCAACGAGGCGATCTGTTCGAGCACCGGGCCAAGTGCCTGCACAAGTCCAGGCGGCAGCACCTCCACGCACCGCTTCGCAAAACACAGCGTGGAGGAAGCGGGCAGGCGATAGCCGCAAGGCTTCGCGAGACCCCGCACCGCGTTCACTGCCGCCGTGCGCAGGCGGACCAGCAGGTTGCGAGCCCGGATTAGAGTAGCGCCTCCTGTTGCGCAATGGTCCGGTGCGAGATCGGCCGAAGGATCTTCGGGTCCATGCGAGCAAATCGTGCCAGCTTCTCCGCATCCGCTTGGTCGCTCGTGCGATCACTGTGAGAAATCGCTCGCAGCTCGCGCACGTTCGCCCCCAGCACTTCGTGACCCAACTCCTGCAACTGCTCGCTGATCCAGATCGAATGCGTTCCCGCTTCCATCGCGATCCGGGTGCGTGGCAGATCAGTAAACCACTTGTCGACGCAGGCGGTTGTCGTTCGGAACCGCCCGCGGTCGACGACTTCGCCGTCCTGGTTGAGCGTGCAGTAATGACTCCAGACATCCCCAAGCTCGATCCCGATCGTCATCTCGACCTACGAGCTGCTGCCTGGTACTTCAGCGATGAGGTGCTGCGTGGGCTTTTCATGGGAACAGTCTCTCCGATCTGATGGACCTGCTCATCCCATTTATCTGGAGCAATTCGCCTCACCACCGGATTACGGGTGACCGAAAACAACCTGATTACTTCCTGGTTGACGACTACACTTACGGAACTTGGAAAAGGCCAACATCACTACCCGCATGGAGCTAGAAGAACAATCGACCTCCTATTTGCCAGTTGCGCGGCAGTTGCTGGGGCCGTCGTTCGGCCAAATGTGCTATTTGCCAGGTTAATGTCAAACGCAGTGAGATTCACACGGTTGAAAAGATTGAAGAACTCGAAGCGCACTTGGAAGGTAAGTCTTTCAGTAATCTGAGTGTTCTTGTATACGTTCACGTCAGTCTCGAAGAAATTGGGCGAACGGAAGGGGTTGGCCTTCTCGTTTTCTTGCGTTCTACGCGCGTCAATTCCAGCTTTGGCTCTATCGGATACACGACCAACGACCGTCGCAGCAACTACCAGAGCGTTTATTTTGAATTCAAAGGTCGTTTCGCTCGTGGCGGCTTCTTCGATGCCTCGTACACGCGTTCTAGCTCGAAGGACAACGCGTCAGCTTATCCAGCGCGGCGATTTCAGGTAGGGGTTAATCGCTCCAATCCCGAAATTCGCTCCGACAATACCGCCCTGAGAATTCAGGCATCCATTGGAACCAAGCGTAGGACAGAGCGGCGATCCGGCCAGAGGAGGATAAGTAAATCCGAATGGGGCTTGCCACCAGTCCCCAGAATGAATAACGGCGGAGTGGCCGTTCCCTGGGTAAAGGTTGGTGTGATCGGGCTAGGTGGACTGCCGCGAAATTCCTCCTGGACGTTGGCTTGAGTCAGCCAGTTGTTGAACAAGCCGACTCCACCACGTACAACCGTTTCGCCCCGTCCCGTAACATCCCAGGCCACACCACCGCGAGGGCTCCACAGGTCATTGAGAGAGTGCTTGAGGGCTTTTTGGGTTGCCTTGGTGAAGCCGTTCGCCACCTGCTCTTGAAATGTCTGCCCCGGACCGAGATAGAAGTTTGCGAAGACCGTAGTTGGGCTCTTCGACCAGGGGTTGCCTTCATTGTCCCAGCGCAGTCCTACGGTAAGGGTAAGATTCTTCCGCGCCTTCCAGGTATCCTCAGCAACCCCCCCCACGTGCGGGAAGCCGCGTCCCAGGACCAAAGCACAGGTTTGCCCGCGATCGGGTCATACATCACGTGGTTCTGGCTGGTGGGAGCATCCTGGGCAAGAGTCAGCAGGTTATTGAAGTTGAATGTAGGTTGGGACCATGGTCCTTCGAAGTTCTCCACATCGTCGCCATACCAACCTTCAATGCCGAATTTAAGAGTGTGTGTGCCGCGCACGTGGGTCAACACATCACGCCAGTGATAGTTATGCTGAATGAAGTCTCCCTGTGCGAAGCCAACACCAAATGCCTGGCCGCACTCGGTATTGACGCCCGTAACCGTAATTGAAGGAACTGAGTAGACCTTTTGCTCCGCTGCCCAGAACACCCTCTACCCTGCTAGCTCCAAAGATGGCCTCATTGATCGTTGTCTGAGAAAAGTTGTGCCCCCAGTTGATCTGAAAAGCGCGTTGCCAGTTGTTGTTCAACGTCGAAAACGCAGGGATGGCGGAGGCCGCACCGTAAGTTAGCACAGTGCGATAAAAGCTGCCATAGATTCGGTCGTTCTTGAAGTACTTATCGGCGCGCACGAAATACTGCGTCCCATCACGGATCTGTGGGGCGCTGAAACTGCCCTGATCCACAAGCGGCAAATTACACGGAAGGTTGTTGGTCGAAGGGGTGCCGCATCCGAGGATGCTCGACCCGGTGGATATCGCTGATGCCGCTTACATTGGTGGGTAGATAAGTAGAGAGAATATGCGTGCCCACGGTATTCGGGTAGTTCTGACTAGCCCATGCAATGAATTGCGGGTCAGCAAAGGTAATCAGCGAATTCGTGGACAGTGTGGAGCGCAAGGGCTCCGCCCCGAAGAAGAAAAAGAATTGATGGTGAGGGATAATCGGCCCGCCGATCGAGGCCGACATGTTTGTGCCATGGAATGGCAGGTATTTCGGAGCTGAGAAGTGTGTACGGGCGAACATGTTCTGGTAGTAATACCAGGCCGCCGCCGAGCCATAGAACGTGTCCGTACCCGATTTTGTTGTCATCACGGCCTGTACACCAGTTGCGCGGCTGAACTCGCTTGAGTACGTGTTGACCTGGACGCTGGTTTCCTGGATAGATTCCGGATTTGGTGTGAGGTTCAGGACACCCTGCCGAATTCCGCTGGTGACATCGAGACCGTCAATCACATACATATTCGACATCTGACCTTGGCCGTCGGCGCTGGCGTCAACCTGAGTTTCGGTGGAGTAGTTGTCCACATCCGAACCCGGAGTGCCGGCCTGGCCGGACTGTCCGCCGCCCATTGTGCCCAGACCGGAAACGCCGGGAGTCAGTGTAGTCAAAGTGACGAGGTTGCGGCCGGGAACGGGTAACTGAGCGACGGCGCTGTTTTGCAGTGTCAACTGATTGCGGCTGTCCGCCGCATCAACCACTGGGGTCTCCCCAGTGACGGTAATGGGTTCGGTGACTGAACCAACCTTCAATCTCAGGGAAATGCTGAGGTTCTGCTAGGTCAGAAGGTCTACTCTGGACTCGGTCTTGGCGAACCCCGTGGCTTCTACCGTAATCGTATACGTGCCGGGAGCGAGACTCAGGGCGTGCTGGAAAGCAGCTAGGGCCTCCTTCTTGCGGCCCTCTCCGGAAAGGGCTACACCCTGCAGAGACCACAGGCGGGGATCTTTGGAGGACCGTTCGAGCGCGGGTTGAAGCAGCCGCAGCGCCTGTTCAAATTGCTGAGCACGTAACGCTGAAATGACCGCGGACACTGAATCGTTTCCAGTTTGCGCCCGAACACCAGAAAGGAAAACAAATAGGAGTGCGAGCAGCGCGAAATCGATAGGCAGTCGTATCCTCGACATCGTGGCTCCCCCGCTCCAGAAGCCGATCCTCCTAGATCCACACCTTTGAGTCAATGGACGGTCTGGATCCTGGCGCCAAATCTCTCTCCGTATCCCTAGGGTATTCGTGTGGCGATGTCACTCGGTTCATGCGTGCGAAATTTGGGACCGCCAGCATCGGCGAGCCATCCTCCCACTGACCTGAAATCACCATCACACCGCCGAGAAGATCTGCACGCCACTCCGCCCGTAGTGGTGCGTTGCCGGGTTTCTGTTCGATCGTGCCGTTGTCCTTCGTTTCGACGTTGTAGACGAGCGGTCCGTATTTCAAGGCCACCAAGTCCTGGTCTGCCTTGACGTGGCTGTCGGCGACCACCCGTTGTGGCTCAATCGGCAATTCCAGATCGATGCGGTCTCCAGCCTTCCACTCACGTGTCACCACGGCATAGCCCTTGCGAATGACCGGCATCTGCTCTTGCCCATTGACTGCAAACCGCTTCACGCCCCGAACGCGAGGCGATTCTTTGTAGAGCTTGCTCGTGGTTCGGTCCGGGATTCGCACATAGACCGAAAAGGTCTTAGCCTCCTCTGGATTTACGACGATCGAAATCGTCCCGTGCCAGGGGTATTCCGTTTTCTGTACGACTTCAACGTTGGTGCCCGCAACCTTACCAACATGAATGCGGCTCCCGACGAACATGTTCACGTAGAGCCCGTCGCTGCTCTTCACGTAAGTCCAAGTCGGAATCATGAGCAATGTGCGTGCTATGTTGCCAACGCAGCAGGGGCACACATGCCACTTGGCTCGCTCTGTGTTTACGAGCGGATTGGTATAGCAGTAGCTTTGTCCATCGAGCGCAAGTCCGCCGAGCAGAGCGTTGTACATCGTCTGTTCGTAAAGATCTGCGTACTTCGCGTCATGGTATGCCAGATTGAGCTTGTATTGGAAAAAGACAAGTCCGCAGCTTGAGCAGGTCTCACAGTAAGCTTCGTTGCGCAGTGAGTAATTTGGTCCAAAGCCCTCAGATGTCTCGCCGCTTCCGATACCGCCTGTCAAATAGTACTTCTTATTGACCATGTTGTCCCAGAGCGAAATCACCGCGCTCTGGTAGTCGTGGTCCTGGGTTTCGGCTGCGATATCCGCCATGCCTGAGTAGAAATACGTGGCGCGCACGGCGTGGCCAACCGCCTCATACTGCTGGCCAAGAGGTAAGTGGCTTTGGTCATACTCATTCCCGCCGCGACGCGAGTCGAGGAGAAATTTTGCGAGAGAGATATACGCGTCTCCACGATGATTCTCCTCCTGATCATTGACGAATCGGCCGAAGCGTACCAATGCCTGCTCCATCTCCTGGTGTCCGTCGAACCATTCCTTCTTACCGGGCCCTATGTTCGCAGCCCAGCAGTCCGCCAGCTTCTTCGCGGCGTTGTACAGGCGAAGGTCTTTGCCGTCTGTGAGTGTGTAATGGTTGATCGCCGACTCGATGAAGTACCCTGAGACATACCCTTCATGATTGCCGCGATGCTCAGGCGACCAGCGCTCCGGCCACTCCTTGCGGTCGGCCAAAATGTAAGCGGTTTGTAGGTAGCCATCCGGCATCTGTGCAGCAAGAATGACCGGAATCCAGCGCTCTAGGGTCGCGCGCATCAGTTCCTGTGCCTTGACTATCTCCGGATCGCCCTGTGGGTCAACCATGAGAGCGATACACATGGACTCAACCGTCTGGTGTACCCAAGCGTTCGAGAAGACATAGCCCTTGTGCCTACCATGGGGCTCGCCACGGTTCGCCTTGCTTGCCTCGATGAAGTTGTCGATTCCGCCGTCACCTCGCATCGCAGGAATATCGGTTCGCTCGCACATCGCGATGCAATGTGGAATCCAGTTCACAATGAGAACCTTCGCGCGTTCTCTCCAGAGTTGGCCGTCGATCGAGTACTTCCGCGTGTAAACCACGTTGAGTCGGTCGGCAGGAGGAGTCGGTTCCACATGCACGCCAATCGTCCGCATAGGACCTTTGCTACCGGTAGCCTGTAGCGCCAGCGTGTAGTCGCCGGGCTGCGTGAATGTCGCAGTGGTCAACATGGAAGACGAATCGGCAAAGGCCACTGCGCCCGGTCCTGTAGTCTTGACCCAGCGGGCCTTGTTCCTGCTTGAATCTTCGAGCCAGGTCACTTTACCCGAAAGGAAGGTTTGGCCGTTGCTCACAACGGAGCGGTCCACGCCGGCATCAACCACTGGCGGAAGTGACGGAATGGGGCCGTAGTTGAAGACTTTCCATTCAAGGATTCCTGCCGGCCGATCGGGCTGAGGTACCACCTCGATCCGCAGTTTGCTTGTCTTCACAGGTTCAAAGGTTGTCGCATTGAACGTGTCAAGTGCGATGCCAAGACCCTCAGGCTGAGGAACCGGAACGAACTCACTTCCATTCCAATAAAGAATCCTGTAACTCTCGGGTGCCGCAATCCGGTAGACGTAACTGCCCGGCAATTCGCCTGGCCTTGGGCGATCGACAGCCCAATAGATATCGACTTTGTTTATGTTGACTGGTTCGCTCCAATCGTACTGAACCCAGCCTTTGCGGCTGCCAGTCGAAGGCTCTGCCCATACTGCATAGTGCGCGTGAGAGCGGTCTAGTGAGTTCGTTGGAGTGAAGCCGTCATTCAGGGCAGATATCTTGTTTTCGCTCGCCATCGTCAGGCTCGTCGGAACAGCAACACGCGCAACGTTGAGAGCACTTTCAGGAGCCTGTGCAAACGCAGTGCTTGTCGACAGCGCGGTCAGAACAGCGGTACCCCCGAGCCCTACCAGGAATTCTCGACGGCTCGGCTCGAGCGATGAATCATCTTTTAGCGAATGTGAGATCAGATTCTCTGGGATATCTGAACACCGATTCCGATTCATGAGTGACTCCTGCAAATCTCTGCCGCTGCCGGGAATAATAGTATTCCAAGGCCACCATGGTAAACGTTTGCTGGGAGTAGTAGCCTAAGGTCTCTTTGACCTCTCCCAATCTCGCACGTTTGGGAGGAGTTTCCAATGGCAGGAATGCTGCACCAGGAAGGGGCTACGAGCTACCAGCTTCCGCGTTCCACAGAGAGGTGGGGTCTTAGATGATGGAACTCGCATAAAGCCTCCAATAGCGCTCTGTTTGAGGCTCGATGGCTTTGTGCAAAGTGATAAGTCGCGCGATCCTGCTTCATGCTTAACAATCAGCCGATAGAAAGTGCAGTTAAACTCGAATATCTCATAGGGCTGTCCATGACCCTGTGTGATATCAGATAGACTCGTCTTCAACTTGCGAAGCTGCACGGAGAGTGTCTTACACTCCGAAACCGGCAGGGCTGCGACCCGCGTCGGGTAATGGCTTCAAGACACTTGACTCATGTTACGTATTCAGAATAGTCGACAAATTGTTGCTATACTGCCGCAAATGGCTCAGCTGCAAATTCGTCATGTTATTGACTCGCATACGGAAGGAGAGCCGACCCGGGTTGTGATCTCTGGCGGTCCTGACCTTGGAAAAGGCCTTCTTTCTGACCGTCTTTACCGTTTCAGGACAGAGTTTGATGGCTTTCGATCAGGGAGTGTGTGTGAACCTCGCGGATCAGAGGCGATTGTAGGAGCGCTGCTGGAGGAACCGATCAACAGGGCAGCCTGCGCGGCAGTGATCTTCTTCAATGATGTGGGTTATCTCGGGATGTGCGGGCACGGCATGATTGGATTGGTTACCACGCTGCAATACATGGGTCGTATTGGGCCTGGTTTGCACACTATTGAGACCCTGGTAGGAGATGTCTGCGCGCATCTGCACGAAGATGGAAGCGTTACTGTAGCTAATGTTCCCGGCTACCGGTATCGGGCCGCAGTCTCGATTGATGTGCCGGAATATGGCAGTTTTAGTGGCGATATCGCATGGGGCGGCAATTGGTTCTATCTGATTGAGAAGCATCCGTTTAAGCTAACGGTTGCGAATCGCCATGAACTGGTTTCGGCAGCGACCGCCATTCGCAATGCCCTCCAGGCTGCAGGCATTACAGGTTTAGATGGCGCACACATCGACCATATCGAATTTTTTTCGAACCCCGTGAATCCAGAGAACTCCTCGCGAAACTTTGTTCTCTGTCCTGGCGCGTCATTTGACCGCTCACCATGTGGGACGGGTACGAGCGCAAAAATGGCGTGCCTGCATGCAGATGGTCTGCTTCAGCCCGGGGAGTTGTGGCGGCAGGAGGGGATCCTGGGTACGGTCTTCACTGGTACTGTGCAGAAGGCCGCCAACGGTGCGGTACACCCGAGCATTCGTGGACGCGCGTGGATAACTGGAGAGACGAAATTACTGTTCCATCAAGATGATCCGTTCGCACAGGGTATCCGGTTCTGAGATGAAGTCGTTCGATATTGTCGTTGTGGGCGCGGGAATTGTAGGGTGCGCGGTTGCGCGGGAGCTATCACGGGCAGGCATGCGTGTGGGCATCGTCGAAGGAGGTGCGCATAGGGGTGCGACGGCGGCGGGCATGGGCCATGTGGTAGTGATGGACGATTCTCCAGCGCAGCTTGTATTAACGCAATACTCATGTTCGCTATGGCGAAAAGAAGCTGATCATCTGCCGGTAGCGGTTGAGTATGAGGGTTTCGGCACAATCTGGATAGCTGCCAATGATGAGGAGATGGAGGAGGTTCACGCGAAGCATGCGATCTATGCGCAGACCGGAGTTGTGAGCGCGGTTTTAAACGCTGCCGAATTAGTCATGGCTGAACCGAATCTTCGCAAGGACCTTGCTGGTGGACTGCTTGTGCCGCATGATGCAGTGATCTATCCTCCGGCGGCAGCAGAATTTTTTCTCTCGGAAGCTCAGCGCTTGGGAGCGGCGCTCTTTCGTTCAAGAGCGGTGCAAGCCTCGCACGGCGAGGTAAGTCTGGAAGACGGAACGTTGTTGCAGGCTGAACGTATCGTGCTTGCTACGGGTACGGAGTGTGATCTGCTATCGGCACTCCCATTACAAAAGCGAAAGGGACACTTGGCGATTACGGATCGCTATCCTGGATTTCTGTGTCATCAGCTGGTCGAACTAGGCTACCTGAAGAGCGCACACAAATTAGTCGCCGACTCAGTGGCCTTCAATATTCAGCCTCGGCAGACAGGGCAGTTGCTAATAGGGTCGTCGCGGCAGTATGGAGACGATGATCCTGGAGTAGATGCGGCCATTCTGCGCCAGATGCTAGAGCGCGCCGTGAGCTATATGCCTGCATTGGCAGGGATGTCGGTTCTGCGTGTGTGGACTGGGTTTCGCGCTGCGACCCTGGACAAATTGCCGCTGATTGGACCGGCGGCAGGACTCTCGGATGATACGTCCTTGTGGCTGGCAGCGGGGTTTGAGGGGCTAGGAATCACGAATGCTCTTGGAGCCGCGCGGCTGCTGCTGGACGGGTTGTTGAACCGCACCCCTGAAATTGACGCTGGCCCCTATTTGCCCGCAAGGATGGTTAACAGGATGGAGATCGCCCGTGCCTGAGAGGGTGACTGTAACGATCAATGGCAGGCTTTTAGAGGTGGTCGCAGGGACAGTTGTCTCGGCTGCAATGCTGCAAGCAGGGGAACCTTGCCGCATTTCGGTTTCGGGGGAGCCGAGAACTGCTATGTGCGGAATGGGAATCTGTTTTGAATGCCGTGCAGTGGTAAATGGCGTGGCGCATCGCCGAACATGCCAGTTTGTATGCGCGGATGGCCTGAGGGTGGAGACGATGCGGTGAAAGAGGCAGAGGTGCTTGTTGTTGGTGCCGGGCCGGCCGGCATCGCAGCGGCTATCGCAGCGGCAGAGCACGGTCTGCGAACGATCGTGCTGGATGACAATCCGATGGCGGGCGGACAGATTTGGCGCGCCGGGGTTCGTACGAAAAATCACAAGAGGACAGCTAAATATCGCGCCTTGGATCGTCTGGCACGTTCGGGGGCTGAATTGTTATGCGGCTATCGGGTCTTTGACTCTGGGGGCGCCACGGCCATACAAGCCGTTAGCGATGTCGGCAGGGAAGTATTAGTTGCCTGCTTCCAATATAAACAACTCATCCTCGCGACTGGTGCGCGTGAGCGGTTTCTGCCTTTTCCAGGGTGGACACTACCGGGTGTGTTTGGCGCGGGCGGCTTAGAGGCGCTGGTGCGGGGTGGATATTTGATCGATGGCAAGCGAGTAGTTGTAGCAGGGACGGGACCGTTATTGCTGGCAGTTGCTGCACATCTTGTGGAATTTGGAGCCAGGGTTGTGTATGTAGCAGAGCAGGCCCCAATCATAAAACTTGCTCCCTTCACTGTGTCGCTTTGGAAGCAACCTGCGAAGATTCTCCAAGGAGCACACTATTGGGCCTCTCTTTGGAGAACGCCGTATCGTACCGGATGCTGGCCGAGCGAAGCATTGCCGAGCAAGGACGGCAAGGAACTCCGAGCAGTGCGTCTGACCGACGGCAAACGCACATGGGATGAGCCATGCGATCTGCTGGCATGCGGATTTCACCTGGTCCCGAATACGGAGCTTGCTGTCCTGCTGGGGTGTGCATTTCAAGGTGAATTTGTACAAGTGGACACGCAACAGCGCACTTCTTTGCCAAGGGTATTCTGTGTAGGCGAACCGACGGGGATAGCGGGAATAGACTCAGCGCTGGTCCAGGGAGAGATTGCCGGGCTCGCTTGCGCCGGTAAGTCGACAAAGCATCTGCAACAACGTGCGGAGGCTGAGCGCGCGTTCGGCCAGCAGCTTGCAAAGGCATTCACGCTGCGGCAGGAGTTGCGTACGCTTGCGACCCCTGAGACCGTGGTATGCCGATGCGAAGATGTTCCTATGAGTAAGCTCAACGGGCTGACAGGATGGACTCATGCAAAGCTGCAGACGCGTTGTGGCATGGGGTCTTGCCAGGGGCGCATCTGCGGCCCGGCTTTGGAATCGCTATTCGGCTGGAAACTTGTCTCGGTGCGACCACCTTTATTTCCAGTGCCGGTGCATGCGCTATGTTCAACAGAATCTCATAAAAACTCCGGGAGAGATGCATGAATTGGTCTGGCGTGATGCCTGCGATGACAACCGCTTTCAATGCTGACATGAAGGTCGATCTTGACTTTCTGGCGCAACACGCTGCATGGCTACTAGGTAATGGGTGTACTGGCTTGGTAATGTTGGGTTCGCTTGGCGAAGGAGCCACACTGGAGTTTGATGAGAAGGTCGGGATTCTAAAGACGGCTGTGCGTGTTGCAGGCAAGGCCCCAGTCATAGCGGCAGTCTCAGCGTTGTCTACTGACACTGCAGTGAGGCTGGCAAAGGAGGCGGAGCAGATGGGTTGCTCTGGCCTGATGGTTCTGCCGCCCTATGTCTATCCTTCTGACTGGAGGGAGATGAAACATCATATCTCTGCCGTGATTGGCGCGACGAAGCTGGACTGCATGCTCTATAACAATCCGATCGCCTACACGACAGACTTTCTTCCAAAGGAAATCGCCGAGTTGGCTGAGGAGCACAGCAACCTGGAAGCGGTAAAGGAGTCGAGCGCGGATGTACGGCGCATCTCGGCGATCCGAGAAATGTTGGGTGACCGGCTGCGAATCTTCATAGGCGTCGACGATATGTTGGTGGAAGGCGTGCGGGCTGGAGCCGTGGGCTGGGTCGCCGGCCTGGTGAATGCCTTCCCATATGAGTCGGTTAAGCTGTTCGATCTGGCGAAGGCAGGCAAAGACGATGAGGCCTTCGAACTGTGCCAATGGTTCCTGCCGCTGCTGCGGATGGACACCGTACTGAAGTTCGTTCAACTTATCAAGTGGGTGCAGGAGGAAATGGGACGGGGTTTTGGACGCGTGCGCTCTCCACGAATGGAGCTTGCCGGCAACGATCTGGAAGAGGCAAAGGCCATCCTGGCAAAGGCGAAAGCGACACGGCCTCGGCATCACGAAAGGCCGCTTGCGGAGTTCGCTGGAGTGTAAGATTCTTGATCGCAGAAAGCTGCGTAGCTTTTGGGTTGCTCTATGCCTCTGCTCCGTTTCGCCGTCGCAGCAGAAAGTAAATCGGGACACCGCTGAGAACGATGATGAGGCCGGGCCACGTGGTCGCAATGCGAAAGGCGAAGAGGATGACAAGAATGATTGTGGCCCCTGCCATGTAGAGTGCGGGAAGCCAGGGGTATCCCCAGCAGCGATAGGGCCGCGATGCGTTGGGCCGCTTACTGCGCAGGCGGAAGATTCCCGCTACTGTGAGAATGTAGAAGATCAGCGCTGCGGAGATGACGTAGTCGAGCAGGTTGCTGTAGAGATTGCCGTAGGTATTTGTGACAGCATTGTGTGTGCGTGGCAGCACCAGCACAAGAGACCATATGCATTGGAGCACGAGCGCCCATCCGGGCACCCTGGCGCGGTTCAGGACACTTGCACGACGAAAGAAGAGTCCGTCTTGCGCCATGGCGTAGCAGGCGCGGCCTCCAGCGAGGGTGAGAGCATTCACAGTACCGAACGTGGAGACCATGATAAGAATCGCCATGGCCAGCGTGCCAATCCCAGGGAGCACCGTGTTTACAGCAAGTGTAGCGACACGATCTCCGGGCGCGGTTTGGATCGCGGACACAGATATGACCGCAAGATAGCTGAGATTGCAGAGCAGATAGAGTGCGATGACCATTGAGGTGCCTAGTCCAAGCGCAAGGGGAAGATTGCGTTGAGGGTTGCGGACTTCGCCTGCGATAAATGTAATGTCGTGCCAGGAGTCCGCGGAGAAGAGTGACCCGGTTTGAGAGACACACAGTGCGACCAACATGCCGAAGGCCGTAGTAGCGTCGACGTTAGCGATGCGCGTGACGTTCACCGGATGCCACATATTGGTAAAGTTTGTATGGAAAACCGAGGGATTACGGAGGAAGGTGAAGGCTCCGATGGCGAGCAGTGCTACCACTCCCGTCAGCTTGGCAACGGTGAAGATGTTCTGAACCAGCTTGCCCCACTCGACGCCGCGGCAGTTGATGGCAGTGACGACGACTATGATAACGAGGCCGAGCGCCTGCGCAGTGGATAGCGACAGTGCATAGCCAGAAAGAATGTTGATGGGAGCGATAATATAGCGGTCTTCGCTGATACCGGGAAAGAGCGCCCCGGCGAAGCGGGCGAAAGCGATAGAAACAGCCGCAATTGTTCCGGTCTGGATGACGGTCAATAACGTCCAGCCGTACAGAAAACCAAGAATCGGCGAGAAGGCCTCACGCAGGTAGATGTACATACCGCCGGCTGTAGGCATCATGGCGGCGAGTTCTCCAAAGCTGAGCGCTCCGGCGACTGTGAGCAAGCCGGTGATGCTCCACACAACAAGGAGCCAGCCGGCAGAGCCGACCTGGCGTGCAATCTCAGCGCTGACAATGAAGATTCCAGAGCCGACCATCACGCCGGCAACCACCATAACGGAGTCGAAAAGACTGAGGGCCTTGCGAAACTCCTGTTGTTCAACCGTGGTTGAAGGAGCCGCCGTTGCTCCGCTTTCCATAGGCTATATCTCCATTTTGAATCGGCGGGGCGGAGAGGACGGCAACTCCGCTACCAGTTCGTTGATTCGATCCGGAGCTAAGCGACGCTGTCGCCGTGGACATAGACGGAGTAGCGCTCATCCATGATCTGAGAAAGCGGAACAAGTGTAGGGGCCGCTGTGGGAAGAGTTATACAGGACGAATTTAGATGTGTATACCAATAAGTATTTGTATAAGCTCACTGCACGTCACTTCTTCAAATAAGTGACGACCCTCAAAATTGCAAATGCTGGGGAGCCGATTCGGTGAAGGGATCTGTCAAATGAACGAGACTTTCACACGTAGGGACCTGTTGGCGAACGCAGGGGGTGCCTTTCTAGGGGTGCTGTTTCGAGAACGTTTTTATACTCCCAGGCCCGTCTTCAGATGCCGAAAGACCCTGTTGGCATGGAATTGACAATAACGGCAGTTACCTCACACACGTTGCGCATATCCATCGCTGCCGTCAGCGAGGTTCTGGATCATTACTCCAACGACGGAAGCATCGCGCCGCGTACCTTTCCAAAGGGGCTACTCACACAACGGACAGACTCAGGCGATCGCGAGATCATGTGGGCGCGTACAAGCTCTGGATCACAGCGAAACCGTTGCGGATTACTGTCGAGGATCGTATGCCCCGCATCCTTCAGGAACTGACGTTTCGCCCGGAGATCAATCAGATCGACTTCAGCTATGGCTGTGTGCCCGTCTATGGACTTGGACCGGGATCGCACCCACTAGATCGCCGAGGCAGTAAAGACATGATGCACAATGGTGCGGGAGATAACCTGCGCGTCTTTGGTGCGCGGAATCCCATCCCGTGGCTGATGGGTAAGAATTGGGGACTGTACTTTCATGAGCCAGTCGGCATCTTCGACCTGACCGGAGATATCGGCGTCTTCCATCCGAGTGACGTGGCGCGCGGGCAGGATCTCTTTCTTGTCATAGCCGACACACCGACTGAGTTGCTGCGTCAATATGCGGAAATTACAGGGTATCCGCATCTGCCCGCTAAGTGGACATTGGGCTATCAGCAATCGCATCGAACCCTCGATAGTAGAGAGCAGATCATAGAGGAGGCAAAGACATTCCGTCAGAAGCGGCTGCCGTGCGACACGATGATTTACCTCGGCACGGGCTTTTGTCCCTCGGGGTGGAACACGGGGCATGGATCATTCGTTTTCAACGAAAGCATGTTTCCCGATCCCGAAAAGGTAGTCAGTGAGCTTCATGATTTGCTCTTCAATGTTGTTCTCCACTTGGTCAACCCTCCAGAGAACCTGCATGGTGAAGTTTCCGATAAAAGAGCTGCCGTTGCCGTACCCGGAGACGCGGCAAATTACTGGGCGCAGCATGTTCCACTGGTGCAGATGGGCATTGATGGATGGTGGCCCGACGAAGGCGACGTGCTGCCTGTTGCATCGCGCCTGGTGCGCAATCGCATGTATTGGGAAGGAGGGCGCCGATCGAGGCCGGACCGCCGACCCTTTGCCTTGCATCGCAACTGCTATGCGGGCATCCAGCGCTGGGGGTGGCTGTGGTCGGGCGATACCTTTTCGACATGGAAGACGCTCGAAACACAGATCATGATGGGCATCAACGCAGGGCTCAACGGAGTTCCGTATTGGGAAACGGACATCGGCGGTTTTGTACCGACAAAGGAATTCACTGCCGAACTCTTTGTGCGCTGGGTTCAATTCGGAGCGTTCTGTCCGTCGTTTCGTTGCCACGGCAGAACATGGCAACTGCGAAGACCATGGGGATGGAACACCGGAAGCTATGGCCCCTCGGAGATGGGTGCAAACGCGACTTCGGTTCTCCCAACCGAGGCCGAATTGCACAACACCGCCGTAGAGCCAATCTGCCGCAAGTTCCTTGAGACACGTTACAGGCTCCTTCCCTATCTCTATGCCGCGGCGTGGGAAACCTACACGACGGATATTCCACTGATTCGTAGTATTGGCCTCGAATTCCCGGAAGATGAAAAAGCGTGGGCGACCGTCGATGCGTATCTCTTCGGGCCCAGTCTGCTAGTCGCGCCCGTCTTTGAGAAGGAAGCCACGGAGCGCCAGGTATACCTCCCTGCAGGTAGATGGTGAAACTTTTGGACGGGCGAGTCCATCCAGGGTGGTGCCGCGGTCTCAGTATCAGCCGTCCTCGACAGCATGCCGGTCTTTGTGCGCGCCGGAACCGTTCTACCCACCGGCCCAGTAAAGCAATACACCTATGAACCCACGACAGAACCGGTCAAACTAACCATATATCCGGGTGCGAACGGCCAATTTGCGTTTTACGATGACGATGGTCTTACCTTCGCCTATGAACACGGAAATTTCTCAATTGTTGAGTTCGACTGGAACGATGAATCGAAGGTGCTGAGTCTCACGCATAGAGAACCTTTGCATGCTCAGACGAAGGAATTCGTCGTAGAGGTCGTAGGGGAAGTGCCGCAAAGGATCAGCCTACGAAGCATGTCGAAGAAGGTGAAGTTCTGAAAAATTCAGCTGGATGCCCGTCATCGAAAAGTTAGCGTGCTTCGGGAAGCCTTCATTCGAGCCCAGTCACAAAATAAAGACGCGGCAGTCGTTTGCAGAGAACAGCCGCCGCATCTTCACTCGTGAAAAAAGAGAACGAAGAACTAAAAACTCTCCCCAACCATTTCCTCGCTCTTCTTCCAAAGTGCCTCGGCATTCGCGGGATCCAACGCATACGCGCGCACACCTTCACTGATCACAGTGACCGGCACATCGTCGGCGACGACAATGCCAACGTGGCAGTTCTCACAGTACTGGGCACCAACCTCGTCGCCGCTGGCAACCACACCGGCCCACACTGAAGTCGCCGCACCCTGCGGAACCGTCTTCCACTGGAAAGGCCCTTTGCCCTGTTCTGCAAGCTGCCTGTTGATATCTGCGAGCAGCTTCTCGATTCGGCCGGGCTCGGAATAACGTCCCAACTCCGTCTGAATCCCTCCCGGATGCACCGCCGTAGCTCGCACTCCGCGTCCGCGATGCCGCTTGTCGAACGCAACCGCAAACAAGATGTTTGCCGTCTTCGATCGACCATAAGCAACAAACGGCTCATAAGGAGTCTTCTCGAAGTTCGGATCATCCAGGTCCACATTCGAGTAGCGATGTCCAGCGGAAGAGAGATTCACCAGCCTCCCGCCATCCCGAATTAACGGAGCAATCCGATTCACAAACACAAAGTGCCCCAGATGGTTTGTGCCAAACTGCGTCTCAAAACCATCCACCGTGTGCCCAAACGGAGTCGCCATCAAACCCGCATTCGCAATCACTACATCAAACAGCTCGCCCTTCGTAATCAGCTTGTCCGCAGCAGCACGAACACTCTTCAAATCCCCGAGATCAAGCTCGATTAGCTCGAACCCTCCGTCATTCGCAGCAGCATCTTTGCGCACCTGCTCAGTCGCACCTTCGGCCTTGATGAGATCGCGCGCCGCGCCCATAACATACGCGCCATGCGCCACCAAGGACCGTGCCGTTTCCACACCAAGTCCGGCCGAAACGCCAGTCACAAGAATCCGCTTGCCCTTCAGATTCACACCCGACAGAACATCTTCCGTTGTCGAAGTCGCACCAAATGTACTCGTCGTCATCATTTCTTCCTTCGTATCGCCTCTCATCTTTATGAGAATGGCGATTACAATAAACCGGAGAGTGTCTCCGTAATTGAATAGATAACTGGAGACACTCTCCGGTTGCAAATTTCTTTTTCATGCCCGTAAAGCGAACAAAACTCGTCCTCCGCAAGCCCCGCGTCGACGCGCAGCGCAATCGCGACCGCATCCTCGAGGTTGCCAAAAAGGCTTTCACCCGTCACGGAGCCGACGTCTCCCTAGACGACATCGCCAAGGCCGCCCGCGTTGGTTCTGGAACCCTTTACCGCAACTTCCCCAACCGCCAAGCCCTGCTCGAGGCCGTCTACGCCACGGGTGTCGAGGAACTGGTCCAGGCCGAGCGCAGGTTCGCCCAGACCCTCACCCCCATCGAGGCACTCCGCTCCTGGCTGCTCCTCTTCGTCGATTACATCGCGACCAAGCAGATCATTGCCCCCGCACTCAAAAACCTCGCCGGCCGGCCTACCAAAGTCTACGAATCCTCAGGCGCGAAGATCACCCACACCATCACCGCACTCGTCGAGCGCGCCATCAGTAGGGGCGATATCCGTCACGACCTCGACGCAATCGACCTACTACGCGCCATCTTCGGAGTCTCAAACCTCTCCCCCAACTCCGATTGGCCGCAAAGTGCCCGGCGCCTTGTCGACATCCTCATCCTCGGCTCACGCCCCACACAATAGCTCCGAACCACGCGTCATGGTGTTCTATTCGTTGTGGTTGATGCTGCATTTGACGCTAGGTGGCCGCGGCACGGACTGATATCCGAAACGGTCTGCTTTCCCAGACCGTTGGTGACCCGCCGTCATCTGCAACATCCATGGGAATAGTGGCAGTTGCGACTTTGCGCTTGTTCTCAAACCCATGAGAGCATGGCAGATATGAAATCGAATCGACTTGGATTCATCCTGTCAGCGGTCATGAGCGCAGCACTTTTTACCTCTGAAGTTCATGCACTTTGGAGACTCCAGAATTCGCAAGGCTCAGCCAACGCATCAGTGGCTACGCAGCTAGACTGATCTCACGATTTCGATTTCCTCATCGGCGATTGGAAAGCACATGTTCGTCGACTGCCGGAACGCTTAAAGGGTTCTAACGTCTGGGTCGAATACGATGGAATCTCAAATCATAAAAAGCTTTTCGACAGCAACGCTAACTTCGAAGACTTCGACGTTTCTAGTCTCGACAAAAAACTTCGTATAAAGGCGCAAACGCTGCGACTCTATAACCCCGCATCGCACCAGTGGAGTATTTACCTGGTGGATCTCGACAAGGGTACGCTCGAGCTTCCGCCCGTTGTGGGCCAGTTTTATGGAAAGCATGGTGAATTCTACAATCAGCAAATCTGGAAAGGCCGCGCAGTCCGCGGAGATTTGATTCCGCCGGAGGTCAGCGACACGCTGGTTTCACTAGAACAAAAAGCACTCGATGCCCGCCCGGATTAGGCTGCCGCTCAAAGCGCAGTTCGGGTTGCCGATGCAAACGTAAAGCTGGCCTATGCGAACGGCACCGCCGATCCAACTCTTGAAGGGGAATATGATCGTAGCGGGACCTACAACTCAGTAGGATTCAGTATCAACAACTAGTAAATATCAGGCTACAGCGAGCCAGTTTACAGCAACGGCCGCGCAGAATCAGGTGCGATCGGACGTCGTTCAGGCCTGGATAGGCTACAAAACAGCCAAGAGTCTCTCGGACAGGTACAACCTTCATTACCTCGAGGAGTCCAAACAGATACTCGAGATAGCTCAATTTGCCTACGAACACGGCGGGATCGCTCTTATCGACTACCTCGACGCAGTACGCGACTCTCGACCGGTAGCGACATACGCGCTAAATTCCTACGCTCAGACATGGCTGGCAATCCACCAACTGAGCTTCGCAACCGCCACTCAAATCCTCCCCTAAGCAATGCTCCGAATTCGACATGACCATACTGCCCGCGTCTGCGTGGTCAGTTGGTGATAACAGATGGGATGAGAAGGCCGGTCTCCAGCGGGATGCGTTAAGCTCCCAAGTTATCGACGCGCTCGAAGCGACGGAGGAAACTCCCGAGGCTCTCTTCGCATTGTTTCAGGACTGGCAGAGAACACAAACCCAATCTTCTGCGACAGCTCTACGGAGCTTGAGGCAGCAAATGGATGTCCGGTCCTGCAGGGAGCAGGGACCACTAGCCGAGAGGCACAGGTTCGCAGGTCGATGACCCCATCTCACCGAATGCGCGCCCTCCTGAGCGCGCCCAGGAATATTGCCTTTTTCTTGACAGATGACTTACATGGAAGGCGATTTTGCGTCAACTCACATCAGAGAACTTCGGCAGTACTCTCCGGATCTGCCACAGGACGCTTGCCAACGCGACCAGCACCATGCTCCACACTTCGAACGCCAAATTCACGGCCCATGCAGGCGCCACGCCCATTCGCCTCAAGAGAAAGGGCAGAAAATTCCAGGTTGTGATGTGGAGGTAATCCCATAGATCACGTGTCATGGCCTGGTTACTTAGGCCCCAGGCGTCCATTGTGCCCAAGACGAACGCTACGATGTTCTTCATCCGCAATGCAATCACGAAGGTTGGGTTACCCGGTGTCTCCATCTGGTAAAGCTCGAGTGGCAACCAGAAGGCGAGCGATGCTATCTGGATCAAGGTACTGATCGCCAACAGCACAATTCCTAGGATCCAAATGAGCTTTCCCACCTGGTAACGATGGCGTAGAAGCAGCGGAATGGCGACGAGAGCTATGAGCTCAACAGTAGTCGAAACATAGCGGTCGCCCCAGGCGGAGTCGCCGCTCCAAACCGTATATCGGGCGTAGAAACTTATGTACGCCAATAGCAGCAGGCAAGTTGTTATTACGTATGCCTTGATGACAGGGTTGAATCGCTTCCATAGGATGGCGGCGAGCAAAAGCATGAGGATCAGCAACGGATCAAAAAGGAAGATCGACTTCTGTGGCGCGAACAGCGCTCCGAGAAAGCCGACGCTGAAGGGAGTTTCGAAGGGATAGCCGGCAGGTAGCCCTGGATTTCGTAGCCTGGCTTCGCGAGCGATCACGCTAACGTAAGTGTTGAAGAAGGACCCGAAGCGATAGAACTGATACAGGCGGTCAATCAACCCGAACAAAGCGTACACGGGAAGAGCAATGGCCATGTAGGTTCGGCATCGGTTCCAGAAGGCGCGCCCGCGGATGCCCTCGAACCACAATACAAACAATAGGAAAAGCGCTCCTGCCAATAGGTCCATGCCCGTGGTGAGGCGCGTGAGCAGATTGAGCCCGAAAGCGGAAGAGCCGATGATAAGAGCGCGACGCTTGCCTGTGCGCAACCACTCGTATTGATAAGATAGTCCGGTCAGAGTCAACAGAAAGATGTAGTTGTTCTCCATCATGTTTTGTGTGTAATGCAGGTGCGTGGTGGCCAGCAGTACCGCCAGAACACCCGCCACAGCCTGCTTCACTCCAAAGCACAATTGCCGGAGGAATCGAAAACAAACCAGTGAGGTTAATACGCTGACAAGAATATTGATGGTGTAGCTGACGAAAATGTTGCGCACGCTGGGGTCGTTCCCGTTGTAATTAGCGAAGGCGGGAAGTTGCTCCAGGTATGTTCCAACCACGTCCGCGGGCAGTAGGAGTATAGATTGCCCGAGGCCATACCAACTCTGCAGCTTGCCTTCGCGGCCATGCACTCCGAATTCCGGATACTCCTGGGGAAAGACCGGTGGCTCTGCAGTCCAGAAGGCATGGCTGGACTGGAGTCTATGCTGTGTGTCAGAGCTTCCCAATTCTCCCGATTGCACAGCGCAGGCGAGAAGACTCGCTGTGAGCGCCAGCAAAAAGAGAGGATCACGGAACCAGCAGCGAATGCGAC
Organism: Edaphobacter aggregans; assembly: GCF_003945235.1. Lineage (NCBI taxonomy): Bacteria > Pseudomonadati > Acidobacteriota > Terriglobia > Terriglobales > Acidobacteriaceae > Edaphobacter > Edaphobacter aggregans. Next base: position 5,759,992 of record NZ_RSDW01000001.1, read on the forward strand.
GGATCATTATGTGAATCTATAGGCAAAGCTGAGGAGCACGGAATACCAGAGTAAACCAAGCCACGTCCCTCTCACCACATCGCGTGAATTGACCCCACTTAGTCTAAACAGGCCGAGTCGCTCATCGAGCTATTCAAATCGATCGACGTCTTCGGCAAGTGATCGATAAACGGGCATCTCGGACAAGTGCCAGTGTGAACCGCTCGCTAGGGGGGCGTGATTCTCAATCGGGCGGCAGGCTCACCTTTGAGTTGCGATAGACCAAGAAGTATCCTTCCACCCAGCCTTCAGAGCCGACAAGTTTCGGAGGGAAATCTTTCAATATTTGCGAGGAAGGATCCGTTGATTCTGGTCTCGCAGTGCGAGACGCCACGTAAGTGCAGACCCAATTCGCAATCTAAGCGAAGCGAACCAAACCTGCTTTCGCGATGCTTCTGTTGAGCTTCTTCAGTACTCTCCGCAGTGTGAAATGTGAAACGGAACAGCGTCTGCTAGACAGGCCTCGCCATCTCGTCTCGCCGTCTATAGTGTTTCTTCGGCTGCTATGACGCGCATTGTCGGCGCCAAGTCGTTTGAAGAACCCAATGGAGATGTATGTACCGCACCCTGGCAACCCTCGGAATCCTGTCTTTCCCTCCTGTGTTTTGGGCTCGAAGTACCGACTCGCAACCCGCGGTACGTCACGCCATCTCCATTCCCTACGAGGCAAAGCGAGATGGCCTACTCACTCTTGTGGTCGAAGATGAGCATGGCAATCGTATTAAAAATCTGATCGCGGACTATCCAGTCCATCGAGGCCACAACACGATTGCCTGGGATGGAAGTTCTCTTGACGGCGTGGCTCTTCCTGGCCATACCACGTTCCATCAGCGAATCGTTCCGCACCTTCAGTACTCCATTTATTCTCCTGGAGATCCTCCGTGGCCCACAGCCGATGGGACAGGCGCATGGCTTGCGGACCATACGGCTCCCGCCTCCGCGCTCTTTCTCCCGGAAGGAAGTCCCTGGCCCACGCACTCGACTCAGCCGCAAGTCTTGCTTGGTGCGCAGGCCGCTGAGGCCGGACATGCTCTGATGTGGACCGATCTGAACGGCCACAAGCTTAACGGTATCAAGATCCGCGGCTGGAACGGCGGCATTGCGCTGGCCCGCGATATCGGCGCCAATCGCAACCCTGACCACATCGCCTACACGGTTTATGTCGTTAACCCCAGCCGCGACTTCGACAGGAGCGACCCGGGCGCGCTAAGGTTTTTGCGATTACGAAGTCTGGCTTGCGCCGCTTCAGAAGATGGTCGGCAGCATCCAGACCCACGATGCCTTTCGCGAGCTCGTGGGCCTTGCCGCTGCGAATGGACTCCTTCTACTCTCGAATCCCGCGGCCGAGGAGATCATCGCTTTCGATGTAAGGAATAACGCCCAGGAGCCCTCGCAAAGATCAAGCTTCCACGTCTCGGTGCTCTCGCCTTCGAGCCTGACGGCCATCTGCTGGTTGCGACCGAAGGCGTCATTACGAGATTCGCCGTCGTCAACGACTGGCACACACACTCTCGCTCGTACGCCCGCAGCTCGTCGTCGCTGCCTCGCAGCTTGAATCTCCCAAGCAGATCATCGAGTGTGATGGTGAGATCTATATCACGGATTGGGGCTCGAGCCACCAGGTCAAGGTCTTCTCGGCCTCTACAGGCAAGCTGGAGCGTATCATCGGCCACACGGGCGGCCCGCGATCGGTGCCTACGATGAACAGCGCATGGCGCATCCGCTCGGCATGACGATCGACTCGAATGGTGTCCTCTGGGTTGCTGAAGAGGACTATCTTCCTAAGCGAATCAGTCGCTGGAATGCGAGGACCGGCCGCTTTCTCAACGCATGGTACGGACCCACACAGTATGGTGGAGGTGGCTTCGCCGACCCGCACGATCTCGACCGCGCTTACGATCCCTCAATTGGCAATCCGGGCGGCATGGGCCTGCTTGAGTTCCGTGTCGATCCTGCGACGCTATCGTTTTCCCGATCCGCTCAACGACATCATCAGCTATGGGGGTTATCCGGTGAAGCCGATCTTTTCCTCACGACATGATCCCTACGGGTTCGCATGGCGGTATCACTCCAGCGCAGACTTTCTACCGTGACAGCCGTCGGTACTTCACCGATTCTTACAATACGTACTGGTATAACCGGGTTCCCGTCACCACACTGTGAATTCTCGAAGACGGGGTCTGCCGGCCTATTGCGAGCGCCGGATGGGTAGGCCCCGTCGGCGGTGCGCATCACTGGGTCGCGCTCGATCAGCCTGAGAATCCCACCAGGAAATCCTGATGAAATTTTTCTTTGTCTGGACCGATCGCAATCACGATCACGCGGTCCAATCTGACGAGGTTCAGTTCCTGCGCCCTGCCGTTCCCGGCTCGGCAGGCGTTGTCTTCCAGCCCGACCTTTCCGTAATCAGCGGAGGCCCGAATCATCTGCCCATTCACCTTCAAGCCGCTGACGGCAAGTACGGCCCCTCCACCAACCCTTGACTAACACCGTCACTGTCACAAATTGACCGCATTAGCACGATGTTAGTGGTGACCTTAGCCTTTAGCCCGGCCGCCACTACAGGCCAGGTCTAGATAGGGCATCAGCGAACGATGCCGATCACCCGCAGTGCCCAGATGCACTTCCTGCGGTAGACGAATGCCCGAGTTGTGGGTTACCTTTCACGCCCCATCGGGCGGAGGACCGTCGCCAACAGCTTCATCGTTGCGTCCCGCTGAGGGGCACTCATCTGTTTTTAGGCTAATGTCACCACGAGGGACAAACCCTGTCAGAAAGTTCGACCATCGGGCTCTCTGCGGTGCATCTACATGCGGCTTTTGGTCTCTTTCTCTGCTATATCCGCCGGTTGTCTGCCTTAATAGCCGTGACTTCATGTGCTGCCTGCACATAAAACCAGCGATTTGCTATTTTCAAATCACTTAATCTTTATTACAGTTGCATCAATCACTTAAAAGCAAAAGTAGGATACGTTCAACGCCCGATCTTAAGTATTGCGTCGCATTTACGTCGCTGCTCAACCGTATCTGTCATATACAGCCTTCTCGATTTTCCGCGATCCAGTTCCTTTGGATTTGAAGTCTGAAGCGTTTCCAGCCGCACCGATCTACAAGACCTTACCTTCGTTCCGTCCTATGAAAGGAAATTGATGAGCTTCTTAAAGCGCACACGGTCGTGGTGTATCTGTTTTTGTCTACTAGTTGTCAGAGGGCATCTTCTGGCTCAGTTGCCCACTCCAGCATCCTTGCTAGGGCACACACCCGGTGACGATTTCTACCTTGCCAACTACGAGGATGCGGTCAAGTACTTCCACGCTCTGGCTTCCAGCTCCGATCGTATGAAGATGTTTACCGTTGGTAAGAGTTCTCAGGGGCGGGATATTGAGGTTGGCGTGATCTCTTCGCCGCAAAATCTTGCCAGACTGGATGAGTACAAGAAAACGGCTCGCCAGCTGGCAACCTCGACCGATCTGAACGATGAGCAAGCGCATAAACTCGCACGCGACTCGAAGGTGATCGTGCATATCGATGGGGGACTGCACTCCTCCGAGGTCGCTGGTGGACAACACTCGATCGCACTAGCCTACAAGCTTCTCTCTGCCAAGAACGATCCAGAGATAGACGCAATTCTCGATAACGTCATCCTCGTGCTTTGGCCCACGTTGAATCCCGACGGTCAGGACATGGTTGTCTCATGGTATCGGCAGAATCTGGGAACGAAGTATGAGGTCGCTCCCATGCCGTCGCTCTATCAGGACTATGTTGGCCACGACAATAACCGAGACGGATTCATGTTGAATATGAAGGAAGAGCAGGTTGTGGTTCGTACGGAATTGGAGTACAGCCCAGTCATCTTTTACTGCCAACACCAGACAGCGCCGTTTCCGGCACGCATCTGGATTCCCCCGTTTGCCGATCCGATCTCCAGCAATGTGAGCCCGTATGTGCGCAGTTGGTTGAATGTTATCGGGACGAACATGGCGGCTTATCTGGATCAGCACAATATGCCAGGAGCTATCCATGAGTCGCGCTTCGATAACTGGTATGGAGGCTTCACTGACTGGGCCGGTGTCTTCCGTAATGAGATCTCCTTCTTCACAGAGACGGCTCTGTATCGGTATGCGACGCCCCGCTTCTATACGGTAGATGAGTTTCCGAAGGAGTATCAGGATCTGCGAGCTCTGACCATGTATACGACACCCTGGGAGGGCGGATGGTGGCGTTTGCGCGACGCTGTCGACTATATGGTAGCGGGGTCGATGTCTGTGCTCGACTTGGCGGCAAAGAACCGTGAAGCACTGCTCTACAACCGCTATCAGGCGGCTCGGGACAATATTCATCGCACGGAGCCGCCGTTTGCTTATGTTATTAGCGATCGCCAGGCGGATGTTCCGGAAGCTGGGCTGTTAGCGGAGAAGATGATCGACAACGGCCTAGATGTCTATCAGTCGAAGTCTGGTTTCCGTGCAAATGGAATTGAATACCCTGCGGGTTCCTGGGTGATTCCGATGGATCAGCCATACTCTGCCATGGCGAAGGAGTTGTTTGAACGGCAGGTATATCCAGCTGCTGCCACTGGAGCGACGGCCGCCGGAGCCCATCTGCCTTATGACATTACCGGGTGGACGCTGCCGCTGCAAATGGGGGTATCAGTCGATGCTGTCTCCGATCCTCTTACACAGGAACAGCGAGTGCTTTTGACCAAGATCGATCAGGTCAAGTTGCCGGAGGCTCAGACGATCGGCGAGGGTTCGATCTTCGCCGTTAGCCACAAGCCGAACGCCTCGTTTCAGTGGGTGAATGCGGCATTGGCCCAGGGTGGAAGCGTGGCCATGTCTTCGGACGCAATCAAGACCTCGGAGGGAATGGAGCAGGGCGCATTTGTTGTCAGCGGACTCAGCCGCTCGGCTGTTGCTGGGCTCACGTCCAAGTTCTCCATCGGAGCAGTGTCGATGCCCGCAGCGCCAGCTCATGCTATCCCGATTAAGAAAGCGAGGATAGGTCTCTATCGTCCGTGGAGCCCCTCTATAGACGAAGGATGGACGCGCTGGATTCTAGAAAACTACAACTACGACACGAAGAGCATCTATAACGCCGACATGCGGTCAGCCGGGCTGCGCAACCGATATGACGTCATCATCATACCGGATATGAACAGAAACCAGTTGATGGACGGCTTTCATAAAGGGACGATTCCGGGCCAGTATGCTGGCGGCATCGAACAGGAGGGGCTGAATAACCTGAGGGAGTTCGTTCGGGCTGGGGGGACGCTGGTTGCCTTCAATCAAGCGGCTTCAAGCCTGATTCCATTGATGTCTCTGCCCGTTCGCAACGTCCTCGAAGGCCTTGGGAGCGACAAGTTCTATTGCGCCGGAGCACTGCTGCGTGTGGAGACGGAGCATCCCGAGATGCCGATTAACTACGGCGTTCCAGCTTCGCCTGTCGTCATGTTTGAAAGGGGGCCCGCGTTCGAGACGCTGCCTGGCTTCAAGGGCGCCGTGTTGGCGAAGTATCCCAAGCAAACCGACGCACTGGAGAGCGGCATGATTCTGCATCCCGAGGTGCTCCAGGATAAGGACGCTGCTCTGGAGCTTGTCTACGGACGAGGACGCATCCTGCTCTTCGGTTTCAAACCGCAGCATCGGGCGCAAGCGCATGGCACGTATCGGTATCTATTCAACGCATTGTACCTCTATGACAATCCGCCGATGCCGTCGGACCCGCCCTCCGCAAAGCCGGCACCGGCGACAACGACTGTAGCTAACTCTTCGACAATCGCATCGGAGACCTCGACGGGCAGAAGGCAAGGCACCGCTACCGCCGCCCAACCTTAAAGAACAAAATTTTATTGCTGTTCGATTTCGAGTGACTTACTTTCCTGGAGGAACCACCAATGATTCGAAAGCTTTTTGGCGTATCTCTTTGGGCGGTGCTGAGCGTTGCTGCTTTTGCACAGAATGCTACCACCTCTGTTCGCGGCATCGTCACTGACTCAAGTGGCGCCATTTTGCAGGGTGCCACTGTGACCCTTACCAATATGACGACGCACTTCTCGCAGAGACACCTTGTAGGGAAGGGTGGCGAGTATAGCTTTGTTGAGCTTCAGCCCGCCGATTATCTGATCACGGCTTCGGCTGAAGGCTTTGGCGCATTGGAGAAACAGACGCACCTGCTCGTTAGTCAACCTACGACGCTAAACTTTGCCCTTACGGTTGGTGCAACTGCACAGTCGGTCGATGTGACGGCCAATTCGACACTGAACTTCAGCGATGCGACGATCGGTAACGCTATCAACAACGCGCAGATTGAGACGATGCCGATCGACTCCAGAAATGTCGCGGACCTGTTGAGTCTTCAACCTGGCGTTCTTTATTTCGGTAACAACAATAGCGCCAGCAACCCTGCCGCGACGCAGGACAGTCGCCTAGGAGCGGTTGCTGGTGCTCGTTCCGACCAGGGAAACATCACGCTCGATGGTCTCGACGACAATGATCAAACCTTCGGCTACGCTTTTACAGGTGTTCTTCGGGCGACACTGGACTCGACCGAAGAATATCGCGTGACGACGGCAAGCGCGAACGCTGACTCCGGCCACTCCTCAGGGGCACAGGTGACCTTAGTCACAAAGGCGGGAACAAATCACTTTCACGGCAGCGCGTATGAGTACTATCGCAACCGATACTTCGCGGCGAACGATTGGTTCAATAAGAAGGCACAGGTGGGTGGCGGCGCTACGAACAAACCGCCTCAATTGACGCGCAATACTTTTGGCGGCACGATTGGCGGCCCGATTTTGAAGGATAAAGTTTTTTTCTTCTTCAACTACGAAGGGCAACGCACCAAGGAAGGCACAACCGTAACACAGGAGGTCCCAACAGCTTCGTATCGCGCAGGAAACCTACAGTACAAGGACACGGCGGGTAATACGCGGATTCTTACTCCCACGCAGGTTGCGACGCTCGATGCTCCCTGCTCCAATAACGGGGTCTGCCCCAATGGTCCGGGGCCGAACGCCGCGATGCTTGCTTACTTTGCTCAGATTCCAGTAGCTAACGGGTTGACGCTGGGAGACGGACTCAACGAAGGCTCCTACACATTCGCTTCGGGCACTCCCTACACGCACAACACCGGTATCCTCAAGTTCGACTGGACTCCAAGCGCCCCGCACCACGTCTTTGTGCGCGGCAATCTTCAGAAGGACGTGAGTAGCGCGGCACAGCAATTTCCAGGACTTCCAGCTTCGACTACAACGGAAGATAACACCAAAGGCATTGCCGCCGGCGATACGTGGATCATCGGATCGCATATAGTCAACGACATTCGCTATGGGTACACTCGCCAAGGCTTCGGCACAGCCGGTGTGGGAAGCGGCAGTTACACAGACGTCCGCTTCATCGCGTCGCCGACGGCAGAGACGCGAACCACAATCCGTAGCGTGCCCGTTAACTCCATTGTCGATACATTGAACTACACGAAGGGAAATCACACTATCCAGGTCGGAGGAACATGGAGATTGATTCACAACAACTCGCGGACCAACTCTAACTCCTACAACAGCGGCAACACCAATCCACAGGGACTGACAACGAAGGGACTGCCAGATCCGTCGACTCTTCCTGGCGGCTACCTGCCCGTAGGGGGAAGCTTCAGTAGCAATTATTTAAATGCTTATGCCAACCTTGTGGGAACAACACCCGTTCTGACGCAAAACATCAACTACTCGGTAGACCTGGGTGGAGCTACAGGATCGTTATTGCCGCAGGGAGCTTTTGTAACTCGTAACTTCGTCTCAAACGAGTTCGAGTACTACGCGCAGGACTCTTGGCGCGTCACCCCGAAGCTGACGATCACTTTTGGATTACGGCATAGCATCCTGCAGGTACCGTATGACAAAAACGGTCAGTCTGCCGCACCGACTATTGACACCCACGCCTTCTTCCAGCAACGTGCGGCTGCCGCAGCTGTTGGCCAGGTATATGAACCCGCTATTGCCTTCGCCCCGAACGGTCCGGTCTACGGGAAGCCGGGATACTGGGACATGCAAAAGGCGAACCTCGCTCCTCGCGTTGCGTTCGCTTATGCCTTTGATAGCAAGACGTCAATCCGCGCCGGTGCTGGGATATACTATGACCACTTTGGCCAAGGAATCGTCAACGCGTTCAATAGCTACGGCTCGTTTGGGCTGGCAAGTCAGATCTCGAGCCCTCTGGGGCAGTTGACGGCAGAGAACTCACCACGTTTCGCAAACCGCACAACTCTTCCGAACCTTCCGATTGCAACTCCTGCAACTAAACAAACATTTCCGTTTGTGCTGCCACAGACGCTTGCCGCCGGGAGTACCTTCGGCGTCAGCTGGGGTGTAGACAACAAAATCAAAACACCCTATTCGGAGGTTTTCAACGTGTCGGTTCAGCGCTCTCTCCCTGGCGGTTTCACAGTCGAAGCTGCATGGGTTGGGCGTTTTGGTCGTAAGCTCCTGCAGCAACTCGATCTTGCGACACCGGTGAACCTCCTTGATCCGAAGTCGGGTATGACGTACTTCCAGGCAGCGGCGCAATTAGCTGCCCTGGTCGATCAGAATGGCGGTAGCAAGGCGGCCAGTGTTCCATCAATCCCCTTTTTCGAGAACATGTTTCCTCAACTCGCCACCTCAACGGCGACTGCGACCCAGAACATCTATACGAAGGAGTTCGCGGTTTATCGCAAAGTATTGGGTGAAACCACTGCTCTTGCCGATATGGACTTTTACTGTAGCTATACTTGCCCGGCAGCCGCGCCGGCGAACCGCTTCTTCCAAGGCCAGTTTTCGTCGCTGTATGCCTGGTCCACTATTGGTTCCTCGTCCTACAATGCCGGCCAGTTCGTCCTTCGTCATCCAATAAGCCATGGTTTTCAAGGAGACCTAAGCTACACACTTGGTAACTCAATCGATATGGGTTCGGACGCAGAGCGGTCGAGCGAAAAACAAAGTGGGTCCGGAAGCTATATTACGAATGCCTTCAACCCCGCGCAATCGCGTGGTGTCTCGGACTTCGATACCCGGCATCTGATTACGGCGAACGGCTCCTACCTACTTCCCTTTGGTCGGGGTCAGGCCTTTGCGGGGAAAATCAACCATCTAACCGATCTCGTAATAGGTGGCTGGCGGGTTGCCTCGATCGTCCGCTGGACAAGCGGGCTGCCCTTTTCGCTGACGGAGGGGGGCTATACGACGGACTGGGAGATTTCCAGCTACGGCATCAAGACCGGTTCCTTCAAGGCGAAGACCACAGCTAATCCAGGCAACGTTCCCAACGCTTTTGGCACGGCATTGGCTTCGCAAATCACCGGATCGATTAACACGGGCAGCCCACTGGAGCGTCTTCCTTATCCAGGTGAGGCTGGCCAACGAAACAATTTCCGCAGAGATGGATATTTCGGTGCCGATGCAAGCCTCATGAAACCGTTCAAACTCACTGAAAGTCAAAGCGTCCGCTTCACATGGGAGGTATTCAACTTAAGCAATTCCGTGCGCTTTAATGCGGTTAGCAATAGTCTGACGAGCGGTACCTTTGGGAATTACAGCTCGACCCTCACCACCTCTCGTCGTATGCAGTTCTCTCTTCGTTACAGCTTCTAGCTTTTCTCTGCTTCAGACTGTCCCTTGTTCTGCGATTTAAGCGCTTCGCACTCAGCGGAACAAGGGACAGTCCTGCTTCACTAACAAATGATTTGAATCGTCGCTTCTATCACTTTTAGGCATTCCAGTTTTCATCGCCAACTTGAGTAGGCAGGAGATCGAAATGAAAAGCACTCTTGGCGCAGCCGTTGTCTTTCTGGCTGCGATGAATGCATCTCTCTTAGCACAACAGCACTTTCCTACCAACGAAGACCTGCGCCAACTACGCAGTATCTCGTCTCCTCAACTTTCCCCCGATCTCAAACACGTAGTTGTAACGGTGCAAGACAGTACCGCGGACGGTGGAAAGAGCCATCTTTGGCTCTTGAGTACGGAAGACGCGGCGTATCGGCAACTCACCTTCAGTCAAGCTGAGGCGATGGGCGAGAGATCTCCGGAGTATCTTCCCGACGGTAGCGCGATTCTCTTCCTATCCCGCAGGGATGGTCGATCGAATCTCTATCGTCTACCGCTCAACGGCGGTGAGGCGGTCGCGCTGAAACTGCAGCGCGTTCCAGTACCGGGCGAGGCCGCTGCGGCCGTCGATGTCGTCTCTTACTCGATATCACCCGATGGAAGTATGGTGGCTGTGGTCGCATCTGACCCGGAGCCTGCGTCTCGTGCTCGCGATCACAAGGACAAGAAGGACGCGATCTGGGTGGAGCATGAAGAGCAGAAACATCACCTATATCTGATGGATAGTAAGACCTGGAAGTCAAGAGAGGTTCCCGCCCTGACCGACATCGACTCGGTCTCTTGGACGGAGCAGTCGGACCGACTGTTGATCCTGACTCACACGCATCTCCGTGACCTCGGACCAAGCACTGTCGGTTGGATCATGTCGGCGCAGAACCCGTCAGAGCAGAAACGGATTGAAGGACTCCCGGAGTCGACCCGCCGTGCAGTGTGGATGCACCATGCGGATGGTCTTGTCCTGTTTGCGAAGTGCAAGAAGGATGCACCGGAAGGATGTTCTGATCTATATACATTCGATATGGCCAGCGCTAAGCTGCACAACCTGACCGCGGACTTGAAGGACAGTACGCTGTCGCCCGAGACGCTGATCGCCGCAGACGACGACCGTAGCGCACTTGTCAGCGTGACACACGGAATGAAGCGAACTGTGGCTCAAATCGATCTTGGGAGCGGGCATACGAGTTTGTTGGACTTCGGCCTTCCTGTCGTCGCCGCTTTCCGACAGACCGAGAAAGCGAAGGCGTGGGTTTATATGGGAAGCGCCAGCACTTCGGCACCTGCAGTCTACATGACCACAGCCCTGGATCAGCCAGGCAAACGGCTTGTTCAGCCCGAATCGACCCCGGCCGAGTGGATGTCGGTGACGTCCAAGCCTGTCTCATGGAAACGGGCAGGTTTCACTATCGAAGGTCTGCTTTATCTTCCACGACAAGTTTCAGAGGGGCGCGTGCCTCTGGTTGTCAATGTTCATGGCGGTCCGACTGGGCAGTTCACCGATACCTACTCGCCTCTCACCAATCTTCTGGTTGGACAAGGATGGGCTGTGCTGATCACGAACCCTCGCGGAAGTACTGGGTACGGGGTTGAATTTGAAGCGGCCAATAAGGATGACATGGGCAACGGAGACTACCTCGACATTATGGCGGGTGTTGATGAAGTGCTTCGCACCTCGCCAGTCGATGCAGAGCGAATGGCACTGATCGGCTATAGCTACGGGGGCGAGATGGCTGGCTTCGTGGAAGGGAAGACCACGCGGTTCAAGGCAATCGTGAGCGGCGCACCGGTCATCGATCAGTTCAGCGAGTACGGCACGGAGTCTGGCTCTTACGGAGATCGCTGGTTTACTGGCCAGCCATGGCGGCACTTCGAAAGTGCCTGGCGTCAGAGTCCGATAGCCTATGCCGAGCATGCCAAGACGCCCTTCCTACTGCTCCAGGGTCAGAGCGATACTACCGATCCAGAAGGCCAGTCTAAGGAGATGTATCGGGCCCTGCGGCAGGAAGGCGTGCCCGTGCAGATGCTGCTCTTTCCTCGTGAGGACCATGGAGCCCTCGGAGGAAACTTCGCCGGGCAGCCAAGCACCGAACCGTGGCATGGTGTGATCGCACGCGATCACATGATCCGCTTTATTGCTGATGCATTCGCCGGAAAGGTCGAACCCAATCAACCGTAGTAGTCAACCGCAGAGCTGCTCGATGGCTGTGCGCAGCAGATGCACACAGCTATCGAGCTCTGCTTTTGGCACACATTCGCGCGGACTGTGTGCGGTCAGCATCGATCCCGGTCCGATAACCACGACCTCCGCGCCCATCCTGGCAAGCCACGGCGCCTCCGTTGCGAAAGCGATTGTCTCGATAGGCGTCCCAGGCTGCCTCTGCACGGACTGAATCACAGTGCTTTCGGCACTGGTCTCGAACCCCGAATCCATTCTGAGAACTTCGACCTCTGCCTCAAATTCATTCGCAGAGAGGCGGCCGATGATCTTTCGCAAACGATCAAGTACAAGGTTTGGTTGTTGTCCAGGGATAGGTCTCCACTCCAGAAGAAAGGAGCACTCCGATGGGACAATATTCTTGGCAGTGCCGCCACGAATCTCGCCAACATTCAAGGTCGTCCATGGTGGTGAGAAGGCGTTGTTCCGCTCCAACAGGAGTTCCTGGGCCAGGTTTTCGATCTCTCGAAGTAATTGCGCAGCGGCAAAGATCGCGGAGTGGCCTGCCTCAGGAAAAGCGCTATGTGCAGCTCTGCCCTTTACGCTGATTGTGGCAAGACAATATCCTTTGCCCGCGCGTGCAGGGGTGAGCGAGGTTGGCTCGCCGACTATGGCGTATCTTGCCTTAAGCGCCTTGTGTTCTGCGAGAAAGCGAGCCCCTCGACAACCGACCTCCTCATCCGAGGTAAAGACCAGGCAAAGTTGGTGCCTGAGAGCTGCTGTATCCATCTCCAACACGGTGGCGAGCATGCAGGCTAGAAAGCCTTTTACATCGCAGGCGCCACATCCGTGAAGCATACCGTCTACTTCGAGTAGATTCGTCGCATCGGCCCACGTTGAGCTGTATGGAACTGTGTCGGTATGGCATACGATAGCAAGTTCAGCACTAATACTTTCTTCGTCCAGCGATCGTGGCGAGACGATGAGATTTATCTTCTCGAAGCCGTGCGCATCCTCGTAGGAGAAGAGCCGCTGGTGCCAGCCGAGCGGCAGAAAGAATCTCTGTATCCATTCGATGAGGGGGCGGTTGCTTTGACTGGAGACAGTGGGGATGGCTACCAAGTCCCGCAACAATGTCGCCGGCGAGATCATAGCTCGGTCCCAAGTCGCTGCTGTACATGATGAAAGGCTGCAATAATCTCGTCTTGCATTGCGTGCCGTTTTTGGTCGATGACTACTCTTCCGGCAACGACAACGTCGCAGACCGCACTCCGAGACATGCTGAAGACCATGTTTGTCAGTAGTTCCTCGGGCAAGCTGCCTGCAAGCGAACAGTCGGAGAGATCGATAGTGAAGAAATCTGCGGGCTTACCCAACTCTAGCGAGCCGGTGTTCGCATGAAGCGACCTGGCGCCTGACCGGGTGGCAAAGTCGAAGAGGAGCCCGGGGAGGGGCTCACCTTGTCTGCCATCCAGAACCGCACGCTGAAGGTGCAGCAGACGCAGATTTGATTCGAGCTCCCGGGCATTCTCAAGTGGATCAGTCTGGGTATGGCTATCGGTCCCGAAGGCGATCGAAACTCCTTCATCGATCAACTCGTCGGCGCGGAGAATCCCGTCGCCCAGATTGCGCTCAGTCGTTGGGCATGCGCCTACGGTGATCTTTCCACGCGCCATCCGTTTGATCTCTCCAGGTTGCAGATGGATCGCATGAATCGCGGTGAAGTCGGGCGTCAGAAGGCCGAGCTGATCAAGAAAGTGAAACGGTGTTACACCATACTCAGATACACAGGCATTGATCTCGGCGGGTTGCTCGGCGACGTGCATATGTAGCGGCACCCCCTGAGCGTGAGCCCAGGCTGAGATCTCGTTGAGATACTCGCGTGGAACGGCTCGAACGCTGTGCGGTGCGAGGCCGAAGCCCACGGTCGCAGGCATCTGTGTGATCTCATTTCTAAGAGTCTCTGCATCCCGCAGAAACATGTCCGCATCCGGCTCGATGAAGCGGATCTGGCCAGGATCCGTAGGTAGATTGAAGCCCGCACGAGCATAGGCGCAGCGAAGTAACACGATCCGTATTCCAACGCTGTCGGCAGCGCGGATCACCTGCTTCGCCAGCAGGTTTGGATCGTCGTAAACCGATCCTACGGCAGTGCGATGAAGGTAGTGAAATTCGCCGACAGTCGTGATCCCGGCGAGGGTCATCTCGAGAAAGGCCAGGCGCGCCACGTCATAGATCTCCTCCGGCGTCAGCGCCAGAGCGCATCTGTACATAATGTTGCGCCATGACCAGAAGTCCGGCCCGCTCCTGTGCCGTGACTCTGCTTTGCCTCGCAACGCGCGCTGAAACGAATGCGAGTGAATATCTATCATTCCTGGAAGGAGCGCGCGTCCGGGCATGCGATGGACAATGGCGCTACTCGCCAGTTGCATGGCCGGATTGATGGAGACGATGGTTCCAGCGTCGTCCACTTCAAGGGCATAGCCTTGCTTGAAGCCGCCGTCGACGAAAAGGAGATCTGGTTGATATGAGATGTTCATATTATCTGTCTTTGGCCGGCAATCCAAACCTGGCTCACCATCGTATGTCCAAGCGTATAGGGCAGCTCTCTCCAGTCGGCACTCTCGATGACAAGCAGGTCCGCGGGCAGGCCCACCTCCAAACGCCCGACATCTGTAAGGCCAAGGGCCGCCGCAGCGTTGCTCGTCGAGGCCGTCAACGCCTCGGGTGCTGTTAGCCCATTGAGGCGTGTGGCGAGACTCATTGCGGCCGCTATGGAGAAGAGGGGGCTGGAGCCAGGATTGAGATCGGTTCCAACCGCCACTGCGGCTCCGGCATCGATCAAGGCGCGACCCGGCGCGGCCGGCAGACCCAGATGGAGACTCACGCCAGGAAGAATCGTTGCAACCGTCTTCGATGAGCCAATTAATTTGCACTGCTGAGGAGTGCAAACCTCAAGGTGGTCGATGCTCAGAGCCCCCAGTCGAATCCCAAGTTCGAGGCCACCCACGCGTTGAAACTGTTCGGTGTGAAGCTTGATTGCTAGACCATGCGAAAGTGCGCATGCCAGGATGATCTCGGCGTCCTCTGCGCTCCAGGCATGGTGCTCGACAAAGATATCGACGGCTGTTGCAAGACCGCGTCGGGCCACCTCGGGGATCAGATCGCAGCAGACGGCCTCACGGTAGGCCTGTCGCGCGACAGGATCTTCAGGGCAGAGATGGATGAGCAGTGTGGGCAACAGTCGTGCCTGTGTTTGAGTCTGCAATTGGCCAACGGCCTCAAGCATTCGGAGCTCGGCTTCGGGGCTATAACCGTATCCGGACTTTACCTCGATGGTGGTGGCACCGGAACGTATAAGAGCTTGAGTCCTGGGCAATGCGAGGGCGACCAGCTCCTCGCTGCTTTTGTCGATGGTTTCACGGATAGTGTGCCAGATGCCGCCGCCGGCGGCGAGAATCTGTTCGTACGTGGCACCGGCATTGCGGGCTTCAAAGTCCGCAAGACGGTCTCCTGCCCACACCGCGTGGGTATGCGGATCGACCAGGCCAGGAATTACGGCACGACCGCCAAGGCCGATTGTCTCATTCGAACGACCACTCCATTCACTCTCCGGACCAACCCAGGAGATGCGCCCTCGTTCAATCGCGATTGCCGCACGCCGGATAGTTCGTAGCTGGGACATCGCCGCACCGTATTTAGGCCCGGAGCCAACCGGAGTCACAAGTTCAGAGATGCCGGTGAGAAGCAGATCGCTCATCTGGCTCCATTCACACTTGGCATATCGAGGCTGCGCTGCTCCGCGATCGCGTGCGCCTTCGCGTAGCCGGCATCGGCGTGACGAATAACGCCCATGGCAGGATCGTTCGTAAGACAAAGACTCAGCCGCTGGTCGGCTTCTTCGCTTCCGTCGGCCACAGCGACTAGTCCAGCATGCTGGCTGTACCCCATGCCGACGCCTCCGCCATGATGGAAACTCATCCACCCTGCGCCACTAGCAATGCCGACTGCAAAGTTGAGCAATGCCCAGTCGGAAACGGCGTCTGAACCGTCCAGCATCGCCTCGGTCTCACGATAGGGGCTGGCGACAGAGCCGGCATCCAGATGATCGCGGCCAATGACTATCGGTGCTTTCAGGCGCCCATCCCGCACCATCTGATTGAAGAGCAGCCCTGCACGATCACGCTCGCGGTAGCCAAGCCAGCAAATTCTTGCGGGAAGTCCCTGAAAGGCCACATGCTGGCCAGCCCAGGGGAGCCACTGGTTCAAGCGAGCGTCGTCCGGAAAAAGTTCAAGCAGGGCTGCATCTGTAGCCGCGATATCGGCCGGATCACCTGATAGCGCAACCCAGCGGAAGGGGCCGCGCCCCTCGCAAAACGAATCTCGTATAAACGCGGGAACGAAGCCGGGGTAATCGAATGCATTGGCAACACCGCCGATCTTTGCCTGCGCTCGCAGGTTGTTGCCATAGTCGAAACAGATCGATCCGCGACGTTGCAGTTCCAGAATCGCCTCTACATGCTGAGCTATGTCTGTACGTACGCGCTCCAGGTAATGCTCTGGATGACTAGCACGTTGTGCTGTCAGGTCTTCGTCCTCCCGTGCTGTCGGACGGTAGCCATAGAGCGGGTCGTGCGCACTCGTCTGATCAGTGACGATGTCAGGCAGGAAACCACTCCGTACGACCTGCGGCAGGACCTCGGCAGCGTTTCCCAGCAGGCCGATCGAGAGCGCTCGGCGCTCCGCTCGCGCCACATTGGCACGCGTGATCGCGTCTTCGAGCGAGGTTGCCACCTCATCAAGATACCGAGTCGCGATCCGACGTTCGATGCGACTCTGGTCCGCCTCGACACAGATACTCACACCGCCAGCCAACTTAACTGCGAGAGGTTGTGCTCCGCCCATGCCGCCCAGTCCTGCCGTGAGCGTAATCGTTCCCTTGAGTGAGCCGTTGAAGTACTTCTGCGCGACACCGAGAAAGGTTTCGTAGGTGCCCTGAAGAATTCCCTGCGTCCCGATATATATCCAGGAACCGGCGGTCATTTGGCCATACATCATCAGTCCCGCGCGATCCAGACGATCAAACTCGTCCCAGGTCGCCCAGTGTGGGACGAGGTTCGAGTTTGCAATTAGTACTCTCGGCGCGAGCGGATGCGTCTCGAGAACCGCGACCGCCTTCCCCGATTGCACCAGCAGTGTCTCGTGGTTTTTCAGCCGGTCAAGCGTGTGGATCAGCGTATGGTACGCGTCCCAACTGCGCGCCGCCTTGCCTCGTCCGCCGTACACGATCAGATCCTCCGGCCTCTCCGCGACCGCCGGATCGAGGTTGTTCATCAGCATGCGCTTGGCTGCCTCCTGTATCCAGCCCTGCGCCGTACGCGTATTGCCGCGTGGTGCATGAATAGGGGTGTAGGCGCTCATGCTTGAAGAACCTCCTGTTCCGCCAGAATAGACGGCCAGTCGGCTCTTTCAAGAAACTCTCCTGCGTCGGCCATGATGCCAGACATCGTGCGATCTCCTTCCCAGGCAGGGCAATAGACGCGGAAGGCGTTACGGGCCGCGTCGAGCAGGGGAGAGACGAAGTGGTCGCCGCGAAGGTCGAGCGCTCGTGTCGCCGTCAGCCATTCGACGGCCAGCACCATTCGGCATAGCCCTACAGACTGCAAGAGCTTCAACGCCGACGTCATGCCCATACTTACGAAGTCCTCTTGGTTTCCGCTTGTAGGAATAGAACAGGCGGAGGCCGGTGTTGCTAGGACCCGCATCTCGGCTACGAGCGCGGCGGAGGTTACTTGCGCCATCATCAGGCCGGATTCTATTCCTGGTCGGGTAGCGAGAAACGCTGGCAACCCTTCATTCAGACTAGGGTTCATCAGCCTCTCTGTTCTTCGCTCCGAGATCCCAGCGAGTTGGCAGAGCGCTATCGCAAGCTGATCGAGCGTCAGAGCCAACGGCGCACCGTGAAAGTTGCCCCCTGAGATGAAGTCGTCTTCGAAGAGCAGCGGATTGTCCGTCGCACTGTTTAACTCAATGGCGAAGACGCGTTCCGCCTGGAGGAGGCAGTCCCATACTGCACCGTGTACCTGCGGAACGCAGCGCAGACAGTAGGCATCCTGGACCTTCGTGCTTGATGTGTGGCGTATGGAGCCGGCGAGCAGGCCACGAAGGGACGCGGCGCTCTGTATCTGTCCTGGATGGGGGCGTCCGGCATGGAGGCGTTCGTCGTATGCAGCCGATGTCCCCCGCAAAGCCTGAAGTGTCAGGGCGGTTGCAATCTGCGCGGATTGAAAGAGGCTCTTGAGATCGTGAAGTTGCAGGCATCCTATGGCTAGCATCGCCTGCGTTCCGTTTAGCAGCGAGATGCCTTCCTTGGCTTGAAGCCTTAAGGGTTCGAGGGAGGCTTGCCGCAAGCATTCTGCAGCGGGCAAACGTTGGCCGCCGTAAGTGGCTTCACCCTCGCCGATGAGTACGAGGGCCATATGTGCCAATGGTGCAAGATCTCCACTGGCGCCAACGCTTCCACGCATCGGCACGATGGGTGTGATGCCAAGATTCAGTAGATCGCAGAGCCTTTGAGCAACAATGGGCCGAATTCCCGACAGGCCCATTGCCAGGATGTTGGCGCGGATCAGCATCATTGCCCGAACGACGTCCTGAGGAAGCGGATCGCCAACGCCACAGCAGTGGGAGCGCACGAGATTTAGCTGCATCTGTTCGATGCTTGCCTCTTCGAGGCGTACGTTCGCTAGCAGCCCCACGCCGGTATTCAAAGCATAGACGGCAGTTTCGCTGCGCAACGCTTGCTCTACCTTGCCGCGGGAGATCCTCATACGAGAGAGTGATGTCTCAGTAATGGAGACGGGTTCGCCATTCCGTGCCACCCGAATGACCTCATCGATGGTCAGCGCGTTTCCTTGCAATTCGGCCATAGCGAGCAGAATAGTTCAGCGACTGGAAAAGTAGCCATGCTATCTCACGGCAAATCGTGGCCTAAAATAGTCGAATCAGTCGATCCTGGTCGCTAATACATATCAATCGATGGATTAAATGATATTCTTCCGTGGATCGTCTTCAAATGAATACTCGATAAATAATGCATTCTCGTGTCTAATCTCAAAAGATCTCCAAGCGTACGAGGACAAAAAACATGCCATCGGCTCATGCTCTGGATTCCATCGACTACAACATCGTGCGTGCATTGGCCTCGGACGCAAGAATTTCGTACGCAGAGTTGGGCCGAAAAGTGGGCCTTTCTCCGTCGGCAGTTGCAGAACGGGTCCGCCAGCTGGAAACTGCGAAGGCCGTTCTTGGATATCGGGCACTCCTCGATGAAAAAGCGTTCGGATACAACGTCATCGCTTTTATTCGGCTAACTTGCGACAACACGCACTATCGTCCATTTTTGAAGTTTCTGCCAACTCTCGACGCCGTGCGGGAGTGCCATCACATCACCGGAGGAGATGCCTTCCTGATCAAGGTAGTGCTGTCCTCCATCGACCAATTGGAGCCGCTCATTGAGCGTCTTCTTCCTTATGGGATGCCCACTACCAGCATGGTTCTATCTACTCCCATCTATCGTCAACAGGAGGCATGGCTGATGAAAAATGCTGGCTTCCCTGCGCAATCTGCAAAGAAGCGAAGTTAGCTGTGCGTTTTGTTTTGACCTTAAATTCCTACGTTCATGGTTTCTGAAAGGATAATGATGCCGATCTATCTGCGTCCTGCATCATTCACTGTTGCGCTTTTGCTCCTATCTGCCTTCACTGCTTCGGCCCAAACCGGTCTAAATGAAAATTTTGCCAGAGATTCCAGACAGCCTGTCGATCAGGCATACACCGATCACATCCACAAGTACACCACTGACAATAAGTTCCTCTCGCCTTTGATCAGCTACCTGCCGGCCTCTTCCACAGTGCCCACGCCTGCAGCAATCTTGGGCGATGTCGCGGGCGCGCCGGACATACTCCCCTATGCGGAGGATGTGTACAAGTACTTCCGGCTGCTGGAGAGATCTTCTCCCAGAGTCAAGGTCGTTACGATAGGCCACTCGGAAGAGGGAAGAGAGATGATCGCCGTTGCCATAGCCGATGAGGCTCTGCTGAAGACGCAGAAGGAAAATGACGAGCGACTGGCGAAACTTGCGGACCCTCGCACCATCGACCTCGATGACAAGAAGGCACAGCCGCTCATCGATCAGTCCTACCCGGTCTACTACATCACGGGTACCATTCACTCGACCGAGACTGGAGCGCCCACTGCCCTGATGGAGCTTGCCTACCGTCTCGTAGTCGACGACGCTCCCTATATCAAATACATCCGTTCGCACATGATCGTTTTGCTTACTCCCGTTGTGGAGGTGGACGGCCGCGACCGTATGGTGGACATCTACAAATGGCACAAGGCTCACCCAGGTGAGAACTGGCCGCGCCTAACCTACTGGGGACATTATGTCGCGCACGACAATAATCGCGATGCCATGGGCATGACCCTGAACCTCAGCAACAATGTACTGAACGCCTATCTTGGCTGGCATGCACAGGTCCTTCATGACCTGCACGAATCCGTGCCTTTTCTGTACGACAACACCGTTGGGGACGGACCGTACAACGCCTGGATCGATCCTATTCTCGCCGATGAGTGGGCCGAGCTTGGCTGGAACAACGTGTCCCAGATGCAGTCCCTGGGTATGCCCGGAGTCTTTACGCATGGTGACTTCGACACTTGGAGCCCTGGATATCTAATGTTCCTTGGAGGGCTGCACAACGGAATCAGTCGCCTTTATGAGACTTTCGGCAACGGCGGAGCAGATACCGTAAAGCGCATTCTGAAGCCTGAGGAGTACTCCCGTACTTGGTATCGCCAGAATACCCCGATGCCTACTGTCATGTGGTCTCAGCGGGACAACAATAACTATGAGCAGAGCGCGCTGCTAACGACGATCTCTTACTTCTCGCACAACACGCATCACTTTCTCGAAAACTACTACATCAAGAGCAAACGGTCAGTTCAGAAGCCAGCGCTTGAGGGTCCGACGGCCTACGTGCTCCCGGCGGACCCTACAGAGCTAAACCGCCAGTTGCAGCTACTCAAGGTACTCAAGTTGCAGCATGTCGAGATCCAACAACTCTCCGAAGCCGTCACCAGTTCCATCCCACCCGCCAAGCGAGGAGAGCCTGCCACGATGGAGACCTTTCCCCCAGGCAGTTACGTTATTCGCCTCGACCAACCCTTCTCGCGGATAGCGGACGCTCTTTTGGACAAACAATACTGGGCTCCCGACGACGCACAGAAGCATCCCTATGACGATACGGGTTGGTCGTTCAGTCAGCTCTTCAATGTCAAAGTTGCACGTCTCACGGATGGTGCGATCCTCCGTGCAAGGATGGCCCCTGCCTCGAATTTGGACTCAGCATCCGGAAAGTTGAACGGCTCGGGCTCCGTCTACGTGATTGCAGATACGGGTCAAACCTCGTTGCTGGCGCTCGTCTATCAATTGAAAGCAGCGCATGTCGAGATCGCAGAAAAGTCCTTTGAAGCCGAGGGTAAATCCTTCGCTCCGGGCTCGCTATTGATTACACAGGCGGACGAGCAGATCTTTGGGACTGCAATTCACAAGCTGGCGTTGGATGCCACTCGGCTGAGTGCCACTCCGTCGGTCCCCATGCACGTTGTGTCCGCGCCACGGATTGCTTTCATGCATAGCTGGCTCAGCACACAGACCGAGGGATGGTGGAGGCTTGCCTTCGACAAGATTGGCATTCCATATACCTATATCAGCACGCAAACTGCGGCATCAGAGCCTGATCTGCGCAGCAAGTATGACGTAATTATCTTTGCTCCAATAGGCCGCTCGTCCACGCAGGAGATCATAGATGGCCTGCCGATGTGGGGTAATGCTTTGCCTTGGCAAAAGACTGAACTGACCCCGAATCTTGGTCTGCTTGATCAGACGTCGGATACGCGTCCTGGTCTCGGCTATGAGGGGGTCGGACATCTGAAATCTTTTGTGGAGAAGGGAGGCTTACTCATCACTTGTGAAGATACTGCGCAATTTGCGACGGAGTCCGGTCTTGCTCCGGGGGTATCGGTTGCTCCTCGAGGAGACGTTCGGGTGGTGGGTAGTGTTCTCGCCAGTACCTTTGTCTCGCCGTCCAGCCCTGTCGCCTATGGGTACAGTTCTACGTTGCCAGTAATGAGCGCTAATGGCATGGTCTTTAATGTGAGCAACACGCTGGCACGCGAGACGGGTCGAGTGTTGATGGATCCTTATACCAACCGGCCCACAGGACGCGGGGGTCCGGACGACTCCGACATACCGCAGGGTCGTAGCAACGTCGAGCCGGAGGTCATCCCGAAACAGAAACCGTGGGAAGCGAAGCCTATGAACGAGGACCAGTTGAGGAATAACGTTCAGGCCATCCCCGAACTCTATCGACCACTGGTGATTCTGCGCCTGAATGAGCAGAAGGGTCTCCTGCTTTCGGGCCTTTTGGACAAAGGAATGACGATCGCCGAGCATGCGATTGTGGTAAACGCGCATCTTGGCTCAGGCAACGTACTACTCTTCGCCAACAATCCGGTCTATCGCGGAGAGACGATCGGTAGCTACAACCTGGTCTTCAACGCGATCCTTAACTACGACCACCTAAGCCGACAGACAAACGCCCATCCGGAGAAGGCATCGGCAGCGGCTGAATAGGGCAAGTGTCAATTAACGAGAACAAGGGGCTTCCCGGCAACTGGCGCCATTCGCCTATCTAGGTGAACGACAACGAACACGTCACCAAACTCGTCGCCGATTCGTCACCAAAACTAGCCGTGTTGAGGACGAATCGGGCGGGTATGAACCGCGGAAAATAAGGCAGGTAAAGTTATGTTGCTAAAGACCCGACCGGAATGCATGTCCTCATAGAGCCGTATTTCTGCATGGAGGTGCAGAAGGTCTGTCGCAGAACCTGAAAGGTGACCAAATCTCGATCCCTAAGAATGTGGGAGATCGCCACGGAATAATCGCTCATGCGAACTGGCCTTCAGAACTCGAATTGGAGCCGGGTCTGGAAGAACTGTGTATTGCCTTTGAGGTTGAAGCGATCCAGACGCCCGATGCCATAGGCAGCCACAATACGCAGATAATCCGTCAGGTACCAGTTCACCATCGGCGTGAATCGCTTGAATTTCCCTCCCTGCAACGTTCCGCTGTCCAGGTCGATGTCGGAAAAGCGTGCTACCAACTCCACAGCGCCCGGACCGCCGGAGAAGACTGGCCTCTTGGGTATTACCTCTCTGAAGGCTCCCTGGACCGTATTGTAAGCACGCGCTTCTCCAGTGAGGCACCACGTAGCAACAAAGTCGCCACCGTGGATGGTCGGATTGTGAGTCGAAGGCGAGGAGACGCCGACCCACCAGTATTCGCTACCCACCAGGAAGGGACCTCTACGGTAGTAGGTCTCATATCCCGCCATCTTAGTATTGGTGGCTGCGAACTTACCCGTGTCCACAAAGTAAGGAGCGGGGAATGCCTCTGGGCGTGAACGGAATTGGAGCTGCCCCTTTTCCGGACTTCCGTTCCTCAGATTCACTCCTAAGTGGAGCACCTCACGCTTTTCGTCGGAATGAATCGGGAGCCACGCTACGCGCAGAACGGTTTGACTATGGTACGTAGAGAAGCTTTGGTTGTGAGAGAGCCAGTCGTTGTAGTACCCAAAGTTCCATAGAAAGCCGTGCTTGGGCGTGTAGCCGAGCCACTTGAAACCGTCTGCGAGGATCGGGATGGTCGCATCGCTCATAGTGGAGCGTTCCATCGTCCATCCGTCATAGCCGACCATCACCTTGTTCAGGGAGAAACCTTCCTTGGAGCGGCCGATGAAGATGTTGCCCCACAGTTCGGGGACTGCGACCATAACGCCGGTCTGACGCATCAGCCACGCGTGCGTTGGACTGTCGTACATGATTCCGACATTCCAGGTCACTTTGCGCGAGAGGCTTGGAAAGCTACCCCCCAGAACGAATCGAAAGTCGCGAAGTCTCTGGTCCGGTGACATCTTGATCTGTTCTTTGCTCGCATCGTCCTGCGCAAAGCTTGCCGCTTCGACCAGAAGCCCTAAGCCAGCTCTGGCAGTGATGTACGGCCCGCGGTACTCATTCCACTGAGCCATCCTTCGCGGTGAGTGATCGATATCGTCGTCCATTTCACCCGCATCAACGGTGTCGTTGAGCGAGGATGGAGGGGCCGTTGTGCTTGGTGGCGGTGTCGTTGTCTGTGGTGAACTGGGATTGGTGTCGGGAGACGTAGCGGCCGGTTTCTGCGAATTGTCCTGCTGCGATTGTTGGCTCGATTTCGCTGCTTCCCCGGCAATTGTGCTGTCTTGCCCGTAGCAAGAGTGCCATGCGGGCAAGACGGCAAGGATGATCAGCAAGAGAAAGAACGACCTTAGGATGAGGAGGATCCTCATATCGCATTCCCGGATGGGATCAGTAGGTCCTGAATAACTGTTGAATCTGTGAGGACGATTCTGGCGTCAACAGCGCCAATGATAGAAGGATTCTTGATTTCTGCGGATTCAGCTCATCGGAAGCGATGAATCCTAGCTCATCATCGTTCACTTCCACGTTGCGGTCGACCATTCCCGTCGCGACGCGGCTGCTGCGCACCACGACCACACCTTTCTTTACGGCACGTGCTGCCGCGTCGACCGAGACTTTGTTCATGTTGCCGTTGCCGACACCGGCAATGACAATTCCTTTCGCGCCGGCATTGACACTCGCGCTAATCAAGTCCGGCTCCATGTCCTCGTCCGCGAAAACGATGTCGACACGGGGCAGTTTCGTGACGTTTGAGATATCAAATTCACTTTGCGAGGTGTGTTTCCACGGTGGGTTGTTGTACCAGTCGTTCTTGCCGTAGGCGCTTACGCCAACTACCCCCCGTATGGGTGACATGAACGTCTGAACGGAGGTCGTGCTTGTCTTCGTAAGCGAGTGTGCAGCATGAATCTGGTCATTCATCACAACCAGGACACCTCGGCCTTTCGCCTGCGGGTCCGCTGCAACGGCTACGGCGTTATAGAGGTTCAATGGGCCATCTGCACTTACCGCTGTCGAGGGCCGCATTGACCCGACCATCACCACCGGCTTGTCGCTCTCTTCACGGTCAAATTGAGGAAGAATGCTGACTCTTCCATCGTGTCGGTGCCATGCGTGATCACGATGCCATCGACGTCCGGGGTGGCGAGCAATTCATTGATGCGCTTGGCCAGTTTCAGCAAAATCTCGAACGACATGTCCTGCGATCCTACATTCGAGATCTGCTCTCCTTTGATGTTCGCGAGCTTCTCTATCCCCGGAACGGCTTTCAACATGGCATCAATCGTCACAGCCCCGGAGGTATAAGCCGACTGTGTACCGCTTGCCGCGGCGCCCGCGATCGTACCGCCAGTGGCGAGAATTACGATGTTCGGTTTGGTTTGTGCAAGCGAGTATTGGCAGGCAATGGCGAATGTCAGAACTAAGAACATCCTGTATGCATGTTTCATAACTCCTCTTTCCAACGCGGCTCAAATGCACATTGCGTTCATGTGATGACGTATTTATTTGTTTACGTATTTGCTTCTGTCTAAATTTGTGAGCTTGACCGGGTCAAGGAGATCTTGGATCTGCGCCTCTGTTAGGACGTGCTTCTCTCTGATGATTTCGAGAATTCCTTTTCCGCTGCTGTAGGCTTCTTGCGCCAATTCTGTGGCCTTTTCATAACCCACAATGGGATTCAGTGCCGTAACGATACCCACAGTCGTTTCCATATAGTGCGCCAGCACCTTCTCATCCACGGTGATTCCGTCGACACATTTCGTTCGGAACAGTTTTGACGTGTTATTCAGCAGCTCCTGCGATTCCATCATCGATAGACCTTCTACCGGCTCGTACGCATTGAGTTGGAGCTGCCCCGAGTGGGCCGCGATTGTCGTCACAAAGTCATTGCCCATCACGCGAAAGGCGACAAGATTCACGACTTCAGGGACGACGGGGTTGACCTTGCCCGGCATGATGGAGGAACCAGGCTGCAGCGCGGGCAGATCGATCTCATTCAATCCGGCCCTTGGCCCTGAAGCCAGAAGAATCAAATCGCTGGAAATCTTGGAAAGCTTGATCGCTGTGCTCTTGAGAGCAGCGGAATAGACCACAAATCCTTGCTGATCCCACGTAGCGGCAAGCATATCGTCGGCCGGTACGATCGGTTTGCCCATGAGCGTCGCCATATGCGCCGCACATTTTTCCGCATATCCTTTTGGCGCATTCATGCCGGTACCGATAGCGGTAGCCCCCATGTTTACTACGTAGAGCGATTTCTCTGCTTGTCTGAGTCCTGCAATTTCACCATCCAGAGACGCTGCGAAGGCATTGAGTTCCTGACCAACTGTCATGGGCACAGCGTCTTGCAATTCCGTGCGGCCCATCTTGACGACCTTGAGGTAGGTGTCGCCCTTCGTTCGGAACGACGCCGAGAGCTTTTGCAATTCATCGACCAGCTTGTCATTGCGGAGAATGAGGGCCACCTTGATCGCCGTTGGATAGGAATCGTTGGTGGATTGCGACATGTTCAGGTCGTCATGAGGCTCTAGGAACTGATATTCGCCTTTTTTGTGACCCGTTAATTCGAGACCGACGTTCGCGAGCACCTCATTGGCATTCATGTTGGTGGAAGTCCCAGCACCGCCCTGATACCAATCCACCATGAATTGGTCCTGATATTTTCCGTCCCGTACAGCTTGGGCGGCCTTTTCAATCGCCGCCAGCCTTTCCGGCTTCATCGCCCCAACATCAGTGTTTGCCTGCGCTGCCGCGAGCTTGACGATAGCCCACGCCTGAATGAACTCCGGGTAGTGATTGATCGGAATGCCTGAGAGCTGAAAATTCTCCAATGCCCGCTGAGTCTGCACTCCATAGTAGGCATCCGCCGGAATCTGTTTTTCCCCAAGCAGATCCTTTTCGGTTCGCGTCTTACCAGTAGATGATTGAGTGGGTTGCTGAGACAACAGCATGTTGCCAGCAAAGAACACCGTAAGCGCCAATGCATCTGCAGTCCGTAAGATTCGTAAAAGAGATCCTCGCATCCGCCGCCTCCCGGTCGACCACACTTATTTGTGTGGTCTTTTGTTCAGACGCTACCTGGCCGACTATCGCATCAACGTACCAGCCGCTGATAGCCAATAACAACTAGGGCTTTCCCTAGGCTCAGGAGCAAGGAAATCGGTGTGGAAAGGTTGGGAATGAGCAGATTTTTTCAAAGTGTGCAGGGATTGATCCTGAATATTAGCGACTAGCCTTGATGCACCAACACCACGATTACCGATCCCCACAGTGCGAATAACAACGCACCTATTGCATAACTCACGCCATACCCTAAAACGGGCACGCGACTCTCTGCTTTCTCCAGCAGGGCCGCCAATCCAGGGGAGAATGTACCGCTTCCCGCGCAGATGCCGAGCAGGATTCCGGGATGCAGTCGGAAGATATAACGGCCTGCAAGGATAGTAAGCAAATACGGCGCTGCGGCTACGATAACGCCCGTAACAAGGAGCGCAAGCCCGGTTGAGCGGACTCCATGTACGAAACTAGGACCAGCATTTATACCGATTGAGGTTATGAATGCGGTGAGGCCAAGGGTATCCATCAACCAGATTACGGGCTCGGGCACTCTGCTGAAGGCAGGCTTGATCGAATGCAGCCAACCGACCACAAGCGAAGCTACCAGGACGCCGACAGGAAGGCCCAGCCCAATGCTGAGTCTCGCGAAGTGCAGAGCAGGCAAACCGATGAGGCCGCCAATACCAACGGCCAAACAAATCGATATTAGATCGGTCGCATTCGATGCTCGTTCGACGGAACCCAGTTGTGCTGCCACTCGGTCGACGTGTCGTTTGGCACCAATAAGCGTCAACACATCGCCTCGTTCCAGTACGACCTTCGAGCCTAACGGTAGTTCTTCTCCCCCTCGCAATACTTTACGAACGTAGACTCCTCTGGTCGCTACTTCACCGCCTAAAGTTTCAACTATCTCGGAAAGGGTTCGATGCCGCAGATCTTTCCGCTCTAAGATGTAGTCGACCGCTATAGCGGGAATGTCCAATAGTGCTGGCTCTTCAACCTCATACGGATGCAACGGATTACTAGACCCTCCAAGCAATTGGGGTCGCCCTGAGAGAACGATGAGATCGCCTGCAAGGAGTCGAAGGTTTGGATTGGCATCCATAATTCCCTGATTGTTCTTCACTCTTTCTACAAATACCCGTCCCGGTGAGAAGGACTCATCCAATTCGGCCACAGATCTATTGTTCATGCTCTCCGGCACCTTGTAGGCCCGCATTACAAATTGTTTGTAGGCAGAAACAACTCCGAGTTCATCTTTCTTCATACCCAATTCGCTTTCCAGCTTTTGGCATTCGGCGCGAAGATCAATTCTCATCACCCAAGGACCAATTCGAACAAGGACGAGGATTTCTGTAAATATTCCGACCATATACGTCACCGCATAAGCGATGGTTATATTGGTGGTAAGTGTGCGACGCACATTCTCGTCTAGAGGAAGTTTTCTAACAGCATCACTTCCCGTTCCAACTGCCTCCGACGCATGAACTCCAGCGAGGAGTCCCGCCGCCGTCCCAGCATCGAATCCGAGAACACGCGCTACGGAATAGGTCGTCACCAATCCGCTTACGGCAAACAAGACGGTAAGGATCACTTGAGGAAGTGCATTGCGCCCAAGACCTCTGAAGAATTGAGGTCCCGTCTTGTAGCCGACGGCAAATAGGAATAAGAGAAAGAACGTACTACCAAGAACGCTCGGGACTACGATACCGAGCTGCCCAACAGCAAGACCGGCCAGGAGACATCCAACAACCGGGCCGAGCTTGAGGGATCCTATCCGAAGTCGCCCGATGAGATAACCGGCAGCGAGAGCCAGGAAGAGAGCCAGCTCAGGATGATCTCGCAGCGCACCTCTGATCCATTCGATTGTTGTCGTCATTCAAACGCTGCCTCGATTCCTCTATGACAGAAAATTTGGTCCGCGCCGACCCCACATCATGGGCCAGTCTATCCCCGGTTCGCCGTTAAGGCCAGATTGTTATGTATCGCTTGCGTCTCAAATAGCGCGAGGGAACAACTGCTTGCTTGCTAATTTGCAGTTCGGTGGTTTGGGGCAATCAGACCGCGGTTTAGCGCGAACAGGACCAAGTCGGCGTTGCTTTTAAAGTTGAACGACACCATGATGTGATGTTTGTGGAACTCCACGGTTTTCTGACTTAACTGGAGCAATCCGGCGATCTCCTTCATGGATCTGCCCTCGGCGAGCAATTGAACGATATCTTTCTGTCGCGGCGTCATCTCTGTCGAGAACTGCCTCGCCCTGGCCTTCGCTTCAACCCAATCATCGGCCTTTAGTTTAGGTGTCAAATAGGATTGGCCGCGCAATACCTGTTCAATAGCTTGTAGCAGCTCTGAACCTGCCGAATGTTTGAGAACAAATGCGATCGAGCCGAGTTCGAGCGCCGCCGCAGCAAGATTCGGATCGTCCCGCATCGTCAAGAAAATGAACTTTACCTTGGGAGCCAGTTCCTTGATTCTGCGGGCTGCGTCTAATCCATTTAGGAGCGGCATCCCTACGTCGACAATAACTATTTCCGGCCTCAGCCTGATTGCTTCAGCGACAAGAGCACGGCCATCCGAAACCACTCCTACAATTTCGAGGGCTGTACCCAAATAAACCCTCAAAGCATCGGAAAAAATCACATGGTCATCGGCGATCAAGCAACGTGGGCGGGCCCGGTTAGTGGGAATCTTCTCCATGACATGCCAACCTTTCGAAGGTCAGAGAGCCCAATAGTGTTCACCTATCCTACGCTAGTTTTCTCATCCGATTTCTGGCTAATCTATAGACATATAGCATCTTCTAGTGCCATAGCGAACACAAATCCCAGCAATGTCTTTGGAATAAGTGAAGATAGAGCAGAGCTAGCCCCAAATTGTAATAAGAGCCAATTGATAACTGGAGGCCCTATGAGGGCCAAGCTAAACAGCTATTTCAACACCTCATGTTTCACGACTCCGCCTATCATTGGTCAGGATGGCATCGGGACAGGTTTTGGAAATAGCGGAACGGGGATCGTAGACGGTCCCGCACAGACGAACGTAGATCTTGCGCTTTCAAAACATTCGCGTCCACTTGGCCAAGTGCTGATAGCAACCTTCAATTTCGTACGGAACGATACAACGCGCTAAATCACCCGCAGTTTGCTAATCCCGACAACAATTTCTCGTCTCCCTCTTTCGGTGTCATTAGCAGCACGAGTGTAAATCCTCGCTTCATCCAGTTCGCACTCAAGCTCAATTTCTAGCTTCCGAGTCCTGATTTCACAGGCTACCTGCATCACTAGACGACCGATGGAGAAACGTAGGATTCGCCTTTGAGTGCCGACTGTATCGCGGCAACAAGGTGGGTTTTCATGTGTGACTTGAGGACATATCCCAATGCCCCCTCTGCCAGGCACGCTTTAAGGAACTCTTCATTCGCATGGACTGTTAAGAACACAAACGTAGCGGAAAAATTAGAGTCACGCAATTGGCTGACGGCCTCGATCCCGTTCAAAACAGGCATGGTGATGTCAGTCACAATTACGTCTGGACGAAGACGAAGAGCCTCCGACACAAGCATTGCGCCGTCAGTTGCAGTTCCCACTATATCGAAGTGGGGGTTCAAGATGGCGGTAGCAGCTTCGAGCAACGAGGGATGATCATCAGCCAACAAAACGGTGGTTTTCATACGTAGGCCTGATGTATTTATCTTCGATCTGGCACAGTTGCAAAAAACACAATATAGGGCGTGCGACGTCTCTCAACAACTGGGGAAATGCCTAGGTGGATGTTCCTTCCTTAGAAGGCTCGCTACTGTCTAGCCGACATGACGTTCATGGACAAGCTCATTTCACTGCGTTCTCTCCGCGACACGGAAGTGAACAGAGTACCTAGGGTTTTTCCTAGTTGTTGTCACTAGCCCAAGAGCATACAAGTATCGCAAAGCTAATGGCAGCGACTTGTAGGACTCCAAGGAGGCACCAGACCTATGAGATCGAACTTAAAGAATGCTAGGAATAACGCCTCTCTTGTCGCGGTATTATTTCTTTCCGTTATGTGGGGCCAGCCGGCTAAAGCGCAGTCCCAGGATACCCGGAAGCAGGATATACAGGAGCTCAAGGACAAACTTCAGCAATTGGAACAAATGATGGGGGAGGTGAAGGGGAAGATCACGGTGCTGGAGGGTCAGCCTGGCACGCAAAACTCAGAGGCCGGCGTTGGAGAGAGCAAGAGCGGGCCGAACGATGCCCTTGTCAGCTCAGTCGTCAACTCGCTTGATCACTATCCCGGAGCGCATGCTGCTGCAATACCCACAGTTGGCGCTCATGGTGCACAGGCGGACCAAAAGAAACCTGGATCAGAGAGCACCCTGGATATTTATGGATTCGTCATGATGGATTCCGGTTATGACTTCGGACAATCGGACCCAAGCTGGAATGACGTGTTACGACCAACGAAACTCCCATCTTTTCCGAACGAGTTTGGGCCAAACGGACAGGCTTTTTTCAGTGTAAAGCAGACGAGATTTGGAACGAAGACGTCCACTCCGACTTCGTTTGGCGATCTGAAGACGACATTTGAGTTTGAGCTTTTCGGTACAGGTGTTGATGCAGGGCAGACCACATTCCGGCTTCGTCATGCATGGGGGGAAATGGGTCACTTCGGCGCAGGGCAGACCTGGAGCCCGTTTATGGATATCAATGTCTTCCCGAACTCGATCGAATACTGGGGCCCTAACGGAATGGTTTTCTTCCGGAATGTGCAGTTTCGGTGGACGCCGATCAAGACAGCGCATAACACATTCATGATTGCAGCAGAGCGTCCTGGAGCAAGCGGGGACCAGGGAGTTTACAGCGGCCGCATTGAGCTCTCGAACATTACACCTCAGTTCATTCTTCCTGATCTTTCTATGCAGGGCCACTTCGACCGGAAGTGGGGATATTTTCAGATTGCGAGCATGTTCCGGAGAATTGCGTGGGTGGACAACAACGCGACGTCCAAGCTCAATTTCAGCGGTTCGGCATTTGGTTGGGGCATTAATGCGAGTTCGAACCTCAAATTCAAAGAGAGCACTACGGGAAGGCTCCAACTGGTCTATGGCCATGGCATTCAGAATTATATGAACGACGCACCGATTGACATTGGCGTCCAGAATAACTTTTCCAACCCGATAACACCTATCAAGGGAGTTCCTCTGCCGATGATTGGCGCGGTTGCGTTTGTTGATCACAACTGGAGCCCAAAGTTCAGCAGCACGTTTGGAGGATCGATGCTGAATATCTGGAACTCAGATGCTGAGGCGCCGAGCGATTTTCACCAAGGATATTATGCGCTTACGAACCTGCTGTACTACCCGATCAAAAACGTGATGGCGGGCGGCGAGTTTCAGTATGGCCGGCGAGTGAATTTCCGGAACGGCTACAACTTCAACGACTATCGAGTGCAGTTTTCCTTCAAGTATTCGTATGGCAAGACGTTTGCTTTCTGAGTAGAGGGCTGCGGTGGACCTTGTTCGAAAAATCATAGGTAATCGAGAGCGGAAAGGAGATCCACTGTGAATGCACGTCGAATTTCTACTTTGGTTTTGATGGCAGCTTCGCTATTTTCCGAATATTCTTGCGCGGTTCCTGCAGTCGCTCAAACCCCAAAGGTCAGCCCGGTTGCCCCGCGACGGGAGCAGGTTGAGGCGGTCGTCAAAGAAGCCTACGAAAAATTTAGGAACGACACCAACGGAAAAAACGCTGATTACATTCCATATCTTGCAAAGGTAGATTCGAAGCTATTCGGAATAGCTATCGTCACGACGGACAACCAAGTCCTAACGATGGGAGATGTGAAATACGCGTTCTCCATCCAGTCGATCTCCAAGGTCTATTCTCTCGCACTCGCAATGGAGGAACTTGGTCCCGACAAGGTCTTTGAAAAAATCGGCTCTGAGCCTACTGGACGCCCCTTCAATTCTCCAGTGGCGGTAGTTGATATGCCGACGCACTCGGGCAATCCATTCGTTAACGCAGGTGCCATTGCGACCGTTAGCCTGATCTCAGGCAGCACGGCGGATGAGAAATGGAACAAGATTCTGAATTTCTACAGTAAGGCTGCAGGAGAAAAGCTGGTCCTGATTGATGAGGTGTACAAGTCGGAGGCGGCTACGAATACGGGTAATAAAGCGCTGTCGTATCTGCTGGCGAAGTATGACCGGATCTATGCGGATCCGTTTGAGTCAGTAGATGTGTATACGAAGCAGTGCTCCGTCGGAGTGAATGCGACGCAGCTGGCGCGCATGGGTGCGACGTTGGCGAACAACGGAGTGAATCCGGCGACTGGCGAGCGAGTGATCAAAGCCGAGGATATTCCGCACATTTTGAGCACGATGATGGTGGCAGGGCTGTATGACGGCTCGGGCACTTGGGCCTGGAACGTGGGTTTGCCGGCGAAGAGCGGCGTTGGCGGGGGGATTGTTGCAATTGCTCCGGGGAAGGGCGCAATTGCGGTGTTTGCTCCGCCACTGGATGAGGCGGGAAACAGCGTGAAGGCGCAGGAGGTCATCCGGTACGTTGCAGAGAGGCTAAATTACAACATCTTTTCCCCGACCTCTGTTGGCTTCAAGTAGTGGGAAAGTGCCTTCGCGGCGATAGATGATTTCGATTGTTTCCCTGCCGTCGGCGCGTGTGAATGAGGCTATGGGGCGGCGAGCCTGGCGGTTCCGATGTTTGATACGAGTCCGAATACCAACGGCAGCCCGAGATCGGCGATCAATCCGTTTGACGCATGCGTTAAGGCTCAGGAGGTTATTCGCTATGTCGCCGAAGCCTGAGCTACAACCTCTTCTCTCCGATTTCTGTTGGTTGAAGTAGCTCAGCGACGAAGTGAATCGCCGTCGCTTACAAGGAGGCGTCATTCAATGACAGCTGGGATCTCCATCTGCAGAGATTTTCGAGAACGTCAGAGATTTCTTGTTCGCGCTTGCCTATCCGTAAGCCTGTTTTTGGTTGTGCATCCGTGTAACGCCCAATCGTCGACACCCTCGATATTCAATGGCCCCTCCGACGCAATCGACGGTGCATCGTCGATTCCCAAAGTCAGCCCTCCCCTGACTGAACGAGAAGAGGAAATGTTGCGGCTCATTCAGAGTCTCCAGGATCGCGTCGCCCGGCTGGAGGCTGAGAGGGGGACTGATTCGAAGGATATAAACTTTGATACCGAAGTGGAGGCGAAGAAGGCCTCTGCAAATGTTCTAGCGGCGACTGTTGTTGCTGTACCGCCGACAAGCAGAGATATCGCGAATCCTATCGATGAAGCCGCGAGGTCGCCCGTTGACGGTGTGAAGAGTCTAGGTGGAAGCGCTAGTGGTGGCCAGGAAGAAAGAAAGTTTTGGAGCCCCTACACACCGAATCTTGGTTTCAAGATAGCCAATACCGAGTACGGAGACGTAAGCCTTAGCATCTATACCTACGCTCGCTATCTGAACCAACGGGCGATCGAGCCAACATATACAAACGCGTTCGGCGTTACCAGCAATCTCCAACAACGGCAGGATTTTCAACTCAACAAACTACAAATAAAGTTTCTCGGCTGGATGATGAGTCCTAAATTCCGTTACTTCCTCTATGCATGGACCTCGAACGCCACACAGGGGCAAGGAGCTCAGGTCGTACTCGCTGGAAATCTGAATTACAGCTTCAATAAGTACCTCACCGTTGGCGCGGGAGTCTTCTCATTGCCGGGCGCGAGGAGCGTCGAAGGCAACTTTCCGTTCTGGCTGAGTGTTGATAGTCGACTAATAGCTGACGAGTTCTTTCGCCCCTCATATTCCTCAGGCATTAAGGCCAGTGGAACCATCGCGAAGGGGCTGAGTTACCAAGCCATGGTCGCGAATAATCGGAGCACACTGGGTGTCAGCGCAGCCCAGCTTCCCAACCACTTCAATACTATTTCTTCTGTGCTCCTCTGGATGCCTAAGGGCGATTACGGATTAGGCTGGGGCGACTTTGAACATCATGAATCACCTGTTACTCGTTTTGGCTTCCATTTCAACCATAGTGACGAGAACAAGCAAAGCCAGCCAAACAGCGATTCATTCGAGAATGTTCAGCTCAGGCTCTCCGATGGCAGCGTAATCTTTACGCCTAATCTCTTCGGGCCAGGCATTACGATCACCGATGCAAGATATAAGATGGCCTCCTTCGACGCGGGGATCAAGTATCGCGGCTATGCACTAGAAGGTGAATATTACTGGCAGTGGCTCAATGACTTCCGTGGCACGAATACTTCAGGGCTGCCAACGGATTATGCCTATGGGTATCAGCTTCAGGGCTCAGCGATGGTCATCCCCAAAGCGCTTCAGATCTATGCGGGAGGATCGGAGATCATTGGCCAGTTCGGCCGCCCGTGGGACTTTCGTGCGGGCACAAACTACTTCCCGTTCAAGAACAAGGTCGTGCGATGGAACTCCGAGTTCCTCTACTTGTACAGATCCCCTGTCGGCTACACATCCGTTCCTTTTCCACTGGGAGGCACCGGACCGATCTTTCATACAACTCTGGAGCTAGCTTTCTGAAATGTAGGGCTAGTCGACTGACGATGTAAATGAATCAACGACGAATGAAAAAGGAGGCTCTGTGAAACGCACTTCGGACAATCTGCTTCATAGGCTCGTTTTTGGCTTATGTCTATGTGTGTCGCTGTGTTCTACATCTGGAACTGCACAGACTAATCCTCCTAATCAATTTGAGCTGAACGATTCGCACTTTCATCTTACGAACTACGTTCAAGAAGGCACTGATATACATGAATTCCTGAAGATTATGGGCACAAAGGTCGGGCGCGTCGCGCTGTTCGGAATTCCTCTTCAGCAGCAGTGGTCTTATCTGAACTCCGGCGATACTGCGCCCACGTATTACCTACAGACCGACTCGCCTCTCTACTACTACTCATTTACCGATGCGAATATCGCAATGACATATCGGTCACTCTCCAAGGAAGATCAGGCGCGCTTCGAACCCATGATCACAGGCTTCAACCCGACCGACATGTATGCGGCTGATCACATTCGTCGCGTCCTGCAGACTTTTCCAGGAGTCTTTTCGGGAATTGGAGAGTTCACGATTCATAAAGAGTTTGTTTCCTCCAAGATCCCAGGAGAAACTGCCAATCTTCAGAACCGCGCTCTCGACAGGATTCTGGACTTTGCCGGCGAGGTCGGGCTCGTTGTCATAATCCACAGCGACATGGACGTGCCGTTCCCTAAGGAAGGTGCGCCGCCCGCATATCTTGATCAAATGAAGGCGCTCCTTAAACGGCATCCTAATACCACAATCATTTGGGCACATACCGGCTTAGGCCGAGTGGTTCGTCCTATCAAGGATCACGCTGCCAATCTAGCGTTGATCCTAAGCGATCCTGCATTCAAACATGTCTATTTCGATATCTCATGGGACGAAGTAGCTAAGTACGTCGTCGCAACTCCTGAATCTACCCAGACTAGTGCCGACCTCATCAATCGTTTCCCGGATCGCTTTCTGTTCGGCACTGACGAGGTCGCACCTTCCAGCCAGGAGTCTTACTTGAAGGTCTTCTATCAATACGGTCCTCTTTGGAAGTTGCTTACACCGGAAGCAAGCGAGAAGGTCCGTAAAGGAAACTTCGCGCGTCTTTTCGACGAAGCACGACCCAAAGTAAGAGCGTGGGAAAGCACCCACGCTAGCGGAAAATAGATTTAGAACGATTGTGCGATTGTTCTAAAAAGAAACCGCGGCCGAGATCTGCAGCGAGTATCCCTGCAGAGTTGACCTATTCGAGAATTCTCGAAAATACTTGAGGCCCAGGCTCACCTTTCGCGCTGGCAGCATTACGTTTGAAGCGAATCCAAGGGAGTTGACCCGATAGTGTGCCTTCGCCTGATCCGGTGTGATCGTTGGCCCACTCTTATCAGTCGTCTGCCACTGTTGGTAGCCCACTAACCCCAGTTGTAGACGCAAATCACTTTTCAACGGAACGGTGTGCATTAGCGAATAGTCGAGATTAAGGGCTTGCCCCGGATGAATTCCAGTGCCTTCTTGAACACCGTGGAATTCATACAACTCGAACGCGGAAATTGAGGTCGCTTTGTTGTCGGTTAGATAAAAGGATTCGCCCCCCGCAACGCAATGAGTCCAGTAGCCCGAACCAACATTGCTGTTGGAACTGGCATCGAATCTGCCGGTAGGCGCTAGGAACCCGTAGATAGCACGAGCGTCAACACGTTTTGTCTTCCAGCCGAGAATAAAGGGTTGGTAGTAAGAGTCTGCAAATCCGCCTCCGCCGCTGATAGCCCCCTGAGCATTGGAAGTTAGCGAGTTGTTGGCGATGGGCAGCGTGGCCACAAAGGAGTAGACAGGGCTGCCCAACATCCCTATCTTCTTTTTGCTGACCCAGACGAAACTGTTCATGTCCATCAATACCGAATTTTGCCCGGTAGCAACGACTTCGCCGTTGGCACCCTTCAAATGGTCGCGTGAGTAAAACAGAAAGGCGTTTGAGTAGGTAAATCCTGGCTCCGGTGTAACCCCAGAGTTGGTGGCGGTCATCCCCAGGGGGTAGACACCCCTGACCTGAGCTTTACCGGGTGCAATCATCGTCCAGATGGTCATGACCAGACAAAATACGGCAAATGACGAAGGCACACAGTCTTTACTTACGACCTCAGACTCCTTTCCGCCCAGATTCATCTGTGCATGCCCTCAAGACTGTGTAGGTTGCTGGCTGGTCCTTTGCTCCCCGCTGCGCTTCGCTAGCCAACGTGCAAAGGGGAAGAGGAGAACGAGGCCAACGATCGCAATCACAACGACCATCACGGCCATCCGTGGGTCACTGAAGTTTGTTTAGCAACCACTAATGCAGCAGCGATATTGCGCTGCGCAGTGCCTAGTGCCATAACGCTTCTTGTCTTGACTGCAGGACCTCCAAGAAACCATCCGATAATTGAACCAGCCACAAGGAGGAGGATGCTGGCAAGCACCCCTCGAGATACATATAAGCTCAGGATGTTTTGGATGTTCGCCACAAACATCAGCAGGATTAGCAACATCAGGGCAAACTTTGACGCATTGCTGAACAAAGGTTCGATGCGGGCTGCAATACCTTCGAGGCCGGCCTTCACCGCAAGGCCAAT
Organism: Edaphobacter aggregans; assembly: GCF_003945235.1. Classification (NCBI taxonomy): domain Bacteria; kingdom Pseudomonadati; phylum Acidobacteriota; class Terriglobia; order Terriglobales; family Acidobacteriaceae; genus Edaphobacter; species Edaphobacter aggregans. The sequence continues at coordinate 5,798,094 of NZ_RSDW01000001.1, forward strand.
TCCTAACGGAAGCAACATGAGAAGGAGCAGGGAACTGGCGATCTTAGCGGGATCGACCGAAACTCCGCTGAGTAAAAGGGGCAATACTAATGGCATGTAGGCAACTGACAAGATCATCAGCAGCACAGTCAAGCCGACAGAAAATGCAAGATCACCCTTAGCAATTCCTGCGAGCAGAGGAATGAATGGAGCCCCGGGCGCTGTTCCCAGCAACAACAGCGCGACACCCAAGGATCCGTCGAGTTGCAGTAGCCTTGCGATGGCCATTGCAGCTAGCGGCATCAGGACAAAATTTGCCAGCAGTGCGAAAGTGACTAGTCTGGCATTTCGCAACGGGGCAACGACCCGGCCCACAGTGAGACTCAAACCCACGGCAAGCATGGATGAAACGACAAAAATAATCGTCGATAGAGAAGCCGCTTTATTTACGAATTCCATGAACCTTCACCTAATTCGAATCTCATCTCGATGCTTCAGAGTCGGTGATGGTGTTCCTACGACAGGCATCTATTTGGAGTGAAGCGGAGTCATCGCAAGGTTTCGCCAGAAATTCTCCAGGGACTCTACACCGCCAAAAAGCGTTGTAAATATTGTGGAATCGGCCAACAGAATGTCCCCTGCGCGACTTCCGGTAGGTGGCATCCAAAGGAAATTGTTGAACTCGGTATTTCCTGCTTCTGTGAAGGGATGCGGTCTGGACAGATCGATCGGTTGCGAAGCCAAAATGCGAATCGACTTCGTATCGTCAGTGGTCAAGGCGTAGTGTGGCAGATGCGGATGGAAGTTAAATGTCGTAACTCCTTTGAGCCAGCCACGCGAATCCAGATCTCTCAATGTGTTGAGTGGAGCAATTTGATTTGTTCCTTTGACAACTGCAGGACGAAGACCGTAGCGATTTTCAACAGGTACTCCCAGGCCTTTCATCAGGGAGCGCGTGTACTTTCCAAAGCGTTGCTGACGCGGCACCAAAGGATCACCGTGGTGGGCATACTCCATCGCCCGTTCCTTTTGGTCGGACGAGACACCCACGTCGTGGTGTGGACCAAGGATCAGGCATGTCCCTTCCCGCGTAAGAAACTGTTGAATCGCTTCGATCTCTTCTAGGGTGGCTTCCTGCTCCGTAACCATGTGGTCAAGACCAAACACCATCAAAGTGTCAGTGTCTGCGAGCACACCCGCGTCGATAGGGCATCTCTGCCCCGCCTGGTCAATCCGCTGATAAACCGCGACTGGTTGTTCTGTTGCCTCACCTACTACCCGCTGAAACGTCAACGTCGATAGGTGGAACAACTCAAGCGTTCCAGAGATCCCTTGCAGAAACATCTGTGCTGAAAACTCCGGGGTCTCGTAATTCGGCCACGCTACGCGGCGAACTTCGGTGATCGTTGAGAAGCGATTATCCAGTTCTGTTACATCTCGATTCGCTTCCCATGGATAACTCCATGTCCAATAAATGCTGAATCGCCGCTTGCCCGAAGCATATTTTCTTGGTAGCTGTATCTGGTTATAGGTACGTGGTCCGGATTTTGAGTTACTCATCTCAATCCCTTTCTCCAGGATTCATGCAGAACGGGCCTGGCTCCTATCTGAGAGTGCCGCAAGGTATCGCAGCGCCCTGATACCCGGCAGGAAGAAGTAAGCTCCCCCTCGCAAGGTCGTAAAAGACGGCAGGCCTGTGATCTTCCTCCGAATGGGTCGTTTTGGGATGGTCATGTCAAAGCTTCCATCCTGTGTGCCAAAAATCGGATCGCGTTCGTTACCTAGCTCGTGAAAATTGGGATCGTTCACCCATACGTTCATCGCAAACTCAAACTGTCGCACGAGACTCGCGCAACCGATGAACGCCGCAATCCCCCGTTCTATCCCATCCTCAGGCTTGCCCTCCGGCAACGGCGGACCGTACGTCCCCCCCCGCCGAATCATCCTTCTCCGCTGCATGTTTGCCGCCGTATCTCGCGGGTTCATGCGCCGAATATGCGAGCCGAGCGGACACCCATAGCCGTACGGGTCCATCTTGGCGTAGTTGAAATCGTTCGTGCGCTTCATGTCTCCGCCGAGCTCCGGGTCGTCTTTGTCAGGCGTCAGCACCAGCGGAGCGCCGCTGCGCCATCGGCCCATCAGCTTCGCGGCAATCCATTCCTGCTGCTCCGGTGTCGCGCCGTTTTGCCGCAGAAAATCGCGAAAGGCCCCAACGTGTTCCTCGAGCCTGAGGTACGCGAGATAGCTGCCGTTGTGCGAAAGAATCTCCGGTTGCGGCAGCCCGGCAGGCGGTCCGTTTTCATCCGGATAACCGAGAAAAAATTCTCCGGCATTAATCGGAGGGCCAGAGCCGGGAGTTGGTTCACCATCAATTCCCTTGATGTAGGGCTGCGACAGGCGATCGCGATACCCAAAGTGCTCATGTGCGTATGTAAAAGGAGGAATCGCTTCCAGATCGAGCGACGACAAAACCTTCACTCTATCGCATTGGAGAAGGTGTTCCCGATGCTCCTGCCTGCATCGTTCGCGCTCGGCGACATCTCGGGCGAACAAGACAACAATGGCATGAAGATCAGGACTCGCTAGCCCTCCCACCCAGTGCTTTGGATCGTTGTCGCCCGTAGCGCCGACGATCTCCGCACGGGCAGCCATACCTTGACGAAACTCCTCAGGAAATGTGGCAAGAGACGTTTCATCAACCCCAAGAGCTCGCAAGCCGTTCCAGGTAAAGGCCACACTCACCCACCTGGTGTACGAGTCATTGGATTCGATAGCTTTTGCAGTGCCGACTTTTTCTAGAATCCCGTTGAGCCACTCGCGCGCTCCGGCATTCTGTCGAAACGTTAGAAATTCATATCTCGCTGCAAGAGCGTGTGGTCGCGAAATCAGGAAGTGCTGAATGTCTTCGATTTCAAGCCTCATGTGCCCTCCTCAAATCACATCTCGAGGTTGCGAGCTAGGAGAAAAACAACATTCATGCACCAGAAGAGTGCCGCTACTGCATCAGGTCGAGCATTCCGGAAAAGGTCGCCTTGAGTTTCAGTGCCTTCTTGATCTCATCTGCGGAGACATACGGATACTCTCCGTATTCCAGAAAGCTCGGGCGTTGGTGTTCACGAACGAACCGAACGAATGCCGGAGTATTTGTCTTCCAGTCCTCTGGAAATCCTTCGAGGTTTTCAAAGACAGTGTTCAAGCCATATTGGGAGAACAACGCTACTGCGTCTTCGGTGTACTTATCAAAATCGGTGTCGAAGATTCCTTGATACATGAAATATGTATCGTTCCCAATGTCGAAGAGAACCCATCGCAGGTAATGAAGTTTGAGCGTTGCAAGTGCTTCCGGCAACCCTGCGATTGTCTTCTCGATTGTCTTGCCATATTCGCGGATAACATCCTCTCGCCCAGGCTTGATCTTCGCAATGATCGTGAATCCATAACAGGCCGGTGTTCGAGGATAGAGCGGTCCGTATCTTCCATTTTGGAGTGTGAAATACCCCTCTTTTGGAATGGCCATCGCTTGGGGTTTGGTTGGATCAATTTCCTTTTCGGGTGCGACTGCTGGAGTTGCCATATCATCTCCTCCCAAGATCACAGGCTGCGATAGACAGAAGGCTATGCGGAGCCAACGAAGACCGAAACTAGGAAAATCCCCAGTGAGCCTCTTGGTTGCACCATCTGCAAATCCTAATCTTTTTTAGTCGTCTTCCACTGGAGTCCAGGTTTTATCCGGATTGAAGCGTTCCATCTTCTTGAATTCATCGAGCGTAGACGGCCCTAAATCCTTTTCGTACACAACGCCGTCGTTGTTCACGATGAACGTTTTCACTCCGGTGACGCGGTACTCGGCAGGGGAAGCTATAAGGGCGAAGCCACCGATCATCGCGCCCTTAATCACATAGTCCAACTCCCCCACCGGTGTGGCTGCGGGACCCTGACCCTTTAGCACTTTGAAGAAGTAGCCATGATAAGGCTCCGCTTTGCTGGTATAGCCCTGTGTAATTGCCTCCGCAATCTCTTCACTGAAGGGACCGCCTAAGGTGCCGTCTGCGTTTCGCCACGACAGACCATCCTGTTTGCCAGGGGTGCTAATAATACGTTGGGCGTATTGATTCACGTCGTAGCCTTCGCGCTTTTGCAAAGCGTATTCCTTCTGCGCCTCTACGTACTCATGAGAGATGTTGATGGCATCGAGTTCATTGGAGCCGATGCGGCGATTCAAGATCTCCTGCCTGCCCGCGTTGCTGTCGAAAAACCATCGATTGCTCCTCTTGACGATCGGTACCGGGAACGGCCAGTCCTCGTTGCCTACAAGGAGATAGGCCCATAATCCGTTCTTCGGTTCAACGGAAACTTTCGTCTTTTCGCGGGCCTCCGCCGCGAACTCAGCGGCACGTTGCCGGTCCTGCACGACATCTCCGGTGAACGCAATGTCGTGGCCATCTGGGCCAAAAATCTGCGCAAGTGCAGTCTCGTCAAATTGGTCGGCTGCACGGACCAGCGCATCAGCAGCCTGCTGGGAGGTATCAAAGGTTTTTGTCCCTGCCGGAATACCTCTTGTAGGCGCCGAAGCCGAAGCCGTTATTGCTGACTGCTGAGCGACGGAAAGTATCGGCACGAACAAACATGCCAAAGCCACGACGCTCAGAACCCAGGCACATAGGGAGACATTTCTATTCGTAGACGTTGGTTTCATTGCAGCGCTCCTCTGTTCGCCTTCCATGCCTACCTCCGCCGTCCACCGCCACGGGCGCCGCCGCCACCTCGAGATCCCATACTTCGAGATCCCATGCTGGAGGCGCCCCGGTTGCTGCTGGCGCGTGCGCTTGATCCGCTGAACCCTCCAGATCCACCTCCAAATGCACCCCGGTTTCCACCGCCGCTGCCCCGCGAAAGATCCCGACTTCCTGCACTGGTTCCGCCTCCGCCAAGTCCTCCGCCACGCGCGCCTCCGCCAGTTCCTCCCCCTCGATCGCCTCCCCCAAGTCCTCCGGATCGATTGCCCAGACCGCCTCCTGCCTCTCGATTGCTGGCTAAATTGCCGCCCTCTCGGCCAATCTGCTGCCTTGCGCTCGCTTGACGATTAGCCAGCGAGTCGCCCCGAGCCGAACCGCCAAATCGATCCGCCGTTCCACGATCCCCATAGGGAGCGCCACCGCGATGTTCCGGGTTATGCTGCCACTTGTTGCCTGCATTGCCACCTGCAGGCAGTTGCGACGGCCGGTTGCCAGCGCCACCAACACCTCCAACTCCACCGGCGCCACCAACACCTCCTACTCCGCCAGCGCCACCTACGCCACCGGGACGACCAGCACCACCTACGCCGCCTGCACCACCGACACCTCCAACTCCTCCGGCACCACCCCGAGAGGGTAGTTGGGAAGGTCGGTTGCCGCCGCCAATGTTCGTGTTGCGATTGAAATTATTGTTGCGGTTGATCGTGATGTCGTTGTTACCACCCCAGCCGCACCCCCAGCCCCAACCGCCACCCCAGAATGCGCCCATCGCTATACCAACGCCGAAAGAGATCGCCATCCCCGCGGCATAGTAACCGGGAGGCGGATAGTAAATAGGAGGGTAAGGATACACCGGTGGTCCATACACTACTACTGGATTGTAAGAAGGAACGTACACCACTTGAGGATTCGCCTGCTCGATGACGATCGTGCTCTTGCTTTCGATGACCTTGGTCTCTACTTTTTGCTGTTCACTCGACTTCAGATTGCCGGTTCCCTGGGCCTTCTTACGCATTCGCTGGACTGCATCCATCACATCGCTTTGCTGTGCGAGAAACGCGTTGCCGAGATCCGTCGTCCACTGGATATCGTCCGCCAGGCGCTTGACTAGGTCAGGCAGTCCGGCCAGAGCCTGGACGCTTGGATCCCATGTCTGCTTGGCCACAGCATCGGCGAGGGCTTTATCTTTCAGCCCCGGATTTTTCGCAAGCCACTGTTGGAGTTGAATAATCTCAAGCGGATACGTGGAGGCGGCAAGGGTTTGGGCCAACATCGGATCTGGAAAAAGCGCAATCGGTGCAACCAGTGAATCCAATTGGTCCGAAGGAATCTTGGTAGCCGGTGCAGGCGATGTCGTCGATGCCGCCTGTGGCGGAGAAGGGGACTGCAACTCCGCCACTGTGTCACCTGGCACGATAACGATGGCGCAGAGGACTACCGTCAAACGTCGAAGTCCTGCTGCGAATGTTTCAGTCTTCGGATTCATGGGTAACTTCCCTCCGTCTTAACAATCTTTCGGGAATCCCTTGAGGTCCCTCAGAGCGTGTCCATCTTCCGCTTGGCTCGCGTCGCAATTCCGCTCGTCACGGAATCGCAACTTTGTGATTCTCAGGAGCCTACCTCAGGACGAAGAGAACCGATACTAGGGAAAACCCTTATACGCAGCAGAGGTCTGTATCAGGGTCCGATCCGGTGCAGCCAGCGACGGGAAAACTTGTTATATGGCAAGATCGCGATGGCAGTTGGTCAGTTTGTCTGGCTCGGCAATACTCCACTGTGCTCAGAAAATAATTTTGATAGCCCGGGACAACAGTTCTTCTAGCGGCATGATAGTCAGGAGCAAAGGCAGGAGTGGTGCAGCCGTCGTTGCGGCGAGCCGGAAGACGTCATCCAGAGAAAAGGGCACGAAACGCATCTCCCGTACGAACCCAAAGCTGTTGCCGAGGTCAGCTAAGGATTGGATGTCGCCGCTTCCGAGCAATTCATCGCCGTGAGCGTCGCTTTTCTGGTTGCCGGTAGGCAGCCACTTGTCTTCAAATTCACTGACGTAACTGGACGCGAGCGTCCCGTATTCTCCAAGACCCCGGCGCTTCGCGGCGCTCAATTGTGGGGTAAATACCACAAGCGGACCAAGAATGAATACGACAAAGACAGCGACGAAGGCGACGATGTTAAGTTTATAAGACAGCAGATTATGGCCCTGATAGAGGATGCGGTTAGCGATAAGTCCCGCCAGCACTACACCCTGCGCGAACAGGATCGGAGCGAACGCGTAGGAGCCCACACCCAGAAAGCCAAGGCCGCCCGCGCGGTCTGGATGGGCAGGCAATAAATGCAGGTCGAACTTTGAAATCCGCCACAGGAATTGGAACCAGATGAAAGTTCGTATATACCAGCGCAGTAAGATGAATTGAAAGATCGGCAAACTGACAAAGGCGTACCAATATCCCGGCAGCGTCAACCCCAGGTGAACTCCCTCTGGCGTGCGATACCAACTCGCCGTTTCCAGAGAAGTCTGGCTGCGCCAAAACCATTGCCCGACCGTATAGATGAAAACTAGCAGGGCAAGTTCGAGAGCGAGTGAGTTGCGGAGGCGCGTAGCAGCTTCGATAGCATTGTGGAATTTTGGGGTGTCCCGTGGTCTGACAATGCCGCGCTCGATGAAGCGTTTTACCGTGATCCGCAAGCGTCGATGGATAATGAGTTCGGCTCCGATAAGCACTGGAACTGCGATGAGGAATCGGACATGGGCCTCAATATCGTGGAGGAAGGTGAGCTTCACGCCGGATGGATTCCCCGCAATTAAGGTCAACAGAGCCAAGGGCAACCAGGTGATCAGTGCAAAGAACAGAACACGGCGCGGCAACAGTTCGAGTGCCGGTCCCTCTAGACGAGCCCGTCGCAGGAACTGATATAACGGCCCACCGAGAACTAGAGAGAAATCGGGCTCTTCCTGAAGAGGTGATTGTATGATCATGAGCTTTGTCCTTTCAGTGCGCACGGACAATTAGGAAAATCCCTAACAGGTTCGAAATGTCGTAGCTGCGCTAAAGGAACGAGCAGGCAAGTTATGTCAAAGACTAAAGACACGTCACTGAATTCCAGCGATACCCTTGTTCTGAAGAATCCGCACCACGACGCGACGATTCTCGGCTTCCGAATCATTCGCATTGCCCGAGTCCACTTGCCGGCTCTCGCCCATCGCGCCGGGAGCCAGCATTCTCGAAAGTGGGACATGGCCCTCCTGCTGGAGGTAGGTAGCCACAGCATTGGCGCGGTCTTCGCTTAGTTTCTGGTTCAGTGCGGCGCTGCCGGACGAGGAGGCGTAGCCTTTCACCTGGATCACGTAGCCGTTCACGGTCTCGGCCTTTTGCGCCAAGGCCAATAGGGGGGCATTGTATTGTGGGTCTAGCTTAACCTTGCCGTTTCCGAAGTAGACTGTTACCTCATCGTAGATGTAGTAATCGTCGAGTTGGCCGAAGCGTGCGGTATTGGCGGCGATTAAAGCCTTGTGCTCGGCCAGCTTTTTCTGCTGTTCCGTCAACTGTGCCTGTTGTTCTTTTAATGCCGCGTTCTGCTCCTCCAGCTCCTTTTGGTTGGCAGCCGCTTGCTGGGCTGTTTCATGCACGCCGGCACTAATAGCCTGGGCTTGTTCGAAATCGTTGCCTTTGAATCGAATGGTGTTCGCCACGAGTTGGTTCTGAGCGTCATAGCTCCCCTCTACCCGAATCGGAAGACCGGGGATCAGAGCCGCCATCGACATTTTCTTGTTGCGCGCCTTGAGCGCACCTTGTAGTTGACCAACATCGGTGCTCTCGGTTAGAAGAACGACCACTTTGGGTGAGTTAGATGTCTGCAGCTCGAGGGTGTCACCGCTGCGCGCTTTTATGATGCCTTCAACCTTCGTGTTCTGGGCGTAGACTGCACTGCTTAGGACCGCCAATCCCATAAGCAACAGGGCTGATACGGATACGATTCTGCGTGATTTGCCTTGCGTCATAGCATCTCTCCAATCGGCCGCGTTTAACATGCGACCTGGTCTTCTCATCATCGTGTTGATTCTGAAAACCCTGCTGCACACTGTATGTTTAGGGGATCGTCTGAGATTAGCAACTAGGGAAATCCCTAAAGCGCGAGGATCAAGATGAATCGTAACTGATCCCGTCGCCCGTTCCTGTTGTCTGATTGCGACTTAGTTGATCGGCAGATACGTATGCTGACCATCACCCGCTTGTTACGCGAAATTCTACTCACAGCACGCGTAACGCTCGGACGCTAGGGATTTCCCTAGTTGTAGCTCTGGACTGTTTACTTTAGAAAAACAATTGAGAATTTACTGCTCCGACTGCGAGACAGAAAAGCCTGCGGTAGCTTGATTAGACCCAACCGCAGCCACGAGAGACGCGATGGGTCGCTAATTACTGCAATCGAGAGAGGAGAACAGCGAATGAAGAAGCTAATTCTGTTGGCATTCGTTTCATTTTTCATGAGCACTAGTTGGGTGGCGGCGCAAGATGTGCGTTATAACTTCGACAACAAAGCCGACTTCACGGCATTCAAGACCTATAAGTGGGTTGAAATTAAAGGGGCCGATCATGCGAATCAATTGGTAGATAAGCAGATTAAAGACGCTTTAGATGCCGAACTGGCGACAAAAGGCCTACAGAAGACCGACTCGGACTCGGCCGACCTTTACATTGCATACCAAACTGCCATTGGTTCGGAGAAGCAGTTCACGTCCTTCAACACGGGATGGGGCTATGGCCCGGGTTGGGGTGGCGGCTGGTATGGCGGAGGCATGAACTCAGGCATGACCACAGGTTCAACGTCGACGATCTATGTTGGGCAATTGGTTGTTGATATGTACGAACCGGCTAAGAAAGATTTGGTTTGGCGTGGCACCGCTAGCAAAACCCTTGATCCGAAGGCGAAACCAGAAAAACAGCAAAACAACCTCACGAAGGCTGTTAAGAAACTCCTAAAGAACTATCCGCCGAAGCCAAAATAGAGTGTTTCAGGCAAGGAATGTCCAGGACTTATTCGTTTCGTTGCGGTCGCATTCAGCTGATGGATCATTGGCATACCGCGGGAATGCGCAGATGGGCCTGTATGGAGCGATGGTGGGAATGTTTCTACTCAACGCTATGAAGATTGCAGCCGTAACTCTCTCCTGCGCACTTCTCGTGACTACCTCTCTTTTTGCGCGCGACAAGTCAGACGTGCTCGTCATGAACAACGGCGACCGCTTTACCTGTGAGATCAAATCCCTTGACGCGAGCGTGCTCTATGTCAGCTTCGATTACATAGACGGCACAGCCTCGGTTGATTGGTCTAAAGTGCGTCGCGTGGAAAGCAAGCAGTTGTTTTTCGTAAAAACTCAGGATGGTTCAGTTTACACTGGAACGCTCTCCACAGTGATGGACGGAGGAGCCCGGCCAGTGCAAATCAAAGTAGCGGAGAAGCCAGAGACAAACATAGTGCTCGAACAGCAAAAGGTCGTGGCCATTAATCAGACATCGGACCGTTTTTGGCAGCGATTCAACGGCAGCATCAACTCGGGGCTGATTTACTCCAAGGGCAATCAGACGACTCAATTCACTTTTGGAACGCAAGCCCAATATCCTCGAGAGCGGTGGCGCGCAGGCGCGTCTTTCAATTCCACACTTTCAGGAAGCACCGGGGCTACCACTTCTACCCGCAACGACGGATCGCTATATGCCCGCCATCTTTTGAACTGGAACAATTGGTTTTATACCGGCGTTGGCAACTTTCTGCAAAGCTCGGAGCAGAACATCCAACTTCAGTCGAATCTTGGTGGGGGTGTCGGTCGCTATTTGAAGAACACTAATCATGCGATCATTGCTCTGACCGGCGGCCTCGCATGGCAGAACACGAGATACGATCAATCCGCAGAACTGCCAGGGGCGCAAAACGTTGCCGCTGTACTGGTCGCTGCAGATGTAGAATTGTTCAAATTCGACAAGACGAATCTGACGATCCGGGGCAGTGTTTTCCCTGCTATTTCGGAGCCTGGACGTGCCTTCACTAGCACCAACATGACCTACTACGTAAAATTTTGGGGCAACTTCACCTGGAACCTATCCTTCTACGGTAACTGGGACAATCAGCCGCCGGCTCATCTCTCCGGCTCCGACTACGGGGCCAGTTCAGGACTCGGCTGGACGTTCGGCAATCCATAGGGACTTCGAGCAACCGAACAAACTTCGAATGAAGACTCATCAGTATGAGCAAGAGGCTTTCTATCTTGTCGCCTGCGCGAAACGTTATATTGAGATGACAAACCGCTTCGCGAGCTATAGCGCTTTGGCGTTCGCGATATCGAGGAGTGCCCTCTCGCTCAAGCGAAAATCTACTCCGAAAGCTCCGGATAGAGTAGACGCGATCGGCCCATCCAGAAGCTATTGCTCCTGCGTGTGAGCGGCCCTGGAGAGCGGCCGTATAACCGGGCCTCGGCCTCATGAAAAGGACCGACAAAACGCACAGAGCGGGGAACGCCCGGATATAGCAGAGGCAACAGGCGAGTAGCCGACCGCAATGCCTTTTCTTCCCGTGCGCCGAAGGATAGCTCAAAAGCGGTACGGAGTCGCGGCGGCATCCAAAAGGCGGTGAGTGCTCGATACCAGCACGGAGGACGAACCCAGGTGCCGGCACCGGACAGAATACTGTGGCCCAACAAGCGCGCGTTCTCGTCAACGCCCAACAGCGGCGATTCGATCATCTGTGCGGTGTATCGGACAAACGCGGACCAGTCCGTGGGGAGTGCCCCTGCGGGTATGCCAAAAAGCGCAGCTATTCGCTTGCTCTCACAGTAGTACTGCTCACGCTCATCTGACGAAAGCGGCGGCAGGACAAATTCGTAAGCCAAAATAGCACTCTCGGCCAGGGTAGCGTAGACCCAGCAGAGTGCCTTGATTTCATTAGCTTCGTAATGCTCGCCGAGCGGGCGAGCCCCGACTGCATGAGGCAATTCACCGCTGATGCCAGTATGAAGCTGGTAGACCCGTCTGGACGCTGCGATGGCTTGTGCGCGGCTACCGAATAGCATCGTGTAGATCACGCGAAAGGTTGAGTGAAAACGACCGATGGCATCGTTCATCAGGTTGGAGTGATGGAGGAGCGAAGCCGCAACCCAAGGGTGAGCTAATTGCAATAAAGCCGCACGCCCGGCACCGAGAAAGATGGCAGATTCTCGGTTCACTCGCCAAGTCACTGAATTTGGCCCGAAGAAACCGCAGCGAGGACCACCGGGTAGTTGTTCGAGTTCGGAAATCTGTTGCTCAATGTCTCCGTGGGAGACATACTGCGGAGATTCGCTTTCAGACATCATGTCTGCTTAGATGCGGAGATCAGTCAACTCATCATGGTCTACCTCCTTAGAACGCCATCTCCAAATTTGAATGGAATACAAATCCGTGACCTCCCACTGTGAACGGAGCAGATGAATAACCCACGGGAGAGTTATAGAGGTACAGCCCCTCGGTGTTCCACCGAAGAACTCTGTTCTTCCAGGGAAACCAGTTCATTCCTGCACGAACATCCCATGGATGCCCGTACTTGCCGAAGACCGTCGACCCGCCTAAGTACAACTGAAAAGTTTTGGGCACCACCATGGTCGATGTTTGCAGTTGAAAGCCATGGTCGAAGATTTGAGACAGACCAGCGGTGCCGGGACCAACGAAGTTGTTTAGCCATCGAAAGTAATACTCACCCTCTACTGCATACCCGTGATACTTCACTCCACTGTCGACAGAGGTCATATGATAATTCACATCGTTGACCGTGATGCCTGGCCCAAATAGGTTGGGCGTAAAAATAATGCTTCCGTCCGTAAGCCGGATTTGTGTGTTTGCGAACTGATCGGTGTTCGGCTGGCTCTGCTTGGTCTCATGGCTCGTCGTAAAGTGAACCCCCAAACGAGTCGCGACACTTTCGTGATGTTCAAAATCGCCAAAGCCCCCTCCAAATTCGCCGGTCGAGGGAGCCCAGACCAGCGCGGTTGACACAGTGTTAAGTCCATTGTCGAGCTGGAGCGCGCCCACGCCGAGTTGGCTCAGGTTATTGCCAAGCATGACCTGATATCTCAGTTTGTTGGTGATCAGACCTTTGGCCCAGATTCCGGACGTGTAAGAGGGCCGGAAAAACTCGTCTGCGATTTGGCGGGTGTCCACGCTAAGCCAATTAGGAAAGTTGCCTTCAAGGGTCCGCACACCTGGCAGGGCGTTAATGCCGCCAGACAGAGTGATGTATTTATTGAAGGTATAGTTCAGGTTCCCGGCGACCACCACCTGAGCACCTTGACCCTGTGAGGCATTTGAAGTCCATGTGTAGAGGAAGTAGCGAAACTTGGGATTCATGAGCCAGCCGAGAAACTTCAACTGAACCTTCAGGATCTGAAAGTTGTTCTGCTTTATGACTGAGTTGACATTGCCAAAGTAGTTGGTACTCGAATCGGCGAGTCCCAGTTGGTTGAGGTAGCGCACATAGGAATAGAGGCTTATGTTCATATCTCCATAATTGGTGTCCGCAACCTTGAAGCCTAGTTGGGGCGTGTAGGTGCCCCACTTCCTTCCGGCCTCCGCAATCGTCTGGGTATCGGCAGGGCGATTAGATTCACCAGATGCCGGGATGGAAGCTACGGCTGAGGTGAGTACCTGTGGTTCCGCAGCTTGGCTGGATTCCGGAACTTTACCCGATGGCGTAACAAGTCTCTGGCGCAGAACTTGAATCTGATCAATCAGTTCTTCATTCTGTTTTTCGAGTTGCTTGTTTTGTTCGACTAACTGGTCAACTTTATTGAGGATGTCCGACGTACTCTGCGCCTGCCTGTTTGCGACGTTCGCCCCATTCGGCTGAGATTGGGCGTTTACAGCACTCGTCCAACTCGCCAAAAGAGCCAATGTCAGAAGAGAATGCCGTGTTGCTCTGCTAAATAGCTGTTTCACTCTAACCTCCTCACGTGATTCCTTGGGTGATGTTTAAATCGTCTCGGCGATGTTCTCCAATCCAAGTGTCAACAATGCAACCCGCTGGCTAAAGTCAGCGTGGAGTTACCTTGGGCGGCCACGCTCCTGCTCTTGTGCATTGATCGAAGAATTGAATTTGGTGATTTGGATTTCTTGTTAGGTTGTAAGTAATCATTGCGACGGCAAGATGCTCTCGCTCACCTCGGGGAGGGTTAGGATGTTCTTGCGGGCCGGACTTTCCGATGAGGCGTATGGAGCCCCGATAATCGAGACTAACGACACGAAACAAACCCAAACAATATTGGAGCGCCATCGGCCGAAAGTGGCTTCCTGACATGCTGCAACGGTGTCCGAGCATAGTCCTCTCAGAACGGTAGAGACGTATACGTTGGCCCGTTAAATACCCTTTACGCTACTTTACGCCCGTTTCAAACTTAGCCCGCCTCCACAAGTGCCACATGGTAATCACTTACGAAACATGGGTCGTTTCAACAGATAGAAAGGTAGCTGTATAACAACTCAGGTGCGATGAAGATTACTCTCAGCCGCCTCAACATAGAAAAAGTGACTGCAACCCTTCTCTCCAATCAGGACCTGGATCGTGGCATCGTGGATTACCAAAGGCGGGATGGTCTATGGGTTTGTAGCGGCATCGCTGCAACACAGTAAAATAGTCTTATGACCATCAAAACCACCGGCTACACCGACGACCACGCCAAAGCCGGCCTCGATACTACGTTTCCAGCAATCGAAACTTGGCAGAACCAGTTCAAAGCCTACGAAATCCTCGTCGACGATCCTGAGTTCACCAGCGTCTGCCCCAAGACCGGCCTGCCCGACTTCGGCCGCCTCACCATCCGTTACATGCCTCGTGAGCGCTGCATGGAGTTGAAATCCCTCAAGGAATACCTCTTCGTCTACCGCAACCTCGGCATCTTCCAGGAAAACATCGTCAACCAGGTCCTCGACGATGTAGTCAAAGCGACCGACCCTGTCTGGGCCAAAGTAGTAGGCGACTTCCGCCCCCGCGGAGGCATCTCGACCATCGTCGAAGCCTTCTATCCTCGCCCCAAAGATTCCAAAGGCCCCCGCCCCTAGCGGATTTCGATTGAAACCGGCATCGAGATAGGTCAGACTACGGGAGCACGTTGCTCAACCTGTATCTCCACTCCGTATCGAGAGGTGATTTCGTTGACCCCAACCCTCCGTACCATTGCACTATCTCTCTTGCTGTCCAGCCCTGCCGTTCTTATCGCTCAACCACCCGGCTTCACCAACAATCCTTACACTGCGACGAAGAAGACGACCATTGTTCAAAAGCTTGCGAACGGCACGACCATCACCCTCGTGAACACAACGACGGAAGCGCGCGACTCTCAGGGTAGAACCATGCAGCAGCATTCAATCCAAGGACCAGCCGGACGAGAGACCATCAACACCTTCGTTACGGATCCAATTGCTCGCACAACGACGATATGGTTATCTACCAGCAAACAAGCCACAAGGACGTACTTGCTGGAGCCTAGGCGGATGCAACCGCCATCAGGATCATCGATGGGCAATGGATCCGTCTCGGGTAATGTCTCCGGCATAGGAGCCGTCGAACCTTCATCAACTGCGGTTCTGATTACAGGCAGTCTAGGAAGCAGTGCAGGAATTGGAGGGTACACAGGCGATCCCAACCTCCGTCCCACAACTCAGACGGAGAAATTGGGAGGCAAATCAATCGCCGGAGTCTACACCGAAGGGATAAGAACCACCGTTACATATCCAACGGGCTCCTTCGGAAATGACAGGCCGATTGTCGTCTTGAATGAGAGATGGACATCTCCCGATTTGAAGATCATCGTCCTGACCATCAATGACGACCCTCGCAGCGGCACGCAGACAACCGAGATAACGGATCTCAACCGCGCCGAACCCGACCCGGCGCTCTTTCAGGTTCCGGAGGGTTACACCATCAAGGACCAATATCCCGGATCGAACTTGAGCGTGAGATAGCGGAGACTCCAATGAAGTGGTACCACTACCTCGACTGCTACTTGGCCGGAGTCTTTCTCATCCACATAGTCCCGCACATCATGAACGGCATAAGCCTGATGAACGTCCTCGGCATCGTCGTCAGCCTGGGGGGAGGCTGTCTACTTCTATGGGCGGGCAAATTCTCGTTCAAAGATCCGCTGGCAGTCATCCTGCTTCTGGCCGGCGCAGCCTCCGTGCTGATCTTCAACACGATGCATCATCACCACCCGCACCTTCACACAACAGCACCTTCAACCGACTGAACCCGGCGGGGCATCGCACACAGCCTGAACCGCACATCTACTTCAAAACATAAATCCGATATCCATTGGGCCATTGCTGGCGACTCCACCAGTGATCCGGACGGCTTGGACTCCAATCCGTCTTCAACGAATAGTCCTTGGCAAGATAGTCCGCAAACTCCGGCCACTTCGCAAGCTTCATGTAATGGTCGGGCCCATCGATATGGAGCCAGCTGCTCACAACAATAACCTGCGGCGGATTGTCGGCCATTGCCTTGTTAAATTGTTCGCGAGTCATGTGAACAACGGGCGTTGTGTCAGGACCGAAAAGCAGAAAATCAGAGAGCACTCCAGTCGACTGGACCAGTCGCATCTTGTAAAGCGTCGAACCACACCCCGAGATCGAGTCTATACATTGAATATGTCCTGAGAGCTTTGAACCGCCAAGCGCTTCGAGATCCTGATCAAGCGAGGAGATAAAGTCCGTGTGCGTCTCATAGCGATGAATCAAAAATGCTGAGACCGGAGCGATGATCAGTGCCCCAGTCACCAAGCCAGCAGCAGCGATAACTCGAATCGCCAGTGCCAGCTTCCCCGACGTCGATCGCCACGCAGCAGTGAAATCCAACGCCATAAGCGGAAGCAAAAACACCAGCAACGGGTAGCGATAGTACGGATAGCCGCGCGCCTGAACAACATAAGAGATAAGTCCGAATCCAACCCCGCAAAACAGAGCGGCTCGCTCCCAGTTCAGCCGAGGCCTCTGAACCGCAATCAAAACAATCCAAATCAGCACAAGAGGCAGCAGCGGCGAGACGCTGTGGAGAAGCAGAAAGCCCAGCGGCTTATGCCCGAGACTTGCGTAATACGGAACGATCCCGAACAAGCCACCGACAAAGGCCGCGATGGCATGTTTCTCCCAAAGAAAGACCAGAGC
The DNA here is from genome assembly GCF_003945235.1 of Edaphobacter aggregans. Lineage (NCBI taxonomy): Bacteria > Pseudomonadati > Acidobacteriota > Terriglobia > Terriglobales > Acidobacteriaceae > Edaphobacter > Edaphobacter aggregans. The sequence goes on from NZ_RSDW01000001.1 coordinate 5,814,994, forward strand.
CATGATTGGCCCGACGAAAAAAGTAATCGACGCGGACACAGCGTGCGTATAAACCGTCTGTCCCCGTCGTCGCAAAGTAAAAATGGCCATCAGCAGCAAAACCGCTCCAAACGGCAGAATGGTCGGCTTAATCGTTGCCGCCACTCCGGCGAAAAGCCCGAACAGCGCAGTAGACCAGGGGCGGTTTCTCCGCACTCCATGGAGAAGGAAGGCCGTCGCAACCAGGAGGCAGATAGCCATCGTAAAGTCACGCTGGCCCGCCTGCCCCAGACCATCCCGCCCGTGGACTAGGATGAGCAGAGCGGCAGCGAAGCATCCGGCAAACCAGTCATATGGCAGCGTGATGGCAAAGATGGCCAGGGCAGCGATGACCATAAGAGCGAAGTCAAAGACACGCCACGCCAACTCTCCTCCGCCGAGCGTGTGCATCACAGCCCACTCGATCATGTAGGCCCCGGGCATATTCATATCGCCCAGGTCACGATACGGGGCCATGCCATGGTCCATCAGAAAGCTGATGTAATGGATTAGAGATGCATCCCCAACCAGAGGCCAATGCCGGCTCCAGAAGAAGAACAACACAACGCAGAGCGCCATGCTGCAACACATCACCAGCTTGGGAGCGCGTTCAATCGACCGCATGGCTATAGAGCCTCGCAGCGAGTATAGTGGCCACCGTCCTCCGCCACTAGCAAATTTCTTGGCCCCAATTACGAATCGGGGAATGGCCATTTCACGCTGATAGACTTACCAACTATGAAGCACATGCCGAGATGGGTTTTGTTCGTTGCGTCTCTTTTCTGTTTCGTGGTTTCTTCTTTCAGTCAAACGCCTTTGCAGCCTCCGGCGAACCCAGCCGCTACTTGGCAGACAATCAAGCCTGAAGATGCCGGGTACTCCAGTGCCCGACTCGAAGCCCTCCACTCCTGGCTTCAAACCGGCCAGACTTCTGCCATGATCGTCGTCGTCCACGGCAAGATCATCTTTCAGTACGGCGACCTCGCACATGCCAGCAAGATCGCCTCCATGCGCAAGAGCGTCCTCGGCATGCTCTATGGCAGCTACGTCGTATCCGGAAAGATAGACCTCAGCAAAACCGTCAAGCAGCTTGGCCTCGACGACAACGAGCCCTTCCTCCCCATCGAAGAGCACGCCACGCTCGAGCAACTCCTCGCCGCACGCTCTGGTATCTATCTTCCATCTGGCAACAAGAACCTCGATCAATACGCGCCCAGGCGCGGCTCCCAGTATCCCGGCACCTTCTTCGACTACAACAACTGGGACTTCAACGCTGCCGGAACTGCCTTCGAAAAACTTACCGGCAAAAACATCTACGATGCCGTCCAGACCGACCTCGCCCAGCCGCTCCACATGCAGGACTATGATCGCGCCGCCCAGCACAGCATCCCCGCCCCGCCCTCCCGGCACGCCGAATACGCCATGTCTCTCTCCGCGCGCGACCTTGCCCGTCTTGGCCTACTCATGCTCCGCCTCGGCAACTGGGACGGCAAGCAGATCATGTCGCCCGACTGGATCCGTTACATGACAACCCCAACCACTCGCTTCGAGCAGATGTATCCAACTTCGTTGCGTGAGCCCGGCCTTCCTGAACGATGGGGATACGGAGTTCTATGGTGGGTCTGGGATGCGCCGGTCTACCCTGGCCCAATCTACGCCAGCCCCTTCGCGGGTGCCTACACAGCCCGCGGTTCAGGGGGCCAGTTCGTCACGGTCCTTCCTTTTTTCGACATGGTCGTCGTCCACACTGTAGACATCGACAAAGACCCGAAAGCAAATGTCTCTGTCCAAAATGGAGATGCCATCCTCAACATGGTTCTCGCCTCAGTCTGCGAGGGCCCCTGCCCCCAGCCCAACTTAAAGGCGCTGGCACACTGAGATACTCGTCAATCAGGCAACCCATTCCCATCCGTCTTCAACGTCTGCGTAGAAAACTTACCCAGATAAGCCGACAGGCTCCCATCGCTCCTCAGGATAAACACGCACCCATCCTGCCAGATTCCATCCAGAGCCCGAAACTGCCCCGGAGGATCTCCCTGGTTGCAATGAATATCATGCACACCCTTCCCGGTCGTATACGGAGCTCCGAACACATAAACCTTCGTGGAACTCTTCAACAGCGCAACCAAAGCCTCACCCGCCTCATTCCCCGTGACATTTATCCACGTCGGCTTCAGCGCCTTCGTCAGGATCGGACTGCGGGCATAGTCCATGGCCCCCGAACTCGCATTCGATTTCAGGGTATGCCACCCATCCTTCAGCTTCGAGTCCACCGCAAACAGAGTGTGATCAAGCCCATTCAAAATCTGATACTGAAACAGTCCATTAGGCTCATTCACATCAACCGCAGCCTGATACTTCACCCCGGCAGCTTCGACATTCATGACCACATGCATCCATTTGCCCTGCTCCGTCGAGTAGCTCCCAGACTGTCCGATGACGACGCCATAACTCGGAAGCATTATCCCTCCTAACTCAGTCGCCCACCTCAGCGCCGATCATACTGCACACACTGACCACACATGAAACCACCCCTCTCCATTGCAGATCCGATCCTTTTCCACAGTCCATTCCTTGACGCCCCTGTTAGTCTTAAATCAGAAGAGAACCGCAAAAGCCCAGCCACAAACTGGGCTTTCGCATTTTGACCAAGACGCAAAAGGTCCAGACCGAAGTCCAGACTTAAGTCTTATCTTTCGAAGACTTTGCATACTTTAAGGTAGGAGGGGGAGTATCAGCATGGAACACAAAACCATCGACCAGCCGGTCCCTGCTATCCTTCCCCAAAGATGCCCTCCGCAACCAAACCCACCCGCACCGCCTCCGTCGCCGGAGCGACGACTGCTCTCGTCCTCCTCACAGCTTTAAACTTCGTCAACTACATCGATCGCTACATCCTCCCCGGCGTCCAGGAGCAGATCAAAGGCGAGTTCCACCTCTCCGACGAGCACATCGGAGCCCTCACCTTCTGGTTCATGATCGCCTACATGCTCACCTCGCCCATCACCGGCTGGCTGGGCGACCGCTTCCCCCGCAAGCCCATGATCGTCCTCGCCGCCCTCTTCTGGAGCGGCATCAATTTCTTTACCGCCAGCGTCCACTCCTACAACTCGCTCAACATCCGCCACGCCGCCCTCGGCATCGGCGAAGCCAGTTTTGGCATCTTCGCCCCCGCGCTCCTCGCCGACTTCTACGAGCCCGATCAGCGCAATCGAGTCCTCACCATCTTCAACATAGCCATCCCTGTAGGCGCCGCTCTGGGCTACCTCGTCGGCGGAACCGTCGGCGAGCGCTACGGCTGGCGCATGTCCTTCATAGTCTCTGCCATCCCCGGAGCCCTCATAGCGCTCCTAATAGCCTTCTTCATGAAGGAGCCAGCCCGAGGTGCCAGCCAGCACGATAAAGCAAAGTTGGAGAAGGGAACCATCCTCTCTCTCATCAAGAACAAGGCCTACCTCTCCTCCATCCTCGGATACGCCGCCGTCACCTTCTCCCTCGGAGGCATCTCCTGGTGGATGCCCTCCTTCCTCCAGCGCGTCGACGGCCGCAGCCAATCCTCGGCAGCCTTCCTCATGGGAGCCATCACCGTAGTCACCGGCCTTGGCGGCACCATCACCGGAGGCATCATCGCCCAGCGCTGGTCCCGCAAGACCTCGAAGGCCCTCTACTTCGTCCCCGCTATCAGCGCCGCCCTCGCCGTCCCGCCGGCACTGGTCTGCTTCTTCGGCCCCAAATCCCTCACCATCCCCAGCCTCGCCATCGCCATCTTCCTGATCTTCCTCGGCACCGGCCCTGTCAACGCAGCCACTGTCAACGCCGTACGTCCCGAGATCCGCGCCACCGCCCTCGCCGGCCAACTCCTCGTTATCCACGCCCTCGGCGACGCCCTATCCCCCCGTGTCATCGGAGCCGTCAGCGACCGTAGCACCCTCAATCTCGGTCTCGGATCGACTCTCATCACGCTCGTCCTGGCCTCCATCATCTTCTTCATAGGTTCACGCTACGCCCCACCCCTCTTTACGCAAGAATCCGCAACCGTCTGACCTCACACCTCATCGAAACCGCAGGAGCCAATAATGAACATTACCTTCCCCGGAGAATCCTCGGAATACCGTGCAGCTCGCAACCGCCTCCTCGATGAAGAGATCAACCTCCGCCGCGCCATGGAATCCGTGGCCGCCGCCCGCCGCAATCTGCCTCCCGGCGGCCCCATCCCCGAGGACTACGTCTTCGACGCCCTCGACTCCACAGGCATCCTCATCAAAATCAAGCTCTCCCAGCTCTTCGGTCCCGGCCAAGACTCGCTCGTCATCTACAACTTCATGTTCCCGCGTCAACCACAGGACGAGCGCCCCGCCCCCACCCAGGGTGCGACCGCTCAACTCAAGCGCGAAGACACTCCATGCCCCTCCTGCACAGCCCTGCTCGACTCGCTCGACCGCACCGCCAAACACCTAGTAGACGCCGGCCTCAACTTCGTCGTCATCGCCAAAGCCCCCATCGACCGCATCGTCACTTACGCACGCGAACGCGGCTGGAGCAACCTCCGTCTCCTCTCCGCCGCCAACAACAACTTCAAGCGCGACTACCACGCCGAGTCGCCCGAAGGCTTCCAACTCCCTCTCATCACCGTCTTCCGTCGCGACGGCGACCAGGTCCGCCACTTCTGGACCTCCGAGATGCTCTTCGCCCCATCCGACCCAGGACAGGATCCTCGACACAACGGCACGATCGAACAGATCTGGAATCTCTTCGACTTCACCCCCGAAGGCCGCCCCGCCAGCTGGCACGAGCAGGTCGATTACGACTGCTGCCACCACGACACCAAAACCTACGACGACTTACGACTCATCACCTCTTAGCCACGCATTGCCCCACTCCCTTCAATCCGTCCTCACAGCCTTGGCATGGCTCATCGCGCTCGCCTGGCTCTGGAAGGCCATCACCGCAGCCCGAGGTATACCCCAGCTCCCCAACCTCTGCGACCCGCAATACAACCTGACCCCCACCGGCAGCCCTACCATCACCGTCATCGTCCCCGCCCGCAACGAGTCCGCCGACATCACCGCCACCCTCGAATCCCTTCTCAACCAGGACTATCCCAACCTGCAAATCCTCGCCGTCAACGACCGCTCCACCGACACCACCGGCACCCTCATGGACGGCCTCTCCGCCCAGCACCCTCAAAAACTCCGCACACTCCACATCACCGAACTCCCCCCCGGATGGCTAGGCAAGACCCACGCCATGGCCCTCGCCGCACGCCACGCCATCGCTATTCACCACCCCGACTACCTCCTATTTACTGACGCCGACATCGTCTTCCACCGCGAAGTCATCCGCCGATCCCTGGCCCACGCTGTAGCAACCCAGGCCGACCACTTCGTCACCTTCCCCACCCCCCTCATCAAAACCCCCGGCGAAGGAATGCTCCTTGGCTACCTCCAGGTCATGGGCCTCTGGGCCACCCGCCCCTGGCGAGCCGCCGACCCCAAATCCATCCGCGACTCCATCGGCATAGGAGCCTTCAACCTCCTTCGCACACCCGTCTACCAACAACTCGGCGGCTTCGACGCCCTCCGCATGGAGATACTCGAAGACCTCACCCTGGCTCGTCGCGTCAAACAAGCCGGCCTCCGCCAGCGAGTCGTCATCGCTCCCGGCATGGTCACCCTCCACTGGGCCGCCGGAGCCATGGGCATCGTCAACGTCATGACGAAAAATCTCTATGCCGTCTTCCGTTTCCGTACTTCGTTCCTTCTGCTTACCTGTCTCTGGCTCACCCTCTTTTGCCTCGGCCCCATAGTCTTCCTGGCCCTCCCAGAGACCCGCACACCCGCCATCCTTACCCTGGTCGCAATCATCATCCTCTACATATTCTCCAGCCGCCACTCCAGAATCTCCCCTTGGTACGCCACCCTCTTCCCAGCTGGAGCCACCCTCTTCCTCTACTCCATCCTCCGTTCCGTCATTACCACCCTCAAAGCTGGAGGCGTGACCTGGCGAGGAACCTTCTACCCCCTAACCGAGCTCCGCAAAAACGCCACACCCCTCCGCTAGCCTTTCAATCCGTCATTCTGACCCCGAGCTTGCCGAAGTGGAAGAATCCCTGTATTTGCCTTTGTCGTTGCGACCACCCTGGCTCTAAAACCTGTCAAGTCCAAACTCAAGTATCTGACACAAAACAAATAACATCCGCGTGGCATAGCAATTCCATCGGATTCGCTATAATAGGTAGAAGAGCCAATAAATAAAGCCCCGGACTTAATTCGGGGCTTTTTCTTTTTCTTATAAACTATTCAAAATAGATACTTTATAGATAAAGTATCTGAAATGAATGCTTTGCGGATCAAGTCCGAATCTAAACGATTTGTTTAGAATACTTTGCACCAAAACATCCCAGAGGGGAAGGTACAGATGCGGTATCAAATTGAGAGCAGTTATGCCTCGACCAGCACCCGCCCATACCGTTTCTCGACATACTCATCAAGAATCGCCTGGAACTCCTCGACGATCCTGTCGCCCTTTAACGTAGTGAACAGCTTCCCATCCACATAAACCGGAGCCTTGGGCTCTTCAAATGTCCCCGGCAGCGAGATGCCAATATTCGCGTGCTTCGACTCGCCCGGCCCATTCACGATGCAGCCCATCACAGCCAGCTTCAGCTCCTCGACACCCGCATACTGCTTCTTCCACTCCGGCATCTGCTCAACCAGATAACCCTGAATCCGCTCCGCCAGCTCCTGGAAGTAGGTCGAAGTAGTCCGCCCGCACCCAGGGCAGCTAGTCACCTGCGGCATAAAGCTGCGAATCCCCAGCGACTGCAGAATCTGCTGTCCACACCGAACCTCCTCCGACCGGTCCCCACCCGGAGTAGGCGTCAAACTAACCCGGATCGTGTCCCCGATCCCCGAGAGCAGCAAAGGAGCCAGCCCGGCAGCCGAAGCCACAACTCCCTTCATCCCCATGCCGGCCTCGGTCAGCCCAAGATGCAGCGCATAGTCGCAGCGCTTCGCCAACTCGGTATAAACATCAATCAAATCACGAACACCCGAGACCTTCGCAGACAGCACAATCTGGTCGCGCCGCAGCCCATACCGCTCCGCCGCAGCCGCATTATCCAGAGCCGACACCACCATCGCCTCCATCATCACATCGCGAGCGGGAAGGGGATCGGCCGACTTCGAATTCTCATCCATCATCTTCGTCAGCAGCGCCTGATCGAGCGAACCCCAGTTCACCCCAATCCGCACCGGCTTCTGATGCTCCACCGCAACCTCAACCATCGTCCGAAAATTATCGTCATCCTTTCGACCGATCGACACATTACCCGGATTGATCCGATACTTCGCTAGCGCCCGGGCAGCCTCGGGATACTTCTTCAACAGAAGATGCCCGTTGTAGTGGAAGTCCCCAATGATTGGCGTAGTCCAACCCTTCCTCGCGATCCCTTCAACAATGTAGGGAACAGCCTTAGCAGCCTCATCATTGTTCACGGTCACGCGAACCATCTCTGACCCGGCACGCGCCAGAGCCGCCACCTGCTGCACCGTACTCTCGACGTCCGCGGTATCCGTGTTCGTCATCGACTGCACCACAACCGGCGCACTCGACCCCACCCGCACCCCACCAATATTTACCGTTACCGCACCACGACGCTGTATCTCAGGCATAAACTCTCCACCCTCAAGTTTATCATCCGAAGGCCCACAACCCTCGCGATACACTAGCTCAGATGGCCCGGTAGCTCAGTTGCATAGAGCAGCGCACTCCTAACGCGAAGGTCGCAGGTTGGACTCCTGCCCGGGCCACCAAAACACATTAAGTACTTTGTTTTCTATAGTTTACTAGAGAAACCTAAAATAGAATAACTTGTAAGTTATTTTTTATGCTTTATTTACATTAAATTACTAAAGTAGATAAAGGCGGTAGGGTTGCCTGACCGCCAATCCCAAGAAATTTGTAACTCTTTGCAACTAAAGGCTTATCGGTGACTGCAAGCGTGACGGGACGTACGGTGGCCGAGCGAACGGCCCATCTTGGTTTCTACAACGGGATTCATATCCGCCGTAAGGCTTGCAGGTTCGGGATCCTTGAGACCCGAGGGTCCACCGTATTACTACCGAGACCAGAAGAAGGTGGAGAGTGCCGGGCACTCTTGCAACCTGTACCAATCGTGAAGAGCGCGATCTTCTGTTCTGACGCGATTGGTTTCTCGCGAGACCTCGCGTTGAGCTATCGGTTTCTGCGGTTCCTCCGAGATGCCTGATTCAATATCGCCAACGAGTTGCGGGCGACGGCTCGCATAGCTTTGGTTTTGGCCGCATCACTAGAATCGCAACCTGCTCCGCAATCCCTCGCTTGCAGCAGGATACTTCCTTCGGTATATAGCCTTCGATAGTGCGTCGATTGTGTCGATTATGAAAAGACGCGAACGACGGGATTTGAACCCGGATGACCTAGGATAGTCGGCGATTATTCATCGCTGTGTCCGCCGTTTCACCACATCCGCCCCAAGAAGATTATCCCTTGCGAAAGCTAGAGCGGTCAAGCATAATGGGGTATGGCAAGAGCGGCAAAGATCGTTGAGATTAATACAGGACAGCCTAAGCCAGAGAAGAATCCTGCGGCTGTTGCCTTAGGTCGCCTCGGCGGACTCAGGGGCGGTAATGCCAGAGCCGCTAAGCTCTCACCAGAAGAGCGCAAGGAGATTGCCCAACGAGCCGCTAAGCAGCGTTGGGCGAACCGAAAGAGTATAGAACTGGTGCCTACGGTTGATCAGGCCGTAGACGCTAAGAAGGTAGCTAAGCTACCCTAATTTGGGGATGACCACCACGACGGTCTGATCGCCACTCTGAATGGTAATCACGACCCGACTGGTGCCTACGCGTATCTTGACGGATGACATAGGTTGGGTTTTCTCCTTTCTGGCCACCCGCTCTGCAACGGGTGGCCTTTCAATTTGCAGAAGTCTTCGTGAGCGTGACGCTCAGTTCGCCGATGTCGTTCTCGGCGGTCTTGTAGCTAACCTCAAAAACGCTGATGGCTAGCTGGAGCCACTTCTTGCGCTGATCGGTAGACCACACGGCATCCTCCGGCGGCAACTTACTGAGTAGCCCCTGAATGAACGGGTTGTTGTGGGGAGGATCCCCGCCGTTACCGCCCTGCCCACCCTTGCCGGGCTTCTCCTCCAATGGCGGTGGCGGTGCTTCGGCCTGTGGCTGAGTTCCTTGAGGAGCAATGAGCCGATCAGTGCCGAAGGCGAAGTAGCCCGCCTGAGTCGCGGAACGCTGGAACGCCTGCCGCGCCTTGTCCGCCTGCTTGGGGGCGACCCCCATCTGCTCCATCGCCTTCTCTAGCGCCGGATTGGCCGGGAGCATCTGGTTCCGATACTGATCGAAGATGCGCTTGTAGAGCGGGATGAGCAAGAAGGAATCGGCGCGGGCTGCCTTCTCCTGCTTGGGGTCGATTACCCGCTTGCCTAAATCGGTCAAGCTAAACAAGCCCTTGTCCGACTCGATCAACCCGAACATCTTAGCCGTTCCAGTGCGCAGGTTGAACCCCCCGGCCTTCGCAGAGACCTTGAGATAGGCAGCGAGCGCATCGCGGCTGCAACTGTTTCCGGCAACGCTATGAATGGCCTTGGCCAGCTTCACAGCATCGTCCTGATCGAGGTAGGGGAACCTAATAGTGGAGCGCCCCTGCCCTTCATCCTCCGGTGTCTCCTGCGCAACCTCCGGCACGACATTCGGTTCTGTCATAGCAGCATCTCCTTCCGATACCCATAAAGTACCATAGAAAAGGAAGCGTGCAAGAGAATAATTATGACTTTATCCTTTTTTATGACTTTCTCCCTTGACTACATGACCGCTCAAGCATAGTATTGGGTCATGGAAAGCCAACTGCAAGCTCCGAAGACGCTGACCGAAGCTATCCGCTACTACTCCGATACCCAGACCTGCATCAATGCGGTGGCGATGCTCCGCTGGCAGGATGGAAGCCCCATTTGCCCGAAGTGCGGCGCGACGCAAGAGAAGCGGAATCACTACTGGCTGGCAACTCAAAGCGCAGCCTCAATGGAACCTACATCGCTGTAGAGCCATTCCACATTCCGCGTCCATGTCTGGTCGCTGCTCAAGCCTTAACGCTGTGCTTGAAGTAGCACCGAATTGCGGTGGAAGTCGAGAAATGTCCGTTGGCCTTCGCTGAACGCACCAACATTCACTGTCTGTTCAGTTTCAATTCCCATCCGCCGTAGGGATTCCCGATGGGCGACAGGCGAGATAATGAGCCTCCCGGCATCCTCGAAACTGATAAAACCTCGGTCAAAGAGATGATCGATGGATGGCGTCAGTAACAGTCCATTCTCTCCATTCAGCCTCTCTTCATTATTTGAATCCCGCCACGGCTTGCAGTGGCTTGCGCGGAGATGTTCGAGCCTTTCCACCTTCGTCACTCTACAGAACCGCTCGATTCGCAATACCCGCTCTTTGAACAGCCCCTGACCTCGACGGGCAATGATGAGAGATTCACGGTCTGTCTCTGGAATATCCTCAGCTTCCTCGATCGTCTGTTCGAGGTGATGCTCCCACACTTCCATATCGGCTTTTTCCGCTGGGGGCCGGATCAGTGCGGGTTGCTGAGCCGATGCTTGGACGAGTTCTTCCGCCTGTCGCCCGATCAAGCCGATGAGCACCTCGGCGAAATGCGCAGATAACTCAGTCAAATAGATTCCTTGATTTCCATTCCCTGAAGCTTGTAGAGGTGAGTATTTGCCGGGCAAAACCGCGCTGAGGACATCCATATGTTTCTTCGGTCGAACCTTATGTTGCATCTCGATAAAGTTCACACGGATTTTCCACCCGATCCGCTCCCAATTCATGCCCACGCCGCCAAATTCCTCGGGTCGAGGACTTTCATAACAATTGGAAAGGGCTATCCCAATCCCATAAATGAGCGTGTCGAAAAACGAGAAGACGAGGTCTCCGGGGGATACCTCTCGCATGGATTCATAAAAAGGATTGCGCCTGTCGCCTTGTGCGCGTTTAGGAGACCAGAGATACCCTCCGCTGATCTCCTGCCGATGCGTCTGGTTCTGATTCACCCACCAATAACGCATTTCGGCCTTTCTCATTAGCAGACAAATAAATTGGCCAAGAATATCAGGAGTCCCGTTATACGTGTTCGCTGTCAACTGGAACGTTCCAGCATAACCTGTTTTGGGTTTATCCCAAATCCGGTTTTAGGCTTCCTATGTGACTCGCGCTACTTTTACCGAAAAGGCCGAACGGTTCAGAGAGCTTCTCGTGGCAGCGAGGGAAGAGTCCGGGTTGACGCAGGTACAGGTCGCAGAGAGACTGAGAAAACCTCAGTCGTACGTTTCAAAGATTGAGCGCGGCGAACGAAGGCTCGACATCATCGAGTTCTTCGAACTAGCTGAGATCCTGAAAATCGACCCCATTGAGTTTCTTCAAACTCTTCAGCGGAAGCATTGATTCAAGGCCACGTTCCTTCACTTGGTCCATTCCGATTCTGTCTCTGCGACGAACCAACATGGATAATGACACAATAACCTGTTTTAGGTTATTGTGTCCTTCATATATGAATGTCCAAGTGAAATCCAGTGAGAGCGTTATGGCCACTGAGGTACCCAGCTTTCCAACTCGAAAGAAGCTCCTGCGTCGCCAGCAGGTAGAGGAGATGACGGGCCTGTCATGCTCAACGATCTATCGCAAAATGGAACAGGGCGAGTTTCCTCGCCCTGTCAGTCTTACGCGGAACTCCGTCCGCTGGGTGGAAGCTGAAGTGCTCGCATGGATGGATACGCTCGCGCCCACTCAGCCAACGATACGGATTGAAGGTCGCGCCCGCCGCGCCTCATCCAAGTAGTCAGCCCACCACTACATCATCTCCGTGCGCTGCTTCAAATACTTTGCACGGTTGTAGGCCACGCTTACTTTGTTGCGCTACATGTGGACAAGCTGGAGGTCGATTATGCTAGGACGAATCTCTCTGATCTAGGGAAAAATCGACACATCAACAAGACTGGCAGCGACAGTATATCCAATTTGCTATCAATCATTTACGAGAAAGTGCAGCCGAAGAGAATGGATCTATACAGAATCTATTCAGTAAAGTGCACTCCGCGTCGCACTCCATCGGAGATCGTCTTTAGAAGGTGTTGATTTCAGTGATAGTTACGGGCTGTATGTGACTCCTGCCCGGGCCACCACATAAACCCCTCTATAAACATTGAGTATTTTGAGATGTGTGCTGCGGCCACGGCGTCTCTTGAAAATGCAAGTGTGATACAAAAGTGATACACCTTCACATTTATTTCTCAGTCGGCCGCAAGGCAAGCTCACCACCGATCTGCAGTCCTTGCAGGGCGGACAGCAAACGTCATACTTTATCGCGGGACATCTCTGATATGGAGTGACCGCGTCAACTCTGGGACATCTGTGGTTTGTAGTTTTCTTTTGTTTTTTCTCGAGGACAGAGCGAGCGGCAGCCGGGGCAGGTTGAGCGACGATTGATCAGTCTGATATTCGCGGGTCGGAACCGCATAATCATGATCCGTCGGGAGCTGCCTCTGACTGTTAGCGCGAGTCCGGGCGAGCCGGTCGCATAGGGCAAACGAGGATTCTCCTTCGTGCTTGCCTCGGCTGCTGCTGGCTCTGTGCTCGAAATTGGTGACGAAGTTCATTTCCATTTTTTAGGAACGTTTTTCTTTCTGTCTTTCCTTTTTATCAGGCCGCGATCCGCTGCTTGGAAATAGCCTCTGCTCTGATTCCAATGGCCCAGATAAAGCCCAGCAGTTCACGGGCAACTGCCGTGACTATCTTCCTCTGGTCCTTGCCGGCTGCACCCAGTTTCATATACCGCTTGTGCAGCCGGTGTTGCGCCTTCCACGCAATCTCTTTCGCCTCTTCGGAGATGCTCTCCTGTCGTCTGCGCAATCCGTACCAGATACAGGGTGGACGACGATAGCTCCATGCGGCTTCTATGACGATTCGGCGCAGGTGCGCGTTACCGGTCTTGGTGATGCCGCCACGCCTGGTTCGCCTGCCACTGGAATCCTCGCTGGGTACAGCTCCGCAATAGCCCATCAGTTGTCGGGCACTGTCGAAGCGGGATACCTGACCCAACTCGGCAGCAATGGTCACAGCCGAGATATCTGCGATACCGCGCAGTGCCTGTAGATCGTTGATGACTTGTTGTAACGCGGGCGAGGCTAGCTTCACCGCCTCCGTGATGGCCTGCTCCAGACGCGCTACTCGTTCCCGCATGTGCTCGACCTCGTGCAGATAGTCCTGCCGCGTGGACTCCTGAGCGATTTGTGTGAAACGTAGCTGCGCAACCCAGATCAGATAGGGACGTGTCCATGGCCGAACCCCGGACGGTGGACGCTGGCCTGAGCGAAGAAGAAACTTGCTCAGCCGATGCCGCGCTCGCATCTGATCTTGCTTGGCCGCTTCGCGGGCGCGCACTAAATCCCGCAAGGCCTCAGAACCTTCATCCGGAACCCACACCGCCGTCAGATCTCCGGATCGATAACAGCGTGCCAACTTCTCAGCATCGCGCCGATCCGTCTTTACCCGATCACCCGCCTTTACCGGCACCAGCGTGGGTGCCACAACCTCGCACTGAATGCCCAGTTCCGTCAGCTGCCAGTACACGATGTAGCCCGTCGGTCCCGCCTCATAACAGGCTCGCAAGTTCTCTGCTGGGCCAAGCTTCCTGATCAGCTTGCGTATCGACTCGCTTCGGTTCGGAATCGTTCCCAGGCTCCGCACTTCGCCATCCAGCTCTGCAATCGCTACGGCAATCGTCTCGGCGTGGACATCCAAACCCAAAAATCGTAACTTCTCCTTCATGACCGGCTCCCTTCCGCTTGTGGCTCTGAACTGCGTGTCCTGATAAACACACAGCCTAACCCACGATCAGCGCATCGGTGTCGGTCACTCCATACTGACTGTTAGCAATAGTTGGACGGTCGAGCACTTGTCCGGAAAGCCGACTTTTCGTCCAAGTGGAAAGTCACCCACTGGAAATCAGTAAACACACTAGCGCGTTTTGTATGAGCAGGTCACTGATGTCAAGGCTTTTTTCCTTATCAGGGTCTTTGCTTTTGCTGTTATTGCGTTGCTGTTGCTCTCCACCGGGTTTGTATTCGCACTCTGGTGAGCTGATCGTGATCTGAGCTCGGTGCCTGTTGGGGTTCGAGAGGAGAGTCGATGCTGCTATTTATCGGTCGGCCTCGATGGCCAAAACGCGCACGCAGTCATCGGAACACGGTGTCGACGCAACAAGTAAACATGATGATCTCTCAGGCTGCTTCCGCGTGGAACGGGATGTAGAACTCTTGAGTGATCCAGAGGCGATGGAGCAAGACAGCCAGCTTCCGTGCTACAGCCACCACCGCCTTATTCTTAGCCTGCTTGCCGCCTCGGGCGGCCAGATGCAGGCCCCATTGTCGCAGTGCAGAGTCTCTTCCATGAGGTCGAAGGATGTGGTTGGCGCACTCAATCAGCAGGCTTCGAAGATAAGCGTTGCCTGCCTTGGTGATGCCGAGTTGCGGATCGCGTTCGCCTGACTGACTTCGTCTGGGCCGCAGGCCCAGATAGCAGCCCACGTCTCGACTACGTCCGAAGCGTTGCTTGTCGCCTAGCGTCAGGACGAACGTGAGAGCAGTGATATGACCGATGCCGTGGATGGTCAGCAGAGGCTGTGTCTCAGCATACTCAGTCTGAGTCATCCGTTGGATCTCCCGGTCGTACTGCTTGATCTTCAGCGTCATCGCCGCGATCTGTTCGAGCACCGGACCGAGTGCCAGCTGGAGTCCTGGCGGCATCGCGGCCTGGCCGCGCTGAGCAAAACACTTCGTGGATGAGGCCGGCATACGATAGCCGCAGGCCTTCGTCAGTCCGCGCACGGCGTTCACAGCTGCGGTGCGAAGTCGAACGAGAAGCTCTCGCGCACGGATCAGGGTGAGAGCCTCTTGCTGTTCGACAGTGCGATGAGAGATCGGCCGAAGAATCTCTGGATCGAGACGCGCGTACCGGGCCAGCTTCTCTGCATCGACCTGGTCGCTCTTGCGATCACTGTGAGAAATGGCCCGGAGCTCGCGCACATTCGCTACGATCACTTCGTGACCGAGTTCCTGCAGTTGCTCGCTGATCCAGATCGAATGGACGCCGGCCTCCATCGCTACGCGTGTTGGAGGCAGATCCTTGAACCACTTCTCGATCGCCTTGGCTGTGGTTCGGAAGCGGCCTCGGTCAATGACTTCGCCGTCCTGGTTGAGAGTGCAGTAATGGCTCCAGACATCGCCAAGGTCGATACCAATCGTGAGCTCGGTCCTGGCTTGCCTGCGTGGAACTTCCGCGATGAGGTGCTGCGTCGGCTTCTTCATGGGATACAGTCTGCTCCCTCCGGAGTGACCTGCTCATCCCATTTATCGTTACTAGTCTTCGGCAATCAGTTCGTGGAGCAGGCAATAAGAGCTGGATGAGCGCTTTGTCCTGAAGTCGTCAAGTGAAGTCAACTTCTGTTTTGCCGAGACTCAGGCATTGGATCGGAGCTTCCAAAATCATTCGTACCGTAACGCTTCCAGCGGATCGACCTTTCCTGCTCGCCACACCGGCATCCAGCACGCCAGGAGCCCCACTCCTAGAAATAACGCGCTCACAACGATCAACGTCGCAGGATCGCTGGGCTGTACTTCAAACAGGAAAGACCTCAGCACTCGCGATAAAACAATCGCGAGCGCTGTACCCATGAGTACGCCACCCGCGATCAGCCGAAATCCTTCGCCGAAGATCAACCTGCGAATGTCCTTTTGTTGCGCGCCCACCGCACTGCGAATTGCCAGTTCTCGGCGTCGCGAGACCACTGACAGCGAAAGCATGCCGTAAATTCCGACCAGCGTCAACGCGCTTCCCACCACGGAAAACCCGGTCAGCAGATGCATTGCGAATGTCCGCGATGCCAGTGACTCGTCGCGAATCTGTTCCAGTGTCTTCACGTTTTCGATCGCCGCCGTCGGATCCACGGAACGCAGTTCGTGTTCCACCGCGAGGACCGCCGCGCGCGGGTCCGCAGTTGTGCGTACGACGAGATGCTTTGAAAATGCGCTCGCTTGCCACAGCGACAGATAAATCTCCGGCGACGCCTCCTGCGTCAGATCATCTGTTCGGCCGTTCGCGATCTCTCCAACAATTTCTGTGCCAGCTTTATCTCGTCCATTCAGCCAGAATTTCTTTCCGATGGCATTGCCCTGCGGAAAGTAACGGCGTGCAAATGCCTGGTTCACGATGGCTACGTTTGGCGCTTTGTTGTCGTCGGTCGATCGAAACTGCCGCCCTTCTATTTGTGCCATTCCCATTAACTTGAAATAGTCGGGCGTCACCGCGCGTAGCGGCAGCGCTGTTTTGTCGCTCTCTTTCACCGCCGGAGGCTGGCCCTCAATCTCCAAAGTCGCCGGCCAGTTGTTGCCCGTCAGCGGCACACCCCATGCGAATGCCGCGTACTGCACACCCGGAATTGCAGCAACGCGCTCCAGCGCCTGCCGATGAAAGCTACCCCAGGTTGACCAGCTCTGAACGTCCGTGACACTCATCGTCAATATTCGACTGGTGTTGAATCCCGACGGAACGTTTGCGATCTTCACCATGGTGCGAATGAGCAACCCCGCACCCACCAGCAGCGCGAGCGTTAACGCTGTCTGGAGCATCGCGACTCCGCGTAGCAACCTCCTTTCTCCAATTCCTGCCGTCCCTTTTGGTCCGGCGTCTTTCAGCGCTTCCATTGGATCGAGCCGAAATGCTCGCAGCGCCGGAATGACTCCGGCGAAAAAGGCTGCGAGCAGTGCGGTTCCAAGTCCCCAAGCTAAAACTGTCCAGCCAGCTGTCACTCCATCCAGCCGCGGAACGGCATGTCCCGCGATCGCCTTGAACAGCCTTACGGCGCCGAAGGCGAGCCCTACTCCAAATGCCCCGCCGATCAGCGCGAGCAGCAGGCTCTCTGTCAGGACTTGCCTTAGAAGACCTGCGCGGCCCATCCCCATCGCGATCCGCACGGCGTACTCTTGTTGCCTTTGCAGCCCACGCACCAGCAGGAGAGCTGCAGCGTTCCCACAAGCTATTAACAGCACCAACGTCGCTGCGCCTAACAGCGGCAGCAGAATCCGCTTCCCATCCCGGTTCATCTCGTCCGTTACCGGCTCCAGTTGCGGCACGAACCCGTCAAACTGCTTCTCGTCGTGCGCCTCTCTCGCCGTTAGTACTGCTAGTTCCCGTTGTGCCTGTTGCGGAGTCGCTCCGTCCCGCAGCCGCGCGACGACGTTCCAAGACGACTCTTTCAGATGCTTTGGGTCCGGATGCGCTGGCATCCAGAAATCCACCGTCGCATTGACGTCGTAATTAGGCTCCTTTGCTGCTCCTGGCGATGGCAGAAATCGCACTCCCGGTTCCATCACTCCGATCACGGTTTGCACATCCCATCGACTGATGCGGACCGTCTTCCCAACAATGTCCTTATCGCCGCCCAACGCCCGCTGCCAAAACTCGTACCCCAGTGCAATCGCCTTCACTGGCCCTTGCGCGAAATCTGAATCCTCGAAGCCGCGTCCCACCACCGGCCTCAGCCCCATCACCCGAAGATAGTCTTTGGTTATATTCATTCCCTGCATGGATTGGCTGCCATCATTGCGGATCAAAAAATTAAAGGTCCAGTCATACGCTGCGATTCCCTCGAACGACTTGCCTTCCTTCTGCCACTCCATCCACTGTTCGGCGGCCCAGCCGCGCGGGCTGTCCATCTTCTGTCCATCGGTGCGCGCTGCGGGAATCAGCACAAGTTTCTCCGGCTTCTGATACGGCGGCGGTGTAAGCAATATGGCCTGAATCAAACTGAAGACCGCAGACGTAGCCCCAATTCCCAGCGCCAGGGTCAGCGCGGCGATCAGGCTGAAAACCGGCTGCTTCCACAGCATCCGAAATGCAAACCGCAACTCTTGCAACATACGCCCCTCATTCCGTTTTGGTGTCCGGCGAGCGCCCGCTCTGCATTGGCAAAAGATAAGACGTTGGTGACCGCCCTTGTTCCCTCATTCATCCGTTGGACAATGGAATCGCAGCCCGGGTAGGTTAGAAACAATGCAATTGTATCTTTCCGCGACCCGCCTTGCGCTGAATTCGGGACAGCCTCGTAGGTGGCCACCAGCCATAGGGCAGGACCCCGGTGCCGACCGCAAATCGGTTTTCAATGGCATAGTCGCCGAGTCACTTATCGAGCCACCGATGAGTACTGATATGTCGGCCAGTGTTTACAAATCCAGTCCACTTGGACGTAAACCGGCTATCCGGAACCCTGGTATCAGCAAGACCCGTCGGACGATGAGCCGCGGCAACTGTACGACTTGCCGAGTTTTCGTCCACGTGGAAAGTCACCCATTGGAAATCAGTTAACACTGCGGCGTTTCTCGGTATCTATTTTTTGATCGCTTTTTCACTGCTCCACGACGCTCATCTGTTGCTCGTTCATACGACCGCCATGCACTTTCAACTCGGCTAGTGCTCTGTCCATATCCTTCAGGTCGTCCGCAGTCAAAACGAGCTTGGTGGATTCGATATTTTCCTGAAGATGCTTGACCTTTCCTGTGCCTGGGATCGGAACGATGAAGGGCTTTTGAGCCAACAGCCAAGCGAGCGAGAGTTGCGCGGTCGTGGCGCCTTTCGTTCTGGCAAGCTCAGTGACGCGGTCCACGAAAGGCTTATTCGCTGCAATGGTTTCCGGCTGGAAGCGGTCGAAGGTCGACCGCAGATCTGACTTCGGATCGAAAGCGGTTTGTACGTCTAGCTTCTGCGTCAGATAGCCCATGCCCATCGGCCCCCATGGCACGAAGCCGATCCCCAACTCCTCGCACGTCGCAAGCAATCCATTGCTTTCAGGGTCGCGATTCATCAATGAATACTCTGTCTGAAGCGCAGCAACGGGCTGAACCGCGTGCGCTTTCCGAATCGTGCTGGGACTCGCTTCCGAGAGGCCGAAATGCAGTACCTTGCCTGCCTCGATAAGCTCTTTCACAGCGCCTGCGACATCCTCAATCGGGACATTGGGATCGATCCGATGTTGATAGAAGAGATCGATGTGGTCTGTCCGGAGACGCTTGAGACATCCGTCCACCATCCACTTGATGTGTTCGGCCGGCTGTCCAAACCGCTCTTCTCCGTGAGATTGAAGCCAAATTTGGTCGCAATCTTCACTTCGTTGCGAAAAGGTTCAACCGCACCGCCAACAATGGTCTCGCTCGTGTACGGTCCATACACTTCCGCTGTATCGAAGAATGTCACGCCGTTCCTGTGCGCCTCACGGATGACCTTGATGGCGTCGTCGATGGGCGCCGCCGGACCGTAAGTGGTGGCCAGGTTCATGCACCCGAATCCGAGTTCCGATACTTCCAGTGCTCCCAGCTTTCTCGTTTCCATGTCTTCTCCTTGAATTGTGACGCTCGTTCGCTTTCAGTTCCGACACTAAGCCGGAGATGCGGCACGACGGTAGCCTGATCGAGTGGGATGATTGCCTATTTGTCCGAGCAAGGCGAGAAAAGGGTGCAAAGAACCGCACTTGTGGCATATCGTGAAGTTGTCGAGGAAAAGCGATGCGATCAAATAAGACAGGCGCAAAGAGCAATCCGCAGGTTCTATCGATGCTCGCCGACTTGGCTACGTTAATTGGCAAAGCGATGGGAAACGCCTCACAAATGGCAATGCCAGTTGCTGGGCTTACGCTCTACCCAAACACTGTTCCGACTGCCAAATCCTTGTACGTATGAGCCGAGTCTGCTTGTCATTCCACAAGGCCGCAAGCGCGTTGACCTAGGCAAGGAAAGCTATGTTTTCGGGGAAACCACGTTTCTACTGACATCGATCGAACTTCCGATCGTTAGCCATGTCTGCTCAGCCAGTGTCGAGAGGCCTTACCTCGCGTTCTTCTTCAAACTCGATATGGGGATGGTCGCGATGTTCTTCACTCCGACGAGGTGTCGATTCCCGCGCCGCCAGCTGGAACACGCGGGATGGTGCTGGGTGAGGCAACGGTAGAACTCCTTGCGCCGTGCTGCCGCATGGTTCAGCTTCTCGATGCGCCTCAGGATGTCCCGTTCTTTGGCAAGCTCCTCCAGCGAGAGATCATCTACCGACTCCTTCAGGGGACACAAGGAGATCGCCTGCGTTCCGTTGCTACACTGGCTGACCAAAACCATCGAACAGCAAAGGCGGTCAATTGGCTGCGTGAGAACTACGAGAAGACAGTGAACGTGGATGATCTTGCGTCGATGACCGGGATGAGTAGATCGACCCTCCACCATCACTTCCGCAGCCTCACAGCCATGAGTCCGCTCCAGTTTCAAAAACAGCTTCGGCTTCACGCTGCGCGTCAGAAGATGCTCACGTGGGAACTGGATGCCGCGAGTGCAGCCTTTGAGGTTGGGTATGAGAGTCCGAGTCAGTTCAATCGGGAGTACAAACGATTCTTCGGCCAACCGCCGATGCGCGATATTCACGCACTTCGGGCCTCCGGATAAGTAACGGGAAGTCGGCCAGTGTTTACAAATCCAGTCCACCTGCACGCAAAAACCGGCTATTGTCCGACATGACGCCTTTTCGTCCAAGTGACGAGAAGGGCGTCTCCCGGTACCTAACCTGTATGGGCTCTCGTTTTCCGGTGAGTGCAGCGCTTCCTATTCGCGGCGCTCGGTCACCGGCTGTTTCTGAAGTGATTAGCGCCCGAAACCAAGAGCTCTTGTGACCGATAAGTCAATTGGTCACCAGGATCCCAATACTGAGAAGCCTGCTGCCCCGATACTGTGCAAGAGCTCGTCTGCTGCGGCGAAGAGGCTTAATCTTCGGCCGCTCAGTCCATCCGCCTCTGTATGACTGTATCTTGCGGTTTGCTTCCGACCTGGCCATCCGGCCTCGGGACATGCACCACATCATGGTTCCCGAAGAGGCCTACCAACTTATTGCAGAAAAGAATGGGGTAGCACTGCTTTCGAAGACGAGCGCGCTCAAAATGCGCGGGATGGGGTCACGATTCGTCCTCTTGTAGAACAACGGCTGATACTCAAAACCTTCCTGGCTTCGCGAGTGGACAATCAGTCGAAGTTAACCAGCGAGGTTGTACGAGCGTTTGGGCGGAAGATGCGGACGCTTGATGGAGCCCCCCAACTCAATCTTCCGATTTCTGCGTGATTTCATTGTTCGTTCTAATATCCTGACTACTTACGATCTGAACGTTGATTGGACCCGATGATCCGCATCGGGGACACGTGATAATACCAGTCGAAATCGCCTTCAGGTCGATGTCGTTTCCTCGTACAACGTGTCCACACTTCTTGCATTGATGCGTATGTTCCAGCTCTGCGCGCATCCTTCTGGGCCTTTTTTTCTTGCAGACTCTACCAATTGCTTCAACCTTTCATCAAAAGGTAGGTCTGGCTCAATCCCCCAATATTGCTACTTCCAAATCCAGCGATCTTTGTTATCGCGTTCATCGTTTAAGAGATCGTTAGAACCAAAACAGCGACGTTCGCCCATTGAAGACCCCGATCTGAGTCTTTAGCCGACATCCCGAACAGCACCCATCCCTCGGATGTCTTCCGGGTCAAGCACTTCTCGATACATACTAAAATCCGAATCATGACTAAGAACATTCCGTCGCTCTACGATTGGATTGGGGGGCGCAGAACCGCTCAGACAACTGATTGACCGCTTTTATCAGAAAGTTCCCGCCGACCCGATCCTTGCTCCGGTCTTCGCTCACATGTCACCCGAACATTTTCAACACGTGGCGCAGTTTATTGGCGAGGTATTGGGCGGCCCTTCCGACTACTCCACTCATCACGGCGGACATGCTGAGATGATTCGTCATCACCTAAACCGACACATTACCGATCAGCAGCGCCAGCGTTGGATGAACTGTTACTCGAAACAGCCGACGAAATGCGGCTCCCCTCTGATCCCGAGTTTCGTTCAGCCCTCGTTGCCTATCTCGAGTGGGGTTCTCGTCTTGCCGTTATCAATTCCGGCCTCCCTGCCGAGACTCCTGTTATCGACTCTCCTATGCCTGCTTGGAGTTGGGGTGTCCCCGGCGGCCCTTACCAGCCCACAGCGGACGAGGAATAATGTGACCCCAGAGTTATTTTTTGGGGCTTGCGAAACCGTCTACGCTAATAGGCGTCGGAGGCGCCCTCAAAGGTGACAAATCGTTTGGGTTCGCATCATGCCTTATCCAATCTAGCAAGATAGGCTTGCATGTCTTTGTCAGCTTTGAAGGAATGGGAAGTCGGATATACCCGTTCCTCGGGTGGCAGACCGCTTGCGGCTGGATGTAAAGTATCGATATCGAACTCCGGGCTGCAATTTGTAGCCGTTCGTCGACTCAAGTCAGTCAAACATCCGAAAGGCTGTTCCTATGGCAGACATTCCCAAGACTAAGTTCTCTCGTCGTGGATTTCTGAAGGGTGCTAGCGTGTCGGCCGCAACGACCGTCATCGAGTCCGCAAGCGCACTGGCTCGCGAGACGAAAGACTCCTTGTACCACGACCGATCAGTCGGTCCCGACCCACTCGCCGTCAAACTGTTCATTAATGGGCATGAGCATTCTGTAATGATCGAGCCTCGCTACACGCTCGCCGAGACACTGCGCGACAACCTGGGTTTGACCGGCACCAAAGTCGTCTGCGACCGCGGGTCGTGTTCGGCTTGTACGATCTGGATCGACAAGACACCGGCGCTTGCATGCATGACACTGGCGATCGACGCAGTTGGCCGCCAAATTACGACGATCGAGGGGCTGTCACACGGCGATACCATGCACCCGGTACAGGCTGCTTTCGTGAAGCATGATGCAATGCAGTGCGGGTTCTGCACTCCGGGGATGGTGATGAGTTGCGCGGCGCTCTTGGAGCGCAATCCGAACCCCCATCTGGACGACGTGAAACACGCGGTCAGCGGAAATCTCTGTCGTTGCGGAACGTATCCGAAGGTGTTTGCGGCAACACTAGATGTTGCAGAGCAACGCAGGCAAACGGCTGGCCTGGTTTCTCTCGTAGTGGGAAGGGAGGCATAAGATGGCACTCGATTCGCTCGTACCTGCGGAAGAAAGTGAGCAGGCTTCCCCTGCCACGGCGAAGCCGGATATTCCGAAACGCACAGAAAGCTTTGTATTTGGCATTCCACAAAACGGGCTCCAGCAGAAAGAGCGGGAGGTGCCGCTGGACGAGCCGCCACCTCTGCCTTCAAATGCTGAGCTGGCCTACATCGGCAAGCCAACAGAACGTTACGACGGACCTGCGAAGGTCATGGGCAAGGGCAAGTATACGGCTGATGTCAATCTGCCCGGTATGCTCTATGCTCGGCTGGTCGATGCGACGATCCCCCATGGCCGCATCGTTTCGATCGACACAAGCGCCGCGGAAAAACTGCAGGGGGTGCGTGGCGTCCATGTGATCGAGCACGTCTATGGCATCGCTGAACTCCGAGATTCGAAGCAGGAGGCTCCATCGCGGTATCCCGTTGTCCGCTATGCCGGACAACCGATAGCTGGAATCGCTGCTACCTCGCACCAGATCGCAGACGATGCGGCCAAGTTGGTGAAGGTGCAGTACGACGAGATGCCATTTGTCGTCGATCGCTCTGACGCGCGAGCTGAGGATGCTCCGATGGTCTTTCCTGGACCTGCTGATGCCGCCGGTAGTGCAGGTGGAGGCGGCGGACCGAAGGGCGTTCCTCAAAAGGGCAATGTTCACGGGCCACAGCGAAAAAATGTCGGCGACGTCGAAAAGGGTTTCGCCGAGGCGGACGTGATTGTAGAGGGTGAATATTTCACCCAGGTCCAGACACATTCTGCGCTGGAAACTCATGGCTTTGTCGTTGATTGGAAACCAGAAGAGGTCACTGTCTACGCCTCGACTCAGGGCACATCGAGTGTTCGCGACGAGTTCGCCGAGGTCTTTAAGCTACCCAAGAGCAAAGTACGCGTGATCACCGAGTACATGGGCGGCGGCTTCGGCGCGAAATTCGGCGCAGGCAACGAAGGCGTTATCGCGGCGACCCTCTCGCAGAAGGCACATGCGCCCGTCAAGCTGATGCTCGACCGCCGCCAGGAGCACATCGTCTCCAATCGGCCGGACTCGCATCAGACTCTGAAAATCGGCGCAAAGCGGGACGGCACCCTGACCGCGATCCATCTCACCAGCTACGGCACAGCAGGCGTAGGTACTGGAGCTGGCACGGCTGGTCCCGCAACCAATATGTATAAGTGCCCCAACCTGCTCACCGATGAGTATGACGTCTTTGTGAACGCTGGTCCCGGCGCGGCATTCCGCGCACCAGGACACCCGCAGGGATGCTTTGCGTTCGAGCAGGCCATCGACGAACTCGCCGTCAAGCTCAACATGGACCCACTCACCTTCCGTGAAAAGATCGATGAGAGCCCGGCTCGAAAGGCCGAGAGGCAAGTGATTCTCGAGCGTACGAACTGGCGCAATCGCAGGGCCGCCGGCTCTGACAGCGGCCCGATCAAACGCGGCATGGGGCTTGCGCAGTCGGTCTGGTACCGCTTAGTCAGCATGGATTCATCGTGCGAGGTCCGTGTCTCGCGCGACGGGTCGGTCGAGCTAATGTCTGCGGTGCAGGACCTCGGAACAGGAACCAAGACCATGCTTGCGATTATCGTTGCTGAGGAATTTGGCATTCCTCCCTCGAGCGTGGTTATCCGCATCGGCGACACACGTTTCCCCATCGGGCCGGATTCCGGTGGCAGTGTTACCGCAGGCTCGATCACACCTGCAGCCCGCAATGCGGCCTATCAGGCGAAGCAGAAGCTCTTCGCCGCAATTGCCCCCCAGTTCGGTACTACCGCGGACAACCTTACAGTCCAAAACGGAAGCATTGCATTCAAAAATGATGCATCGCGCTCCTACACGCTCAAGCAGGTAACGGCAAAGCTGCCGACAGCTGAAATCTCCGCCCGAGCGACGCGCGCGGCCGAATACTCGAAAGAGCGCATCACCTACGGCGGAGTCGATTATGTCGAGCTTGCCGTCGACACTGAGACCGGACGCGTGCATATCGAGAAGGTCTTCGGCGCACATGATTGCGGCCGTCCCATCAACCCGTTGGGTGTCATCAGCCAGATCAACGGTGGCATCCTGCAAGGCATCTCCTACGCGCTTTTCGAGCAACGAATTATGGATCGCAACGCCGGTCACATGCTGAACGCGAATCTCGAAAACTACAAGATCCTCGGTGCCCGTGAGGTTCCTCAGATCGACATCGTTCTTGTCGAAAATTACATCGCGCAAAGCTCAACAGACGCTGCTGGCATTGGCGAATCAGCGGGCATCATCACCCTGGCCGCTGCGATCGGTAACGCGTTCTACAACGCCACGGGCGTTCGTATGCGAAAAATCCCTATGACTCCGGCAAACGTACTTAGCGCGCTTGGAAAAGTGCAGGAGGTGCAGGCATGAACAAGTTCGCATTTGTCGATTGCACTACAGTAGACGAAGCTCTCGGCCAACTCGGCGATGGTGCTACCGTCAAGGCAGGTGGCATCGATCTGCTAGACCTGATGAAGGACGAGATAGTATCGCCGTCGAAGCTTGTCAATATTCGCAACGTCGAGAGCCTTCGCGGGATCACCTCCGGCAAAGATGGCCTGCACCTTGGACCACTGTCTACTTTGAGCGAGATTGCGAACCATCCTGAGATTCAGAAAAGCTATACAGCACTGGCAGATGCTGCCGGTCACGCGGCCACACCGCAGGTGCGCAATATGGCGACGCTTGGCGGTAACATTATGCAGCGCCCACGCTGCTGGTACTTTCGCTCCAACGACTTCAACTGCAAAAAGAAGAGCGGTTCGAGCGACGACTGTCATGCGCACGCCGGCGAGAACCAATATCACGCCATTATGAACAATGGCACCTGCGCGATGGTACATCCCTCCTCGGCGGCTGTACCGCTGATCGCAATGAATGCTCAGGTGGAACTCACGTCGAAGCGAGGAAAGCGCACGGTAGCCACGAGCGATTTTTACGTGCCACCCGAGAAAGACCTCCTCAACGAGACCGTAGTACAACCTGGCGAACTGATTACTGGCATCTTCGTACCGGCGCCGGAACTCGGTACCCGCTCTGCCTATCAGAAATATGGAGAAAAGGAGAGCTTCGATTGGCCACTCGCCGATGCCGGAGTCGTATTAGTCATGGACGGAGCCCGTTGCCGAAAGGCATCGATCGTGCTCGGTGTCGCCGCTCCGACACCCATCCGTTCCACCTCAGCAGAGGCCATCCTGACCGGAAAAACAATTGATGAGTCCACCGCCCGCGCGGCTGCAAGCGCAGCCATGCAAGGTGCGACGCCGCTATCGCAGAACGGATTCAAGATGCAACTCTTCCAGACCGCCATCTACCGCACCGTCTTGCTAGCAGCCGGGCAGATGCCGCGCGACCCAAGCTCCATTGGTTAAGGAGATCCGATATGACAACCCTTGTGCAACTTAGTTGTGCCTCACTCCGTAGCAAATCTTCTTACGCGGCCTATGGTGAATTTCATGAGGAACACGCAGACCTGATGGGAGCCACAGCGACCTACTGGTGCCTCAAGACCATGAGCAAGGCAGGTCCGGACGATCACTACGTCCATCGCTCAATCTGTCAGGAAGGGCGATCCTGTTGGGAAAGTTGCGATGCTGGGGCGCAAAGGTAGCTCCCCGTTACGAACGGTTGACGTAAGCCACGCTGCAATCGAGTATCACGGCACAATACGGCGTTGGCCGCGGATACCGTTGGCTTAGTACACTCCCGAGTCACGGTCAATTCGGAAGTAATTCTTGGCTTGCGAGAACGGGCCTCATCCCTCATTAAATTTCGCCTTAGATTGCACCGATTTATCACCGTCGCCTAGCCGACGATCCGTGCGTAGTCACTCTCCAATTTTCCTAATTGGAACTATGAACTCGATTTCGTGGGAGCCGACCCTGCAATTTCCTTCCCCAACCGAATCAATCAATCTGCCTCAATCATTTCGCCGGGGGAAATGGAGTGATCCGCCAATCGTTACTGGAGAGCGCTCTCAGCTCATGAGACGGCCTGTTCTCGCCAGCTGGCAATCAGTTTTCGGCCAATGCTTCGCGGTCGCTCGTCTTTGCTTCAGAACTCAGACTCATCGTTGCCGTTGTAGCGAAGACCTGCTTCATGATGTTTTCGATGATCTTTAGCTGTGGTGCGACAGGGCGGACGCCGATCATGCGACCGAGCTCGAGACATTGATCTGAGTGTGCATCGTATCGTGTCCACGCAGGAAGACCCGGAGCATTTGGGTCCCCGGTTCTCGCGAACTGCGTCCAGTAGGTGCGCATTAAGTTACCGAGCATTTTGTCGTCGTCGCTGTGCTCCCAGTCGGAGGGGAAGGAATCACTCAGAAAACGGAGTTCTTCCCCGTGATACGCACCAAGATGTGTTCGCTTGCCGGTCTCGGAAAAAGTGACGCAATATAGATATGCCTTCCGACCTGCGCTTGTCATAGCTCGCGCCATCGACCGGGCGCCATAGGCAAAGGTATCGTTCTGAATCCGCAAATATTGTTCCGGGACATCGGCATCCGTCGCTACAGGGTAAGCTTGAAATTCCTGGTCGGTGTACTTTCCGGTGTCGTTCAGCAGATACTGCTTATATTGATCGACGGTTTTCACGTCGTTGTGGCCGAAGACGGTTGCTTCATCGGCGTTGCTGCCGACAAGGACTGGGATCTGGAGTTCCTTGCCTTCGGCGTAGATCTTTGCGGGTTGCTCTGGAAGTACCCATCCGTCAACGATGGCGTCAAAATGAACTTGCCGGTCCTGGCTCCAAGACTTCAGAATTTCCGTGACGGGAATACTGCGGAGTTTTCGCAATGCCTCCGGACCGTTCGCAACTCCCAGATCACCGGCCAATCGTTCTCCCGCGCCTTCGCCGGTGCCCGCGATAAAGTTATAAGGGAGGGGCGTGCGGATGTCTTCGTCGAGGACACTCTGGCAATCGCCGCTCTCCATAATCGCTCGCTGAAATAACCCAGCCGACATCGGTGATGCCATGAGCAAACAGATATCGACTGAACCGGCGGACTGACCCATCACCGTAATCCGATTGGGATCTCCACCAAGGCGAGAGATATTCTCACGCACCCACTTCAGCACCTCCAGTTGATCGAGCAGACCATAATTTCCGGAAGAGTGGTGCGGAGACTCGGCCGTAAGCGCTGGATGCGCAAAGAATCCCATCGGGCCAAGGCGATAGTTGGCACTGACCACGACAACGCCCAGACGCGAAAGCGCGGGACCAAGCGGGTCCAATTGGCTATAGCCCGTAGTGTTTGACCCCCCGTGAAAATAGACGATGACAGGCAGCCTCGGGCCCACGTAGAGGTGCGTCGTCCAGACGTTCAAGTAGAGGCAGTCTTCATTCCAACCGATATACGGAAGCCAACCTGCAGGAAGCTGCGGACAAGCTGCGCCGAACTTCATTGCTCTGCGCATACCGGTCCATGGCCTTACCGACTGTGGGGGTTTCCAGCGCAGATCACCAACTGGTGGAGCGGCATATGGAACGCCGAGGAATGCCACTCCAGTTTGCCCAGATCCGAAATGTACCCCTTCGACGATGCCAACCTTAAGCATCACCATCGGAGCTGCGACAACCGCCGCGGCCAGGTCTACTCGAGCAGAGAGACATATCAGGAAACACGCTAAGGACACATAGAAATGCCGTCGCATGGCTAACGCCTTTCACGGACCGGGGGTCTTCTGTCACGTTTATTTACGCGAGTATTCGCCCTGAAACTCCACAGTCCAAGTGGCGCCCCTGTCTGCCGATTTCTCCCATGTCTGCGTGACCTTGTCCGCGTTCACACGCACCACTCGGATTCGATTGAGAGTCGCCGCTCCATTCGGACCGCGACTAGGTCCGTAAAACTCGGCCAAGCCTGACGTCACTTTACCCTTGAATACGTGCACTCGACCCTGGTTGTCCGCGAACATTCCATGCCAACTCCCATCATCCGAGCTATAAGCAAACACATTTTCGCCCTTGTGACCTCTTCCGCCATCCCAGGTCTCGACGAGAACGCATTTGTCCAGCCTCAGGTATACCTTGCTGGTACTGCCGCCGGGCGCGCCGGGATACGTTATCGTCCAATCACCAAGCCAGTAATCGAACTGTTGTCTTTCCGGGCTTGCAGAACACGACAACGGATCTGCTGCAGCGAACGTTGGCAAGGTCGCCACGCCAAACCACACTACTGTGCCGGCAACGAAAAGAAGGCTTCTGAACCACCTCAACCTGCGAACAACTAATTCTCGTTTCATCATTGCGGCTCCTCCGAGATCAAACCACCAGACACGAACAGGTGACGGTTTGGGTATTGTCTTGCGACTTTTCAAAGTGCGTTCTTGCATTCATCTCAACCCGCTGCTGGCCGGCGTGCGCGAAACCGAAATGCGCCAGAGTTCTTTTCCACGTCCAATACCTGAAATCCTGCGGCCTCTAACCGCACGCCAAATGTATCCGGGGCAACGGGCACAAGCGTGTCACGATGTGAATCAGTCGCATGAACAAGCTTTGTATGCTGTCGCTACCCACGAAGACTCCACCCGGCGTTATCACGCGCCATACCTCGCGCAGCAGTTGGTCCTGCAACTCAGGAGACGGCACATGATGCAGCATCGTAAACGACACTGCTCCCGAAAACTGACCGTCCGCGAACGGCATCGTAGTCGCGTCACCGGCGATCACTTCGACATTGCTGCCGCTTAGCCGCAAACGCAGCGACGCGGCCAGCCCAGGGTCAACTTCAATCGCCGTCAGGCGCTCCAACGTCAGCCGCAACAGATCCGTTGTCAGGCCAGGCCCAGGTCCAAGCTCAAGGACATTCTGTCCCAGATCCGCACCGGAAACGACCCACGGCACTCGCCTCTCGATGGTCTTTCGCCATCGTCCGGATCGACACAACCAATGATGTAAACGATTCACGCGCCCGCCTTCCTCCATCGAGCAGTCTCAGACTAGCTCTTGTGTGACTTGCATACTTTCGCTATTGTGACAATAAATGCTGCAAAAGCGTCAAACTGCGATCTTCGACTGCCTGGGAGATAGCCACTCCCAGATCACCACCCTCACCCACGACTATGCCGCGGGGCGCGTGATCCCGCTGCATTTTCATGATCGAGATCAACTCGTCTACGCATCTCGAGGCGTGATGACGGTACGCACCAGTGATGGCACTTGGGTTGTCCCCACTTACCGCGCGGTTTGGATACCTGCGACAGTTCACCACACTATTACGATGTCCGGAACTGTAGCGATGCGAACCCTTTACTTTAAGCCCCGGTTGGCGAAAGCTCTGCCGAGAGATTGTTGTGTGGTCAACGTGTCACCGCTCCTTAAGGAGCTCATTCTTCACGCCTGCGCCTTCGCCTTTCTGAGGAAGACAATTCCATGGCAACGTCACTTGATCGAGGTCATCATCGATCAGGTGGAAACCATCCAGATGGTTCCTCTACAGCTTCCGAACCCTACCGATCCAAGAGCGCTCCGAATCGCCCAGGCACTCCTGACCGATCCGTCTGAGTCTCGGCCACTTCGGCAGCTCTGCAAAGTAGCCGGCGCCGGCAAGAGGACCGTGGAGCGACTCTTCCAGGAAGACGTGGGCATCACATTCGGTAAATGGCGCCAGCAACTTCGTCTCATGCGAGCAATGCAGCTTCTGGCAGAAGGAAAGAAGGTCACCCACGCTGCTTTCGAAGCCGGCTACAGCACGCCGAGCGCATTCATTTCTATGTTCAGAAAGACTTTGGGGACCACGCCAGCGGTGTACTTCAGGGCCGATTGAGAGGTGTTGGGGATAGCGCTCACCGTCAAGGCTCCCGTTGGGACCGCTACGCTCGACCTACGATAGACGACCAATCGCGTGGTCACAAAGTAAGCGCTTCATGGTCATTCGCACCTTGTGGACGAGTGACGAGCTAACTGAAAGTCATCCACTTGGATTTGTAGCGGTCCTCGGAGAGAGACGCGAAGCCAAATGGGTGCATAGCCGACGAGAACAAGATCACTGGTGCGGAAGATCGACAATTCAACTGGAATGCACCCTACTGGTAGGGCCTTTTAGCTTATCTATTTCAGTGGCGTTCCTTCGCGAATTTCATCGGAAGCCCGCTTGACGACCTCTTGGCCAGCAGCGATTTGGCCTCGGACTGAAACACTCTCACCAGAGACTGGTCCCTTCCGAACGTCAACCCAGTGTGCTCGACCATTGACTGACGCGATCACGAAGGTTCGTTCGGTCGTGGTAACGACGCTTGTCGAGGGAACGAAGAGAAGATTCTCTCCAGCACCCACCGGCCAATCGACGGTTGGGTACATGCCGGGAGCCAAGCTCCCGTCTTTGTTGTAAACATCCAGTTCGACCATCATTACGCGACTCTGCTGATCGAGAGCATCAGGGATTCGTGCGACTTTCGCAGAATAACTTTTCCCGGGATGCGCCGGAACATGGAAGACCGCCGACGTTCCCTTGACGATCGAGCCGGTGTAGGTCTCCGGAACGGGCACAATCAATCTCAAATGGGCAACCTGTTGGAGTTTGAGCATCGGAGTATGACCACCATCAATCAGCATTCCGGGATGCACGAACCGGTCGGTAATCATTCCATCGAACGGCGCGATCACTCTAAGATACGACTCCATTGCCCTGCTCGCCTGGAGGCGTTCTTTCGCGGTCCGTATCGCGGCCTTTCGGCTATCAACTAATGCCAGCGCCGCATCCCGTTGCTTTTGGGCCTGCAATAGTTCATTGCCAGCTACGGCACCGGGAGTCTTAGCAGCCTCTTGTAGTTTCGCCGATGTGCTTTCGGCTGCGGCTTCTTGAGCCTCGGCCTGTGCAGCTTCTGCTTCAGCCTGATGGAGGTTCGCTTCTGAAGCTTCCGTCTGCGAATTGATCTCTGGCGCGGAGAGCTGAACCAATAGTTGCCCCTTGTGGACCAGGCTACCCCGATCAACGAGCACTTTCTCCACATATCCAGGAGCGCGGGCTTCAATATCAGTCTGTAGAAATGGAGCAAGTTCGGCAGTCAGAGGAACCGTTCGAGCGGATGGACGGCGTTCGACCTTTACCATCTCCACATGCGCAAGACTCTGAGAGAAGGTGGAGAGGCAGCACACGAAATGAAAGACAAGGCAGATGCGTTTATGGATGAACATAGTAGCGGCTCGATGGATCTTCGGGATTGAGTGAATTTGAGGTGGTGGACGCTTTGCGTTGCAGCAACGCGTAGATAGCCGGAAGCACTGTGAGAGTCGTCAATGTAGAGAAGACGAGCCCGCCTATAACAGCCCTGGCAAGAGGAGCGGATTGCGCACTTCCTTCTCCGAAGCCAATTGCCATGGGAATCATGCCGCAGATCATGGCAGTCGCTGTCATCAAAATCGCCCGAATGCGGCTCGTTGCTCCCGTCCGGGTCGCGGTTTCGACATCTTCATTCTGGTGCCTTGCCTGTTCCGCGAAGCTGACCAGGAGAATGGAGTTCGCGACCGAAATGCCGACTGCCATGATCGCTCCCATGAAGGACTGAATATTGAGTGTGGTTCCTGTAAAGAACAGCATAAGAACCACACCGCAGAGGACACCCGGGATTGTCGACAGGATGGCGAGAGGAAGACGAAGAGATTGAAAGTTTGCCATGAGCAGCAGGAATATTGCAGCGATGGCCAGAAGGAGCCCTGTACGCAGACCCGATATTGTCTCTTCAAGGGCGGGTATCTGTCCTCGTACCGCAACGGTTGAACCCTTAGGAGCCGTCGGAAGGTTTTTCAGGAGTGCCGCGATGCGTTTCTGAGCCTCGCCGAGAGGCATTCCGTGCAGGTTGGCAGTCACGCTGACGATCCGCTGTCCGCTCAAGCGTTCGATCATTTCGGGCATCGTCCCGTATTCCAGCTTGGCAACCTGATCCAGCTGCGGCTGAGATTGTCCGTCGCGCATCAGCGGTAAGGTAGAAAGCGCCCCGAGACCTTGCATGCGATTTGGGGGGAGTTGCACTTGAATCTGAAATGCGTTACCCGTTCTGGGATCGCGCCAGTAATTGGGCGCTGTGAATCGAGACGAGCCTGTAGCCGGCGTCAGGGAGTTCGTCACGTCGGCCATCGTCAGGCCGAACTGGCCAGCATAATCACGATTTACTGTCACCTCGACCGTGGGATAAAGATGAGGCTGAACGACGGAAACGTCCCGCAGGAAGTCGAGCTTACGAAGCTCGGTTTCCACTTTTGCGAGATACGCGTAGTCCTGGTCGATATCTACACCTTGAACGTCGATCTGAATGGGCGTTGGCGATCCGAAGCTCATAACCTGAGAAATGATGTCCCCTGCTTCGAATGCCACTGTCTGCTTCGGCATCTCTTTGTGAAACGCGGCGCGAAGGTCCTCTCGCAGCGTCTCATCGTCGGGGTGGCCAGGCCGGAGTTGGACCTGCACCAGAGCTTCTTCCGGACCGCTTGTGAAGAGATGGATGAGGTTGACTGGGTAGCTTGATGGTTGAACGCCTACATAGTCGGAGGTGATCTCTACGTTATGCTTGCCCGCTGTCTTGCGGATTAGATCGAGAGCCTGCATCACCATAGGCTCCGTCTCTTCGATTCTTGTTCCGATGGGTGCCTTAAGCCGCATTCGTAGAACAGGCCCATTGGAATCCGGAAATATCTCACTTCCGATGCGAGGCGCGACAAAAATGAGAATGAGTGCAGTCACCCCGAAGTATCCGATGATGATGGACCAACGGCGATCCAATACAGTATTCAGATACCGTTCATAGCGGGTTCTCAACTTGCCGAAGCTGCCTTCTTTCTCTTCTCCCTTATGCGACTCCTTCATGATCCACGTGGCGAAGACCGGCACCAGGCTGCTCGACAGAAAGTATGAGGCAACCATCGCGAAGCCCACGGCGAGAGACAACGGGACAAAGAGTTGCCGTCCCACCCCGTTCATGAAGAACGATGGAACAAACACCGCCAGTACACAAAGCATCGAGAGGAGACGTGCCAGAACAGTGCGGCGGCAGGCTTCGAGAACCGCTCTTGCCCGAGAGACACCTGGAAGCAACTGTGTATGGATGTTTTCGACTTCGACTGTTGCCTCATCCACGAGAACTCCAACCGCGAGTGCCAATCCACCCAGGGTCATGATGTTGATCGTCTGGCCTGTCGCCCATAAGAGGAGTACGGCAGCAAAGAGAGCGAACGGAATGTTCGCCACGACAATCAGCGCGCCGCGCCAGTCTCTCACAAACAACAGGACAACTAGTCCGGTAAGAATCGCGCCAAGCGCCGCTTCTCTGACGAGACCATTGATCGCGTTCGAGACATAGCCGGATTGATCGAAGGCGAGTTGCACATCGACATCGTCCGGCATGACCTTTTTGAAGCTCGGTATAGCCGCTTTCACCGCCTGAATGACCGCCAGAGTGGACGCGTCCGAACGCTTTGTAATGGGGATGTAGACCGTGCGGCGACCATCCACATGGGCATAAGCCGTGACGATATCCGTGCCATTTTCGATGGTTCCGATGTCGCGCAGATAAACGTTCGCTCCAGTGCGAGGATGGATCGGAGCACTCATCAAATCGTTGAGCTCCGGCCCTAAGGTCGAGTTTGTTTGAACGATGCGATTCAGTGTCCCGTCATAGAGATTTCCAGAAGGCGATACAACTGTGCCGCTGGTTACTGCCGCAATCGCCTGCTCAGGCGAAACTCCATACTGCTTCAGCTTGTCGGGATCGAGCGTGACGACGATGGTGCGCTGGTTACCACCAAACGGGGGTGGCGCTGAGACTCCAGGCAGGGTCGCAAACAGCGGGCGCACCTGATTCAGAGCGATATTTTGCAGTTCGCCTTGCGTGTGACTGTTGCTCGTAAACAAAAGCAGACCAACAGCAACACTTCCAGGGTCGAAGCGCGTGATGAAGGGTGGAACCGTTCCAGGCGGCATGAAGGCGCGAGCGCGATTTACATAACCAACCGTCTCAGCCATTGCCTGCTGCATGTTCGTTCCTTCGCGGAACGTCAGTTTCATCAGAGCTGCGCCTTGAACACTCTTGCTATCCACGGACTGAATGCCTGTGATGTAGAGGAAGTGATACTCGTAGTAGTAAGTTAGGAACCCTTCCATTTGCGCGGGCGTCATGCCGCCGTAGGGCTGCGCGACGTAGATCACAGGATTGCCAACCTCTGGAAAGATGTCTATGCGCATCCTTCCAACCGCAATAAAGAATCCGGCGACGATCGCGATCAACGCGACGATCACGGTGAGGGGACGACTCAGAGCTGCAAGGACTAAACGCATGTCAAATGATCACCTGAACTACTGAGCTGCCTGAAGAAAAGGCTGAAGATCGCCACGTACTGATTGCAATTGGAGGAATGCACGCCAGACATTCAGGCGTGCAATCGAATCATCCATCTCCGCCTGCACCACAAGCCGCTGCGCCTGCGCCACATCATCAATCGAAGTCAGCCCCGCCTTGTAACGAGCCGTAGCTTGAGCAAGAGCGGTTCGAGCAGCCTCGACCTGGATTGGAGTATTCTTCGCAACGCTTCGCATCGCCCGTAAGGCGGCTCGTGCCTGGCTGAACTGCTCCTGGAGCTGTCGGCCAATTAACGTCTCGCGAGATTGGTCGGCCTTTAACGTGGCGGCTTGTGAGGCTTCACGGGCGTGGATACTGGCAAAGTCAAGAAAGCCAAAGGTTACGTTCAGGCCGACTGCGTAGTTTCCTACGTTTGGAGCGAGACCGTTAGCTCCGCTCAGGCGCTGTCCGTTGGTCTCCGCGCCGGTGCCTCGGCCGTAACCTGCCGCTTCCAGATTGAACTGCGGCACCCAGCTTCGGTCCGTGGCACGAAGTTCCGCGGCCGATTGAGAGACGGCTGCATGTTGCTCCAGCATCGCAGGAGTGCTTTCTGGATGAAATGCTCCGTCATCCTCGACTCCCATTGGGATCTCACCAAGAAGATGTGCGGAATTGAGGGGTTTCGTTATGTCGTCCGGCTTCGAGAGAAACTTCGCGAGTGTTGCCTCGCCCATTTCGACTGCTTCTGTCGCAAGAGCCAATTGAGTATTCGCCGCCGCCTTCTCCGCCTCAATCCGGGATTCGTCGGCAGCGGGACGCAGCTCCGCAACCGTGAGAGCGTGAATGGTCTTCCGCAAGATTTCCCAATTGTCGACGGCAACCTGAGCGGAATTCTGTGTTTGACGAGCCGCAAGAACGGTCAGAAACGCGTCCGCGGCCGCACTTGAGATCTCAAGCTGGCTCCTTTGCACAGATGCATTCGCTCGATCGCGTGCTGCTGCGGCCGCTTCCACCTTGGTGTTCCGTAAACCGAAGTCGAACGGCTGCCAGTTGATCAGAAGCCCTGTAGCGCTTCCCCAGACAGACCCGCCATTGTTTGTTCCAATGACTGGCCCGGACATGCTTGGCAACGTATTCTCTGGAAGCAGAGTGCCGAAGATGTTGTTTCGCGTAGCCCTGTTGACCTGAACAATCCCATCGAGACGTGGAAGATAGGCAGTCCTTGCCAACCGGATATTTGCCACAGCCGCGTTGAGATCCTGCTCAGAAACATGAATCGCAGGATAGTTCTGCTCGGCGTCCTGAACGACTTGAACAATCGTGAGATCAGACGGCACAGCGGGAGTAGCCACGACCGAGGACTGGGCAGTAACTGCAGCAGAGGTACCGGCCACGAGAAGGCAGCCGACAGCGACTCCTCGGATCCAGCAGCCATTTCGGATGAATGGACTATTTGCCTTCAATCAGCTCTCCAAAAAGCTCGCGGACCCGGAGCTTTGCTGTATTGAGCGCACGTCGGCCGGAACTCGTTATCTTGTAAAGGCGACGGGCTGTTCTACCAGACCGTTCATTTTCAGACTTCAGATAGCCGCGCTTCTCTAAACCGTGGAGGATCGGATAGAGAGTACCAGGGCTGATCTTGTACCCATGCCGGGCAAGCTCCTCCGTCATACCGGCCCCAAAGATAGCCTCATGCTCGGCATGATGAAGAATGTGAAGACGGATCATGCCAGAATAGAGATCGCGGTTGTCCATATCGCCCTTCATTATCGAGATACGATATCAGAAGAAACATTAAGCCAGAATGAGGTTTCTGCAATGAGCTTTCAAATTCAATGAGTTCGGGCGCATCGTTTAACCGAAACGAAGTGAAAGCTTCTGACAAGCTATGCCCACGAGCGCCACTCACTACCCGCTCCTCGCTGAGGATCCGCTGGAGCCTCGTTGGGCGCCGCGCGGATTGACGGATCACTTCCGACAAGCCGACAAATGAGCACTAATCAGATACTCAATGAGTGACTCGCCGATTTATCACAAATTGACACCGAGGCAGTGAGAGCGGGGCACACTCTTTCGAGGTTTCCGAAACCCCGTTAATGAGATGGTCCGCCGCTTGATCTCCACATTGCAGTGAGTGATCTTGTTGGCAGATTCAAGGAGGATCATCGACATGCAGATACGTTCGGTTGGCATTGATCTGGGCAAGACTACCTTTCACCTCGTAGCGCTGGACGCAGCAGGCAAGGTGCTGTTGCAGAAGAAGTTCACTCAGAAGCAGCTCATCACCTTCACCGCGAACATGCAGACCTGTTGATCGGGATGGAGGCGTGTTCAGGCGCTCACTTCCTCGGACGTGTTCTGCGAGAACAAGGCCATGACGTGAAGTTGATCCCAGCCCAGTTCGTGAAGCCGTTTGTGAAGTCCAACAAGAACGACTTCCTGGATGCCGAGGCCATCGCCGAGGCGGTGGACCGGCAGAACATGCGCTTCGTTCCGATCAAGACCGACGACCAGCTCGACCTGCAGGCCATGCATCGTGTGCGCGATCGTCTCGTCGCGCGCCGAACGTCCGTGATCAACCAGCTGCGGGCCTTCCTGCTGGAGCGTGTCTTCATGATCTGGAATCGTACTAGCACCACGTCAGAACCGTCGCCGAAATTGACAATGCGGTTGGGAACGCCCTGCGGTCGTCGACCGGTCGCCGCTGGGTTAGAGCGATTATCTGTCAGCGCCGCATGCATGCCGGGGGCGTTGGCATGTAGTCTCCAGCGCCCGGTTCAGCGCCAGTTCCACTGTGCCTTCGTGAGTTGCTCTTTGAAGACCGGAATGTCGCTGACTAAAGAGAAAACGTTATTGCGCATAACATGGCTAACAGTGACTAGAGCGAGGGCATGCCGTAGTTCGGGAAAAGGTCTTTACCATTCTGAAGAGCATCTTTATCGGGTGAGAAGGTTTCGAGGTAGTGGGGGTACCGCCCTCTCGAAAGCCTGCCTGTCTTCGAAGATTAACGGTTACCTGGGGAGGAACGCTGGCGTAAACGCCACATGCCAGGTTTCGATTGCCAACCTCGGATATCAGCTGGACCCTACTTGAACCAAGCTCATGGAAAGGTGTTCTTTCAGGAGTCAGAGAGGAGCACGTGGTGTTATATAGCCTGAACTCAGCGGCGACGCTGATTACAGCATCGACTCACCTCTCGAAACCCAACCGGCACCGAGCTTGCATCAAGTCAGCTCATCACAAGTGCGAAATAGAAACCCGGTGGAGAGCAGCATGCGTCGCAGCCAAATAAGCAAAAAATCCAAAATGCTCTCCTAAGAAGGAACGTAGTTGACTTCAGTTCGATTTTAGAAATGCGTTTCCCGTCACTACTCCTCATGGAGCTGGGCATTAGCCTGTCGAAAATCACTTGTTGGACACGCCGACTATTCATCCGAGTG
Source organism: Edaphobacter aggregans (assembly GCF_003945235.1). NCBI lineage: Bacteria > Pseudomonadati > Acidobacteriota > Terriglobia > Terriglobales > Acidobacteriaceae > Edaphobacter > Edaphobacter aggregans. Next base: position 5,853,891 of record NZ_RSDW01000001.1, read on the forward strand.
CCTGCTCTCGGTTGGCTCTAAGGGAGAACACCACAACGCGTACCCCGCTATAGCTGACGCAGCGCCCGTAGTAACGATCCTGAAATCCGCGTGTAAGATGATCCTCGACTAAGTCCACGGCACCAAGGGAGCCGCCGGCATGACCGTGCGCCTGAAAGACATTGCAAACGATCTGAACCTTTCGAAGATGACGATTTCCAAGGTTCTGCGTGGGCAAACCGATGTGAGCCCCGCCACGAAGGCGCGGGTGCTTCAGCGGGTGAAAGAGCTGAACTATAGGCCCAATATCTCGGCCCGCAGCCTTCGCACGGGCAACACGTTGAGCATTGGCTTGGTGATTCCTTCGCTTTCGAATCCTTTCTTCGCGGATATTACGCGAGGTCTCGTGCAAACAATGCGGACGGCAGGGTACGGCCTGCTGATCTCGTCGTCGGAAGAGGATCCGGAGATCGAGCGGCATGAGATCGAGCTGCAGCTATCGAGGCAAGTGGATGCTCTCATCGTTGCATCAGTGCAGGAGTCATCTGAGTTTTTCGCCGCTCTTGGTCAACAGCGGGCGCCGCTAGTTTTGGTCGATCGCAAGCCGCCCTCGTTTGCCGCTCATTTTGTCGGATTGCGCGATCAGGATATTGGCTACGTGGCGGCGGCGCATCTTGCTGAAATGCGATGTCGCAAGCTTGCGTATCTGCGAGGACCACGAACGGCAGCTGCGGATCTTCGTTGGTCGGGATATCGAGCTGCTTTGAGCGAGTTCAACATACCTTTCAGGCCCGGCCTCGTGGTGGATGCCGGCGAGATGGCCCGCAACGAATATCAACGAGGGTATGACACGATGTGTCGGTTGTTAGAGGGCAGGGTGAAGCCGGATGGCGTGATGTGCTACAGCGATCTCCTGGCCCTGGGAGTGATCGATGCGGCGCTTGAAAAGAATCTAAGAGTGCCGGAGGATGTCTCCGTTGTAGGTTGTGGCGATCTGCCATCCACTCGCGAGACGCGGGTTCCGCTATCCAGCGTGAATCTCTCTGGTGAAGAGGTCGGGAGGAGAACGGCGAAGCTGGTGTTGCGCACATTGTCTGGCAAGGAAGTCGCTCCAGATCGCAATATTCTGCTATCGCCTCGAATGGTTGTTAGACGATCCAGCGATCGTTGAATGATCGTGACTGCCTGTCTTGACACTGGTGCGGCTTCCCATTATCGTTAGCCCAAATTCCCGAGCACTTTCTGAGAGAATGAACGCCGTTGTCGGCACCTGTTGGCAGAGCGAACTCTCAAGCTAAGGTTGCAATGCTTTCAAAGCGAATCGCAGCGAAACCCTTTGACCTCGTCGTCTTTGGTGAGTTCTTTTCTGACCTCATCTTCTATCGACTACCCGACCGGCCACGCCTGGGCGAAGAGTTGAAGACTGATCATTTCCTGATCGCGCCCGGTGGTGGACTGGCGACAACGGCACTGGCCGCGAGCAAACTGGGTACGTCAACAGGTATCGTGACCCGCGTAGGAGTGGACGCTTCTGTGCTGCCGACCTGGGCAGCCATGATGAATCAGGGGTTGGATGTAACCGCATGCGAGGTGCGCAAGGATGTTCCGACGGCTTTGACCGTCTGCATTGCATATAAGGCTGACCGGATGATGGTGACGCATGAACCGATCAATCGGAATCTGGAAGACCTGCTGGATAAGGTTCAGGTGCAACGTAAGTTGAGACGCGCGCGCCATGTGCACCTCGCATGTGCGCTGCACCGGCCACAGAAATGGATCCCATTGCTGAAGTCTCTGCGTGAGGACGGGATTACCATCTCCGCTGACTTTGGATGGAACCCGGATATCTCCATCAATCAGCTGATCTCCATCATCCAGCACTGTCAGTTTATCTTTCCGAATCAGCATGAGGCCTGCGCGATCACTCGAACCACGACCGCACGTAGAGCACTTGAAAAGCTGCATGAGTGGGTTCGCGTTCCCGTAGTGAAACTAGGCTCGAAGGGAGCCATGCTGATGTCCGACGGCAACGTATACAGGCAGCCTGCCTTACGGGGTAGTATCGTTGACGCCACAGGCGCTGGCGATGCATTCAATGGCGGTTTTCTTCACGAGTTTTTGCGTGGCTCTCAGTGGGACGACTGTCTGCGCGCCGGCAATATATGCGGCAGCCTGGCAGCGATGGCGCCGGGCGGCTCTCTTGGACTCCCCACGCCTCCTGAGTTTGCCAAGCACATGCGCACACTCAGGTCTGCCGGTCTTACTAAAAAGACTCCCGCGAAATAAGTCTCTCAGGAGGCGCGGAATCAACGGACGAAGTGCCAATTCCGTTGGGTCCGCATCGATCGAGACGACAGACCTATAAGTGTCCTGGTATCTGCCGATGGACTGCATTTCTTAAATTGTCCGAATTTTCTTGACATGCCTATTGCTGGCTGATATTTCCATAAGGCACGACTTACGTTATCGGTAACGTGACCGATCAAGGAGTGTGCTGAGGGCGAAGCCGCAAGGCCATCCGGCACAGGTTGGTAAAAGGAGTCTTGCTCGACAAAGACGTTCCGTTCTATCCGTTTCAGTGGAAGGCCCTTTATAAGGAGTTATTCCGATGAATCTAGATAAGTTTGAGAATGAGTTTTCGATGCAGAGGAAACAAGGGGTTGTTCGCGGCTTTTTAAGCCTGCTACTCCTTGTCGTTTTTGGCACTGCAACCGCGTTGGCGCAAATCGATACAGGAACGATCACCGGCGTTATACGCGATGCTCAGGGGGCCGTGGTGCAGGGAGCAACGGTGACAATACGCAATGTCGCAACTGGCGTTGTCACGACGACGAAGACAAACAACGATGGAAACTATGAGGCGCTCGGTCTGATTCCGGGGAACTACTCCGTTGAAGCTACGTCAACTGGATTTGGTGTGACAAAGAATCCTTTGGTTGAGGTACACGTAAAGACGCGCGCGCAGGTGGATTTCTCCTTGACGGTGGGTGCGAACCAGGAGCGGATTGAAGTAAACGAAGTCGGTGTGACGTTGCAGACACAGTCGGCCGATGTGGGTATTGTTGTTGGGTCACAGCAGATCACCGATCTTCCTCTCAATGCCAGGCGGTATGCAGACCTTGCGCTGCTGGCTCCGGGCATCTTCAAAAACCCCTCGGTTGCTAACCCCGCGCCTGATCGGTTCAGTTCGAACGGCAACACTGAGACGCAGAACTACTTTGCACTGGATGGCGTAGATAACAACTCTGGTTCGACGAATCTGCAAGAGGGTTCCGTGCAGAACGTTCAGCCTCCGCCGGATGCGATTCAGGAGTTTCGCTTGCAGACCCGCACGTACTCGACGGAGTTCGGTACCTCGGCAGGGGCCGTCGTCAACGCCTCGATCAAGAGCGGAACAAACCAATTTCATGGCAACGCTTTTTTGTTTGCCCGAAACAGCGTTTTCGATTCGAATACATATTTCAATCGACAAAAGGGTATCCCCAAGGGAACCTTTAGTCAGAATCAATTTGGTGGCACTATCGGTGGTCCCATCTACCGCGACCATACCTTTTTCTTTGGTGACTACCAGGGTCTTCGAAGCCAGAAGGATGTGACGGAGTCCTCTGTGGTGCCTTCTGCCAATATGAAGACCGGTAATTTCAGCGAGTTGAGCAGCACTACTTATCCACTGAACAGCATAGCCACGGGACAGGCAGGCTGCATCACGCCCGCCACCAGAATTATTTCGCCAAGCTGTCTGGACCCTGTTGGGGTGAAACTCGCGGCACTCTTTCCCGACCCAAACGATCCGCGGGTGCCCGTGTGGACCGGCGCTACGAATTACAATTACGTATTCCTTTCGCCGACACAGAACAACTCCACCGATCTTCGAATCGATCACAAGCTTCGCGCGAACGATACGATCTTCGGGCGCTACAGCTTCTTGCAGCAGCATAGGCAAGATCCGTTATGGACCTCAAACCCCATTGCCGGCAACGGAGGCTTTGCGACGGATTACGCTATCCGTAACCAAGGCGTTGCCCTTGGATGGACACACGTGTTCTCTTCCAGCGCGGTTAATCAGGCTCGCTATGGCTTTTCCCGCGACAACGCGCACAGCAACCCGATCGGGCTTCAGCTCGGCACCTCAAATGCACCGGACTACGGCTTAACCGGAATTCCGGTGTCTCCTTATACCGCTGGGATCCCTCCTATTTATATTTCGGGTCTGGTTACGCTTGGCGTGGATCGTTTTCGACCCCAATTTCAAGCGTCGCAGACCTTTCAATTCATCGATATCTTTACCAAGCTGTTGGGTGCGCATAGCTTGATGTTTGGCTATCAGTATCACCGCAACACAGACACTTTCCTTGACTTGCAGGCGCCGCAGGGATTTATGCAATCCACTGGAATTTACACGAACAAATCAGGGTTCGGAGTGGCTGACTTCATGCTCGGTGATATTGCCTCAACCATCTACAACACGCCTCTGGATGTACATCAATTTCTGCCCGGCCATTCGTTCTTTGGTCAGGATACCTGGCGCGTCGCCAAGAATCTCACCGTGAATTATGGACTGAGGTATGAGCTCTATGCACCGATGCTGAATCGCACTAACTCGGTCTCCAACTTCTCCCCTGCGAACGGAGGCTCTCTTGTTCCGGCATCCGTCACTGCGGGAGGTTGGAGTGATCGTGCCCTTATCAATGCTGACAAAAACAACGTAGCTCCGCGCTTTGGCTTTAGCTATCAGTCTTCGGAGAGAGTTGTCTTTCGCGGCGGATATGGCATCTTCTATCAGTTCATCAATCGCATCGGTTCCGAGTCCCAGCTCGCGTTAAATCAACCTTTTCTGAAGGCAGTGCAGACTTCGCAGACTAATGGAAGCGTGACACCCGTGTTCCAGCTAATGAATGGGTTTCCTGGAGCCTTGTATTCAGGTTCGGTTGTTCCATTGACTCTGCAGAAAAATAACTGGCAGGATCCAAATCAGCGCACCAGTTACATACAGCAAGCGAGCTTTGGTCCACAGGTGTTGTTGACTTCCAATACTGTGATGGAGCTGACGTGGGTAGGGAACTGGGGACGCAAAATGAACCGGTTAAGCAACGCAAACCAGGGACAGGTGATTGGTTTTGCTAATCCAGCCCAGGCTATCGTGCAGTTTCCCTATGCCAACCTGAATACAACCACCACGGCAATCGGTGGTACTGGAACACACTCATTTTTGGAGTTCTCATCGAATGAAGGCAATACAAGCTATAACTCGCTCCAGGCAAGCTTGCGGCGCCCCCTGGTCAAGGGACTTGGTTATCAGATCAGCTATACCTGGGCACATGCCATTACAGACTTCGTAGATAATCTGACTGGCGGATCAACCCCACAGAATGCATTTGACTATTCGCATGAACGAAGCAACTCTCCTTTCGACCAGAGGCACCGTTTCGTCGCGAGTGGTTTGTGGAGACTGCCGTTTGGCCAGGATGGATGGATTATGAACAACGATTCGAAGGCCGCGCGATTGCTGGGCAACTGGCAGCTCAACGGTATTGTGACGTTACAAACTGGTCTGCCATTGAACATTACAGCGCCGGATAACAGCCAGACAGGCGGAAATCATGCGGCATACGCAAATTGTGTCAGCGATCCATTCGCGAATACAACGACGAGCCGTATCGCTATTTCGACGCAAAATGTTCCCGGTGTCTTCATCAACCCAAATGGATTTTCGATCCCTGGACCTGGCACCTTCGGTACGTGCAGACCGCGCCTGTTCCACGGCCCTGGCAGTCAAAATGTGGATATGAGTCTCTTTAAGCAATTCCCACTCGGAGAGGTGCGAAAGATCGAGCTGCGTTTTGAGTTTTTCAATCTGTTTAATCACGCCAACTTCGCCAACCCGGCGACCAGTATGAGTAATACGGCGACCTTTGGCAAAGTGAGTTCCACTGTGAACGATCCACGCGAAATTCAAATGGCCGGTAAGTTCTACTTCTAAAATTCCTTGGATCAAACCGCCGAATCGGCAGGGAGCGGATGCAATATGCGTTTCAATCTGAAGAGTTCCATCCGAGTGGCATTTGCTCTTGCGCTTCTTCCTCCGCTCCTTGGCAATGGGTTTGATGCTTCCAGTAAGCCGGTTGAAGATGCGCGGCCTATTCCGGTCGACCGTGGCGCGGCGGCGACCTGGCAAGCACTGATGAAGCTGCGTACCCGCGCAAGTATGCTCATGATTGTGGCTCATCCGGACGACGAGGATGGAGCAACGCTTGCCTATGAGAGCCGGGGTCTTGGCGTTCGAACCGATCTTATGACGCTGGATCGAGGCGAAGGTGGCGCGAACGTAATGTCATCCGATCTGTGGGATGCGCTTGGGTTGGTTCGTACGGAGGAGCTGCTGCAGGCAGGTCGTTACTATGGGCTCGATGGCCAGTATTTTTCGTCCCTCGCAGACTATGGCTTTTCAAAGTCCTTGAAAGAGGCGCTTGATCAGTGGGGCCACGATCGCGTTTTGGCTGAGGCGGTTCGGGTTGTTCGTACGGTGCGTCCTCTCGTCGTTACTTCGGTCTTTGTGGGTGGTCCCACGGATGGGCATGGACAACATGCAACTGCCGGTCTGATGGCGCAGGAGGTCTTCAAAGCAGCGGGCGATCCGAATATGTTTCCCGAGCAGATCCTAGCAGGGCTGATGCCATGGACACCGGTGAAGGTATATGCGCGAGCCCCGTTTTTTCGTACATCTGAGAAAGGTTCCTACGATTATGCGACCCATCACTGGGGACCGGTAGGTGTGCAGAATCACGTCACGGAGCAATGGGAGCCGGGCCAGGTGTCCGCAACTCTAGCTGTTCCCGTAGGGACCTACGACAGCCTTGCAGGCCTGACCTATTCGCAGATCTCGCGCGAAGGTCTCGGTTTTCAGAAATCTCAGAATGGCGGCTCGGATGTGCCGATGCCTACTGATCAGGTGGCCCGATATCATCGGTTCGGTTCGCATATTCCCTCCAAAGACAAGGAAGAGAGTTTTTTCGATGGGATCGATGTATCCCTCGTCGGAATTGCAGACCTTGCAGGCCCCACACCGCCGGCATTTCTAAAGAGTGGGCTGGAGCAGATCAATGGCTTTGTCGAGAGCGCAATCTCGGGATTTTCTGCCCAAAATCCATCCGCGGTTGCAGCAACGCTTGCGAAAGGACTTAAGGCGACCAATGCGCTTGTGGATGGAGTGGAAAAGAGTGCGCTGCCCGCTGAAAACAAATACAACGTACTCCACGAACTTAGAGTGAAGCAAAAGCAGTTCAATACAGCTTTGGTTGCTTCACTCGGCATCTCGGCTGAAGCCGAGGTGGTTCCGGCGGCAAGGGGCGGCGATATCCCGGCAGAGTTTCGGGGTGCACAGCAGAGCTTTCAGATGGCGACGCCAGGTCAAAGCTTTCATGTTGGTGTACATCTCTTCGACGGCGGCAAGCTGCCGGTAGAGATAGAATCGGTCGCGCTGAATGCACCATCCGGTAAGAATTGGAGCGCTACTCTTGATGCTGCAACGCCAAAGCAAATTGAACCTGGCAAAGCTGCTGACGTTCGTTTTGCGGTCAAGGTTCCAGAGGATGAGCCGTATAGCCGACCCTACTTTAGCCGTCCGGATATGGAACAGCCTTATTACGATATCGCTGACAAAGCGGCGATAGATAAGCCTCAGGGACCATATCCGCTCGCTGCTACTGTACGCTACCAGTTCGATGGATTGACGCTGGAGACATCCAACGTCGTACAAGTGATCAATAAAGTGACCGGCCCCGGTACACTTCGATCTCCAATGCCTGTGGGACCTGCAATCTCAGTAGCTCTGAATCCGAGTGCGGGAATCGTACCGCTTGGCGAGAAATCGTTTCCAGTGAGCGTTCGACTACACAACAATACTGAGGGAACGGCCAAAGCAAACGTCCGCCTTAATCTTCCGGACGGATGGATCTCGGAACCAGCGTCTGTCCCGGTGGGGTTTACTCACAGAGGGGAAGAACAGGCGGTGCCTTTTACAGTCCACCCCAATTCGATCACGCAAAAACCGTATGAAATTACCGCCGTTGCTGAGTACGATGGCAAGCAATACAAAGAAGGATATGTTTCGGTTGGCTACACCGGTCTACGTCCTTACTTCCTCTATAGCCCTGCGACCTATAAGACAACGGGAGCCGATGTAAAGATGGCGTCCTCACAGAAGATCGCTTATATCGAAGGTAGTGGTGACGATATACCTGCCGCACTTGAAGCGCTGGGTGTTCACGTATCGTTTCTCTCTGCACAGGACCTGGCGAGCGGGGATCTCAGCAAATATGATTCGATCGTGGTAGGTGTTCGAGCCTATGCGGTGCGACCGGACCTGATCGCAAACAATGCACGTCTGCTGAAATATGTAGAAGACGGCGGCGTGGTAATAGTGCAATACAACACGCCGGAGTTTGACCATAACTACGGGCCATATCCCTACGTCATGTCGAATGATCCGGAAGAGGTCACGGACGAGAAGTCCGCTGTCACGATTCTCAATCCGAAGCACCCACTGTTTACGTGGCCGAATGCCATCACTTCAAAAGATTTTGATGGATGGATTGAAGAGCGAGGATCGAAGTTCCTCGTCTCCTGGGACAAACAATACGAATCGTTGCTCGAGACCCATGATGCCGAGCAGGATCCGCAGAAGGGTGGGCTTCTGTACGCGCGTTACGGAAGGGGAGCCTATATCTACAACGCATACGCTTTTTATCGGCAACTTCCGCTCGGTGTGCCAGGTGCCTACCGCATCTTCGCAAACATGCTAAGCCTACCGAAAAATCCGCAGTTCCGCAGTGGCGAATAGTCCGCCTCTGCGCTCGATTCGACCAGCGCATCAGCGCCAGCCAACCGAACGCGCAAACGAAATTACACGGAAATCGTGGACTTCATGGAAACACAGACGGCTCCTGCTGGACAACAACTCGATCGTGGCATGGGCCTCGCAGGGGCGATGTCGGCCAACATTCTCAGCATGGTTGGAGTTGGTCCATTTCTCACTATTCCGCTCGCACTGGCGGCAATGGGCGGCCCCCAAGCCATGCTTGGCTGGATAGCAGGAGCTTTGCTGTGCCTGTGCGACGGAATGGTATGGGCGGAATTGGGCTCTGCATTGCCCCGCTCCGGTGGGCCATACCACTACCTGCTACAGGCTTTTGGGCCTACCAGCTGGGGACGCCTGGTTAGCTTTTTATTTCTCTGGCAAACATTGCTCATTGGGCCTATATCCATTGCATCCGGGGCCGTTGGCTTTGGCGAATACTCAAACTTTCTTGCACCGCACCTAAGACATAGGCAACTGGTCGCTATCGCGATGGTGCTGTGTCTATTGAATACTGGGCTGCTGTGTCGCAACATCCGGTCGATCAGCAAGATTTCTATTGTCGTTACCACCGCAGTGCTCGGCACTTGTTGTTGGATCGTAATTAGTGGGATGATCCACTTTCATGCTGTTACCGCCTTCAATTTCCCTGCTCATGCCTTCCAGCCATCACGTGCGTTCTGGTTCGGGCTAGGTTCTGCAGCGTTGATCGCGACCTATGACTACGGTGGTTACAACAATGTTTGCCTCATTGGGGAAGAAGTTAGTAATCCCAGAAGGACAATACCGCGTGCGGTGATCTACTCCATCATTCTGGTCGCGATTCTTTATCTGGCGATGAACCTGTCCATCCTGGGCACGGTGCCATGGCAGCAAGGGCAATACTCCAAGGCCATCGTCGCTGACTATATGCAGATTCTCTACGGACGGTGGGGCGGAGTATTTGTCTCGCTGTTAATTCTGATCGCAAGCTGGGGTTCAGTTTTTGCTATTCTCCTCGGCTTCTCGCGAGTTCCCTATACGGCTGCAGCGGATGGTCACTTCTTCAAACCCTTTGCGCGGCTTCATCCCACCGGAAAATTTCCATCGACATCGCTTCTGGTAATGGGAGCGCTGTCCGCCGTGGCATGTCTCTTTTCGCTTGCTGATCTCATCTCTGTCCTCATCGTAGTACAGACGATGACGCAGTTCATGGCGCAGTGCGTGGCAGTGATTCTTCTGCGACATAAGGCAATCGCTGCACCAGCCAGCTTTCGCATGCCTCTTTACCCTCTGCCGGCTATCGTTGCGCTCGGAGGGTGGCTGTATATCGTTCTCAGCAGCAAGGTCTCCCACATTCTGATAGGCATTGCAATGACAATTACAGGAACCACCGTGTATCTGTTACAGGCCAAACGTAAACAGGAGTGGCCGTTCCACGCATATGACCAAATATGACGTCGCTGTCGTAGGCGAAATCTATATCGACCATATCTTCACCGGTTTCTCTGCATGGCCACAACCGGGAGAGGAATCGTTTGCCCGCCAATACCATCGGGAAATTGGCGGCGGGGCTGCAAACACTGCGTGTGCGTTGGGCAGGCTTGAACGAACGGTCGATCTGATTGGCATTATTGGCGCTTCAGACACTGACTGGTTTGAGGCTCGATTGATGGAGTTTGGCGTTTCGAGCAACGGGATACATCGAGCAGCAGGCAATACCGGCGTTACTGCGAGCGTCTCGATGGTGGATGATCGATCGTTTTTCACTTACACGGGTGCAAACGAGCAGTTGATGGATATGCTGCGCTCCAACGTCATGCTTACGTCATTGACGCGAGCGCGCCATGTGCACTTTGCGCTACCGCTGGACCGTGAGCTCGCCAGAGATCTACTGCCTGCGTTACGAGAGGCTGGCTGCACAACATCACTTGACGTTGGATTTCAGCGGACGTGGTTAACCTCTCAGGCCAATCTCGATACCTGTCGTACTATCGACTATTTTTTACCTAACGAGAGAGAAGCACTGTTGCTTTGCGGTGGGGGCGCAGCCGAATATTTGGCATTCGCGCAAAAGAATGGGTTACAGGCAGCCGTGATCAAGCTTGGTCCGTATGGTGCAGCCATGCAGGTAAATCACATGACGTATAAAGTATCGTCGCCCGCAGTAGATGTGGTCGACACGACCGGCGCAGGTGATGCGTTCAACGCTGGCTTTATTGATGCATTACTGGACGAGGCCGCTCCCGAGGATTGCCTACGTCGCGCTTGTATCTGTGGTGGGCTTTCAACACGTGTAGAAGGATCGTTGCGCGCATTGCCACGCCGCGAGGAGGTTATCGATATTTATGAGCAAACTTACGCGCCGTAAAATTGCATTTATCGGTGGGGGCGGCGTTCGCACACCGCTTGTAGTCTTCGGTGTGAATGAATCGGTGCAGAGTTTGGGCGCGGAGGAACTTGTTCTCTTCGACCCCGACCGAGACCGCGTTCGCATTATGGCCGAACTGGGGAGATCAATTGTCGCGCAGGAGGGCGGCAGTCTTCGGGTACGCGTAGCTGCGTCGATTGAAGATGCTGTCGACGGCGCCGCCTTTGTGATGAACAGCATTCGTGTCGGTGGCATTAGATCGCGTGCTCATGACGAGCGGATCGCAATCGAGCACGGATATCCGGGCCAGGAGACCACGGGACCAGGCGGAGTCGCAATGGCTTTACGCACTGTATCTGTTGCTGTGGAACAAGCGAAATTAGTCGAGCGACTAAGTCCACAGGCATGGCTGATCAATTTTACGAATCCTGCTGGACTGATTACGCAAGCGATTCGACATCATACGGGAGCGAGAGTGGTCGGTATATGTGATACGCCCAGTGAGATATTGCACCGTATTCAGACCGCATTGGGTGCTAGTCGCGACGAAGTGCGTTCCGAGTATGTAGGGCTTAATCATCTTGGATGGATTCGTCGCATTCATCTTCGCGGCGAGGACGTCACGGAACGACTGCTTGCAGATGACGCTTTCCTGAGTCAGATCTACTCTGTTCCACTTTTCGAACATGAGCTTATTCGCGCTTTGAAGCTTATCCCGACGGAGTACCTTTTCTTCTATTACTCCCGCCGCAGGGCCCTGGACAATCAACGCAGACAGGGCAGTACGCGCGGGGCAGAGGTGGAACAGCTCAACAACCGGTTGATCTCCGGTCTGGCGCAACTGTTGCAGAAGGGTGATTCCAAGGGTGCCATCGCAACCTACGTGAACTATCTCAATACTCGGTCCGGATCGTATATGAAGCTCGAGGGCGATGGCGGTTCGGCATTGGCTTGTGCAGAAGACTGGGCCGAAGATCCTTTTCGAGTCGCGAGTGGATACCATCGAATAGCGCTTGACGTTATGAATGCCCTATGTGGCAAACAGTCAAAGCGCATTGTCGTCAACACTCAGAATTTGGGCAGTATCCCAGAGATGGAAGCGACCGATATCGTTGAGGTTTCATGCCGAATCGTTGCGGACACCATCACGCCTGAGCCTTGTGGCGCTTTGCCCGAAGCGGTTCGCGGGTTAGTCTTAGCGGTTAAGGCCTACGAGCGCGCCGCGATTGAGGCGGCGCTTTCAGGCTCTGAGCTCGCAGCTCGTAAAGCAATGCTGCTCTATCCTGCCATTGGAGAGTGGGAACCCTCAAAGGAGCTTCTGGAACAATTGATTGTGCATTGCTAATGTGGACCGCGCAACTTTCGCACTGACCGACACGGCACGCGCTGGGCAGGGAGATCCACCCGGGAGGATCTGCTTATCCGTGCGTGTGCGCAGAATGTTGCGCAGTATCTCGTCAAGCGCAACTCTCGCCGCCTCGGTTTCCGATCGTTTCATGGCCTGAACAGCAGTTTCTGTGGCCTTCCAGATGTCCGACTGCTGCAATTTACTCGCGGATCGAGCCAGTTCTTGAGATTCAGAGATGGCAGCTCTTTCTCTTGCCAACTCATCGGGGCCGCGAACCCTATCCGCTAACGCCCGTTGACTGAGTTTGACCGGGATATTCCAATCAGGATCGCGTAGCCTATGCACGATCGATTCAATGGGACGGGCAGAGAGTATGTTGCCGTTCTGCCGCAACGGCATCCGCACCCAGTTCCCAAGCTTCTGTGTACAACGCTCCTCCGGATTGCCCCTGCTCCATGTCCGAATGAAATCTCAGATAGTCATGATCCGAGGGCAACAGTGTCTCGTTGTTGCCGGTTTTCCACCATGTGAGGCCGGAACACCCGATGCTGTGGACCGGACTGTCGCTCTGCGGCAGAGGGACGGAGGAGAGGATGTGAAAGTCAATCTGCCCCAGGAAAGCATTCAGGGCTGGGTCCCTCTTTATATTGACGACCGCCAGATCGCTTTTATCCGGAGGATCAAAATGCGAGATCGCTCCTAAGCGAGGGTCGCCAGAAAGACCATCGAATCGGATCCTCACCCGGGGTAGCGGATTGACTGAAAGATCACCCACGATGTGTGCCGCAGTAGCGATGTAAACCGTCTGCGCATCAAAACCAACAACGATCCCCGCTGCGCAAGCACCTTCCGCTGCGCTTACCATCACCACTTGTGCCCGCGTACTCTTTTCGACTTCACAAGGAAGTTGGCCAGCCGATAGGTGGCCGCAAACAAGCAAACCGCAGAGGTCAACCACTACAAACACAAGAACTGCGAAGCGCATTCGGTTCATGCAGTTGGCCTCCACCATTGCTTAAGCGCCAACCAGAGCGCCACGAATGATGATCCGAAGAATACAACATTAGATCGCGCCTGGATTCAACTTGTTGTGAGCGATCCTTCAATTCACGGAGCTTGACGTGTGTCAACTGATTTGGGGGCGACTGTTGAACCGCCTACAGTATTGCATTCGTGCCCAGTGTGAAGCTGACGTGAGGCGGTTGGTTCTATTTGACGGAGATAATCCCCAGCTCAAAAGTGCCAATCCGTCCCGAAAGAACACCTTCGCAAGGAGCAGTTCCACTGTGCGCAGTGTGCCGACTCTCTGGCGCTTCCGTTCCACAGTGCGGGTTTCTAGACTTTGCGCTGAAAGATTCGCTAGATGTATTCGAGAAAACCAAGAATGCATAGGCCATTTCATAGGCATGACGCGGCACAGTAAACAAGCTCGATCCGCGCAGCTTCCGAATCTTGTGCGAATGACGTTACTCTTCATTCTTTTGGCGTGAAATGACGAACGGTTGATTCGACGCTGAGATCAGGTGCGGGACCGACTCCGCTTGGTCTGCCAAGCTTCCTAAGGAGTTCTTGCCGCTTGTCCTGTTCCCGCAAAAGGGCGCCCCATTGTCGGTTCTGATTCGTGCAGGCACAGGTATGCGGGCGGCGGCTGCGATCAACGAGTCCTTCTGGTCCCGTCTCGTTGTAACGGTTGATCCAGCGGTAGGCTGTTGGACGCGAGATTCGATAGGCGCGACGTAGGTCAGCTACTGACATCTCTTCCTTCTGATAACTCGATAAGAACTGCAAACGTTGATCCAAGACTCGACCCTCTTTCCAGGGCATACAACATCGTCGAGCGTTAACAAAAGCGAAGGGACGGTAACCGTCGCGCGTCGCTGTAAACCATGTCTCCGGTCTGTTTTGTAACGGAAGTGCTAAGTACGCTCAGGGGCGCTGCCCCGATCGCGCGGCGCAAGGGGTCTCCCCAATCTTCCGCGCTGCGCTTGTGCAGACCTCCGCTGCGCTTCGCCCTTTCCGCTCCAGCTTCGTCTCCGCTGCAAGGGTGGGAGATACGCCTTTCCATTGCGCCTTGCTACCCCGCCTTCGCCAGGAGGCGTTCGGCATGTAAAGCAAAGGCAAAGGAGCCAACAACATGAACAACCGAGCCAGAGGCAGCAACGACAGTCAGCAACCGCCGAAGACCGCAAAGGAAGTCATCGCCGCGAATGTCCAGAGCCTTATCGAGCAACTGGAGGCAGGACACTCCGATGCACTCACCGCTTACCTCAAACGCGATGGGACGCTTTCACAACTATAGCTTTGGCGACATTCTGGAGATTGCACGGCAGAGACCCGATACCGCTCGCGTTGCCGGGATGTATTCGTGGAACCAGCTAGGCCGCAGAGTTAAGAAGGGGGAGCGCGGCATCCACACAGACAATAGCGGAGGTACTGTGGGGGGTATTTGGAACCGTTGTTTCATCTATCTGATTGAAAATCAGGCCACTTATCGTGCCATTTGACTCCTGCCCGGCCACCACAGCCATAAATGCTGACCTCGCGCTTTGCGTCAGGACTCCTGCCCGGGGCTACCATGCTACCCATAAAAAATGAAAATTGTCGGAACTGGCAAAAGGGCAGCGCTTAAGCCTGCTATTTCAGAGACACCAGAGATCGAGGGCGGCTAGGACTTCCATATCAACTAGATTACTAACTGGTGATGTTGCCTTACTTACACCCGGCTACTATGTGCTTCACTTCCACGTGACGCAGATTGGTAGCATCGACATGGATTTGGACCTTTACGGGAATAAGTACTACTAGCGGTCCTACACCACGGCCAAGCACCTTGCTGTTGCCTGGAACCTACTGGATTTTTCTTTCGCAGGATGCGGCGTAGTTTCCAAACTAGGCTCGGGTGGAGTATAAAGATTCGTCGTGCGGTATGCCTAAGACCCCGCGCGAAGGAATCGATGAATGTTTTGTTCTAAAGGTTGTTATTAGAACAGTCTTTCTAGATCCAGATATGAAGCCTCGGAATTGTTCTGGAGCTTCTGCCCGCCTTGGACGCGACAATAATTTTCGAAAAATTATGGGCCCCATTTTTAGATCCGCACATTGCGGAACTTCCAGGAGAAACCATATGAAGCTGCACTCAAACTTGTGCGCTTTGGGAGCGGTTCTGGCACTTACGACCGCTTTCACGTTCGCTAACACCATAACAATCGCAAGTCAGGCCGGGTCTGCTACCGGTGATACGATTTATGCCGCTACTACGGGAAGCGGAATCTTCGCTTACCTTGGAAATATCGGCACTAGCTTCGCATTAAGCAATGTAACTCCGACCTGGGCGACTGCAATTCCGGGCTCGACTTGGGTCGGTATCTCTCCTACCGCGGGCCCCTCCGGTACGATCAATCCACAAATTGGTCTCTATACTTTCACCGTGGATCTGGGTAGCGGGCTGGCTGGTTACAGTGGATCGATCGGTGTTCTAGCCGACGATACAGCGAGCGTTTCGCTCAACGGCACGCTACTGATGGGGTTCGGCGGCGGTCTCGACAATCACTGCGAATCGACAGGCATCAACTGCCTGACGGTGACTGATGTCGTGCTGCCCGCTTCGGCGTTCTTAGCTGGCGATAACACGCTAACTTTCCAAGTGCTCCAGGCTGGTACGGGCGCCCCAGGTGGAACGGGCGATCCTTCGGGTTTGGACTTCGCGGGTTCGATATCGAGTCCTGTGGGTACCCCTATCGTTCCGGAACCAAGCACGTTATTGATGCTCGGAACCGGGTTGATCGGTGGGGGCGTGCTGTTTCGTAGGATCCGGGCCTAGTTTCAAGACTGGTTTCATGGCGTAGAGAAGACTCCATTGAGGTTGTCCAATTATGTTCAGGTCATGAGCGCGAGAGAATTCCTTCGCGCTCATTTTTTGGTATCACCGGATGAGTGAGGCGAGGACTTCGGTGGGTTCGGGGCGGACTCGGAAGTCGGCGTGGGCTTGGGAGAAGAGGATGGTGTTGTCTTGTGCGATGACGAAGACGCCGGGGATGGGGAGGCGCCAGCTGGCTTCGGTGGCGGTTTGATAGTTTAGGCCGGCGTTGTTGAAGGGGATGTTGACGAGGATGGATTGGTAATAGCGGCGGTACTCGGGGGGGACGGTGTAGGCCAGGCCGAATTGTTCGGCTACGGCAGCTCCGGGGTCGGCGAGCAGCGGGTAGGTGAGGGCGTGCTGCTGGAGGGCAAAGTTGTTCTGACGAGTGGTCTGGGGGGAGATAGCTACGAAGAGTGCGCCGCGCTCGCGGAGTTGGGGGTGGAGTTCGCGCCAGGTTTCTAGCTCGGTGACGCAGTAGGGGCACCAGCGGCCGCGGAAGAAGTTAATGACGAGCGGGCCAAGGGCGAGGAGGTCGGCTGAGTTGACGGGTTTTCCGGTGCGGGCGTCTTCGAGGGCGAAGGCCGGGGCTTGAGTGCCGACGGGGAGGATCCGGTTTTCAATGCCGCTGGCGAAGAGATCGCAGACCATTTGTTCGGAGACGGCGAGACGCTCGGGCTGGACCAGGGCGCGGGTGTTCTGGGTGATCTGGTCTAGCTGGTCTTGCAGGGATAGGGTGCGAGAGGTCACTTGTTAATTATAGGTGTGGAGAGATTTTGCGCTTTGCGCGACCCACTCATGTCGCGATAAAGCTGCGCCATGAATGGGCACCCCAAATTTGTGGCTGGACTACATCGCTACGGTTTTGGTGGTGTCGTGGCAGGATGGGGTGGATTTGGTTGTCGAGGATTTCTTTGCGAGGGTTTTGTTGCTGGTGGTGGGGATGCTCGCGGTCTTCAGGTCTTTGAGGAGGGAGACGAGGCGTTTGAAGCCCTCTTCGCGGGCGGTCTTGTTTCCGGGGACGGTGTTGCTGGGATCTACGCCGGCGCGCATGAAGCCGTGGCCAGCTCCGTCGTAGGTGACGGGTTCGAATCGTTTGCCAGCGGCCTTCATGGCTGCGATGGTCGAGGGGAGAGTAGCTCCGATGCGGGCATCATTGCCGGCGTAGAAGCCGAAGATAGGAGCGGTGATGGTGCTAACGTCAGCGGGGCCGGGGCCGTAGAAGACGAAGGCTGCGGAGAGGTCGTGGCGGTGGGTGGCGAAGGCGAAGGATTTGCCTCCACCCCAGCAGAAGCCTACGGTGGCGATTTTACCGTTACCGGCGGGGATTTTTTTTGCGAAGTCGGCTACGGCGTCGAGGTCAGCGGTGACCTGATCGGGATCGAGGCCGGAGACGGCTTTGGTGATGGCATCCTGGCCGGCGAAGGAATCGGTGCCACCGTTGTTGGGACCGGCACCGGAGAGGAGGTCGGGGGCGACGACGATGAAGCCGGCGGCGGCGAGGTCGTCGGCCATGGATTTGGCCCAGTCGGAGAGGCCGAAGATCTCGTGGATGAGGATGACGACGGGGACTTTGTCTTTTACTTCAGGATAGACGACGAAGGTTTGAACGGTGCGGTCGCCGCGCTTGATGGGGACGTACTCGCGGTGGCGAGGAGAGGCTTCGAGGCGGGCTTTGGCCCAGTCCTGTGCGTTGGCGGCGAGGGGTAGGATGAAAAAGATGGTAGCGAGAAGGCGGAGAGTGGCGCGGCGCATGGGAGGAGTTTAGTCCCGCGTTGGATTGTGAGACAAGGAAGAAGTAACGCTATCGATCCGTGCGGATGTTGGGAATGGATGCTGGCTATACTGCCGGGATGGAGAGCTTTCGTCTGCGAGTGGCTACGGCTGAGGACATGGCGGAGATTCGTGGAGTGATTAATGCGTCAGTGAGAGGATTACAGGCTAGGGATTATTCGGCTGCTCAGATTGAGGCGGCGCTGGCTACCGTATTCACGATTGATAGTCGGCTGATTGCGGATGGGACTTATTTTGTTGCGTTGACTGAGAGTGGCGAGATGGCTGGGTGTGGTGGGTGGAGTAAACGGAAGACTCTGTATGGTGGGGACAATCAGGTAGAGAAGATTGTGCCTGCGCTGCTGGATCCGGCAGTGGATGGGGCGAAGGTAAGGGCAATCTTTGTGCATCCTCGGTTTGCTCGGATGGGGTTGGGGAGTTTGATTCTGAAGGCGTCGGAAGAGGCTGCTTTGGCGGCTGGTTTCAAGCGATTTGAGATGGGAAGTACTTTGACAGGGGTGGCTCTGTATTCGCTGAAGGGATATGTGGAGGTGGATCGTGTGGCGGTGCCGGTGGGGCAGGGCGAGACGATTGAGGTGGTAAGGATGGTGAAGGAGATTGTGGCCTGACGCCCATTCCTCACGCGGCGAAGAATGGGCACCCGGCGTCCAATTGCGAAGCTAGATGACTTTGAGGAGGAGCAGGATGAGGACGATGGTTAGGATGAGGCTGATGCCGCCGCCGCCGTAGTAACCGAGACCTGGTCCCATGCGATATCCGCCAAAACCGAACACCAGAATCAGAACGATCAAAAGGATAAGCATTTATCTTTCTCCGTTGCACGAAGATTCGCGCTGGAGAATGTGATGCTGTTTTTCATCGGTCTGTAACGATTCGAAATATTTAGTTTTGCGGCGTCTTTACAGGCTGCGGATTGCATCAAAGGGTGCGCTGTGCAGCGGTTTTCGAGTGCTGAAACGCGATTCCCGCTTTGAAGTTCTGGGCTATCCGTTGTGATTTGGCGATCACGATGGCGGCATGGTCCGGGGATAAGACTTCGGTAGCGGTCTCGGCGAAGAGAGCGAGCCAGCGCTCGAAGTGGTCGGGATCGAGGGGGAGCTGGAGGTGGGTCATCATGGGGTCGCCTTTGTAGCGGCCCGTAGTGAGGAGGACCGTAGACCAGAAGTCTTTGAGGGTGGCGAGGTGATGGGGCCAGTCACCGACGATGGCGTTGAAGATGGGGCCGATGTCAGGATCGAGGCGGACCTTAGCGTAGAAGTGGTCTACCAGATTGCTGATCTCTTGCTCGGTGATCTTCTGTTCGGTGTTCATGGTGACCCTCCTGCGGGGTTAGTTCAATGTGGTGTCTTCTGGCAAGGGCTTGCCGATCTCCCAGTGGTGGCCGAAGGGGTCGACGACGCGGCCTATGCGCCAGCCGTATTCGTTGGTCATGTTCCAAACGATGGTGGCTCCTACGGCGACCGCCCTTTTGAATACGGCATCCGGGTCTTCGACCGTCAGGATGATGCGGACTGTGCCGCCGCCGACAGATTCGGGGCTGAAGTTCTTGTGTTCGGGAGATTCGTCGGCTAGCCAGAAGGCGGCCCCGTCTACGGAAAGCTGCGCGACTACCGTTCCGTCATCAGCGTCCAGGCGGAATAACTCGGTGGCGTCAAATGCTGCTTTGTAGAAGTCGACTGCTTTTGCTCCGTTTCGGACTGAAAGCATCGGCGCTATGGTGGTCTTCTGATTGTCGGTGGTTTCAGAGAATTGGGTCATTGGAAATGTCCTCTCTCGGCAGATTCCTAAGGGCGACGCAGGGGACTTCAGGTTATCCCATGTCGTTGGCGTCGACGTTTTCATGACACTCTCCTCCCCGTATCAAAGTTCGCAAAGTATTCGAAGTAGAGACTTTAGGTCCAGACTTCTGTCTGACTTGTCTGCAATGAGAAAAGCCCGGTTTGAGCCGGGCTTTCTTCTTTTCTACTAGGTCTAGTTTAACTGTGGTGTCAAGGTTTTCGGTGTGGAAAAGGTTGTTTCGGAACCGGTTCAGGGAGGATGTTCAGATGTGGGCCATCCGCCATGCTGCCGGAATTCAGGAGGAGAGGCCCTTCTCGACCATGAGAATGAGGCGTTCGCTGAGGGCTGCGATCTCTGCGGCCGTGGCGGTGTGGAGCGGACCGTCGATGACGAGGAAGGCGAGGCCGTGAACGGCAGACCAGGCGAGATACTCGGCGCGGGAGCGGTGGCGCGGGGGGAGGAGGCGATGGAGGACCATGAGGTCGAGCGCGTGGCTGAGGAGCTGGAAGGGATTGAGGCCGCTGGCACCGGTCTTCGCTTTGTCGGAGTCGCCAGCAACGGGCTGGGTGTTCGAGAAGGCGGTGCGGAAGAGGCCGGGCTGGTGGAGCGCGAAGGTGAGGTAGCCGATGCCGACGGCGCGGAGGTGGGCGCGAGCGAGAGCGGCTCCGCGGCGACGGGATGGGATGGCGGAGATCTCGGCCTCGATGGCGCGGGCTAGCTGTGAGAGGGCGTGGGCGCGGACGGCGGCGAGCAACTCGGCGTGGCTGGAGAAGTGACGGTAGGCGGCGTTGGGGGCGACGCCGGCGCGGCGTGTGGCCTCTCGGAGGATGATGGCCGCGGGGCCTCCTGTGCGGGCGAGCTCGACCCCGGCGGCGAGTAAGGTGCGGTGGAGGTCGCCGTGGCGGAAGGTGGTTCTTGCGGGGGTGAGCTTGGAGTTCTTTGCAGGCTTGAGCATCGTTGGTTGTGGACAGTGTACAGATGGTTCGGATACATTGCTGCATGTGAACGGTGTCCACATTTTAGAGATGGCGACCGGAGCAGATGAAGCGACTTTTTTTCTGGAGGTTGGTGCGATGACAAATCGAACGGTTGGAACGATGGTGCTTGGGACCGTGCTAGGTGTGATGCTTCTTGGCCTGGATGGGGTGGGGTGGGCCCAGGGAGCGAAGGCGCCGTATCCGGCGATGGCTCCGCTGGAGCAGTACCGCGTGGCGAGTGTGGCGGAGGAGGTTGCACTGGCGCGCAGCGCTGCGCCTGACTCTGTGAGCCGCGATGCGGAGGTGCTGGTGCTCGGGGTGCACGGCTACGAGACGGCGGCGAAGGGGACGAACGGTTTTGTCTGTGTGGTGGAGCGCTCGTGGGCGGACCCTTTCGACGACCCGGAGTTCTGGAGTCCGAAGGCGCGCTCGCCGCAGTGCTTCAACGCCGCTGCGGCGCGGTCGGTGTTGCCGGTGTACCTGAAGCGGACGGAGTGGGTGCTGGCCGGAGCGACGAAAGAGCAGATGCAGGAGCGCACGAAGGAGGCGGTGGCAAAGAAGGTCATCGCGGTGCCGGAGTTGGGATCGATGTGCTACATGCTGTCGAAGCAGGGCCATCTGAACGATAAGGCCGGCCACTGGCATCCGCACCTGATGTTCTTCCTTCCGACCACGGCGGAAACGAGTTGGGGCGCGAACCTCAAAGACTCGCCGGTCTTCGCGGCGCAGTCAAACCCCGAGCCGGTGACGACGTTCTTTGTTCCGGTGGAGAAGTGGTCGGATGGGACGATGGCGGAGATGGAGTGATGGCGCGAAATGCCCACATCTCAGAATCGAGATATGCCTCTGAGTTGTAGAACGCTTTAGGTGAGGCTACCCGCCGATTTCGTCCATTAAAACTGTCCGCACCTTCACCCACTGTGAAGAGATCGCATTCCATCTTTTCGGATATTTTGCTCTGACCAGTGGCGACGGATGTGCCGAAGTAAACAATGTGAGACCTGCCGCATTGAGATAGTGCTGGCTCTTGCAGCCTTGCCGCCAATCAGAACTACAGCGCGTAGCATCGGAAGTAACGTGATGAGTCCCTGTACGCAGGCGACGCCCTCGCGCAACTCTTGCCCCGTCACCCTCCGCGTTCCATTCCACCACGGAATGACGTTCCACGAGATGGTCAGTTTGCGGGGAATTCCTGCACGTTGCATAAAATCGAACGTCGCTTCCGCACTAGGATCATCATTGTTGCGACTGATGAATCCAGAGCCTTCTTCACTAGCCGTCATTGGGCCGGTTTTTCGAACAGAAATAGCCATCTTATGTATGGGGCCGCCCACCGTCGATAAATCAGAAATTGGTGGGTAGTGTGATACGCTCTGCCGTATCCTGCAACCAAATTGAAATCCTCGTTAAGAAGGGACCAGCTATGAAGCGCAAAAGTATGCTCAAGATTGCGAGGGCTATAGCGGTGCTCTCCGTCCTCGGCGTTGCGGCCGGTTACTCGCAGGAAAAGTACTCGTTGAAATCGCCGGACGGAATCGCGTTCTCGGACTTCAGAGGATACGAGGACTGGGCGGTGGTCTCCTCGGCCCGGACCGACGAAGTGCTCAAGGTGATTGTCGCGAATCCGATCATGATCCAGGCGTTCAAGGCCGGCTTTCCTGGGAACGGCAAGCCTTTCCCGGATGGTTCCAAGATCGCGAAGCTCCAGTGGAGTCCGAAGAAGAGCACGGAGGCCCCTTTCGTCGTGGATGTGCCGGATATCTTTAAACAGGCTTTCGTTATGGAAAAGGACAGCAAGAGATTTTCAAAAGACGACGGCGGATGGGGCTATGCGGTGTTCAATTACGACGCTGCAATGGACAAGTTCACGGCGGATTCCAGCCCGGTGAACTGCGGGACCAAGTGCCATGTGGCCGTGAAGGCGAAGGACTACATCTTCCACCCGTACCAGAAGCGTTGAACCTCACCTGCCACCGCCACGGTCGCGATCATTTTTTTGTTATCGGCGGCGTGTGGTGGGTTTTTAATTGTGCGTATTTTTTTTGTGTGGTGGCTAGTGGTAAAGGGCCGTTTTTGTGGGGGTTTTGGGAGGCAGCGCGCGCAAAACGTGGTGGTTGATGGTTACTTAGTGGAGAAAAGTGTGGCTAGCGTGGTAAGTGGACGGCGGTTTCCGGGGTTTGAAAAACATGCCACGTTCTTGAGATTTTTCTGTGGAAAAGTTGGGGAGTGCGGTTCGCGCTTTGCGCGCCCAGAGTTTGGTAGGTCGTTATGTATGGGCCACCCGCCGCGCAGAATCCTGCAAACCTTTAGGAGAAGTCCAGCACGACCTTTTCCTGTCCAGCCTCACCATCGGCCAAGTGTACTGCCTCTTGGAAGTCCTTCAGT
The DNA here is from genome assembly GCF_003945235.1 of Edaphobacter aggregans. Taxonomy (NCBI): domain Bacteria; kingdom Pseudomonadati; phylum Acidobacteriota; class Terriglobia; order Terriglobales; family Acidobacteriaceae; genus Edaphobacter; species Edaphobacter aggregans. The sequence continues at coordinate 5,877,213 of NZ_RSDW01000001.1, forward strand.
GGATACCGCACGATAGCTGGAGGCGTAAGCGCTCCGTTCGCCAACATGGTGAGAAGGTCGCTCGTCGCCGTTCGCACTTCGCCGAGCGGCTGGGAAGGAACCCAACGCGGAAGCCACCACCCGCGAACCGTCGCTGTCGAATAAATCAAACGCGGGGCGAAGAGCGGCATGAGGAATTTCGCGGGGTCTGTCTGCCGATGACTGGAGAGGGCTCCATAGACGAGCATGGTTCCAGCGGGAGCTAGGTTGCGGGCGACCTCTGCGCCGACGTCTCCGGCAACGCAATCAATCGCTCGTTCAATGCCCTTGCCATCGGTCAATTCCTGCAGGCGTGCCCTGAGGTCCTCGTCGGCTGTGCAGATTATTTCGTTGCCTCCGAGGTTGCGAATGATTGCTTCATGCTCGCGCCGCCGGATGACGTTGATTGTCTTGAATCGATACTGCTGCGCGAGTTGGAGCACGAACTTTCCGACGCTGGATGCAGCCGCTGTCTGCAGGAGCCAGTCGCCCTCTTTGAGTTTGTGCGTTGATAGGGTCAATGCCCATGCCGTCAAAGGATTGATGTAGGAAGCTGCGGCGGCGGCATCGTCCAGGCCATCTGGAACGGGTACGAGTTTATCTGCCGGGCAGACGATCTGCTCGCGCCAGGTGTTCCATGTGTCGATGAAGACTACGCGAGTTCCGACAGTGGGACTTTGCACGCCCGGGCCTACGGCCTCCACAATCCCGACGCCTTCAATGCCCGGGCTGGCTGGCAACTCCGGCTGATAGCCATAACGCCCGCGCACCATGTGCAGGTCTGATGCGTTGATCGGGCTCAGCAGTACTCGGACGAGCGCTTCGCCAGAGGCCAAAGGCGGAGTCGGGATCTCTTCCAGCTTCAATACGCTCTTTGGTTCACCGGTTTCGCGAAAAGTTAATGCTTTCACCGATAGCTCCCGGGCCTTTAGGTGACGGCTGATTCCGGCCGTGGATATTCTACGACTTCGGGGACCTCAAACTGGGCAGTGATGGCGGGTCACTTTGCCAACTCATGCGATGAGACCGCAGGAATGGGCACCCGAGGGTATGGTGACTTTTGATGACTGGGCCGCCCGCCAGAGGTAATTGGGCGTATAGTGTTATGCGCCTGGGATGCCAAATGGAAATCCCGGCTAATTCCATCCCTTTCCGAGAGTTGTTTCGTGCGTTTTTCTAACGCCTCTTTCCCTCGGTACCTCGGTAATGAATCGCAGAAGCGCCTTGCTTTTGCGAATGCCAGCCAGTTAAAGACACGTCCGTTTTGGGCCGTTTGAGCCTGACTGAATCTCTGGACAAAAATGCGCAAAAGGAGAACTTCAAATGAAGCCACAGCAAGTTGTCAAAACGACGGCGGCGTTTCTCGTAACTCTGGGTGCGATTGTTCTGGTAGGAACCTGGAGCACTTCGCCGCGTGTACACGCACAGAACGATCAGGGCGACGATGAGGCGTCACTGATCCGCATCGGTTACCAGATCGCGCCTGTTCCCCTGAATTTGGCTGGGAAGGACCGTGATTTGGTGGGATTGGGCAGCTATCTGGTCAACGCTGCCGGCGACTGCAATGGTTGCCACACTTCGGGAGGCCCTCCAAACTTCAACTACGCAAATAATAAGAATCCCTACTTTGGCCAGCCGGAAAAGGTCGACCCGACCACTTATCTGGGCGGAGGTTCAGACTTCGGTCCGGCGGTTCCCCCAAGCGCCGCTGTGGGCGGGTTTCCTCCGGGATCCGAACCACCTTCTTACCCACCCGCAGAATATGGAACATATGTGGGGCCAGACATTATTGCCCGCAACTTGACGCCGGATAAGACTGGGCGGGCGGAGGGCGGCCACACGCTTGCGGAGTTTAAGGAGATCATCAGGACCGGCAAAGATTTCGACCATCTCCATCCGACCTGTACGTCCGCCTTGCCGACCCCCACGCCGGCGAACTGCCTTCCGCCTCCCGTCGACGGCGATCTTCTGCAGGTCATGCCGTGGCCAACTTTTAAGAACATGACTGATCATCAGATCACTGCCATCTATGAATATCTGAGCGCCATTCCGTGCATCGAAGGCCCGACGGACCCGAATAACGTATTGCACAACGATTGCGGCACAGAACAGAAACCGCCTAAGCCGGGGAGTTGGAAGAAACAGTGATCACAGTACCGTAAATCGCCCGGAGTCAAAGGAACGCACACCGATTTTGATGTGCTGGGTTTAAGATATCGGGTTCGCGCTTTGCGCGAATGACCCACTCATGCGATGAGACTGCATGAATGGGGCACCCGAGGTGTCGGAGCTTTCGATGTATGGGCCACCCACCGACTTCTTTTTTTGGACTACGAACGTTGAGTAGTCGGATGCAATCCCCCGAATGGGTTATACGCCATCGATTTTTTGCTCAAATTTTGCCTGTAGGATGCCGATAGATAACTCAAATTAAAAGGGTCCCCATGCGTTTGGTTTTTTCACTGCTTGTTTTTGTCGCTTTATGCTGCACTTTCAACATGGCTGCGCATGCAGATACCATTACAACCTTCACGCTTACGCACGGCTCAGATACCTTCCAGTTTTCGATCTCCGATTCGACGCCTGTGAGCTCTGGCCTTAGGTTTCCTGGTACTGTCGAGGAGTTCGATTACAGGGAGCCTCTCACTGTTAATGGGACGATGCATTTTCCAATTTCGGGCGACCTTGCTGTCGAAGGTGTAGAGAGCCTTCAGCCGCTCGGCGTTGGTGCTGAGTTTTATGTCGGTTACCAGACCGTGGAGGATGGGGTTTCGTACAGTCACTATTTATTCGAACAAGGACCTCAGATCTTTACCGACGTGAACGGCATAGCTGTGTTCACACCGGGATCGATCATCTTCCCGCAGGTTGTTTCCGAAGACTTTGACACTTTTGACACTAACGTGTCGCAGGTGTACCACGGTTCCGGCGATACGCTAGTGATCACGCAGACCGATTCCTCTGTTCCCGAGCCATCGAGCCTTGCTCTGCTTGGTACAGGGTTGGCCTGCGGGGCGGGCCTGGTTCGTCGGCGTCTCTTCGGGCAATAGGGAAACCAGAGATGCCGTCGACTTGAACATCTTTCGCATCGGGGCGTACTGACGCACCTGTGGGTTTGAGGATGTATGGGCCACCCACCGGGTCAGGCCTGGGTGATCAGGACTGGGTTGGTTCGTTCAGGAGATAGTGGCGATAGGATGACCAGGGGCCAGTCTTCTGGGCGGGAGACTAGGCCTCGAGTGACTGGATTGCGGTGCATGTACTTCAACTTTTCTACTCGTTTGTTGTGAGTGATGACGTTGAAGTCGTAGTAGCGGGTTTGCCAGAAGGGGCGCTCCGTGAGGCGTCTTGAAACGGAGATCTTTAATGCCTGCAGGGCTTTTGAGAGAGGGGCGACGGGAGGTTCGCTCACGAGGAGGTGAACGTGTTCGGGCATTGCGACGTAACCGAGGACGTCAAACTGGTAATGCCTGCGGGCGTTCAAGAGAGTCGAGGACGATGTCTTTTGCGGACGAGGTGTTGAGGTAGGGTTTGCGGTGGTAACAACTGAAAGTGATGAAATGGTCGTCACCTTCCTGTTGGTATCGCTTGAGGCCCAGCGGCATGGGTTGATTTTAGGGTGTCGGGTTCGCGCCTTGCGCGAATGATCCCACATCTCAGAATCGAGATGTGGGGCACCCACATTTTGGGGTTGGTTAGATGTGGGCCACCCGCCACTGCAAAACAACTGTAGGTTCTTTAACTTAGCGAGGGACGATCAGCTTGGGCCGTGAGGTTTTTGTGTATGGGCCACCCACCCCGAGAAAAACTGCTGCAGGATGGGCCCAAAGAGAAGTAGTATTGCCGCCATGAGAAAGCTGGGCGTCTTGGTAGGGATATTCGTGTTGTGCCCTGTGGCTGTCTCAGCCCAGTTGCTCAATGTGAAGATTATCCAACGGCAGAACGGGGAGACCCAGTACACATACCAAGTGGCAGGTCATTCAACATCCACCGGTAGTGGGAATGCTAACTGCTACAGCAGCGGAGACACGGTAAATTGCAACAGTTCCAGTAGTACTAACACAAGTACTACAGCTCCGCAGATGATTTCATACAGTGTCGCTGGCGCCACGTACTCGCTGTTACTTCCCGATGGCCGAGTAGCTGTTGTGAACTGCACAAGCAAGTTCGCCGAACACTTCGCTGGGCCGGCGGGAAACAAACGGAGTTGCCGGATGCCAATTGTGGATAAGCTCCAAGCCGAGTTCAAAGGCAAGAACGCTAAGCTAATTTGGCCGGTGAGCCTTGACGGCAAGAAGATGGAATCGGAGACTTACACAATTTTGGGTATTCTCCCCGCATCGTGAGCGGGACAACTCCCGTTATTTCCAGTCAAGTTGGCGTTTTTATGTATCTCCCGAACCAACCCTCATCACTACGTCATTCATCGTGTAGTGAACGAATTGTTTACCCATCTCAGTGAGAACGTACGCTTCTTTGTCATCGAACGCAGATTTCATCGTTCCGGCGGCCATACCCTTTGGAACTCTTTGTGCCTGTTTTCTTCTAAACTGTCCAAGCTGATTTACGTCGCGTTCCTGCCTTATGACGCCACCTGTGCTGAGATCACGAATAAGCAGCTTGAATAGGTCGGCTTCTGCCGAATCTTCTCGAACGTTTGTATTGTAGAGTTCCGTCCAAATATCGTGGCGGGTCGATCCAGGATTTTTCGAGATCTCTCTAATGACCGAAAAATGAGACTCGTGATAAAGCGCTAGCCAATCTATGAAGAGGCGAACCAGGTCATCAGAGCACAGCCGTGTTCCCCCTGAATTTGTAACTACGTTGGCGACATACTGACGCTTCTCGTCAGTATCGGCAGCATCCCAGACGCGAAATGCTTTTCTAACGAGTTGCAGGTATTCCTCGCTTTCGATTCGTTCCTCAATGGAATTGCCGAGAGTCTGGAATCTTGCTTCTATTTCACCAAGAGTATTTTTTAGACGTTCGAGCTTTTTGTGATGCTCTTCAAGCCACTCGGTTTGAAGTTCATTCTCACGAAAGGTAGATTCATCAATTTGGAAACTAGCAAGAGCACTTATATATCCACCGACCCAAGGGATGCTGCTTAGTGCTGCGATGAAAAATTTATCTGCGAATCTTTTCCGACGTGTGCTTTGCGTATTCGCAATGTCAGCGCGTAACGTGTCGATAGCTCCCTCAATGGGAGGATGGTCGGAAAGGTCTAACGTAATCGGATCATCGGGATTCATTTTCAATCACGCTTTTAGTGGCCGATCATCTGCCGAATTTTTGGCGGCCTTGCATTTGGCTCATCATGCGTTGCTGGGCTTTTAGGCCGCCGCCAGAGCCCATGGTTTTGAACATCTTTCGCATCTGGGCGTATTGGCGGAGGAGGTTGTTGACGTCTTGAACCGTCGTGCCGGAGCCTTTGGCGATGCGCTTGCGGCGGTTGCCGTTGATGATCTCGTGGTCCAGGCGCTCTTTTTGCGTCATCGAGTTGATGATGGATTCGACGCGGGTGAACTGGCCTTCGTCTACGTTGTCGATGGCTTGCGACATGCCCGCGAAGGGGCCTACCGAGGGGAGCATCTTGAGGATGGATTTCATGCTGCCCATCTTTTTGATCTGGCGGAGTTGGTCGCGGAAGTCTTCGAGGGAGAAGCCGTCGCCGGAGAGGGCCTTTTTGGCGAACTGCTCGGCTTTGCCGCGGTCGAGTTTTTCTTCGGCGCGTTCGATGAGGGTGGCGATGTCGCCGTGGCCCATGATGCGGGAGACGATGCGGTCGGGGTGGAAGGGCTCGAAGGCGTCGGGTTTTTCGCCGGTGCCGAGGAACTTGATGGGCGCGCCGGTGACGTGGCGGATGGAGAGGGCGGCGCCGCCGCGGGCGTCTCCGTCCATCTTGGTGAGGACGGCGCCGGTGATGGCGAGGTGGTCGTTGAAGGCCTTGGCGGAGTTGACGGCGTCCTGGCCGGTCATGGCGTCGGCGATGAAGAGGATCTCGGATGGGTTGAGGAGCTTTTTGAGCGCGGCCATCTCGGCCATGAGTGCGTCGTCGATGTGGTTGCGGCCTGCGGTGTCGACGATGAGGATGTCGCAGCCGTAGCTGGCGGCTTCGCGCTTGGCTTCGCGGGCGAGGCGGAGGACGGCGTCGGTGCCGGGGTTGGCTTCGGTGACCTTGCCCTCGTAGAGGCTGGCGTTGATGGAGCGGGCGACGATGGCGAGCTGCTCGCGTGCGGCGGGACGGTAGACGTCGACCGAGACGAGCATGGGGCGGTGGCCAGCTTTTTTGAGCCACTGGGCTAACTTGCCGGAGGTGGTCGTCTTACCGGAGCCTTGCAGGCCGGCCATGAGGATGACGGATGGCGGCTGGGAGGATTTCTGAAAGCGGGCGGTGTCGCGGCCGAGGACGTTGACTAGCTCGTCGTGGACGATTTTGACGATCTGCTCGGTGGGGGAGAGGGCGGTGGCGACTTGCGAGCCGAGGGCGCGGGTGCGGATGTGCTCGATGAGCTCGGTGACGACGTCGAGGTTGACGTCGGACTCGAGTAGGGCGAGGCGGATCTCGCGGAGGGCCTCGGAGATGTTCTCGTCGGTGATGGAGCCCTGGCCACGGAGGTTCTTAAAGGATCGCTGGAGTTTGTCGCTGAGGTTTTCAAACATGACTGAGCTTCATTTTATCAGCCGGAGGGGGTGGCGCTCCGGCATCGGGCAGGGGCAGGCTAGGTCGTTTTTGGGCCAGCTGTCTGTTTCGCTCGGCGTAAGAAGGTCATGGAGATGTAGGCGCCGATCCAAGACCCGATGGCGGCAAAGAGGACGTAGATCCAGTTTTTTGTGTAGCTGATGACGGCGAAGGCGGAGAGCAGGTACCAGATGCTGCTCCATGTGGCTGCCGGGACTCGCCGCCTGGAGGATACGGCGGAGTTGAACTGGACGTAGACGGCGTCGGTGGCGGCGGTGGATGCCAGCACACCTAGTGCCAGCCAGGAATCAAGGTGTGCCATGATCCGTACCCCCCTTGATGGAGCTATTTTCTTTGCACTTATCTTATTTGTGCTGTGGGATTGAGGGTTACGGATGGCGGGCGCCTACCGGCGCAGGGTTCCCATGAGGGAGAGGTCGATCTGGACTTCTTTGTTGACCTTGATCATGAAGGTGCTGGGATCTTTGAGGCCCCACTGGATGTAGGGGACGGCAAAGGTGCCGATGGCGTGGAGCTGGTCGCCGTTGACCTGCATCTGCATGGGCACGTCGATTTCGTGAGGGGTGCCGAGAAGGGTGAAGGTTCCGTGGACGGTGACGGTGGAGTCGCCGGTGGCGTTGAAGGTTCCGGTGAAGCGGGTGGGGGCGAAGGTGATGGTTTTGAAGTCGGGCGCTTTGAGCTCGTCGTTGGTCATGCGGTGGTCGCGCATGGAGTTGCCGCTTTGGCCGCTGAGGGCGTCGACGACGATCGAGCCGGAGGCTTTGCCGGTGGCGGGGTCGAAGGCGATGTCTCCCTGCTGGATGTGGAAGGTGCCGTGAACGACGTGGAGGGTGTCGGTGAGGGTGAAGTGGACTTCGCTGCGGGTGGTGTCGAGGGTGAGTTTGTTCTGAGCGTGGAGGGCTGTTGTGGCGGCTGCCAGCAGGAGTGCGGTTCGCAGGAGTTTGCTCGAGATGGAGGGGCGGGGTGAGCGGAGGATTTGGAGCATGCGCGGCTTGGATTCCTTAGGGATCGGGGTTTAGATGCGGACTGCGCGTTGAGCGAGATTGATAGCGTCGGACCAGAAGCTGGTGGAGGAGTGGACGGTTTCCATGACGGCTTCGATGGCGTCGAGGTAGTGGCCGAGCTGGTCTTCGGTGATGACGAGCGGCGGTGCGATTTTGATGACCATGAAGTTATTGCCGCACATCTGGGAGAGGATGTTGTGGTGTTGGAAGAGTCGCATGACGAGCATTTGGCCGAACATGCCGGGGTGGATGGCGCGGAAGGTCTGGAAAGGGATGCGAAGGCGGAGAGAGGTGGGCGGCTGCATGACGATGCCGTTGAGCAGGCCGAGGCCGCGGACTTCGGAGAACATTTCGAAGCGGCTGAGGCGCTGGCTTAGCTGGGCGCGGAGTTCGGTGCCAAGATATTCGGCGCGGGCGGCGAGGTTTTCGGATTCGACGACATCAAGGGTGGCGAGGCCGGCGCGCATGGAGAGGGCGTTTTCGCTGAAGGTAGAGGTGTGGATGATGGATTTTTTGAGCGAGCCGTAAACGGATTTGTAGATGTCGTCGCGCATGAGGACGGCGGCGACGGGGACGAGGCCTCCGCTGAGGGCTTTGGCGAGGACGACCATGTCGGGTTGGACGTTGTCGCGGTGGCCTGCGATGAAGGTGCCGGTGCGTCCGATGCCGGTTTGGACTTCATCGAGAACGAAGAGGGCGCCGTGCTTTTTGCAGAGGCGCTCGACGGCGGCGAGGTAGCCTGGGGGCGCGGGGACGATGCCGGCTTCGCCCTGGAGGGGTTCGAGGACTACGGCAGCGATTTTATGTTGCTGCAGGGGGGCTTCGAGGACGGCGATGTCGCCGAAGGGGATCTCGTAGGTTTCGGGGAGCATGGGGCCGAAACCTTCTTTCCAGAAGGGGTCTCCCATGAGGGATAGAGCGCCGCAGGTGAGGCCGTGGAAGGCTCCTTTGGCGTAGACGATGCCGTTGCGTCCGGTGAAGACGCGGGCAAACTTGATGACGGCTTCGACGCCCTCGCTGCCTGAGCTGCAGAAGAAGGTTTTGGTGAGGTGAGGGCCGGTGAGGGAGGTGAGGCGCTCGGCGAGGGTGCCGGCGGTGTAGGCGATGTTGCTCTGCAGCATGACGGGGCCGGAGGTCTGGAGTTCGCGGATGAGGGCTTCGACGATGTATGGGTGGTTGTGGCCAGTGTTGTGGACGCAGTAGCCGGAGAGGAAGTCGAGGATGGTGCGGCCGTCTTCGGTGTAGAGCTCGGTGCCGAGGCAGCGGCGGTACTTGATGTTCATGCCGAGGAGTTCGAGGAGGCGCGCCCACTCGGGATTGACGAACTGGCGGTATGTGGAGTCGGTGAGTTGGGGCGATGCGAGATCGGATTCGGATTGGAGAAGTTCTGTGGACATATCCTGAGTTCCCTTAGCACGTAGGACTCGGGTGCGGGCGTTTCTGTTGGCAGGTTAGTGGAAAAGGATGGAAAAAACGAGGGTGGTGTTGTTGGAGTGTGATTGCCTGTGGGTTGGGAAGTGGCGATGGTGGTGCTAGCTAGGTGGGTACGGGGTTGGTGGTAAGCGGGTTTTCATGTGGGGAGGCGCGGATAATTAGACTATGCAGGCTGCTGGTCAGACTTCGGGAAATGTGCAGATGGTGCGGGAGTATGGAGTCTATCTGCGCGTGGAGAAGGGTCTGAGGCCGGCAAGTTGCGAGTCGTATCAGCGGGATCTGGAACAGTTTGCTGAGCATGTTGAGGGGCGGGATGGGCTATTGGTCGGAGCCACGCAGGCTGATGTGAGCGGGTTTATGGAAGGGCTGCGAGGGCATGGGGTGGAGTCGCGGTCGATTGCGCGGAAGCTTAGTTGTCTGCGGGGGTTTTATCGGTGGCTGCTGATGGATAAGCGGATTCAGCATGATCCTACGGTGAATGTGGAGACTCCGGCTAGCTGGAAGATATTGCCGAAGAGCCTTGCTGAGGGCGAGGTGGGCGAGATGCTGGAGCGGACGGGTGTGGCTGCTCGGGCGGCGGATGCGGATGGGCTGGCGCTGCGGGATCATGCGATTTTGGAGTTGCTGTATGCGGGTGGGTTGAGGGTGGGGGAGATCTGTGCGCTGCGGGTGGAGGATTTGCATCTGGATATGGCTCGGGCGCAGGTAAGAGGGAAGGGCGATAAGGAGCGGATTGTTCCGCTAGGACGGAGTGCGGTGGAGGCGTTGGAGCGGTATCTGGCGATGGGGCGGCCGGGGCTGGTAAGGGGCGGCGTGCAGCGGGCGCTGTTTTTGAGTGTGCGGGGGAATCCGCTGACGCGGCAGTGGGTTTGGGAGATGGTTCGGTCTGCTGCTCCGCTCGGCAATAAGGTTAGTCCGCATAAGCTTCGGCATAGTTGTGCGACACATATGGTCGAGCATGGGGCGGATTTGAGGAGTGTGCAGACGCTACTGGGGCATGCGGATATTGCTACGACTCAGGTGTATACCCATGTGGCGTTGGGGAGATTGAAGCAGGTGCATCGGGAGCATCATCCGCGAGGGAAGCGGCGGGTGGTAACGTCGTGAAGATGTCAAGACGAATCGCGGTCTCGGCTGGACTGGCGGGGGTGATTGCTGTTTTGGCAACACTTCCGATGTTTGGTGTGCGGGGGCCTCTGACTGGACTCATCGTCTTTGCTCTTCCTGGCATGAGTCTCGTCTCGGCGCTGCTCGGGGATCTGCATACGCATGTCGCGATAGTGACCTTGATTGCAACGTGGATTATCTATCTAGCGATCTTCTTAGCTATAACGAAGATTTGGAGGTTGCTTCTTGCATAATGATTTGACCGGACGAAACTTCAGTTGGCTAGCGGAACAGTTTCTGGCGATGCTTGCGAATGAGCGTGGAGCCTCGGAGCATACTGTGCGGGCTTATGCGCGGGAGGTGCGGAGTTTTGCCGCTTATTTGCAGGAGACGATGGGTGAGGGTGCTGGGGTTGCGGGGGTGGAGCATCTGCATATTCGGGCTTATCTGGGGCTGCTGTATGAGCGTGGGTTGACGAAGGCTAGTGCTGCTCGGGCGCTGGCTGCGGTGCGGAGCTGGTTCAAGTGGCTGGCTAAGGAAGGGAAGGTGCAGCAGAATCCGGCGCTGCTGGTGAGCACACCGAAGCTGCCGAAGCATCTGCCTCGGGTGCCTAGTGTGGAAGAGGTGAATCGAGTTTTGAATTCGCTGGATGATAAGGGTTCGGCCAAGGAGGATAAGCAGGATGCGGTGGCCTGGCCTGAGCGGGATCGGGTGATTTTGGAGTTGTTGTATGGGTGTGGGATTCGCAATTCGGAGTTGGTGGGGCTGGATATGGGTAGCGTGAAGTGGCGGGATGATGCGGTGCTCGTGCGGGGTAAGGGGAAGAAGGAACGGCTGGTTCCGCTGGGGGATGAGGCTGCTGCTGCTTTGCGGGGTTATTTGCCGCTGCGGGAGGCGAAGCTTTTAGCCGCTGGTAAAGGGGCTTTGGTGTATGAGGGGCCGCTGGTGATGAATCTGCGAATGCGGGGAGATTGCCGGTTGACTACGCGGAGTGTGGGGCGGATTGTGAAGGCGATTGCGCTGTCGCGGGGGCTGGCGGCGGATGTGCATCCGCATACTCTGCGGCATGCTTTTGGGACGCATATGCTGGAGGAAGGGGCGGATTTGCGGGCGATTCAGGAGATGCTGGGGCATGAGCGGCTGTCGACTACTCAGCGGTATACGCAGTTGACTGTGGGGCAGGTGCAGCGGGTTTATGACGAGACGCATCCTCGGGCGAAGTGATTTTTTTGAGGATGATTTTTGTGGGATTTGCTGGAAAAATGGTGGGTTGCTGTGGTGTTTTGGTGGTTACTTAGCGGTAAAAAGTGTGGGAAGTGTGGTTTGTTGCGCGCCGATATTAGTGGTTGGCGGAGGGTTTGCCGGCTACTTTGAAGGGGCGGATGAAGAAGAGGATGGGGACGGCGAGGAGGGTGATCCAGCCGATTAGGCGGAAGCAGTCCATGAAGGCTAAGAGTTGGGTCTGGTGGGAGAGCTGGTTGTAGTAGAAGAGGGTGGCGGCTCGGACGGAGTCGGCTTTGGAGTAGCCGTGTTGGGTGAGGTAGGCGGCGGTGTTGTGGATGGCTTCCTGAAGGGCTGCGGAGGAGTGGGTGAGATTGGCGCCCATGACGGATTGGTGGAAGCTTTGGCGGCGCTCGCTGAGGGTGGTGATGAAGGCGATGCCGAAGCTGCCGCCCCAGTTGCGGAAGAGGTTGGTGAGGCTGGAGGCTCGGTTGTTCTGGTCGGGGCGTAGTTGTGAGTAGGCGATGACACTCAAAGGGACGAAGAAGAAGGCGTAGCCGAGGCCCTGGAAGGCTCGTGCTGAGGCGAAGTGGGCGTAGTTGGTCTGGAGGTTGAAGCCGCTGTAATAGAACATCGACGCGGCGACGGTGACGACGCTGATGATGATAAGGATGCGCGGGTGGATGATGTTGCGCTGGACGAGCTGTGCGCCGACAGGGGCGAGGAGCGTGATGACGAAGGCTCCGGGCCCGAGGACGAGACCGGCGTCGATGGCGCGGTAGCCGTAGAGGGATTGCAGTATCTGCGGGATCATCGTGGTGGTGGCGAAGAGGCCGAAGCCGAAGATGAAGTAGAAGGTGCAGGCGATGGCGAAGTTTCGGTCGGCGAGGAGGCGGAGGTCGATGATGGGGTCGTCGTGGCGAAGCTCCCAGAAGATGGCGATGGACCAGCAGATGATGGCGATGACGAACATCGAGGCGATGAAGGAGCTGCCGAACCAGTCGTCGATCTGGCCGCGGTCGAGGAGGATTTCGAGTGAGGCTGAGCCGAGAACGATGAGCGAGATGCCGATGTAGTCGATGCGGAGCTTGCCGCCGGTGCGGGCGGATTCGCGCTCGGCTTTGAAGGCTGGTGGGTCGTGGACGAAGCGCTGGGTAAGAAAGAGCGAGAGGATGCCGATCGGAATGTTGATGAGGAAGACCCAGCGCCAGTTGTAGTTATCGGTGATCCAGCCGCCGAGGACGGGACCGATGGCGGGGGCGGTAACGATGGCTACGGTGTAGAGGGCGAAGGCAGAGGCTCGTTTGGCGGGCGGGAAGGTGTCGACGAGTATGGCTTGTTCTACAGGAGCGAGGCCGCCTCCACCGATGCCTTGCAGGACGCGGGCGAGCAGCATGATGTTGAGGCTGGGTGCGATGCCGCAGAAGAAGGATGTGATCGTGAAGAGGGTGACGCAGGCCATGTAGTAATTTTTTCGGCCGAAGACGCGAGAGAGCCATGCGCTCATGGGAAGGACGACGGCGTTGGCGACGAGGTAGGTGGTGAGGATCCAGGTGACCTCGTCGAAGCTGCGGCCTAGGCCTCCGGCGATATACGGGAGGGAGACGTTGGCGATGGAGGTGTCGAGCAGCTCCATGAAGGTGGCCAGGGTGACGTTGAGGGCGATGACCCAGGGGTTGATGGGTTTTCTTGCGGTTGCCCGCGGGAGCAGTTTGGTTTGGTCCGGGATGGCGATTGTGGTCGACATTTAGGGCGAATGAAACCGCTTGGTCTCTTTTTGATGCTGGGGATTGGGAAAAGAACCGTTTGGTCTCAATTTTTTCTGTGGAAGGTATTGGAGGAATTGCAAAGGCGAAGGCATCACCCCAGGGGCTAAAGCCTCTTTCTGCGCTGGCCTGATAGAGGGCCAAGGCTAAAGCCTTGCCTTACCTAGAGGCAAAGGCAAACAACAGCAAATATAGAGATTCTTCGCTTCGCTCAGAATGACGAACAAAACTAACACCACGGCAAATGGCTGGAGTTTAGAGTTTTTTTGCTGTGCGGTGGGCAGGTTTGCGGACTTCTGTTTCGAGGTAGGTATCGAGGTGTTCGAGGGCTTGGTGGAGGGGTTCGTCGTTTTTCTCGATGCGGCGGATGAGGAGAGCGCCTTCGAGGACAGCGATGATGAGGTTGGAGACTTTGTTGATGTCGGTGGTGGGGCGGATGGTTCCGGCGGTGATGCCTTCTTTGAGGATCTTTCGGAGGTTAGTTTGCCATGTGTGGAGGGCTTTGCGGACGCGCTCGCGGAGGACGGGGTTGCCGTTGTCGGAGTCTACGGCTGTGTTGAGGAGGGGGCATCCGCCGGGGAGTCCGGAGCGGATGACGAAGTTGGCGATGTGCTGCTTGAGGCGGTCGACCTGGTTGGGGATGGAATCTAGCTTTTGAAATCGAGTGGAGATGGCGAGGTGCCAGGCATGGTCGAAAGCCTCGGCGGCTAGTTCTTCTTTGCTGTCGAAGTGGCGATAGATGCCGCCCTTTTCGAGGCCGGTGGCGGCCATGATGTCCTGGATGGAACAGCCTTCGTAGCCGCGCTGGTTGAAGAGAGGAGCGGCTTCGGCGATGATGCGGTCTCGGGTTTGCTGGCCTTTGGTCATCGAACCTGCTGGGCGAAGGAACCGAACGGTCTCTAATAATAGCAGGTATCAGGTATCAGGTATCAGGTATCAGGTGTCAGGTGTCAGGTGTCAGGTATCAGGTATTAGGTGTCAGGTATTAGGTGTCAGGTATTAGGTGTCAGGTATTAGGTGTCAGGGGTGGTGGGGCAGGGGTGGCCTAGTTTTGTTAGGCGCTCGAGGATTGGGGTGGGTGGGTTGGAACGGCAGAGGGCTTCGTGGGCGTCTTTGGTGTTGTCGTCGTCGCTTTCGATCAGGGTTAGGAGCCAGTTGTAGGCTTCGTCCTGACGGGTGAGGGCGATGGCGGAGAGCAGGGCGGTGCGGAACCATGGGTCGCGGGACGTTGCGAAGGAGGCTTTGAGTGCGGTGAAGGCTTCCGGGGTGCGGGTTTCGGCTATGGCGATGGCGGCTTCGGCGGAGGCGTCGTCCTGGTGAGAGAGGAATCGCGCGGCCCATGGGATGGCGCTGGGGCCTTCGAGGTGGAGGACTCCGCTGTAACAGGCTCCGAGGAGTTCGGGTTCGTCGCTGGCTAGTTCGGCGCGGAGGCGGAGGAGGAGCATGGCGGAGTCAGAGCCGACTTGTTCGACGGCTCGGGCGGCGTTGACGCGGACGGGGAGTTCTTTGTCGGTGAAGAGTTCGGTGAGGAGGGAGAGCAGGCGGGTGCTGTTGAGGTCGCGGCATTGGACGAGGGCGAGGGCGCAGGTGCCGCGGAGATTTCCGGCGGTGTCGGAGGTGCCGCCCCAGACGGGTTCAAGTTGGATGTGGCGCATGCCTTGAAGGAAGAGCTCGTGCTCCTGGTATTCGAGCGAGGCCAGGGATTTGGCGATGGCGTTCTTAGCCCAGCACTGTGGGTCGGTCTTGATGGGGTTGTCGAGGAAACGGGCGAAGGCGGCGGCGAGGTCGGGAGTGAGCTCTGGCAGGGAGAGGTCGGCGGCTAGCTTCGCTGCGCGGGAGACGATGTAGTTGTTGCGATGCTGAAGGGCTTTGCGAAGGCTCGCAGTGGCGACGTCGGGTGTGGCGGATCGCAGGGATTCGAGGTCTGCGGCTTGTTGTTCGACGTCGCGTGCTGAGGCCATGGTTAGTAGCGGGGGACGGTGGAGTCGATGCTGCGGGACCAGGCGTCGATGCCGCCGGCGAGGGATTGGGCGTGGTCGAAGCCCTGGTTGCGAAGCCACATGGTTACGCTGAGGGAGCGGGCTCCGTGATGGCAGAGGACGACGATGGGGGCGTCGGGGTCGAGCTCCTGGTGGGCACGGGAGGCAACTTCGCCCATGGGCATGAGGAGGGAGTTGGGGAGGTGGGCGGACTGGTACTCCCAGGGCTCGCGGACGTCCAACAGAAGAGGGGCGTTGGGTTGCTGGCGAAGTTGGGCGAAAGATTGTGGCGAGATTTCTGGCTCAAGCATGGGTTTAAGGATAGCGCAGAGAGGAAAGCTCAAGTGGGGGACTAGGAAGTAAGGGCAAGTAAGTTCACAATAGAGAGTGAAGATTTTATGCAGAGTAGGTTTGCCTGACGAGACTGGACGCGGTTTGGCGCTGAATTTATTTGGGTTATCCCCAATAACTGTGGTTAGATGGGCAGCATCTTACGGGGATATTACGCGATTTGCTGCGCTATGAGTCAGGAATGGAAGGGTGATTGCGTTGGAAAAGGTGTTGATCGTCGAAGATGAAGTTCACGCGCGAAGTGGCTTGACGGAGCTGATCGAGAGCTGGGGCTATCGTGCGGAGAGCGCGGCGGATGGGGTGGAGGGGCTGGAGCGCGCGGTCCAGTGGGGGCCGTCGATTGTGGTGACGGACCTGAAGATGCCGCGGATGGATGGGATGGAGCTGCTGGAGCGGATTGGGTGTCTGCCGCAGCGGATTGCCGTGGTGATGCTGACGGCGCAGGGATCGATTGATTCGGCTGTGGAAGCGATGCGGATGGGGGCGTATGACTACATCCCCAAGCCGGTGGATCCGGTGCGGCTGCGGACGATTCTGCAGAATGCGAGCCGGCAGCATGAGTTGGATGAGCAGGCCGAGGTCTCGCCAAAGGAGGTTCGGCAGTCGGCCGGAGTGGGAGCGCTGGTGGGCTCGTCGCCGCGGATGAAGGAGATATTTTCGCTGATTGAGCGGGTGGCTCCGTCGAATGTGAGCGTGCTGGTGACGGGCGAGAGTGGCACGGGCAAGGAGCTGGTGGCGCGGGCGCTGCACGATCTGAGCGGGCGGCGGGGGAAGCCGTTTGTTGCTGTGAACTGTGCGGCGATTCCGGAGACACTGATCGAGAGCGAGATCTTTGGGCATGAGAAGGGCGCATTTACGGGAGCTCTGGAACGTCGGGCGGGATGCTTTGAGCTGGCCGAGGAGGGGACACTGCTGCTCGACGAG
This sequence comes from Edaphobacter aggregans, assembly GCF_003945235.1. Classification (NCBI taxonomy): domain Bacteria; kingdom Pseudomonadati; phylum Acidobacteriota; class Terriglobia; order Terriglobales; family Acidobacteriaceae; genus Edaphobacter; species Edaphobacter aggregans. Next base: position 5,893,720 of record NZ_RSDW01000001.1, read on the forward strand.
ATTGGCGAGATGCCGGCGGCGACTCAGGCCAAGCTGTTGAGGGTGCTGGAGGACAGGAAGCTGCGGCGGCTGGGTAGCAAGATGGAGACTCCGGTGGATGTGCGGGTGGTCGCGGCGACGAATAAGGATCCGGAGCAGGCGGTGGCGAATGGCGATCTGCGCGGGGATCTTTATTACCGGCTGAATGTGTTCAATATCCAGATGCCGCCGTTGCGGGAACATGTTGAGGATGTGGCGAGGATCGCGGACAAGATGATCGCCGATATGAATGAGCGGCATGGGTGCACGGTTTCGGGGATGAAGGACATCCTGTTGAAGCGGCTGGAGGAGTACAAGTGGCCGGGAAATGTGCGTGAGCTGCGGAACACGATTGAACGGGCGGTGATTCTGGCGGGGTCGGGGTTGTTGGGGGTCGAACATCTGCCGCCACAGTTCGGGAGTCCGGGATTTGCTCCTCTAGTGAAGAAGAGCGGGCAGTATGCGGCGCGGGAGATTGCGGCTGCGATTGCGGAGGCGAATAGCTCGGGCGAGGTGAAGCGATATATCGAGGACCAGAACACCGTTCGGGTTGAGGTGGGGACGACGGTGGATGAGGCCGAGCGGCAGCTTATTTTGAAGACGCTGTCGTCGACGCATAATAACAAGACGAAAGCCGCTGAGATACTGGGCATCAGCTCGAAGACATTGCAGAATAAGTTGAAGGAATATCAGAACTCTGCTTCTTCGGCTACGGAGTAACGATGCGTCTGACGACCAAGCTTGTGCTGTCGGCAACAGGGCTGACGTTTGCCATCGTGTTTGTGCTGTCGTCGATGTTTGTTGGAGAGCTGCTGCGGCAGAGGATCGAACAGACGGCGGAGGCGAACGACGTATTGGCACGTGAGGTTGTGCTGATGACGCGGCAGGCGGTGGAGACTGGGCTGCGGGCGAATCCTCCGGCAGACATGACCGATGAGGCGCTTCATGCGGCGGTCACGGATGCGCTACGAAGTCATCAGCCGCTGGCCGACGTGATGAAGGGGATCATTCGCTACTCGAAGACAGTGCAAGATGTGAGCGTGACGGATGCGCATGGGTTGACGCTGGTCAGTACGGACCCGGACGCGTTGAATCAGCAGGCGACCTACAGGATGAGCCTGGAGAGTGTGCGCGAAGGCAGCATTCTGTACCAGGCGCGGCAGGTGTTCGGTAAGCAGCGGCTTCTCGACATGTCGCAGCCCCTGGAGCGGAATGGGATGCCGTTTCTGGTGGTGCATCTGGGGATCCAGTCTACTTTTTTGCGGAGTACGTACGTACCGTGGTTGAAGAAGGCGATGTTTGTTGCGTTAGCGGCGGCGTTTCTGGCAATGGCGGCGGCTGCGCTGCTGGCGAATGTGGCGCTGCAGCCGATCGAACAGATCAGCAGACAACTGGAGCACCTGACGCTGAGGGCTGCGGGGCCACAGCCTCTGCCGGGACCGGATTCCGGAGCCCATGATGCTGTGGTGCGGGTGACGAAGACAATCGACCGGTTGGGCGAACAGATGCGCAGCAGGGAAGAGGGCTACACAGCACTGCAAGCCAACCTGGACCAGATGCTGGATACGCTGAGGGACGGCGTGCTGTTGTTCACGGCGGATCAGCGGGCGGTGATGGTGTCCGATGCTGTGGCGTATTTTTTGAACGAGCCGGAAGGGGATCTGGTGGGTCGACGGCTGGAGGAGATATTTGAGCCAGAGACAGCGCTGGGTGCGGCAGTGCTGGAGGCTTTCGCTAGCGGCGAACCCGTGAGCGCGGAGGGCGTGACGCTAGAGGATGGACGGCAGGTGCAGATATCGCTGGACCGGATCGATGATGGACTAGGCGGGAGCGGCAATATGGGCACATTGCTGACGCTGCGGGACGTCGAATCTATGATGCAACTGGGGCAGGAGCTTGAGATTGCGCGAAGACTGGCTGCGATTGGACGGCTGACAGCGGGTGTTGGGCATGAGGTCAAGAATCCGATCAATGCAATGGTGGTGCATTTGGAGCTGTTGCGCGGTAAGCTGGCTGGTCGTGAGGGAGAGATGTTCAGCGGGGCCCAGCGCCATGTAGAGATTCTGTCTGGGGAGATGCAGAGACTGGATCGAGTTGTGCAGACGTTGGCCGACTTTTCTCGTCCAATGGAGTTAAAACTGAGAGAGCAAGATCTGCGGCAGGTCATTAGCAGCGTGGTCGAGCTGACCGCAGCCGAGATGCGGGAGAATGGTGTGCATGTAACTGCGCAAGGGCCGCCGGATCCCGTGATGGTGCGGGTGGATCCGGAGCTGATTCGGCAAGCTTTGCTGAACCTGCTGTTGAACGGGATGCAGGCGATGTCAGAGGGCGGCCAGTTGTGGGTAAGGACGCATCGGGACCATCAATTTGCTGTTGTGGAGGTTGTGGATGAAGGAAAGGGTATACCAGCGGAGTTATTACCGCGTATCTTCGAACTGTACTTCACGACCAAACCAAGGGGGAGCGGGATAGGGTTGGCGATGACCTATCGCATTCTGCAGATGCATGGCGGTGCGATGGATGTGCGCTCGAATGCCGATCCGGCGGCGGCTGACCGGGGTACGACATTTACGCTGAGGCTGCCGTTGGCCTCTAGCGCTGCTGAGGTTCGAAAGGGCGTTGCGGCAGGAGCCGTACGCAAAGGGTAGGGAGAGACGCTTGAATCAACAGAACGACATGAGGCGAAGAGTAGCGGCTGCGCTGTTGTGCGCCGGACTCGGATTTGGCGCGGAAGGGTGCCGCAAGAAGGTGCAGGTTCCTCCTTTGCCTCAGATTCAGGCCCCGATTGCGCTGGAGACGCCACCTCCGCCAGAACATCCGCCGATGATTGAGCCTCCGGTGGTGAAGCTGCCGCCGGTGCCGGTTGCCTCCAACGGGGCGAAGCCAAAGCGGGAGAGGAGAAGGCCCGCGGCCAAGACTCCCGCGCCTGAGCCTCCTGTGCAGGTGGCGAGTGCCGAGCCCGCAACAGAGGAGGCTGCAATTGGCGCGCTGACTTCTGGCGGAGAGGCGAATCCAAAGTCGCAGCAAGAGGCTGCGGAGATGATTGCCGCGAATGAGAAACGGCTGAATGGGTTGTCGGCGCAGATGTCGGATGAGCAGAAGGCGCAGATCAGCAAGGTGAAGAATTTTCAGCGGCAGGCTCAGGAAGCGCTGAACTCGGGGGATGTTGAGGGGGCGAAGACTCTGGCGACTAAGGCGAAGTTGTTGCTGGATGATTTGTTGAAGTAGGTGGTGGGTGGCAAAAACAACAGCAACGGCGAAAGTCGTGTCTCTCCAACTACGCTGCTCACGATGATGCCGTGAGCAGCGTAGTGGTCTAGATGATTTTTTTGGGGTGGTTGAAGAGAATAGTCAACTGCAAAGACAGAAGCAGATCCCTACGGGATGACAAACAAGAAGAGCAGCGGCAACCACAGAGCCGTTGATGAGTGGGTTAGGCTTCGGCGCCGTGGCATTTTTTGTATTTCTTGCCGGAGCCGCAGGGGCACAGGTCGTTGCGGCCTACTTTTTCTCCCGCGATGCGAGGGCCGCTGCCGTTGGTTGCGGCGCTGGAACCGGCTGAGCGGGCTTGCTCGAGTTCACGCTGCTTTTTCTTCTGAAACTCGCGCTCGAGAGCGTCGATGGTGGTCGATGGTGCGCGAGTAGGGATGGGGATTGGTGCGTGCTGCTTGGTCTCTTCCTGAGGAGCGGCTGAGCCGGAAGAGAGGCTGGGCTGCGACGAAGATTGGCCGACCAGCTCGGGTGCTGCGGTGGGGCGCGGTAGCTGATCGGGGGTCTCGATGGGGGTGCCGTCGGGGCCGATGATCTGCATGCGGAAGAGATGGCGGGCCGTGTCTTCCTGGAAGCGGAGCATCATGGCCTCGAACATCTCGAAGGACTCTTTCTTGTAGGCGACGAGCGGGTCTTGCTGCGCGTAGCCGCGGAGGCCGATGCCTTCCTTGAGGTGGTCCATGGAGAGGAGGTGATCTTTCCAGAGGCCGTCGAGGACGCTGAGCATGACGATGCGCTCGTGGTAGCGCATGGCCTGGGCGCCGAGGATCTGCTCCTTGACGTCGTAGCGGGCGCGGAGTTTTTCGAAGATCTCTTCGCCTAGTTCGTGGCGGTTGAGATGGGCGGCGTCGATCTCGTTTTCGAGGTGAGCGCCGAAGACATCGAAGACCTGCGAGAAGAGGGCGTCGATCTTCCACTCTTCGGGGTGGGTCTTCTCGGGGGCGTTCTCGTCGAGGATGTTGGAGAGGATGGTGGAGACGTAGTCGTCGGTGATGAGCTGCTTCTGGTCGACGCCTTCCATGAGCTGGCGACGGAGACCGTAGACGGCTTCACGCTGCTTGTTCATGACGTCGTCGTACTCAAGGACGTGTTTGCGGGACTCGAAGTTCTGGGTTTCGACGGCTTTCTGGGCTGCCTCGATGCGGCGGGAGATCATGCCGGACTCGATGGGGACGCCCTCTTCCATGCCGAGACGCTGGAGCAGGGTGGAGACCCATTCGCGGGCGAAGATGCGCATGAGGTCGTCTTCGAGCGAGAGGTAGAAGCGCGAGGCTCCGGGGTCGCCCTGACGGCCGGCGCGTCCGCGAAGCTGGTTGTCGACGCGGCGGGATTCGTGGCGCTCAGTGCCGAGGATGTGAAGGCCTCCTGCGCCGACGACTGAGTCGTGCTCCGTCTTGGCGGCGGCTTCGTGCGAGGCTACTGCAGCGTCCCAGGCGGCTTGTGTGGTTTCGAACTCCTGCGACTGATAGTAGAAGCGGAACATGCCGGGGCCTGCGACGGGGGAGATGGCTCCCTCGGCTGCGGAGACGGCGCGGGCCTGCTGCTTGCGGACGAGGTCCTGGCGGGCCATGAAGTCGGAGTTACCGCCGAGGAGAATGTCGGTTCCGCGGCCTGCCATGTTGGTGGCGATGGTGACCATGCCGAGACGTCCTGCCTGGGCGACGATTTCGGCTTCCTTCTCGTGGAACTTGGCGTTGAGGACGACGTGACGGACGCCCTTGCGCTTGAGGATCTCGGAGAGGAGTTCGGATTTTTCGATGCTGGTGGTGCCTACGAGGACGGGCTGCTTGGCCTCGTGGAGACGGGCGATTTCGTCGGCTACGGCGAAGTATTTTTCTTTCGCGGTGCGGTAGACGACGTCGGCGTTCTCGATGCGGAGCATCTTGCGGTTGGTCGGGATGACGACAATCTCGAGCTTATAGATCTTGTCGAATTCGGCGGCTTCGGTCTCGGCTGTACCGGTCATGCCGCTGAGCTTCTTGTACATGCGGAAGTAGTTCTGGAAGGTGATGGTGGCAAGGGTCTGGTCTTCCTTGCGGATGTTGACGCCTTCCTTGGCTTCGACGGCTTGATGAAGACCGTCGGACCAGCGGCGGCCGGGCATGAGGCGGCCGGTGAACTCGTCGACGATGATGACTTCGCCGTCTTTGACGACGTACTCGACGTCGCGCCTGTAGAGGGAGTGGGCCTTGATGGCGGTCTCGACGTGGTGCTTGAGGTCCCAGTTTTCGGGGTCGGCGATGTTGCCGATGCCGAGGAGGCCTTCGATCTTTTCCCAGCCCTCGTCGGTGACGGTGATGGAGCGGGTCTTTTCGTCTACGACGTAATCGCCGGACCAGGTTTTGGTCTCGAGGGTCTCGATGAGTTCGCCGAGTTCGAGCTTGGGGATGATGACGTTGACGCGGGCGTACTTGTCGGTGGTCTGATCTGTCGGGCCGCTGATGATGAGCGGGGTGCGGGCCTCGTCGATGAGGATGGAGTCCACTTCGTCGACGATGCAGTAGTAGTGGCTGCGCTGGACCTGATCGGCGAGCTCGAACTTCATGTTGTCGCGGAGGTAGTCGAAGCCGAACTCGTTGTTGGTGCCGTAGGTGATGTCGGAGCCGTAGGCGGCGCGGCGCTGAGCGTCGTCGAGGTCGTGCACGATGACGCCGACGGAGAGGCCGAGGAACCCGTAGATCTTGCCCATCCACTCAGCGTCGCGCTTGGCGAGGTAGTCGTTGACGGTGACGACGTGGACGCCGTGTCCGGCGAGGGCGTTGAGATAGCAGGGAAGCGTGGCGACGAGGGTTTTACCTTCGCCGGTCTTCATCTCGGCGATCTTGCCGGAGTGGAGGACGATGCCGCCGATGAGCTGGACGTCGAAGTGACGCATGCCAACGGCGCGCTTGCCGGCTTCGCGGACGACGGCGAAGGCTTCGGGGAGGATGGCGTCGAGGGCGGCCTTTTCTGCGGCGATGCGCTCGTCTTTGTTTTCGGGGGTGTCTTCGATGCCTTTGAGGGCGTCGGCGATGCGCTGGCGGAACTCGCCGGTCTTGGCGCGGAGCTGGTCGTCGGAGAGCGCCTGGGTGGCGGGCTCAAGCGCGTTGATCTGCGCGACGATGGGCATGAGGCGCTTGACCGCGCGCTCGTTGCTGGTACCAAAGACTTTAGCTATAGCTGAGTTGAGCAAACCTGGTGTCCTTCGGGGGTGCAATTCGACCCAGTATCTAGTGTAAATGGTCTGGGGAGGTGGTGGGAGGCCGGAGCGTGTGGAGATGGTCAAGCAGTTAGTTCAAATGAAATGGGGTATAACTTGCCGAAAAACCCGACTTTCGGACTAGCCGCCATGACAATAAGCTGAAGCTAAACGCGGACTGATGCTGCCGACGACAGGATTCTGTCTCGGATCACTTCCGGGCTGACGGACCCCAGCAGTATGAACTCTCGCCATTTTCCGGTCGTCAGGCCGATGCGGATCCGCCCCGAGTGCGGTATACCGCCCATGCCCCATTTGCTCTTATCAGTTGCCTCTACGTAGGCGATTTCCGAACCTGGAATGAAGAAACCGCCTTTCAACTTTGCAAGGTCCTTGACCGCACCACGGTCCCGCATGAGTTTTGGGTCGTCGAGCATCTCTTTGTACGGTTCATAGAACTGCGGGCGTGCGGCACTTACCGGGCCTTCAACCTTCCAACCATAGAGACCATCCGGCGCAGCGAATACGAGGTAGGTCCGATTGAGAATCAGGCCGTAGTACTCCATTCCCACAAATCCCGACATAGCTTCGTTCGGATTTGTCGAGATGGATGGGTCTCGGCCCAGGATGGCATCGGCCGGAGCAGCCGCGCGCAGCGAGAAATAGCCAGAGACAAATGTCCAGATGAGTACCACCACGCCGGCAAACCCAGAAATGACGAGGATGAACTTCCAATCAACCCTCCACCTCCCGTCAAACAGGTCATTGATAAGGGCCTTCGCGACCTGTCCACAGACAACCACGCAAAAGGTAATGAGAGCCGACCTAGCTGCTGTTCTAAAAGCTAGCCTTACATCTCCGCTGCCGCTTTGTGCCATTTCTCTTGAAGCCCATCCCAGGTTCAACACAGATATCACTACAAGTAAACCACGAGTCTAATTATTGGGGTTTGACATAGGCGACGAGCCGGGATTTGGCGTTGCGGAGCGCTGTGACGACTGCATTGGCGTTGAGTTCTGCTCCCTCGGGGCTGGTGTGGGTGTGGTCGATGGGGAAGAGGGTGGCGGTTTTTTCGGGGCCGAGGGCTTCGAGGCGGTCGGCTTCTACGGTGGCCATGTCGATGAAGGTTATGTGCTGGTCGGCGGCTAGCTGGCGGATGTCGGCGTCGTAGCCCATGTCGCGTTCGATCCTTGGCTTGCCGTCCGCGTCTGCCTTCCAGATGTTGCGGATGGTGAGGGAGAGCAGGATCGGAGTGGCGCGTTTGGCGCGGGTGTCGGCTATGTATTTGCGCATGTACCAGCCGTAGGTGTGGACGGTTTCGGTGTGGCCGTCGGGGAGGATGACGTCTTTGGTCTCGTCGCCGAGGCCTTTGATGGAGCCTCGGGGTTTGGTGCCGCCGAGGTCGCCGCCGTCGTTGTGGCCCATCTGGAGGAGGACGAAGTCGCCGGGCTTCATTTCGGCGAGGACTTTGTCCCAGGAGCCTTCGTTGATGAAGGTGCGGCTGCTGCGGCCTGCGTGGGCTCGATTGGCGATGTTGATGCGTGTGGTGTCGAAGTAGTGGGCGAAGTGGTCTCCCCAACCGAGGTCGGCCTGGTTGCGGGCGGTGGAGTCGCCGACTATGAAGACTGTCGGTAAGGCTGGGTTGAGTGGGGCGTTTTGGGCGACGGCGGTTTGGGGTGGGGCGTCGGGGGTCGTGGGAGTTTGGGTGAAGGCGGTCGCGGTTGCGATCAAGAGGAGACAGAGGACGCCAATCGATGCCGGTCGCTTCATGGCGGCAGCGTAACACCATGCGAATGACAATGTCATTAGGAAAACTATGTTTCTTTAGGAATATTCATCCGGGTTGGACGGCGACGATGTATTAGTGGCCGCCCATGGCCTCGGGATCAACCTTGGCGTTCTTAGTCGGCAGTCGCATGACGAACGGCAGCGGTACCAAGCAGAAGATGACGATGGAGAGGATGAAGAAGGCGTTCTTGTAGCTGAGCATAGTGGCCTGACGGAGCATGTCCTGATAGGCGCGACCGATGGCTACCTGTGAGGCTGTGGCGGCGGGCATTCCGTGGGAATGCAGGTAGTCCGCCATGCGGTTGATGTAGAGGCGGTACGGAACGCTGTTGGGAACGACATTCGCAGCGAGCGTTGCCTGATGGACCTGTGAGCTGCGAGCGATATAGGTGGTGAGCAGGGCGGTGCCAGCGCTGCCGCCCAGGTTGCGGGCGAAGTTCGAGAGGCTGGAGATCTGGTTGGTCTTGCTCATCGGGACGCCGACGTAGTTAAGGGTGCTGATGGGGATGAAGACGAAGGGCAATCCTATGACCTGGGTCATGCGCCAGATGGTGACAGTGCTGAAACTGGTGTAGAGATCGAGCCGTGTGAGGTTGAAGATGCCAATCGCTGTAACCATGTAGCCGAGGGCGACCATCAGGCGAGGGTCGAATTTGCCGAGAGATCGGCCTGCGACGGCCATCATGATCATCATGACAAAGCCAGCGGGGGAGAGCACCATGCCCGCTCGTTCGGCGGTGTATCCGAGAAGGACTTGCAGGTACTGCGGGATGAGGACTGTCGAGCCGAAGAGCACCATGCCAAGGATGAGCTGGAGGAAGACAGCAGTGCCGAAGTTTCGGTTTTTTAGGAGTTTGAGGTCGACGATTGGGTCGTTGTGGTTCCACTCCCAGATCGCGAAGACGATGAGTGTGATGGCTGCTAGGGAGGCGAAGGTGACGATCATCGGCGAGCCGAACCAGTCCTTCTCCTGGCCCTTGTCGAGGGTGAACTCGAGGAACCCTACGCCGGTGGCGACGAGGCCGAGGCCCATGAAGTCGACCTTGGAGTGCTTGGCGGCTTCGCGGCGGGCTTTGAGGTGCGGTGGGTCTTCGACCATGCGGTTGCTCAGATAGAGCGAGAGCAGGCCGACGGGGATGTTGATGAAAAAGATCCAGTGCCAGTTGAAGTTGTCGGTGATCCAGCCGCCGAGAGTGGGGCCGATGGCGGGTGCGACGACGACGGCCATGCCGTAGACGGCGAAGGCCTGGCCGCGCTTTTCGACGGGGAAGGTGTCGGCGAGGATGGCTTGCTCGCTGGGGGCGAGGCCGCCGCCGCCGGCTCCCTGCAGAATGCGCGCGAAGATGAGAAGGGGCAGGGAACGGGCGAATCCGCACAAGAGCGAGCAGGCGGTGAATATGGCCACGCAGGTCATGTAGAAGCGCTTGCGACCGAAGCGATTGGAGAGCCAGCCGGAGATGGGCAGGACGATGGCGCTGGAGACGAGGTAGCTGGTGAGGACCCAGGTGGCCTCTTCCTGACTGGCGCCGAGGGTTCCGGCCATGTGGGGAAGGGCGACGTTGGCGATGGAGGTATCGAGGACCTCCATGAAGGTGGCGAGCGTGACCGTGAGCGCGACGGCCCATGGATTGTGATGGGGCCGCCAGGCGGGTGGGGTAAGGGCGGGGGCTGTCGCGGTCGCTGCCATATCAGTCTCCTGATATGATATCAGCTAGCTGATATATGTCGAAAGTCAAGGACGAGACACGGCAGAAACAGACGAGGCAGGCGGCCCAGCTGATGAAGCGGATCCTGATCCATTTTCGTGGGCAGATGGATGAGCTGCTTCGTCCGCAGGGTGTGACGATAGCGCAGCTACAGGTGCTGTATGCGATTCGCAGCGCGCCGGGGAGCTCGGGGGCGCAGTTGGCGCGGTCCTGCTATGTGACTCCGCAGACGGTGCAGGCGCTGCTGAAGCATCTTGAAGAGGGTGGATTTATCGTTCGCGGCAAGGACAGGGTGAACGACCGGATCGTTACGGCGAGTTTGACGCTGGCTGGCGAACAATTAATGGAGTCGGCGGAGGAGACGGCTCAAACAATTCAGGAGAGGCTTTGGCAGGGTGTTGCTGATAGCGACCTCAGCCGGTTGAATGAGTTGTTGATGCAATGCCTGGGGAATATTGCGCCGGAGTCTGTGGACGAGATCAGCAGCGGCCGTTAGGGTTTCGCGGTCGCGTGGAAACGCAGGCGTACGTAGTCGGCGGCCCAGTTGCCGTCAGCGTCGCGGAGAATTGGTTCGAGTAGAGCTACGGTTCTGGAGAGAGCTGCGGTGCGGTCGTTGGGGGAGAGGCGGTCAAGGACGCCGTTGCGGAAGGTGTTGAGCCATGAGTCCATTCCGTTGGGTAGCGGGGTGGGGCGGGGGATGAGCTCGATGGATTGCACGGTAAAGCCTGCGGCTTCCAACAAGCGGCGATAGACGGCGGGTGCGGGATAGAAGGAGGCGGCGTGGGCCTCGGCGTCGATGCCGTAGGGGGCGAGGACGGTTTGGAGTGCGGTGCGGATGGCGGCGATGTTGCCCTGGCCGCCCATTTCGGCGACGAATCGTCCGGTTGGATGGAGTGCGCGGTGGATGCCGGTGAGGATAGCCGGGTGCTTCGCGGCGGGGAGCCAGTGGAGGGCGGCGTTCGAGAAGACGGCGTCGAATTGGTTTTCGTACGGTAGGGCGTCGGCGCTGTGGAGTTCGACGTTGAGGCCGCGGGTGCGGGCGGCTTCGAGCATGGCAGGGGAGTTGTCGACGCCGGTGACGATGGCTCCGGTGGCGGCGAGCTGTTCGGTGAGGGCTCCGTCGCCGCAGCCGACGTCGAGGATGGTTTCGCCGGGCTGGGGAGCGAGAAGATCGACTACGTCTGTAGCCAGAGTGGCGACGAAACGGCCGTTGGCGGCGTAGGCTGCGGTGTTCCAGGTCTGACCTTTGGGGGTGGCGGTGGGCTGGGCCTGCGTGTCTTCCATAGGCTCATTGTTTCGCGCGGGTGTTGCGATGCGCCAGCAGGATAAGCATTTTCTAGTGGGTCATAAGCGAGACGGCATGATCGCGCTTTAGTGTTGCAGGAGTTCCTGGAGGACGATTGCGTCGTTGTGCTGCTCGTCTTTTACGCCGTAGAGAAGGGTCACTGGGCCTTTGGCTATTGCTTGTTTCAGGACTGCCAAATGCTCGCTGTTGTGTTTGAGCTCGGCGTGGTAGCGGGTTTTGAAGTCTGCCCATTTGGCGGGATCGTGAGCGAACCACTTGCGGAGCTCGGTGCTGGGTGCGATCTCTTTCAACCACAGATCGACGCGGGCCTTCTTTTTCGATAAGCCTCGCGGCCAGAGGCGATCGATTAGAATTCTGGTTCCGTCGTTGGCGTTTGGTTCGTCGTAGACGCGTTTGATGGTTAGTTTCATCGTGTGCGGACGCTAGGTACCGTAGCCGCGGTGTTTCATGGCCAGCAGCTCCTGTTCGCTTGGCCAGGAGATGGTTAGTAGGAAGGCGGAGTCTTCGAGGGCCTCTATTTCGTGCCTGATCGAAGCACCAAGGGTGAGGAGATTTCCAGTTGTCAGATCACGGGCCTTGCCTTTGACGACAAAGCGTATCTGCCCCTTGAGGATCTGCACGGAGATGGTGCCGTCGGCGTGGTGCTCCTTCATTTTCGCGGAGGGCTCCATTGTGATCAGCACGGTTCTGAAATCGGGTTTCTTGAAGAGAGTCTTTGCGTAGTGGCCGGACGGCCAGGGCTTTTTACTTTCACACTCCGCGATCTCCTGTATGAGATCGAACTGGGCGACATGGTCGATCATGTTGCCGTCATCTTTTGAGGTGGTCATCTCTGTTAACCTCCCGTCCGCACACATCCTATGCCTTATGGGGTTTCGCTGCACTTCGGCTGGTGGTTGAGTTGCATATACTTGTGTTTCGCTTGTACGTGGCGTGGCGAGCGGAATGAACGAGTTCAGGAGTGGATACATGGCGGAGATGATGACGGCAGCGGTAGAGTTTGCGCAGAAGAATCGGGTGCGTTTTGTCGATGAGTTGAAGGCGCTGTTGCGGATTCCTTCGGTGTCGACGCTGCCGGAGCATGTTGGCGATGTACGGCGTGCGGCGGAGTTCGTTGCGGCGGAGCTGGAGCGGATTGGGATGGAGAATGTCCGGCTGATAGAGACGTCGACGGATGAGCGGGTGATCGCGGATGCTTCGGGACATGCGCTGCTGGTTCCGGCGCGACATGGGCATCCGCTAGTCTATGCGGATTGGCTGCATGTTGAAGGTGGTCCGACGGTGCTTTGCTATGGGCACTATGATGTGCAGCCGGCTGAGCCTCTGGATGAGTGGAAATCGCCGCCGTTTGAGCCGACGGAGCGCGATGGGAACATCTATGCGCGCGGTGCGGTGGATGACAAGGGACAGATGTGGATGCATGTGAAGGCGCTGGAATCGCTGTTTGTCGCGGGTGGCGGGAAGCTGCCGGTGAATGTAAGGGTGATCGTTGAGGGTGAGGAAGAGGTCGGCGGCGAGGGGATTGCCCGGTTTGTCCGTGAGCATGGGGATGAGCTGAAGGCAGATGTTGCGCTGGTGAGCGATACGGAGATGTTCGCGCCAGAGCTGCCGACTTTGTGCGTCGGGCTGCGGGGGATGATTTATACGGAGATCGAGGTGCGGGGGGCTCGGACGGATCTGCACTCGGGGATGTATGGCGGGGCGGCTCCAAATCCTTTTGTGGCGCTGGCGCAGGTGATTGCGAAGCTGAAGGATGATGAAGGGAAGATTTTGATTCCGGGCTTCTGCGACAAGGTAGCGAAGCCGACTGCCGATGAGTTGAAGGCGTGGAAGGCGCTGCCGTTCGATGAAGAGCACTATCGCGAGACCGAGGTTGGTTCGGTTACGCTGACGGGCGAGCCGGGGTATAGCGTACTGGAACGGACGTGGGCGAGGCCGACGCTTGATGTGCATGGGATGCCGGGAGGATTTATTGGCGCGGGCGCGAAGACGGTGATTCCGGCGAGGGCGCTGGCGAAGGTGAGCATGCGGCTGGTTCCGGATATGACTCCGGCGGAGAGCTTTGCGAAGTACAAGGCTTATGTGGAGTCGATTGTGCCGAAGGGCGTGGAGCTTCAGGTGCGGATGATTCATTCGGGCGACCCGATTGTGGTGAGTACGGATAATGCATATGTGAAGGCTGCGACTGAGGCGATGCATGAGGTCTTCGGGAAGGAGACGGTGTTTGTGCGTGGCGGCGGCTCGATTCCGATTGTGGGTGACTTCGTGCGAGAGCTGAAGATTCCGACGGTGATGATGGGGTTTGGGCTGCCGGACGACAATCTGCATGCTCCGAATGAGAAGTTTCATCTGGCGAACTTTCATCGTGGCATCGAGTCGATTGTGAGGTTTCTGAGCGGAGTGGGGGCTTAGGTGCTCTGGCGGCGTCCTGCGGAGATTGGGGGGTATGTCCTGGCGGGTGGGCGAAGCTCGCGGATGGGACAGGACAAGGCTTTGCTGGAGCTTGCCGGCAAGCCGCTGGTGCTGCATGCTGTGGTGAAGCTTCGCCGTGTATGTATGGAGGTGAGCGTTCTTGGCAACAATCCGGCACTGGACGCCTATGCACCGTTGGTGAACGACCTGCACCCGGAGTGCGGGCCGATGGGTGGCATGGAGGCGGCGTTGCTTCACTCGCGGTACGACTGGAACCTGTTTCTGCCTGTGGACGTGCCGTTTGTGCCGACCGCTTATCTCTTTGGTTGGGTGAGGCATGCAGTGCTTCATGCAGGAGGGGCGGTCCCGAGGCGGATGGAGTTTGAGCTTCCTGGTGCGCATGCGCGTGTGTGGATGTTCAGGGTGGACGGCGTGCCGCAGCCGACGCTGGCACTGGTGCATCGCGAAGTTCGACCTTTCCTGACAGAGGCGCTGGAGCGAGGGGAGTACAAACTGTTTCCCGTGCTGGAGAAGGCTTGCAGGGAGATCTCCGTCGGGAAGGGGCTGTTGCCGGGTGTGGGGATGGTGGCGATTCCTTACTGGGATCAGTTCAGAGCGTGGCCCGGACCTCGACGGTTGGGTGAGGACTGGTGGTACACGACCGAGGCACAGGAGCGAGCCAGCGGAAGGTGGTTTGCGAATCTGAATACGCCGGAGGAGTTTGCGGAGGCAGAGCGGTTTGTGGATGCTCTCGACACATGATCGTATGGCAATTTTGCCAGCAGAAAGCTCCTGTGTTGCATTAGATGGGAGAATAGCCAGAAGAGGATATGAACGATGGCGGACCCGCAAGAGGACACGAAGCAACAGGATCCGATGAAGAGGGACAAGCCCGACGTTGTGGAGAAGACGGATGCGGAGGAGTCCGTACCTGTGTCTGACGATGCTGGGGCGGTGGATCAGGCGCCGCTGATTGAGGATGTATCAGCTGATGTGGCGCCGGTTGTTAGCGAGTTTATGGATCAGGCCGCGCAGCAGAATGAGGCTGCCGCCGAGGCAGTCCCTGATGTCAAAAATAAGCCGGGCTCGTACATCTCGTTCGAGCATGTGTATAAGTCGTTCGATGGCTTTGTCGTTCTTGAAGATGTGAGCTTTTGCGTGCTGCCGGGGGAGACGCTTTGTATCCTGGGGCGCAGCGGTGTGGGCAAGTCGGTCTCGCTGCAGATGCTGATGGGATTCCTGAAGCCGGATAGCGGCATTATTCGCGTTGCCGGGGAGAGCATCTGTGGCTACAACGAGACGCAGATGCAGGAGATTCGTCGGAAGGTGACGATGGTCTTCCAAAATGGGGCGTTGTTTGACTCAATTTCGGTGGGGGAGAATGTGGCTTTTCCGCTGAGGGAGCGTGGTGATCTTGCTGAAGACCAGATTCTTCAGGTGGTGAAAGGACTGCTCGAGATGGTGGGGGTGGCGGGGATGGAGGACGTGCTTCCGTCCGACCTCTCGACGGGGATGAAGCGATCGGTGGCGATTGCGCGGGCGCTGGCGTCGCAGCCGGAGGCCGTGTTGTACGACGAGCCGACCACGATGGTGGATCCGCTGATGGCTCATCTGTTGGGGAACCTGATCGAGCGGCTGAAGCAGCAGCTTCATCTGACGAGCATTGTTGTGACGCATGACATGCGCTTCGCCAAGAAGCTCGCGGACCGGGTGGTCTTCCTGCATGGAGGAAAGGCACATTTCTTCGGCACCATGGAGGAGATGGAGCGGAGCGATGACCCGATTCTGCAGGAGTTCCTCGCACTGGATGAACTGGTGATGCCGGCCTAAGCACACCTGACCCAAAAGTGGCAGAGACAGTGTGCACCCCAGACGTGATGATGTAGTTTCTCCCTCCGGAAAAGAACGGATGAGGCGATTGTTATGCATGTGTGCCGTTAGTATGCTGCGAAAGGAAGTTGCGTAAACGCAGCTCGAGATTAATGTAATCCGTAAGAGACTTTGATGTTTTGAGCCGGGTTCTCAACCACTGCAGAGACTGAAATTCATTTATTGGATAAGGAGCCTGAGAGTCTTCACGGGCATCCATACCAACTGTGTTGCCTAGGGAATATTGCGGTCGAGAGGCGTTCGCGAATGGCAGCACCGGATTATTTGCAACAGGTTATTGTCTCTGGTAGAACGCGGGCCGCGGGGCAGCGAAAGACATACGCTACCCGGTTTGGAGCTTTTCGACGGCCTTCTGTCCCCAGCGTGGTTTGGGCCTCGCTGGATCTGCTCACTGTAAGCGTCGCTGCAATCATTGCGCTGCGCCTGCATGAAGTTTTGCCGGATGAGATTCCGGCGCGTTACGTCCTTCCCCATCTCTTTCATGCACCGCCGCGGATGCTGTTCTTTTACGTGGGCTGGTTTGCGGTGTGTCTGATCTTTTTTACGCGGTCCTTTGGGCTGTATGGACCGATTCACAATCGCAGCGGTTTGAACGAACAGAGACTGACGGTCCAGGCCGCGTTGACCTCCGGCCTGTTGCTATGCGGCACGTTGTATGTGTCGAACGGAGAGTCGATCTCGCGAGTCGTCGTTTTGCTGATGATGGGGTTCACGACGATACTGCTTTGCCTGCGGCGAGCGATTTGGCGGCGTATGGCTTATAAGCGCTATCGAGCTGGAATTGAGACGCGCAATGTACTGATCGTCGGAGCGGGGCGCGTTGGGCAGGCTTTACGCAATCATCTGGATTCGCTGGAGCACCTTGGATTCCGGTTCAAGGGCTTTGTAGCGCTGACAGAGCGGGAGGCAGAGTCGGGGGACGCGGACGTGATCGGCGATGTGCGGAACTGCCTTTCTCTAGCACGGTCTCTGTTTGTCGACGAGATTTTCTTCTCCGTGCCGGGGGACAAGAGGCTGGTTATCGGCATGGTGGAGGAGGCGCGAATGTTCGGCATCGATGTGCGCGTGGTGCCGGACTTGTATGACGGGCTGGCCTGGAATGCTCCGGTGGAGTATATCGGTCAGTTTCCGACGATTCCACTGCATCGACGGGAGTTCCCGATTGGGGCGTTTCTGTTGAAGCGTGTGCTGGATATTACCATCTCGTCGATTGCATTGCTGGTGGGGGCGCCGGCGATGCTGGCGACGGCGATCGCGGTACGAATGGATTCAGAGGGATCGATTTTCTACAGGGCGCAACGGATTGGAAGGAAGGGGCGCACATTCGCCTGCTACAAGTTCCGCACGATGGTGCAGGATGCAGACAAGCGCAAGGCGGACCTTGAGCATATGAACGAGCGGGATGGCGTGCTGTTCAAGATCGCGAATGATCCAAGGATTACGCGTGTAGGGGCTTGGTTGCGGAAGTATTCGCTGGACGAGCTGCCGCAGTTCTACAACGTTCTGAAGGGCGATATGAGTCTCGTTGGCCCGCGGCCTCCGGTGGCCTCCGAGGTGGAGCAGTATGATCTGGCGCATCTACGTCGCCTGAATGTGCTGCCCGGAATTACGGGGCTTTGGCAGGTAGAGGCGCGGCAGGACCCCTCGTTTGACAGCTATATTTCGCTGGATACGGCGTATGTGGAGAATTGGAGCTTCTGGCTCGATTTGAAGATTCTGGCACGAACGGTAAGTGTGGTGTTGAACGGTACGGGCACCTAAGCGGTAGACTTAAAGCGTGAAGATAGCTCTTGCGCAGATCAACCCGACGGTCGGAGACTTCGTCGGGAACACAAAGAAGATTCTTGAGTTTGCGGGCCGTGCTGCAGAGTTGGGCGCGGAACTTGTGGTCTTTCCTGAACTGGCGGTGTGCGGGTATCCACCGGCGGATTTCCTGGAGAAGAAGGTGTTCATCGCCAGGGCAGAGAAGGCCGTTGCGGAGATTGCGGCGTGGGCGGCAGCGGGGGGACGACCGGCGATTCTGTGTGGGACGGTCATGCCGGCTGCGTCACCGGTAGGCAAGCATGTGCGGAATGTTGCGGCGCTCTTGAGCGGCGGCACTGTGAGCTTCGTGCAGCAGAAGATGCTGCTTCCGTTTTATGACGTGTTCGATGAGCAACGGTACTTTGAGCCGGCTGCTCATCAGACGCTGACCTGTGTTGCTGGGGAGCCACTGGCGATTACGGTTTGCGAGGATGCGTGGAACGATAAGAGCTTCTGGCCACGGCCCATCTATAAGATCGATCCGGTCGAAGTGTTGATGCGCGAGTGGGACGCGCAGCCGAAGGAGCTTGCGGGGCGGCAACGCATCATTCTGAACATCTCTGCTTCGCCATACTGGCAGGGCAAGCCGGAAGTGCGGCAGAGGATGCTGGCTGCGCTGGCGGAGCGGCACGGCGCTTATGTGGCGATGGTGAATCAGGTGGGAGGCAACGACAGCCTGGTATTCGATGGTTCATCGCTGGTGATTCGGCCTGATGGGGAGGTTGTGGCACGGGCGGCCTCGTTCGCCGAGGACCTTGTGATCTTCGACGTAAAGGAAACAGCTCCGGTTGCGCCGGACGCTGCCGTAGATGAGGTCGCGGCTATGTGGAACGCGTTGGTGCTGGGGACGCGCGACTATGTGTTGAAGTGCGGCTTCAAGAAGGTGCTGGTCGGGTTGAGCGGAGGCATCGATTCGGCGCTGGTGGCGGCGATTGCGGTTGAGGCGCTAGGCGCGGAGAACGTCCTTGGCGTGGGGATGCCGAGCGAGTACTCGTCGCTGGGATCGATTGAGGATGCTCGGCTTCTGGCGAAGAATCTTGGGATTCGGTTTGAGATGCTGCCGATTCATGATGTGTTTGCGCAGTACCAAAGCGTGCTGAAACCGCTGTTTGTGGGGACGCCGTTTGGTCTGGCGGAGGAGAATCTGCAGTCGCGGATTCGAGGTGCGCTATTGATGGCGTTGTCGAACAAATTTGGCGCGCTGGTGCTGACGACGGGCAACAAGAGCGAGATGTCGACCGGCTATTGCACCCTGTATGGGGATATGGTCGGGGCGCTGGCGGTGATCGGCGATGTGATGAAGACGCAGGTCTATGAGTTGAGCCGATATGCGAACCGGCAGCATGAGGTGATTCCGCAGGCGACGCTGGAAAAGCCGCCCTCGGCTGAGTTACGGCCCGAGCAGCGGGATACGGACTCGCTGCCGCCTTATGAGGTGTTGGATCCGATACTTGAGGCTTATGTTGAGCGTTACTGTTCCGCCGAGCAGATCGCTGAGGATCAAGGGGTTGACGTTGCGCTGGTGCGATCCGTCATACAGCTGGTGGAGCGAAGTGAGTACAAACGCCAGCAGGCGGCACCGGTACTGAAGGTGACGCGTAAGTCGTTCGGAATGGGAAGACGGTTTCCCATTGCGGTCAAAGTTCAGGTGTAATAGAAGTGCTGGGCGCGGAGAGCGACGGCGGAGGAAGGATTCTTTGAAGATTACGAATTGGATGTTGGCAGGATTGGCGTCGGTTCTCGGCGTGACGGCGATCGCGGGAGCACAGACGAGCACAGGTGGGACGAACCAGGCAGCACCGGCACCGCCGCAGTTGCAGATACATTCGCTCGATCCGTCGAGCCACCCAGATCCGTTCCCTCCGGTGGATCAGAAGTTTTTTACGGCGACGACACCGACTGTCGATACGGTGAACAGCTTCCTGAAGGCACTGTGGGGGTATGACCCGAACCGCATCTGGCGGGTGGAGGCGATCCAGACGACGAAGGCTCCGGGCGTGAGCAAGGTGGTCGTATTCGTTTCGGAGAAGACAGCAAATGCGAAGGTGCAGTCGTCGGCATTCTTTGTGACGCCGGATGGTCACTATGCGATTGCTGACTCTTCGGGCGTGATTCCGTTTGGTGCGACGCCGTTTGCTGAGACACGCAAGCTGCTGCAGGACCACGCAGATGGAGCTTCGCGTGGAGCGTCGAGCAAGGACTTGATGTTGGTGGAGTTTGCCGATATGCAGTGCCCGCATTGCAAGGACGCCCAGTCAACAATGGACCAGCTTGCGAAGGATTTCCCGAATGCACGGATCGTCTTTCAGAGCTTTCCGTTGACGGCAGTCCATCCGTTTGCGTTCAAGGCGGCTGCTTATGGTTACTGCGTCCAGAAACAGAAGAACGATGCGTTCTTCCCCTTTGCGGCTGCGGTATTTGACGCGCAGGCCGCCCTGACGCCGGAGACGGGCGACGCGACGTTGAAGGCTGCTGTGACCAAGGTCGGGCTTGATCCTGCGGCGATCGATGCTTGCGCGGCCACGCAGGTGATCCAGGATCAGGTGAACGCCTCGATCAAGCTGGCGACGGAAGCGGGTATTGACCAGACTCCAATACTCGCGGTGAATGGGCATCTGCTGCCGCTTACGCAGGTTCCGTATGAGACGCTGAAGAACATTGTGGCGTATCAGGCGATGTTGGATGGAGTAAGCTCCGGAGCAGCTCCGGCCGACGCCACTACGTCAAAACCACCTAGTCTGTTGAAGTAGTTTCTTAGCGATAGGTAGGGAGGGCGCATCCGGATTGGGTGCGCCCTTTTTCTTTTTTACGAATGGGCGATGTAGACGAAGCGCAGGAAGAAGAGAGCTGCCAGTAGGTAAAGCATCCAGTCCTGGCGGCGTGCGCGGCCAGTGAGCAGTTGCAGCGCGGCGTAGCTGGTGAGGCCGAAGCTTAGGCCGTCGGCGATGGACCAGGTGAGCGGGATGGTGGAGACAGTGAGGAAGGCGGGGATGCCGATCTGGGGATCGTCCCACTCGATTTGACCGAGGCCCGTAAGCATGAGGCCGCCGACGAGGATGAGTGCGGGTGAGGTGGCGAAGCTGGGGATGGCTCCGACGAGCGGGGCGATGAAGAGAGAGACGAAGAAGAGCAGCCCGGTGACGATGGCGGTGACGCCGGTGCGTCCGCCTGCGGCTACTCCGGCGGAGGATTCGACGTAGCTGGTGACGGTGCTGGTTCCGGCGAGCGAGCCGACGATCGTGGCGGTAGCGTCGGCGAAGAAGATGCGGTTCAGACGCGGGATGGTGTGGTCGGGGGAGATGAGCCCGGCGCGTTGGGTGACGGCGACAAGGGTGCCGATGTTGTCGAAGAGATCGACGAAGAGGAAGACGAAGATGATCTCGAAGGCGCCGATGTGGAGAGCCCCGCGAATATCGAGCTGGAAGGCGGTGGCTCGGATGGCGGAGAGGCTGTAATGAACAGGCTGCCAGTGGACCTGATGGAAAAGCACTCCGAGGAACATCGTGCCGAGGACGCCGATGAGCATGGAGGCTCGGACGCGAAGTACTTGCAGGATGGCGATGAAGAGAAGCCCGAAGAGAGCAAGAGCGGTGTGGGGGGCGCGGACGTTACCGAGGGTGACGACGGTCGTGGCGCTGGGCACGATGATGCCTGCGTTGCGGAATCCGATGAAGGCGATGAAGAGGCCGATGCCTCCTCCGACAGCTGCGTGAAGTTGATGCGGGATAGCACCAACGAGGCGTTGGCGGATGCCGGTGTAGGTAAGGGCAAGGAAGATGGCCCCGGAGAGAAATACGGCTCCGAGGGCGGTTTGCCAGGGGACACCCATGCCTTTGACTACGGTGTAGGTGAAGTAGGCGTTGAGGCCCATACCGGGCGCGAGGGCGATGGGATAGTTGGCGAGTCCACCCATGAGGATGCTGCCGAAGGCCGCGCAGAGGCATGTCGCGGCTGTGACCGCGGCCAGTGGCATACCTGTCTCCGAGAGAATGGCCGGGTTCACGAAGATGATGTAGGCCATCGTGATGAAGGTGGTGAGGCCGGCGAGGATCTCGGTGCGCCAGTTAGTGCGGTGTGCAGTGAATTGGAAGTAGCGTTCGAGGCGTTTGCGCGTCGTCAACGTTTGGGCTCGCTGGAAACTAGAATGAGAGGAATTGTGTACAGAATAGCTTGAGAGGGTGCAAATGACCGCAGAAGATGTAAAGAAACTGCTGGGACTCGTACCGCATCCGCGCGAGGGAGGGTGGTATGTGCGGACGTATGAAGCTGCCGAGACTGTTGCAGCGGAGGCTTTTGGAGATGCGCGGTATCCAAGCGCGCGGCGGATGGGGACGGCAATCTACTATCTGCTGGAGCCAGGGACGTTCAGCGAGATGCATCGGCTGAAGAGCGATGAGGTATTTCATTTTTATGTGGGCGATGCAGTGGAGATGCTGCAGTTGCTGGCCGATGGCAGTGGGAGGACAGTGGTGATAGGGAACGATCTTGCCTCTGGGCAGAGACCTCAGGTTGTGGTGGAGCGGAATGTCTGGCAGGGTTCGCGCCTGGTTAGAGGAGGGAAGTGGGCGCTGCTCGGTTGTACGGTGAGTCCGGGGTTTGAGTTCGAGGATTATGACGCAGGGGGCCGTGCGTCACTGAGCGAGGGGTGGCCGGAGTTTGCTGAAATGATTGCGGCTCTGACGCGAGACTGATGTGCTGGATGGGGGAGACACGCTGCTATAAAGTGGCGCGCGTCCCTATGAGTTTTGTGCTGAGTTCAACCCGGCTTAGCGATGATAGAAGGACTGATCGTAGCCGCGTAGGTAGGCACTCCGGAAGGCATCGCGATAAGGCCCGAAGGGTCCCAATGCCGGATCGTAGCCGGGCGTGTCGTGATATTTGCGGTCACGTCGCGGTTGATGGCCGAAGCCGTTATAAGCATCGCGTGCTCCATCTTCAGCGCCAGCGCGGAATCCCTCGTGGTCGGCTCTTGCGATGAGCGGAGGAACGCTGGCGTAAGGCGGTGGGGGAGGCCCCTGAGCATAGTAGTAGGGGTGCGAGGCGCAACCTGCTGCGAAAAGAGTGGCCGCAGTGATCAGAGGGAGAGCAACACGGGAGAATTTCATAGAGTCCTCACTATCGATTCGCACGACCATCATTGGCGTGCGTTCGTATAGATAAACGCTCAATGCGAAAAAATGTTGCCCTTGTGATTACGTGTCTCGTTAGCCGCGGATTTGTTTCGCGATGCGTTCGATGGCGTGGTGGGCGGAGAGTGCGGCTCCTTCCTGCCAGCCAACGAGATGTGAGAGATAGTCTCCGGCGAAGTACGTTCGGCCCTGGGGTTTTTCGAGCTGGGCATAAGCAGGCTCGCTGCTTTCGAGGTGATTGTTCGCAAAGCAGCCGAGGGAGTAGGGGATCTTCGACCAGCTGACGTAGATAGGTTTGGCGAGCAGGTGGGAGCGGCCGGGGTGGAGCGCTTCGACAGCGGTACGCGAGGCATCGAATTTGGCTTCCATGGTCGGCAGAGAGCCGAAGGGTGTGGGTTTGCCGTTGGAGGTGCCGCCGAGGCCCATGCCACCGACGTCATTGCGCTCGGAGCCGAAGCCAGCGACCACGACTCCCGTTGGTGAGAAGAGTTTGTCGGTGGGATACCAGACGAGGTCGACGACGTTGTGGAGAAAGGAGATGCCGCCGTAGATGTTATTTTCCCTTTCCCAGAAACGCGGCGATTCCCAGCCGATTTTGTAGAGCGCTGTCATGGGCATGCCAGTGAAGGCCTTCTGGGTTTCGGGGGAGAAGTTGTTCTTCGTTTTGGCGAGGACGGAGATGGGCATCGTACAGATGCAGAAGTCTGCCGTGAGAGTCTGGGGCGTGCCGGATTTGGCGTAGGCGATGGTGACGCCGGCGTCGGAGGTGGTGATCTCGCTGACGGGAGAATCGTGGTGGATCATCTCGGCGGGAAGGGCGCGGGCGAAGCCGTAGGGGATGCGGTCCATGCCGCCGATGGGCTGGAACATGGTGGCCTGCCAGTCGATTTGTTCCTCGTAGAATTCGCCCGTGGAGAAGTCGGCGGCAAGAAGCTCGGAGAATTTGAGGGGTTCGTGCAAGGCTGATTTAGTGAGGCCAGCACCTCGCGCAACGGTAAAGCCCGCGCGTGGGGTGCCGACATATTTGCCTTTATCGTTGAGGTCGCCGAAGCCAGAGAGGAAGTCGAGGAGACGGGCGCTGTCTTCTTTGGATAGCGCGTCGTCAAGCGTGTGCTGATTGATGGCTTTGGCTAGGAGCTCGGCAAGGTAGCCGCGGGTGTCGTGGATGACTTGGCGCTGCTGAACAGGCTTGCCGCCATTGAGGAGCGGCGATTGCATGAGGGCAGAGCGGGAGGTGTTGACTTCGACTTCGAGAGGGACGCCGAGGTCGTGACAGTAGTTGAGGATAGTGGTGTGGATGGAAGGAATGCGCGCGGGACCGGCGTTGAGGTATCCGTCGTTTTGCCAACTGCAGGTTTGGACGGTGCCGTCGGTGAACTCGACCTTGCTGCCGTCGCGGACGGACCACGCACGGCCACCAGGGCGATTGCGGGCTTCGATGATAGTGCAGTCGAAGCCTGCTTTGCAGAGCTCGTATGCGGAGACGAGACCGGCGATGCCGGCGCCGAGGATGACAATTTTTTTGCCTTTGCCAAAGTCGGCAGGGAGTTGGGGAAGGAGAGAGGCTTCGGCTGTGGGTACGAGTCCGAGAGCCTGCATGGTGACGAACGCGGCAGAGTAGCCGCCGATCTGGGCCATGCGCTGGATCAATGCACGACGGGTGAGGCTCATAGTGAGGACTCCGCGTGTGATGGATTGTGAGGGACTTTTTGCAAGTGTGGAGCGAAAGGGGCCGCATTGCAAGAAGAAAGTGATGAGTTGGCGTGGTTGTGGATGGTTTGTAGTGAAGTGCTTAGACTGGTTGTCAGGTTTTGCGGGAGGGAGTTATCAGCTACGAAACCGAAGTTGCCAGGCGGAGTTTTTTGAAGAGTGCGTTGGCATTGGGCGCTGTTTCAACTGTGCCGGCGCTGGCGATGGAGCAGATATCAGAGGCCGCTGGCGGAGATCGGGCTTATTGGATTGAGGTTGTGCGGCGAGTATCTGATCCGGTGCTGGAGGCTGTAAGCAAAGGGCAACTGCGGGCGAAGATGCCGGTTGAGGCAGGCGCTGGGCTGGTAGAAGCTCGGAGTAAGTCGACGCATCTGGAGGCGTTTGGGCGGTTGATTTCTGGTTTAGGGCCGTGGCTGGAGAGCGCAGAGATGAGCGGCGCGGAAGGTGAGTTGCAGGCTAAATATCGCGAGTGGGCGCGGGCGGGGATTCGGTATGGAACTGATCCGGCTTCGGCGGATTACATGAACTTTGGTTTGACGCCGCAGTCAGTGGTCGATGCGGCTTTTTTGGTGTTGGGGATTCTGCGGGCTCCGAAGCAGTTGTGGGAGCCGTTGGATAAAGCAACGAAGGCGAATCTGGTGAAGGCGCTGCAGGCTACGCGTTCGGTGTTGCCGGGGCAGTCGAACTGGCTGCTGTTTTCGGCGATGGTGGAAGCTGGTCTTTGCTTCATGGGGGAGTGGTGGGATTCAATGCGTGTGGACTACGCAATCCAGATGCATAAGCTGTGGTTCGTGGGTGATGGCACCTATGGCGATGGCCCACACTTTCATTGGGATTACTACAACAGCTTTGTAATTCAGCCGATGTTGATGAAGGTGCTGGAGATCGTGCCGGCGAAGTCGGTGGCGTGGAGTGCGCTGAAGCCGGTGGCGTTGGAGCGAGCGCAACGGTACGCGGCGATACAAGAGCGGATGATCAGTCCGGAGGCTACGTTTCCTGCGATCGGGCGGTCACTGACTTATCGGTTTGGAGCATTTCACCTTCTGAGCGACATCAGTCTTCGGAGAGAGCTACCGCAAGGTGTGTCGCCGGAGCAGGTGCGGTGCGCTCTGACGGCGGTGATGCGAAGGATGATCGAGCGGCCGGGGACGTTTGATGCGAAAGGCTGGTTGACGATTGGGTTTGCTGGGCATCAGCCTTCAATGGGCGAGCCGTATATTTCGACGGGGAGTTTGTATCTGTGTGCTGCGGCGTGGTTGCCGCTGGGACTATCTGCGAGCGATGTCTTCTGGTCGGGCCCTGCAAAGCCATGGACAGCCCAGAGAATTTGGGGCGGAGAAAACATGATGGCTGATCATGCCTCCTCCGCCTAGTTGGGTTCGAGTTATTCGGCTTTTCCTACACCATTGTTCTTGTAGGCCTTCTGGAGTACGGAGAAGGCCTGCTTCTTTTCGCCCTTTTCAGAGACCAGCCCCTTGCGGTTGAAGCCGTCCTGAATTTCGGGAAGGACGCGTCGTGGAGAGCGGAAGTCCATGAGGATCCAGGGGCTCATACCACGCAGCTGCGGGATGTTGTTGAGCATGATCAGCTGCTGGGTGAAGACGTTGGCCTGGAATTCTTCGGTCCAGCGCTTGTCGGCCGGGCCATGAAGGCCGAATTTAGCATCGGCTCCGAACTCGCTGATGATGAGCGGTTTCTGGTAGTCGATCTGCCATTTGGTCTGGGCGATATCGGATGGTTCGTGCTCGTACCAGCCGACATACTCGTTCGCGCCGATGACGTCGAGTGCTTTGCCAAGGGGATCGTCGACGATCTTGGTCATGCCGTTGGTGCGGACGAGAAGAGCAGCGGTGATGAGGCGCGTGGGATCGTATTCGCGGGCATCATTTGCGAGCGTGGTGAGGAACTTGGTGCGCTCGGGATTGTTCGGCGTCTCGTTGGCGACAGACCAGAGGATGACGGAGGCCTTGTTACGGTCGCGCCGAATCATCTCGTGAAGTTGGCTCTGCGCCAGGGCGAGGGTGTTCGGGTCGCCGAAATGACAGGCCCAGTAGACGGGGATCTCCGACCAGATGAGGACGCCGAGACGGTCGGCGGTGCGGGTCATGCGCTGATCGTGCGGGTAATGGGCAAGACGGGCATAGTTGCCGCCTAGCTCCTTGACCCAGCCGAGGAGGGTGTCGGCGTCTTCCTGGGTGTAAGCGCGGCCAGTACGAATGGGCGCTTCGGCGTGAATGCTGACGCCGTGAAGAAAAATGGGTTTGCCGTTGAGCAGAATCTGCGTGCCGCGAACTTCTACTGTGCGGAAGCCCATCTCGTCATCGAGAGTGTCTTCGCCTGTCTTCAGCTGGACCTTGTATAGGCGCGGATGATCGGGCGACCAGAGCTCAAGGCCTCCGGGGTATAGCTGGATGGCAGCGCGTCCGTTGGCATCGACGGTGGCTTCGACTGTGGTCGGCGTGGGGGTTGCGATGGAGACGCTAACTTTGTCTCCCGCGCTGGCGCCGATGACGTGAACGTAGCCGTCTATCTGATTCGTGGTGCCGCGGACGAGATGAAGATCGTAATCGTCGATGAAGCGGGTGGGGACTTCAACGAGTGCGACGTCGCGCGTGAGACCGCCGTAGTTGAACCAGTCCGTCTGAAGAGTGGGAACGCCTTCGGCGAGACGGGTCGCGTCTACAGCGATGACGACGAAGTTATCGCCGTCGTGGAGCAGGTCAGTGGCGTCGCAGTCATATGGAGTGAAGCCGCCCTCATGCTGGCAGGCGAATTTGCCATTGACCCAGACGAAGCTGCGGTAGTTGGCAGCGCCGACGTGGAAGAAGGTCCGCTGGTTCGCCTTCTTCTGGTAGGTGAAGTCGCGCTGATACCAGAGGGGGCCTTCATAGAAATGGAGCAACTCGCGCTGGGTGTTCCAGTCGCCAGGAACCTTGAGGGTGGGAGACTTGCTGAAATCGTACTCGGTGTTGTCTTTGTGCTCGTTGAGGAAGTAGCCGTCTTTGCGAAGCTCGTTGTGGAAGGTGTAGAGACCGGAGCCGTAGGGATCGATGATGGTGTGCCAGTCGCCGTCGAGACTGATTTGCTTGCGGTGATCGACGTTCACGAGGAGAGTCTTGTAGGTCCCTTCGTCGAGCTTTGTCTGGGCGATAGCGCGATGCTGAGCGGGTCCGATGAGGGTGGTGAGAGCGGCGACAGAAAAGAGTGTGGAGTGAAAGAGCTTTTGAGCGTGATTAGCAATGTGCATCGAGTTCCTCTGATGTCCCTGTGGACATGTCCCTTTTATTGTCAATAAAAATGGCCCACTGTGCGCACCAATTTGTTGTTACATGAAATTTATTGTTGGCGCGGAGGCAGGGACGCTCGAATGAGCTGGGAGAAATCCGGAGAATCTCCGGCAGCTAACGCGGCATCGTTGATACGCGAACGCCGGCGGAGTTCATTAAACGGCAGTGTCGTGTCCAGGAAACCATGGTCGTAGAGATACCTGTCGGACCAACCATTGAGGAGATAACGGATATCCAATCGATTCGGTTTGCCGACAAGCCTCGCATAACGAACGATGTTGAGCGTGCAGTTGCTGACCAGCAGGTTATAAAATTCTGGCCTTTTGTAGAGTTCGTTGATCCGGTCAAGGTAGACAAGGAAAAGAGCTTGCGAACTTGCAGGAGGAACGTTGAGGGGATAAAAAAATACATCTTCGTTTCGGAAATTGGTGCGCACCCGTATGACATCGCGTTCATCGGCTACAACGTAGATCAATTCGAATGTCCTGAACATGGAGGGAAGGGGCGAGAAGCCTCCACCCATCTCGGGACGCGCTTCGATGGAGATGCTGAGAGGAGGCGCGTTATCGAAATTAAAACTCAGGAAGGTATGGGCTACAGGTCCAGGCATCCAGTAAGAGATGATGAAGTCCACCGAGGTCAGATGTGAGACCAGCACCTCGCGATCTTCGTATCGCACCGTGAAGTCATCTCTGCTGCGGTATTCAAAATCGCGGACGTCGGTGATTCGCACACGGTCTCCGTCGATGGTCACCCGGGGCATCACCGCGACATCGGTTCGCCAGTTACGATCATGCGTGGGTCGGAGTGAAAGGAACCATATCAGCACGAAGAGAGCCAGTCCCGCGTACACCAGATACATACGAGGTCTGCGGGCGCGCCAAAAGACCCAGCCGCTGAACACCATAAAAGCCAGCGCCAGTATCATTCGCAGCCAGAACCCTGGAAGTCTGGAGTAATAAATCGCCAGGGTTGGCCATGCGATGAGTACCAATTGGCATAGAAATATCAGCCCCTTCAAGAGTCCACGGAGCAATTTTGAGAACCAGAAAGCCAGGGAATTGGGTCGCGGTTCCATAGAGATCTCTCTTCCGTAACCTTGGTCCTCACTTTGAGTGAGAGCGGCGCTGAAATGGTGGGATCCCGGAATTGCGCGATGCTACTGAGAGATGAGCCTGAAAAGTGTCCGACGGCTAACTGCTGGAATTTGGAGGTGCGGGTCAGGATCAAACCCGCTCGCACTATCGACTGCAAGGCAAGTTATTGATTCTAAAGCATCATGTAGCAAACCAAAATTACATGAATTACAGGGGCCTAGCACAAATTAGCAGAAAAAGCCTGAGAAAGAGACTCGCGGCTTTACGCGAAGAAGCGTTCGTGGACGCGCCTCCAGAAGCCGTCATCAGCATACTATGGGCGCCGGGACACATCGATCTTTTTATGCCGTTTTCGTCAATCCGACGAATACACGGAAACCTAAGAAGTACACCGAAAAGCTGACCGACCGAGAAGCGTTTCATCGCCTACCTGGTTGGCCAAGGCCGGCCGCGAAGTGAGTATCCGGTTGGTGTTTGGCGCTGCGCCGGCGAACATCATGACACTTATCGTTCGCGGCGGAAGGACCTGGCTTTCTGGGGAGTCTGTATCGGCATCGGGGGTGCGCTGGTAGTCAGCCGCCTGATGCGCTCACTGCTTTTCGATGTAGGAGTCACCGATGCTGTAATGTTTTCTCTGTTCCCACTCTTCTAGTTTGTATTGCTTTCTTTGCAAGCTACATTCCAGCGCGACGCGCTTCGCGCATTGATCCCAGCACTTCGTTACGATGCGAATAGGAGAACGCGGCTGACGGAGTGGCCTTCACAAGATATCGGGCGCTATCCTCTTCGGTCCGCCACCCTGCGAACCAGGGTCAATGCCCGGGTGCAGCGCAGGTAAAGCTGGCCGAGTCATTCGGATCACCGTTGCCGTTGTATTTCGCAACCTGAGGATACGGGCATATCGGCCGCGTCATCTCCACTTTCCTGGCAGGGCCGTATTTGGTCGCGATGATCGAGCCCGGCGCAGTGCCCAGCTCTTCCCATTTTTCGAGCGCGTCGAAGACGCCGTACTCTGGCCCCTTCGCTGTGGTCAAACCAAGTTGTCCAAAAGTCGCTGCCCCTGTCCCCCCGGCGCAATGGCCCATTCCAGGAACCATGTACAGGCGTATGAACTCTGCTGTCTTCTTGTCGCCCATCTTCATCTGCACCTGCTCATAGTATTGGATGGTGTTCAGAGGCGAGATCGCCGGATCGTTCCAGCCGTGATACAAGATCAGCTTGCCGCCGCGCGCTACGAAACGGCTAAGATCGGGATCGGTCGCGTCCAGTGCCTGCGCGGTCTTTGTATCGGCTGCATGTACAGCCGCATCCGTGTTGGCGGTCAAAGCGTTCCAGCTCGGATCGTCAAACACCATGTAGCGGAAGTAGTTCTGCGTATATAGGCTCACGTTGGGTCCGTCGCCTACGAGCCAGTTCTTCCATAGATGCACCTCGTCCCCAGGCATCAGGCCAGGAAATATCATGTGCCCCTCATCATCGGTTCCGCCGGCGTAAATCTTCTTGAGAGAGGCTATCTGAGGCGCGGTCAGGCAACTCAACTCGTCGCCCAGTTTGCACAACAGGGTTGCGGGATCAAAATGGCAGGTCCGCGGATCGTTAAGGATGCCGTCTTTCAACCCGTCCTGCGCATCGCACTGAGCCAGTACCGCTGCAGTAATTGCAGGGAGCTTGATGCTTGGGATATATCCCTCCGGGTTACCTATGAAGACCTTCGTCACATCCACCGTGGCTGCGATCAACTTTGTCCAGTTGTTGGCGGGTGCGCCGGCCAGAATCCCGTCGTAGTCGGCAGGGAACCGCTGCGCCTCCATCAGCGCTTCACGGCCACCGTCGGAGCAAGCGTCGAAATACGACTTCGTCGGAGGTTCGCCGTAGAACGTGTTGATGATGGTTTTGGCACGCTCGGCGGTGAGGTGGACCGCCCGATAGCCGAAGTCCGTAATCTTCTCAGGATGCTGATAGGCCCAGCTCGCGTCTTGCGCGTCTGCCTGATGGCCAGCGTCAGTACCAGCCGTCGCGAAGCCGCGCTGGAGGCTGTTTCCGAGTTGGCCATAGTAGATAGAGCCCGCAAACCCTCCGTTGCCGACTCCGAGAAAGCGATGGTTCCAACCTTTCTCCGGCATCCAGACCTCAAACCGAATGACGGAATCCGAGGTCGGATGAAGAACTCCGCTCACACGGCAAAATGAGGGTAATCCCGTCAGGGGTGCGCCATAGGGTGGAGTAAAGCTTCCTCCACTGACCAGCTCGGCTGTCAAAATCTTGGTGTCGGGCCACGCGCTTTGGGTGAGCGCGTGGCAGTCGGCGACTTCTGCGGGAGCTGAGAAGGCGGCGACGGCGAGAAGGATAGCGAGCAGAAAAAGAAGGTTTCGCACCGGTTGCCGAAGAGTATCATTCTGCCTGCCGCAAGACCAGACTACAAATTCCGCCTAGGTGTAGGGAGTAGTCTCTCACCCAGGAAGAAACCAGGACCGAATATTCGAAGACAGGCCCCGGCTGGATCGACAGGCCTGCAGATTAGCAGGGGATTGCGTCCGAGATAATCCTCAAATGTCCGATGAATTGGGTCAAGGAACCTCGATGCGCCCGAAAAGGCTAGCAGCAGTTATCTTGCTGCCAGCCCTTGGTTTGCTGCGGTATCACGGGAGTTTAGCGCGGATGCTGCCCCCGAACGTGCCTCCTGCATAAGTCCCAGCAAATTTCTCCACCACCGCGGATCCTGGAACCCCCGCTAATGACGGGAAGATCACAGTGACCGAGTTGGATGCTCCAGGCGCAAGATCCCCGAGCGATGCTGTGGGAATCGTTCCACTGACAGTGCCGAGGGTTGCCATATTCAACTGCACATTTTGAGCAGTACCGGTGCCGGTGCTCGTTACTGTTACGACAGCCTGATAACCACCAGCGACTTCGCTGAGTTGCGAGGTGGTCACGAGTTGGATCGTTGGATGAGAGATCTGGAAAAAGCTATAGGCATTGCTGTTTCCAGACGGAACGGTTCCGCTCCAGCGTGTGCCGGATCCCCCATAACTGTTCGGACTTACCGTTCCTTGCAGGAACAATGTATCGGAATCAACCGTGTTGTAACCGGTGGCTGTAAATGTGTTTCCTATGATCGACAGCGTTATGTAGGTGTTGGGTTTGAACACGCCCGTCAACTCTGAGTTTGTGTCTATGGGTGAGCTCACGCCGTTGATGTGCTGATACAACTGGAACATCACTTCGGTAGCCGATTGGGTAGTTCTCCAGAACCGCAACGAATATCCATTGCCTGAACGTGGATCATACTTGATGTAAATATCCGCATTTTGAATAGTGTTTCCCGGGGTTGAATCTTCTCCAGTACCAGGACTTCCAAATCCCTGGCCGGCCGTCTTCTCAGGCGTCATCACGACGGAGACCTGCTCATCTCCGGCCGGGGTATCTGTCTGATAGAGAAGTGCTGCTCCCTGGGAGGAAGCCCTGAGTCCCCAGTTATTGACGAAAGTTCCTCCGATAGGCGTCGGTTCCGAAGTCCAGGTACCGAGAACGGTCCAGTACCCGCTGATGTATGCGCTCTCCGGATTGGGTGGAAAGTTCAGGAAATTGGGGGAGACAGTCGTCGACACGATGTTCAAGATCGAAATGGGTGTCGTCGTGATCGTGGTTGCTGTCGCACCCGGATTACTGATGTCCCACTTCGGTTGAATTGTTGCTTCCAGATAATTACCGACGTCTCCTCCTTGGAGCGTGTACACCTGCAGGGGGATATTGCCATTGCTTATTCCCACAATTCGCGGATTACTGCAGGACGGGTCGGCGCAGCTATACCAGGTAATGATCGACTGGTCTGTCCGGTTCGGCACTGGATTCAAAGTGTAGTTGAGACTAATGGTCCCATTAATGGGGGCGCCGATTGTGGGCTGCGATGCAAACGTCGGAGGACTTATAAATGGTGGCTGCACAAAGACCCAGGCGGTTATGTAAAAGCCATCGGATGCGGTAGCGTTGATGGGCACGTACTGGGAAACACCTGTGTTGTTCGTGCCGCTTACGATGACGCTCGAACCCGACGACTGGTTGAGGGTAACGAGGGGGGAGGAGGTTGACCAGGTTATGGTACTCGGCGCGCGGGCAGGAAAGACCGTTGCGCTGATTGTAGCTGTACTTTGATTGGTAATGATCGACGGAGAGCCATTGGTGATTCCCATTCCAAAAGGCAAATTCCCCTGTCCTGCGGCATTCGTGGCCGCGAGCCCTGGAACTGTCTGTCCAGTATAAGAGGCCAAAAAGCCAGCTGGATCCCAGCTATCCTGCACGCCAGTTGGAGTGGCGCTCAGGATATTTCCCGGAGTAAAAGCTGCCGCCTCTTGCGCGGACAACTCTCTCGATAAATTATGAGTAATTGGCCCCTGCGAAGCGTCGGCAATTAAGACAGGATTACCGTTGGTGTCGACATTGTTGTACGTAAGTGAATAAAGGTTCTGGTGAGCAGTTGGCGCAAAGCCGACAATCCACGAAATTGTGTTACCCGCCGTATTTTCAGGGAGTATGCAATTGATAAGAACGGCCGGGAGCGTCGAGCCTTCGGGGTAGGCGCCTCCCGATGTTGGGCCCTTGTAGAACTGAAATTGTCCTCCGCTTGGCACGGTAAACGTGGTATTGACGAAGACCGTTCCTGTTACAGTTCCTTCTCCACTTCCTGTGGGGAAATTGAGCACGGAATTTTCCCAGACGCTTTCAGTTCCACCACCTATGAAGTCGTTTGTGCCTTCGATGTAGACGCTGTTAAAGTAGGCACGCGTGCTCTGGATAAACGTCGTATCGAGCCTGCTCAGCAGCGCGACGTGATCGAGGATTTCTTTGTCGCCGGAGATTTGGAAGGCCACTGCTTGTGTGATTACAGGCGATCGCTCCGTTAGATTTAGAGCGGCGTTACCGGGATATTCATAATTAAGATTGCAATAATTGAGGATTGTAAGATTGACCGCGGTAAACCCAGTTGCGTTGACGATCATGACATATCCGTTATAGGAAGCCGTCGGGCTGCCTGCCCCCTCTTGGTTACCCAGATTGCCTGCGAGCACTACATTACGGTGGTCATTAGTAAGCCCCAGCAAGGTAATGTAATTTTTCGTGATCATGATGCCAGGCGTGGACACACCGCCATTCAAGTTGTAGACATTGGGTTTAATTCCGATCACTGTCGGATTGGTGGGCGTTCCTGCCGGAGCGGCTGCATAAGCTGCCTGCAAGGTCGAGTACTGATTGAGAGCAGGATTATCCTGTGCAAGCGAGCCGTCAACAAGTATGTTGTACGGCATATTAGTGGTATCCAAGGCGGAGAGAGGCGAGGGTCCGTTTGAATCCTGCGCGTACGCCATAGAGCCGACGGCCGCTATGACGATGACGAAAAAGCGGAACACTATGCGGTTGAACATGGAAATGGACCTTTCAATTGTGATGATGTTGTTGTCTGAAGAAACGAAGCTGGCATCGAACTCTACGGCAATGATGCGCGGATACTGCCCCCGAACGTGCCTCCTGTGTATGTCCCGGTGTATCGTTCCGCAGCAGGGGCACCATCAGCGGCCGCCGAGGACGAGAAGGTTAACGTGACCATCGCCGTTCCCCCGCCATGTGGGATGTTGCCCAGCGATACTGGAACCAAAGCGCTCGCTGCGCCCAGAGTCGCTCCGGTCAACTGCACGTTCTGCGCCGTGCCCGTTCCGTTATTGGTAACGGTAACGACTGCCTGGTACCCTCCACCGCTCAACTTGCTTAGCACCGCCGTGGTGATTAGCTGTACGGTTCCCGCGAGCGCGCCTGAACCGGTCAAATTCACCGTCTGAGGACTGCTCGACGACCAATCCGACAAGCTCAGGGTGCCTGTGCGTGTTCCTTCCGCGGTTGGAGAAAAGTTAACCGAGACGCTGCAGGAACTGCCGCCCGCCAACGAACCTACGCAACTGTTGCCGCCTACGGAAAAGTCGCCTGTAGCCGTCACCGTGTTGATCAACAGTACGCCTGCTCCTTGAGCATTGCTCAAGGTCACCGTCTCGGTACTGCTGCTTCCCTCAATTACTGTGCCAAACACGGGGGCGGCCCCAACACTAGGCGACGCAACTGCACCGGAGAGCACCAGCGCCGGGACATCCTGGGTCGCATCCGGCGTGGACATCCGCAGCGTTGGGGTCCAAAAGCTGCAACTCGGCACCAGCGGCGTAGTTCCTGCGGCTGCCGCCGCCGCGAGGGTCGAAGCGACAGAGATTCCAGTTGCACTTACGGTGTTGGTTGATGGCCACGATGCAATCGCGGCGTTAGCCAACGCAACCGGATCCACAGTGGTATCCGGATTATTCCACCGCGCATCCAAGACACAGACCGCAGGCTGCGTCAGGTTGCCGTAGTCATAGACGATATGACTGGGAGAGTAGAAGTTTCCTGGATCAGTGAAGGCATTGTTCTGCGCGTAGATATGCGAGGACACACCCGCGCCCCAGCTATACACATACGCACCGTATCCGAGTGGATGATTGATGGAATAGTAGTTGTCGTATAGGTCGATCTCGCCATAGCGGACCCGCGGCGAGCGTTCTTCCGCGTTGAGCCACATGTTGTGGTGAAAGGTTGTCCGCAGATGCCCGTTGTCCGAAGTAGTGCCGTCGCCGCCGCCGATCAGGTTGGTTTTGCCATGATTCGCAAAGATCGTCCAGGAAACCGTTCCCAGGTCGGAGCCACTGGTAATGTCCAGTTCTCCATCGTGCCACTGATAGGGGCGGTTGAAAAAGATCGGCTGCGTATCGTCGGTGTCGGGCTCATCGGTAAAGGTGCAATGGTCGACCCACCAGTTCTTCCCGCCCAGGACGCTGATCAAGTCGAAGCTCGAGTTGAAGTTGCCGGGGAAGGAGCTGTTCGCTGCCTGATAGAACGGGTTGACGGGATTCATGTCAGTAAAGGTCCAAACTGGGTAGCAATCGATCGCGTCCGCGAACGTGATATTGCGGATAATGACATTGCTCACCCCGCTCCCGATGGTCAAGTTGATGCCTTTGATGGTGGCAAGGCTCCCCACTCCGACGATGGTGGTGTTCGAACCCACCGCGAGCACTACGTGAGGGTTATATGCGGTCTCGGATTTCGATAATGCCGATGTCTGCGCGGCGCTGGGCGCGGAAAACTCGGTGGCCGATGCGATGTAATCTGCCTCTGTGTACGGCGCTACGTCGAAATTCGGGCAAGGCGGCGCACCCGCTAGTACATTGTTGTTCGCATCGACGACCCCGGTGATCGTGCCTGCCACGTTGATGATCTTCGAGGTGGAACTCTTGTTGTTCAGCGCGGCAGCGAGCTGGGCCATGGTTGACACCGTATAGATATTGGCGGGAAGGGCAGCCGAACCGCCCGTTGTCCCGGGCGCCGTCGCGGCCCAGCCGTCATTGGCAGGAAGCACCTGCGTTGCGAGGTCAGGAGGAGGGGTACGGAAGGGGCCAGCTTGCGCCCGAGCGGTTATCGTCAGGCCCACGGGCGCGACCGCGCACACGGCACACAGCAACAGCCCGGCAACAATGTGATTGCTCATCGCAATGTCTCCAATTGTGAAGTTGCTGAAGCACACAAAGGGCCCTAAAGCTCGGTCATTCTGCTCGTCATGGTTCAACCAAACTGTTCGATACGATGAGATAGTCAGACCACAGGAAAGCCAAATTCAAGCCACCTTCCAATTGCGAGGTGGCTAACCCGACGAAAATCGAACAAAAAATACGCTGCGAATCACCTCGCCGTCAACTGAAAATCAAACGACAATGCACACCCTCTTGATTTTCACCATCAAGGACTGTTGTGCCTGGGTCAAAATTCAAATCTGGGTGCAAAGTGGAATTAATTCCCAAACCCGGGTGCAGTTTTTGAGAGGAATATCTGGAAAAGGTCGTACCGGTGAGATGGGCAGTGTCTCTTGGTCTAGACCAAAGTGTCGGGGTTCGATGCCTCCCCCGATCATTTTTCCAGGTCAGCACCTTTGGTATTGACTTGTCGAAATCGCTTCGGGAGTGCCGGCTAGTTGACCTTAGGCATTCACCTAGAGTGCAGTGGCCCAAGTTCTCACTATGCTCATCGACGGGCGGGCAGATTACTGGGAACTGACAGAGAAGAGGGAAATACGGGAATTATCGTTCCAGCAAATCGTCCTTCGGTGTACGGCAGGTTCGTCCAATGAAGTGTGCATCATGCCAAAAAACCAGGCCCAACTGGATAAATAGCCCGTTGCGCACAATCGCACCTATAAACATACGCGGATGCTATCTGGTTAACTGCATCAAAAGCAGCCCTCTCCTCAGCATGTATCAACCGTTCTTTGGATAACGATCGCCACTGTGTTCAGCTTGAGCGTCAGGTTCGGGGAAGTCGGTGTCGTTATCCTTCAACATCTCATCTTGATCCCGGTGACCGAGTTGGCCTGCCAGAGAGACATTCTCAGGATCGCGTTTGTCCTTCGGCTGAGCATTGCCTTCCACGGCGCCCTTGTTTACCCACGAGTCACGCGAAGTGTTCTCTGCAGCTTCGGGAATGCCTGGGCCTACTTCGTCTATGGCCTCCACGACGCTGTCATCGGTTGCGGGCCGGCCATCGCGAACGCTCTCGGCACCGAGGGAATTCTCGCTGCCAGCAGGAGCTTTACGGTCGATCTTACTGAGTTCCTCGGCGGTTTCCTTAATGGTCTCGCGTGGGAGCATGTTCATCGTGTCGTCCCTCCTCTTGAGAGGTAGGATGCAGGAAATAACTCCATGGTCGTTGGGAGCCAGGCTGTTCTCCGCTATGAGTGGAACTCCATGTGTTGGCACATCGGTGAAGGCGGCATACACGCAAGAATGAGGGTGACGATCGCCTCCCTTGCGGGAGGCGATTTGTTTTGCTGCTAGTGTTTTGGATCTAGATGGATTGGTTCAGCACTCGGTTTAGGCGCTGGACGAAGGTGGCGGGGTCTTTCAGCTGCACGCCTTCGAGTATCAACGCCTGGTCGAAGAGGAGCCATGCAGCGTCTTCTACTTTGCTATTACTTGGGTCGGCGAGCAGCTTTCTGATGATCTCGTGATCGGGGTTGATCTCGAGTGTGGGTTGCAGTACAGGCAGGTTCTTCTGGCCCATGGCCTGCATCATCTGGCGCATGCGGGCTGAGGGCTCGTCCTCATCGGATACGATGACAGAAGGGCTGTTGGCGAGGCGGGACGAGGCGCGAACCTCTTTGACAGCCGCGCCGATCGTAGCCTTGATCTTATCGAGCAGAGGTTGGAGTTCTTCGGCCTTCTCGGGCGTGGAGTCGTCCTTGAGGTCTTCAGAGGTGGAGGACTTGTTGACGGCCTTGAGATCAGTGTCGCCGTAGCTAGTGACGGTCGAGAAGACGATCTCATCGACATCGTCGTCGAGGATGAAGACCTCGATGCCCTTCTTCTTATAGATCTCAAGGAGGGGTGAGTTGCGAAGCATGGATTCGGAGCCGCCGGTGATGTAATAGAGCGCCTTTTGCTCGGGCTGCATGCGCTCCTTGACCTCGGCGAGCGAGGTGAGTCCTTCAACCTTGGTGGACTTGAAGCGGATGAGGTCGAGCAGCATCTCGCGGTTGGCGTAGTCGCCGTAGAGACCTTCCTTAAGTGGACGGTTGTACTCGGCGATGAACCGCGAATATTTCTCAGGATCGTTGGTGGCGATGGTCTTCAGCTCGGAGAGGATCTTTTTGACGCTGGCGGTTTTGATGCTGGTGAGTACCTTATTCTGCTGCAGTATCTCGCGCGAGACGTTGAGCGGGAGATCTTCGGAGTCGATGATGCCGCGAACGAAGCGAAGGTACTGCGGGAGCAGGTCCTTGGAGTCGTCCATGATGAAGACGCGCTTGACGTAGAGCTTGACGCCGCCTTTGTAGTCGGCCTGATAGAGATCGAGCGGCGCTTTGGCCGGGATGTAGAAGAGAGTGGTGTACTCGAGTGTGCCTTCGGCGCGGGTGTGGAACCAGAAAAGAGGGTCTTCCCATCCGCCGGTGAGCGATTTGTAGAGTTCTTTGTAATCGTCATCGCTGAGCTCGGACTTAGAGCGTCTCCACATGGCGCTGGCGGCGTTGATCTGTTCGGTGGTGCGGGTCTTGACGGATTCTTTCTTCTCTGCGTCCCAGTCGGCCTTGTCGTAAGTGAGGAAGATGGGGAAGGCGATGTGATTGGAATACTTCCTGACGATCTCCTGCAGGCGCCAGCCGTTGGCGTACTGCGCGCCTTCGTCATTGAAGTGGATGAGAATGGTGGTTCCTGCGGTCTTACGCGCATTGGCGCCGGAGACTTCTTCGATGTCGAAGCCGGTTTCGCCATCGCTTGTCCACTTGAAGGTCTTGTCATCGCCGGCCTTGCGGGAGAAGACCTCGACCTTGTCGGCGACCATGAAGGCGGAGTAGAAGCCAACGCCGAACTGTCCGATGAGGTTGGAGTCCTTGCGGGCATCGCCGGAGAGCTGTGTGAGGAAGTTCTTGGTGCCTGAGCGCGCGATGGTGCCAAGGTGCGAGACGAGGTCTTCCTCATTCATGCCGATGCCCGTGTCGGAGACGGTGAGAGTCTTGTTGGCTTCGTCGAGTTCGAGATCGATGCGCGGCGAGTCGATGCCATTACCGACAAGGGCTTTGTACTCGTCGTCGGTAAGGCTGAGATGGCGCAGCTTGTCGAGCGCGTCGGAGGAGTTAGAGATGAGTTCGCGGAGAAAGATTTCGGGATGCGAGTAGAGAGAGTGAACGATCAGCTGCAGGAGCTGGGAGACTTCGGTCTGGAATTGTTGCTTGGACATAACACCATTATTGCCTATTGCCAAAACGGGAGCGAGATGAAGATGGGTCGAGGTGGCGTCGCTGGAGTGAGGGGCAATCCGGAGCTTGAGCGTCAGTAGGCGCCCATAGGGCTTCGCACTCATTGCGCGACTCGACGATTTGGCATCCATCAGTCGCTTTCGTTACTCGTACACTGATCTCGGAAGAGCTGATGAACCTGTCGAGTAGCATCGGTCTAAAGTAGGGACAGGTCGTAATGACGTGTGCAGAAACAGAGCAGCGATTTCGATCAGTTCACAACTTTTTGCAATTTGTTGCGTTCTTGTGACATGTCGCTGCGAGCTACTCCCTTATTCTTCAGTCTGATGAAGTGAGGCACGCACATATGTTGAAGCCTCAAGTTCGACGTTGGTCCGAGCGGTCACGAGTCCTGGTACTCATGCTCGCAGTCATGATCCCCGCGTCCGCTCTCATCTTAGTCAGCGCATACCATCTTAGGACCATTCAGCGCGAGAAGGCGATTGAGGCCGTCATTCAAAGGGACTATCAACAGGTCTTAGCGATAGCGGAAAAGCGGATTGTTGAGCGTGCTTATGAGATGACGGAGGAAGCCAGGAAACAATTCCCCGATATGGATCATTCCGATGGGCTCGGGACTTTCCTAACGACACATCCGGAAATCGCACATGCGTTCGTGTGGACCGGGAAAGGCGATCTTGATTTTCAATCACAATCCAGTCGTATGAGCGATCCTGAATTTATCGGAGAAGGTAAAAAGATTTCCTGGGATTTAAGGAATTGGTTTGACGAAGATTCCAAAGAATACATCTCCAAGCTGAAAAAGATTGAGGCGACAGAAGGACGACGCGTTTACATGACTGACCATTGGGTGCCCAGGGGCGACAAATGGCAGTATCAGACTCTGGTGCTGTTCGTACCTCAGGGGTCGACTCCTGAACGTCCCGCACTGTCAGGGTTCATCTATGACACCGACTATTTGAAAAGCACGTTTTTCCCGCAGGCGCTGAACGACGTTTTGCCGAATCAGAATCCGAGCGATGCGTCCCATCCTCAACCGGCTATCATGGTCCTGACGGGTAAAGACCAGTCCCCTCTGGCTGCTTCGACTTGTTGGGATGGGGGGCCGCCCGAAGTGGAACGTGCCTTCGAGAGTGTTTTCCCTGGACTGATTCTGGGGATCAATCTGCATGGGACCACGATTGCGAGCATCAGCAACCGCTTTTTGCGAAGCGAATTCCTGATCCTCTGCGCGCTTTCGTTGCTGATGGGTGGAGGAATGATCCTTACCTATCGCAATGTGGCGCGTGAACTTGCCCTCGCCAAGCTCAAGTCTGATTTCGTGTCTAACGTTTCGCATGAATTGAGAACGCCTCTGGCGCTCATCCGCCTTTACGCAGAGACTCTGGAACTGGGACGCATCTCCAACCCGGGAAAACAGCAGGAATACTACAAGATCATTCGCAAAGAGAGCGAAAGATTGACTTCTCTTATCAACAACATTCTTGACTTCTCTCGTATCGAGTCCGGCAAGCGTGAGTACAGCTTCCGCGAAACCGACGTGGCCGATTTAGTGCGGAGCACGCTGGACTCTTATCGTTTTGAAATCGAGCAGAACGGGTTCGAGTTCGAACAGAAGATCGACAATAATCTGCCGCAACTACGTGTGGATCGCGAAGCGATTGCCCGATCGCTGCTGAATCTGGTGAACAACGCAGTGAAATACTCGGCGACAGAGAAATACCTCGGAGTA
Organism: Edaphobacter aggregans; assembly: GCF_003945235.1. Lineage (NCBI taxonomy): Bacteria > Pseudomonadati > Acidobacteriota > Terriglobia > Terriglobales > Acidobacteriaceae > Edaphobacter > Edaphobacter aggregans. Next base: position 5,934,865 of record NZ_RSDW01000001.1, read on the forward strand.
CATCTTTACCGGAACAATTCCGTTGTCAATCTTGAGGTCGTCGATCACGGGATCGGCATTGCACCTAAGGAGCAGCCCAAGATCTTCGAAAAGTTTTATCGAGTGGGCGATCCTCTGGTGCATAACACCAAGGGTAGCGGACTAGGGTTGTCTCTCGTACGCCACATTGTGCAGGCTCATGGAGGCGAAGTTGCGGTTGAGAGCGCACCCGGACGGGGGAGCAAGTTCATCATTACCTTGCCGGTACAAAACCTAGCGGCCCAGCCGGAGGAGGGGGTGTCAGCATGAAGCAGGAAACAAAGGCAAATTCAACAGAGGCGCAGAGCCCACCGAAGATTCTTGTGGTGGAGGACGAGCCCAACATGGTAGCTGGACTTCGCGACAATTTCGAGTTTGAAGGCTACAAAGTGATCACGGCGAGCGATGGAATTGAAGGACTGCGGCTGGCACTGGAAGAGTCTCCGGATCTTGTAGTCCTTGATGTCATGATGCCCCGGATGAGCGGGCTGGAGGTATGCAAGCAGTTACGCGTCAAACGAGGATCCATCCCGATCATCATGCTGACTGCCCGCGGCCAGGAATTGGATAAAGTAGTGGGTCTCGAACTAGGCGCGGACGACTACGTGACCAAGCCATTCTCTATTCGCGAGTTGCTGGCGCGAGTCAAAGCAGTGCTGCGACGCACGGCGGTCCTTCCGAAACACGAGGAGCAGCATTCCTTTGGCGATGTGGAGGTGGATCTCCGCCGTCACCGGGTGCTCCGCTCGGGGAAAGTCCTGGATGTCTCCTCTAAAGAATTCGAGCTGCTGAAGTACTTCATCTGTCACGCTGGTGAACCGCTCAGTCGCGACCGGCTCCTTGAAGAAGTTTGGGGATACGAAAATTACCCGACGACGCGCACGGTGGATACTCATCTGGTGCGCCTGCGTCAAAAGCTTGAACCGGATCCGGAACAACCACAGTACTTCCTGACTGTGCATGGAACGGGTTACCAGTTTGTCGGTTAGACGGTATGGAGAGAAGTCATGCTAAGAAATATTGGCAACCTGCAATCCACTCGTAGCCGCCGAAATTCCAGCACGGTGCGATCCGCGATCATGTCATCCATGGCGTCGCCGTCATCGAGTGAGCTGCTGCGGCACGAGATCGACTCACTGGCACGAGAGAAGCTTGATCTTCATTCGCAACTGTTTGAGGCGGCCCGCATCCAGCGCAAACTCAGCGGCCCGCGTATGTTCCGCAACGTCAACTTACAGTTTGCCAGCGAAGTCTTTGCAGCTCGCTATCTTTCAGGTGACTTCACAACGTTCTCGCAAGACGGTTCCAGGGTTCTCGTAGTGCTCGGAGACATTGCTGGAAAAGGCATTGCTGCTGGCATGTGGTTCACGAACATGGCAGGACTCCTGCAAAGTTACGGTGGACCGAACGCAAACCCGTCAATGATTGCTACACAAGTGAATCGCCACCTCTGCGAACTGCGGCCGGTTGCACCGTTCGTCACCGCATTTCTCGCGCAGATTGACTGCGATCTCGGGTTGATCGACTACTGCAACGCCGGCCATTTTCCGCCGATACTGCTTCACTCGGATGGCCGAGCTGATTTGCTCCAGATCGGCGGCCCACTCCTGGGTGCGATCGAACCTGCAGCGTTTCAAACAGGCAGGGTGGTTCTCCAACCCGGCGATGCACTGGTTGCATACTCCGATGGCATCCTTGAATGCCGTAATGCTTCAGGAGAAGAGTTCGGAACGGACCGCCTGATAGCGGCACTAAAAGGAATCGAAAAGCAATCCGCCCAAACCACACTCATGATGCTCCTTGCCGTTGTACAGGACTACGCCAATGGCCTTCCACTTTGCGACGACGTCAGCTTGACAGTGATTCAGTACGCGCATTGAGCCGAACGTGACGCGATCCGGCAAGGAACGTGATCGCCCCAACTGGCCAGACGACGAATCTGCTACCGCATGTCGTTTCGGGATTGTTGCCCGAAGTTTTATAAGCCGAAAATTCAGCTTCTCCACAGGTCTGGCCGCAAAAGATACAGCAATAGTCCACGTATTGAAATATATTGGACGATTACAGTGATCGCCTCGCGCTTCAGATCAAACTGGATGATCCAGACGTGTGTAAGTGGGTTTTGAATACAAATGTTTCCCGTTTATACGACTCTTGCGTCCCTTCAAGAGTAGTGAATCTGTTCCGAGACGATCGAACTTTTCTCTTTGACATCCTTCACGTTCAGGAAATATATTTCTGATCGCAAATAATTCGAAATTGTTCGGAACGTCGTGCTGAATGCTTACTCGGTTCCCGGGCCCCCTGCAGACAGTAGTTCTCCTTAACAGGTCAGGCCAACCCAAGAGAGGAACGGAAATGAAAGCACTGATATCAGTTCGTCAACTGTTTGCATTGCCAACACTGGCAATGCTACTTGCCCCGGCAGCGCTTGCGCAGACGCTCACAGGCAATGTGAATTTCACCTCGAAGCTCCAGCAGATCGATGGATTTGGTGTTGCTGCTACTTTTGGCAGGCCCACCTACATCCAGACAGCGACTGGCAACGTTCCAAGCCAGATCGTCGACATGCTCTTCAATCCAAAGACGGGTGCTGGCCTCTCCATGTTGCGGATGGGCATAGATGACGTCGTATCCTCCAACGCCACGGATGTCAGTAATGCGGCAGGTATCGCGAACTCAGGCATTTTCATTGTGAACACCCCTCCTAATTCGTGCAGCGAAACTCCCACCTATACCTGGGACCATTCTGCCGGTGGAGAGATCTGGATAGGTCAACAAGCCGTAAAGTACGGCGTCAATCGCTTCTATGCTGATTCCTGGGGCGCTCCCGGCTACATGAAGACGAACAACAACGCGAATTCCGGTGGAGTCATCTGCGATGGAACCGCCAGCACCCAGGGGACGGGAAGCCACTGCCTTGCCAATGGATTCTCGGACTGCCGCGCGGCCTATGCCAACTACCTGGTGCAGTACGTCAAGGACTACCAGGGAGATGGCGTTCCCATCAGCGACCTCGGTTGGATCAACGAGCCAAACACAAATCAACCCGCCTACGCTTCCATGACACCCACCTCAGCCCAAGCGATCACCTTTCAGGATGTTTACGGGCCTATCCTGCGAGGATCCGGCCTCAAGGTGAATCTGGTATGTTGCGATGTCTTTAACTGGAGCACTGCGAACACCTATGACACTGCCATCGTTAACGACCCAACGGCTGATTCCTTCGTGGATATCTACTCCGCGCACGAATACGGGCAGGTTGCGAACTTCGTGCAGACAACGGCGACGGCCGGCAACCCGATCAAGAAAAACTGGATGACCGAATGGGGTCCGCAATCTCCAGTAGCGTGGAATCCGTATTGGGATTCAAGCTTTGCCGGCACATCAACCAATTTCAACGACGGCATGTTCATCGCCAACGATATCTCCAATGCGCTCAATTTGGGCCACATCAGCTCCTATCTTTATTGGTATGCCGATTCCACATCGACCACGGGAGCCATGGTTGAAATAGGCGGTCCCTATGTCTCCGGTCAAACCTACCAGTCCTGGCCGTACTTCACCTATACGGTTCCGGCACGCTTTTACGCGCTTGCCCAATTCTCCCGCTTCGTACGCCCGGGGGCTTACGAGGTCACGATGAATACGAACACGTCTGCCTGCTCAAGAATCACTCAAGGTGTAGGCAATTGCCTTGCGACGACCGCCTTCGTTAGTCCCGATGGCTCCAAGGTCATCAACGTCGTGAACAATTACACCTCGGGCGCCCAAACGCTCAACCTGACTCTTGATGCAGGGTCCGCCGACTGGATACCGACTGCCTATATCACCGACGCGGATACCATCCCCAACTCCGTTGCTAACTCCGCCTCGCCCGAACCGCTGAACACTGCGATTGCAAATACTTCCGGCGTAGCATCGGTAAGCGGAACGACGCTGACGGCAACCTTCCCGATCCGGTCGATGACGACTATTGTTCTTACCCCACCGGTCACGGCCGGTCCCGTGCAGCTGGTTGTCACGCCGTCGCATTTTGCCGAAGGCGATGGCACCGTTCTCTCCACACTAACAGTTACTAACAACGGCACAGGCACCGCGCAGAACGTACAAGTGACGAGCGCGAGTCTCGGTACGTCCGTAGGAACCACGATGCCGACAGGTCCGCTTCCCTTTATGGTCGGCACCATCGCTCCGGGAAGCTCGGCGGTCGTGTACGTCAACTATGCAGCCGGTCAAACGCCTGGAGCAACAGCGATCGAGAAGATTACGGGAACCTATACGAGCAGCAGCGGCAATGGCAACTTCGGCGCTTCCTTCCGTGCCGTTGTTCCGGCTCTTCCATAACAAAGGGTGAGGCTTAGACCTCCCCCTTTTGTTGTTCGCGGAGCTTTCGTTATTTTTTTTAGAGGCTCGGGGGGTTGGGATGCGAGGCAGCAGATCCAGACTGGTCGCTGCGTTGTAGGCAAAACATGCCTCGGTCAGATATCTAGGTGCATTACGTCCACCACGACCAAATCTTTCTTCTCGTAGCGTGTGGCGCGGTGACAATCAGTGGTTCATCGATTGGTTGGTGTGGGGAATCCGGAACATTCGCGGTCGTTGCGTTGACTTTCCCCCACGGTTGGGCAAAACTTCCGGATTGCCGACAATACATCCACTTCGCGCTCAATGAGCGCATTGCACTGAAGTTGTCAGTCGAGATCGTTACTTCCGAGTAGCCGGTGATACTGGGCTGGAAGGTGAGGTGAAGTCACCGTCCGCGCTGGCTAACGAACTGGCGTGCGGCGAGGAGAACAGTGGCGCATCCCATGAGCGTGAGGACCAGGGCGTTGAACCAGAGATCGGGGAAACCGGCGCCGCGCAGGATGATGCCGCGCAGGATCTGGATGTAGTAGGTCGCGGGGATAATACGGCTGATCGCGCGAAAGATTGGCGGCATGGTGTCGATGAGAAAGATGTAGCCGGAGAGGAAGACTGAGGGCAGAACAGTGCCCATGGAGAGTTGAAAGGCTTCGGCCTGAGTGCGGGCTTTTGTGGAGATGAAGAGACCGACTCCGAGGACAGTAAGCAGGAACGGTAGCGACATTGCGAGCAGGACGAAGACGTTGCCGTGGATGGGCACCTGAAAGACGACACGCATAATGGTGAGAATGAGGCAGAGTTCTGCGAAGCCGAGAACGCCGTAGGGGATCATCTTGCCGACCATAAGGCCGAGGGGAGCGACGGGAGTCATGGTGAGTTGCTCCAGTGTGCCGCGCTCGCGTTCGCGGACCAGGCTGAGGGCGATGAGCAGGATGATCATGACTTGCAGAAGAACGGCGATGAGGCCTGGCACGAAGAAGTTCGCCGAGCGAGTGGCGGGGTTGTAGAGGACGGATGGGCGCACCTCAATGGGCATCTGCGATGAACCGAGGATGCGGCGGAGGGATTGTTCGAGGGCGACTCCGGTAGAGGCATTGACGGCTTGTGCGGCGACGGTGGTGTCGGAGCCGTCGATGAGGACGAGGACGGTGGCGGTTGCACCGCTTTGGAGTTGGCGGGCGTAGTCATAGGGAATTTTGATTGCGACGCGCGCTTTGCCTGCGCGCATGGCGGTGTACATGTCTGCGTTGGATTGAACGGTAACGGCGAGGCGGAAGGTGTCGGATGCCGCGAAGCTCTCGAGTAGCTGGCGGCTCTGCTGGGTGTGGGATTCATCAAGGACGACGGTTGGGATTTGCCTGATGTTGGTGTCGACTGCGAAGCCGAAGAGAAATAACTGGATGAGTGGGATGACGAGTGCGAAGAAGAGGGTACCGGGGTCGCGAACGATATGGGTGAACTCTTTGCGGCAGACGGGCAGGAGACCGTAGAAAAGTGACTTCATTTCGCGGCCTCCATGATCTGGTAGGTCAGGGTGACGAAGACATCTTCGAGCGAAGGCACAATGGGTTGGATCTTAGCTTGAGGGAACTGCGTGCGGAGGGAGTCCATCTTCGTGGTCTCAACGAGAGAGTGAATGGAGCGGCCGAAGATAGTGGCTTCGCGTACGCCGGGTTGTTTGCGCAATGCTGCCAGGATTGTGGAGGTGTCAGGCGTTTCGATCTCTACGCGTGATGTGCCGGCGGGATTGGCTTCGGGCAGATGCTGGAGTTCGCCGATGGTGCCGAGAGCGACCAGCTTTGACATGTAGATGTAGCCGACACGGCCGCAACGCTCGGCTTCGTCCATGTAGTGAGTGGTGACGAAGAAGGTGACGCCCTGTCCGGAGAGGAGGAAAAAAAGATCCCAGAGAGAGCGGCGTGCGACGGGGTCGATGCCGGCGGTGGGCTCGTCGAGGAAGACGACCTCAGGCGAATGGATGATGGCACAGCCGAGAGCGAGGCGCTGTTTCCAACCGCCGGAGAGAGCGTTGACTCGGCGGTGAAGGTAGGGCTGGAGGCCGGTGAGGGCGAGGATCTCCTGGATGCGCTGCGTCGCGCGGGGGCCGGTGATGCCGTAGACGCCGGAGTAGAAGCCGAGGTTCTCGGATACGGTGAGATCTTCGTAGAGGCCGAATTCTTGCGACATGTAGCCGACGTGCCGTTTGATTTCGGCGGCGTCTTTGCGGATGTCCATGCCGAGGATGGTGCCGGTACCTTCGTTAGGTGGAATGAGTCCGCAGAGGGCTTTGATGATGGTGGTTTTGCCCGAGCCGTTGGGGCCGAGGAAGCCGAAGAGCTCTCCTTTGTTGATCTCGAAGGAGACGTCGCTGACTGCGGTGAAGTCTCCGAAGCGGATGGTGAGGTGGTCGGCGGTGATGACTGGAGTCATTGCAGCCGCACCGTTGCGGACATACCGGATTTCAGGACGCCGTCTGGATTGTCAACGCGGACTTTGACACCAAAGACCTGATGCTGGCGGTCGTCGGGAGTCTGGACGTTTCGCGGAAGGAACTCTGCCTGGGCGGCGATCTCCTGAATGTGGCCGGTGAAGGGACGTCCGTGAAGGGAGTCAACCTCGACGTGCGTGGATTGGCCAACACGGACCGCGGCGAGATCGGTTTCCGGAACGTAGACCTTGACCCAGAGCTGTGAGGATTCGAGCATGGTGACAACGATCCTTCCGGGGCCGACGAGGTCGCCGGTGCGCACGCTGACTGTCTGGACGATTCCGTCTGCAGGCGCGGAGAGCTCGGCTTCTTTCAACTGCACGTCGAGTTGATTGATGCGCGCCTGAGCCTCGTCCATCTTTGCACGGCCAGAGTCGATATCCTCCTTGCGATAGCCGCGCTGCATAAGATCCGATGCAGCCTGTGCCTGGCGGTAGCGCTGCAGGGCCGCCTGGATATCTTCTTTGCGCGTGCCTGCCTGTAGAAGTGCGAGGCGCTGACGAAGCGATTCGGCCTTCTGGGCGGTTGCGTCGCGCGTTGCCTTTGCATTGTCGAATTGCTGGCGAGAGATGGTATCGCCACGAACGAGCGTCTGCATGCGTTCGAAGTTCGTTTGGGCGTTGATGGCGTCGGCGTTGGCGGCGGCGTATTCAGCTTGTGCCTGCTGGAGCTCCTGCGACCTTGGACCGTTTTGTGCAGCGTCGAGCATGGCGCGCTGCTCCTGTGCGGTAGCCTGTGCCTGGGCGATCTCTTCGGGGCGATAGCCGCGTTGCAGGCGATGGTAGTCAGCCTGGGCTTGTTCGAACTGCGCTTGCACCTGTGCGCGCTGGTCCTTGAGATCGTCGAACTCGAAGCGTACGAGAATGGAGCCAGCTTTTACTGCCTGACCTTCTTCGACGAGAACGTCGGTCACGCGGCCGCCGATCTTCGAGCCGATCTGGATCTCGCGGGTTTCTATGGTGCCCGAGTAGACGAAGGAGTCTTTTGGATTTGTGCAGGAATGAATGAGCCATCCGGTGAGGACAAGTATTGCAAGGGCAGCGATTGCGAGAATGACTTTGCGTTTCAAGCAATCCCCTCCATGCCGAGCTTCAAGCGGGCGCGCATGTTGGTAAGCAACCAGGCGCCGGGTTCCTCTTCGCGGATAAGCCACTCAAGAGTGGTTGCCATGTAGATGGCGAAGAGTGTCTCGGCAATGAGCTGAGGGGTGGCGGCGTTGCGGCGTGGAATGCGCTTGATGGCACTACTGAGTATGTTGATTGCTTCCTTGCGAGCCGCCATCATGGGGCCGTTAGTGACCTGCTGGAACCAGAGGCTGAGTAGCAGGCGTCGCGATTTGGCCGCGATCCGCGTGTTTTCGTCAGTTATGTCGAGAAAGAGTGCGATCACATCGTCGAATGTGAGCCTGTGACTGCCTTCACCGAATTGAGAGACGATTGTCTTCAGTTTTTCGACGCGGGTGCTGGCGATTTCACGAAGTATCAACTCCTTTTGCGGGAAGTAGTTGAAGAAGGTCGCTCGCGAGATGCCGACTGTGTCGCAGATCATCTCGACGGAGACGTCTTCGTATCCGTGAGCGGCGAAGAGTTCGAAGGCGACCCGGACGATCTCTGTTCGCGTGTAATGTTTCTGCTTTTCGCGCAACGAAAGTGTACTACGAACCATAACTTGGACTATAGTCCAACAATTCTCTATTCGTCAAAATTCTCTCTCCCTTCATCAAGAGATGCGGTAACCGAAGGGTAAACGTTTCTTGGCTCCATGCAATCCATATTGGTCGTGCAGCTATTCTCAGCTTCATCAGGTTACTAACGACATACTGATCCAGGTAGATGATTTTCTTGTGCAGCTTTGGCAGCGCGAAGCGATTCACCATGTCCCAGCAGTCCCGGCACAGTCTCGAATTGCTGTTACCGCTGATTGTGAGAACGCCAAGGGTTTCGTGCCCACACTTCGGGCAGGTCTTATACGGCGGCGAGATGAAGTCCCTGGGGTTGAACCTCGTTTCTGTCATTCTGGGGCTCTTTGGATAGCAGCTTGTCCGTAAAACTGTTTTCGATATTGGACACTGTGAATTTATTTGTCCGATAATGTATGGTCCGCCGCTTGACTGCAAGGGTGAGTTTGGTCGAGAGACAAGTCTGCGGCAAGGTATTCGGCCTTTTGATGGAGCCGCGTGCTCCTGGCCAGGATGAGTTCCGCTGCGTATCCGTCCTAACAAGCCGAGCGGTCGGTGGGACCATTATCGGAAACAGGCTTCAGACACGCCTTTTTGACTGTTCTTTCGTCTGTACTGTTCCTGTGCAGACTTCGTGGAAAGCTTATTTCTGCGATGTCTTATGCCGCTGCTGTGTTGACAGCGGGTCTGTAATCTTCACCAGTCGACAGGACGGCCCATGCGATACGTGCGATCTTGTTGGCCATGGCCACGACCATCACGTTGCGTGGTGCTCTGGCTTCCAGTGCGTTCATCCATGCTCCGATCGGGAAGCGATCTCGCTTGATACGCATCGCCGCGGCGCGTGCGCCATGTATCAGGATCTTGCGCAGATAGATGTTGCCGCGCTTGCTGATGCCCAGCAGTCTGGCCCTGCCACCGGTCGAATACTGTCGCGGTACGAGGCCGAGCCATGCAGCAAAGTCTCGTCCCTTGCGGAAGGCTGCACCGTTGCCGATGGCTGCCACGATAGCCGTCGCAACGATAGGCCCGATACCCGGTATCTGCCGAATACGGCGGCAAGCTGCGTCGCTATCGGCAATCTGTTCGAGCCTGTCGGTCAGTTCTTCAATCTGCTCTTCAACGGTCTTCCACTCGTCCCACAGGATACCAATGAGGTGGCGCATCATCGGAGTTAGCGCGTTGTCTGCGTTCTCGAGAACATCGGCCATAGCGGCCCTTAGCTTCGCCGGCTTCTGAGCAAACACCATACCGCGTTCTAGCAGGAAAGCTCTGATCTGGTTGATGACTGCTGTTCGTCGCGATACCAGCCGATCACGAATCCGATGCATCGCCTGGAGATCGAGCTGGTCGTCCGTCTTGATCGGAACAAAGCGCATGTTCTTGCGCTCGACGGCTTCGGCTATGGCTTCCGCATCGACGAAGTCGTTCTTGTTGGACTTCACAAACGGCTTCACGAACTGCGCCGCGATCAGCCGCACGTCATGACCCTGCTGCCGCAACGCTCGACCAAGAAAATGTGCACCGGAGCAGGCTTCCAGACCGATCAGAGAAGTCTGCAGGTTCGCCGTGAATGCCAGCAGCTGCTTCTGTGAAAACTTCTTCTTCACCAGCACCTTGCCCGATGCTCCCAGTGCGACAAAGTGAAACGTCGTCTTGCCCAGGTCAATGCCTACCGAACGTATCTGCATGTCGATGATCCTCCTCTGAAACCGCTGCTACTATCCTCCGCCTCAGCGGAGGGTTACAGCGGCGGACCATCTCATTAGCCGACTATACGGACATATGAACCTCCCGGCGGGCAACATCGTAAATACATCTGGCGCAACTATTCCTAGTCGGCACACCTGAATCGGAAACCCTCTCCCCCCTGATGTTGTGATACCCCCTGGTTCAAAACCGTCGGCAATTTCGGGGAAGCTACAACTTTTGGGGTACTGATCATTCATAGTGTGAGAAAACCGTTGGAATCACTTAAGTTTCAGTTAGAATCCGTTCGAACATATGAAGACCTGGTTACTGTCCCCCATTCGTCTTGGGCTCTATTGCGTTATTTTCTGCCTTGCAATTGTTGGATGTGGAGGCCCTGGCTCTTCACAGAACAGTTCGCCTCCGGTGGTTCCCCTCGCTATCCAGTCGATCACGCCGAGTAGCGTTCCGGTGGGAAGCGCGCCGCTTACAATTACGATTTCAGGTACCGGCTTTACGACGTCGAGTCTCGTCACCGTGAACGGTACACAGGTGCCAACGGTGTACGTTAGCGCTGCGCAGTTGCAAGCAACGATCCCGGCCGGCCAGATTGCATCCGGTACCCAATTGCAGGTCGGAGTTGCCAATGGCGCTGGTAGCGCAACCGGGACGACCGTCACTCTGGTTGTCGATAATCCGGCGCCCGTGCTCCAAGGCGTTGCTCCTTCCACGATTGTTGCAGGCACATCGAGTGCGAGCCTGACGCTAACGGGCAGTGGCTTTGTTCCAACTTCTATCGCCAGCTTTAACGGGAGCACCAGGACGACCACGTTCACAAACGGGACACAGGTCACTGTATCTCTGACAGCCGCCGACCTGGCTGTCGCCGCAAACGCGACCATTACGGTTACAAATTCTGCGCCTGGCGGTGGTACGTCGTCAGGGCAACAGTTGAACATCGTGAATCCGTTGCCGACGCTCAAGTTTGTCTCCCCCTCGAGCATTCCTGCGGGAAGTCAGGCAACCTCAATCGATATTGTAGGCACCAATTTTCTGCCGACGGCCATCGTATTCTGGAATAACACCACTCTGACGTCGACATATATTAGTTCCACTGAGCTTAATGCGACGGTGCCAGCAACATCGCTCGCGACAGGAGCAACGGCTTCGGTTACTGTCGCGAACCCGGTGCCGGGAGGTGGCGTTTCTGCCCCGTTCAATCTTTCGGTCGTCAGTCCGAAGCCGGTACTCAACTCCATTCTGCCGGGGAACGTTTCTACCGGCAGCGCTTCAGCGACGATTAATCTGACTGGATCTGGCTTCGAAACAAACTCAGTCGTTCAGTGGAATGGGTCTGCCCGGCCGACGACCTTCGTCAGCATGACGTCGCTGCAGGTGACCCTTTCGTCGGCTGATCTGATGAACAGTGGCACGGGAAAGCTAACAGTCACGAATCCTGTACCCGGCGGAGGGTCAAGCTCCGCTAGCACACTGAACATCACCTCTTTCCCGATACCTGCTATTCAAGCGATCACACTCTCGGCCCAAGCCGCGGCGGGATGCTCGACTATCCAGGCAACGATTACTGGGACTAACCTGGCGTCCGGGGACACCGTTCAGCTCAACGGTGTCTCTCTGAGGGCGAGCCAGATCTACGTCCCTACCGCTAACAATTATGGACTGCTCGTCTCGCTGCCTGCTTCGGCGATCCCCCAATCGGGGCCGCTCAACTTCACCGTGTCGAATAACTTCTTTTCGCCAGCCGTATCGGATCCATATACGCTTCCAGTTACTACCCCAGCAATCGTGGCGCTCTGCTCGTCGCCTGCGCCTGCAAACGTCTATGCAAACACAAGCTTCACGGTCTCTCTCACCGCGGCGGAGATCAATTCGACTATAGTGCCGACCGTCTCGCTTGGCGCACTTCCCATTGGGATCACACTTACCTCTCCGGGGTGGATCTCCATCCCGACATCAGGGGTCGCGCTGACCTTCATGGCGTCGGCGAGTGTCGTACCTGGTACTTACTCGATTCCCATCACCGGCCAGGCCGGTTCACTCTCCCTCACTGGCTCTATTTCGTTGAACGTCCAGTCCGGCTTGCCGCCAAACTTTTTCTTCAGCCAACCCTTGTTCAGGGAACTCGGCGTGCCGATCGGAGGTTCGAATCAAATACAGTTCAATGCAATCGCTAATGGAGCTGATTACAACATCGTTCCGTCGATCAGCGGGCTTCCACCGGGAACGACTGCGACCGTTACACCATCGACCATCATTCCTGGCCAGTCGGTCACCGTGGTCATCACTGCCTCTTCAACGGCCCCTGCGAGTCGGAACGTTAGTGTAACGCTGACAGGCACACCGGTAGTGCCGGTTTCATCCTCACAGATCGCCTTCCTCGTTGATGTCACCCCCGCCCCCGGCTCGCTCCCAGGCAATCGTACCGACTTCGTCTCGATTGGTGGAACGCCGTACTCGGTGGTCTATGACCGGCCTATGAACTTGATCTTCGCGAGCAATCCGTCATGGAACCGGATCGATATCATTTCGAACAAGACTCATCTACTCCAGCAGAGTATCGCCGTACGAGGACCGCAGGCGCTCGATGTCTCTCAAGATGGATCGACATTGTGGATCGGTACAAATTCACAGCAGGTCTTTGCGATGGACACGACGACTTTCGCCTTGACACGATACCAGCTGCCGCCTATTTCAGGGGGTAGCTGGGAGGATAATCAGTTACTGGCTCTGGCAGACGGTACGCTGCTGCTGGATGTATCTCCGGCAGCGGGGGATGGAATTTGGATCAATGCAGTCTGGACGCCGGGAACAAACCAAGTGACGGTGCTAGGGTCCACAGATTATTTCAATCTGCGAAGCGGGGACGGCACCAAGGCGTATGGCACTACCTATGCCTCCGGCTACACATCCGTCGTCTATAGTGTTGCGACCAAAGCATTGACGAACCTGCCTTTGATTGGCCAAGGGTACAACCTTGTTGCGGTGAACCAAGATGGTTCGCGACTCGTTGGCGGTGACAATGGCCTCTACGACGGCTCAGCGCAGCCGATAGGCAAGCTGCCGGCGTACTTGAGCAGTTTTTCCTTTCCGGAGTATGGCGCGACTGTGTTCAGTCCTGATGGAACGACGCTCTATCAGATCGCTTCCGGAGGAGGTTCATTTATCGCGACGATCGATGTTGCGAGCCTCTCCTTGAAGGGGCTTGCTCCCGCTCTGGCGACGCTGCCGAATGGAGTGAGTGAAACTCCCGTCGAAACCAGCGGTGTGAGTGTGGACAACACCGGCATGCTGATCGGAATACAGACTTACGGAGTCGGCTTTGACGACAGCACCTTCTTCCAAACCTTTGGTGCAAACACGTCTGAGCCCGGGCCTCCCGTATTATTGTCCCCGCGCGCTGGCCCGCTGAGCGGCGGAACTGTTTCGGGTCTTTATGGCGCATATGATCTCACTCCGGATGTTTGGTACGGACCGAATCGCGGCACGGCGAGTTTAAGTGCGAGTAATACTTTGACAGTGACCTCGCCGCCAGGTAATGCAAATGGACCGGTGAATTTGAAGTACATCTACCCCAGTGGTGCGGAGGTCTTCACACCGCAGGCCTTCTCCTATTCGGCGTATCCGCAGTACTCCATTTTGTCGGGGGCATCGCCTGATGGCGGAGTAGCGGGACGCATCTCTGGCTACGGCATGCCGGCCGATGCGAGTGGAGGGACAATCACCATTGGCGGTCGGGCGGCGACGATTACCACGACTGTTGGACAATATCCTCCGTATACGGGCGAGGCTTTCCCTTCGACCTATCTCGACTACACGATTCCCTCGGGCAACCCTGGCTTTGCCGATCTGGCCATCACCACGCCGATTGGTAACGGAGTTCTGCCCAAAGCAGTTTTCTACGCTAAGAGCGTTACGGACTACAACTCCGCCGATACATTCACCGACGTGTTATATGACTCTGTGCGACAACAGGTTTATCTCTCGACAAATGATCATATCGATGTTTTTTCAATGATCTCAAACCAGTGGCTCACACCTTTGAAACCAGCAACGCTAGGGGCACAGTCGCAATTCAGGGGGTTGGCCCTCACTCCGGACGGAAGCCAGTTACTAGCGGCCAATATGCTGGATAACTCGCTAGGAGTGATTAGTCCAGACAATCCTTCGCAGACGTTTGCCATCGCGATCCCTGCTGCCCAGTCAGGGGGGACGGGCTGCGGGACCGGACCATTCTCGGTCTCTGCTCTGGCTGGTAATAGAGCATTTGTGACGAGCGGACTTCCGACGGGGATCGGTGGGTGCCCTTACGAAAACACACTCTATGTTGCGAATCTTCAGACACGTACGATTGCGACAGCCGCTTCACTGTCGATTCCGCAGGAGCTTTACTGTGCGTCGTGGCCGCCAAACGCGGCAGGCACAACCGAGGCGTCGGCAGACGGAAGCCTCTCAATCGTAGGGACCTATCAAGGCGGGACCTGCTTTTACTCCACAGTGAGCAATTCGTTCACCTACGGACATGCGGGTGCTCTGAACTACTATGGAGTCTCCATCGCGGGGGATGGCACTATCGCCGCAGTGGGGAACGCGTTTAGTGATGCATTAGGAAATATGGTGGGCAGTGTGGCTCGTCCAGCTGTGCTCTACAGCGGTATCACTGTAACTCCCTACCCGCTGAACAATTACCCTCCCAACACCTTGCAGAGGCCCAGGCTCAACGCGGCTGGAAGCCTTTATTACTGGGCCTACCCAAACTTCTTTGACATTATTGACGTTTCCACAGGCATCCTCCGTTTGCGATTTTCCCTTGCCGAGACAGTACAAAATGTCGAGACACCGATCGCAATCGACCAGGGCGGCCGGCAGATATTCCTGATCACCGATAAAGGTCTCACTGTCGTCGATTTGGGATCTGCTCCTCTTTCGGTCGGTCATTTAAGCCTATCTACCGCCTCTGCCGGGACTCAGGTTCAGATTCGCGGAAGCGGCTTCCAATCGGGCATTACAGTCACTGTTGGAGGACAGGCCGCGACGGTTAGCTTTAACGATGAAAACACTCTGACGATCACGATTCCTGCCCAGTCTTCGGGAATCAAAGATTTAAAATTGACGAATAGTGATGGCTCGACTTACGTCTTGCAAAGCGCGATCGCGGTCCCGTGACTTCAGACCTTTTGCGAATTGACCCACCGATCGCCGTACGATTGCCAGTGACAGAGGCTGAGGCAGCGATGAAGTTGGCGAAACCGCGGACCGTGCGGTCGGCTTGCGGGAAAGTGATCTGGCTCCACTTGTCCGAGAAACGGTCATATCGGACGAGTGGATCGCAGAGCAGACACTTGTCCGATTTGCCGAGATATCGTCCAGTAGACTGGGTCAGCTCGGTCCTCATCATACGCATACCAGCGCCCAGCTTCTGGAACGAATAGCCTTCATTTCGTGTATTTGGGTCGTACCACCGTCGCCCATTTCCTTATTTCAGAAGATGTATTTAGCCGCCAACTGCGCCCGCCGAGGCGAGCTGTTGATGACTCCATCCGTCGCTGGATTCAGCCGCATAAACACCGTCGATGTAATCAATTGCGATCCCGTAGTGTCATAGGTCACATTATTGAAGACATTCTGTACCTCAAACCGCAGCTGCAACGACTGCTCTTTATAGGTCCGGAACGACTTCGAAAGATTCGCATCCATACTCCATATCGCATTCTGCCGAAGCCAATTTCGTCCGATATTCCCGAACTGACCAGCAGCCGGGATAGTGAACATAGCTCGTTGAGCAGCCGTCAGGAAGAACGTCTGTGACCCGGATGAAGTTGTCTCTGTGTGGACCTTACCCATATGAGCGTTGCAGGTACCCGTACACATAGCCGGCGTCTGCACGCTGCCCGAATACGTATTCGATCCCGAGAAGATCGTAAGTGGTCGTCCTGATTGCCAGACGCCATTCCCTGAGATCTGCCATCCACCGGCAAGAAGGTCTGCCGCCCGGTTCCACTGCGACCCGAAGTGCCTGCCGTGACCGAAGGGCAGATCAACCACGTAGTAGCCAGTGATGACATGCGTATTGTCGAAGTCCGCCGCAGCATAATTCAGCGCTGGCTTACGGTAATCAAACGGTGTAGCGGCAGCTGATTGCGAACTCCCCGTACCCACAAGGGTGAACGTCGGATCGAACGAACGCGTATCCAGCGTCTTCGAGTACGTATAGTTTGCCGTCACTAAGAAGCCCGACGAGAAGCGCTTCTCAAACTGCAGTTGCAACCCGTTGTAGTTCGAGTAGTCCCGTGACTGCAAGACAAAGAGCCCTCCAAGATATTGCGAATATGGCTTGAAGAACCCAGCGGGCAATCCTGACGACACCACCAACGGCACGCCGTTCGGATTCGCCGTAGTCGAATTCTGCAAGCGTGTAGCCAGCGAGTTCGCCAGTCCCGCAACATTGTTCGTGCTCAGGTTCGAACTATAGTTGCGCTTGATGAACGCGGTGCCCGTCTCACCGGTCAACCTGCGTGTATCCGACGAGATGATCTGCGTCATCAGCGGACTATCCTGACCTGCTTGCACCTGTTGAAACGCCGTCAGGAACCCGTTCGAGTTGATCTCCGACTGGTTCGAATCGTACCCCCCGTACAAATGCGTTCCATGATTCCCGATGTACGTGATCGTGAACGCTGCATTCTTGAAGAGCTCACGCTGAATGCTCAGCCCCCACATCGCAACCGTCGGTGTTTGCAAGTGAGGATCGGAGACGGTGAGTGAATTTGCGCTGTAAGCCAGAGGCGTGGTCAAAGCCAGTGGCGTCGCTGTCGGAGAAGGCGGAGCCCAGCCAGTCGCGCGCAGCCCCTGCGTCCCGGTCGTAAAATTGTCCTGGCCGATGGTTGAGTTCGTAACCTGGTAGGTCAATCCCGGCATTCCCTGAAACACCGACGACGAGAACGAGAAGGAATTGATGCGGTCGAACGCCATGCGGAAGTTGCCCCGAATCGACATCTTTCCATCCTTGAACGGATCCAGCGCAAACCCAACCGAAGGACCAAAATTCGTCCATCGATTATTCATGAACGGCCCATGGACAAACTGGAGCGTCTGCGTCAATGGCGTACCGTACAGCACCGACTGGTTCGGCACAAGCCCCGGGAAGCTGTGCAGATTCGGCGCCATTCGCGCGTCCAGTCGCAGGCCGTAGTCGACCACCAGATTTGGCAAAACCCTCCACGTGTCCTGCCCATAGAAGTCATACTCCGGCCAGCGATGGTCCATGTTGTTGATCGTCCCCGCCGGTTTGAATGCCGAGAGATCCGCCTGCGCAACATAGCCGGCCTGCAGCGAGCCCACCCTCCCCAGCAAATCATTGAGTGCACTGTTCAGATTAGGCAAGTCGTTGCTTGTATTGATTCCGCTCGTTGGCGTCTTGTACTGCGTCGTACTCGCAGGATTCGAGCTCGTGCTAAACGTCACCTGCGGAATCCCATTCAGCGACCCGATCGATCCGCGCTCATCAATCTGCCGCCCATAGCGGAAGTTGATGCCCGCCTTGATGACGTGCGCTCCCTTCACCTTCGTCACGTTGTCCACCAGCTGAAACGTCGTCAAATACCGGTTGTTTCCCAGATAGGCGTTCAGCGGAGCCGTTACAAGATTCGGATTGAAAGGCGTCTTCTGATTGGCATCGATCGCAGGATTCTCAAACCGGTACCCAAACCGATTCATGCCGACCACAAACTCGTTCGTCAATGTGGGCGTCGGACTCCAACGATAGTTCACCGCAAGGTTCCGCGGCAGGCGGAAAGTGTTCACCAAAGCAGGCAGCCCTGGAAACGCGGGTAGACCAGCATTCACAACGTCCGCATACGTGTTTTGATGACCCGAGACCCAGCGTACATACGCAGAATTTCGTTCGTTGAACGTGTAATCGATCTTAAAGGTGACGTCCACCTGTCTGTCTGTTGATGGAGCGACAAAGTTGTAGCCCGCATAGTTCAACCCATCACCCGACTGAAACGTATTCGGCAGCGGAGCCAGCGCGAGAAAGCTCTTCATCGCCGGATCAAGCCCCTTATGGAACGGGTCGTTCGCGACCATGTCATAGGTGGTGTAAGGAACAATGGCATTGCCGCTCCCATCCACGGAGGCGCCGGAGACTCCAGCCGGCTGATTGCGCCCGCTCGAGGCATACCGGAAGAGACCCTGCCGCGCCTGCGCCGTATACACCGTGCGCGAGGCCAACGTACTCGTCAGCGCGTGCAGCAGTTCTACGTTGACGAAGAAGAATGCCTTGTCCTTGAAGATTGGGCCGCCCAGCGATCCGCCGCCAAGATTCTGCACATACTGCGACCTGCCAAGACCTGCGGCCTTGTTCTGCGGAGTGTTCGCCCGCAAAAACGGAGACTGATAAAACCAGAACAGGTTGCCGTGCCACTGGTTCGTCCCCGACTTCGTGACCATGATCACCTGCCCGCCCGAGTTGCGTCCAAACTCAGCCGTAGGTGCCGACGTGATCACGCGAAACTCCGAGAGCATATCCGGATTCTGGTGCGGTGGAGACGTGTTCGAGCCGCCCGACGAGCTCTCGTTTGCGTCGATGCCGTCCATCACATAGTTCCACGCGCGGTCCCGCGATCCATTGACGCTTATGCCGCCGCCCGTGGCGTTCGCGCCATTCACCACAACGCCCGGAATAAACTGCACCAGTCCCAGAGGATTGCGCCCCCGGGTCCCGACGATTGGCAGTTGGGTCATCGTGATGCTGTCAATCGCCCCCCCAAAGTTGCCCGATGACGCCGTCTGCACCAGGTCGAATCCGCCTTCAACCTGAACCATCTCAGTCGAGGTTCCAATCTGGAGCTTGGGATCCACGCTGGTAGGAACTCCGATCGCCAGCACATTGCCCGTGGAGATGAATTGCTTGAATCCTGGAGCCTCCACCTTGATCGTGTACGTACCCACCTGCAGCAGATCGAACGTGTAGGTTCCGGAACTAGAAGTTTTTGTCACGAAAACCCCACTCGTACCCTCATTCGTAGCGGTCACAGAGGCGTTCGCCACTACGGCGCCCGAGGAATCCGTTACCTGGCCAGAGATACGGCTGGTTGTTCCCTGTGCGATGGCAAGAGCGGTAGACAAAAACGAGACCGTGAAAAATACGAATAGCTTTCTGTATGACATAAAGCCTCCTCGGACGTTCATGCCCCAACGGGGCGCAGTTGAAAAAGATCGATCTACACGCGCTATGGAAGAACAACAAAATACAGCAATCGAATCGGATTGGCGAATTTTGCTAAAAAAGACTCAGCTACCGCCGCCCTCCTGTCACTCGACTGTGCCGCAGCTAGTGGCCCAAACAGACTGGCGCTCCCGCTGTGGGGTTATGGATTTCGGATTGGCGGGTGAAGATCGCGGATCTGTTTCATAGCATCTAGTGGTGAGGGTGAGAATCTAATCCTTCCCCTACCTGTAACTCCAAGCTAGGATGCACTCTATGGCCCGAAGGAATGTCACATGTCAGATCGCTGGGGTTTGGCCGTTGGACGCAAATGATGGTCACCAGGCTTTAGGCCGGAAGGCCCCCGGGCTACCGCTAGTTCAGGGATGCGGTGGCAGCTGCTTGTCTTGCTCCATTAGACCGCTCGCTGCTGTTTGTTTACGCTGCGACAAAGCCTTCGACTTCTCAAAGGCGTCGGCTGCCAACTTCCCCTCGCCGGATTTCTGATAAAGTCTTCCAAGCTGAAAATGCGCGGACCCATCGTCGTCGCTCGACAAGCCTGCCTTGAACTCTTCGATAGCGCGGGCTGTATCGCCCTGACCTGCATAGACCTGTCCCAGTAGTACGTGGACACGCGGGACCAACTCTGCCTTGGCTACGAGGGCTGCCTTCAAATAAGGCTCCGCTTCGGGATAACTATGCTTCGCAATCATGACCTCGCCCATCACGTAATTCGCCTCCGAGTCAGAAGGGTTTTCCGCCAGCGCTCTCTGGATCATCTCCGCAGCAGGATCGATTCTCTGTTCCTGCAAATAGTTCGCCGCAGCCCCGATCAACGCAGCAAACTCCCTCGGATTGATATCCAGCGCGACCTTGTATTCGGCTTCGGCATCGCTGAACTTGCCCCGGTCGCGATAGCTCTCCGCTAGCAACTCATGCAGTCGAATGGAGTCTGGTTCCACCTCGCCTGCATAGATTAAATACAGAACTGCCAAGCGCTGCTCCGCCCGAATCGACCAGTAAAGGCCGACCTCCTCGGCGTGATAGGCCTGACGAAGCCTCTTCGCGGCCGCAAGAGTCGTTTGAAATTCACCCGTATAGAAAGAGCACGCTGCGAGCAGCGAAAGCTTATCTCGCGAAAGTGTAGTCAGCGCAGGTAGAAGGCTCTTCGTGCATCTCCAATACTCACGACGCGTGTAATAGTCCTGTGCGCGCTGCGAAGGAGTGACGTCCACTACGGAACCGTCCGACTCATAGCCATCGACTGCCAGGGTTCTTCCGCCCTGAAGCGACAATCGCAACATGGAAACAGCTCCAGCGGGGAGATCGGCCGAGCTTGCCTGCGCAAGAGCCTGGTCGAAGTTGCTTATCTGCTCTGCCGGCATCTCGATCGTCAGGACAGAGGCATGTGCTCTCAGAAATCCCGGGTCCAGCTCCCAAAGAGCGCCAAGCGATTGAATCGCAAGCTGTGTCTCGCCTCGTGCAAGAGCAAGACGTATCAATCCAAGCTCAGCCAGCGAGCACCCTCCGGACTTCTGATCCTTCTCTAATTCATTCTGCGCCTCCGAGACCTCTCCGCGCCGAATTAAAACCAGGCCCAGCGAAGCTCGGCTGCAAGGGGGAGCATCAGGAACAGCGAGCAGCTTGCGATACGTCTCTGTCGCTTCCACCAGCTTTCCCTGATCGTTGAGCGACTCTGCATTGAGTTCCTGAAAGTACGGCGACTGGCGATTCAGTGCAGCAAACTCGCCCGATGTAGCTTCGGCAATCTCCAGATGTGTCACACCGCGCCTATACCAAGCCTCACCACTTTTCTTGTTAAGTTCCGTCGCCCGCCGATAGGCGAGCGATGCGTTCTCGAATTGCTTCAATCCGAAATACGCTCGCCCAAGACCCATGTAGACCTCGGGATCGTTCGGATGGAGTTGCCGTGCCGTAGATAGATAGCGGACCGCCTCCGCTCGATTTCCTAGTTGAAGATTTTCCAAGCCAAGGAAGAGAACCGGCACAAACAACTTTGGCTGCAATTTGTTCGCGGTTCTAAAACTCACCATCGCTCCGGAAGAATCTCCCGCTTGATGCTGCATCAGACCAAGATTCGCCCACACTTCCGGAACATCCTGTCGAATCGCCACCGCCCCTTGATACGCCGCGATGGCAGCAGGTATGTCACCCGCAGACTGCGCCTTCACTGCATCTTGTAAATGCGATTCAAAGTCACCTTGGCCGAAGACGCTGCCCACCGACAACAGAAGAAAGAAAAAACAGTCTCTTAGTTTTCCGAACAAGCCTCTTCGAGGTGGGTGCTCGCAGCGATTCATAACCTTCCTACCGGATCCATTCAATCTGCAGATCTTCACCTTGGCCACTATCAGGCAGTGTAAACGCCGCTACATGATGAGGAGCATCGAAGGAAGTCTGGACTGTCTGTGCACTGCCTGCAACAACAGCTTTTCCTGCGGTCGTGCTTCCGTAGACCTCTACTCGCAAACTCGTCCACCACGGAACATAACTCCCCTGATGCGGTCCGACATGCACCGTAATGCCCTTCGGCGTCTCTACGCAACTAAACGCCATCCGGAGAAAATCTCCATTCTTATAAGCAAACGACAGCCCATCGTCCAGATAGATCGACCCTGTGCAGTTCTTGCCCGGATACACACGCAGCGTGAGCGGTCCCTTTGGTGTCTCGATCGTGCTTTGCGTAAGAGGCTGCATAGGCAAAATGGATCCTTCGCGTACAAACACGGGAAGAACATCCAGTTGTGGCTTGATCGTAATCTGTCGTCCAACAAGCCCTGATGGATTTCCGGTTGAAGAATCGGCCGTTAGCATGTTTTCGCCTATCTTTTCGCCTGTCCAATAGTTGTACCAATCCACAGATGGAAGCCGCACGGGATACGTGTCAGGCTTTTCGGGATAGATACCGGGAGCAATCAGCATGTTCGCGCCAAACAGAAATTCGTTGGGCGCGTCCAGATCAATGGGATGCTTATCTGCGGTCGCATCGGGAAACTCTAGAAAGAGCGGTCGAACAATTGGAAGGCCCGTACGCGACATCTCTTCAGCCGTCGTATATAGATACGGCAGGAGTTTATAGCGCTCTTCGATATAGCGTCTTCGGATATCCTCTTGTTCCGCACCGTCAACCCAGACCTCTTGATTGGCCGAGGTATCACTCGCGTGATCACGGTCGATAGGCTGAAACGTTCCCAGTTCGATCCACTTGGTTAACAGTTCAGCCCCTGGGCTGCCGACGAAACCGCCCACATCGGCACCGCTCATCCCAAACCCACTCAGACCAAGGTTCAGCAGCATTGGCGTCGTAAGCCGTAGATGGTTCCAAGTGCTGCTGTTATCGCCAGTCCATGTAGCGGCATATCGCTGCCCCCCTGCGTAGCTCGCGCGCGTCAGAACAAATGGTCGCTGATTCGGCGTAAGCGCAAGCAGTCCATCATAGGTAGCCCGCGAGTTCTCCATTCCATAAACATCGTGTATTTCGAGATGGGTCGTCGTACGTGGTCTGAAGCCGGGCTCATCAATCCGGTGCTGCACATTATCGGGCATCGTCTTGTTCGGAGTATCAAAGATGGATGGCTCGTTCATGTCATTCCAGAAACCGGCGATACCATCATGAACAAAGTCCGCATACAGAGAGCCCCACCATTTACGGGTGCTTTCCCGGGTGAAATCCGGAAACACGGATGGTCCGGGCCAAACCTTGCCAATGTAGACACTGCTGTCGGGCTTCTTCACAAAATGATCGCCCGTCATCCCGCTGTCATACGGTGTGTAATTTGCATCCGGGAGGTGCGCGATGTGCAGATCGGTAATGGCCACTACTCTAAGATTCTGTTTCCGCAGATCCTCAATCATCTGTGCGAAATGCGGGAATTGCACCTGATCGACGGTGAACGGTCGATAGTGATCCTGATAATCAATGTCCAGGTAGAGCGCATCCGCCGGAATCCTGTCTGCACGCAAGCGGTCTGCAATCTTTCTCACTTCGGACTCCGGATGGTAGCTGTAGCGCGACTGCTGAAATCCAAACGACCAAAGCGGTGGCAACGGCGTTGGTCCAGTCAGCCATGCATATGTAGAAAGCACATGCTTGGCATCGGGCCCATAAAGGATGTAATAGTCGAGCGGCCCGCCTTCCGAACCGAAAGAGTATGCATCCGAATACTCTCGGCCAAAATCAAAACTGGTTCGCCACGTGTTGTCGAGCAAAACCCCTGCAGCTGTTCCCCCGCGAGACGTCAGAAAGAACGGAATGCTCTTATAGATCGGGTCAGTCGATTCCTGAAAACCGAAGCTGTCCGTATTCCAAAGGCTGTAAGAGTGATCTCTTCGATCCAGCGACCCCGGCTTGTCGCCCAATCCGAAAAAATGTTCGTCCACGGCCATCGTCTTGTAAACGCGAAAGGCCGAACCGTGAAATTCGACCGGGTGGCCAATCGCATCTTCCTGGATCAACGTTCCTTTCAGATCGGTAATGCGTAGCCGCATTGTAGACCGATCCACCTTTATTCTCAGCGCTCCCGTGCGAAACCCTACGCTCGCACTATCTTCCTCTGCAAAGACACGCACGCTCGCCGTTCGAGCCGTCGGCAGTACCGCCCACGAGGCATCCTCCGGCAGCTGTCCCTGAATGCCTACCCTCACCCGCAAGACATCATCACGAAGAGCAGTAACCTGCATCACGGCATTTTCGCTTCGGATTTCAACACCATTCCCGATCTGCTTGCTGCCGGTCACAGCCCTGAGCACAATGAGCTCCGGAACTGTGGAGATCTTCGCAGCAGACGGTGCCGACGTTGCCACTTCGCAGGGAGCCTCAACACCAAAGAAGCCTGTCGCTAAAAAGACGAGAGCGAAAAAAAGAGTGTATTGCTTCTTCATCGGATGTTCGATTTCCTGACACGGGTAAATTGAGGCGCATGAGACTGTTGAGCGATCAAAATCGTAGCAGTCGGCCTCCAAGAAAAGCGTTTTCTAAGGCCGAGGTTTTGCCGAAGTTTTGTCTAGGAACCAACGATGAACGAGGTATTCCCCGCGAGCTCCGCTCCTAACGGCCGGAGGTAACAAAATCGTGGTATGCCGTAGGTTACGGCGGGTATAATCAATCCGCTTTCCCGTCTTTTTGAATTGTGACTAGGTTGATATAAAGGCCCGTGGGGCTTGCGGGAGAGAAGTCGAACTTTTTGGTGAGGTAGCACTGGTGCAAGGGGATTTCCGTATTAACGATTGGTTGGTCCAGCCCCAGATCAACTCTGTGGAGAGAGAGGGCAAGACCTGGCATCTCGAACCCAAGGTAATGCAGGTACTGGTTCATTTGGCCTTACACCCCAATGAGGTGCTTTCCAAAGATCGCCTACTACAAGCTGTATGGCACGACACCTTCGTGGGCGATGACGTGCTCGTGCGATGCATATCTGAAATCAGATACGTCTTCGGCGACGACCCCAAGTCTTCCCGGATAATCCAGACCATCCCCAAGGGGGGGTATCGTCTCATTGCAGCCGTTACAACAGACAGCAGTCCGGAGGCTGAACCGCAACCTGTTTCCGCTATTCAATCTTCCGCCAGCGAGGTGCACCACCAAACGGGACATGAGCTAGTCCTTCGCTACGACTACGACCTCAGCCATCCGAAAGAGTCTCATGGCCCAATCGCTGACGAGCCTCATTTCCGTTCACCCAATGGACTACCGCATTCGGATGAAACGAATTCAGCCCATCCATTAATAGAGACCGCCGAACCGAATCACACTCAGGCTACCAACGCGGAGCACAATACTGGGCGCGGCCGTGGCTCATCCCGTCATCGCTCCTGGTTCATCTCCGCCAGCGTTTCTCTCGTAATCGTGTTCGCGGCGCTTGGCGGAGCGTATGCCTGGAATTCCATGCATCGTTCCGCGGTCGATTTTTTCTGGGGACCGGTCCTTAATTCGAACGATCCTGTCCTCTTCTGCATTGCCGATCAAGGGCAGTATGCTGCACTCACCCTCCGCGACGCCGCCGATCCTGCCCGTCAGGTCATCCTAAAAGACAATCTGACTGCCGTAGTCATTGACGACTTAAACGCCGTGGTTCAAATCACCGGCATCCTCAAGTCGAACGACAAGAAATATAGCCTTAAGGGCGAAGGTTCCACCAACCTCACAGACCTGAGGGCTGGTCCCACGATCTTCGTAGGCGCCTTCGATAACGCCTGGACTCTTCGTCTAACGAAATCGCTGCGGTATCACTTCGACAACAATCCTGAGATGACCCGATTTCGAATCGTCGACAGCAATTCTCCAGCCCACACACCGTGGGTCGTCGACCGTCTCGAACAGATGGCGACAAATAACTACCGTGACTACGCGATCATCGCCCGCTTCATCGATAGCAATACTGGAAAGCCGGCCATTATCGTCGCCGGTGTAGGTCGAGGGGGAACGATAGCGGCCGGGGAACTTATCACGGACCCGACTTACCTCGCCCAACTTGCCGGCGCCGCGCGAGCATCTGGAAACAAGAAGAACATGGAGATCGTTCTGAGTACGCCAATCATCGACGGCGAACCAGGATCTCCGAAAGTGGAAGCTACCTATTTCTGGTAGAACTCTGCGAACACCAGCGAGAGTTTTTCGACTTTGAAGCAAGAGCCGACAAGCGGCTTGCGTGATTTCCCTGTGTCAGAAATTTGAGGGGATATCGCGAAAATCCTCCCGAAGAAATCCCGATCATCTCCGTTAAGGCATTGAAACTAAATAATTTATTGCATCACCGAAACCTAGGAATTCGGGTCACAAAACATCAGTAAAGAATCTGTGATTCTCCACGACATCTATGCCCCTGCAAACCTAGGGTGGTCGTCGCTTTCAAAAACAAACTATTCCTGAGCTTGAAAGCGTTTCCGTTTTGGAGAGGCAAATCATTTTGAGAGAGGCACATCAGATGCAATTCAATCGAGGCACAAGATCGCAATTACTTGCGACGATAGTGATGCTCGCCCTGGGCATCGCCGGGATAACCCGGTTACAAGCCCAGTCCCAGGCGTTCACTGCGACAATCAGCGGCACAGTCACAGACACCTCAGGTGGAGTTCTCCCCGGCGCAAAAATCACACTCATCAGCGCTGAGCGCGGCATCACAAGAACCTTCACAACCTCTGAGACGGGTAGTTACACCTTTACCTTGCTACCCCCCGCCGACTATGTCCTTAAGGTCGAGCAGCCCGGCTTCCAGACCTATGAGCAACGGGGAGTCTCCCTGGCCGCCGGTGTCAGCGTCCACCAGGACATTACTCTGTCAGTCGGCGCCGTCAGCCAGGAAGTTGTTGTCTCAGCCTCGGCGCCCCTTCTGAACGCCGACAACGCCAACATCTCCGCCGACATTTCTCAAAGGCAGGTCGTCGAGCTCCCATTGAATCTTCGCAACGTCTTCGGTCTCGCCTCGCTCAACTCCTCCGTCAACAACTCGACGCAAGCCCAGATGGTTAACTCCAACGGTATCTCCGGCAGCGCCGACCAGGACATCTCCTTCCTGAACTTCGGTGGAACACACTTCGGCACCGCTGCCTATCTCCTCGATGGCACCTGGAACACCGCGCAGGACTGGGGCGGCGTTGTCTATGTTCCCTCCGTCGAAAACGTCCAGGAGTTCAAGATCCAGACCAATGCTTTCACCGCGCAATATGGCTGGAGCAGCGGTAACGTCGTCAACGTCGTCTCCAAGTCTGGCACCAACCGCCTCCATGGAGACGTGTTCGAGTTCTATCGCAACAGCGCACTCGATGCTAACAACTACTTCAACAACCGCAATGGCTTGGCGCGCCCCAGCTTCAACCGTAACCAGTTTGGAGGCTCTGTCGGCGGCCCCGTATACATTCCCGGTATCTATAAGCAGACCGAAAAAACCTTTTTCTTCTTCGTCTACGAAGGTCTCCGCCAATCGACGCCCGCTACCCTCAGCGCCACAGTGCCCACTCAAGCCTTCATTGGCGGAGACTTCAGTAGTCTGCTCACCAGCACCGTCGTAGGCCATGACGCGCTAGGTCGCCCCATCTACCAGGGTGCAATCTACGATCCATACAGCGTGCGCGCAATCACCCAGGGCCAGGTCGATCCACGAACTGGCCTGGTCGCCACGTCGACTGGATTCATCCGTGATGCTATCCCCGGCAACAATGTCGCTGGCCGCATCGATCCGGTTGCCGCAAAGATCGCCGCCGGAAAATACTGGCCTTCACCCACCAACAGCTCGCTCTTCAACAATTTCTTTGCCACGGCCCCTGCGAGTGCACACTCCGACGAGTATTCGATTCGCGTCGACCACAACATCAGCGACCTCTCACGTATCTATGCTCGCTACTCTCACAAGGCAGAAGTAAAAACCAACTCGCCAGCCTTCTTCGGCTCCTCGAATCCGGGAGGTCCCGGAGTCACCAATCCCAATAATCGCTGGAGCTTCGATCTTGGTTACAGCCATATCTTCAGCCAGTCACTCATTCTCAGCGCTAACGCGGGCATGAACCGTTGGATCGAGCAGTCGGCGACCCAGGGAGATGGTTTCAAGCCCTCCACTCTTGGCCTGCCCGCTGGTCTTGACCCCATCGCTAACCAGTTCCCGCAAATCAAAATCGATAGCTTCTCCGGCCTCGGGCCCGGCGCTATTAACGGCCAGGACTCCTACGCTGTCCCACGGAACTACATCACCTACTCGGCCGACCTTACCAAGAGCCTCAGCAAACACACGCTGAACTTCGGCTTCATGGGTGTCGTCAACCAGATTCTCGGTGGCCACGTCTACGGGACGAAGTTCAACTTCATCACCTCAACCACAGCTGGGCCCGATCCTTCCAACCCAACCCAGGGAACCGGCTTCGGCTTCGCTTCTTACCTCCTGGGCGTTCCCGACAATACCGGATCGACCGGTATCAATGCTCAGCTAGCTACCCAGAAGAACTATTTCGGCGGGTATGTTCAGGACGACTGGAAGCTCGATCCTCGTCTCACCGTCAACCTTGGCCTGCGTTATGAAGTTCAGACGCCACTCACTGAGCGGCATGACAAGCAGCAGTACTTTGACTTCACTGCAATCAACCCAGTCGGAGCAGGAACTGGCATCAATACTCCCGGTCAACTGGTCTTCAACGGGGGAGGCCACACCAGAAGCCTCTACGATACCCAAACCACAAACTTTGGACCGCGCATTGGAATCAGTTACCTCCTCAAACCGAACATGGTACTTCGCAGCGGCTATGGACTCTTCTTCATCCCAACCTTCACTGGCAATGGTCCTGCAGACGGCTACACCCAGACCACGCCGATTCGCGGTACAAACGGCGATAACTCAGTCTTCAACACACTTAGCAATCCAGTGCCTAACGGAGTTCTTCTGCCGCAGGGCAGCGCGCTCGGTTCGCAGCAAGATGTCGGACAGGGCGTACCTGCTGTAAGGCGTGCCCGTGCTTCTTCTTACCTTCAACAGTGGATGTTGGGCATTCAATATTCCTTCCACACAAACGACATGCTTGACATTACTTACGTCGGAAACCGTGGTCTCAAACTGTCTGCCGGCACCTACGAGAGAGACATGCTAAACCCACAGTATTTCTCTCTCGGACTAGCTGCACTCACCGCACAGGTTCCCAATCCTTTCAATGGAAAGATCACGGGTACAGGATGCAGTCTGCAAGGTGCAACAGTTCCACGTTGGCAGCTCCTCCGTCCCTATCCGCAATATTGCAGTGTTGCAGAACAGGAAGCCCCACTCGGCGACTCCTACTACAACGCTCTTCAGATGACCTACACCCACCGGTTCAGCCATGGCTTCTCCGTGCTGGCCTCTTACACGTTCTCGAAGTTCATCGACGACGTCGAAGGCAACAATGGCTGGGCAAACTCTGGCCCAACCAGCATCCGCAACTATTACAACCTCGCTGCCGAGAAGTCCGTCGATGGCGCCGACATCCCTCACAGCCTCGTAGTCAGTTACATCTATGAGCTTCCCATCGGAAAGGGTAAATCCCTCGGCTCCAACCTCAGCACACCCGTCAACGCCGTCGTTGGAGGCTGGCAGGTGTCCGGAATATCAACATTCAAGCAGGGATTCCCGCTATCCATCGCACCGGCGAATAATACTCTCGGTCAATTTGGCGGCAACCGGCGTCCCGACATCGTCGCAAATATGCACGTCGCTAATCCTACGATCGACCGATGGTTCAATGTAGGTGCCTTCCAGGACCCCAGTGATCCCTTCGATTTCGGGTCCGCGCCACGCTACATCTCAACTCTGCGTGCTCCTGGCTACCAGAACTGGGATTTGTCTGCTCAGAAGTACTGGCACTTCGGCGAGGTTACTCGCTTGCAGTTCCGGGCGGAGTGGTTCAATGCCTTCAACCGCGCAAACTTCTATGCCCCGAATCAATTTCTGGGTAATAGAGTCACGAATACGGATGGAAGCTACGGGGGATCGTTCGGTCAAATCAGCAACGCTTTCGCAGCAAGAGACGTTCAATTTGCGGCCAAGTTTTACTGGTAAACAGCCGAAGGAAACTGGATCCATAACCTAACTAACTCGATTCGACAGGCTCTTGTGCGCTGACACAAACGCGCAAGGGTCTGTCGAATTTTTGCGTGGCTGCTGTTCTGAGTTGGTTGGCGGTTCACAGCGGGCTTGATACGGGGCGCGAAGTAGAGCCCCACTTTGAATTAGTTTGCGTGGGGAAGGGAAGTGACAAACCGTCTACGCTCCGGGCACCAACCCTCCGTTTCGATCGGCGTTGCCGGACCAGCGGCCCTGAGCTAAGCCTCCTCTTCAGTACAAAGGCAATCCAAAATGGTAGACGCCTGCTACATCGTTCGAAGGCGACGTTTGAACCCGGCACTCCTGCTCTGAGAATCTGGCCTATAGGCACAAAAAGGATGCTGGGGGGCTGATCCGAGACTGTTACGCGGATATATACGGGCAATAAGTGCGAGAGGGATGACGCCTCCGCAGGCGATCCGGCCGAAGGCGATGATCCACTTGTTACGAACCGGATCGAGGAAGAGGGTCGAGGAATGAAACTGCAAATAACGAGATTAGCAAACGCAAGCCAATCAGCAGACGATTTTCTGCTTCATTGGTATTGTGCAAATAGAAGGCATCGTATCAGCGGAAAGGGAAGATATTAAAGTGCCGCAACGTCTAACCTCCTCGGGAGCTTCCGTCTTCACCTTGTTACAGAACCGGCTCATAGTCTCCTGCCAGGCTGCTCAGGACGACCCTCTCGATCATATCGACACGCTCACCAGAATGGCGGCCTCCGTCATCCGTGGTGGAGCAGGTGGCCTCAGGGCTGAAGGCGCCGAGCGCATAGCTGCCTTTCGGGCGATGACCGATCTCCCGATTATAGGAATCATTAAAGCTTACGATGCGAACGGTGACGTTTACATCACACCTGACTTCAAATCTGCACAGGCTGTCAATAACGCCGGCGCGGATCTCATCGCTCTCGATTGCACTAGTCGGCGCCTCCTTGAAGCGGAGCCATGGCCCGAACTGATCAGCCGTATTCACAGCGATCTGCGTCGCCCTGTCTGCGCGGACATCGCGACCATAGAAGACGCAATTGCAGCAGAAAGTGCCGGAGCCGATGCAGTCGCGACCACTCTTTATGGATATACCTCGGAAACTCGAGGTAATAGGACTGTCTGCTGGTCGTTGTTGGAACAACTCGTGGTCCGCCTGGAGATTCCTGTCATCCTCGAAGGACACGTAACGCATCCGCAAGAGGTGCGCAGAGCCTTAGACATGGGAGCTAACTCCGTGGTGGTTGGTTCGGCAATTACACGTCCTGAAACCATTACTTCCCGATTCGTGGAGGCAACACAGCGCTGACGAGTCAGCCCACCATGACTACTTGGTGACGCGTGCTTACGCAATCGTAGTAGTTGGGATGCGGATGGAAGCACGATAGCGGTCGCCGCGGTAACGGGAGCAGGCGGCCTCAATCGGAGTCTCCTCTGTTGTTACGATGATTCGCGAAATAGACAGAACTGGGGACTTTCGCGGTATAGTCAGCAACTCGGACTCTTCGCGGGTCGAAGGAAGTGCCTCGATGACCTCATCGGCCCAGGCCACCCGAACTCCGTAATTTTCACGAAGAATGAAATAAAGTGACTGTTTTGCAAAATCGATTCTCTCCAACCCAGGGAAGAGCTTCAACGGTATATGGGACTCTTCGAGTGCCATCGGGATACCGTCGGCTAGCCGTAAACGGCGCAGTAGCATGACAGGTTCTTCCGGCTCAACTTTCAGCTTTGCAGCCACATCATCTGTCGCATGTACTACAGATTGTTCCATCAGCTTTGAGCTAGGGACCATGCCCCGCTGCTTCATATCTTGGGTGAATCCCATCAGATGCATAATGCTCTTCTCGAGCTTCGGCCGAGTAACAAATGTGCCCCGTCCCTTCTGACTGATGGCGTAGCCACTGGTCTTCAGGCCGTGGAGGGCTTGCCGCGCAGTCATTCTGCTTACACGATAAGACCGCGCCAGTTCCTCCTCGGAGGCAAGCGGGTCTCCCTCAGATAGCTCGCGAGAGTGGATCCTCTCCATCAGCGCGCGCTGAATCTGGTAGTACAGCGGGATGAATCCGTTCTTGTCTAAGGGCTGAACGGTTGATGTAGGCACAGTCTGTAATTTCGGCACTCTATCTCCTAAAACGTTTGAAGCCAGCTGCAAAAGTAAACCAACAAATATGCTTTCTGCCATGTTTATTCGCAATGCCTTTACGTGAGGCATTATGCGACGGGCTGCTTTCGACAGACACGTCTTTCTGAAGGCAATTTGTTTCTAATCGTGAAGCAGTGCAGTTGTCTATACATTTCTTTCCGCGGTGGCCTAGGACTGTACTACAACGTAAACCACCTGTGCACCTTGCTTTACAGGAATTTGCATGCTGGCACGACCTGCTTTTGACAGCTTTTTTCGCCCTTCACGGATCTTTTATCTTGTCATCGACGTACAGTTGTCTATACAGTAGGTGAACCTGAATATCCGAGACATGCAACATCGGAAAACGCACGGCATTCCATCACTTGAAACACGATGCGAAGCGAAAGACGTTACTCAGTTTCACTCAGGCCCTAAGACAAATTTGAACGGAGGTCCACAATGAGAGCACGCCTAGCCCTATGCACTTTCATAGCACTTCTTCTCAGTTGTTCGATTACAAGGGGACAGACAATTACCGGGTCCATCACAGGCACAATCACTGACCCCAGCGGAGCCGCAGTTGGTGGTGCCGCAGTAACGGCCATCAACGTCGATACCGGCGTCCAGACTCCCACAACAACCAACCGAGATGGCGTCTATATTCTCCGCTTCCTTCAGCCGGGGCACTATAAGCTTTCGGTCAAATCCACCGGTTTCAATCCGACGACGGCCGGCCCATTCACTCTTGAAGTCGGTCAGGAAGCCAGGGTCGATGCGAAGTTGAACCTTGGTTCTGTCACCGAAAATGTCGTCGTTACTGCAGCGGCCCCAATCCTAAACACCGAGAACCCGACCACGGGCGACACCATTACCTCAAGCCAGGCCACGGAACTCCCGCTGCAGGCGCGTAACTTCTCCTCACTCACTACCCTTGTTGCTGGTGCTCTTACCGTCAATCCCATGGCGCAAAACAGCATCCAGCGTAGCGCGTACAACGGCGGCTTCAACATCAACGGCAATCGCGAGCAGTCCAACAACTACACCCTCGACGGTATGGACATCAACGAGGCGATCGACAACTACATCGGCTATAGCCCCAACGTCGATGCTCTCGGCGAAATCCACATCATCTCCGGTAACGCGACCGCCGAGTACGGCAATGCCAACGGCGGCCAAGTTGTCATGATCACCAAAAGCGGTACCAATCAGTTCCACGGTAACGCTTTCTGGTTTATCGAAAACACCAATCTCAACGCCAATAGCTGGACCAACAAAAACACCCCCAACCCTGCTGACTTCGGTCCTGTGCCGACCATCAACCGCGGCATCTTCGGTGGCACCTTCGGTGGACCTCTCATCCACGACCGGCTATTCTTCTTCGTTGACTATCAGGGCGCACGCCAACATGGGAGCACCAACGAGTTTCGCTCAGTAGCCACCAACGCCATGCGCGCCGGTTTTGCGCCAAACCTCGGTCATAACGTCCCCATCACCAATCCTGTAGCACAATTCTTGCTTGCTCACCCCGAGCTATACCCTGCTCCCAACGTTCCCAGTAACAACGCCAATGGCATCACGAATAACTACAGCGGCAGTTACGGCACTGCAACCCATAACGACCAGGGTGACGTTAAGATCGATAGCAAGCTAACCTCCAGAGACAACCTCTCGGGACGTTTCACAATAGGTCGTGAAAACGACGGCTATACCAAGGTCACGCTGCCGACCGATATCCCATCCAATAACTCCAACCCCTATACCGGCTTCGTTCTCAACTGGACTCACACCTTCTCGTCAAGCATCGTCAACGAAGCGCGAGCCGGCTATGGACGCACCCGCTACAGAACCACTCCCGTGGATATCAGTGGCAAGTTCGGTCTCACAGGCAACCAACAACTTGGTATCCCCGGCACGCAGATCGTGCCTGGTATTCCCACCTTCGACTTGACTACCGCCGTATCACAACTTGATCCGATTGGTACCACTCTCCAGAATCCCAACAACGGTTCCTATGCTGGTATCGATTCCGACAGCATCGTCAATGCCTATACCTATGGAGACAACCTGAGCTGGCAGTTTCACCGCCACACACTTAAGTTTGGTGCGCAGGCGCTCCGTTACCAGCAAAACCGCTACTACTCTGGCAACGACGGTGCCCTGGGTTGGTTCATCTACAAAGGTACCTTTAGCGGCACTTCCACCATTAGCGATCCATGGGCCGACTTCCTTGAGAATAAAGCCTTCAGTTTCGGACAGGGCGCCGTCACCGGGCGTTGGGGACAGCGTCAGTGGCGCGATGCTCTCTTCATCCAAGACGACTACAAGATAACCCCCAACCTCACCATCAATCTCGGTATGCGCTGGGAGTGGGACCAGCCTATGTATGAGGTCAATAACAAGCAAGTCAACTTCAACCTCACCACAGGCGCAATCGAGTATGCCGGTCAGAATGGCAACAGTCGGGCTCTCTATAGCAGCTTCTGGGGTGGCTTCATGCCGCGTGTTGGCTTTGCTTACTCTCCGGATCGATTCAATGGAAGATTCGTCGTTCGCGGCGGATACGGCATCACCAACTTTCTTGAAGGCACCGGGGCAAATCTGCGCCTGACTCTAAATCCGCCCTTCTTCGTAGATTCATCTTCTGTGTCGAATGGAACGAGTTTCTTCCAGACGCAAAATGGATTCCCGCGTCCGCCGAATGCGGGCGATCCTTACGCAACGATCGCAAATGCCAATCTTCGGGCCTGGGATCCCAAGCTCAAGCCCGCTCTAATTCAGCAGTTCAACCTGACGACCGAGACACAGATCAACAACGCTACCTCTCTGGTAGTTGCTTACCTCGGCCAAAGCGGTAGCCATCTCGTCGACCCACGCGAAGGTAATCAAAGGTTATGCCCAACCTGCGCGTATCCCGTTTCGTTGCTCCCTGGATTTGCAGGTAGAATCCCGGACCCCTCAAACATCATCATCAGTCTCACCGAATCTGCAGCAATGATGAACTACAACGCGCTCCAAGTGACACTCCGGCAGCGTGTAACCAGAGGTCTTGAATTTTTCACCAACTACACTTGGAGCAAGTCCCTCACCAATAACCTCGGCTACTATGGCGCGGGCGGCGGAGCCGCAGCCTCGCAGAGTGCCTACTGGCAGAACTCCTACGACGGCGGAGCAGATTATGGCCCGGCGTACTTTGACGTTACCCACAACTTTTCTTTCGCTGGCTACTACGATCTGCCCTTTGGACGTGGCAGGCAGTTCGGATCCGATATGAATCGCTTCGTTGATCTGGCAGTCGGCGGCTGGAAGGTGGGCGCAATTGCCACTCTTCATTCCGGCTTGCCAATCACCATGTTTTCCAACCAGTTTTACCCGGTCAATCAGCGTACCGACCGTGCTAACCACTATCGCAAACTCGTCATTCGCAACCGTTCTGTAACCAACTGGTTCGGTACGGATCCGTCCGCAACTCCATGTACTTCGGATCACGACAACGGAATCTGCGCGTATGGCGAAGAATCGTCTACTGGACTCGGTACTGCTGCAGTTGGTAGTGAACGCGCACCGGATTACCACGATTTAGATGCCGCACTCAGCAAAGCCTTCAACATCACCGAGAGCAAGCATCTGGACTTCCGGGCTGACTTCTTCAACGTCCTTAACACCACCAGCCTGGCGCCCCCGACCAACAACGTCTCGGGCGGTATCGGTCTGATCAACTCAACCGTCTCAACTGAACGCCAAATCCAGCTCGCGCTGAAATTTGTCTTCTAACCTTCAACCGCCAACCAGTAGGAACACCACGCAATCTCGACAAAGCAAGGGAGCGGGTAGGCTAGATGCCATCTGCTCCTTTGGCATTTAAGAAGTTGTCTGATTTCCAAAAGCAACCTCTACCGGAGTGTTATGCGCTTTTGCCCAAAGCCGCACCATCGCGGCCAAGTCTGCATACTAACCCATCAGCTCGGATTCCAGCTGCCAAGCGAAGTGAACTAAGGCGGCACAGAACTGAGAAAAGCTATGGAAAGAGCTGGGATTGCTCTATGATCCATTGCGGCCAATTCCGAAAATCAACAATGCACACGACCGAGCAGTAAAGGCGAGCGGTGTCGCTCCACTGCGTCTGTACGACCTCCGGCACACGTTTGCTACCAGGGCAGCAATGTCTGGAATTTACCTCGTCACGCTAGCCGCAATGTTGGGCCACTCCAGAATTCAAATGGTGCTCCGTTATGCACACCCTACCCAGGCGCATCAGGCTCTCGCAATGGACAAACTCGAATCTTTCAATGCGACTCAACTGATCAGCGAATTCGAAAGAGAACTCATCGCTATCCAGTGAATGGAAATAGACAGTCGTGTAATGGGTCCCACAAAAGTCCCCACAGTCTGATACGGGGGAACTTTTTGTTATTGAGTTATGTTATTGAAAATTTTGGAGGCGCGGGTCGGGATCGAACCGACGCATAAAGGTTTTGCAGACCTCTCCCTTACCACTTGGGTACCGCGCCTCGGGTGGGCTATTCACTTTGAAGCCCCTCTGAATTGTAGGTGAAGTGTACCGCAGGCAGGGGGTTTTTGGAGCGGGAGACCGGGGTCGAACCGGCGACATCTTCCTTGGCAAGGAAGCACTCTACCACTGAGCTACTCCCGCGCTCACATGTACAAGTATAACGGCCAAGCCCCGTATGGTCAACGCGCGGAGACCTGCGTCTTTACAAGTGCAAACGATAGGCACAATTTCTGCATCTCACTTCATCAAGTGACGGTCTGGGGGAATTTATAACCGGCATGGCAGTTACAGCAACAGCGACGCAGGGGCAAAGGGAAATGCAGCATTGGCAAGCGCTGCTGGACTCCGCCGGCGAAGGAATCTGGGGGCTGGATCCAGAGGGGAGATGTACGTTCGTCAATCGAATGGCGTTGAACACCTTTGGTTTCTCCAGCGACGAGCTACTGGGAAACACCATCCACGACTTGGTGCATCACCATTATCCCGATGGGCGTGCCTATCCCGCGTCTGAGTGTCCGCTCTACGGTGTTTTGCGGAAGAAGAAGGCCTTGCGCCGGATCACCGATACGATGTTCCGCAAAGACGGAAGCTCGTTCGTGGCGGAGATGTCTGCGCAGCCCGTTGTGGTTGGCGGACGGGTGACGGGTGTTGTCGTCACATTTCGGGATGTGACAGAACGCCGTCTGCAGCAGGATGAACTGCGAAAGGCCTACGAGCTTGCCGAGCAGCGAACGGCGGAGCTGGACGCTGTAATTGAAAGCATGCCCCATGGCGTATACGTGGTCACTCATGACGACAAGGTGCGCTGCAACCATCGGGCAAGAGCGATGAACGGCGACCGCTTTCCTTCTGAGCTCCATACGCTTGATCGCGCGTTAGCTGGAGAATCATCCGCCGAAGTCGCGAAGACGGGAGACCGCTGGATCCGCAGCGTGGCAGCGCCTATTTTTCTAAACGAGAAGATCCTCGGCGGCGTCGCCGTGAACACAGATGTGACGCAGACACGGCTGCAGGAAGAGGCGTTGCGTAAGGCAGAAAAATTGGCCGCCGTAGGACAGTTGGCATCGTCCATTGCTCACGAGATCAACAATCCCCTCGAGTCCATTACGAATCTGCTTTATCTGGTGCGGCACTCGCAGTCCATGGAGGATGTGCAGGAGTATGCCAAGATAGCCCAGGACGAGTTGGCGCGAGTTACGGAGATCACCGTTCAGACGCTGCGCTTCCACCGGCAACAGACCAGGCCTTCAAAGGTTGATCTGGTCGAACTGTTACGTACGGTCATGTCGCTTTATACGGGGCGTTTGCTGGTTAGAAGCATCAGCGTCGAGATGAAGCTTGTCGCCGCGCCAAGCGTGCTCTGCTTGGAGGGTGAGATCCGTCAGGTGGTCAATAATCTGGTGCGGAATGCGTTGGATGCCATGGGGTCTGGCGGCCACTTGTTCATCCGGTTGCATCCGCAGACTGACAGCCGAAGTGGGAGGCAGGGAATCCGAATCACAGTGGCCGATACCGGAGAAGGGATAAGCCCCGAGATCGAGTCCCGGTTGTTCGAGCCCTTTCAAACAACAAAAGAGTTGACTGGCACGGGCCTTGGGTTGTGGGTCAGCAAGGGCATCGTCGAAAAGCACGGTGGATACATCCGTACAAGGACCCGGCGCGGAGCCGGTCACGGAACAGTATTTGCGGTGTGGTTGCCGTGCGAGGGTGGAATCAGTCTGACTTCTGCGGCGAATTGAAAGAGATGCGCGGCCCGGCGACGATGCTCGAACGGCGCCGGACGACGTGCGGTGTGATCAGCAGAACGATCTCGCTGGAATCAGTCTCTTTTGTTGTGTCCGCCGTTGCGGTCTGAAAGCCGGGCAACTCGGCGAGCCCGGGATAACCGCTGATGGCTGCCGACTCCGTCCTCGACAACGTACTGAAGAGAAGGGCAGTATCGCCGTCGGCCACAGTGACGTCGGAGACAAACTGGCGGCTGGCGAGGACCGGGATATTGTTGATGGAACTGCCCGTCAGTGCTTCGACCTTGAGATCGAGCTTCATGCTGATCTCGCCCGACTTCTGTATCGTGGGCGTCGCCTTCAGGGTCAGGCCGAGATCCTCATACTGAATCTGGGGTATGGTGACCGCGGTGCCGGTGAGCTGATTCAGAAGGCTCGAGGCACTGACTCCGTTGATGGTGACTCCGGCGAGCGCAGACGAGTTGGCCGTCGGACCGCTCGTATAGGTGGACGTGGTGATGGGATAGCGTGTGCCTGCTCGAAAAGTGCCTGCCTGGCGGTCGCCCATGCGAAGCTGAACGTTGTCCAGGGCACGAGCGTCGCTGGAGTTGAGTGCGAGGTTCAACGTCAGATTCAGATTGGTAGTAAGGCCAGTCTGCGTAAGGCCGCCACCGAAGAAACCAATGGTGTTGGTGAGCAGCGTGCTCTGCACGAGTCCGGAGGCGATGAGCGCCAGCGCAATGGTGATGTCGCTCGCATTCGCTGGAACAAGTCCCTGGGCGATGGCCTGGTTGACGATCGTCTGATTCGAATTGACGATGTTGTGCGCCTCGGAGGCGACGTTGTAGACGCCGAACTGTTGGGGCAATTGAACGCCGATGTTGCTTTGACGAGTCCGGTCGACCGAATAAAGATTGAGCTCAAGCATCACCTGGCTGCCGCCGTCGAGCAGATCGGCCAGCGTCAGGTTCACAGCAGTCAGCGTGTCCTCGGGCGCACGGAGGACGAGGTCGCCGGCTGAAGTCTCCACGCTGGTCTGCTTTACATCGAATACGGTGCGGATGATGTTGCCAAGCTCCTGCATCTGGTCAGTGGGCAAGCCCGGGATGTAGATCGTCTCCTGCAACTGACGCTCGAAGCGCTGGCGATTCTCGGTCGTGTCCTTCGCGATGAGGACGCTCTTGGAATCAAGCGGCACGGCGAAGAGGCCGGCCATCTCCATCAGGATCGGCGTTGCCTGCTGGTAGGTGACGTCCTCCAGGTCGAAGCGTAGGTTCTGTGTCGGAACAGATTCATCGAAGCTGGGACGTATCCCATAGCTGGAATAGACCTGCCGCAGCACATCCCGCAAGTCGGAGTGGACGTGGAAGCTCTGCGTACCGGCCTTAGGTTCAAGCGTCACTGGCCCGGCAGGCACCGGGCCCTCTCGCAGCCATGGCTCAACCTTAGCTTCAATCTTTGGGCTGAAGCTGATGGCTGGTGTGGCGTTGTCCGTGTGCTGCGTAACGATATTGTTTTGCGGATCGAGAGCGCTGGCCTCGGCGAGCAGCTTCTCCGCTTTATCGGTCTGTCCGAGCAGGCGGGCCTTGCCGGCCTCCTGGACGAGCTCGGTGACGTGGTGTTCGCGGGCCAGCGCAAGAGCCAGCGCGTACTCGCTGTTGCTGGGATTGAGCTTCAGGGCTTTGGCGAATTCCTTCTCCGCGCCTGCGAGGTCTTTTCGATCAAGCAGCCGAGCTCCGGCCAGATAAGCGTCAGCCGCAGCCTCTGTCTGACGCTTGCCGGAAGTCTCAGGGATGGCACGGGCCCCTTTGGTAGCGGCCGTAACGGGCGCTTGCGCATGTGGGGCAGCAGGCTCCTGCGCATGCGCCGACAAAGCAAGGCAGAAAATCGCAGACGCCGCGGCCCGCAAGGGCAGGGGAGTGGCGCGGGGCTGTGGGTAATCTTTCATCTACTGCTGATTTAGACGCAGACGGCGGCTAACGGGCTCTTGCAACGCCCTGGGCGATGCCCTGCAGATGGGGGCGTTCGCTCACGGGAGGCCGGCGCATGCCGTTGCGAATCTGCGCCGTGTCCATGTCGAGCTCGGCCAGGGTGCGGCTCAGCGTGTTGCGGTGCATGCCGAGCTCGTCGGCGGCCTTGCACTGGTTACCCTTGTGGTGAGCGAGTACTTCGAGGATGTAGCGCTTCTTGAACTGGCGGACGGCCTCCGCGTAGGGAATACCGGCACTGTGCATCTGCGTGATCAAACCATCCAATTCGCGCTTCAAGGTAACTCCTCGTTTGTCGTCTTTACTATTTGCGACGCTTCCTCATTGTGACCCTAACTATGCGGTTTGATCCAATCGGGTGCATTGTGCTTGAGCTGTGCTACGCCGTCCAGAATAAGCTGCTGCAGGTCGTGAGGTACAACGAAGGATACAGCATGAACCCCCGCAAGGAAATAGGGTGCGAGGTGAGAATTTTCGATCCAGTCGGTTTTTGGCAGAAAAGCCGTCGCCGCCATCAGGATAGCGACCCCCAGTAGGCACCCTCGGGCAAATCCGAACCCCGCTCCCAGCAGCCGATCGAAGAAACCCAGCCCGATAGCGTCGGCCGTACGGTGCAAAGTTCGGCCGATCAACGCCGCCACGATCATGACCCCGACGGCGATCAAAAGAAAAGCAACAACATCGGCCGCCGCTGCCGATATGATGATGCGTCGTAGCAAAGCCGCAAGAGCAGGGTAGTTCCAGGCAGCCAGCAGAATTCCAGCAACCAGCCCTCCCAGCGAGAACAACTCCAGCAGAAAGCCGCGCACAAAGGCCACAACGGTCGAATACGCGAGGATGGCGACGAGGAACCAATCAAATAGGTTCATAGTGTTGTTGTTTTAGGTCAGGCTGGTGCGGCCTGTAATCAGGTGAAAGGCTTCAAGGTACTTCTCGCGGGTGCGGGCAACCACCTCGTCCGGCAGCGCTGGTGCCGGAGCCTGCTTGTTCCAGCGGATCGACTCTAGATAATCGCGGACATATTGCTTGTCGAACGATGGTTGCGCCCCGCCCGGGTTGTAGGTCTCGGCTGGCCAGTAGCGCGAGGAGTCCGGAGTAAGCACCTCGTCGGCCAGAATAATTTCGCCGTCGATCAGGCCAAACTCGAACTTCGTGTCTGCAAGGATCACACCCTTGCTGGCCGCGTGCTTTGTGGCTTTCTCGTAGATCTCCAGCGTTAGGTTTCGTAGCGCCTCCGCGTGAAGCTCCCCGACAGTCGCGACCATCGTCTCGAAGGAGATATTTTCGTCGTGACCGCCCGTGTTGATCTTGGCCGCGGGGGTAAAGATCGGTTCAGGCAGCCGGTCCGATTCGCGCAGCCCCTCAGGCAGCTTGATCCCGCACACAGCGCCGGTGTGCTGATAGTCCTTCCAACCCGAGCCGGAGAGGTAACCGCGCACCACACACTCGACCGGAAACATCTGCGCCCGCCTGACCAACATGCTGCGACCTTCCAGCTGACCCAGGTAAGGCTGCAGGTTGCCGGGAAACTTAGCCGCATCCGCGGTGATGAGGTGGTTACTCACGGTATCGCGGAGAAAATCAAACCAGAACAGTGAGAGCTGCGTAAGGATGCGGCCCTTATCGGGGATGCCGCTGCCCAGGACATGGTCGAAGGCGGAGATGCGGTCGGTGGCCACAAACAGCAGTTGCTCGTCGGAGAGCGCATAGATATCGCGCACCTTGCCCCGCGCAGTGAGCGGGAGGGATCCAAGATCGGTTTGGAGAAGAGCTTTTTGCATCACGTTGAAAGTACCACCTCAAGGTAAGGGCATGCAGCCCGGTCGGTCTAGGGCAATGGAATAATTCGTTCCACTGGCTCAGTATTTTGATTCGGCCACGGCGGACAGACGACACGAATGTTCTTGCCGTCTGGCTCGAGCGTAGCCATCGCGGCAGCCGTGTGGCACTGCCCATTATTGAAGGTAACGTGGTCGAGTCTATGACGGAGAAAAGGCGCGAAGGACGGCCGGCGGAAAATGTAGAGCTCGATGCCGGAGTTAGCGCCCTCCACCCAAACGCTTCTTTCGAAGACCAGGTCTTTCGTAATGTGGACAGGACGGTTGGGCGTCGGTGTAAACAGATTCCCCAGCGGCGACAGTACGCTGGAAGCGAAGACAGGAATCAGGAGAATAATTGCGCTTATCGTCGTAAGCCACTTTGGGTGCAGGCGCGTGAACAGCAGGATGAGAAGCATGTAACCGGCGACGGCGCACCAGTTGATAATGGCGTTGATGAAATTAGAACCGGTACTCCATGTGCTCGCAGTGATCAGCAGTTGAACTACCACCAAAACGACCGCAAGCCGGACAAGAAAAACCCGCAACCTTGCCGGGACGCGTTCCCAGAAGACGCGCAGCTCGATCATCGCCACCATGAGCAACGCAAGCACAGCGGTT
Source organism: Edaphobacter aggregans (assembly GCF_003945235.1). Taxonomy (NCBI): domain Bacteria; kingdom Pseudomonadati; phylum Acidobacteriota; class Terriglobia; order Terriglobales; family Acidobacteriaceae; genus Edaphobacter; species Edaphobacter aggregans. Next base: position 5,977,681 of record NZ_RSDW01000001.1, read on the forward strand.
GTAAGGGGTATATTCATCCTCTTGTCATCGGTGGTTGCTCATCCGGCCTGGCGACGCGACGCACGTCCTTTTTGTAGCTCAGATCGTCGTGCGCGCCAAGTATAGGAAGCAAGGCCGCAGAAAAAAAGCTGGAGCGAAACACCCGCTCCAGCTGCGCAAAGCTTACGCAACAGCGCGCCGATTCAGGTTTACGCTGACGATCTTCGACACGCCCGGCTCCTGCATCGTGACCCCGTAGATTACGTCCGCCTGAGCCATCGTCCGCTTGCTGTGCGTAATCACCACGAACTGTGTCGTCGCACTCATGTCGTGGATCAGCTTGGCAAACCGGCCCACGTTCGTCTCGTCCAGCGGTGCATCGACCTCGTCCAGGATGCAGAACGGCGCAGGCTGGAACTGGAAGATACCAACCAGCAGCGACAGTGCCGTAAGCGCCTTCTCTCCACCCGAAAGCAGCAGAATATTCTGCAGCTTCTTGCCGGGAGGCGAAGCCAGAATGTCGATCCCGCTCTCCGCCGAGTTCTCCGCATCCGTCAGCTTCATCGATGCTTGCCCACCGCCAAACAGTTTCGTAAAGGTCGTCGAGAAGTTCTCGTTGATCACCTTGAACGCCTCGTCAAACTTGATCTTCGACACCTCGTCGATCTCCTTGATCGAAGCCTGCGTGTTCTCAATCGAATCCAACAGGTCCTTGCGCTGCGTCTCGAGGAAGCTATGCCGCTGAGTCGTCTCGGTGTATTCCTCAAGCGCCATCATGTTCACTGGTCCCATCGCTTCGAGCCGCTGCTTCAGCGCACGAGCCTCTTCTTCCTCTGTGTGCAGCGCGTCGCCTTCGATCCGCACGATGCCCTCATCGCTCCGCAGCGTAACCGCCTCGACCGCTAGATCGTTCAGACACGTCGCATCGATGTGCTCAATGTCAGAAGCCAGCTTAGCTGCACGAGCCGTCAGCGCAGCCCGCTGCTCACGAAGCGCCTCGGTTTCATGGCGCAGCGTACGAAGCCGCTGATCCAGCTCCGCCACAGCAGTCCGCAACTCAGTGGCCTCAGCTGTCAGACGAGCCCCCTCCGCCACAGCAGTAGCCCGAGTCTCTGACAACTCGCTATGCTGAGTAGCCAGCGCGGCAGTCTCCTCCTCGCGCCGCAGCTTCTCCTGCCCAGCCGCCGAAAGCTGCTGATCGAGCTGCTGAATCCGCTGATTCTGCCCGTTGTAAAGCCGAGTCGTCTGGTCAAAGTTAGCCTGCGCATTACGCCGCCGCTCCTCCAACCCAGCCAGCGCAGCAGAGGCCTCAGCCGCAGCCTGCTGCAGTTCTTCACGCCGCCCGCGAAGCTCATCCAACTGAAGCTGCAACTCCGCCAGCGAAGCCTCCAGCGTAGCCCGCTCATTCTCAAACGCCGCAGCCTCCTGCTGACGCCGGCCGATCAACTCCGCCTTCTGGTCGCGGGCATTGCGATTGCGTTCGCTCGTCAGCGACCAATCCTGCAGCCGCCGCTCAATCCGGGCAACCTCCGACTCCATCTGTCGCAGCGCCGCACCCGAGTTCGCCGATTCCCGCTCAGCATCCCGCCGCTCATGCGTCTTGCCCTCAATCGTTGCGTTCAGCTCGGCAATCTGATGCTGCAGTTTCGCCGTATGAATATCCGTCTGAGCTAGCTCCTGCTCAGCCTTCTCGACCTTCTGCTGCACCTCAGCCAGCTCACGCTTCAGCGCCAGCGGCCCCTGCGCCCGTGGCCGTCCACCCGTCACCGTAACGTTGTGGAATGTCTCTCCCGACGGAGCCAAAAAGAACGCATGCGGATTTGAAAGCGCCAGCGATCGTGCCGTGTACGAGTCCGGCGCCACAAAACCCTCCCGCAGCTTAGGCAAAATCACCTCAAGCGACTTCCCAAAGCCATCGAGCACGCGCACGCACTCCTTCAGCGGTACAACACCCTCGATGCCCTCAATATTCGTCTGCGCCGCGCTCTTCATGCCCTCAGCAAAAGCAAAGTTCGCCTGCGCATCATTCGGATGAACCAGAAACGTAGCCCGCCCAGCCACATCTGTCTGCAACAGATGCATCCCCGCATCCGCAGCATCCCAGCTCTTTACGACGATGTAGTTCAGCTCATCGCGCAAAAACTCATCGACGACGCTCTCGTACTTCCCATCCACCTCAAGAAAGTCCGCCAGCGTCCCCACAGCAGCCATGCCATTCGTATTCTGCTTGTAAGTCTCCGTCTTGAAGATATTCCGCACAGTATCGGTCGAGTAGCTATGCTCCCGAATCAGCGCCTCAAGCGACCCGCGCCGCCCATTCAAGCTCGCCACCTCACCGCGCAACTGATCGCCCCTGCGCTTCGACTGCGACTCCTCACTGCGATGAGCCTCAATCTGCGCCCTTAGCTCGCTAATCTCAGCCTCAAGCCGCTTCAACCGCTCCGTCACCGACTCAAACGACAGCTTCACCTGCCCACGCTGCAACCCCAGCGTCTCCAGCTCCTGCCGCGCAATATCCGACTCCGAAGCCAGCCGCTGAGCCTCCTGATCCAGCCCTGCCAGCGAAGCCGCAGCCTGCGCCTCTTCATTCCGAGTCTGCGAGATCCGCTGCACCAGCTGCATCGTCGCCCGCCGATTCTGCTCCACCTGCTGCTCTGCCGAAGCGACCGCCCGCAGCGCCTCCTGCGCCTGTGCCTGCTGCTGCTGCACCGCCTCACGCGAGCCCGAAGACTCCGCCGTAGCGCTCTCCAGAAAGCTCTTGTGCTGCTCTACCTCACCCGCCAGCGAAGCCAGCTGCTCCCGCGCCTGCGCCAGATCGTCAGCACCGGTAGCAAGCCGATTCGTCAACTCAGCAATGCGGTCCGCATTCGCAGCCGTGCGAGCCGTAATCCGCTCCAGCTCCACAGCCGACTGATTCGCCTGAGCCCCCGCCTCGCGAATCTGCTGATCCAGCGTATAGCCGTTGCGGATGCCCTCCGTATGCTCCGCGTCCATCGCATCAACCGTAGCGGCCTGCGAGTCGATCTGGCTGGCCAGCGCCGTAATCTTCTCCGTCGTGGCAGCCTGTTCCGTATCCAACTGAGCCATCCGGCTGGCAAGCACAACCCGCAGCCGCGTACGAAGCTCATCCCGCAGCGTGCCATAACGCTCTGCCTTGGCAGCCTGGCGTTTCAGCGTGCCCATCTGCCGAGTCACTTCTTCAAAAATGTCGTTCACACGCGAAAGGTTCTGCTTGGCCGACTCCAGCCTTAGCTCCGCCAGCCGCTTCTTCGTCTTGAACCGCGTAATTCCCGCGGCCTCTTCGAGGATGCTGCGCCGATCCAGCGGCTTCGAGCTGAGCAGCTGTCCAATGCGCTCCTGCCCGATGATCGCGTACGACTCGCCACCCAGGCCCGTGCCCATAAAGATGTCCTGAATATCCCGCAGCCGGCAGATCTTCCCGTTCAGCAGATACTCGCTGTCGCCCGACCGGAACAGCCGTCGCGTAATCGTCAGCTCGCCCGCACGAATCGGAGCCCGCCCAAACTTCCGGCGACGAATCTTCAGCACCACATTGTTAGGATTCGCTGCGACCTCCGCAGCCGCAGCTTCACTCTCAGGGGAGGGAACTGCCTGCGGCCCCTTGCCCTCCGTCTCAATCACCGTCCCCGGCTGAGCCTCAGCCACGGCCTCTTCGGTCTCAGCAGCGGTCGTCTGACGCAGTGAAGTCTCGTCCCAGTCGTTCGGCAGGTTGTCGTCGATGACGATCTCAGGCTCATCGCCCAGCGCGGCTCCGTCATACACCTCGGGGTCGACCAGCGTTAGTGACACCTCAGCCATGCCCGTCGGTTTGCGGTCACGCGTACCGGCAAAGATGACGTCCTCCATCTTGATGCCGCGCAGTGATTTGGCCGACTGCTCGCCCAGCACCCACGTGATGGCGTCAGAGATGTTCGACTTGCCGCAGCCGTTCGGCCCGACAATCGCCGCGATGCCTTCTCCGGAGAGCTGGACCTCGGTGCGATCGCAGAAGGATTTGAAGCCTAGGATCTGGACTTTCTTGAGCTTGAGCAAAGGAACCTCTGCGGCGAGAACCGGATTGGTTTCAGAAGGTCTCGCCTGCCTCTTAAGACTGATTCAACTCTAGTCGCGTGGGATGCCAGAATCAACGGCAACAACACCACCAGTTGTGGATAAGGCGTACGAAACACTACCAATGGGTGAGCAGGACAGAATAGAGTCGCCTCTATCGTCAACGGAGAAATTCTGGCAAAGTTCAGACAACGACATGACACATACTGATCCCTGAACCTGATACAACACGTGGTCTGAATTTGTCGCGGCTCTTCACCATGCTCAAGGAGTAGATTCGGATTGAACTCAGGCGACGATCTTTCTGGCCGACACTTGCCACGGAGCAACCTGATTTCTATAATCCCCATCATCATCCCTAGCAACAAGCACTTCAAACATGCTTGACCGAGAGGGCCCGGCATTTAAAACTGTCGGGTGATTGCACAATGGAGTGCTTTGGGATTTATGGTATATCCAACTGACCGCAGGGCTACCGGTGGCAGAACTTTGCAAGAAAGATTTACGAGGAGTGTGGAATGAAGAAGGTAGTCGTTGCGTCTCTCCTGGCCGTTGCTAGCGTGGCCCCGGTCACGCGGATGGCATTTGCCCAGACACAGGTGAATCTGGGATCGAACGCTCAGTCAGCTGGCGGAATCCAGATGTCTCCAGCGGAATACAAGGCCTATAACGATGCGATCTCGCAGGGCACGCCGCAAACCAAGGCTCCTGCACTCGAGGCGTATCTAACGGCTTATCCGCAGTCCGCCGTCAAGGCGGCTACGCTGGAACAGTTGATGCTGGCTTACAGCAGCTTTGACCCTGCCAAGACTCTCGATGCGGCCGACCGGTTGCTTCAGGTCGACCCCAACAATCTGCGCGCCCTCACCTTCGCCGTCTTCTTCCGTCTGCAGACGGGCGATCAGGCGACCGATCCCGCAGCCAAGCAGGCCGCTTACGACAAGGCAGCCGAGTTTGCTAAAAAGGGCCTGACCGTAACTAAGCCCGCGGAGATGAGCGACGCCGACTTCACCGCTCTGAAAGCAGCAGCGACTCCGGTCTTCTACCGCGCCATCGCCGCCGCCGCTCTGGGCAGGAAAGATGCAGCCGCCGCGATCGCTGCCCTCAAGAGCAGCCTGACCAGCGTCCCCGAAGCCGAGACCGCCAAGCCCGGACCGCTCCTGCAAGATACCTTCACTCTCGGTTCGGCCTTCTATCAGTCCACGCCGCCCGACTTCGCCAACTGCGCCTGGTTCGCCGCGCGCGCCGCAGGTCTCGCTCCTGAGCCCTACAAGACCCAGATGATGCCGCTGGCCAAGTACTGCTACAAGAAGTTCCACGGTGCCGATGACGGCTTCGACGCGCTGCTCGCAGCCGCCACTGCCCACCTCATCCAGCCGGCCGACTTCGTCATCAAGCCCGCTCCGTCACCCGCCGACATCGTCAGGCAGGTGATCGCGAGCACGCCTGATCTGGCCACCCTCGCCGTCTCCGACAAGGAGTTCATCCTCCAGAACGGCAGCCCCGAGGACGCAGCCAAGGTCTGGGACACCATCAAGGGCAAGTCAGTGCAGTTCCCGGATGCAACGGTAGTCTCCGTCACCGATACGGCGCTGCTCGTTGCGGTCTCCGACGACGCAGTCCAGTCGAAGACGGCAGACTTCACCTTCCAGCTCGCCGCCCCCTTGAAGACGCCTCCCGCAGTCGGCTCCAAGGTAACGGTCACCGGAACCTACGCTTCGTTCACGCCCAGCCCGCTGATGATCATCATGAGCGACGGCGCGCTCGTCGAACCGAAGCCGGTGAAGAAGCCCACCCCCGTGCACCACACACCGCACCGCTAATAGGCAGTGATAACCAAAACAGAAGAGGCAGCCTTCGGGCTGCCTCTTCTCTTGCTTGTCCTCCCCGCGGGGGGATCTGCAGTTGCAGTTGTCGTTGCTCATTCTTTGGTTGTCATCCCGTAGGGATCTGCTTTTGCACTACCCTCTCCACAAATCCTGCATATTGGTCTGACCAATAAAATATTCCAATTCGTGCCGTATTTTCAGACTCCCAAAAGTGACCATCCGCTAACCACGATTGCCACACTTTGCACCGCTAAGTGACCATAAAAACACCACATCTACCACCCACTTTTCCCAAAACCCCCAATAAAAACACTAAAACCACCATCAAAAAAAATCCGCCAAAAATCAGCTGGTAAGCCACCGCAAAGCATTCGCCAAAAACCGCTGTTGCAAGACGGGATGAAGTTCAGGAACCCGCTGATACAGCACCTTCGTCGATCCCAGCTTGGTCGTAAACGTCCCGGCCCCAATGTTCCGGTCATGATCCCGGCTATACGCTGCAACGATCTCCACGTTAGCCCCATCCACCAGCAAGCCATTGGATTGACGACCCTTAGCCTGATAATGAAACCCCATGGCCTGATCCACCGGCATCCCCTCATAGACCGAATGCCTACGCACAAAGTACCAATTCCCCATCCACGGAGCGCGGAAGTCGCCAACAGTACCGTTGTAACTAAAGGCCCCGGCACCAGCGAGTTGCTTGGCAACGCCTTCAGAGAGCACATCCGTCTGGGGAAGAGCAAACAGCGGAGTACCGCCCTGAACCGCTTCAAGGATGCCCGACGCGAGCGTCCCAGGCTGCGTTGTGAGCGTGCCCTCGCCCGGTTCTGGCTTACCTACCCCAGGCGCCGTGCTGGGCTTCGCAGGCTGCGCTTCCAGGCCCGTAGTATCGCCAGCATTCTGCACAGCAGACGACTTCGCAGTAAGGCCGGAAGAGACGATGACGTCGTACTTCTGGCCAGGAACAAAGTCCTGAACAGTAACGTCGAGCAGATCGCTCAACTGCTTACGCAACGCTGGCGTGATGCCTGAGACTCCCACGGTCAGCGGGCGGCGCTGAGGAGTCTTGGGGTTGGCAACCCAGATCTCCTTGGTCTGTGTGGCAAGCGGCGCGCTGGAGAGAGCGAACTTGAAGGTATAAAGCCCCTCTTCGGTGAGCGGTGGAGTCTTCAGCGCTTCTTTCACAAGGTAGCTGAACTGCTCTGGAACATGCGCCGGAGCAGGCAACTGCTCCACGCGGAAGCGCTTGCCAGACGGCGAAATTCCAACAAAATCAAGGGTGCCGGTGGCAGGGACCTTGGTGTCGTTGAGCAGGAAAAGGTCGAAGGTGGCGGACTGGCCGAGTGGGGTGCAGGCGCTGCGCTGCTTGGCTACGGGCCGCACAGGGAGCAGTGTGCCCGAGATAGGGCTGGGATCGGACTTGAAGTTGCGGAGGTTGTCGACGATACCGGAGTGATTCTCGATGGCTGTGGTCTCCCAGCCTGAGATGGCGGCGAAGTCGAGGGGGTCGCTGATGCGGGCGTTCTCAAGGTAGTTCTGCCAGCTGACGTAGCACTTGCGGCCAAGCGCGAGCCAGAGTGATTCGGTAGTCGGGAAAGCTCCGCGGAAGTTCCAGCGATCCAGAAATTTGTCGGTGGCCTCCAAAATTTCCTTGTGATCAGTGAGATCGAAGCTGGTGCCGCCATATCTGGCGAAGGTATCCGTGATCTGGTGGATCATGAGGGAGTGGTTGTCGGGGGTGGCACACCCTTCCATCTCGCCGTATTCGGTGAGGACCTTGGTGTAGGGGGCCTTGTAGGTGAAGGTGCGTGGGTCGGTGTAGAACTCGTCGTACCATTGGTCGCCGGCGCCCTGGTGATTGTTCCACCAGCCTCCCCACTCCTCCTGGTCAGAGCGGTGGAGCTTGTCGTTCCAAGGCTCGTACCAGGCCTGCGCAGCGGAGCGTGGCGGCGGTGAAAAGCCGTCGTTGAGGGCGATGATGCGGCTGGGGTCTTCGGCGCGCATGGCGGAGAGTATGGCAATCGTGTCGGGGTTGTGGAGGTCGGCGCCGATCTCGTTCTGGAGCGTGTACTGGATGAGCGAAGGGTGGCTGCGGAAGGCGCGGACCATGGCGACACACTTGGCCTTGGTGAAGCGCTGGGCGAACCTGTCTGCCTCGGTCTGTGGCTTGGCGAGCTTGACTCCTGGGTTGGCGATGGCTCCTTCGCCTGATGGTGTGGGAGCGGGTGCGCCGATGGCCAGCTTGCCTCCGCCGGGTTCCATGTAGCGGAGCAGGCCGAGGCGATCGTGGGCGCGGAAGACCTCCTCTTTGCCGACGTTGCGGTGGAAGTTGAGGCAGTTGAGGTTGAGCTTCTTGGCCTGCGTGACTTCCTTCTCGGCCAGCTCGGGCGTGGGGAAGAGACCGTTGAGTCCCCAGTAACCCCAGGAGATGGCGGTGTAGAGCTTGATGCGGCGTCCGTTGAGGCGAAAGATCGCGTTCGAGCCAAGGCCATCTGGAGCGAAGGTGCGGAAGCCGAAGGGGATGGTTCGGGTGTCGGTTCCAGTCGATGTCTGGCTCGTAATCCGCAAGTGATACATGCGCGGGGAATTGATGTCCCATAATTCCCCTTCAGGAAACGTGATCTCCTTCTCCGATTTCCTCAACGGCTCGATCGGTGACATGATCGTCTCGCTTGAGATACCTCCTGTGCCTCGGATCGGATCTTCCGAGTTGGTGAGGTTGATAACTACTTCGCCGTGAAAGGGGGTCGTTCCCTTATTAAATTGCTTCCCGGTTTGCAGATCGATCAGCTCCCAATTCACCAACTGTGAAGTTGACGGCCCAATCGTCTCAATAACCGCTGTCGCTTTTATCGTCTTGGGCGAGGGCGTGTTGAGCACCCACGCGTCCTTGATGCGGACATTCCCATGTGCCGAGATGGTCATGCCGCGGTCGAGGCCGCCGAAGCCGTGGGAGCGGTATAGGCGTACGGCCCCCCACTGGGCGTTCAGGCCGTCGACCCAGTCGTAGCGGCCGAAGGGGTTGGTGATCCGGATGGCGATGAGGTTAAAGCCACCGGGATCGGCTGCGTGGGTGAGGTCGCACTCGAAGGGTAGCTCTTCCATAATGGAGTAGCCGACGAGCTTGTGGTTGACGAAGACCTCGGCGCGTAGGCGGGCTCCGCGGATGTGAAGGAAGATACGCTTGCCCTTCCAGTCTTCCGGAATTTCGATCTGGCGGTGCCACCAGGAGACGCCTAGGTAGGCTCCGTTCTGGGGGATGGGGTCGTCGGCGCCGTAGCGGTACTCCTCGGGGGTGTAGGGGCGCTGGCCGAACTTACCCCAGAAGTGCTGCTCGACGGTGGTGGGCAGGACGACTTCTTTGGCAGCGGCGACGGAGAGGGACCCCCAGCCTCCGGTGGGGAGGTTCACGGGGAGTGGGGAGCTGTTGCCGTGGAGGGCTCCGTCGGCGTCGCGGGTGATCTCGTCGGGGAGGAAGATGGTGTCGTTCTTCCACTCGGCGTGTTCGTCGACCCAGAGGTACCAGCCTTCGTCGGGGATCAAGGTTCCGTTTTCCGGGAAGACCGACTCAGTGGCCTGGGCCCGGGATGGCTTGATCTGGGTGGCTAGCGTGGCGGCGGCGGTAGCCTTGAGGAAGGTGCGGCGGCTAAGTTTTTGCTTGCGCATGGTTGCGAGTGATTTTAGAGGATTGGTGAGACCACTAGCGACAGGTATCTGAATTTGCAGGTACCCCACCTCCCCCGTACTCTAGTACGCAAAGTCTTCGATCTAAATGGGATAGGTCTGGACTTGGGTCTGGAGAAGGTATACCCCAGGGGTGCCGGATTTTTGATTGTTAAAGAACGAAAGCCCCGAGCTGAGTCGGAGCTTCTATATAAGTCTACTTTAGCAGAGTGCTGTGAATAGATTGCCACCGGCAAGTCATTGAATATAAGAGCTTTGATGATGATGGGGGCTTGACAGACTTTGGACGGCTTACGCTTTAAGCTGCAGTTTGTCGGTCGCAGAGCAATGAGGTAGAAAGTCTATATGGTGCTACAAGTTGCTGCTGAGGTAGATTTTGCCGAGATCGTCGATCTGACGAATCGGGCGTATCGGGGAACGGATGGGTCCGCGGGGTGGACCGTCGAGACGGACTTTATTGAAGGGGAGAGAACGAGTGTGCATCTGCTTCGTGAGGAGCTGGCGGCGCATCCCGACGCTTTGATACTGACGTGGAGGGATCAGAGCGATGGGTCGTTGCTTGGGTCGGTATGGCTGGAACCGCTCGATGATGCAGTTTGGTATTTGGGATTGTTCAGTGTTCGACCTGATCTTCAGGGCAAGCAATTAGGTCGCAAGCTATTGGCGGCGGCTGAGGCGGCTGCGAAGAAGAGAGGTGCGCACCGGATACGCATCTTCGTGGTCAATGTGCGGGACACGCTGATTGCCTGGTATGAACGCCGTGGCTATTCCCTTACCGGGGAGACGAAGCCGTTCCCTTATGGCAATGAGCGGGTTGGGAGGCCGCTGCGGGACGACCTCGGTTTGGTGATGTTGGAGAAGGCGGTCTGACCGTGTCTATTCGCCGAGCATGATGCGCTGGATGCGGTGGGCGCGGCCGGTGGCTCCGTCGCAGGAGATGAGGGCGGCGCACATTTTTGGGTTGCCCTTGGCGGGCTCGAACTTGCCGGGCATTCCGGTGAGGAAGCGGTTGAGGACGAGCTCGGTTTCGACGCCGATGACGGAGTCATAGGGGCCGGACATGCCTACGTCGGTCTGGTAGGCGGTGCCGCCGGGGAGGACGCGCTCGTCGGCGGTGGGGATGTGGGTGTGGGTGCCGAGCAGGGCGGTGAGGCGGCCGTCGAGATACCAGCCGAGGGCGACTTTCTCGCTGGTGGCTTCGCCATGGAGATCCATGAGGATGACCTTTGCGCCGGATTCGCGGGCGATCTGGCCGAGGAGCTCGTCGGCCTTGCGGAAGGGGTCGTCGCAGGAGGACATGAAGACGCGGCACTGGAGGTTGATGACGGCGTAGGGCTGGCCGGTAGGGAGTTCGCCCTGGTAGAGGCCGAATCCGGGGGTGCCGACGGCGTAGTTGGCGGGGCGGAGGATGCGGCGGCCGCGCTCGTGGGAGTCGGCGGGGACGGTCATGTATTCGAAGATTTCGCGCTTGTCCCAGATGTGGTTGCCGGTGGTGATGACGTGGGCTCCGAGGTCGAAGAGCTCTTCGGCGATGGAGGGGGTGATGCCGAAACCGCCGGCGGCGTTCTCGCCGTTGATGACGAGGAGATCGACGGCGTTGGTTTCCATGACATGGGGGAGGTGTTCGCGGACGATGTGGCGGCCGGCGGAGCCAAAGACATCGCCGACGAAAAGGATATTCACTGGGTGATTTTACATCGGCGCGGCGTGATGGTGAGGATTCAGCTGGGTGCTGGTTGGGGTTTGTGTGGTAGCTTTTTGTGCATGGCACAGAGCGAGCGGTTTCAGTTGAGTGTGCGGGTGCTGGCTGTTCTGGCGAGTGAGCCGGATACGATGCACACGTCGGCGGCGATTGCGGAGACGCTGGGTGAGAGCGCGGTGATGGTGCGGCGGATGTTTTTACTGCTGCATAAGGCCGGGTTGATTGTGCAGCGGAAAGGGCCGCATGGCGGGGCGAAGCTGAAGATTCCAGCGAAGCAGATTGGGCTGGGGGATCTGTTTGAGGCTACGGCTGGGGATTGGTTTTCGATTGAGGATAAGGCTGTGGCGGGGTGGATCAAGAAGGTGAAGGGGGATGCGGTGGCGGCTATGAATGAGCACTCGCTAGCCGGGGTGGTGAAGCGGATGAAGAAGGGGAAGTAGCGAATTTTTGTGCGGATTTTTTTGCCCCGGAGATTGCTCCGGGATTTGCTGTTTTTTTGGCGTGTTGGCGTGGTGTTTTGGTGGTTAGCTGGTGGAAAAAAGTGTGGGAAGTGTGGTTTGTTGACGCTACATTTGGGGTGGTGGAGGACAGGCGGATCGCTTTCGTGCGATTGCCTACCTTAGGCGCGATGAAGCTGCGCCGAAGATTGGGCACCCGGTCCTTGAGTGCTAGAATTCGCGCAGAAAAGAGGCCATTGAATGCTCCACATGAATCCTAGGACTTGCTGGGCAACCGGGTTCTTACTTCTTTGTGTGATCTTGAATGTGGGACGGGCGGCGCAGGCGCAGAGCGGTTCTCCGCAGACCAAGTTGTCGGTTCATTGGGAAGAACTGACGGCTGGGGACTTCCAACAGGCCATCCAGCGGGCACAGGGCACATGCCTTTTGCCGTTCGGCATTCTGGAGAAACATGGACCGCATATGCCGATTGGTACCGATCTGATCAATGTACGTTACGCAGCGCTGCATGCGGCGGAGCAGCAGTATGCCGTGGTTTTTCCGGAGTATTATTTTGGGCAAATCTCGGAGGCGCGTCATGAGCCGGGAACGATCGCCTACAGTCGCGATCTGCAGTTGGCACTGCTTCAGGCGACTACGGACGAGATGGCTCGCAATGGCTGTAAGAAGATCCTGATCGTCAACGGCCACGGTGGGAATGATAGCTTGCTGCCTTACTTTGCCCAGTCGCAGTTGGATAAGCCGCACGATTACGTGGTCTATCTTGTTGGCGAGCGTACGCCGAGGTCCGGCGGTCCCCAGAAGAAAACAACCGTTGATGCGCATGCGGGCGAAAGTGAGACATCCAAAATGATGGTTGTTCGTCCCGATCTTCTGCATCAGGATCGTGCCACAAGCGAATCAGGTGGCGATCAGCATCGCGCGAACCTGCCGGAGGGTGTTTACACGGGCATCTGGTGGTATGCGCGTTTTCCCGATCATTATGCCGGTGATGGCTCCGCCGCGAGCCGTGAGTTGGGTGAATATCAGATGAATTGGTGGATTGATTCGGTTAGTAAGGCCATCGTCGCTATCAAAGCCGACGATGTGAGCCTCAAGCTTCAAAACGAATTTTATGAGAAGAGTGCACACCCTCTGGATACGCGCCAGTAAGGGGCGTTTGCAGTATGTCGGATGCTCACAGCACGCATGTAGTGGTGGATTCTTACGAGCCTTCCGCTAATGTGTTTCGAGTCGTCCGCCCGTGCATGCGGGAGTATACCGTCGTTGTATTCCAAACAACTGCGAGCAGTAAACAGATGTGCCCCCAAACGATCGAAGGATGGGCGGCCAATTCTTTGGGTCCCAAGGGTCCTGGATTAACAAAGTTTTGGTAATGGCCACCGACATAGGCCGCGACAAATCCGCTGACTACGCCTGCCGCTGTGGTCGTCGTCAGCACCAGCATCGCTCTACGATTTTCAAGATTTGACATCGAGCTCCAGGCGAGAATCAGCGCCAATGCAAGGCATGCGGCGAGGACGGTCGGCTTCAACCAGAAGAAGATGATGGATGTCATGAGCACCGCCCACAGCAAGGTCATTTGCGTCGCTCGATCGCGTATTCCATAGCTGATTGCTCCGTAGACGAGCATTATCCACAAAAGGATCCCGACGAATGCAAGCATGAGCAATGCTTCCACCCATACTTCCATTGGGTGGTGCCGTGAGTGGATCCCGAAGAGCATCATTTGAAAGTGCGCATAGGTCCATCCGCTCATGTAGAGCACTACGGCTAAGGCGAGAACTCTTCGCCAGCAAAGGGATAGCAGAACTCCGGCGATCGAAAGCCAGAACCACATCGCTCCCTTCTGCGATTCGAGTTCGACAAAGTCGCCGACGATGGAGGTTGCCCTCTCTTTGGAGGTGAATCGGCTCACTATCCATTCCGCAACAGAAGCGTTACGCATTTTCACCTCCAAGCAGGTTTAGCCCGTCTAGCAGGCTTTGGTACGCTTTCTGTGCGCTTATCAAGGCCGCGCGGCCAGCCTTAGTGACGACAAAATAACGTTTTGCGCGGCCTCCTCGTTGAGGCGTCGCGTCTCCGAGGCGCGAACGCACCATCCCCTTATCTTCCATACGATCGAGCGTCGTGTAGAGGGCTCCGGGAGCGGGTTCCCGTCCGGTGCATGCTGCTATCTCCGAACGAATGGTGACGCCGTAGGCGTTGTCCTCCAGGCGTAGGACGGCGAGTAGGACGACTTGCTCGAACTCGCCGAGGGAGATGGGGGCTTTCATTAAGACTGCAATGTAGTTTATTTAGGTTTTGAAGTCAATGTGCAAGTTGGGTGACAGATTCGTGGTGGGGTGGGGGAGTGCGTATCGCGTTTCCGCGCGATTGCCCAATCATGCGATGAGACCGCATGATTGGGGCACCCAGATTCGTGGGAGCTACCCCAACCTTCGCGCGATCAGGCGCGCTCAGGATGGGCCACCCGCGGTATGGGTAGAGAAGCGGGTTCAAAGAACAAACAGCAGGTCCCCTTCGGGGATGACAAGCAAGAAAGGCAAAAGCAACGGCTTGTGGCTGGGATGCGGTATGGGCTACTCGGCGGATTCTCCGTGAGGTTGGTTTTGTTTGGCTGCGACTTGGTCGGGGCTCTTCTGGATGGGGCGCATGAGGGGGAAGAGGATGACGTCGCGGATGGAGCGGGAGTTGGTGAGGAGCATGGTGAGGCGGTCGATTCCTATGCCTTCGCCTGCGGTGGGCGGGAGGCCGTAGCCGAGGGCTCGGACGTAGTCTTCGTCCATCTGGTGGGCTTCGTCGTCGCCTTTTTCTTTCTGGTCTAGCTGGTCGAGGAAGCGCTGGCGCTGGTCTTCGGGGTCGTTGAGCTCGGAGAAGGCGTTACCTACCTCGAAGCCTCCGATGTAGAACTCGAAGCGCTCGACCCAGTCGGGTTCGTCGGGCTTGATCTTGGAGAGGGGGCTGACGGCCAGGGGGAAGTCGTAGATGATCGTGGGCTGGATGAGGTGGGGTTCGGCTACGGTCTCGAAGATGGTCGCGATTGTCTTGCCGAGGGGTTCGGCGGGGCTGTACTCGATGGCGATTTTGGCGGCGCGCAGCCGGTGTACAAGGGCGACGGTGGCGTCCTTGTCAGCAAAGATGGAGGGATCTGGTTTATCGCCTGCGGCTTCGGGCCAGAAGTGGAGGATAGCTTCGCGCATGGTGAGCCTGGTCCACTTGCAGAGGTCGATTTCGTTGCCGTTGAAGTGGGTGATGGTGGTTCCGTTGACCTGGCGGGCTACGTCGATGATGAGCTCTTCGGTGAGGCGCATGAGGTCGTGGTAGTTGGCATAGGCCTGGTAGAACTCGAGCATGGTGAACTCGGGGTTGTGGCGGGTGCTGACGCCCTCGTTGCGGAAGTTGCGGTTGATCTCGTAGACGCGGTCGAGGCCTCCGACGACGAGGCGCTTGAGGTAGAGCTCGGGAGCGATGCGGAGGAAGAGGTCGATGTCGAGCTCGTTGTGGTGGGTGGTGAAGGGGCGGGCGGCGGCTCCTCCGGCGATCTGCTGCATCATGGGGGTTTCGACTTCTAGGTAGCCTCGGCCGTCGAAGAAGGCGCGGATGGCGCGGAGGATGGCGGCTCGCTTGACGAAGACTTCGCGGACGTTGCGGGTTTCGGGCTCGGTGGCTGGAACATCCGTGGCCGAAAGGGGGCTGGTGGTTGTGGCGGGGCCAGCAGCTTCGGGGTCCTTCGGCTGCGCGCTGCGCGCTTCGCTCAGGATGACGGTTTCATTGGGGATGGCGGCTGCCTCAGCGGCTTCGGTTGGCGGAGGTGGGGGCGTAGCGGGCTTTAGGGTGCCTACGTTCATGAAGAGGTCGACGTAGCGCTGGCGGTAGCGGAGCTCGGTGTCGGCGAGGCCGTGGAACTTGTCGGGCAGGGCGAGGAGGGCCTTGCTGAGGAAGGTGAGCTTGCTGACGTGGATGGTGAGCTCGCCGGTGCGGGTGCGGAAGAGGTGGCCGATGACGCCGATGTGGTCGCCGAGGTCGAGGAGCTTGTAGAGGGCGAAGGCGTTTTCGCCGACGTCGTCCTTGCGGACGTAGATCTGCATGCGTTGGCCGCCCTGCTGGAGCTGGGCGAATCCGGCTTTGCCCTGGACGCGGATGGCCATGATGCGTCCGGCGATGCGGGCGGTGATGGGGGTGGGGGCGGCTTCGAGCTCTTCGGTGGAGAGGGGGTCGTAGGCGGCGCGGAGCTCGGGGATGGTGTGGCTGGTGGAGTAGGAGTTGGGGTAGGTTGCCTGGGCCTCGTTGAGGCCGGCTTCCTGTCCGAGGGCGGCGATCTGCTTTAACTTGTCGCGGCGGAGGGCGTAGAGGTTTTGCTCAAACTCGGACTCGAACACGGGTTTTCCTTTTTGGGGCTGATGTCGTTGAGGTTAAGTATAGCGAGAGGGACGGCTCGCTGCGGGCGACCGCGGATCTTCGCGATTGGCGCGGATGGAACTGCTTAACACCGATTTACACAGATTTCATCGATGGATTTTTAGTTATTGGGTGGGATGGGAGTTTGAGGAGTTTTGGTTTTATCCGTCTCGATCGGTGTGAGCCGTGGTCGGGTCGTCATGATGTAATGGATTGGTTATGGCGGATGATGGAGCGGCGAACGGGAAGGGGTCTGGCGGGAAGGGTGCGCTGGGCGAGCTGGTGAAGGCGGAGTCGATGATTCAGCTGGCGATTGCGCTGCCGGCGGGGTGCGTGATCGGGTGGCTGATTGGGGCGTGGTTGGATCGGCACTTCCATCAGAACTGGATGGGGATTGTGGGGATTTTGCTGGGGGCTGTGGCGGGTTTTTTGCAGATCTTTGTGACGGCTTCGCGGTATTTGAAGAGGGGTCGTTGATGCGGGAGATGGCGAGCTTTAACGACGAGGATTTCAGGCGGACGATTCTGCGGGCGCTGCGGCTGCTGGCGGTGGTGACGGTGGTGGTGGCTCCGATTTTGTGGTGGAAGCTGGGGTGGCAGAGCGCGGTTCTACTGCTAGTGGGAGCGGCTATTTCGGGCTCAGGGCTGTTTGAATGGCTGCGGCTGATGACCGCTGTGATGGCCCGGATGGACGGCGGGGCGAAGGCAAAGCCGATGGGGATGGTTTTGGTGGGGTTCTTCCTGCGGCTGGGGCTGACCGTGGTGCTGCTTTATGTTAGCCTTAAGGTACTGAATGGTTCGGTCTATGCGCTGGCTGGAGGCCTTGCGCTGGGAGTGTTTGCACTCTCGGTGGAGGGGTTGAGGCTGATGAAGGCGTGGACGGTTTAGACCGGCGTTTCGGGCCAGATTGATTTTTCTATATGCCTACACAGTTATTGTTTACCCAATTTTTGAATGCCCACTTTGCTGCGCCTGTGACGGCGTTGCTGCGGGCTGTGCATGTGCAGCCGAAGTTTCCTGAGGCTCCGATTTCGAATGCGTTTGCGATGGAGTTGCTGGTTTTTGGTGTGCTGGTGGCGTATTTCATCATCGTGCGTCTGACGCTGAGCGTGGAGAAGCCCGGACCGGCGCAGCATCTGGCCGAGATGACGAATGAGTTTGTTGAAGATCAGGCTGAGCAGATCATCGGGCATGGTTCTGAGCGGTTTGTCAGCTATCTGACGGCGTTGTTTCTGTTTATCCTGCTGAGCAATCTGCTGGGTCTTGCGTCGCCGTGGTTTGAGTCGCCGACCGCGAATGTTGTTGTGCCACTGGGATTTGCGCTGGTTACGTTCCTCTACTACCACTACCATGGCGTGCGGTCGAACGGGGTTGCGTATATCAAGCAGTTCCTGGGGCCGGTGTGGTGGCTTTATCCGCTGCTGCTGCCGATTGAGATCATTTCGCACTGCGCGCGTGTGCTTTCGCTGACGGTTCGGCTTTACGCGAATATGTTTGCGGGCGATCTGCTGACGCTGGCGTTCTTTTCGCTGATCCCGATCGGAATTCCGCTGGTGTTTCTGGGGCTGCACCTTGGTGTGGCTGTGATTCAGGCGTATGTGTTCTTCCTGCTGGCGTCGATCTACCTGTCGCTGGCTGTGGCGCACGACCACTAAAGATTTGGCCGACCGCGGATTTACGCGGATGGTCGCGGATTTGATTTTGAGTTTGCTGCGGAGGGGCTCCCTCTTCGCGGTAGCAACAACGTCGTACAGCGTGAGGGTGCCAGCACGGTGAGCATCAACCACCCACTGGCGGCGTATCTGACGGGAGACGGAGTATTACATGAAGAAGCTGCAATATCTGTTTATGTCGTTGGCCGCGATGCTGCTCGCAACGCCGGCTTTTGCGCAGGGCACGGTTAGCCCCGGAGCACAGTGGGTTCCGCTGGCTGCCGGTTTGGGCATGGCGTTGGCCGCTGGTCTCTGCGGTCTGGGTCAGGGTAAGGCGACGGCCTCGGCAACTGAGGCTCTGGCGCGTAACCCGGGTGCTCGTCCTGGAATCTTTATCTTCCTGATTCTCGGTCTCGCGTTCATCGAGTCGCTCGCACTGTTTACGTTCGTCATCATCTTCCTGAAGGTTCAGTAAGCTTCAGGTTTTGAGATGTGGAAAGGCCTCCGCTTCGGCGGGGGCTTTTCTGTTTGGGGGACCTTGTGTGGGGCTTAAGATGTGCCAAGATTCTCTTTGGTGAGACGCGATTAAGTCCGGAGGCTGAGATGCAAAGGCGCCGCGCAATTCTATTACTGGCTGGGGCCGCCAGTGGTAGTGGTGTTCCACGAGCAAATTCCGCGGCAGAACAAAGGCAATTCTCCATAGCTTATGTGGCCTGGGTCACTGAAGTTCTGAAGCGAATGCAGACGATCAAGCCGGGGATGACGAGAAAAACTCTTCTTAAGGTGTTTACCACAGAGGGTGGGTTATCCACGGGTTTACAACGCACATATGTCAGCAGGGATTGTCCCTACTTCAAGGTTGATGTTGCATTTCAGCCGGTTGGTCGGCCGGACCGAGATGCGAGTGGCGGAGTGACTCTCGAAGAACGTGAAGAGGACATCATTCTCAGTGTCTCGCGGCCATACTTAGAATTCAGCATTATGGACTAAGGCTGAAGGAGTGTACTTTAGCGGATATCAGCGCCTGGCTCTACGTGGCAGTTCTCGGGGTGGCTGGAGCATTGCTGACGCGCTTGCTCGATGCGTGTTGTGCTGCTGGCGTATTCAGCTAGCCGTAGCGCTGCGTCGGGGACGATGCCGAGGAACAGAGTGGAGAAGGCGGCGAGTGCCAGGCCGATGGCGGCGGGGATGCTGACGGGGCGTCGCGGTATGAGACGGTCGCTGTCGGTGGCCGGGCGCGTGTAGACGGCCGACAGGAGGCGGAGATAGTAAAAGCAGGCTACGCCGCTGTTGAGGAGGCCGATGACGGCGAGCCAGACGTGGCCGGAGGTGATGGCTGCAGTGAAGACGTAAAACTTGCCAAAGAAGCCACCGGTGAAGGGAATGCCGATCAGCGAGAGCAGGAAGAAGGTGAGGATAGCGGCGAGGCCGGGGCGCTTGAGGGCGAGGCCGGTGTAGTCGTCGATGGTGCGGAGGTTCTCGTCGTAGCCGGCGACCTGGGTGATGACGGCGAAGGCTCCGACGTTCATGGCGGCGTAGGCGGCGGTGTAGAAGCAGGCTGCGGCGATGCCGTCTTGCGGGAAGGCAGTGAAGGCGACGAGGAGGTAGCCGGCGTGGGCGATGCTGGAGTAGGCGAGCATGCGCTTGACGTCGCGCTGGAGCAGGGCGCCGAGGTTGCCGATGGTCATCGAGAGGGCGGCGAGAATCCAGAGGAGGATCGACCAGCGGTGCTGGTAGGAGGGGAAACCGGTAAAGGTGATGCGGAGCAGGACGGCGAAGGCTGCGGCCTTGGGGGCGGTGGACATGAGGCCGACGACGGGGGCGGGTGCTCCCTGGTAGACGTCGGGTGTCCAGACGTGGAAGGGGGCGGCGGAGACCTTGAAGCCGAGGCCGATGATGATCATGGCGAGGGCGAGGAAGGCCATGGTGGGCGTGGCGGTGGTGGTCAGCCCCTGCGCGATGGCATAGATGCTGGTGGAACCGGTGGCTCCGAAGGCCAATGCGATGCCGTAGAGGAAGAAGGCCGTGGCGAAGGAGCCGAGGAGGAAGTACTTGATGGAGGACTCAGTGCCGGTGGCCTGGCCTTTGCGGAAGCCGGCCATGATGTAGGTGGAGATGGAAGAGATCTCGAGGCCGATGAAGACCATGAGGAGTTCGACAGAGCAGGTCATCAGCATCATGCCGGTGGCTCCGAAGAGGACGAGGGCGTAGTACTCGCCGGCGTGGGTGTCGTTGCCTTCGAAGTAGTCGAGCGAGCTGAGCAGAGTGACGACGACGACGGCGGCGATGAGGATGTGGAAGAAGGCCGAGAAGGCGTCGACCTGGATGGTGTTGAAGAAGGCGTGGATGGTGCCAAGCTGGATCTGGAAGTAGCTGGCGATGCCTGCGGCGGCGGTTCCGGCGATGGCGATCCAGCCAAGGAGCTTGCGGCCGCTGGCGGGGGGCAGGAGCGGCGTGGCCAGCATGATGAGGATGCCGGTGAGGGTGAGGATGTACTCCGGAAGGAGACCGAGGATGTTGGGGGAGAGGCCTGACATTTAGCGCTGGCCTCCTTTGGGGGTCTGTGCGGCGGCTTCGGAGTTCACGGTGATGACCTGATGTACGGTGTCGGCGATCTGCGCGCCGGCGGTGTCGATGGCACGCGTCCAGTAGGGAGAGGCGATGCCCATGAGGAGAAAGAGCGCGACCAGGGGCCAGAGGGCGGCGTGTTCGCGGGCGTCGAGGTCGAAGGCGGCTACAGAGGCTGTGCGGCGGTTCAGCTCGCCGTAGAAGACGCGCTGGACCATCCAGAGCATGTAGGAGGCGGTGAGGATGACGCCGGTGGTGGCGAGGACTGTCCAGCCTACGTGATGCGCGATGGTGGATTGCATGGAGCCGGAGAAGACGAGGAACTCGCCGACGAAGCCGTTGAGCATGGGCAGGCCGACGACGGAGAGGGTGGTGAGGACGAACATGGTCACCATCCAGGGGAACTTCTGGGCGAGGCCGCCGTAGTCGCGCATGTCGTAGGTCTGGTAGCGCTCGTAGAGGAGACCGAGGAGCATGAAGAGCGCGCCGCCGCCGAGGCCTTCGTTGAGGATTTGGAAGATGCCTCCGTCGAGGCCAGCGATGGTGAAGGTGAAGATACCGAGGACGACGACGCTGACGTGGCCGAGAGTGCCAAAGGCGGCTAGGCGCTTGAGGTCGTTCTGGACGAGGGCGATGAGCGCGCCGTAGACGATGCCGATGGCTCCGAGGGAGATCATGAGCGGGGCGATGCGGTGGGACTCGGCGGGGAAGATCGCGAAGGAGAAGCGCAGGATGGAGTAGAGGCCGAGCTTTCCGGCGAGCACCATGACCGCGGCTGTGGGGGCTTCAGAGACGGCGTCGCAGAGCCAGCCGTGGAGCGGGAAGATGGGGACTTTGACCGCGAAGGCTACGAGGAACGCGATAGAGGCGAGCCAGAGGGCGGCGGAGTTCGATGAGATGCCGTGCGTGGCAGCTAGCTGCGCGAGGACGGGCAGGTCGAAGGAGCCGGTCTTGACGTAAAGCCAGACGATGGCGACGAGAAGGATTGCCGAGGGGATGAAGGCGTAGAGAAAGAACTTGATGGCGGCTCGGCGGCGGTTTTCGGTGCGGCCAAAGGTGGCGATGAGAAGCGCCATGGGGACGAGGGAGAGCTCCCAGAAGGCGTAGTAGAGGAAGAGGTCGAGCGAGACGAAGATGCCCAGCATCGCGACCTGCTGGAGGAGGAAGAGGGAGTAGAAGAGGCGGCGGCGGGAGTCGATGGCTCGCCAGGAGATGAGGACGCCGAGGGGAGCGAGCAGGCCGGTGAGCACGACGAGCCACATGGAGAGGCCGTCGACGCCCATGTGGTAGCGGATGGCGGGGGAGGAGATCCAGCCGAAGTTTTGCTCGAACTGAAAGCCTTTGGCGGCGTAGTCGTAGTGGAAGGGCAGGTGCAGGGTGAGCAGGAAGGTGACGAGCGTGACGGCGAGAGCGGCCCACTGCTGGATCTTGTCGCGGTCGGGCAGGAACGCGAGGAGGATGGCTCCGGCGAGAGGGACGAAGGTGATGATCGTCAGGATGGAGTGATCTATGTTCATTTGCTACCTGCGTGGTTCATCGGTTCCTTGTGGTGCTACGGCAAAACGAAGTGCAACAGCAGATCCCTGCGGGATGACAACTAAAAGGCGAAAACAACTACAACTGCGAAAAACAGTACAAAAGCGTTAGTGCGTCCAGAGGGTTCGGCCAAAGACCATGACGAAGATGACGGCGGCGGCGCCCAGGGCTAGCCAACCGGCGTAGGAGCGAATGTTTCCTGACTGAATGCGACTGGTGAGCTTGCTGAGCCCGCGGGTTGAGGCTCCGGCGGCGCGGCCTGAACCGTTAACGACAACCGTGTCGATGAGGCCGCTGAGGAGGGCGCGAGTGGCCATCATCAGTCCGGTGACGAAGATGGTGTTGTAGATCTCGTCGATGTAGAACTTGTTTTCGACGAGACGGTAAAGGGCAGGAGACTTCTCGGCGAGTACGGAAGCCGTGCCAGGCTTCTTGTAATAGAAGATGTAGGCGATGTAGAAGCCGATGGCTGCGGTGAGAACTGAGACTGCGGCGAGAGTGAGTTCGAGGCCAAAGCTCGCGGCATTGGCAACTCCGGCGGCGAAGACTGGCTCGAGGAAGTGCTCGGCCTCGTCGCTTCCGCCGAAGGCGATGGGGATGCCGACCCATCCGCCGATGACCGAGAGGATGGCAAGGATTACCAGCGGCGCGAGCATGATCCAGGGCGATTCATGCGGGGCATGCGCGTGGGCTGTGTGGCCGTGATCGTGCGTGTCGGCGTGGTGATTGAACTTCTCCGGACCAAAGAAGGTCTTGAACCAGAGGCGGAACATGTAGAAGGAGGTCATGCCGGCGGTGACGAGGCCGACGAACCAGAGCAACTTGCCGAGCGGATTAGGGCTGGTGAAGGCGCGGAAGAGGATCTCGTCTTTGGAGAAGAAGCCAGCCAGCGGCGGGATGCCTGCGATGGCGACGACGCCTGCGGTCATGGTCCAGAAGGTGATTGGGATGTGCTTGCGGAGGCCACCCATGTGGCGCATGTCCTGCTCGCCGGAGAGAGCGTGGATGACGGAGCCGGCGGCGAGGAAGAGCAGCGCCTTGAAGAAGGCGTGGGTCATCAGGTGGAAGATGCCGGCTTCGTATGCGCCGACTCCGCAGGCCAGGAACATGTAGCCGAGCTGCGAGATGGTGGAGTAGGCGAGGACGCGCTTGATGTCGTGCTGGACGAGGCCGATGCAGGCGGCGAAGATGGCTGTGGCCGCGCCGATGATGGCGACTACGCCGAGGGCGTAAGGGCTGCGGTCAAAGAGAGTGTGGCAGCGGGCGACCATGTAGATGCCGGCCGTGACCATCGTCGCCGCGTGAATGAGGGCGGAGACGGGGGTGGGGCCTTCCATGGCGTCGGGGAGCCAGACGTAGAGCGGGATCTGTGCGGACTTGCCGGTGGCTCCGAGGACGAGCAGCAGGGCGATGGCGGTGAGGATTCCGCCTTGCCAGTCGGGGTTGGCGCTGATAGCTCCGAAGACCTGCGCGAAGCTGAGTGAGCCGAAGTGCTGGACGAGGAGAAACATCGCCAGGAGGAAGCCGAAGTCGCCGATGCGGTTGACGATGAAGGCTTTTTTGCCGGCGTTGGCGGCGGAGTCCTTGGTGAAGTAGAAGCCGATGAGGAGGTAGGAGGCGAGACCGACGCCCTCCCAGCCGACGAAGAGCAGAAGGAAGCTCTCGGCGAGGACCAGGATGAGCATGAAGAACATGAAGAGGTTAAGGTAGGCGAAGAAGCGCCAGTAGCCTTCTTCGTGCGCCATGTAGCCGACGGAGTAGATGTGGATGAGGAAGCCGACGCCGGTGACGACGCCAAGCATCATGAGGGTGAGGTGGTCGACCGAGAGGGCGAAGTTGACCTGGAAGCCGGTGATGGCGATCCATGGCTGGCTGACGATGCCGAAGGTCTCGGGAGCGCCGGGGGACTTCATGAACGCCCAGAGCCATGCGACGAGGATCGCCGGAATGGCAGTGCAGATGAGGGCGACGGCAGAGACGAGGGCGCGGGGCAGCTTGCGGCCAACGGTTCCGTTGATGAGGAAGCCGGTGAAGGGAAGCAGCGGAATCAGCCAGAGATACGAAGCGGGCATCAGTAGTTCTCGAGTCTCAGAGTTTCATCAGGTTGACCTGATCGATGTTCAGGGTCTGGCGTGTACGGAAGATAGCAATGATGATGGCCAGGCCGACGGCGGCTTCCGCTGCGGCGACGACCATGACGAAGAAGACGAAGATCTGTCCGGAGACCTGGTGCCACATGTGCGCGAAGGCGACGAAGGTCAGGTTGACGGCGTTGAGCATCAGCTCGATGGACATGAAGACGGTGATGATGTTGCGCTTGATGAGGAAGCTGGCGACGCCGACCGAGAAGAGGACGGCGGCGAGGATCAGGTAGTAAGCGATGGGAACCATTAGGCGTGCCTCCTATCTGCGTTCGTCCCTAGAATGGTGAACCAAAGGAGCAGTCCCCAAGCAATCCAACACAGGGGCTGACTGAAGGCTCCATGAGGGTTTCTGTAGATGGGTAGGAAAGCTGTCAGGAACATAATCGCCACTGTAAACCCGATCGCATACTGGAGACGTAGTCGCCGTCCTCTGTCGCTTGCTCGGGCAGCGAAGCTATTTAGAAATAGACCTAGATTGACGAGCGCGACGACCGAATTAACTACAAGGCTTGATATGAGCAGGGGGCGCTGCATCTTCAATACGAGAGGATTTGGCGTCAGCCCGAACGGATGCACCATACCTACTGCTCCTTTCGCGCGAGCACGACGGCTCCGAGGATGGCTACGAGGATGAGGATCGAGGTGACCTCAAAGGGGAGCAGAAGGTCGCGGAAGAGCAGGGTGCTGATCTCGGAGATGTTGCTGACGGCGTGGTTCAGATGGCCGCCGAGGCTGACTGCGCCGAGGGCCTTGCGCTCCGTGAGGAAGACGAAGCTGAGCAGGCAGAAGATGGCGGCGGCTCCGGGGAATCCGGCGACGTAGGCGGCTCGGCTGCCCCGGGTGCGTTCTTCTTCTCCGGCGTTGAGCAGCATGACGACGAAGACGAAGAGCACCATGATGGCGCCGGAGTAGACGATGACCTGGGCGGCGGCGAGGAATTCGGCCCCGAGCGACCAGTAGAGGACGGCCAGCGACATCATGACGACGACCAGCGAGAGGGCGCTGTTGATGGGGTGGCGTTGGAAGAGGAAGTTGAGTGCTCCCGCGACCGCCAGCGCGCCAAAGATGATGAAGAGTGCCAGTTGCATGATGATCCGATGAGTCCTTATTCGATCTCGTTTGAAACTGAGCAGATGTTACGGGCTATCTGCTGATTGTAAAACAGCTTGCTGCCATCATTTTGCGTGCAAGGCAAGAACAAGGCTGGTAAAGACGATGTTGGCCATTGCGAGCGGCAGAAGAAACTTCCAGCCGAAGCTCATGAGCTGGTCGTAACGAAAACGTGGCAGTGTACCGCGGACCCAGATGTACAGCAGGAGGAACGCGAAGACTTTGACGACAAACCAGAAGATGGGAAGGATGGCCGCGATGATCGGGCCTCCGATGGCCGGGAAGAGATTGCCGAAGGGGCTGGACGGACCACCGAAGAAGAGCAGCGTAGCGACGCAGGCTACGGTGATCATGTTGGCGTACTCGGCCATGAAGAACATCGCGAACTTCATGGAGGAGTACTCGGTGTGGTAACCGGCGATGAGCTCGGATTCGGCCTCGGGGAGGTCGAAGGGAGCACGGTTGGTCTCGGCGTAAGCGGCCATGAGGTAGATGAAGAAGGCCACGAACTGCAAGCCTCCGAAGACGTTCCAGGAGAGCAAACCGTGGGCGGACTGGCTGTTGACGATGGCGCGCAGGCTGAGGGATTGTGCACGGAGCACGACGCCGACGAGCGAGAGTCCTAGGGCCAGCTCGTAGCTGATCATCTGTGACGTTGCGCGGAGCGAGCCGAGGAGAGCGAACTTGTTGTTCGACGACCAGCCGGAGAGCGCGATGCCGTAGACGCCGATGGAGGTGATGCCGAGGATGACCAGAAGGCCGATGTCGAGGTCGGCGATGTTGAAGATGTCGACGGTGACGCCGTTGGCCGTGACGTGCTGGACTTGTCCGAAGGGCACGACGGCGATGGAGATGAGCGAGCAGGTAAGCGCGATGATGGGCGCAATGATAAAGAGTGGCTTCTCGGCGGCGAGAGGGAGAAGTTCTTCCTTGAGAAAGAGCTTGATGCCATCGGCCAGCGGCTGCAACAAGCCGAAGGGGCCGACGCGCGAGGGGCCCCAGCGGTTCTGGATGCGGCCGAGAACCTTGCGCTCCAGCAGCACCGTGTAGGCGACCGCCGTCAAGGTAATGACGACGACGACTACAACCTTAAGGATGCTGAGCAGCAGAAATGTCTGAAATTCAGTGAGGTGGCTCATTTTTAAGCTTTCAGCTCTGAGGTTTGAGCTCTGAGATTTTTAAGTACTGGCTCCATGTTGAAATTGTTCGGTCTACTCGGGCGCGGTTTCGATCTGTATCAGGGGTTCACTGGCCTGGAATTGCTGCACGTCGTTGAGCATGGCGGAGTAACGGCCAAGCGTTCCTGAGGTAAAGAGCGTGTCGTTCGCCGGGAGGACGAGGTCGCGGCGGCTGGTGATCTGAGTCAATGCAGCGGGTGCGGCTGGTTGGAGATGCTGGTCGTTGCCGCTCAGGAGCTGCAGACGAAGCAGCTTGTCGTAGCCGGGGACGAGGCGCTGGATCTCGTCGAGGATGGCATAGGAGTCGAAGGGGCTGAGCTTGGGCTCGAGGTTGTTCGCGGTGAGCCAGACGGCGTGGCGGTCGGCTTCGCCGGACTGTGCGCCGCGGGACTGACCCATGTCGGCGCGGAGCCCTTTGCCGAAGGGGACGAGTGTGTGGACATCGGCGCCCATCTTGTCGGCGATGCGGACGATCATCTCGAAGTCGGTGCGGACGCCGGCGCGGTCTGCGGCTTTGTTGACCTGCTGGAGATCGCCGTAGCTGTTGGTGACGGAGCCGGACTTCTCGTAGAGGTTCGCGGCGGGAAGGATGACGTCGGCTAGGGCGGCGGTCTCGGTGAGGAACATCTCCTGGACGATGACGAAAGTGTTCTTCAACGATGCGGGATCGACGCTGTAGCGGGAGACTGGGTTCGAGCCGACGATGTATAGCGCAGAGAGATCGCCGCCGCTGGCTGCTTCGAAGATCTGGAGCATGTCGAGGCCGGGTTCGGCGGGGGCGTTGTGCTCGGCGAAGGCTCCGGGATTCGAAACCGGAGTGTAGCCAGGGAGAAAGTCGGGAAGCAGACCCATGTCGGCAGCGCCGCGTGAGTTGGCGTAGTCGGAGAGCAGGGCGAACTTTGCGCCGGGGATGGAGAGTCCGAAGGCGATGAGATTTTTGAGGTCTGTGCCACGGAGTTCTGGGCCAATGAGGATGAGGAGCTTTTCCTCGGTTTT
Organism: Edaphobacter aggregans; assembly: GCF_003945235.1. Taxonomy (NCBI): domain Bacteria; kingdom Pseudomonadati; phylum Acidobacteriota; class Terriglobia; order Terriglobales; family Acidobacteriaceae; genus Edaphobacter; species Edaphobacter aggregans. The sequence goes on from NZ_RSDW01000001.1 coordinate 6,004,991, forward strand.
GACGGCGTCGCGGAAAGCGCTGAGGGCGTTAGCGTCGGCTGCTGCGCTGGCGGCAGATGCGGCATCGCCGTTGAGGTAGCTTGCGAGCGCGTTATAGCCGAAGGGCGCTACGTGGAGGAACGCTTTGGCCTGTCGGCGAAGCTTGATCTCCTCGGTGTTGGCGACGTAGAGGCGGGCGCGATTGAGGCGGACGTCGGTACGAAGATTCCAGGCGGTACCGGGTGCCTGATTCGTGGGGTCGTCGCCCACGATGAGGACTGCTGGCGAGGTCTGGGTGTCGCGCAGGGAGGCGGTGCGGTTCGTCTGACCGGCGAGGGCCTGGGCGAAGGTGACGTAGTCAGCGGTGCGGTGGTGGTCGATATTGTTGGTGCCGAGGACCGTGCGGGCGAACTTCTGCAGAAGGTAGGCCTCTTCGTTGGTGAGGCGGTTGCCGCCGATGACGCCGATGGATTTGCCGCCGCGGGTGTCGCGGAGTTCGCGGAGTTTTTTGCCAGCGTGCTCGAAGGCATGCTCCCAGGAGACGGGCTTGAACTCACCGTTGGGCTGGCGGACGAGCGGCTGAGTGATGCGGTCTTTGTGGTTGGCGAAGTCGAAGGCGTAACGGCCCTTGTTGCAGAGGAAGTCGCCGTTGATGCCGGACTTGTCGCGGTTGTCGCCGCGGACGATCTCGCTGCCGTCGGAGGTCGAGCGGACGCCGAGAGTGGTCTTGCAACCGTCGCCGCAGTGTGTGCAGATAGTGGCTACGTGGTTCATCTCCCATGGGCGGGTTTTGTACCGGTAGGTGCCGCTGGTGAGAGCGCCTACGGGGCAGGCGTCGATACACATACCGCACTGCTCGCAGTCAACATGGGCGAGGTGGTCAGGGGACAGGTCGGCGGGGATGTTGGGAGCGATAACCGAGGATGCGCCGCGGTTCTGGATGCCGAGCGCGAAGACGTCCATGCCTTCGCCGCACATGCGGACGCAGCGGTAGCAGAGGATGCAGCGCGGTCGGTCGAAGTAAACGACGGGGGACCACTTTTGCTCTTCGCGGTGGTTTTTGGGCTCGGCGTAAAAGCTGTCTGCGGCGCCGTACTTGAAGGTCATGTCCTGCAGCTCGCACTCGCCGCCGGCGTCGCAGACGGGACAGTCGAGCGGGTGGTTGCCGAGGAGAAGTTGAAGCGTGGCCTTGCGGGCCTGGGCGATCTCGGGGGTCTCGGTCTGGACGACCATGCCTTCGGCGACCGGGGTGGTGCAGGCGGTCTGGAGCTTGGGCATTTTCTCGATGCGGACGACGCACATGCGGCAGGCGGCTTGCAACGAGAGGCCGGGGTAGTAGCAGAAGGCGGGAATCTCGATGCCGGATGACTTGCAGGCGTCGATGAGCAACGTGCCCGCGGGGGCGGTGAGTTTTTTGCCGTCTACGGTGAAGGTTACGTCTGGCATCTGAATTCCTCTACTTCGACTTCTCGATCAAAATCTGCTGATCTGCGCTGCGGTGCTTACGCATGCCGGTAGTGAAAACCCGGATCAGTCCGACTAAAAGTACGATTGCAACCAATATCCAGACAATTCTGGTCATGGCATTGTTCAATGTCCAGCCCCAACGAGCTCCTGTACGGTGATGATGGGGGTTCCGGCTTTTTTGCCTTCGATGTAATCTTCAAATTCTTTACGGAACTTCTTGACGAAGCCGAGAGTGGGCATCGCAGCTGCGTCGCCGAGCGGGCAGAAGGTGCGGCCCATCATGTTGTCGGCGAGGTACTGGACGTTGTCGATATCTTTTTTAGTCCCGCCGCCTGCGTGGACGCGGGTCAGAGTCTTCTTGATCCAGTCGGTGCCTTCGCGGCAGGGGATGCACCAGCCGCAGGATTCGTGCTGGTAGAACGAGATGGTACGGAGGGCGAACTCGACGATGGATACGGTCTCGTCGAGCACGACGATGCCGCCGGAGCCGAGCATGGTTCCAGCCTTGGCCATCTGGTCGAAGTCGAGGCCTACGTCGATCTCGTCTGCGGTGAGGACGGGGCACGATGCGCCGCCGGGAACGACCGCTTTGAGCTTCTTGCCGTCCTTGATGCCGCCCGCTACGTCGTAGATGGCCTTGCGGAGCGAGTAGCCCATAGGGAGCTCGTAGACGCCGGGGCGCTCGACGTGGCCGCTGATGCCGAAGAGGCGTGTGCCGCCGTTGCGCTCGGTGCCGAGCTTGGCGTAGGCCTCGCCGCCCATCAGGAGAATGTGCGGGGCGTTGGCGATGGTCTCGGCGTTGTTGATGACCGTGGGCCCGCCGTAGAGGCCGACGACGGCAGGAAAGGGCGGCTTGATGCGAGGAACGCCACGCTTGCCTTCGAGCGACTCCATCAGGGCCGACTCTTCGCCGACCTCATATGCTCCCGCGCCGGTCTGGGTGACGATGTCGAAATCGACGCCGGTGCCGAAGATGTTTTTTCCGAGGAATCCGCGCGCATAGGCATCGGCGACGGCCTTCTCGACGATCTTGAGGAGGTAGCGGTACTCGCCGCGCAGGTAGATGAAGCCGAGCTTTGAGCCGATGGCGAGCCCGGCGATCATGGTGCCTTCGATGACGGCGTGCGGATCGTGCAGGAAGATGACGTGGTCTTTGCAGGTTCCGGGTTCAGACTCGTCGCCGTTGACGAGAACGTACTTGGGCTTCTCGGACTGCTTGGGCACGAACGACCACTTCATGCCGGTTGGGAAGCCTGCTCCGCCGCGTCCACGCAGGCCTGAGGCCTTCATGGTGTTGATGATCCACTCGGGGCCTTCGGCGATAGCCTGCTGGACGGCCTTGTAGCCATCGAGCTCGAGGTACTTGTCGATGTCGGCCGCGCCCATGCCGAAGCGGCGGGAGATTACTTTGACTTCATCGGGGTGTGAGACGAGGGTGGGCATCTACTTCACGTCCTTTCCCTGGCCGTTGCGGTAGGTTTCGAGGATCTCGTCGACCTTGATGGTGGTGAGATTGTCGTGGAAGTCGTAGTTGACCTGCATGGCGGGAGCCCAGCAGCAGGCGCCGATGCACTCGACCTCTTCGAGCGAGAAGGTGCCGTCCGGGGTGACGCCCTTGTGCCCGATGCCTAGCTTGGCCTTGCAGTGGTCGAGGATCTCGTAGCCGCCGCGCAGCATGCAGGAGATGTTAGTGCACACCTGCAGGTTGTACTTGCCCGCCGGCTTGGTTCGCAGCATGGAGTAGTACGAAAGCACGTTGCGTACGTCCAACTCCATAATGCCGATGCGCTGTGCGATCTCGGAGATGACGGCGTCGGAGACATAGCCGACCTCGTCCTGCGCGTAGAGCAGCATAGGCACGAGCGCCGAGCGCTTGAGCGGGTAGATGGTTACGAGATGGTCGAAGCGGGCGGCCAGCTCCGGCGAAAAAATTGTGTTGGCGATTTCACTCACTATGCATCATCTCCCGCGCCAGTCGTTCGGCGGCAAGGTCCATCTCTTCGGCGATACCGTTCAGTTTAACAGTTCCGTCTTCCGCAAGGCTGAAGCCGGTCTGATTGCCTTCACTATCTTGAAGCGTCTCGTGCGTGAAGCGAAGCCAGCGGCTTGCTACGCGGAGGGTGATCTCGTCTGCGCCGACCTCGACGACTGCATGATGCCGGCTGTTGAGTCCGTGGGCCGCGGCGTAAGAGCGAAGCAGCGATGCCCAGGAGGTCCAAAGTTCTCGACGAAGGTTAGTGTCCATTTGCCAGAGAGATTCGCGACCTTCTCTTATGGCGAACCATTAATGTAAGTGGTACAAGCAAAGCTGCACCGAAGGGAATGTTTATCAAAACCCAGGGAGTCTGCGTAATTGAATGCCAAAACGCTCCTACGATGATGACCATTCCAACAAAAGCCGTGAAAAACACAAAAAGTGGCAGTGCCGGCTTCCATCTCAGGAGAAGAGCTATACCGAGCACAGCCAAGAAGAGTGCTGGAAGCGTGAGCGGGGTAAGATCACGCATACCTACTCCGTGCAATTCTCTTGCGCGATGATTCGAAAACCATACCAATCCAATCACAGCGGCAGCACAGGCACATAGCACCCCGTATGCCGTTGAGTAGATCGAATCTATTTTGGTTCTCATCGATCGATCTCTCCAAGCACGATATCGATCGATCCAATAACCGCAACAACGTCGGCGAGCAGTCTGCCTTTGCACATCGTCTCGAGCGCCTGCAGCGTCGCATACGACGGGTTGCGCATGTGCACTCGGTACGGCTTGGCGGTGCCGTCGGAGACGACGTAGTAGCCCATCTCGCCGCGGGGAGATTCGACGGCCTGGAAGACCTCTCCTGCGGGAACGGCGAAGCCTTCTGTGACGATCTTGAAGTGATGGATGAGCGACTCCATCTGAGTCTTCATCTGTTCGCGGTCTGGCAGGACGATCTTCGGTGCGTCGGCGACGATGCGGCCCTCCGGCAACCCGTCTAGCGCCTGTTGGCAGATCTTGACCGACTCGCGCATCTCGTCCATGCGGACGATGTAGCGAGCCCACACATCACCAATGTCAGACACCGGCACCTTGAACTGAAACTTCTCGTAGCCCGAGTAGGGCATGTCGCGGCGAAGGTCCCAGTCGACGCCCGAGGCGCGCAGAGGCGGCCCTGTGACTCCCAGTGCGATGGCGTCCGCAGCCGAGAGATAGCCTACGCCCTTGAGGCGGTTGATCCAGATGGGATTGCCGGTCAGCAGATTTTCGTACTGCTGAATGCGGTCCGGCATGATGTTCAGGAAGTCCTGAACCTGCTTGTAGAAGTCCAGCGGCGGTTCGAGCGAGAGGCCGCCGATGCGGAAGTAGCTGGTCATCATGCGCTGACCGGCTACGTTCTCGAAGATGCGGAGGATGTCTTCGCGCTCGCGGAAGCAGTAGAGGAAGACGGTGAGCGCGCCGATGTCCATGGCGTGCGTGCCGAGCCAGACGAGGTGCGACTGGATACGGGTCAGCTCGTTGAGCAGCACGCGGAGGTACTGGGCGCGTTCGGGAATCTCGAGGCCGAGCAACTTCTCCACTGCGAGGCAGTAGGCGAGGTTGTTGGTCATCGGGCAGAGATAGTCGATGCGGTCGGTCAGCGGAACGACCTGCTGGAAGAATTTGGCCTCACAGGTCTTCTCGATGCCGGTGTGCAGGTAGCCGATGTCGGGGGCGAGCGAGACGACGGATTCGCCATCGATCTCGACCACAAGCCGAAGCACGCCGTGGGTCGAAGGGTGCTGCGGACCCATGTTGATAACCATGGTCTGGTCGGCGAGGGGGTCCGAGCCGTGGTGCTTGAGCTTCGCGTCGGCGACGACAGCCTCGATGCCGGGGTTGATCTGATCTGGAGCGGGCATCTTTTCTTGATCCAGTACGGGTGCCATTAGCGGTAGCCCTCCACCGGGTAGTCCTTGCGAAGCGGATTCCCATTCCAGTCTTCGGGCATCATAATGCGCCGAAGGTTGGGGTGGCCGCCGAAGTGAACGCCGAAGAGGTCGAAGACTTCCCGCTCGTAGAAGTTCGCCGAGGGCCAGACGGAGACGATGCTGTCGATGGATGGGTCTTCGCTGTCGAGGCGAACAATGAGGCGGATGCGCTGCTTCAGCGAGAACGAGAGGATGTGATAGGTGATCTGGAACCGCGGTTCGGAGGGGTACCAGTCGACTGCTGTGACGGTCTCGAGGAAGTTATAGCCAGCCTGCTGAACTGCCTGACAGGCGACGACGACGTTCTCGCGGGCGACGGTGATGGTTAGCTCATTACGGTCGTATTTGGCATCAGTTGCGAGCGACGAAAGCGCTTTGACTGCCGCATTGTCGGGGTGGGCCGCGAAGACGGCTTCGGTGCCGATGAGGGCAGTCGCGGGATCGTACATTAGAGGTCTCCCTTGTCGTTGGCCCAATCGAGGATGCCCTTCTTCCATACGTAGAAGAGGCCGACCGCTACGAAGCCGAGGTAGACGAGCATCTCGTAGAAGCCGAACATGGCCGAGCCGGTAATGGCAGGCAGGCGGCGGAAGATCACGGCCCAGGGAAGCATAAAGACGGCTTCCACGTCGAAGAGGATAAAGAGCATCCCGACCATGTAGAAGCGCACGGAGAAGCGGCCCCGGGCATCGCCGATGGGGTCCATGCCGCTCTCGTAGGTGCTGGCCTTGGTGCGGGAGTTTTTATGCTTGCCGATGAGGAACGAGACACCCACCATGCCGCATGCAAGTCCAAGGGCAACAAGAATCTGCAGTACCAGAGGAAGGTAATTCCAAACGTAGGGATAAGTTTGCATGGGCATCTTCGACTCTAAGATTGCGGCTGGCAAGTGTCAAGCCGAGCGCAGCTTGTTGTGCGGCTATCGGAAGAGTGCCAAGTATTTGTCGATGAGCGTGTTGCCCCAGAGCGCGGCGATGAGTCCCCCAGCCGACAGAAAGCTGCCAAAGGGAAGCTTTGTCGCCGGGCCGCCTTTGCGTTGGAGGACGAGCCAGACCCCGTAGAGGCTGGCAAGGAGGACTCCGATAAAGAGCGCAAGGATGGCTGGAGTGAAACCGAGGAAGGCGGCGATCATGGCGATGAGTTTTACGTCTCCGAGGCCCATGCCTTCGCGGTGACGGATGGCTTTATAGAGCCAGCGGATGATCAGGAGGAGCAAGGCGGCTCCGATGACTGAGAGGACACGGCCCCCGATGAGGGTCTCAGGACCGGTGAGGAAAACGTTGCCGGCATCGGTGACGCCTCCCGGGCTGGAGAGGTGGATACTGTGTTTGGTGAGAAGGACCTGATCTTCGTTGGGGCCAAGGAAGATCGCTTGTGTGCAGACAAAGAAGAGGCCGATGGCAATGCCCGTCAGGGTGAAGGCGTTGGGAAGGGTGAACGTCTGCCAGTCCATGACCATCAGGCCGATGAGGAGAAAGCCAAGGATGGCGAGGCTGATTGCACTCCAGCGCCAATCAGAAAGGTTGACGTCGTTACTGTGGTACTCGATAAACAGCGAGAACCATATACGGTTTGCTGCGAAAAGGAAAACCAAACCAACAGCCACTTCGACCAATGGGTAGCGCCAGGGGATTAGTTGCTTGCAATCGCGGCAACGGCCTCGGAGAAAGAGCCAGCTCAGGACGGGAATGTTGTCGTACCAGCGGATGGTCGCCCCGCACTGTGGGCAGCGGGAGCGCGGGTGGCCGATTGACTCGCCCTTGGGCAGACGCGAGATGCAGACGTTCAGGAAGCTGCCAAAGATCAGGCCGAGGACGAAGCCGACTACTTGATAAAGGACAAGCTGGGTCACGATTGAAGTATACGGTTTCGCCGTCCACCCTCTATGTGAAGTCTGGGAGCGGAAGTCCGGACCTAAGTCTCATTTTTCGAAGACTTTGAGACTAAAAGTACCGGTGGGGAGAAAACCTCAAAAGTCGACGTGCATGCGAACCGCTTGAACGAACGCCGGACCGCGATCCCGGTTGTAGCCAGGATGCGTGATGTATTGGAGATCGAGCGCGTAGTAGACCCCGCGCCACGCGTGCAGGTTGTAATAGCCCTCTAGGATGTTCTCTCGACCGTAGTTCAGGTTGCCGTCGCCGAGGAGAAAGCCTAGGCCACCCAGCTTCAGATACGTTTGATGATCTTTTTTGATGGCGTTGGAGACGAAGGCTGCACCCAGCTTGTCGAAGGGCCGCGACCAGCTGCGGCCAGAGTAGTCGCCGCCAAACGAAATGGTCTGATCGACCTCGGTGTAGGCGAAGGACTCGTGCTGGCCCTCGTTCCAGCCGAAGCGGGCGAATGCACGGAGGCTTGAAGTGATCTCCTGCTCGGCGTTGAGGGTGAAGCCATACTTTACTGAGCTGAACTGCCGATGAGCGACGATGTCGGGCTTAGCATCCTGACCGGCGAGGTAGGCCTTGTTGGCGTCACGGTAGAGACCCATGTTCGCGTGGTTGACGAAACTGAGCACACGGACGGTGCCTTTGCGGTCGGGGGAGACGAGCTTGCCGAGCAGAGGTTTGCGGAGCTCGAACTCCATGTTCTGGCCGTTGGCCCGGCTGAAGGCCCAGTCGAGGTCGATGCCGTTCGCCACGGTGGGCATCGCGGCGAAACCGTAGCGGGCAGACCAGTCCTTATCGTGGTACTCGAGGACGGCTGCGTAGGTGTAGCCGCGCGTATCAGCCGCATAATCCCATGCCCCATTGTTGTCGACGGTCCAGTTCATGAACTGGAGGTGGCTGTCGGAGCCAACGGAGTTGATGTCGAAGTAGTCAGGGAGGCTCATCTTGCCGACGTGCAGCTCAAAGCGGCGTTCGGGGGCTTGTGTGGCCAGCGAGAAGGGCGTGCGTCCGCTGTCGACCAGCTTGTTGGTCAGGCCGATGGTCTGGTGGATCTGGACGCGGGCGATGTAGGGCTTGGAGCCGAGGTTGGGATTACGCACAACGTCGAGGTTGGTGAAGCCGGCCAGTCCGAGCGCCTGGCTGAGACCACGGCCTCCAGAGGACTCGAGGTCGAAGATGGCGTCGGTGTTGTAGCGCGGGTTGGTGTTTACCTGGAGCCCCGTGTAGAGGGTTCCGAGCAAGGAGGTTTTGTACTCGCCATTGCTGAGGAAGCTGTTTGGGCCCTCATAGAGCGAATGGAATGGGCCCTTGGACTGGAAGATGATGTTTGCCTGGCCGGTGATCAGGTAGCGTGTGTTTTCGGGATGGGGGAAGATGGTCGGGGAGCTATCGTCAGCGGGATCCGGGGCCTCGGGTAGGTGGTCGGCATGGCCAGGGCGTGAGTCGAAGGCGCTCTCCTGCTGGGCGATCAATCCGGCTGGGAAAAAGATAAGGGCAAGCGACAGCCAGAGGAGTCGACAGCCTCGGAGAGAGATTGAAATCATGGAAAGACGATCTTCAGGCCCGCGCGTTAATAGAGTGCGAATGGGCGTGCGGAGGTCTGGCTTTTGGGTCGTCATAGCTGTTTCTTTCGCTGTCGTCAGGTCCGGGTCTAATCAATACTATACCCCCCTACAGTATAAGGCCAAAACTCAATTTTAAACAGGAACGCGCCTTGGCATCTCGCTTGAACAAATTTTTAGAAAGGCCTGCCGGCTAGCGGCTTCTTGCTCCGACGGCCACAAGGCCAACACCACTTAGCAGGGCGACAGTGCTCAGGATTGGTGAGATGGGCAGGGTGTCCTTGGTTTGGTGCGAGATTTGTACGGGGCCGAGGTCTACGTCCTTCTTTCGGTGCGTGAAGGAAAGTCCGCCAGTGGCAAAGCCGATGATGCCGAAAAGAATGAGGAGAAATCCGATAATGGTTGCGGGTTTCAATGGATGGGGAACCTTTCCTGCTCGGAAGTTTTCAAATACGACATCCTGATGTGATGCGTATCTTGCTGTAAGCAGCAGCCTTGAGCGAGGCGTTTGGTTGAAACTTGTGGAGGAAGAGCATCAGGTGTAGTCTGCGTGTACACGGGAAAGGAGGATGATCCAGCCTATGAAAATTGACAGTAATAGTTGCATCACAACACGTGAGGTGACTGAGGCTTAGAGCGTCCTAGCTCTAGTCCTGGCGGTCTTCAGTTCGCTGAAAGTTCTACGCCGAGGCCAAGTCCGAGCATGGACGCCTCAGGTCAATCTCAACAGTTCACCGACAGACGGCTCGCGACTCCTGATGGAGTACGAGCCGTCTGTGTTTTGGCTTTAGAATGGCAGCTATGACACCTCTGGTTATTGCGGGCAGGGCCTTTCAATCGCGTCTTATTGTCGGGACAGGAAAGTACAAAGATGGGCCGGAGACTCAGGCGGCGATTGAGGCTTCGGGTGCAGAGATGGTGACGGTTGCGGTCCGGCGGGTGAATCTGGACCGGTCGAGTGAGTCGCTCCTGGACTATATCGATCCACAGAGATACTTCCTTCTGCCGAATACGGCTGGGTGCTACACGGCTGATGAGGCGATTCGTGCGGCTCGGCTGGGACGCGAGGTGGGGCTTTCGGACTGGGTGAAGATCGAGGTTATTGGCGATCAGCAGACGCTGTATCCGGATGTTCAGGCGACACTTGAAGCGACTCGGGTGTTGGTAAAGGAAGGGTTTACAGTTCTTCCATATACCTCTGATGACATTGTGTTTGCCAAACGGCTTATTGATGTGGGCGCGGCGGCGGTGATGCCTCTAGGGGCTCCGATTGGGAGTGGGCTGGGACTGCAGAACACGGCGAATCTGCGGATATTGCGGGAACTGATTACCGAGGTGCCGCTGATTGTGGATGCGGGGGTTGGGACGGCGTCGGATGCTGCGGTGGCGATGGAGCTTGGCTTCGATGCCGTGCTGATGAATACGGCGATTGCACAGGCGAAAGATCCCCTGCTTATGGCTGAGGCGATGCAGCATGCGGTGTTGGCGGGACGGCAGGCATTTCTGGCGGGCAGGATGCCTCGGAAGCTGTATGCGACGGCTAGCTCGCCGCTTGAGGGAATATCTCGCTAGACTCAAGCTCGATAGTCGGAACATTGTTCGAAATGCAGTAAACTTTCGCCCATGCGAGTGTTCGGGATTGATTGCGGGACGGAGTTTACCGGCTATGGTGTGGTCGGGGTGGACTCGGAGGCACGAATGCCTCGTTTAGTGCATGTCGCCGCGGGGACGATCCGGCTCAGCAAAAAAGAGAAGACGCCACAGCGGCTGGCGCAGGTTTATGCGGAACTGACGGCTTTGATGGCGCTGCATCAGCCCGAGGTTGTGGCCATCGAAGAGGTCTTCTTTTCGGCGAATGTGAAGTCGGCACTGAAGTTGGGGCAGGTGCGTGGGGTGGCGATGCTGGCGGCGGCGAGCTGCGGGCTTCCGGTGGCCGAGTATGCGCCGCTGTCGATCAAGAGTTCGGTCGTGGGGTATGGGCTGGCGGCCAAGGAGCAGGTGCAGTTTATGGTGGCGCGGTTGCTGGAGTTAAATCATGCGTTTGATTCGGCAGACGCAGCGGATGCTCTTGCGATCGCCATCTGCCACATCCATACTTCGCAGACGCAGCAATTACAAGGTATTGGCCGATGAGATTCAAGGCATGCGCATTCCTGGGAGCTGTTCTGGCTGTTTCGTCCGGTATTCGGGTAATTGCTCAGACGGCAACGCAACCGATCGATGCAGCTGCGACACACCCCGAGGTAACTTTCAAGTTTGAGCGACCTGGGCTGGCAGTTCCTCGCTATACGATTCTGTTGCGCGAGGACGGTACCGGCAGGTATCTGGCAGATGAGGCTGTTACGTCGCCGTCGTCTCAATCCAGCTCGGCCATGCAGTATGCGGGAGGCAAGCACATTGACCGACCGATGACGCTGAGCCCGGCGACGACGGAGAAGATCTTCAAGACGGCGAGGGCGCTCAATTTTTTCAATGTTGAGTGTGCCTCGAAGGCGAAGAACATTGCCAACACGGGCGACAAGACGCTGAGCTATTCCGGGAATGATGGGAAGGGCTCATGCGAGTACAACTACTCGGACAATAAAAGTGTCTCGACGCTGACGGACATGTTCCTTGCGATCGCTTTCACAATGGATGAGGGGCGAAGGCTGGAGTTTCTGCACCGCTATGATCGTCTGGGGATGGATGCGGAGATAACCTCGCTGGCAAATGAAGTGCAAGCAGGGCGTGCGATGGAGTTGAGTACGATCGCACCGACACTGGATGCGATCGCCGGTGACGCGGCCGTGATGCAGCGGGTACGATTGCGCGCCGAGAAGCTGCTGGAGCAATCAAAGGATAAATAGAGGGTGCTTCCGGTTGCAGGCTAGCGTCTAATGCTTAGTGGTGTACGGGGTATTGCCGTGGGAGACTGTGTGGGTTTGCGCTTGGGCCAGAGTTGGATCGTTAGGGTGGGGGTGCTTTGTCTTTGGCTTGTGGGGGCGGCCTCTGCGGTGCTGGCTTACGATACGCCACCTCAGCGGGCCGCGCGGCTCAGCTATCTGCAGGGCAGTGTTTCTGTGGATCATATCGACAATACAGGCGCCGAGCCGGCGCAGGTGAATATGCCGCTGGTTCAGGGGCTGCGGCTGACTACGGGTGACGATGGGCAGGCTGAGATTGAGTTCGAGGACGGCAGCGTGATTCGGATGACGCCGAACAGCTCATTGAATCTGAACAATTTGAGCGTGGATGGGAGCGCTGATTTTCACACCCAGATTGCTCTGACGCGTGGATTGGTCTATGCGGAACTAAGATCGGCTCCGAAGTATTCGTACCGAATTTATGCCGGTGGTGACGTGATCTCGCCAGAGGAGAATGTTACGGTTCGGATCAATCTGGACGAGCCGCCAGCAAAGATTGCAGTGATGACCGGCAGCGCGCATGTGGAGCGTGCTCCTTCGGCGGAGGGGGAGGGAGGGTACCGGGTGGATGTGCGGGCGGGGGAGACGTTTGCGGCGGATGTCTCGGACTATAGCCGGTACTATCTGACGCATGAGTTATTGCCCGACTCCTGGGATAGCTGGAACGAGGAGCGCGATCAGGCGGCGGTGGATCAGACTGCGAACCAGACTACGGTGAGGGACAACTTCGCTGGCGATCAGGGCTATGGATGGTCGGATCTGGATGCCAACGGGAGTTGGTACGACGTTCCGGGGCAGGGACAGGTGTGGCAGCCGGAGGTGGCGGCTGATCCTGATTTTGATCCTTATGGGTATGGGAGCTGGGTGTGGTCGCCGGGGGCGGGGTATGTTTGGGCTTCGGGGTACGACTGGGGGTGGACTCCTTACCGGTGTGGGAACTGGTCGTATTGGGGTGGGTTTGGCTGGGGTTGGGCGCCGGGCGCGAACTGCGGCTTTGGGCCAACCTTTATCAACACGGTTTATGTGATCAATATTCTCCGGCCGCCGTTTGGGTATCATCCGCATCCGATGCCGATTCGGGGGCCGGGTGGGGTGCATCCGATTGTGCCGGTGCGTCCGGCGCGCATTCCCACGGTGCCTCTGGATGAGACGCGGGTGGCGCGCACCATCGCGGGGCATACGGTTGAGCCGATGCGTCCGATTGGTAATGCCTATACCTCGCGGGGCGGCAGCGCGGTTGGTGCGTCGCTGGCGCGGGACTTCCCGGTGGACCGGGTGAACCATCAGCCGGTGATGGGGAACACGCTTAGCTCGACCCAGGCGGGGACGTCTGCCCGTGGTGAGTGGCGTGGGAGTATGGCTTACCGGTCGAACGATGGGAGCACTCATGTGCCGGGTCAACCGGCTCGTCCGATGCCTCCTGGTGTGCCGGCTGCGCATCCTTCGCAGGGGCAGGTTGAGCCGTACCGTACTGCGCCGCGGAGCTATGAGTCTGCACCGCGTTCGATGGCGTTGCCGCCTTCGCGTTCAATGGTGCCTCCTCCGTCGCTTCCGCGGCCAACGTATACACCTGCTCCACATCCGAGCTATTCACCGGCTCCGCATCCTTCGTATTCGCCACCGGCGTCTCATCCGGCTCCGAGTGCTCCGGCTACGGCTCCAAGGTCGCGGTAATATCCGCTACAACGTTGCTGACAGCGCGCGGTAGAGCTCTGCGGTGGGTTCGAGAGCCAAGGACTCCGCGCGTGCCTGCGCGGGGATGCTGGGGGGCCATGCGGCGGCCATTTGCTGGGGAGTGTAGCCTGCTGCTCGCAGGTTGTTCTGCAGGGTCTTTCGTTTTTGCGCGAAGATCTGCTTGAGGAATGCGTCGAAGCCTGCGGGATCTACGCCTAATTCTTCGAAACGTGGGGCGAAGCGCAGGCGGAGGACGGTGGAATAGACCTCGGGTGGAGGGGAGAAGGCGGATGGGGGCAGGGTGAAGAGGTGCTCGACGTCGGCGTTCATCTGGGCTGTGGCCGAGAGCAGGCCGTAGTCGCGGACGCCGGGGGAGGCTGAGACTCGGTCGGCCACCTCGCGCTGCATCATCACAACGGCTTGGGTAAGGATGCCTGATTGGCCTGCAGCGAAGAGCTGGAGGAGGATGTCTGAGGTGATGTAGTAGGGGAGATTGCCGATTACGTCGGCTGTCTCGTTGGCTGACACGAGTTCGCGCAAGTCGGTTTTAAGTATGTCGGCTTCGATGATCTGCACGTTCGACTGGTTTCGGAAGCGGAAGGCGAGGGCCGGGGCGAGTTCGCGATCCAGTTCGAGTGCGATCAGGTGTTGGCAGCGTTTGGCTAGGATTTCGGTGATGGCACCTTTACCGGGGCCGATCTCGATGACGGTGCGGTTACCGATGTCGCCGAGGGCGTCGACGATGGCGTGACGGGCAGCGTCGTCGACGAGGAAGTTCTGGCCGAGTTTTGGCTTGTGCTTCATGGTGCCCTACTGCTTAGGGTATCCCCCTCCGGTGCTCTTGGTCCTAAAGTATTCTATCCAGATACTTTAAGTCTGGACTTCGGTCTGTGTGTTGGTTAAATGCGAAGAGCCTCGGCCTTGGGCTGAGGCTCTTTTGTTCTCTGTCTCTATTATAGCGGGGTGAGGGGAAATAATTGGCAGGTGGATGTTGTTGGGGTGGAAGGGGTTAGGGCGGGTTGGGGTTGACAGGGTCTCCGCCGGTGGAAGCGGTTGTAAGACATACCCCAGGGGCTAAAACCCCTTTTCTTTTGCGGCTGATGAGAGGCCCAAGGCTGAAGCCTTGGGTTACCTAGAAGCCACGGCAAGGGCAAAGCAACGGCAAGGGCAAAAGCAACGGCAAGGGCAAAAGCAACGGCAAAGCAAGCAGGTCCCCTTCGGGGATGACAAGCAAGAAAAGCCAGAGCTCGTTGGCGATTGCGGTGGGGCCTGCTGTGTCTGGGATTTCGTTGTCGCGGAATTGGTCGATCTTAGGTGCGATAGAACCGCGATGAAGATGCGGCACCCGGTTTTTGTGGCTTGTGGAAAGAATGCGTGGGCTGGCTGACAGGTTTTTGCATCTGTTTGTATAGACTAACGTTCGGCACGACAAAAGGAAGAGCATGCATATCGTATTTGCAGCATCTGAGTGTTCGCCATGGGCCAAGACCGGCGGTTTGGCTGATGTGGTCAGCGGGCTGCCGCGAGCCCTGGTAAAGATGGGCCACAAAGTCAGCGTTTTTTTGCCCTATTACCGGCAGGTAGCCAAGGCTATGCCGGATGCGAAGGTCGTGCTGCAGAGCGTGACGATTCCGTTCCCGTATTACAACCGGTTTGTGCGGATTCTGGATGGCGGTGTTCATTGGGGCGTCCAGAACTATTTTGTGGATAGCCCGGAGTTGTTCGATCGGGAGAGTTTTTATGGGACACCGTCGGGCGATTATCCAGACAACGCGGAACGCTTTGGGTTGTTCAGCCGGGCGGTGATTGAGGCGACGAAGATCATGGGCGTTCCGGACGTGTATCACGTGCACGACTGGCAGGCGGCGATGGTTGCTGTGCTGATGCGTTCTACGTACTACTTCGATCCCGTGCTGCGGCATGTTCCTGCTGTACTGACGATTCACAATGCAGGCTATCAGGGATGGTTTCCGCCGCGCACTATCGAGATGCTGCTGCTGCCGTGGGACATGTTCACTTTCGAGAAGCTAGAGCAAGATGACAAATTCAATTTCTTGAAGGGCGGAATTGTTTATGCAGATGCGCTTACGACGGTGAGCCGAAAGTACGCCGAAGAGATCCAGACGGCGGAGTATGGCAATGGACTTGAGGGTACTCTGGCGAAGCGCAGCGGCGATTTGTTCGGCATTCTCAATGGCGTTGACTATGAGGAGTGGAATCCTGCGACTGACCCTAACATTGCGGCGCACTACTCGGCTGAGAAACTTGCCGGGAAGAAGGAGTGCAGGCGCGATTTGCTGCATGCATTCGGCGTTGAAAACGTCAGCGATGAGACGGCAGTGATCGGCGTGGTTTCGCGGTTTGCTACTCAGAAGGGCTTCGACTTCATCGTTGACATCATGGACCGCCTGGTTCAGGAGGACATCATTCTGCTGATGCTGGGCAATGGCGAGGAGTACTACGAGCGGCTGCTGGTGGAGATGGCCGAACGCTATCCGCAGAAGATCCGGGTGCAGGTGAAATTCGACAATGTGATGGCGCACAAGATTGAAGCAGGAGCTGATATGTTCCTGATGCCTTCACGTTATGAGCCGGGAGGGTTGAACCAGATATACAGCCTGAAGTATGGGACCATCCCGATTGTGCGCGCTACCGGCGGGTTGGATGACACGATTGACGAGCAGCCTAACGGCGGTGGCAATGGGTTTAAGTTCTGGGGGTATGACTCGGGGGCGTTGCTGGATGCGATTCAACGTGCTCTGGGGGTCTTCCGGAACAAGACGGAGTGGACCACGATGATGAAGCGGGCGATGGCGGAGGATTTCTCGTGGGATAAGCCGGCGCAGGAGTATGTGCGGGTGTATGAACGGGTGGTTCACAATCGGAGCTAGGCGGATTACAGATGGTATAGGGCGTCGGGGCTGTCGGTGGCTGAAAGGACTTGAAGGCTGTGGTGAGTGTAAATCTTCGGGGTCCTTCGGCTGCGCTGCGCTTCGCTCAGGATGACTGGCTTTGGCTGAGGGCAAGAGTTGGAAGAGCTTAGGCTGTTCGTCTTCTTTGCAGGAGATAGTGGAGGGGGATTCCGAGCAGGATGACTCCTGTGCCGATGAGCGAGTTGCGGGGCTGGTCGGCGAAGGAGAAGACGAGCAGGACGATCGCGGCGAGGATGAAGAGCGCGGGCAGGACGGGGTATCCCCAGACGCTGTAGGGGCGTGTGGCGTTGGTCTCGCGGTGGCGGAAGACGAAGACGGTGCTGGCGGTGAGTGCGTAGAAGAACCACTCGGCGAAGATGGCTAGGGAGAAGAGCGCCTGGAATTTGCCGATGGCTAGGAGCAGGAGTGAGCTGAGCACCGCCTGGAGGATCAGCGCGGTTGAAGGGGTGCGAAATCGCGGGTGTACGTGGGCGAGCTGCTTGAAGAAGAGGCCATCGCGGGCTGCGGCGAAGGGGACTCGGGCGCCTGAGAGGGATGAGCCTACGAAGGTGGCGCAGATGCTGACGGCCATGCCGATGGAGACGAGGGCTGCTCCCCAGTGGCCGGCGATCATGCGCATGGCGTCGGCGGCGGGACGGTCGGCGGCGGCTATGGTCGCGGCGGGCAGGACGTATTGGATGGCTGCGTTGGTGAGCATGTAGAGGCCGCCTACGATGGCGATGCCTCCGACGAGGGCGATGGGCATGCTGCGCTGGGGCCGCTGGATTTCGCCGGCCATTTGGGTGACGTCGCTCCAGCCGTCGTAGGCCCAGAGGGCGGCGATCAGGGCGATCATGAAGCCGGCGAAGCCTCCGCGTGCTCCGGTGAACTCGGTGGCGAAGTTTTGCCAGGAGCCGTGAGTGCTCGAACTGAAGCAGAAGGCTGCTATGACTACGATCAGCAGGACCTTGAGCCAGGTGAGGGCTAACTGCACGTTGCCTGACTTGCGTGTGCCGAGGATGTTGAGGATGGTGATGAGCCACGTCATCGCGATGGCGAAGATCTGGCTCCAGAGCATGCTGCCGAAGGCCGGCTTGGCGAAGAAGCTGAAGATGGCGAAGGTTCCAAGGACTCGGGCGAGGCCTGCGGCTATGGTGGCGATGGAGGCGGGTTTGGCGACGGTGATCCATGTCCACATGTAGAGGAAGCCGGTGAGGTCGCCGTAGGCTTCGCGGAGGAAGGCGTACTCACCGCCGTAGTAGGGGCGGGCGGCTGCGATCTCGGCGTAGGTCATTGAGCCGAAGAGCGAGAGCAGGCCACCGACGATCCAGACGGCGTAGACCATGCGCGACGAGCCGACGGCGGCCATCATCTCGCGCGGGACCAGGAAGATGCCGCTGCCGATGATAATGCCGACGACGATGGAGGTGGCGTGCGACGCGTTGAGGACGCGGGGTAGCTCTTGCTGGGTTTCTTTCATGGGTTGCAGGGAGGGTAGCATATCGCCGGTGGATTGGAGCAGCGCTAAATGTAGTGCTTGAGGCTGAGCCAGTCTTCGATGATGTTTTTGTGGCGGTGGCGGACGAGGTAGATGTTGCGGTGCTCGTAGGGCATGGCATAGGGGTGGTCCATGCGGCCGGCGATCTCGACGGAGTCGTAGAACTTGCGCATCTCTTCGGGGGAGGCGCCGTTGATGACGATCATGACTTCGCCGGTGTAGCCGTGGGGCCCCCAGAGCCAGTAGTTGTTGTGGCCGCTGATGGCCGTGGGGAGTCCGCGGCCGAGGAAGTTGATTGCGCTGGCTTCGCCGTAGTTGGAGCCGATGATGCCGACTTTGGCCTGGTCTTCGGGGGAGAGCGAGTTATAGATGCGGGTGACTTCGTCGACCTCCTCTTGCCAGCCGAAGCGGTCGGCATAGAACTGCGGGAGGGGGCCGACGGCCTGGTTTTCGGTGTTATCGCTGGTGTTGTTGAGATGGAGGGCCTTAGTGTAGACGATCCATGTTGGCGGGCTGAGGATGGGGATCGCGAGAGGCAGGATGATGGCGCCGACGATGAGGAGCACGCCTTCGAGGACGGGGAAGGCAAAGACGCGGTTTTGACGAACCCATTGGCGTTTGGCGAACCGCTGCTCCCATGCGATACCGCCGGCTGCGAAGAGGACTGGGTAGATGGGGGCTACGTAGTAGTCCTTGGCGTGGAGGGCCATCATGATAGCGAGAAAGAAGAGGTAGGTGAGGCCTAGCCAGCGCCAGGTTTTGGCTTGCGGGTTTCGTAGAAGCCATACGAGGCCGGCTCCCCAGATGAGCACTGTTGCGGGCTGGAGGTTCAGTATCTGTTTGGCCAGGAAGGGCAGCGGCGCCAGCTTGACGTTCTTGTTCTCGATCTCGCCGTTGTGGAGGAACTCGAGGGTGGGCCAATGGTTGTGAATCTGCCAGATCAGGTTGGGTAGGGCGATCAGGATCATGAGCGCGATTCCTGCTGCGGCCCATCGGTTGAAGAGCAGGCGGCGCTGTGGGGTGCATAGAAGGGCTAACAGAAGCGCGATGAGGAAGAAGGTCATCGACGGCTTGTTGAGCAGGCCTAATCCAGCTAAGAGACCGAAGATGAGCCATAGACGGTTGTTCCAGCCGCGTTGGATGAGGATAAGCAGCATGAGCGAGCGCATCCAGAAGACAGACTCGAAGGAGTTCATGGAGAGGTAGCTGTCTGTGCCTAGATATTGAGGGGCTACCAGAACGCAGATCATTGCCAATGCCTGCGCGGGTCTGCGCCCGCCGAGTGACCATGCGAGTAGACCGGTCAGAAGAATGCGCAGGGCTCCGGCGATGGCGGAGAACATTCTGATTCCTGCAAGCGATTGGCCGAAGATCAGTTCTCCCAATCTGGCCTGGAGTGCAACGAGGGGGCCGTGATCGACGTAGCCCCAGGCGAGGTGGCGTCCGCAGATGATGTAGTAGAGTTCGTCGCGAAAATAGCCGTAGCCAATGTGCGCCTGCCACATGTTGGCAACGATGTGCAGCGCCAGCTTGATGGCGGCAAAGATCAGGGACAATCGGAGCGCTGCCGACAGTGTCTGGTCAGTGGGACGAACGACTGTTGTGGCTGTAGCAGGCATCAGATCCCCGAAGGTTTAAACAGCATTGCATACGACATAGGTGAGCTTGCGGTTCCTACTGCGAGTTTTGCCGAGGGTAACAGATTGGGTTTGGCCCGCGTACGGGCTTCTGGAATACATTGATATGGAGGTGAGCGATGGACTGGACTCCTGGTGGTCTCAGTGAAGATGTAGAGGACCGGCGTGGGTCTTCTGGTGGCGGTTTTGGCGGTGGAGGAATTGGGATTATTGGGATTGTCTTCCTCCTGATCCTCAGTTTGGTTACGGGGCGGAACTACATTGGCAGTTACCTTTCAGGCGGCGGGGCGGGGCCGTCGCGGGCTGCGGCTCCGTCACCTGACGAGGAGAGGTCGGCGCAGCTTGTGTCGTGGACGCTGGATGACGTTCAGAAAGTGTGGACCGTTGTCCTGCCGGAGCAGACGGGGAAGGAGTATCGTCATGCGCATTTGGTGCTCTTTCGTGATTACACTCAGTCCGGTTGCGGAGTTGCGAAGTCGCAGAGCGGGCCGTTCTATTGCCCGGTGGATGAGAAGGTGTACATCGACCTGAGCTTCTGGGATGAGTTGAGACGGCTCGGCGGCAGCACGGCTGACTTTGCCCAGGCCTACGTGATTGCTCATGAACTTGGACATCATGTTCAGAACATTCTAGGGATTGAACGGGAGGTGAGGTGGTTGTCGAGGCAAGAGCCTTCGCAGCAGAATCCTCTGTCGGTCAAACTTGAATTGCAGGCCGATTGCTTTGCGGGTATCTGGGCCCATAGCACGGCTCAGCACCACCTGATCGATAAGGCGGATGTGGCCGAAGGGCTGAAGGCGGCGGCGGCCGTGGGCGACGATCACATTCAGAAGATGTCCCGGGCGGCGGTTAGTCCGGAGACGTTTACGCATGGCACGTCGGCTCAACGCATCGAGTGGTTCAAGCGCGGGCTCGATGAGGGGAAGGTTTCGGCTTGCGATACATTTGGTGCTGGGGGTGGGTCTTTTTAAGTATCTCCATCCGTATACTTTTCGGCCTAAAGTATTCGAATGAAATGACTTGGCCGTGGACTTCTGTATAAGCAATACAAAAACCCGGCGAGTGTGCCGGGCTCTGATGTTTCTGATCTATCTAGTTTATCAACTCAGTGGGAATTGTTCGGCACTGGGATGTTTTCTGGAGTGAGTGAGATGCAGCGTCCAGAGCTTGACAGGATTTTGAGGAGCGGGTGTCAGGTGGTTTCGCCGGGAAGGGTGCGGCGACGTGAGGGGCGCTGGCCTACTTCTACGAAGGTTTCGATTCGGATGAGGCGGCGGTCGATGCTGGAGACGTCGTCGGCCAGGCGGCTTACTTTTTCGTCGAGGCGCTTGATGTTCTCGGTGGCCAGGAGGATTTGCCTGGCGGCGCTCATGAAGTTATCGGCGAGGCTCATGGGCTATTCCTATGGGTTGAGTTGAAGATGAAGTTCATCCAGCCGCTTGCAGGTGTTGGCGAGCGAGCGGTTTGCGCCTTCGAGCGCATCCATGAGCATGACGAGGGTTGATTCCATCATCTTCTCTTCTTCTTCTTTTCGGATGCGGGCTTCGAGGGTCTTGTAGGTGTCGAGGGAGCGGCGGATGATCTCGCCCGAGGAGACTTTTTCTTTGGCGGCCAGCTTTTCGAGTTTCTTTCGGTCGCTGTCACGGAGGAGGACTACGGTTCGGCTGTTGGCGCGCTCGGACTTTGCTGGGGTAGCCATGTGTCAAGCGTAGCACATGTGCATGATATGTGCATGTAGATGAGGTTACAGACGTTCGATGTGGAGGCTGAGCCATCTATGGCGAAACGAAGTGCTGGGCTTATTGTGTATCGACGGCGGGGGGATGGCCTGGAGGTGTTTCTGGTGCATCCCGGTGGTCCTTTCTGGGCCAAGAAAGATCTAGGTGCCTGGTCGATACCGAAGGGTGAGTATGAGGAGGGGGAGGATGGGCTTGATGCGGCGAGGCGGGAGTTCTGGGAGGAGACAGGTTTTGCTGTGGACGGAGATTTTCTTGAGGTAGGAACGATCAAACAGCCTGGTGGGAAAGTGGTTGCGGCGTGGGCTGTTGCGGGTGAGTTTGACGCTGCGCTTTTGCGGAGCAATGTGTTTGAGATGGAGTGGCCTCCGCGGTCTGGACTGATACAGGAGTTTCCGGAGGTGGATCGGGGAGGGTGGTTTTCGATTGAAGAGGCTCGGGGGAGGATTTTGAAGGGGCAGGTGGGGTTGCTGGAGATGCTTTGTTCGGTTTTGCGATGACTTCGCAACCTTCGCGGTGAGGCTCGTTCGGGAGACACCACGGTCTTTGGTCAATCCCGGTATTTATCTGCATTTTTCAGATTTCGGAGGTGGCGCGCTCTGTTTACTTCACCAAATAGCGCGACCACTATAAAGAAGCAGACAAACTCTTCGACAAGATCTTTCCAGGAATGTCCAAAACCGCGCCCCTCATCGGTCTTCTGACTAATAGCAATCAAAACGGATGTCACAAGCACATAGAGCCAGATTTGTCGGGGCAGTTTCTGTATGTCTTTCACGCTGCCATGCTCTCAGGCTTGTAAAGGAATGTGTAAGGTTTCGGTGCGACTTATTCCCAGGCGTCAAGTATATTTGTGCCCGGATTTTGTTAGCGGGCCATGCGTTCGAGGTGACGGTAGCCGCCGGTGGCTATGAACAGGGTCATGAAGACGGAGAGGTTGTAGCAGGCGTGTACCAGAGTGGAGCAGGCTACGGAGTGGGTCCGGATTCGGACCGTGGTGAGGACGAGGGAGACGCAGAAGAGGACGAAGAGGGCGGCCCAGGCGTGGGCTAGCTGCTCGGCGTGGAGGAGAGCGAAGAAGATGCTTGAGAGGATGCCCGAGAAGACGAGGGCGGCGGTGGTGAGGCCGGTGGTGATCTTCCAGTGCTCGTGCGCGGCGGGGTTGCGGGGGAGCGAGAGCCAGTCGTAGGCGATGGCGAAGGCGGGAAGGAGGAAGCCGCGGAAACAGATCTCCTCGAACATGGGTGCGAGGAGGGTTCCGAAGGCGGTGACCAGCCAGACGTCGGAGGGGGTGCGGAAGAAGTCGTCCATGGGGACGGACTTGGGGACGGGGATGAGCGAAGAGATGGCCTGCACGGCGAAGCCCAAGACTAGACCGATGGGGATGAGCTTGAAGGCGTTACGGCGGGCGGCGGCGAAGTCCCATTGGAGGCCGGTGCCGAAGGGTCGGTTCCAGAGGAGGGGGAAAAAGAAGAAAGAGATGATGAGGGTGGCGATGTAGGCGATGGCCTCGGATGCTACGACTAGCTTCGGCGAGACGGTGGCGAGGCTCACGGCGTGACCTGGATGAACGATGCCGAGAAGGATTCCCTGAGAGAGAAGGAGCACAAGGGCGGCGAAGGAGACGAAGAGCGCGGCGTGGCCGATGTGCGGGATGCGAGCGGGGACTCCGGTGCCGGGAGCCATGGATGGAGGAGGGGCTTCGATGACGATGGCCTGGCCCTTGGTGGGGTCGATGGCGAGTGCGGGGTTGGGGTCAGCCTGGGGTTGGGAGGAGGCTCTTGGATCGCCGGAAAGCGGAGGTGTCAGGGGCGTGCTCATGTTCGTTTTGTCTTGGATGTTGTCTGGGACTTTGTTTGGGACGTTTTCTTGGCCTTGGCCGTAGTCTTTTTGGCAGTAGTGGAGGTCTTCTTCGGCTTGGCTATTTTTGTCGCTTCGGACAGTGTAGATGCGCGCGGGGTGGGGACGCCGGTTTTCTTTTCGGGAGCAATGAATTTGGTTTTGGGCTTTTTGATGGCGTCGGCCAGGGCGCGGATGTTCGCGGGTTGGGGGCCTGCGTGGCTGGTGCCGTTGGGCTGGGGGACGGCTTCGGGATGGTTGGCGTAGTAGCGAGTGAGGAAGCTGCCGGTGTGGGAGGCAGGGACGGTGGCGATCTGCTCGGGCGTGCCGTGGGCGACGATGCGGCCGCCACCTTCGCCGCCTTCTGGGCCGAGGTCGAGAATGTAGTCGGCGTTGCGGATGATGTCGAGGTTGTGCTCGATGATGATGACGGTGTTGCCAAGGTCGGTGAGGCGGTGGAGGACTTCGAGGAGCTTGCGTACGTCGTCGAAGTGGAGGCCGGTGGTGGGCTCGTCAAGGAGGTAAAGGGTGCGGCCGGTTTGGCGCTTGGAGAGTTCGCGGGCTAGCTTCATGCGCTGGGCTTCGCCGCCAGAGAGGGTGGTGGCGGATTGGCCGAGGTGAATGTAGCCGAGGCCTACGTCGACGAGGGTCTGGAGCTTGATGCTGACGGCGGGGATGTCTTTGAGGATGGGCAGGGCATCTTCGATGGGGAGGTCGAGAAGGTCGGCGATGCTGTAGCCGTTGAACTTGACGGCGAGGGTCTCCTGATTGTAACGACGTCCGTTACATACTTCGCAGAGGACGTAGACGTCGGGAAGGAAGTTCATCTCGATGCGGCGCTGGCCTTCGCCCTGGCAGGCTTCGCAGCGTCCGCCTTGCACGTTGAAGCTGAAACGGCCGGGCTTGTAGCCGCGCTCGCGAGATTCGGGGAGCATGGCGAAGAGATCTCTTATTGCCGTAAACACCCCCGTATAGGTAGCAGGGTTGCTGCGCGGGGTTCGGCCGATGGGCGACTGGTCGATCTGGATGACCTTGTCGATCTGGTCGATGCCGATGACGCGGCCGTGCTGGCCGGGCTCTTCGCGGGAGCCGTAGAGTTCTTTGGCGAGGGAGCGGTAGAGGATGTCGTTGACGAGGGTCGATTTGCCGCTGCCGCTGACTCCGGTGATGACGGTCATGACGCCGAGAGGGAAGTGGGCGGTGACGTTCTGTAGGTTGTGGGAGTGGGCGTCTTCGACGGTGATCCAGTTTCCGGTGAGGGGGCGTGGGGTTTCGCGGGCGAGGATTTCGATCTTGCCGGCGAGGTACTGGCCGGTGAGGGAGGCAGGGTTGTCCATGACCTGCTGGGGTGTGCCGTCGGCGATGAGGTGGCCGCCGTTTTTTCCGGCCCCGGGGCCGAGGTCGAGGACGTAGTCGGCTTTGCGGATGGTGTCTTCGTCGTGCTCGACGACGAGGACGGTGTTGCCGAGGTCGCGGAGGTCTTCGAGGGCGTTGATGAGGCGCTGGTTGTCGCGCTGGTGGAGACCGATGGAGGGCTCGTCGAGGACGTAGAGGACGCCACGGAGTTTTGAGCCGATCTGGGTGGCGAGGCGGATGCGCTGGCCTTCGCCGCCGGAGAGAGTGGCGGCGGAACGGTCGAGCGAGAGATAGCCAAGGCCTACGGCGTTGAGGAATTCGAGGCGTTCGATGATCTCGCGCTGGAGGCGGTCGGCGATGATGCGGTCGCGACCGGTGAAGTTTAGTGCGCGGGCGTTGTTGAGGGCGCGTTCGAGGGATAGGGCCGTGAATTCGGCTATGGATGCGCCGTTGACGGTGACGGCGAGGGATTCGGGGCGGAGGCGGCGGCCTTTGCAGACGGGGCAGGTGCTCGCGGACATGTACTGCATCATGTACTCGCGGTAGCCCTCGGATTTGGTGTCTTCGAGGTTGGAGCGGAGGTAGGCGAAGATGCCGTGGAAGCCAGTGCGGCCTGCTTCGTTGCGCGGAGGGCCGTAGAGGAAGAGGTTCTGCTGCTCGGTGGTGAGCTGGTCGAAGGGCTTGCGGATGTCGATTTTGTATTTTTCGGCGGCCAGCTTGATGAGGCGCAGCAGGTATTGTGAGGCTGAGCCGGGGCCCATGGCCCCATCCAGAAGTGGCTTGGACCAGTCGGAGATGGTTTTGGCGGGGTCGAAGTCGTAGATGCTGCCTAGGCCGTGGCACTCGGGGCAGGCGCCGTAGGTGGAGTTGAAGGAGAAGCTGCGGGGCTCGAGGCGGGGGACGTTGATGCCGCAGTCGGGACAGGCCATGGAGGAGCTGTAGAGGGTCTCGTCCTGGGCGCGGGTGGTGGGGTTCTGGATGCCGATGAGGACGAGGCCGTTGGCCATCTGGAGGGCTTTGGCTACGGAGGCTTCGAGGCGGCGGGTGTCGTATTTGGGAGCGGCGTTGGCTAGCGCGGCGGTGGTGTTGTCCGGTGGAAGCGGCTTGAGGATGATGCGGTCGACGATGGCTTCGATGGTGTGGTTCTTGCGCTTTTCGAGGCGCATGCCCTCGGTGAGCTCGACCATTTCGCCGTCGACTCGGGCGCGGAAGCCTTGTTGGTCGAGGGCTTCGAGCTCTTCGCGGAATTCGCCCTTGCGGCCACGGACGATGGGGGCGTAAATGGTGATGCGTTCGCCGGGGGCGAGGGCGACGATGCGCTCGACGATCTGGTCGGCGGACTGGCGGGAGATGGGGCGGGCGCAGTTGGGGCAGTGGGGCTGGCCGACGGAGGCGTAGAGGAGGCGGAGGTAGTCGTAGATTTCGGTGATGGTGCCGACGGTGGAGCGGGGGCTGCGGGAGGTGGTTTTTTGCTCGATGGAGATGGCGGGGGAGAGGCCGTCGATGGCGTCGACGTCGGGGCGCTCCATCTGGTCTAAAAATTGTCTGGCGTAGGCCGATAAGGTTTCTACGTAGCGGCGTTGGCCTTCAGCGTAGATGGTGTCGAAGGCGAGGGAGGATTTTCCGGAGCCAGAGAGGCCGGTGACGACTGTGAGGGTGTTGCGCGGGATGCTGACGTTGACGTTGCGCAGGTTATGCTGGCGTGCTCCGCGGACGGTGATGTGTGTGATGCCCATGGTAGGTGTGGCCCTGGCTGCTTCGAGGGCCAAGTCTCTAGGATACGGCATTTCGGAGACTGGCTGGGTTGGGAGTGAGTTGGCCCGATTGCCGGGACTATCGACGGATGCCAGGGGATCTGCGCTGGCACGGGCCTTGGGCAACCGAATGTGGGAGATATGTATCCGAAGATGCAATAGGTAAGGACGTTTGGGGCATTGTAAATCCTTGCCGGTTTGCAACAATGGTGTACGGATAGAGCTGAGTGTGCCTGCAGGAATGGGCGCGGCTGGAAAAGATAGAGGGAGTGGTTGTGAATTCGTCGATTGTGTTGGTTTCTGCGGTGTTGGCGTCGTTGGCGGTGGGTGTGGTGTTTGCCTATGGAGTCTGCATCGCGATGTTCAGTATCTTCCGTATTCACGCTCGTCAGGTGGCTGCTGTGAGGCTGGCGCGGAGTGTGGTGGCTCAGACGCAGGTGGTGGAAGGCTAAACGTCTCGCTTAGATTTGATATGTTTTGAAATGATGAAAATTTGAGCTGGGCTATTTGGGCGGATTGCTCTGCTGTTGTTGGCGCAGACGCATGAGCTCGTCGTAGATTTGCTGGGGTGTCTTGACTCCGTTGGGGGACTGCTGCTGCGTGGAGTCCGCTGGGGGCGGAGTGGGGGCAGCTGTTTCCGGGTTGTTCTGCACAGGAGTTGACGAGGTCGCTGGCGTTGCTGCCGGTTGTGGTGGCTGCGTCTGCGGCGGATTGGGTTGGACAGCTTCAGGGGCCGGGCGCGAGGGTGGTTCTTCTGGTTCGTTGTCGTCGAAGCGGGCCGCGTTCGGATTCGGAGGTGTTGGACCGCCCATCCGCGGGGTAAGGATCAGTTCCGCAGGAGCGGAGGTCGTGCTCTGGACAAGGACCATGTTGCTGGCTGTGCCGTCGAGGAGAGATGCGAGCACTTGTGAAGCCGCTGCGGGGCCATATTCGCCAAAGACGCGCTCGTCGGCTACGCCACCGGTGATCTTGATGCCGGTCTGGTGGGATATCTCGCGAAGTATCTGGTTGAGGCTGGAATTACTTGCCGAGACGGTGAGCTTGTCGTCGGAGTAGGTGACCCTGGCGTGTTGTGCAGGCAGTTGCGCGGGAGTTGGCGGGAGGGGCGGAGGCGTCTGGGTAGGCTGCGTTGCCGGAAGCACAGAGGTGACAGGGGCTGTCGTTGATGGATGCTGCGATGCGGATCTTGACTGGGCGTGGACCAGCGCGGCTGCGGAGATGCAGGTTACAGCGGCGAGCCGGATTGGCCGGGAACGTGACATCTGTCGGTAGGACGCGTGACGGCGGTGGATGTCACCGGAGTGTGGCGTCAGTTGTAAGACAAGTCTAACGCGAGTCGGCCACGGATGAACGCGGATTGGCTGGATAAGGAATTTCATATGACAACTGGGTGAGCTGGGTTGTACTAGACTGTCTTTTTGGCTCGCGTGGGAGCGTTTCGTATGCGAATAAGAATTGAACGCAGAGGCAAAGTGGAAACCATGATGCATGGGATGAAGAGATTAGGGATCGCTGCGGTGCTGATGCTTGCGATTTCTGGATATCTGCACGCAGACGATTGCATTACCCAATCGGCGATGAAACCGGTGGAACGAGATGCACTCGCGACGGCTGCGCGGGGATTGGCTGCGAAGGTGCAAGCTGGGGATGTGGCTGGTCTGCGTGGCGCTACAGTAGCCGAGTACGCGAAGGATTTTGGCGGGATTGAGTATGTCGTAAGCAGTACGGCTCCGAAGCTGAAGGGCGGGACCCTGGTGGTGGAACAGGTCTATCTGCTGGATGGTACGCAGTTGACGCGGGGAGCCGATGGTTCTGCTCCGGATGCGCAGTTCTTCTGCACGCTGAACCACTCGATGGCGGAGGCGGACTTTTTGATTCCGGGCTTACCTCCGGGAAGTTACGGGTTCGCGATTGTGAATGTGGAGGGCACGGCATCGCCCTGGCGGCTCTCTTTCTTGGTGCGGAAGGAGCAGGGACAGTGGCAGATGGCGGGCTTTTATCCGACGCCTCTGTCGGCGGCTGGGCATGATGGTATTTGGTACTGGAAGGAAGCTCGGGCCATGGCTGCGCGCAAGGAACAGTGGAATGCATGGCTCTACTATCAGCAGGCGGAGAGTCTGCTGCGACCGACGAGTTTCATCCAGAGCACGCACCTTGAGAAGTTGAAGACCGAGCAGGCTTCGGCGACGCCTCCAGCAGTCTCTGATGGCGTGAGCAAGGATGCTCCGCTGGTGGTGAAGGGCGCGGATGGCGCGGAGTATCGGTTTACTGGCCTGGGCGTGGATGATTCGTTGGGAAAAGACAAGATCGACATCATGGCGCATTTGAAGATCGATCAACAGGGTGACGTTGCCGCGACTCACAAATTAAGTGCGAGCGCCGCGGGTGCGTTACTGGGGGCCTATCCTGAGATGCGCAAGCCGTTTCATGGGGTGTGGATTGTCGCTGAAGTGGCGGGACAGAACCCGTTCGCTACAGAGTTTCCGGTGTCTGAAATTCACTAGCATGCGGGCCTGATATAGCGATTTCGTGCAGACGGCAGGATGAGGCTGTGTGATGCTGGTTTCATCCCCCGGTGTTATTTTAAGAAATCATTTTGGCAGAAAATAGTAATGGGCGTGAAGTCCAACGATAGTCTTGCTGGGCTGCGGCGGCATCCTAGTGAGCAATGAGAAAGAGCGCGATGACGAAAAACAAGAAGACTTTGAGTCAGGCAATCCAGGAGAGACGAGCGAGTCCCAGCTTTGATGGAGCGCCGATTCCGCCTGAAGACCTGAAGCTGATTCTTGAAGCCGGTCTTAGTGCGCCGAGCGGATACAACATGCAACCCTGGCGGTTTATCGTGGTGCAGTCGCCGGAGCAGAAGAAGCGGTTGCGCGCGGCCAGTTATAACCAGGCCAAGGTCGAAGAGGCCTCCGCTGTAATTGTGGCGTGTGGCGATGCGGATGGGTGGAGGAAGGATCTCGACCTGATGCTCCAGCTTGGTCGCGAAGGCGGCATGCCAGAGAGCTACGCCGCACAGGCACGGAGCAGCGTTCCGAATTATCTTTCCAGCTTCACGAGCGAACAGATGCGCGCGTGGTTGAACAAGCAGGTGATGCTGGCGTTCACGCATATGCTGCTAATGGCTGAGGTGATGGGGTACGACACGGCTCCGATGGAGGGTTTTGAGCAGGACAAGGTTCATGAGGTGCTGCGGTTGCCGTTGAGTTATTGGGTGGTGGCACTGCTGGCGGTGGGACATGTGAATGGCTCCGACAAGTTTTACGGTGGACGCTTTGAGATGGGGCATACGGTGTTCGGTGAAGAGTTTGGCAAGCCGCTGAAGTGACACAGGACGGATCCAAGATAAGGGCAGGACGCGAGTATCCTTCGGCTCCCATGGTGGGGGTGGCCGCAGTGGTGGTTCGTAGTGCGGATGTTTTGCTGATTCGTCGGGGGCGAGAGCCGATGCTGGGTGCGTGGTCGCTGCCGGGCGGCGTGCTGGAGGTGGGTGAGACAACGGCTGAGGGTGTAGCTCGTGAGGTGTGGGAGGAGACAGGGTTGAGGGTTCGTCCCGTGGAGATGATTGCCATGCTGGACCGGATCGTTCGCGACGATGTTGGGAGAGTGCGATTTCATTATGTGCTGATCGAGTGGTTGTGTGTTGTGGGGGAAGAGCCGGGAATTGAACTGGTCTGCGGTGATGACGCGACGGATGCTGTGTGGGTGGCGCGGAGTGAGATTTATTCGGAGACTTACGGACTGACGGAGCCTACACTAGGCGTGATTGAAAAAGCACTGAAGCTCGCGGAGACGATAGAGAGATGAAGATGGCGCAGCGGATTGTTGCTCTTCTCGTGCTCGTTCTGGTGGTGGCTGGTACGGTGTTTTTCTGGAACCCGCTGTGGGTGGCCGATCAACAGATTCGATACCATCTGTGGCGGGAGGGCGTCGAGAGCAAGTATGTAGAGGCTGGCGGCTATCGGATGCACTACTTTGAGGCTCCGGCAGCTAAGGGAACTGCAGGGACTCCCCTGGTGTTGGTGCATGGGCTCGGTGCGCGAGGCGAAGATTGGCGGGTGATGATTCCTGCTCTGGCGGCGAAGGGCTTTCATGTTTATGCGCCCGATCTGATTGGGTATGGGCGGTCGCCGAAGCCTGATGCGAACTACTCGATCGCCATGGAAGAGGCGGCGGTGATGCATTTTATGGATGCAGTGCATCTTTCGCGTGCCGATGTGGGTGGATGGTCGATGGGTGGATGGATTGCGATGAAGCTGGCACTGGACCATCCTGAACTGGTGGATCGATTGGTGGTGTATGACAGCGCGGGAATTTATTTTCCGCCGGCGTTTGGGCCTGAGCTGTTTGTTCCGACAGACGCTGGGGGTGTGCGGAAGCTGATGGCGACGCTCTCGCCGGAGCCGCACGATCTGCCGGACTTTGTGACGAGAGATGTGCTGCGGAAGTTTGCGCATGATGGGTGGGTGATCCAACGTAGCATGGTTGCCATGGAGAGCGGACACGATCTGCTGGATTTCAGGCTGCATCAACTTGAGCGCCCGACGCTGATTGTGTGGGGCGGGAAGGACGAGTTGATACCGCTCTCGGTCGGAGAGAAGTTACATGAGCTGATTCCTCACTCCGCGTTGCGCGTAGTGGAAGGCTGTGGGCACATGGCTCCGCTGGAGTGTTCGAAGCCAGTGGTGGCGAGTACGGTGGATTTTTTGCGGGCTGACCCACCGATCGAAGGTGGGGAGAAGGTTATTTCGGCGGCAAAGTAGAGGCTAAGTGCCTAACATCGATTTGCACCGATGACACCGATCCAAGACTTCGACCACGGATTTTTCCGGATGGCCGCGGATATTTAAAAGCGATTCGATTTTGAAGGGCGCACGCCGATTAGTCGGGTTGCCATTGGTAGGCTCCGGGCTGCGGGAGGCCGATGTGTGCGAGGACTCGGTTGACGAACTGACGGGCCATCTCGGTGGTGCTTTGCGGAAGATTGTAGAGCGTAGGGATGGTGGGGAAGATGGTGGCTCCGGCGTCGGATGCGAGTTGCATGTTGCGCAGGTGGATTCGATTAAGCGGAGTTTCGCGAACGCAGAGGATGAGTGGACGACGCTCCTTGAGGCAGACGTCGGCTGCGCGTTGAATGAGATTCGAGGCCAGGCCGTTGGCGATGGCTGCGAGCGTTCCCATGGAGCAGGGAAGGATGATCATGCCATCGGAGGGATAGCTGCCGCTGGCGATGTTTGCACCGATGTCGTTGTCGGTAAGGTGCTGCAGCTTCGGACATGATGCGCCGAGAAGTTTTTCGGGCAGATCGTTGCGTCCGCTGAACTGGAGTTCTTCGGCGATGACGCGTAGGGAATTTTCTGAGGCGACGAAGTTAATTTTCGTAATACGGGCGTCGGCGGCGAGGGCGCGGAGCATTTCGGCCGCGTAGATGGAACCGCTGGCGCCGGTGACGGCGAGCGTGATGTTGTGCGGTGAATTGAGGGAGGAATCAGACACATCAATGATTATCGCCGATCGGCGATATGTGAATGTCTATGCAAGTTTTCTGCATGTTTCACCACAACTTTTTTCCCGTTTTTGGCGTCGTATTAAGAGAGATATCCATGAAAAAAAATGGGAGCAGGAATAGAACTGGTTTTGAAATTGTGAGGAGCCACGCAGCTGGTGTTTTGCTGTGTGTGGCGCTGTTGTTGGGTGGTGTGCGAGGGTATGGATCCGTTGCGCTGCTAATGGGTGAACCGTATGGAACGCTGGGCGGTATGTCTCCTACGGGTCATGCTGCAATTTATCTGAATCGGGTGTGCGCGGAGACGCCAACACGACTGAGGATGTGTCATCGCGGCGAGTTTGGAGTTGTAGTAAGCCGCTATAGCGGGATAGCTGGTTATGACTGGATCGCGATTCCGCTCATTCCTTATCTGTATGCCGTTGACAACTTGAGTGAAGCTCCGCAGAGCGTGGATGCGGCCGATGTTCGTGCCCTGCGCGATGCGTATCGGCGTGAACACCTGATGACGCTTGCCCCGGACGACAAGGATCAGAAGACCCCAGGCGGGGGGTGGGTTGAACTGGTGGGCGCATCGTATGACAGAACGATCCACGTATTCGAGGCGCAGACTACAAGGGAGCAGGACGAGCGGTTTGTTGAACTGTATAACGACAAGAAGAATGTCAGTCACTTCAACTTCTTTTTGAATAACTGCGCTGACTTCTCGAAGAACGTTTTGAATTTTTATTTCCCACACGCCGTTCACAAGAACTACATCTCGGATGTCGGCTTGACGACTCCGAAACAGGACGCGCGATCGCTTACGAAGTATGGAAAGAAACATCCTGAATTGGAGCTTACGGCGTATGTGATTCCGCAGGTTCCAGGAAGTCTCAAACGCAGTACGTCTGTAAATGGAGTTGTGGAGGCGCTGGTGAAGAGCAAGCGCTATGTGGTTCCACTTGCGATTCTGCATCCGGAGTTTACGGGCGGATTACTGGTGGTGTACCTGAGCAATGGACGCTTCAATCCGTCGAAAAATGCGCAGCCGTTTAAGATCGTGGCTGCAGATGATAATGCCACGAGGGATGAGACGGGTGATCTCGTCGATGGAAATGCTGTGGCCGGGCTGGAGATGACGGCTCCAAAGATGCCCGATACTTTACCGACGCAATTGATGACGTCTGATACTGGGCTGGTGGAAATTGCGTACCCGGAGGCTTTACCCGCCGGGAGTTCTTCGCTTATCGATATATCCGAAATTCATTAGACATTCGCGTGGCTGTTTAGAGGCCGGAACTATAGGCCGCGGAGAGCATAGGCGATAAGGGTCTGGCCGTGCAGATTGTGGGCGTTGTTGTAGGCTTCGTTGCTGGCTTGTTCCTGCGCGGGGATGGTGGGGTCGAGTTCGCAGGCGGCGATCTCTTCGGTGCTCGCGTGGATGAAACAGAGCTCGCAGGTGGCGAGGTTGTTTTCTTCGGTGCGCATGGGGGGGCCGAAGGTGCGGCAGAGGATGGGGCGGTGTTTGTAGAGGTCACAGGTACCGGTGGTGGGGTCGAGGACGGGGCATGGCTCGTCGTTTGCGAACTCTTCGAAAAGGATGGCGGCCTCGTGGTCTTCGTTGAGGATGCCTGTGGTTAGGTCGCCGGGGAACCAGGGATTGAGTCGAGTCAGGGATTCGGCTACGCGGGTACGGATTCTTGTTGCTCGCTTGGGATCTGTTTGGATGAGTGTCGCAAGGCCTTCGCGGAGGCGGCCTGCGTCTTCGTGGGCTATGGGGAAGACTCCAATGCAGCATTGGGAGCAGCCGGGCTTGCAGACAAGGTGGTGTCCGCCGCGGTGGTAGGCGTCGGCTACGGCGATGTCTACGATTTGGACGAGGCGATCACTCATCTTTCCCAAATTGACTTAAGCTCCCACAGGTGCCCTGCGCCATTGAGCGTCTTCGCATCTTTTGGGAAGAGCTGAATCGTGACGCTGGAAGAGGAGGGATAGATCAGGTCGGTCATAGCGATAGTTCCGTCCTGAGCGTAGGCTTCGACGGATGATCTGTCTACGATCAGGGTGAGATCGTATGGCCGATCCGTAGCTATCGGTGCTGTTGTCCTAATGGGGAAGTCAGGGCTGATTTGGCTGCCTGAGTGTGTTCGGTCTATGTAAAACTCTTTTTTGCTGGTGTCGAAGCCGATTTCGGTCCAGTGTTGTTCGTCGGAGTAGAGCTTGACGCCGAAGGGCTCTATGGTGGGATGTTCAAACTGCATCCGGATTTCGACGGGTGTCTTGACTGAATGGCCGACGCTCGGCTTATTTGAACTGTCCGGGGATGAGTCGGAGATTTTGACGCTGTTTTCGCGCAGAGGTGGAATGATCGGCTCTTGCCGGAGCGCGAGGCCTGCGCCGTCTTTAACGAACGAGAGGCGCCTTGGTATGCTCATCTGTCCACGCCAGGGAGATGTTGGCAGCTTTGACGCGTACTGCCAGTTGCTCATCCATCCGAGGAGGACTGGCTTTTGATCTTTTGGCAGGCCGTTGAAGCTGATGGCGCAGTAGTCATCTTTGCCGTAGTTGGTCCAGCCATGTGATCCAGGCTCGCTCGATTGCTTGAAACTTTTTCCGTCGAAGTTGCCCAGGAAGTACTGCTCGCCTGAGCCTCCCTGCGGAGCGCCCGGATTAAGGCCGACCTTGAGGGCCCAGATGCTGGACTTTCCGTTCGAGGATGGGATGCTGAGGAGGTCCGGGCATTCCCAGTCGCCGTCGGTGTCTCCAGCGGGTCCGAAGTCGCTGAGTTGTGTCCACTTCTTCAAGTTAGGGGAGGAGTAGAAGCGAACCTTATGCTCTTTTGGCAGGGAGACGGCCATGATCCAATAGTGTGCGGTTGGATCCCAACTGACGCTCGGATCACGAAAGTCGGCGAGGTGAAGATCGAGTACCGGATTGCCTTGATATCGCGTCCAGGTGCGGCCATTGTCGAGGCTGAAGGCTATGTTCTGCGTCTGGAGCGTGCCTTGAGGGGTTTGGCTATGACCCGTGTAGATCGCAACGAGGCAGTCGCTTTTCGGGGCGCAGAAGCCTGTGGTGTTTTCATGATCGACTACAACACTTCCGGTGAAGATCATGATTCCGTCTTTTTCGGGAATGGCGACGGGTAGCTCATGCCAATGGAGCAGGTCGGTGCTGACTGCGTGGCCCCAACTCATGTGTCCCCATTGGTCTCCGAAGGGGTTGTACTAGAAGAAGAGGTGGTATTCGCCCTGGAAGTAGACGAGACCGTTGGGGTCGTTCGTCCAGTTTTTGGCGGGAGAGAAGTGCACCTGGGGGCGGTACCGCTGGTCGTATTGCGGAGTCTGCGCACGGAGGGGTAGAGCACAGAGAGCGAGTGTGGCGATGCAGATCACTTCGCGGGCACGTGGCTTGACCAAGGCAGCTCCCCCGGCAGGATCAGATATGCGACGGCAATGGTACAGGGAAACCAAGAGTCCATGCAGACTGTGCTTGCAGTGGACTCTGGATTCGAGCTTGGGGAGGGGCAGTTGGTGAGGGCGACTCGTTAGACAGCTTTGCGCTGGAAGGTCGTCTTCTTTGTGCCGGTGAAGGAGTCTTTGGCCTTGACCGAGGCTGTGGAGGAGGTGACGAGGGACTTATCGCCGCCCTTTGCCTGTGCCGCGGCTTTTTCGCGTAATGCCTGGAGCTTCTGGGCTTTCGGACCTAGTCCGCGGACCTTTGAATCGCCTGCTTTGGGGATGAAATCACTCATAACAAATCCTCTCATGCTCGGAGGTTTTCGAACAAGATGGGCGTGGGCGTTCCTCAGCTCGTACTTTGTGCTTTGTGCGAATGCCCACCCATGTGACGAGATCACATGAATGGGCACCTGGCACTCAGCGGATCAGCTAAGAAGGTAATTGCTTGGCAATTTTCTTTACGGCTTTGAACAGCAAAATCTCTCTTCCTTCAAGTTTAACTGTGTTCAGAAAGACAAGGCGGCGCTCACGCTTCGTTGGCCCCGTGACAATATATTCTGTTCCACCCTTGAACACTCTTTGACGCTTCGGCATAAGAATCCTTTTCACTTTGTCAGCTGTGCTGGAGCTCATCTTATCGATAAGACCTATGGTGATGAAGGGCACTTAAGTGTTAGGAACTTGGGCAAACATCTTTAGATGGTGTTTCCTAAAACGCGGGCGAAGATGGCGTCTACGTTGGCTAGTTGGCGGTTGTAGTCGAAGGCTCGGGCTAGTTTTTCCGGGGAGAGTCGAGCGGTGATCTCGGGGACTTTGGCGATCTCTTCGCGGAAGATGAGGTCATTCTTCCAGGAGTTCATGGCGTGGCTCTGGACGAGGCGGTAGGCGTCTTCGCGTGACATGCCGGATTCGGCGAGGTCGAGGAGGAGTTGGCCGGAGAAGATGAGGCCTCCGGTGGACTCTAGGTTCCTCAACATGCGCGCCGGATAGACGAGGAGCTTTTCGATGAGGTTCGTCGTCTTCGCGAGCAGATAGTCGATGAGGATGGTGGAGTCAGGAAGGATGACCCGCTCGGCTGAGGAGTGGGAGATGTCTCGCTCGTGCCAGAGGGCTATGTTCTCGAAGGCGGTTTGGGCGTTGGCGCGGACTACGCGGGCGAGGCCTGAGATTTGCTCCGACGTAATGGGGTTGCGCTTGTGGGGCATTGCGCTGGAGCCTTTTTGCTTCTCGGAGAAGAATTCTTCGGCTTCGCGGACCTCGGTGCGCTGGAGGTGGCGGACTTCGGTGGCGATCTTGTCGAGGGTACTGGCGAGGACTGCGAGGGTGGCGACGTAGGCGGCGTGGCGGTCGCGCTGAACGACTTGTGTGGCGACTTCGACAGGGCGTAGGCCTAGTTCGGCGCAGATGGCTTCTTCGTGCTCGGGTTTGAGGTGGCCGAAGGTGCCGACGGCTCCGGAGAGCTTGCCTACGCGGAGGTCTTCGGCGGCGGCGTCGAAGCGGGTGAGGTTGCGCTGGATTTCGGAGTACCAGAGGAGAAGTTTGAGGCCGAAGGTGGACGGCTCGGCGTGGATGCCGTGGGTGCGGCCGATGATGGGAGTGTGCTTGAACTCGATGGCGCGGTGCTTGAGGACGTCGGCGAGCGCGATGATGCCGGTGCGGATGATGGCGGAGGCTTCTTTGAGTTGGAGGGCCTGCGCTGTGTCGACGACGTCGGTGGAGGTGAGGCCATAGTGGAGCCAGCGGGAGTGCTCGGGCGCGTTGATGTGCTCGGCGACGGTGGTTGTGAAGGCGATGACGTCGTGGCGGACCTCGGCTTCGATCTCGTTGATGCGGTCTACGGTGACGGCGCCGCGGTCGCGGATGGCGTCGGCGGCGGACTGTGGGACTAGGCCGAATTTGGCGAGGGCCTGGGAGGCGGCGACCTCAACGGTGAGCCAGCAGCGGTATTTGTTCTCGTCGGACCAGATGCGGCCCATTTCCGGGCGAGTGTAGCGGGGGATCAAGGCGAGGCTCTCCAGGTTCTTGCGAGGAATTTGTTGTTAACTTCATTCTACTGCGTTGCGTTAAGGATCGATAAGCATCGTAATACGATACAATCGCGATACGATATATCTATGGCGACAGCCAAGAAACAGCGTGCGGCAGTTGTGGCGACGGAGAAGCTGGTTGAACTGGCTGAGTTTCGTTATCGTCTGCGGCGGTTCCTGAGTTTCAGTGAGACGGCGTCGGAGGCCGTTGGGATTTCCGCGCAGCAGTATCAGTTGCTGCAGGTGGTGGCTGCAGTTCCAGCGGGGCAGGAGTCTTCCATCACCTACATCGCAGAGCGAATGATGGTCCGGCACAACAGTGCGGTTGAGTTAGTCGATCGTGCGGAGAAGGCGGCCCTGGTGCGGCGCGTTGCCGATGAAAGCGACCATCGGCGTTCGCTGGTGGAGATTACGGGGCGGGGAGCTGAGCTGCTCTCTCAACTGGTTGCGCAGCATCTTATTGAGGTTGAGGCAGAGGGGCCGGAGCTAGTGCGAACGCTGCAGCGACTGATCAGTGCGCGGGCGGCTACAACGAGAAAAGGTGGAGAACGATGACTCAGGCTGAGGATCACAGTACGCTGCGCGACTATTCGGCAACGAACCGAATGTTGGTGATCAGCGGGTTGGCGGCGATACTTGGCGGCGCAGGTGCTGTGTTGGCCTGGATGCTGCTGGGGCTTATTCGGCTGGCGACGAATGTCTTTTACTTCCACCAGTTCAGCTTCGCTAATACCTCTCCGGCGGACAACACGCTGGGATGGAAAGCCGTGTTTGCGCCGGTGATCGGTGGCTTGTTGATCGGTGTGATCGCTCGGTTTGGGTCGGAGAAGATTCGCGGCCATGGGATGCCTGAGGCAATTGAGGCGATTGTTTTTAAGGGTGGGAAGGTGGCCCCGCGGATTGCGGTTCTGAAGCCAATTGCGACGGCGATTGCGATCGGTTCGGGTGGACCGTTTGGCGCGGAGGGGCCGATCATCATGACGGGTGGGGCCACGGGGTCGCTGATTGGCCAGCTGCTGCACACCACGGATGCCGAGCGTACGACGCTGCTGGTGGCTGGCGCGGCGGCGGGTATGTCGGCTACGTTCTCGTGTCCTCTGTCGGCGGTGTTGCTTGCGGTGGAACTACTGCTGTTTGAGTGGAGGCCGCGAAGCATGGTGCCTGTGGCTGTGGCTTCGGTGACAGCTGGCGCGATTCGCAGACTGCTGCTCGGCCCGGGGCCTATCTTCCCGATGCAACCGACGATAGTGCCTATGCACCACATGGCGATGATTGGGGCGTTGATTGTCGGCCTAGCCGCAGCGTTGTTGTCCACAGGATTGAGTCGCGTGCTTTATGGGGTGGAAGATCTGTTCGAGCGTCTTCCTGTCCATTGGATGTGGTGGCCAGCGATTGGTGGTGTTGTTGTAGGGATTGGCGGGCTTATCTTTCCGCCTGCGCTGGGTGTTGGTTATGGTGTGATTCAGAGGCTGGTTACTGACGACATTACGTGGAAGCTGATTATTGGCGTTCTGCTGGTGAAGAGCTTTATCTGGACTTTTTCGCTGGGCTCGAATACATCGGGTGGAATTCTTGCGCCGCTGTTGATGATTGGTGGTGCGATGGGGGCGGCATTGGGTCATGTGCTGACTCCGGTGTCGCAGGGGGCGTGGGCGGTGGTGGGGATGTCGTCGGTGCTGGCGGCGGCGATTGGGGCTCCGCTGACGGCGGCGATGTTGGCGGTGGAGTTGACCCACAACGGCGGGCTGATGCTGCCGGTGTTGCTGGCTTGCGTGGTCAGCTACGCGATGGGTGTGCTGCTGCAGCCGCGCTCGATCCTTACTGAGCGGCTTAGCAGGCGTGGATTCCACCTGAGCCGTGAGTATGGCGTGGATCCGCTTGAGACGGTGATGGTCCGCGACGCGATGCATACGAGTGTCTTTGCCCTGTCGGCGGATGCGACGCGACAGGATGCTGCGGACTGGCTGGCTAAGATGAATCAGCGCGGCAGCGAGGCTTGGTCGCACTGGCAGCGGCTGTTTCCGTTGGTAGATGCTGCGGGCAACCTGAGCGGCGTTTTGGCTCGGAGTCAGATGATTACGGCGGCAGAGGCTGGAGAGCTGCATAGACCGTTGCTCGATTCGGGTAGTTCAAAGCCAGCGGTGATTGGGCCGCGAGAGACGCTGCGCTCGGCTGCGGAGAGAATGGCCGAGTCGAAGCTCACGTCGTTTCCGGTGGTCGATACGAACGGAGCGCTTGTGGGCATCCTGAATATCGACGACCTGCTGACCGCGCGTGGGAAGGCCAGTCTGCGGGACAGCGACCGCAAGCGCGTACTAACACTTCGCTGGCCGTTTGGGAGACGACAACGTGCGGTGCATGCCATTGACGACATTGTGGACAGAGCGTTTGAGAGTGCTGCACGTGACCACATTGAACTTGAACAGGCCGAGGAAAAGATCGAGAGCGGGCTCGACTAAAGGTGGTCCCGATTCTTGATGCAAGGTTCTCCGCATACGGTCCTTATCCTCCCCGCCCCTGGTACTTTTCGCGCAAAGTCTTCCATCTAAAATGTTTACGGGTGGACTTGTATATCTGTGGGAAGCGGAAAGTCTCTAGATTCAGGGCTTTGAGGTATATGGAATCTGTAAAGTATTGATTTTTATGATGGTTATTGAGTATGTCCTTTCCTGAAATGAGCTTCGGGGTTAAAAGGGAAAAGCCTCGACCGATAGCCGGGGCTTTTCTTCTTACCTCTACTTTTAAGTATAGCAACTTGGAGGAAATTATCGGCCAAGCGGATGTTATTGATTTTATTATGGATATAGTTTTTAGGGGCTTGACAGCAAAAAACTGGGGTTTCGCGGATTGGTCAGGAGTTTGTGACACCGAAGAGCTCGGCCATCTCGTCGTGGAGGAAGCCGTAGCCGGGGCGGTAGGGCTGGACCCATTTGCCGTCGATGACAAACTGCGGGATGGCACGCTTGCCTACGTTGGCGAGGACGAGATCGGCAGCGCCAGGCGTGTGCTCGATATCGACTTCTTTAAAGGGGATGTTATGGGTGGTGAGAAAACGCTTCGCTTCGCGGCAGTCGCGGCACCAGTAGGCGGAATAGACGGTCACATCCATAGGTCTATCTTATCGTGCCTTATTGCTCGTGGTAGTCGACCATGAGGCCACCGTCGATCACGTAGGTGGAGCCGGTGACGTAGGCGGCTTCGTCGGATGCGAGGAAGGCGGCGAGGCCCGCTACTTCTTCTGATGTGCCGAGGCGGCTGAGAGGGATGTTGGCGAGGAGGGCGTCGAGTTTGGGCTTGTCTTCCAGGAGAGATTTGTTGATAGGGGTGGCGATGGCTCCGGGCGCGATGTTGTTGACGGTGATGCCGAGGGGGCCTAGCTCGACGGCGAGGTTGCGCATGAGCATGCGGATGCCTCCCTTGGAGGCGCAGTAGGTGGAGAAGTGGGGGAAGGCCATGTCCTCGTGGACGGAGCTGATGTTGATGATGCGGCCGGGTAGTTTGGCGTCGCGGAGGCGGCGGACAAAGAACTGAGTGAGGAAGAAGGCGCCCTTGAGATTGACGTTGAGGACGGCGTCGTAATCTTGCTCGGTGACGTCCCAGAAATCGGCGCGCTTCTCGATGCCGGCGTTGTTGACGAGGATGTCGCAGCGGCCCAGTTGTAGATACGCCTGATCGACGATGTTCTGGGTGTCGGCCATCTTGGTTACGTCGGACTGGACTGTGATGGCTTTGCCGCCAGCGGCTTCGGCCTTGGTCTTTGTGTCTATGGCCTGTTCGGGACGGTTGCGGTAGTCGACGACTACAGTTGCGCCTTCGCTGGCGAAGCGGATGGCGATTGCCTTACCGATGCCGGAGCCGGAACCGGTAACGATGGCGACTTTTCCTGCGAGGCGACCTGGCATGAACTGTGTCCTCCGACGGCTATTTTCGGGTGGATTTCTTTGCTGGGGCCTTCTTTGCCGCTTTCGCTGGCGTCTTCTTCGGAGAGGATTTCTTTGCGGTCGATGGTGTTTTTGATCTCTGGTCTTCGATGATCTTCGACAGCAGCGCCTTGGCTTTTTCGAGTTCGGCGTGACGCTCTGATGATAGATTCTTGCCGGCTCGGTTGATGTAAAAATTCAACATTCTCATGCCGGAGGCTGGGCCCTTGGGGGAGACTTTCTTTGAGGCCAGTGCTTTGGCTACGGCTGATGCGCTCGTGTTGAAGAGACCTTCGTCAGGGTGGGTCGAATCTGTGTCAACCTTCGCGGACCACTTTTTCTTCGTCGCCATCGGGTCCTCCCAGGATCGCTTCTTCTGTGTCCATAGGATGCGGGTCGAAGCGCTTCTTTCCGCGGCGTTCGAGGAAAAAGTTGCTGAGCATGCGGCTGCACTCTTCGGCGAGGAGGCCGGGGGTGACTTCTACTCGGTGATTGAGTTGGGGGTGGTTCATGACGCTTAGGACACTGCCGCAGGCTCCGGCTTTGGGGTCGTCGGCGGCGTAGACGAGGCGGGCGATGCGGGCGTGCAGGATGGCGCTGGCGCACATGGCGCAGGGTTCGAGCGTGACGTAGAGGGTGCAGCCTCCCTCTGGAGTGACAAGGCGGTAGTTCGAGAGGGCGCGGCCTGCTTCGCGGAGGGCTACGATTTCGGCGTGGGCGGTGGGGTCGCTGTCGCGGAGGACTCGGTTCTGGCCTCGGCCTATGACTTCGCCGTTGTGGACTGCGACGGCGCCTACGGGGACTTCGCCTGCGGCTTCGGCGGCCTGGGCTTGGGCGATGGCGAGACGCATCATCTGCTCGTCGTGAAGGGCGGAGTCCATGGAATTAGTGTAGTCGGCGTTAGTTTTGCGGCGGCGGATTGGGGATGAGGCGTCCCTGATGGTAGACGGCATCGATGTGGCGGGTGTTGCGGACGTCCATGAGTGGGTCGGCAGTGAGGATGATGAGGTCGGCGGAGTAGCCGGGTTCGATGAGACC
The DNA here is from genome assembly GCF_003945235.1 of Edaphobacter aggregans. Taxonomy (NCBI): domain Bacteria; kingdom Pseudomonadati; phylum Acidobacteriota; class Terriglobia; order Terriglobales; family Acidobacteriaceae; genus Edaphobacter; species Edaphobacter aggregans. The sequence goes on from NZ_RSDW01000001.1 coordinate 6,047,077, forward strand.
GACGTTGAGCTTGGGGTTGAGGGATTGCAGGAGGCGTCCGTTCTGGCCGGTTGCGACGGTGATGGCCTGAAGCGGGGTTAGGCCAGCGGTGACCATGTCTTCGAGCTCGCGATGTTCGCTGAAGCCGGGAATGCGGCCGGGGACAGCTCCGGAGTCGGTGCCGAAGGCGACGGTGACGCCAGCGTCATAAATGGTTTTTAGGTTCTGGAAGGCAATGGCGTGGTCTTTTTGGGATTGAGCGGTTTGGGGGGTGCCGAGAGTCTTGGAGGCGTAGTCGGGTGCCTGGAGTTTGGAGAGTAGCTGGGGGCCGGCGGCATCCTGGAAGAAGGCGGATTGGATGACGTCGGGATCGGTGGCGTAGAGGTAGAAGGCTTCGTCGAGGGTGAGGGTGGGGATGTACCAGGTGTTGTGCTGGAGGAGGGACTTGGTGAAGGCCTGGTCTACGAGCTGGTCGCGGACGGAGTGGGCAAGGATGTCGACGTTGTCGTTTACGAGCTGGCGGGCGTCGGCGAGGGCGTAGACATGGGCGGCGACGCGGAGGTGGTGCTTGTGGGACTCGTCGATGATGGCCTTGTAGATGGCTGGGTCCATCGGCGGGAGCTTGCCGTGCGCGTTGTCGAGCCAGAGCTTGACGAGGTCGGCGTGGTGGCTGGCTAGCTCGTCGACCTGGTGGCGGGCTTCATCGGGCGAGGCGGGACGATAGATCTGGTCAGGAGCTACGTTGAGACCGGGCTGTCCGTTGGGGACGCCGAGGCCTCGGCCTGCGGTGAGGATGGTGGCTCCGCCTAGCTTGCCCTGGCGCTGCTGCTCGCGGAGGTCGTAGACGAGGTCGCGGTTGAGGCCGAGCGAGACGATGGTAGTGACGCCGTAACGCTCGAACTGGTTGAGTGCCGCGGTGACGTTTTCGGTGGTGTAGGCGCTGGGCGATGGGTCGGCGTTGTTGATGAGGATGCCGAGGTGCGAGTGGGCGCTGATGAGTCCGGGGATGATGGTCTTGCCGGTGCAGTTGACGACGTTCTGGGCTTTGGGCGGCTTGAGGGACGCGGGTTTGACGCTTTGGATGATTCCTTTCTGGATGGTGACGTCGATGTGTTGGCGTGCGTTAGAGCCGGTGCCGTCGACGATGGTTGCGTTGTGAAGGACGATGGGCTGTTGCTGGGCGGAGGCTGCGAGTGCTGCGGTGACAGTGAGACTGCTAAGAGCGCGGACGATGGTTCGCATCGGGCCTCCGGGAATTTTTGCCAAGCGTGACGGCAAAGACTTTGGATGCTCGCGCTCAGAGTGCGGTTTACGCGGGCTCCTGTTGCGTCATGCAGTGTAGCGTACCGAGGCCCCAGACGAGGTCGACCGCGTGGATTCCGATGACGTCGCGGGCGGGGAAGCAGCGGGCGATGGTGTTGAGAGCGTGGCGGTCGTTGGCGTCGTTGAAGGTGGGGACGAGGACGAGGTCGTTGGCGATGTAGAAATTTGCGTAGCTGGCGGGGAGGCGCTGGCCTTCGAAGACTACGGGGGCGGGCATGGGGAGTTCGATGATCTCGAAGGGCTCTCCGTTGAGGTTGCGGGCGGTGCGGAGGCGGTCGAGGTTTTCGGCGAGGGGAAGGTGGTTTTCGTCGTGGGTGTTGGTCTCGACGGCGGTGAGGATGGTGTTTTCGCCGACGAAGCGGGTGATGTCGTCGACGTGGCCGTGGGTGTCGTCGCCAGCGCAGCCGCGGTGAAGCCAGATGGTCTGGTCGATGCCTAGATAGTCATGGAAGGCCTGCTCGAGGGTGCGGCGGGTGGTCTCTTCGTCGCCGAGGCCGGGGTTGCGCTGCTGGATCTCGGAGAGGAGGCACTCCTCGGTGGTGATGAGGGTGCCGGCGCCGTTGACGTCGATGCTGCCGCCTTCGAGGACGAGGCGGTGGAGTTTGCCGTCGGCGTTGAGGGCCTCGGGTTTGTACTGGGGCATGTCGTAGAGCTTGGCTACGTGTGCGGGGATCTGGTCGTCGCGGCGGTAGTTGTCGTACTTGGCCCAGGCGTTGAACTTCCAGTTGGTGATGGCGTTTTCGCCGGTGGGGTTCTTGATGAAGATGGGGCCGGAGTCGCGGAGCCAGACGCGGTCGGTGGCCCAGTGGTGGAAGTGGAGGCGGGCTAGGTTGGCTCCTCCGCGGCGGAGGAAGTTGGAGGCGCGCTTTTCGGCGTCGTCGTTGTTGACGAGGATGTGGACGTCTTCGCAGCAGGAGAGGTGGCGGACGATCTCGGCGTAGACCCAAGGGATGGGTTGGAATTTTCCGGGCCAGTCCTCAGCGTTGTGGGGCCAGGCGATCCAGGTGGCGGCGTGGAGGGCCCACTCGGCTGGCATGCGGTAGTTTTGGTCGCGAGGTGTCTCCGGCTTTTCGTTCTCTGTGGTGGTCACCGCTTGGCTCGCCCTTTCCTGTGTGGCATAGTTCCGGTTGAGGAGGTATCCCCTCCCCGTGTTTAAGTATCTAAAGTCTTCAAAACAAGAATCTTATGGGTGGACTTCCGTTGGTACTTCCTCTAGGATGCCGATTCGGGGTTCTGGATCATGCACTCTTTAAAATATAGCGAGTTCGGGGAAATTGTTCGGCGTCGGTAAGTTGTTGGTTTGGTGTGGGATGTTGAGTCAAAGGACTTGACAGGCATTTTTGGCTGGCAATGATGGGCTTTTGGGGCAGGTTTTCGTGCCGAAAGGTTGAAGGGCGTTGGGAGTGTAGACCCTCAGGGTTCCTTCGACAGGCTCAGGACAGGCTCTTCGGCTCGGCTGCGCACCGCTCAGGATGACGGTTCTTGAGGGAGGGCAAAAGTTGGAAAGCGCAGTAAGTTTGGTGGGGAGTTTTCATCACGTAGGATGGAGATATCTACTGAGTGATGAATAAGATATTTGGGTCTCTTTCTCTTTGCTTTTTTTGTTTGGTTTCGGGGTTCGCGCAGCAGAGTTCTCCTGGTGATTCGTCGCAGAGTGGGCGGGTTTCGGCTGTGGTGCAGAGTGTCTCGGTTACGACTGCGCTTGAGCCATTTCCGCTGGCGGAGAGTGACCGATCGGTGGAGTTTCTGGCTCCGGAGGATGAGCGTCCGCTGAAGAACAGCGTGGTGGATGTGCTTCGGGGGGACCCCTCGCTGAACTTGCAGGCGCGGGGAGGGAGTGGTGTTCAGGCTGACCTCTCGGTGCGAGGGACTACGTTTGAGCAGTCGTTGATTTTGCTGAATGGGTTGCGGATTAACGATGCTGAGACGGGCCACTTGAATCTAGATATTCCGGTTCCGCTGGATGCGGTGGGGCGGGTGGATGTGCTGCATGGGTCGGGGTCGACGTTTTATGGGTCGGACGCGATTGGCGGCGCGGTGAATCTGCTGACCGAGCGGCCGGGGCCGGGGTTCAGTCTGATGGCGAGCTCGGGTGTGGGGAACTACGGGTCGCTGGAGCAGCATTTGCGGGTGAACTATGCCGCGGGGCGGGTGGCGGAGCAGTTTACGGGAAGTCGCGATACTTCGGATGGGTTTATCGCGGACCGGAACTACAGCAGCAATGAGGCAGCGTTGGAGAGTTGGCTGACGCTGAAGCCGGGTACGACGGATGTGCTGGTGGCGGTGAGCGATCGGCCGTATGGGGCGAATTTGTTTTATGGCCCGTATGACTCCTGGGAGCGGACTAAGGGGTGGTTTGCGAGTGTTCAGCAGCAGATTGGCGAGCGGACCGCAGCGAGCTTTGGGTATCGCAGGCATAGCGACATGTTTGTGCTGTTTGCCGACCAGCCGGAGATCTACGAGAACAACCACATTACGACGAGCTATGAGGGCGCGTTGAGGAGGGTGGATGCGTTGGGTCGCAAGGCTTCGGTGTCGTATGGTGTTGAGGCAGATGGCAGTGGGATTCGCAGTAACAGTCTGGGTGAGCATGGGCGGAATCAGGGCGCAGGGTATGCGAATGTGAGTCTGCGGGAGTTGGGGAGGTTTTCGCTGTCGGTGGGGGCGCGTGAGGAGGTGTTTTCGGGGGGCGGGTCGGTGTTTTCGCCGAACGTTGCGGGAGCTTTCAGGCTAAGCCAGACGCTTAGGTTGCGGGGGGCGGTGGGGCATGGGTTTCGGCTGCCTACGTATGTTGATCTGTACTACTCGGACCCCAGCACGATTGGGAATCCGGCGCTGCGGCCGGAGTCCTCGTGGAGTTATGAGAGTGGTGTGGACTGGAGTCCGGGGGGTGGGCGGGTCACGGTGACGGCTACGGGGTTTTATCTACGGCAGAAAGACAGCATTGACTACTCGAAGCAGGAGTTGGCTACGGACGCGCTGACCTCTGCCGAGCCGTGGCAAGCGGTGAATGTGCAGCACCTGAATATTGTGGGCGTGGAGAGTACGGTGCGGGTTCGGCTGACGGATCGGCAGCGGCTTCAGTTCGGCTATAGTGCGGCGCATGCTGCGTCGCCGCCGGCGGGGTTGATCTCGGAGTATGCGTTTAATTATGCGTCGCAGAATGCGATCTTTGGCTGGAGTGGAGAGCTTCCGGGGAGATGGGGGCGTGAGGTGTCGGCGCGGACGCAAGTAAATGTGGTGCAGAGGACGATGCAGACGGCTTATCCGCTGTGGGATGTAGGGCTTGAACGGAATGTTGGGAGGGTGCGACCTTATCTCAGACTATTGAATTTGAGCAATATGGGGTACCAGGAGATACCCCAGGTTCCGATGCAGGGGCGGACGGCAATGGTGGGGGCTGCGTTCTTATGGGATCGACGTTGATGAAGTGCCGCGTATAGGATGAGATGCGGTCGGGAATTAATGCCTGACCGATCTTCAGGAAGGCACCTCAAATCGACATGGCCATCGGCACCAGTGTTTCCACCACCTCGCAGCAGTACGGGACCCAGAAGACAGATGTCCGGGCCATGAGCATCGCAACGATGCTGTTTTTCATGTGGGGCTTTCTTACTTGCCTGAATGACATTCTGATTCCGCATCTGAAGGGCATCTTTGACCTGAACTATGCGCAGGCGATGCTGGTGCAGTTCTGCTTCTTCTCGTCGTACTTCATCTTTGCGCTGCCTTCGGGGAAGCTGGTGGAGTGGGTGGGTTATAAGCAGGCTATGGTGGTTGGCTTGCTGGTTATGGCGGCGGGAGCGTTTCTGTTTTTGCCGGCTTCGACAGCGGCCTCGTTTGGGTTGTTTCTGTCGGCGTTGATTATTTTGGCTGCTGGCATTACGTGCCTGCAGGTGGCGGCGAATCCTTATGTGGCGAACCTTGGGCCTCCGGAGACTTCGGCGGCGCGGCTGAATCTGTCGCAGGCGTTCAACTCCTTCGGGACGTTTGTTGCTCCCTTCTTTGGCAGCATCTTGATTCTGAGCTCTACGCAGATTTCAGCGGACAAAATGAGGTCGCTCTCGGGGGCGGCGCTTCAGCAGTACCGTATGGAGCAGGCCTCTTCGGTGCGGCTGCCCTATCTGGGGATCGGGCTGACGCTGGTGTTGCTGGCGATTTCGTTTGCCGTGCTGAAGATGCCGACGATGGACTTTACGCGGGACATTCGGCCGGGAGAGCTGGATGCTTCGGAGGCGCATGACAGCATCTGGAAGCATCCGGTGCTGCTGGCTGGAGCGCTGGCGATCTTTGTGTATGTGGGGGCGGAGGTTTCGATTGGGAGCTTCCTGGTGAACTACTTTGGGCTACCGGGAATTGCGTCGTTTACCGAGAAGACGGCGGCGAAGTATGTGTCGCTGTATTGGGGTGGGGCGATGGTAGGGCGGTTTATCGGGTCGTGGCTGCTGACGAAGTTCAGGACGAGTACGGTGCTCGGGACGGCTGCTGTGGTGGCGTGCGGGTTGGTGGTTACTTCGATCATCACGCATGGGCATACGGCTATGTGGGCGATTCTGGCGGTCGGGCTGTTCAATTCGGTTATGTTCCCGAGTATTTTTACGGTTGGGCTGACTGGGTTGGGGCCGCTGACTTCGAAGGGGTCGAGTTTGATGGTTGCGGCGATTGTGGGAGGGGCGCTGATTCCGCTGGCCGAAGGGCATTTGGCGGATCAGATTGGCGTGCAGCATGCCTTCATGATTCCGGCGGTTTGCTATATCTATATTGCTCTGTTTGGGTATTTGGGCGGGCGACACGCGGAGCGGGAGGTTGGGATCGCGGCTTAGATTTTTCTAATTCTCTTGAGGATGCCAGTGAAAAGGCCCATCGTCGCTTGAACGCGATGGTGGGCCTTTGTTTCTGGTTTATTTGGCCGCTAGTTCATTTTTGGCGATGACACCGCCCTTCATGACGAAGGGGACGTGTTCGAGGACTTCGACGCGCTGGAGCGGGTCTTCTTTGAGGGCGATGAGGTCGGCATAGTGTCCGGGTGAGAGGACGCCTACGTCGGAGGCGCGGCCGATGAGGTCTGCGGCGTTGCGGGTGGCGGCCTGGATGGCCTGGGCGGGTGTCATACCGTACATCACCATGTAGTGGAACTGCTTGGCGTTGTCGCCGTGGGGGTAGACTCCGGCGTCGGTGCCGAAGGCCATCTTGACACCGGCCTCGAAGGCTTTGCGGAAGTTTTCGCGCTGGAGTTTGCCTACGCTGCGTTCTTTGGCGAGCATCTCTTCCTGAATGCCGAAGTCTTTGGCTTTGCCGAGGATGTAGTCGTCATCGTAGATGTCCATGACGAAGTAGGTGCCGTGGGCTTTGGCGAGGCGGATGCCCTCGTCGTCGACGAGCGAGGCGTGCTCGATGGAGTCGATGCCAGCGTTGATGGCGTCCTTGATGGACTGGGTGCCATGGGCGTGCGCGGCGATCTTGCGGCCGGTGGCGTGGGCGGTGTCGGCGGCCATTTTCAGCTCTTCGAAGGTGTATTGTGGGGCGCCGGGCTGGTCGCCTTTGCTGAGGACGCCCCCGGAGGCGAGGATCTTGACGACGTCGACGCCGTATTTGGCCTGGGCGCGGATGGTCTGGCGGATCTGCTCGGGGCCGTCGGCGATGGAGAAGTCACGCTCTTCTGGGAACATGGTGACGCGTGTTTGCGGGGAGTAGTTGTTGAGGTCGCCGTGGCCTCCAGTGATGGAGAGCGGGGGGCCGGAGGCTACGATGCGTGGGCCGGGGAGGAGGCCCTCGTTGATGGCGTTGCGGAGATCGACGGCCATGAAGGGAAGTGAGCCTACGTCGCGGACGCTGGTGAAGCCTGCGTCAAGGGTGCGCTTGGCGTTGACGACGCTGGCGTAGGCGCTGGTGAAGGGGGTTTCTTTGAAGGAGTTGATGGGGTCGTACTTGTCGGCGCGGGCTCCGAGGTGGGTGTGGCAGTCGATGAGGCCCGGGAGGACGTAGTCATTGCTGAGGTCGACTACTTTTGCGCCGGTGGGGATGGCGAAGCTGGAGGATTCGACGGATTGGATGCGGTCTCCGGCAAGGACAAGGACTACGTTCTGGCGGTAGGCGCCGGCTTCGCTGTCGAAGAGGTGCCCGGCTTTGACGTAGGTGGTGGCTGGAGATGTGCTCGTCGATTGGGCGGGGGATGTTTGTTGCAGCGTGAGTAATAACGCGAGTGAAGGTAATAGAACGCCAAGACCGGACAGTTTCCGCATCGTGTGCCTCTTGGGAGGGTGAATTTAGGACAGTGTAGCGGATAGGACTCGGACGGTGTACAACCCACTCATCGCGATGGTGCTGCGATGAGTGGGCTTCCGAAGACCGGCTCACTCATCGCCGGGGACTAAACAATCAACCACTGACTTATTGCAAGATCACTTCTGTTGCGGTGTATGGCGGAACCGAGACCGTGAATGTGCTTCCCGGAATGGAAAGCGTGGAGGAGGGAAGTGCTGCCGTCGTCTGCGTCGAGCTTAGCCCGTAGCTGTACTGCGTGGCCGTGGCCCCGACCGTCGCGCCGCTGATGGTGATCTGAACCAGATTTGGATTGCTCGGATCGGTGTTGATCAGCAGAACTCCCTTGCCGCCGGCTGTCTTCAGGGACGCGTGAGCCAGGATGGTCGTGTTGCTGGAAGTGGTTGTCACCAGCGAGTCGCCGACTCCGGCGAGAAGGTGAGCCATCTCGATACCGTAGTAAGCGGGATTGGGTGCTTCCGTGCCGGTTGTCAGATAGTTGTTGTGCAGTTCCAGCCAGTCGATATTCTGAATCCCGTTTTCGAGGCTGACCAGGTACTCATGGGCTGCATAGAGGCCGGGTATCAGTGCGGGCGTTCCGCTGGCCAGCGTGCCGTTCGGGCCTGTCTCGGTGACGAAGAACTGTATCGCACTCGCATTGGATGGGCAGGACCGTGACAACTGGGTTTTGAGAGTGGTCACCAGTGCAGGCATATTCTTTTGCGGCAGACTGAAGAGCTGCGCCGCCGTCACATTGTTGTAGGAGCCGGGATAGTAATGGAGAATTGCGAAGTCGAAGTTAGCTCCAGCGCAGACTGCCTGCAGCGCCGCGGGGTTCCAGGTCGCAGGGATCGGGTCAACTTGCGGGGAGCTCATGACGAAACCGATCTTGATCGTGGAATCCACAGCCTTCATTGCCTGGATGAATGGGATTGCGTTGGTACCGTACGATGAGGGAGAAAGCGCCGGGACCATTGCGCGCGAGTTATAGATCGATGTTGTGCCATAGCCGCTGGGATAAACGTAAGGAGCGTGCAGATCTGTCTCGGTGTTCTGGTTCGCGTTGTAGCCGTTGTAGAAGATCTCGTTGCCTAGCTCCCAATATTTAATCCCTAACGCAGCGCTCTGCCCGATGCGGAGAAAATTGTAACCGTCATCGGTCGCAATAGGAGTTGCCGCTCGCAGACTGGCCCAGTAGCCAACTGTCTTCCAATCGAACCCGGCGGCGTCGATTCCAATGACCTGAGTGTTGCTGGGACTGCCGTTTGAATAGGCCACCCATGCAGCGGCCTCCTGCGGTTGGCCCGCTGTGTTCGGGTTGCTGCAGGTGTTCTGGTTATAGGAGCCGATTGTCTTCGCGGCGGTGCTGTTAGCCACGCTGGTGCCATAGTTAATCGTGATGATGGCCTGCGCGCCAACCGCCTGTAGTGTCTTGATGAAATGGCCAAAATCGGTGTTTGGCGCAAGATAGCCATTTTGCGTCGATCCACAGGCCGGGGGGACGGAGGCGAAGAACGGAGTCAGGGTGTTTTGTGCCCAATGGTAGACATCGGAATAAATGCCACCGGGATAGCGCATCACCGTGACACCGCCTGTCTGCAGCAAGCCTGGCAGATTCGTCGTATCGCTCAGACTCGAGTCGTAGACGGAGGTGTGGATGCCGAATCCGGTCTGCGGCACTACTGCAAGGGTAGAGGCCGCATTTACCTGAACCACGGTGTTCACCGCTGTGACTGTATAAGTCGCGTTCGCTGTAAGCTGCGTTGGGCTGCTGTCGTTCACCGCGATGGTGAAGGTGCTGGCGCCCGCGACTGTCGGGGTTCCGCTGATAGTACCGTTCGCCGCGAGCGTGAGGCCAACGGGCAAAGATCCCGATTGCAGTGAGAATGCGTAGGGCGCAGTGCCGCCGGAAGCGGCAATCGCTTGTGAGTAGGCAGATCCAAGAGTTGGCGTGGACAGCGTTGCTGTCGTGATGGCCATCGGCGAAGAGTTGACCGTGATGCTGAAGGATGCGGTTGCGGACAGAGCCGGCGATGAGCTGTCCGTGACCTTCAACGTAAAGGTTGACGCCCCTGCTGCCGTTGGAGTCCCTGAGATTATTCCCGCGGAAGAAAGCGTAAGGCCAGTCGGCAAAGACCCCGACGATAGAGAGAATGTGTAAGGGGTAGTTCCGCCGGAAGCCGCGACCGGCTGTGTGTAGGCGGATCCGACGGTTGATGCAGACAGCGCCGTTGTTGTAATGGCCACTGGCGGCGGATTGACCGTGATGCTGAAGGACGTGGTCGCGGACCCGGCCGGTGACGAGCTATCCGTGACCTGTATACCGAAGGTCGACGATCCCGCGGCCGTCGGAGTTCCTGAGATCACTCCAGAGGTAGACAGCGTGAGGCCAGCTGGAAGTGTGCCGGTGGCCACGCCGAACGTGTACGGAGTCGTGCCGTTCGCTGCAGCGATGGTCTGACTGTAGGGTGTTCCGACGGTGCCGGAAGGCAAGCTGCTTGTGGTGATGCTGACCGGGGTAACAGTTTTTACAGGGGAGCTCGGTGCGGTGGAGGTCGAAGCTGAACTCGTGCCGGAACTGCATCCACTGGCAAGCAAGAGCGGCAGAAGCAATGCGAAACAAAGAACCAATGAGACGGTGTTCGTGTTGTCTGGACTGGGCGCTGAGGTGTGCCCGCGCCATGTGAATCTCGTCATGAAACTCCTAATCAAAAGTAGCCGCCGAATATTGGGGATAGTTATATCGGTCTTATATCCGGCTGTTTTTATTTCTTTGTTCAAAATAAACAGCGCCGGCAAATGGATTTTCGGATATTTCGTTATCCGGCGAGCCAGCAAAATTGAGACATTATTTCAGTTTGACCAACGCTACAGAGTCAGGGTGGCAGCCGTCAAGCGCAAATGACAACCGGTGCAATTGGCTGCAGGATTCTTGTCTAAATGCAGGTAGTTGATCTTATTTTGACTAACGATATAAATGCTCGCTAGCTTCGATCTTGCAAAAAACGTCTTGTGATCGGGGGAGGGGCGCACCGAGTTTTGTGCTCGGACGTTCTTCGGTCATGTTGGACGAGGCGTGTGGGTGAACATTTTCAATACAGAAGCCCTGCAGTAGGGGGACTACGGGGCTGTAGCGGACTTCAGGTCGACCGAAGGAAGGGTGCTCTCCGTTCTCCCTATGTGAGCCTAGGCAGGCCTGGAATCGGCTCTTCTTTTGTCTAATTCTCGAGCGCTTTTCCCGTTCGAAAAAATTGTGCTTGACGGCCGTGGTTGCGGGTGTGTATTTTTCGATTCGCAAAAAATCTCAAAAGATTTCGTTTGCTAAAAGACTAGGGAAAGACAGTCCGGGATTCGTGTTGCCATTCATTTTGACGCTCAAAATAAAGTTGACAAGGAAACGTCAACAGCTCTATAGGTTCATGACTGACTCGGCATTTGGGGCAATCAGAGGCGGTTCGGCAGGATGAGTAACAAGATTTCGCATAGAGCAAAGGAATTGGTTTTTGGCAGTCGGGACATGGAGGGCAGCGTGGTTTGGAACGGATTTGAACGGAGAAGTGGATTGCGTCGGTTTATCAACGAAACACTGAGCATTTTTGGAAACACCCCTTGGTCGCATCAAACAAAGCGCATTTCGGCCTTACTGCTTGTCGTCCTTGCAGCCGTCGTCGTTCCATGCCTCTCCGCCCAGAGCTATGTGCCAGCGGTCGTCAGTACAGCATCAACGACGCTTTACAGCAACGGGTCCACCTCGATGGGACCGGGCCGCGTCGCTGTCGACAAGGCGGGCAACGTGTTCTACATCAATCACGTCAGCCCATACACGTTGTATGAGATCCCGGTCGCGTCGCCCGCGGTGACCATCACCGCACCGGTTCCCCTGATTACGGGCCTCGGGCAATACAACGCCAATGCCGCTTTCGTGGACAGCAACGGCAACCTGTGGGTAGCCAACGGCAATGGGGCCAACGGCCTGCTGGAGATTCCGGCCTCCGGCGGCATTCCTAATGTGGCGGCGCTCGCAGCCGGGGGCGAGGCTGCGTCAACCGTTGCTGCGACCAGTTGTACCGCGACCAGCACAGTGCCATGCGCCTGGCCGAGTAATAGCTACGCTTCCAATGTCACAGGCTACTATTCCCAGCCAAGCGATGTTCAGGTGGTCACAATCTCCGGAACAACCTACGTCTATTTCGTGGATGTTTACAATAATACTTCGAAGGGCAAGTACAACCGGGTGGAGAGCTTCTCGCTCTCCAATCCCAACTCTACGGGCGTGATTGTCGCAGATGAGCTTACGTACAACGCCGATGCCGAGATCGCCGTCGACGGGTCGGGTAACGTCTTCTATGTGGACAGCTCTTCCGGTGGAGGCGCGGGCGGCGTCTATGCTTTCGGCAAGTCGACTGGCTTGAATGGCGGCGGCACTGCGTCCGCCGGCGCGGTCTCCGGTATCTCGAGCTACCTGGTAGGCACAGCACCGACGCTCACCTTCGCAGCCATCGCCTCGGCAACCGGCATTACTGTCGATCAGTACAATAACCTGTATATCAGCAGCCAGACGCAGATCTCGGAGGTGCCTTACGAGGCAACGGCGCTGAATTTTGCCGACGAATTCGTCGTAGCGAGCAGCACGAGCGGTCTAAGCAATAGCGTCGTCTATGGCGGGGCCGTGGATATCCGGGGCAACTATTTCTACGCAAGCTATACGAACATTCAAGAGGTGCAGATTAACGGGTACAACTTTGGCAGCCTACCAGTCGGCTCCTTTGCGAACTCTTCGTCGACACCTGTGGCCCCAAGCATCAATCTGTTCTTCAATGCTACGGTCGCTAATGGAGGAAGCTACTTCCCCACGGGATCGCCCACCTCGAACACCAATGCGGCGTTGTTGCAAAGCTTTCCGTACTCCGGCACCAAGAATAATTTCAGCGGCGGTGGGGCCAGCTATGGTCCTGGCCCTACGACGAATCCGGCAAATCTCATTGTCAACTTCCAGCCCATTCATCCCGGTTTGCTGAAGGGTTCCTTCACTCCCCGCTACAACGGCACCAACAATATCGAAGTCACCGTCAACCTGCAGGGTGTCGGCGTTGGTCCTCAGCCCTTCTTCCTTCCGGGCGTCCCTTCCTCGCTGTTTACGAGCGCCGCTTCCAGCAGTACCGCTGGAGCCCCGCAAGTCAACCTGAGTGCCCCCGGAGGCCTCGCGGTTGATACCTTCGGCGACATATTTGTTGCAGATACCGGTAACGGCAAAGTGGTAGCCGATTGCCTGGCGTCGACTACAACGAGCGCCACGAGTAACAGCTTCTGCGGGAACGCCGGCTACCTGGGTGCCGTCGTTGAGCTTGGGAGCTCCTTCACCCACCCGGCGGGCATCGCGCTGGATGGCGGCAACAGTCTGTACGTGGTGGATAGCGGCGCCAATACGGTTACAGCGATCCAGGGCGCCAATTTGTCATCAAGTGTGCTCGTAGCCGCGACTGCCACCTTTGGCGGCACTGCGCTCAGCGGACCGAAAGGCATCGCCCTCGACGGTTATGCCAATGTGTATATTGCAGACACCGGCAACAACCGCATTGTGATGGCGCACCAGTTTGGTGCCACTGCAACGGACAACGTCGTATACATCCCCAGCACCACAATCTTTGGCGGCACTGCGCTCAGTGGGCCAACCGGACTAGCGGCCGATAGTGCGGGCGATCTGTTTATCGCCGATACCGGCAACAACCGCATCGTCGAGTACACGGCGCTCGGAGTAGCATCCGTCGTAAACACGGGATCGCTCACGTTGAATGCTCCGACCGGTATAACCGTTTATCCCTCTGGTGCTCTGGTGGTTACCGATACGGCTAACGGCGTATCGCTGCTCAACGGCGCTTCGAGCCAGGTGCTTTCGTTCGGATCCACCTATACGACTACCGGCGCGAAGGGCGTAGCACTGGATCTTACCGGAAACATCTATCTCTCCCTCTCCAACACGACCGGCGATCAGGTGCTGGAACTAAACGTAACATCTCCTCTGTCACTGAACTTTGCCAGCACGACCGAAGGACAATCCAGCGCACCGGCGACAACACAGGTCTTCAACTCAGGAAACTCGTCACTGGTTCTCTCTACCCTCACTACCAGCAACGGGAACTACACAATCGAACCAAGCAGTACCTGCACGTCCACCTCGACGGTCACGGTCGGCAACTCTTGCAATCTGCTGACGGCCTTTACACCGCAGACCACGGCAACTCCGGGGACACTGACGGGATCGCTGACCCTGACGGACAACCAGGCTGGGTACACACTGGTAACGACCACCTCGAATGAGACCGCGACCTTCGCCTCCACGGGCACGCAGGCGCTTAATCTCACCGGCACGGCCGTAGCTGCGATCATTGGAGCGACACCGCAGACCATTACCTTCCCCGCACCTGCATCGCCGGTGGCTTACGGAGTTGGTCCTATCACGTTATCGGCCACCGCAAGTTCCGGGCTGCCGGTGACCTTCAGCGTCCTCTCCGGGCCGGGAACGGTTAGCGGCAACATCCTGACTATTACGGGTACGGGAACGATTGTTGTTGCTGCAGATCAGGCAGGTAACGCCACTTACGCAGCGGCGACCGAAGTCGCGCAGAGCATTGTGGTCAATCTGGCGACTCCGACGTCAAAGCCTGCATTCGTTTTGAGCCAACTCTCCTGGCTTGGGAAGCTTCCTACCGGTGGATTTCTTGCCGGAGGAAGCCCGTCGGGTGGGAGTTTCGCAGTAAATCAGAACGGTGACGTCCTCGTAACCAATACTTATGGCAATTCCGTTTACTTGTTCAATGGGCAGACAGGCGCTGTCACCACCCTGTCATCGAATTTCACTAACGTAGCCGCAGTCACGGTTGACAGCCAGAACAATCTTTACATTTCGCAGATGTATGGCTCGAACATCTACAAGATTCCTTACGTCAATGGAAGTTACGCTGCGGTAACACTTCCAACCTCGTCTCCGTATCCGCCATATTGCACAGGGACCGACACAGCGGAGTGCCAGTTTATCCAAGCGGGCAGTTCCAACGTCAAAGCCATGGCGTTCGATGCTTCGGGCAATTTCTTTATGGCCACTACGCCGTCGAGCTCAGGGGCATCTGCCATCTACGAGTGCCCTGCTTCATGCCAACCCAATCCTGGGGCTACGTCAACGCTGATCTACTCCGACGTGAACGCGGTCGGTTCTATTGCCATCGATCCCTGGGGCAACTTGTTCTTCACGGATGCGGCCTTCAATAGCAGTGGACCCTCCGGCCAGGCCAGCACCAATTCAGCTCTCAACGAGCTTACTTACACTGCTGGAACAGGCTTTGCATCGACTCCGATTCAACTGGCGAACTACACCGTCCCTACGGCTTCGGTTAGCCAGTACGACGACACCCTGGGAGCTCTGGGAGTGGATGCAAACGGCACGGTATATTATGCGACCCAATACAATACCAGCGGGATAAGAGCCCTTCCTAACAATCATGGAGTGGTCGACACCACCAACGTATACGGGGTCGCGACTCAGGGCGCAAAGCTCCTGACTCTGGATGCCAAGGGCAATATCTATATTGGCGCCAACAACAGTGGAGATTCAATCGGCAAGATTCTGCTGAACAATCTGGTTGCTCCAGCAGCAACGCTCGGGACTTCGACAACAGCAACCAACGTAACAGTGATGGACAATTACGCAGGTTGCTCCAGCTCACCCACCCTAGCCTTCGGTGCGACGGAGGGCGGCGTTGCAACGTCTGAGTTCACCGCCGTTACAACCGGCACTTGCGCGGGGCAGGCAAGCGGTTCTGATTTTGCCGCGACAATCACATTTGCGCCAACCGCAATAGGCACTCGAAGTGCGGTGTTGACCGTGGCAGACACGACAAACGGCGGCGTCGGGACAGCAACGGTTACAGGCGTCGGCAAAGCGGTTCCGACGACTCCACAGACGATCACCTTCACAGCGCCTGCCACACCGATCGTCTACAGCACAACGCCGATCGTACTGTCAGCGACTGCGAGCTCCAACCTGCCTGTGACGTTCAGTGTTCTCTCCGGCCCAGGCACTATCAGCGGCAATACCCTGACGATTACAGGTGTAGGCACGGTGGTAGTTGCCGCGGACCAGGCAGGCAATACTACTTATTCGGTAGCGACCGAGGTTACACAGAGCATCGTGGTTACACAGGCGTCGCAGACGGTCGCCTTCACAGCGCCCACCACGCCGATTAGTTATACCTCGACGCCAATCACGCTGTCGGCGACCGCGAGCTCAGGCTTGTCGGTGGCTTTCAGCGTCGTCTCCGGCCCAGCTACCGTCAGCGGCAACAGCCTCACGATTTCAGGTGTAGGCACAGTGGTCGTTGCCGCGAATCAGGCAGGCAATGCCAACTATACTGCGGCGTCCCAGGTAACGCAGAGCATCGTTGTTAACCAGGCGTCGCAAGCCATCAGCTTCACGGCGCCCTCTACTCCGGCCACCTACAGCGCCGCACCAATCACGCTGTCGGCGACTGCGAGTTCAGGGCTGTCGGTAGTGTTCAGCGTCGTTTCTGGTCCAGCAACCGTCAGTGGTAATGCTCTGACGCTTACCGGTACGGGAACGGTGGTTGTATCGGCGAATCAGTCGGGCAGTGCCAACTATGCTGCGGCGTCGCAGGTGACACACAGCATTGTTGTCAACTTGATCGGAGCAGCAGCAACCCCTGTTTTTACCCCCGCGGGTGGCAGTTATACTGCGGTGCAATCCGTGGCCATTACCGACGCGACGGCGGGATCGGTGATCTACTACACCACGGACGGAACCACACCATCAGCCAGCTCAACCGTCTACAGTGGCCCGATTTCAGTGACGGCTACTAAGACGATCCAAGCTATTGCTGTAGCCACAGGCTATAACACCAGCTCTGTTGCTTCGGCTACCTACACCCTTAACCTGGTTCCGCCGAGCTTCACCATTGCGATCAATCCAGCATCCCTTACTATCCCCTCCGGTTCGCAGCAGGGAGCGGTCAGCCTGACGGTGACACCGCAGAATGGCTTCAACGCTGCTGTTACGTTTGCATGCTCGGGTCTGCCCACGGGCGCCTCGTGCTCCTTCACCCCATCAACCGTGACACCAACGGCCGGCGCATCGACCACCGCATTTTCAATCTCCGTTCCTGCGTCGTCTGCGGCGGTTCGCTACAACTCCAGTCCGCTGTTGCCTGGCACAACCCTTGCGCTCGCACTCTGCTTCTTCGGATGGAGGAAGCGGCGCGGCGTGCAAATCCTGTTTGTACTTGCGATAAGCGTATTCGGTTTCAGCATGCTCTTCGGGTGCAGCACATCCACCAAGCAATCCTCAACGTCGTCAGTGACTGTAACAGCCACATCAGGCTCCATACAGCAAACTGCCAGGTTGTCACTCACGATCCAATAACTCTTGTAATAGATGTACCCGGCCGTTGAGGTCTCTTAGAAGAGACCTCAACGGGCCAGCACTTTTATGAAAATGTTCTGCCGATCATCGCTCCGTATTAATACAAACGTCTCCGCCATCTTACTGCTCGCGCTGCTGACGGGAGGTGTCCTTAGCGCCCAGGAGACACCTCAACAAGCGATCCCTACAGGAACGACGCAGAATGATCACCCCGCATATACGCTGCATACGAGCACGAATCTTGTCATTCTTGATGTCGTTGTGTCGAGCCCCAACGGTCATCCCGTGCACGATCTCCAGGCGAAGGACTTTGTAGTAAGCGAGGATGGAAGGCCTCAGCAGGTTCGTAACTTTCAGCAGCACGCTATGCCGGTTACAGGCCACGATGATTCGATGGCTCCGCCAAAACTGGCACCGGGGCTGTTCACCAACTTCACAACCTCCCATGGAGACGGGCCGGCGAATGTTCTTTTGTTGGATATGTTGAACACGCCGCTGCGCGATCAAACCTATGCGCGGCAACAGATTCAGGACTATCTGAACCATGCTCCAGATGGAACGCAGGTCGCGATCTTTGGACTCTCCAACCGTCTTGCCATCCTGCAGGGTTTTACTTCTGATACGAGACTTTTGAAGGCCGCGCTGTCTCGCAAGAACGCCACGAAAGGCTCGTCTTTGCTCAACGACCCGTTAGGCGGAGGAACGGGCGGGGGGCCAGGCGAAAGCAGTGTATCCGATGCGCTCGCTGACATGGGGACAACTCCCGATATCCTTGAGGCTGTTGCAAACGCCCAGCAGTTCGAAGCTGAGTCCGAGACGTACCAATTTCAGCAGCGCGCGCAGATCACCCTCGATGCCCTGAACGAATTAGCCCGTTACCTGGCGAATATTCCGGGGCGCAAAAACCTGATCTGGTTTTCTGGGTCGCTGCCGATTAATATTCTGCCCAACGGCAACACGAACAATGGCTTTGCCAGTATGGGCAACTGGGAGGCGGAGTTTCGGGAGACGACTGACCTGCTCGTTCGCAGTCAGGTTTCTCTCTATCCCATCGATTCGCGCGGGTTGACGAACTCCAGCGTTTATAGTGCGGCAGGTTCAGGCCGAAAATACGCGCGGGACCCGACGATTGCCGGCAAGGACGAAGCGAAGTTTGACGCGCAAAGGGCAGGGGAAAATGACACCATGCTACAGACCGCGCACGACACAGGAGGCCGTGCGTTTATCAATACCAACGGTCTCAGCGCCGCAGTCGCGGAAGCCATCGAACACGGCTCTAGTTATTACACCCTGACCTACCTGCCCGCGAACAAAAATTGGGACGGACTCTATCGCAAGATCGAGGTCGCGGTGCCGGGAAAGAACTATACCCTCTCCTACCGCCGAGGTTACTATGCAGACGACCCCAGTACTCCTGCCTCACTCTCAAGTCATGGGGTTGCTGCGATGCCTGAAGATGCCGCAGCCAAGAGTCTGATTACCCGGACGATGGTGCGTGGCTCACCGGTGCCTACGCAGATCATCTTCACTGTGCGAGTACGGCCCGAGACTGGGACAGCGGAAAGTGAGGCATTGGCCGGGAACGAACTCGCCGCTGCAAATCCGGAGGCGCGACCGCCCTTCACTCACTATGCCGTCGACTTCGCTCTTAATGCGCGAGACATCTCCTTTTCGCAATCCAACGGACTTTTGCATGGAGCCTTCGAGTTCGTCATCTTTGTCTACGACGCAAATGGAGCGCTGGTGAACCGTGTTGGTTCTACTCTCCATGCTGATTTGAAACCGGCGGTTTATATGGACTTCCTGCATCACCCTCTCTCGTATAACCAGGACATCAGCGTACCGCGCAAGGGTGACTATTTTCTGCGTGTCGCCGTACATGACCTGAATAGCGACCGGGTCGGCGCCGTTGAAGTTCCCGTAGATTCAGTCAAAAATCTTCCACCACTTTCTGCGGATACCTCTCCGCCTTCTGGCAGGTGATTGATTGTCGTCATTTGGGGAGGAAGCTATTGAGTGCGTTCGGTGAGAGGCTCATTTCATAAATAATGTCGAGTAACAAAATAAATCCATATTTTCGTAACTTTCTATGTGATTCCATGTTTCACTTCCCGATACGTGTCCTGGTCTGCCAACTGGTTAAGAGCTCCTTTAGGGAGCTTTACGAGGCTGTCTCTACGGCCTGGCATAAGCATGACTGCAATGATCGTTCGTGTGATCTCAGATGCTTGCTTTTACCGCCCTCTGACGCGTATGGCTCATCTGGCGGATTTCGACCTTCCGCGCCGATATTGGCCAATCCGCTGCCTATATGTGCAGATCTGCCTTCGAAGAAAATGAAAATTTATTCCTCCTGCACAGTTCCCGATTCGTTCCTTCCCGAGGCACGCGATGGTGCTCGTCTCGATGATGATCATTCCGAATCTGTCGATACCGTCCCCCATTTTGTCGACATCAGAGACGAGAATTTAGCCCTGAACAAGGCTTATGTCAGGAACCGTTTCGGTTTTACCAAGGAGCTCAAAAATATATTTGACAGACGTAAGTGCATAACCCTATATTTCGAGTCGCGATTTAAATTAAAAAGCACTCAAAGTCAGCTTTGACCGTTCGGATGTGAGCCCGATTCGGCATTGCGCACTAGACCCTTGCTTTCTCGCCGGAGACGGCGATGGAGGCACTTACTAATGAACGCGAAGTTTTAGATCTCTCAGTCTGACAGCCTCAAAATTTTGGAGTCGATCAAATTATGGAACCATCCGGCATCACACCAAGCCATCCTGTGCCCCACGAAGAAAGAACGTCTTTTGCCGCTCTTGGAGTATTCGCTTTTATTGCGGCAATGCTTGTGCTGTGCGGCTCGGTTTCAGCCAGGGCGCAGACCATTCCGGGTGCTGTGGTTTACCAGGCAAAGATGCTGGTCAACATCAATGGCAACGCTGGTCACCTTGCGGCGAACAATCTTGGCGATGCGTTCTATGTGAGCCAGACTGACAACGTAGCTTACTGGTTGCCTCGTGGAACCACGACTCCTGTTTCGTTGGTTACGGGTCTCAGCGGCGGCCGGTCTGTGACTGTCGATGCATTCAATAATGTGTACGTCTCCAGCAATTACAGCGGACGCGTTATCGAGGTGCCCTATGTGAACGGCACCTACGCCACAGGCACGGCGAACAGCAGCGGTTTGCCCAACTGTACCGGAGCTCCTACGGGACCGTGTTTGGCCTTTGGCAACGGTGGGGGGCCAACCGGAGGTTATCTGCAGACGGGCGATATCGGCTTCGATCGGCCGACAACGGGTGCGCCAAACGCATATGTAATTGATGAGCGCGACAACGTCTGTAACCAGGGCAGTGCCGCAACGACCTGCAACAGGATCCTGAAGTTCACTCCGGCGGGCAGCGGTGCGTATACCGCCACCGTTGTCGTTACGGGACTGCCTCAAACGAACAATGGGCAGATAGCGGTGGGTCCGAATGGCGACATCTATTACGCGGACGGAAGCAAAGTCTATTACATAGCTGCTGGCACTACCTCAGCAGTCACCATCGGCACAGGGTTAACCAATCCTACTGGCGTAACGACCGACTACTACGGCAACCTCTATATCACCAACGCCTCGACGCCGAATGCCATTCTCGAAATGCCTGCAGTGAACGGTGTAGCACAGCCGAATCAGCAATTCACTTTTCTGAGCACCTATTCGGCTAACGGCATCGCATTCGATGGCCTCGGTGACGTTTACTATACGGGCTATTCGGGCCAGACCAATCTGAACGTAGCCAAGATCAATGCGTTTAGTCTCGGATCGGCTGCGATCGGCACACCAGTTTCTGCGTCAGTTACGACGCTCACGGTGCAATTCAACACTTCCGTCAACGTTGCTGCGATCACTCCTTCCGGTGCTGCGGGCTTCTCCTATGTAGCTGGAACCTGCACTCCGGGCGCATATACCGCAGGGAATACCTGCAATTTCAATGTGAACTACACCCCCACCGCCGCTGGGTTGCAGAAGGGGGCCGTAAATTTCACTACCGCTACTGGCTCTAATATCGTCGTCGCGTCTCTTTCCGGCACCGGCATGGGCGTTGTACAGACCAGCGATCCCGGCACGATAAGCACGATCGGTAGCGGCCTCTTGAATCCTCAGGGGATCGCCGTCGATAGCGCGCAGAATGTTTACATCGCGGATGCAGCAGCTAATGCCGTATTCATGTATCCCGCAGGATCCAGCACTGGAACTTCAATTGGCTCGGGCCTCGTTGGGCCGACGTCTGTTGCACTCGATAATTCCGGAAATCTGTACATTGCAGATTCCGGTAACGGGCGCGTTGTACAGGTTCCTAATATTGCAGGTACGCTCACGACAAGCGCGCAAACCGTAATCATGAGCGGCCTCGGCACCGCGCTCGGCATCGCGACCGATCAGAACAGCAACCTGTATATCGCAGATAGCACCAACAACGAAGTGCTGCAACTTGGCGCGGTAGCAGGGATTCCCAGTTCCAGTGCGACCAGGCAGATGGGCTTATCCTCGACTACTTATAAGTCCATCTTTACTGCTCCTATCGCTGTGACAACCGATGGCGGCGGCAACCTGTTCGTCGCGGACACTTTAGCGAATACGGTGACGGAGATTACTTATTATGGCCAGCAGACCCTAAACATCGGTACGGGGTATTCACACCCATCGGGCCTGGCTACTGATGCTTCCGGCAGCCTCTATGTTGCTGACAGCGGTAATGGCCTTTTGCTCAAGATTCCTTTTGAGTCGCCGATTTTCAACACCAATGATGAATATGTGGTCGGTGGCGCAATCATCGCACCTTACGGTGTTGCGCTTGACCGCTTAGCCAATCTATACGTGGTGGACAGCGCGAACGCGGGCGCCTATGCGATCAACCGCGCGCAGGGCACGTTGCCATTAGGTCGCGGGAACATCAATGCGACGACCTCACAACTGAAGGGCTATATCGGCAACGCCGGTAATCAGCCGCTGATACTGGGTAATCCTGGCTACGTCGCAACAGGCGATACCACGGTGTTTACGATAACCTCGCCGCCGACTACCGGATGCGTGAACTCTGCCACAATCACCTCAGGTTTTGCCTGTTCTCTGTCCGCGAGCTTCAGCCCGACCGTGGTTGGCAACTACAGTGAGTTGTTGTCGTTCACGAGCAATGCCTCCAACACGGCCACTCCCAGCCTGACGCTGACCGGTACTGGTCTGAACCAATCCGTTACCACCATCGCTCTGGCGCAAACGAGTCCGTCCGGTACAGCGCCTTTCGGTCAGGCCGTCACCATCACTGCGACGATCAGTTCCACCAAGGCGGGTACACCTACCGGCGCTGTGGCGTTCTCCATCGATGGCGGACAGGCTAAGAATGTCCAACTGAGCGGCAATACAGCTCATATTACGCTGACTAATCTCACTGGCGGCAGTCACGTGATCTCCGCGAGCTACTCAGGAGATCTCCTGTTTGCCCCCAGCAACACTGTTCTCACTGTCGTGGTTGCCCAGGCAAGCAGCACGACGGTCATGACCACTACCGGCGGCAATCATAATCCGGATAGCGCTCGACCCGGAACGGCGTTGACGCTGATCGGCACGATTACGCCGGGAGCAAGCACGGTGCCGACCGGACAAGTCACATTCACGTTGAATGGCAAAGCATTGGCAGCTCCGGCTACGGTTGCGCCAGTCACCACAGTTACCGCTGGAGTGACTACCACCACGTACCAGGCCTCTATCTCGATATCCACACTGCCGGCAGGCTTGGACTCGATCGTTGCCACCTATAGCGGTGACGTCAATTATGTCTCTTCTACAGGTACGTTGGGCGTGACCATCACACCCATGACCTTTTCTCTGACCCCTGCAGTCGCCACGGTAACGGTATCTGCAGGGCAGACCATAACGACTCCGCTTCAGGTGGCTTCGCTCTCCGGCTTCCAGGGCTTCGTCGGTCTAAGCTGCACCGGCCTGCCGGCGAACGTGACGTGCGGGTTCAGTCCAAACAACTTCGTTCTGCAGCCGGACAACCTGATCACCGCAGAGCAGGATAAGAACGGAGTGACCGTCGTACCAGCAACCTATGGCCCGATGAACATCACCCTCAGCGTCATTACGGGCACAACGCCCGTCGTGCCGCAACCGCCAGTCGGTGCCTTGAAGCTTCCTCTGTTTGGGAAGAAGGTTCCGGTCAGTCTGGCGTTTCTGATGCTCTCGCCCATCGCACTCGCAGTGCGCCGCCACCGCGCATTGAAGCACTTACGCGGATCGCTCAGCCTGTGTCTGGCCTTGCTCGCATTGTTCGGCAGCATAACCATGTTTACCGGCTGCGGTTCGAACCTGGTCGGTGTAACGCCGCAGGGAACCTACACCGTAACGATACGGGCAGTGAGCTCGGCGACGGCTACCTACAAGGGCTCTTTCGCCCCGGGATGCAGTAACTCTCCCGCTGGCTCAGTTGATTCCTCTGGAGCTCCAACGGTCACCTGTGAGCAGGACACACAGTTGAGTCTCTCGGTGAAGCAATGAGGAGTCCTTTGAAATCTGCACTCCACAACCGTATTCATTCCAACCCCGCCGGAAGACTACCCGGTGGGAAACAGGAACCCTCACAGATAGGTGATCTCCCGATGAAGAACTACCTTCGTATCTTGTCCTTCTGCATGGCGCTTTTGGCGACCCTGTTCCTCTATCAGCCGACGTCATCCTGGGCCCAGACGACGAGCGCATCGCTCAGTGGTGTCGTTTCCGATACGACGGGAGCTCTCATCCCACAGGCCAACGTGATACTTCGTAACACGAAGAGTCATGATCTTCGTCACACGACCAGCAGCGGTGCGGGCATCTTCCGATTCAATGCGGTACCTGCTGGTACGTATAGCGTCACGATCAGCATGAAAGGCTTCCAGACACTGGTGACGCGCGATATCGAGCTTCATCCAAACGATAACGTCAGCATGTCTGAGCTGCACATGAAGGTTGGTGCTGAAGATGTGAGCGTGACGGTGGAAGCGAATACCGATATCGCGACTAACGGCGAGCGCAGCTCGTTGATCACGGCCAAGGATATTCAGAAACTTTCGACTGTTGGCCGCGACGTCTCCGAACTGCTGCGCACGCAGGCGGGTTTCGCTGTCGTTCAGAATGGCCTGGACAACGCGAGTTCCAGTTCGGCGGAAGTTGCCGGCACCTATTCCGGTCTATCGAACTACGTTGGCAACGGAGCAACGGCCAACGGTGCAAGCATTATTTCGGATGGCGCCAATGTTACCGATCCCGGTAGCGGCGCTGGCCAGACTCAGACCGTCAACATGGACTTTGTCCAGGAAGTAAAAATCGAGACCTCCAACTTCGGTGCTGATACGGCCAAGGGGCCGACCGTCATCACGGCAGTAGGGAAGTCAGGTGGTCAGGCATTCCACGGTAATCTTCGCGCCTATGCGCGGACCTACCAGCTCAACGCGCAGGACTGGTTTCAGAAATTCCAGAACTTCGGCACCATCAAGGATCACTACATTTATCCCGGCGTTGAGATCGGCGGCCCGGTTCTATTTCCACACAGCGATTTCAATAAGAATCGCAAGTTGACGTTCGAGTTTGGAGCTGAAGACTACGTTCAGCGCAACGTCTACGCTTACGGCAGCTTACCGAAGAGTCTTCTGGAGGGCTTGGTTCCCACCAAGGCCATGCTCAACGGCGACTTTTCTCAGCAAGCCCTTGCAGATTACCTGGGAGTACATGTCGAGGACATTTACGGTACGGGCAACTACGGCGCAGGTTGCACACCCAATGGTCTGCTGTCCACCTATTACCATATTTGTGCCTCGCCGAGCAGCAACGGTGGGCACTTAGGCCCGATCGATCCCGGCGTCTCCGCCATTCTAAGGGCATACTATGAGCCAGGCTGCACAGGAGACCTCAGCACCTGCCCAGGTCCCGGACCGACAAAGAACTTCTACAACACACAAACCCTGAATTTGGAAAACCCGGACAGCTACCAGATCCGTTACCGTCTCGACTACAGCATCAACGACAATAACAAGCTGTTTTTCGTCTATAACGGTCAGTTCGGAACGACATCGCATATTCCGGAGTCGATATATTATTCGCCGGGAACAAGCGGTCAGGCATATCTTGGCGGAGCCGACACTCCGGGAAAGATTAATGCCAAATCATCTTCCCACCTTGGCAGCGTCAACTACACCCACGTCATTAGTTCGAAGATGACGAATGAGATATTTGCGGGTCTCTCAGCCGTAAAGAATTCCTATGCTTCCGGTAATCAAAGCTTACTGAGCAAAAGCACATGGGGCTATCCGTATCAGGGGATTTATCCAAAGGCAACCAGTCAATTGCCTCAGATAGCCACGTACTCGGCGGGTGATGCAATCCTTCCCTTTGCCATTACCCCGGATTTCAGCGCCGGGCCATATCTGTCGACAAAGTTCCTGCCGTCCGGTGGCGATAACTTCTCCTACGTCCTCCGCGCCCATACGCTGAAATTTGGCGTTTACGCCGAACGCGACACGGCCAATCAGACAGATCTCAGCCCAATGACCAATGGCCAGATATCGAACTATTACATGAATAATAGCAACGGTACTTGCGACCCCAGTTCGTTCCTCCGCGGAGGCGGTGCAAGCTGCGGTGAGAACTATTTGGCGGACTTCTTCGCTGGCTACGTTGGCACCTTTACGCAGCAAAACTTCAATGCGAAGACCGACCTCTATTATTGGACAGCATCCTGGTATGCGACGGACAGCTATAAGCTAACCAAAAAACTGACGCTCGACTTCGGTGTACGCTTCGATCACCTTGGTCCCTGGCAGGACAAGCATGGATTGGGAATGGCGACCTTCTTCCCCAATCTGTACGCTACAGACGCCAAGAACACCACCAATCCGGATGGAAGCCTGTTCGAGCCGGGCGTTCGATGGCACGGCGGAAATCATGCCACAAACAACAATGCAGGCTTCGCAGGCGTACCGAACTCAGGTGTTCCTTCCCGTTGGGCTTTCGTATCACCGCGCGCAGGTTTTGCATTGGATGCCTGGGGCACAGGAACTACGATCATCCGCGGTGGCTGGGGCATGTATCGCGCCCATGACTCCTGGAATGACTTCACCGGGCCGGCAGCCACTGCTCAGGGCCTTGTAACGTCAACCGTGGGAGGCAGCCCAACTCAGGGCTCAGTTTCACTTGCGCAAGTCGACCAAACAGGCCCGGGCTTCCGCTGCGATTTCAGCCAGCAAAACGGCTGCCCTAGCATCATGCTTCTGGATCCGAGCGACAACCAACAACCTCTGACGCAGACCTACAGCTTCTCGGTGTCTCAGAGATTTCCTTTCGACTCTGTCTTCGATATCGCTTATGTCGGCAACCAGAGCAAAGATCTCCTTACCGACAACGCTTCGACCAACGCCGTGCAAGCCCAGGATCTGCGGGACGTCAATGCCATTCCGATTGGTTCCTTCTTCAAACCGGATCCAAACCCAGCCTCGTCGCTGTTCGGCCAGGTTCCAAATTTGGCAAGCTTCCAGCAAGTCCAGCAGAACGACTACCGCAAATACCCAAACTACAGCCACATGGGCATGCCGCGCCATATCGCTTATGCCAACTACAACGCGCTCCAAGCGAACTGGAACCGGCAGAGAGGCCGTCTGAACTATGGTCTGAACTATACGTTCAGCAAAGCGCTCGGCGTCCGCGGCGCGTTCAACAATGGCATGGCCGGCGATCCAACAAACCTGCGGGCAAATTATGGTCCCCTTGCCTTTGACCGTACCAGCATCATTGGCGCCAGTTACTCCTACGATATGGGCGAGCGGTTCCATTCCGGCAACCGATTCCTGCGTGGCCTGGCTAACTTCTGGATGGTTTCGGGTATCACGAACTGGCAGAGTGGACCGAATCTTCAGGCTGTCTATGCCCCAAACTTCAACCTCCAGGGTTATGCGAATAGCTCATACGGTGGTAACCGTTGTGCGGTTGGTGTGGCATCGAATCTAACGACCGCATGCCAAATCAGCAACACTATGTTGTTAGGCACTACAGATGTAATGTTGCAGCCGGTAATTCGCCCTGGCACAGGCTGTCTGGGTGGTAATCCCACTGGTGGACTACAGAAAAATCAGTTCATCAACGGCAACTGCTTCGGCCTGGGACCTCAGGGCGTAAACGGCCCAACGAGCCTCGGTTATATTCATGGACCAGCGTTCTTCAACAGCGATCTGACGTTGCAGAAGACTTTTCCTTTGAAGGAGAGTCGGAATATACAGCTCCGTCTTGCGGGTTTCAATTTTCTGAATCACCCGCTGACCAGCTTCAGCTCGCGCTACCCGAGAGAAGCCAACTTGCAGTTCTATGATCCGGATAATGTCGGATTTTCAGGAGTGCAATTGGTCAATAGCGCCAACCCCAACGGGAGCTGTAGCGATGCTGGATCGCAATGCTTCGGCTATGCTGGATATAAGACGGGCCGACGCGTAGTGGAGATCATGGCGAGGTATACCTTCTGACCTGTTAGCAGGGAAGAAGGTATGCATTTTCTCTGTCGCCTGATCTTGGTATAGAAACTGCCGAGATCAGGCGCGACGAGAGGGCTCTGACGTGGTCTTGCGTTTACAAAATTCGTAGCCCGCAATGGGTGCGGATCTACGAATTTCTACTCTTCGGCATTTTGCGAAAGTATGAAATGCCGCTTCGCGATCACGGCCAAGCATGATGCATGTGCAAAGTTCAGATGGCGTAACATGAACCTCAAATGAGGATACAAGCGTTGCTTTCAGGACAAAACGGTTTGCCGCACCCGGAAAGAGTGCTTGGGGTCAGACGGATTGACCTCTCCTCTGCGCAACTCGCCTCCAGCGAAAATGCGCGCGACATCAATAGAGACATCGTTCTGGAGTTGATCCGTTTCAGACAACCGGTATCACGCGTGGAACTCGCGCGGTTTTCGGGATTGCAGCCAAGCACAATCTCAATCATCGTTGAGCAGCTTATCTCCGAGCGGTGGGTGCGCGAGGGAGCAGTCGTTCGCCGTTCGCGCGGCCGCCCTTCAACCATGCTGGAAGTAAATGATTTTCTCGTGACGTTTGCTCTCGACATTCGTCCCGACCGCGCTATCCTTGCCGTCGTTGATCTCACTGGCAGGTTTCTTTCTCGCGAAACGGTCATGACCGTATCCGATCCGGAGCTCGCGCTCAAGCACATCATCGAGAAGATGCGGCTGTTGCAGGATCGGCATGTCGACAAATCCTTTGAGGGAATTGGCGTAAGTGTTCCGGGTCGAGTTCATCCAGAGACTCAGCGCCTTCTTCTGGCGCCCAATCTTCATTGGCAAGGCTTCGACATCAAGTCTGCTCTGGAAGAAGGATTGAATCTGCAGGTGGAGATTGATAATGACGCCAATGCCTGCTTGTTATCCGAAGCCTGGTCCGGTCGGCTGGCAGGCGTTTCCAATGCGGTTCTTGTCGCGGTCTCCGAAGGCATCGGCACGGCGATTCTCTCCGGTGGGCAACTGCATTCGGGGTACAACGGGCTCGCCGGTGAGTTCGGGCATATTCCGATTGATTTGGCAGGTCCAGTATGTGGCTGCGGCCAGCGAGGTTGCTGGGAGATGGCTGGATCGTCGCGCGCCGCACTGCAGTCTTATCGTGAACTCTCTCCGGACAATCCCTCAATCGATATCTACGGCCTGCTGCGGCTCGCTGAAGAGAATGACCCGATTGCGATTGAGGCAGTCACTCGTCAGGCTCATGCCATCGGTCGCGGCCTTCGTCTTATCACCGCAGCTCTTTCACCCGAACTCATCTTGATCACTGGCGAAATCACGTCCGTATGGCCGCGATTTGGATCGATCATTCAGCGCGAGTTGGAGCTTGCGGTGCTGGCCGGTCCTCCACCACGATTGGAGACGGCTGGTGACGGCGAATCGGCTCGACTCCGCGGTGCTGCTGCCATTTTGTTGCAGCAGCATGCAAGCTACCACCGCTCAACGCACTATCCGCGAAATGAGCGTCGTCTACCGTCTGACGCCATTCCCGTATTGCGCTAAGCGAGCCACATGTCTTCGGCTTTATCGGCTTCCGCACCCAGCCCGATAGACTCTCGGTTTCTTCCACTCATCGTCCGTTGCGAAGATAATGCACGTTTGCCCAGTATCCGTATTGAGCCGCCAGGTGATATTTCCTTGCCGAAAGAGCTGATACTTTCCTGTCCCGGCAAACACCATTCCATTCGGCGGATTCGGGCTGATTGTATCGCCTGCCGGAGCCGCCCCCTGCGCCAGCTGTCCTGCCTGTGTGACCTGCGAACCCGCCGCAGCTTCGGCCGGCGTGGTCGGAGTCATAGGAGCTCCCTGAGGAGTCTGCGCAGGATATCCGGCCGCTGCTCCATCCGCCGCCCTCGGAGGTACCGATACCGTCACCTTCGCGCCTGAACCAGAATTTTCCCCGATCTTCTCTCCCGTATCTCTCGAAAACACATCCCCCGTCCCCCCTGCCCGCCGTGCGTCGTACGAGTGGTATCCGATGTAGGCGAAACCCACCAGCACCAACGCCATGACGATATAGAGGACGCGTTTTCCCATGATCCCTTTCCTGCCTCGGCCGATCCGATTCAGGCGTGGCACATCCGCCCCGGAACCCTATCATAAATAACGGCATACAACATGCACCAGCCTCAGCCGTCCTGCCGCTGCTTTGTGCACCTCCATCATCTCTCCGTCGGCCACTTCCGGCGCGAGAATCTGAGTTGCGACTCGTTACTATCTCGTCACCAGTGCACTCGTAGGAGTATCATCAACTTGTGCCGAAATACTCCATCGTCGTGCCGTTCCATAACGAAGAAGACAACGTCACCACCCTTTACGACCGGCTCAAAGCCGTCATGGAGCAGGTCGGCGAGACATTCGAGCTCGTCTTTGTCGACGACGGCTCACGCGACCGTACCTACCGTCTCCTCGAAGAGATCGCAGCTGTAGATTCGCGTGTCCTCGTCATTAAGCTCCGTCGCAACTTCGGCCAGACCTCCGCTCTCGCCGCAGGCTTCGACCACTCCCAGGGCGAGTTCATCCTCGCCATGGACGGCGACCTCCAGCACTCGCCCGACGAGATCCCCAACTTCCTTGCCAAGCTCGAAGAGGGTTACGACGTCGTCAGCGGCTGGCGCTCCCAGCGCGGAGACAACTTCCTCCTCCGCCGCATCCCATCCCGCGCAGCAAACTGGCTCATGGCGGCCTTGAGCGGAGTCAACATCCACGACTTCGGCACCACCTTCAAGGCCTATCGCCGCGAGGTCATCCAAAATATTCCTCTCTACGGCGAGATGCACCGCTTCATCCCCGCCCTCGCCTCGTGGTACGGCGCCAGTATCTGCGAAATCTCCATCTCGAATCCGGCCCGCGAGTTCGGTAAGAGCCACTACGGCATCTCCCGCACTTTCCGCGTCTTCTTCGATCTGCTGACCATCCGTTTCCTGCTGAAGTACATGACCCGCCCGCTGCACTTCTTCGGTAGCATCGGCGCGCTGGGCGTTCTCGCCGGTTCTGGCCTTGCTGCGTGGCTTCTCGTGCTGAAGATCCTCACTGGTCAGCATGTCATGGATATGCACGGCCCCATCTTTGTGATTGCTGGCATCTGCATTCTCGCCGGCATCCAGATGATGGGTATCGGCCTGCTCGGCGAGCTTCAGGTACGCCACTTCCACACTGCTTCTCATCGGGCGCCCTACGCCGTCGACCGCATCTTGCGCCTCCGTTCTGAAGAGAGCCTCCTCCACTAAATCCTCACCATCGCCAGCCACAACCTCTATCGATTCAGGTAGAGTGTTGAACATTGTTCGTTTCCATTCGGGCCAGATCGTCCAATCTGATTTACCGGAGGAAGCATGTCCGCACACTACGAACTGAAACCGGCAGCAGGCAAGCAATTCATGTTCAATCTGAAGGCAGCCAACGGCGAAGTTATCCTGACCAGCGAGAACTACAAAGAAAAAGAAGGCGCTCTCAACGGCATCGAGTCCGTCAAGAAGAACTCTCCAGACGACAAGCAATATGAGCGCAAGACATCAAAGTCCGATCAGCCCTACTTCGTCCTGAAGGCCAAGAACCACGAGATCATCGGCAAAAGCGAGATGTACTCCTCCCCGTCAGCTATGGAGAAGGGAATCGAGTCAGTCAAAAAGAATGGCCCCGTCGCAACAACGAACGACCTGACCTGACTGAACTTCAATCCGATCAAGGCACCCGAGGCTGTAGACTGGGGGCGCCTTTATTTATCTGTAGAACAGAATCGCTCGCATCGAGCGACTTCAACACTCACAGAAGCAATCTTCGCAGGAGAGCATCCGACACCCATGCAGGCCATCCAGATCCTAACCACCGGAACCGCTGACGTACTAGAACTCCGCGATCTCCCAACGCCAACTCCTGGCCCCGGCGAAGCCCTCGTCCGCATCGAAGCCAGCGGAATCAACTTCATCGACATCTATCTCCGCGAAGGCCGTTACCCCGCCAAGCTTCCCTACATCCTCGGTCAGGAAGCAGCCGGAACTATCGTCGCTCTTGGTGAACCGGGCCCCCAGCCGACCCAGCTCAAAGTCGGAGACCGCGTCGTCTGGTGCCACATTCCCGGAACCTACGCCCAGCTTGCCGTCGCCCCCACCTCTGCCCTGATCCCCATCCCAGAGAGCGTCACTGCACAACAAGCCGCTGCCGCAATACTTCAGGGCATGACCGCCCACTACCTCGCGCATTCCACCTATCCCATCCACCCTGGCGACGAAGTCCTCATCCACGCCGGAGCCGGAGGTGTCGGCCTTCTTCTCACCCAGATTGCCAAGTCCCTCGGAGCCCGCGTCTTCACCACCGTCTCTAACGAAGAAAAGGCCGAACTATCCCGCGAAGCTGGAGCCGACGAAGTCATCCTTTACACCCGCGAAGATTTTGCGGCAAAGCTCAAGACTCTCGCCACCGGCCCTGGCCTCCACGCTGTCTACGACTCCGTGGGCAAATCCACCTTCGACAAATCCCTCGAAGTCCTCCGCCCTCGCGGCATGATGGTCCTCTTCGGTGGTTCCAGCGGAGCGGTCCCGCCCTTCGACCTCATCAAGCTCTCACTCCTCGGCTCACTCTACATCACCCGCCCCACGCTCAAGGACTACACAGCTACCCGGGCCGACCTCGAATCCCGCGCTGCCGACGTCCTCAACTCCGTAGCCAATGGTTCCCTCAAGCTCCGTGTCGAACACATCTATCCACTCGCCGATGCAGCCCGCGCTCACCGCGATCTCGAATCACGCAAGACCACCGGCAAGCTCCTTCTTATCCCGTAGCCGTTTAAATCAAGCAGGGAATCGAAGGAGCCGGAGCATCCCGGAAGTCATAAGCCAGCTGCCCCGTCTCCTGCATGTAGTACGGGTGATCCCGGATGGCCGACACAATCGCGTCGCTGTCCGCAAAATCACGCTTCACCCAGTAGACGTGATAGTCGCAATACGTGCCGCCCCAGACCGCCGCAAGCACATAGCCGTGCTTGACCGCATAGTTGTGCATCATGGCGTCGTTCAGACTCAGCTTGCCGGTCACCTCCGGAGAGACAACTCCCTCGGTCTGCGCCTTCAAGTCTGCGACGGTCCGATGCATCGCCCACACGTGATACATCAGGATCTCTGGCTGATAGCGGTCTATATAGGCCTCCGTCAGCAGTCCCTTGTTGCGCGCGACGAATGAGTCATTCAGGCCGCCCTCATCCACGGCCCGCCACTCCGAATAGAACGGCAGGTCACCCGCCTCCGTTATGACCATGCTGTAGTTCTTCGCAGCATACGGTTGCAGCCGCAACCCGAGCTCCTGCGCGCCAACATTCGAAAACGGCTTCAGATAGAGGTGCATGTTGTAGATAATCGCGAAGACGAACATCAGCGCCATCATTGCCGCAAGCGGCCGCTTCAGCGTCTCTGCCTCTCGTGGGCGAGTGCTCTCAAGCTCCCGCCACCAAACCGTCACCAATCCGCCCAGGAAAAACATAGATAGCGGCACCATCACATACTGGAACCGCGAAAAATGATTGTTCTCGAACAGGATCAAAATCCACAACGCAGTAAATGGAACCACTGTAATCAGCCAGACCGCGAGTTGCCGCATCGCGCTTCGGCTTCTGAATCCGAGCCCAATCAAAGGGAGAAACGGTAGCAGCATCTCCACCATCGTCCGCGACGACAGCTTCAGATTGGCCCACTGAATCCCACCCGAGTGCTTCGCATAAAACGGAACCGGAAACGGAAATCCGAAGTAGTGCAGTCGCCACGCAAAATAGATCCCGCCACACACAGCAAAGATCGCCCCAAAGCTAACGACCAGTAGAAGCCGCCTCGCCCTCACCCCATACAGTGTCGAGCACAACATCAGCCCCGCCAGAATCACTCCATCGGGCCGAATCAGTCCCGTGATGAACCCGAACGTCGCAAACCAGAGCGCCCGCCGCCGGGTCACACCCTCCAGAACGCAAGTCGTTCCTACGCACCACGTCAGCAGAGCAAACAGCCCATAGAACGGTGCACTGAACCCCGAATTAATATAGTGGTATCCCAGCCCGAGCCCGAGCGTAGCTGCAAACCCCGCGGCCACTAGCATCGGCGCTCGATACAGCCGCCGCAGCCCAGCATACATCACCACCACGCTCACAACCTGAGACACAAACAGGAGAGCCACCGCCGCCGCCTTCACGTCCATATGCATCAACCGGCTGATCAGGCCAATCAGCACCATATACAGAAAATCCGTGGCCCCTTCGACTGGACGCTCTCCAACATTCCAGACGATTCCATGCCCCCGTGCAAAATTCTGCGAATAGCGCAGCAGCATCGAAGCATCTTCCATCGGGCTCAACGGCAGACTCAGATGTCCCACCAGAAACAGGGCCGTAGCCGCTGCGAGCACGCCCGCCACAATCA
Source organism: Edaphobacter aggregans (assembly GCF_003945235.1). Classification (NCBI taxonomy): domain Bacteria; kingdom Pseudomonadati; phylum Acidobacteriota; class Terriglobia; order Terriglobales; family Acidobacteriaceae; genus Edaphobacter; species Edaphobacter aggregans. Next base: position 6,081,039 of record NZ_RSDW01000001.1, read on the forward strand.
AATCCATCTTCGAAAAGCGCGCAATGATCCAATCCATCTGTGAAAGTCGCGCAATTCTCACGCTATCGGTCGAGTCAGTAGAGGAGGCAGGGAAGGCAACAGTGGTCAAAGGAAACCCTCACAAATGCTCTGATTCTTCAAATCGTGAATAGCAGCAGACACAGTCTGCATTGAGCTCACTCCAGCCTACTGCCTCTATCGCAGCCAAACTATTGCCCTTATGGGTTACTTGCACCGTGTAAACTGGCTATGCCGGATGTCTCTCCGACCCCGGTAATTCCTGCGGCGAACATCGCATCCGCCGTGCAACGTAACCTTTGTCCCGCAACGGAATGTTCGGGAAGCGCGGTGAAACTCCGCCACTGCCCCGCAACTGTGATTCGCGCACACCCTCAAAAGTGTGAATGCCAGCCAGATACTCCCACTAGCGCATAGCGCCGGGAAGGGAAGCATCCAGCGCCAAGGCCAGCATGTATCGCGTAAGTCAGGAGACCGGTTCCGTCAACGCACATCAACCACGTTCCCGGGGGGGAACGGAGGAGTTTTCATTCATGGTCACGTCCGTGCGCCGTCTATCGGCCTCGAAGTCTCTACTTGCCTCGCTCGTCATCCTCTTCAGCCTCACCCTTGCTGCCCGCGCCGTTGTCGTCCGCGGCACGGTGACCGACCCGCTCGGAGCCGTCGTCGGCGGAGCCCGCGTCCAGCTTATACAGGGGAAGCAGGCAGTGGCCGCCGTACTCACCAGCCCTGACGGCTCCTTCGAAATCCGCAGCGCATCTCCTGGCCGATTCGTCCTCCTCACTTCGGCACCCAACTTCACCCCAAACATCGGCCAGGACTTCTATGGCGGAGCCACGGACGTCGTCAACCGCGACATCGTCCTCGAAGTCGCCTCCGTCAGGACCACCGTCACCGTCACCGCCACTGGAATCCCCACGCCCCTCCAGCAGGTCAGCTCAGCCGTCACCCTCATCCCGCAAGCCGACCTCGCCACCCGCGTCGGCATCGTCGACGACCTCCGCCAATCCCCCGGAAACGTAGCCGTCCAGTCCGGACAGACCGGCAGCGTCACCTCGCTCTTCGTTCGTGGCGGCAACTCCACCGCCAACAAAGTCCTCATCGACGGCGTCCCCGCCAACGACGTAGGCGGCACCTTCGATTTCGGCAATGTCTCCAGCACCGGCCTCGCCGGTCTCGAGATGTATCGCGGCCCCAACTCAGCTCTCTACGGCACCGACGCCGCAGCCTCCGTCGTCAACCTCACCACGCCACGCGGCAGCGGACTTAAGCCCGTCCTCAACTACTCCGGCGATGCTGGCAACTTCCACACCTACCGCAACGAAGCCGCCGTCTCAGGCGCCCACAACAAGCTCGACTACTACGGAGCCTTCAGCCGCTTCGACACCTCCAACTCCATCCCCCGCGACCGCTTCCACGCTGCCACCTCCGTCGCCAACGTCGGCTACGACCTGACTGCAAACACCCAGGCCCGCTTCACCATTCGCAATGCCGTCTCTGCCATCGGCCTCCCCCAGGCCCGCAACTTCTACGGCATCTCCGCCGACGCCAAGCAATCCGATCAGGACATCTATTCCGGCCTCACCCTCGAGAACCGCACCGAACACAACTGGCATAATCTCGTCCGCTACGGGATCGCCCGCAAGCGCGAGCAGGAACAGGCCTTCACCAACGTCGGCACTCCCATCACCTTCGACTTCGGCGGCGGCGACATCTTCACCGAGTACTTCGGCAACGTGGTCACCATCCGCGGAGCCAACGGCTACAGCACCACCGGCCAGGCCTCCTTCTTCGTCCCCAACGAACAGTCCGTCTCCAACCGCGACGAGCTCTACTACCAGTCCGACTACACCTTCCTCCGCCGCGTCACCGCCCTCTTCGGCTTCCGCTACGAAAACGAGCGAGGCAGCTTCGTTACCTCGTACGAGAAGGAGACCACCCAGCGCACCAACTACCAATACTCCCTGCAGTTTCAGGGTGACATCATGAACCGCATCTTCTACTCCCTCGGCGGCGGCATCGAGAAGAACCATCTCTACGGCATCACGGGAACCCCGCGCATCGGCCTCTCCTACGTTCCCGTCCGTCCCGGCGCAGGATACTTCCACGGCACCAAGCTCCGTGCCAACTTTGCCACCGGAGTCCAGGAGCCCACCCTCGCCCTCGAGTTCGCCAGCCTCTACACGCAACTTCAGCAGGCGGGCAATACAGCCGCGATTGCGGAGTTCAACGTCACGCCTCCTGGCCCCCAGCGCTCCCGCACCTACGACCTCGGCATCGACCAAAACATCATCGGCCAGAAGCTCATCCTCCAGGCCGGCTACTTCCACAACATCTTCGATCACCAACTCGAAGGCGTAGGCGCAGGAGCCCTCATTCAGGACTTCGGCTTCCCCCCCAGCGTCGCGACCTCCGTCTTCACCCCCTACCTCAACTCACTCGCCTTCCGTGCCCAGGGTCTCGAAGCCGAACTTCAGTACCAGCCCTTTACCCACCTCATGCTGCGCGGAGGCTACACCTACCTCGACGCCGTCGTCCTCCACTCCTTCACCAGCGACGCTTATAGCAAAGGCTTCGCCAACAACAACCCCAACTTCCCCGGCATCCCCATTGGAGCCGAAGGCCCACTCGTCGGAGCCCGTCCCTTCCGCCGCCCACCCCACTCCGGCTTCTTCGCCGCCCAATACACCGGCACCAAATACACCGCAGCCTTTAAAGGAGCCCTGGCCAGCCGCGCCGACGACTCCACCTTCCTCGACGGCTTCGACACCAACTTCGGAAACTCCCTCCTGCTACCCAACCGCAACCTCGACTTCAGCTACGCGAAGCTCGACCTCTACGGCACCTACGCCTTCCGCCCCCGGATCGTCGTCTTCACCGAACTGGGCAATCTCATCTCCCAACACAACATCGGCCCAATAGGCTACCCCAGCCTCCCATTCACCGTCCGAGCCGGCCTGAAAGTAAGAATCGGCGGCGACTAACAAAACAGTCGCCGCCCCTCGCTCCAAAATCTTGTTATTTCGACCAGAGCAGCTCACAGCTTCATCGTGAGCTGCGGAGCGAGAAATCTGTTTCCCAACCCGCGCCTTCTCCTCACGCTACTCATAAACCCATTTGCCCCTAGCCATCATTCAGGTACTATTGCGGTCTCGCTCTGAAAGGCCACTTCGTGCCGTGGAGGCTGTCAGCAATGACGCATTCTGCTACCACCGGGCTCCTGGAATCCCAAAAATCTCCCGCCTACTTCAACGACGCCCTCTGTGACGCCGAGCGCCTCCTCAAGTACGCCGCCGAGATCGGCATCGATGTCACCCCCGACACCCGCGGCGCCATCCTGCGCGCCCGAACTGCCTCCACCGAAGGCTGGACCGAGGAAGTCGCCGCAAATCTCCTCGCCGCACTCACCAGTCTCGCCGCCCGCCTCAAGCCCGTCACCGCCGAAAGTCTCAAGGCCTACCACAACGACACTCGCCCCACCGTCCACACCTACCTCATCTGGGCCATCATTCTGGCCTGCGTCATCGTCCCTGCCTCCGTAGCCACTTTTGTCACCTCAGCTGTCTCCAACACCCTCCGCGATGACATCACCCGCGCCAACGCTCTCGCCGTCAAGCTTCGTTCTGAACTCGGGCCCCCGCTTCCCGCCGGCCAGGCCTTCGAATTTCCCAAAGGCGTCAGTGCGTCCGATGTCATCTCCGACCTGCAGGAGTACGCCTCCCTCGTCCGCAACATCAACGCCCGGGCCCGCAAGCTCAACCGCTTTATCGTGCCTCGCCAGAGACTTCCTTTCGAAGACACACTCAGCCCCGAAGAACGGAAAAGACGCTTCGAGCTCCCCGTAGGCATACCCGATCCCATCGCCGCCCGCGACAACATCACCAACACCTATCAAGATGTCCGTTATTTCGCCCAGACCCTCATCACCGACGTCTCCGTCTTCTACGGAGCCCTCTCCACCTGCATCCTCCCCGTCCTCTATGCCCTCCTCGGCACCTGCGCCTACCTCCTCCGCACATTCGAAGACCAGATGAGCAACCGGACCTTCACCCCATCGGCCGCCAACTCCGCCCGCTTCCTCATCGCGGCAATCGGCGGAGGCGTCGTCGGACTCTTCAACAACATCACCATTACCGACCAGGCTTCCGTCCCGCCGCTTGCCATAGCCTTCCTCGTCGGCTACGCCGTAGACGTCTTCTTCGCCTTCCTCGAAGGACTCCTGCGCGCCTTCACCAAGACTCCCGCAAGCAATCCTCCACCCAGTGCTCCAGCCGCCATCGGCACACCCTGAGCACGAGACCGACGAATCATCGAAGCAGGACACTTGCTGGTGTACTTGCCGGCAGTCGCGGTGTTTTTGCTTGTCATTCTGAGCGCAGCGAAGAACCCCCGTATTTCCGAGGGGAGCGAAGCGACCCGAGTGCTTTTTGACGTTTTTTCCGGCTTACTCACGAACTTTCCTTAGAAAGCTTGTCAAGTAAACAAACAAGTCAAACACTTACAGATAAATAATTTGCATATGCCTAATTAATCCTATACATCAGCTATAATAGAAAGAGAACAGAAAAGAAAGGCCTCGGACATCCGAGGCCTTTTTCTTTATAACCATCCGTCTGCAATACTTTACCCGAAGAAGGTACTTATAAGAACAGAAGTCCAAAGCTAAGTATCATTTTATGAATACTTTGCGCAATAAGTGTGGGGGTGGGGAGTACTGGACCTGATGAATCAAGCTCTTGCATCCAGCGTCTAATTAGTTGAAAGGGAATGAAATGACCAAATATCTGCTGGCTGCAACACTACTCACTGCAACACTTCTCCCAGCTCAGGAAGGCCCCACCCGTACTCAGGCCCTCATTGCTCTGGATTCCAAATCCCCCCAGACCCCAACTTCGCAAAACATCATCATTAAGGTCAACGACCGGGCGACTCCTCTCACGAGCCTTGCCCCCATCCCGCCCACCGGAGCCCAGGTAGCCCTCCTCATCGACGACGGTCTCCGCACTAGCGTAGGTCGCCAACTCGACGACATTCGCAACTTCATCACGACCCTTCCGCAGGGGACCGAAATCTTCATCGGTTACATGGAAAACGGCCGCGTCGTGCCCGCCCAGGAATTCACCACTGACTATGCCAGTGCAGCCAAAAACCTCCGTATCCCGATGGGCACCGCGGGCGCCAGCGCGAGCCCTTACTTCTGCCTCTCCGATTTCACCAAGCACTGGCCTGGAGCGCCCGAGCGGGAGGACTCGATCCAAACCCCCAAGGCCCGCTTCGTCATGATGCTCACCAACGGCGTTGACCCGTATAACGGGAGCGTCAGCCCCCTGAACCAGAACAGCACCTACGTTGATGCGGCTGTCGCCGACGCCCAGCGCGCAGGCATCGCCGTCTACTCGATCTACTACGGCGACTCTGGCATTCGTGGCGAAGCCGCCAGCTTCAGCGGGCAAAGCTACCTGTCTGAGGTTGCAGAAGGCACCGGCGGCCGCACCTACTATCAGGGAACCGGCAACCCCGTCTCCATCGGACCTTTCCTCAAGCAGTTCCGGGGAGCGATTGCCGAGACGTACGTCGCCACCTTCGAAGCACCTGGCAACAAAAATATGGTTCGAATCAAACTTTCGACCAACCTGCCTGGCACGAAGGTTCGAGCTGCCCAGGAGATCCGCCCAGGAACGGCTATCACTCCATAGTTCAGAGCTTAGAGCGCACTGACCCCGGCCGCACGGTAGATCTCACGCATGTACTGCATGTCGCGCAGACCTTCCTCGCCCGGGGTCCTCGGAGTCTTGTTCTGAAGAATGCACTCAGTGAAATGATCCGCCTGGCGCTCAAACTGCTTCGGGTCCCTCTCAGGATTGGTCTCATCTATAACCATCGAAGCCGTTCCTTTACCCCCGACCGAGAAGTTAGCCCGTAACCGTAACCCCTCATACCCAAACGAACCCACCTCCAGCCACCCCTTCGATCCAAAAACCTTGTAATAACCCAACGCCTTGGTAGTCCGCCCCTCCCCGTGCGCAATGTTAAAACCATTCGCACTATCGATCGCCTGCGCTGTCCCGAGCGCCCCATCCCGAATCATCTGAATTGTCTCAACGTAATCGGCTCGTAGTGCAAGCGATAGGCGATCATCAACTTCACATTCGCCGCCTTGGCTCCGATGCGGCCGGTGCAGTCGGGGCGCGATTTGAGGTGGTCGATGGCGTCGCGGGCGTCGGCGTCTTAGCTCTCGATGGTTTTGGTAGTTTTGAGGACATTGCCGCGGTCGGAACCGGCCTGGTCGTAGGGGAAGATGGCGCCGGCGGGTTCGAACTAGTGGTAGATCTCGGGCATGGCTATGATGTAGCCGTGGCCGGCGAGCATCGCTGCGGTGCGGCGTATCGGCGCGGTGATCTGGAAGATTTCGGAGTAGAAGACGATACTAGGGTAGCGTGCGGGCGGCTGGGCGGACAATGTGGGTCCGCATAGGGCCGTTGAGTGTGTCGAGGGTGACGTACTCGTCGTTGATGATGATCATGCTCCCTCTCCGATGTTGTCTATCGGTAGGCTACTATGCCAGGTTCGAGGGAGATGACTTGGCAGGGGAGAGAAGCTGGAAGAGATCGGTGTCTATGTTCGTGATGAACTTTATGTCAAAAAAATATGCCATCCTTCGCTTACCTGGAACGAAGCGAAGGATGGCGGTAGTGAAGGAACAGGGACTAGTTGAAGAGTTTTCGGCGGAGGGCTCCGACGGCTCCAAGAGCTCCGGTGCCGAGGAGCAGGAGGCTACCTGGCTCGGGAATGGGAGAAGGATCTCCGGCTGAAGCGACGTTGGTGAAGATGAAGGCGTCGTCGTTGTAGTCGAAGTCGGAGGAGCCGTTCGGGAGGTCTTCCATTCCGACGTAGGTTCCGGCCGGAAAGATCGTTCCGCTGAGGTCGCCGCCGGTGAAGGGCGTTACGTAGGCATGGTTGATCCCGTCAGCGCTGTAAGTGCCGTCGGAGGCTAAGATCTGGCCGGTGGCATAGTTGTAGAGCTCGAAGACAAGTGTGTCACCGGCGTTGACGTGACCGAAGTTCGCAGCGGCGTCGAAGGCAGTGGCGTGATTGGGGAAGAAATAGTTGCTGACCCAACCTGTGTTGACGTCGATCATTCGGATGCTGTCGTCGTCGCCTGCGCTTTGGGAGACGAAATATCCGGTGATGTTGCCGGTAGCAGCGGCGGTAATGCTCGACTGCGGAGCTATGGTGCCGACATTACTGTAAGGGATAGCATCAGCGGCAGCAAAGAGAGATCCGGCGGCAAGGCAGAGGAGTACCGCGAATGAACGAAAGGGCATTGAGACGCTCCTGTGAGATGGTTTGCATATATGCACGGGAATGGCCAAACCTAGGAATGACCAAAAACCCGGTGTTTTTGAGGGGGTCAGTGTAAAAAAAAGGAAAATATTTTCCCAGTGTGCAAAGAGTAGGCACGTTTAGTCATGGGAAATGACAGCGGGACTTCCGGGGAGCCGATGGGAGCGCGAAGAAGCTTTAGGGGTGTAAGGGGAGAAAGAGGCTGAAGACTGTCCCGTGGTTTTCACGGCTGCGGACGGTGAGACGGCCGCCGTGGCTGTCGATGATGTCCTTGGAGATCCAGAGGCCGAGGCCGGTGCCGGCTAGCTCGCGGGTGGTGAAGAAGGGGTGGAATATCTTCTGGACGATCTCAGGTGGCATGCCGTGGCCGTTGTCGGCGAGGACGAGACGGACGCCGCGCTTGCCGGTGGCGGAATGGGTTGTGTCGTAGGCGCGGAGACCGATGCGGCCGCCGGTTCGCATGGCATCGATGGAGTTTGCGACGAGATTGCTGAGAACCTGGCGGATTTCGCCCTCAAAGCAGTGGAAGGGGGATGGGGTGATGTATCCGCGGTGGATGGTGATGCTGGAATTGGAGAGGCGGCCTTGGTAGAGGGTGGTGACGGAGTCGAAGAGTTGAGAGGCAGTGACGGCGGTGGGGCGGGTGCTCTGGCGATGGAAGCGCAGAGTCTGGGTCGTGATCTGGGAGCAGCGGACGACTTCGGCTTCGGCCAGGGAGAGATGGCCGGCGACCTCGGGGTGCAGGTTCTCGTGGGTGCGGGCGATGTAGATGAGGTTAGTGATGGCTTCGAGAGGATTGTTGATTTCATGGGAGATGGAGGCGGCGAGGCGTCCGACGGCGGCGAGTTTTTCGGACTGGATGAGGGCGGTCTCGGCGCGTTTGAGGCCGCTGAGGTCCAGCAGGAAGGCGGCGTTCTCCGTTTTGGCTCCAGTCTCGTCGCGGATGCAGGTGGCACCGACGAGAATGGGGATGCGGCGGCCATCGCGGGCGATGTTTACCTTTTCGTAGGGCTGGCAGACTCCGGTGGCGGTAAGTTGGCGGTCGGCTTCGGCGTCGAGGGGAGCGAACTCGGGCGGGGTGAGGTCCTGCCAGCGCATGCGTCCTACGACCTCGTTCCTTTCGTAACCGAGGAGCTTGAGCAGCGAGGGGTTCATGTAGGTGATGTTGCCTGCGGCATCGCTGATGGAGACGCCGACGAAGCTGGTTTCGATGAGGCGGCTGAAGCGGGCTTCGGCGGATATCTGAGGCTGGATGTTGGTGGAGGTGCAGACCCAGCCAATGAGGGTGTCGTCCTCGACCATGGGGATGGCGTTGGAGAAGAACCAGTGGTACTCGCCGTCGCGGCCGAGGATGCGGTAGCGGCCTTCGAAGGGCTTGCCCAGACGGACGCCTTCGGCCCACTGCTGGTAGACGATGTCGCGGTCGTCGGGGTGGACGCAGGTGATCCAGAAGGATTCGAGGTCGTTGTTGACGAGGTCGGAGCAGGGGCGCCCTGTGAAGTCGAACCAGCGGGTGTTGAGGAAGTTGATTGTGCCGTCTGGCGTGGTGGTACAGGTGAGCTGAGGAGTGCAGTTCAGAACGAGGCGCGGGTCGAGTGATGCGATAGGCATAGTTGCGGGCCAAGCTTGCTGCGTACAAAGTGGAGTCAGGTTACATGAATGGGGAAATTGTAGCTGAGTTGTTGGGAAAGGGAATTTATCTAATATGCGGGGAGGAATTTTGATGGCGGGAATCCGTGAATGCGAAGTTGGAGGCAGCGCACGGCTTCTCCGTAGTCGAGGAGGAGCTCGCGGGGGAGGCTGTACTCCTGCGGCCAGGGGGCGGGGTGGGTGTGCCAGTGGATGGAGAGGGTGGGCTGGGCGTTGTCGAATGTGGAGAGGATGAGGGCTGTGCGGCCGAGGTGGTAGGGAGAGCTAATGACTTCGGCGGAGGACCAGTTGTGCTGGTGCATGAGCTGGGCCGAGTAGTAGATGTTCTGGATGGTGTTGAGGGCCTGGGGCTCTTCGAGGATGACGTCAGTTGGGATGCCTCGGGTCTGCGCGAATTGGGCCATGGTGTGGGCCTCGACGAAGTTGTTGTGAGCTGGGCCGCCGGTCATGATGATGTGGGGGGCGACGCCGGCTTTGTACTCGCGGATGCCTTCGAGGACGCGCTCGCGTTGTTCGGGGGATGGGGTGCCGTCGGAACGGCTGGGTGTGCCGAGGACGATGATGGTGTCGAAGTGGGTTTGGGCGGTGTTGCTGGTGGGAAGGGTTTTGTAGTTGATCGTGACGATAAGGGCCAAGACGAAGGCGATCAGGGCAATGACAATGAGGGTTCGGTTGAGGAGCTTCACGCGGGTAGGGTATCAGGGATGATTTGCGGTTAGGTTAGGGCTTGTTCGATGACCGCGCTTAGGCCTGTGATGGGCGCGAGGAGTTCGTCGGGGAGGGAGAAGCGGGTTTTGAGATATTGCGGGTCGTTGTAGCTTAGCCAGACTTTGCCTTCAGCGTCCTGCCAGGCTAGGGCTTTGATGGGGAGGTCGATGGCTGAGAGGGGCGCGGCTAGCATGATGGGGGTTCCGCCTTTTGGGTTGCCGAAGATGAGGAGTTGGGTGGGAGGCATTTGGAGGCCGGCTTTTTCGGCTTCGCCGCTGTGGTCTACGCGGGTGAAGACTTTTATGTTTTTGGCTTGGAGAAGAGATTCGAGGCGGTCTAGGGTTTCGGGGACGGTGTAGGGGCTGGGGTGGGTGATGATGCCGGTGGCCATGCTTTTTTCTCCCAAGATGCTGGATGATATTGTGGCGATTTTTTTGTGATGGTGAACAGTGTTTTTTGCTGGGGTTTTTGTGAAAACAGCTCGTAGTTGTGGTGGTTTGGTGGTCAATTAGCGGTAAAAAGTGTGGCAAACGTGGTGAGTGGACGCGCACTTTTTTGGAGCGCGAAATTGTGCCACTTTCGGTAGCTTTATTTTTTCACAGGTGTCTTGATGTGGGCTTTTGGTGATCGGGTTTTGGTGGTTTCGCTGGTGAGGAAGCGGAGGGGGCGGTCGGCGGCTTTCGAGAGGCCTATGCGTGGGGTGATTTGGATGTCGGTGGGGTGTGTGCCGTCGTCGGCGATCTGGATGGGGGAGTTGGGTGAGGTTAGGTCGAGATCGTTGGAGTTTTTGCGGGTGATGTCGAGGGCCTGGCAGAGGCGGCCGGGGCCTCCGGTGAGGAGCTTGGGCCTGGCGTTGAGGGAGACGCGGCGGAGGTGGGCCATGGTCTCGATGCCGTCGATGGGGGTGATGGCGCGGATGAGGACTCCGCCGGCCTCGCCGGGGAGATGGGCGGCTGCGTTGAGGCAGTAATACATGCCGTAGATGAAGTAGACATGGGTGTGGCCGGGTGGGCCGAAGAGGGGGAAGTTGTTGGGGGTGAGGCCGCGGTAGGCGTGGGATGCGGGGTCGGTGAGGCCGAGGTAGGCTTCGACTTCGGTGATGCGGCCGGTTAGGCGCTCGCCGTGTAGATCACGGATGAGGAGTTTGCCCAGGAGGGCTCGGGCTACGGTTTCGGGGGAGCGGGAGTAGAAGGCTCTTGTGAGGAGCTTGTTGGTGTGACGGGTTTGTGGGGATGCGCTCATATTTTTTTGCTGATTTTTTTTGCTGTTTTTTTTGCGATGGTGAAGTGTATTTTTTGCTGGGGTTTTTGAGAAAACGTGTCGTTGTTGTGGTGTTTTGGTGGTCTGTTAGCGGTAAAAAGTGTGGCTAGCGTGGTAAACGGACGTGTACTTTACGGGAGCGGAAATCATGCCACTTTCGGCAGCTTTATTTTTCCACAGGTTTGGGCAGCTTCACTTATTCGCGATTGGGTTCGATGAAAGGTGCGCGGCTGAGGATTATTCGTTAGGTCGGGATGGAGTAGGGTGCTATCTTCTTCCGGGAATGAATCCAGAGAAAGAGAGTATGCGATGAGTTTGAAGGGCGGTGTGGTGGATGTGGAGGAGATTCGGTTGGGCGGGATTGGGCTGCGGTTTTTGATTGATGGGCCTACGAGCGGGTCGGGCGTGACGATGTTTGAGATGACGGTGGCTCCGGGGGCGGGGATGCCGGTTCCGCACCATCATGTGGGGTTCGACGAGACGGGGTATGGGGTGAGCGGGAGGCTGAAGTTCACGCTGGAGGGGGAGACTCTCGACGTGGGGGCGGGGGATTTGGTGTGGATTGAGCGCGGCAAGGTGCATGGATTTATGAATCCGTTTGATGAGCCGGCTGTGGTGCTTTGCACGATCACGCCGGGGGTGTTGGGGGCAGAGTATTTTCGGGAGATTCGTGGGCTGCTGGCAGGGGGTGGGCCTCCTGATCCTAAGGCGATGGGGGCAGTGATGTTGAAGCATGGGTTGGTGCCGGTGAAACCCGCTTAGGCGAGAGTGGTGCATGATTTTGCCTTTACTGTGCCTTGGCTATCGCTTACCTTAGGTCTATGGACTACTCGCAGATCATCACGATTGAACCGGGTAAGCGTAGCGGGAAGCCTTGCATTCGGGGGCTGCGTATCACGGTGGGAGATTTGCTGGGATATCTTGCGTCGGGGATGTCGCATCAGGAGATTCTGCGCGACTTCCCGTATCTGAATGAGACCGATATCCTTGCTTGCCTTGCGTTTGCGGCTGATCGCGAACGCAAGCTCGAAACTGTGACCGCCGCTTGAAACTCCTGCTAGATGAGAACCTGTCGCTGCGATTGGTAGAGTCTTTGGCGGACCTCTATCCGGGATCTGATCACGTTCATAATCTCGGCCTGGGCGGTGCTGGTGACTCCGAGGTATGGGACTATGCCAAGTTGCATGGGTTTGCCATTGTCTCCAAAGACTCGGATTTTGCTGAGCGTAGCGTTTTGGAGAGAGACCCGCCGAAGATCATCTGGATACGACTGGGCAACTGTTCGACTGGGGATGTTGAGAGGCAGCTTCGCTCTGCCCACGAGGTGATTCGGGCATTTATTGAAGAAGATCAGGAGACTTGTCTGCTGCTTGGGCGAGGTTAGCGCGGACGATCGGATACTTCGGGAGCGCACGGAGAGGGATGGGAAGGGTTCGCGCGTTTGCGCGAATGTCCCACTCACCGCGATGAGACTGCGATGAATGGGGCACCCGATTTGTGTCGGGATTGGATGTGTGGGCCACCCGCCGCGCCCAGGTTATGGGTGACGTAAGTGGGTCCAGATACCTTCGAGAAATGCAAACATTTTCGTAGATTCGATACGGATGGTCTAGGGTGTAATCTTACATTCGACTTGAACAGGTGATTAACTCGTTAATTCGAGCGTTTCAAGGGGGTGAGAAGTGAACGCCGACCCTACCGATGGGCTTGCGAAATGTAAGGTCTGCAACACCGCGAATCTGCCAGATAGCTCATTTTGCCGTGGCTGTGGCGTTCGGATCGAGGGTCAATCGCAACTGATTGATCAGGTACGTCTAATCATCAAGAATGAGTTGAAAGATCAGAAAGTGGTCGAACTCGAGACGGCGCAGCTGATTGCGTCCCGAGTTTCGGATTGGGTAAAACTCGTCGGCATATTCGCAGCTGCGCCCCTCGCGCTTTTGCTTGCGACTCTGACCGTCTGGGGTATAACTAAGTTTGTCGATGTAAATGATAAGCTGAAGCTCGCTCAAGACAAGGCGAGTGGGCTTGACGCAACGTCGGGTGCCCTAAGGTCTAGATATACCAATCTTCAGAAAGACCTGGCCGGATACGAATCACTCGAGAAAGACGTTAAGCAGAACCTAGCCACGATTGACGCAGTCAGTAAGCAAGTCCAATCAATACAGAGCAACGTCAGTGCAATAAACAAACGCCTTGGTTTTGCTCCATCAGCGTACCTGAGTCCCGATTTGCAGCGTCAGCTCGAGTCACAGGTTAGGACCTACGAGGTTTTCCTGGAGCATCTCGGTTATTCGATAGGTAATCAGCGGGTTACTGTTTCTGTTGTAGATAATCTTCCGGGTAATATGGCTTCTATATATGATCCGAACAAGCACAAATTAGAAGTGATCAAAGAATCTGCCGCCACGGAAGGCTGCATATTAACCGAATATACCCCTATAGTGTTGCGAGCAAGAATGGGGGAAGATGACAGCACTTCTTATGACTCTGTAATGTTCGGGCTTGAGAGGTATTTGCCAGCGAGCTTTTTTGGGCGCAGTGTGTGCGGACGCACAACTGAGTCCGGACCCGAAAAGTGGCCCGAAATCAAAGCGGGCACGGATGTCAACCTAGACGAGCATGCGCAAGTTCTTGTCAAGGCGCTTTGGACGCTTAGAAATTACATGCCCCCCGGTGTCCTCGATAGGGCCGTGCTTAAAGCTTGGGTATCAACTCAAGACAAAAACCAACTTCCTACCTACCATCGAGAATTTTGTGGTGAGCTATTAAAAAATTTGCCACTGGCCCAACGTGAATCTGCGAGCCGAGAGCTGGCTACTCGTGACCTCCTTTAGCTATAGGATCTTTTAGCTGAACAGGAATTCCTTCGTTCTTAGATCCTTGACGGTATCTCTGAGCTTGGCGGCTTTTTCGAATTCGAATTTTTTGGCGGCTTCGCGCATGTCGGATTCTAGTTTGCCTATGTAGGTGTCTAGTTCCTGTTGGGTGGAGAAGTCGGGCATGCCTTCGGCTTCGTCGGTTAGGTCGGCGTAGTCGGCGTTGATGATGCCGGCGAGGGTCATCTCGGTGGAGCGGATGATGCTTTGTGGGGTGATGCCGTTTTCTTCGTTGTAGGCTTCCTGGATTTCGCGGCGGCGGTTGGTCTCGTCGATGGCTCGCTGCATGGAGTCGGTCATCTTGTCGGCGTAGAGGATGGCGCGGCCTTCGAGGTGGCGGGCGGCTCGGCCGATGGTTTGGATGAGGGAACCCTGGGAGCGGAGGAAGCCTTCTTTGTCGGCGTCGAGGATGGCTACCAGGGAGACTTCGGGGAGGTCGAGGCCTTCGCGTAGGAGGTTGATGCCGATGAGGACGTCGTACTCGCCTTTGCGGAGGTCGCGGAGGAGCTTGATGCGCTCCAGGGTCTCGATCTCGGAGTGCATGTAGCGGCAGCGGACGCCGACTTCGGTGTAATAGCTGGCGAGGTCTTCGGACATGCGTTTGGTGAGGGTAGTGACGAGGACGCGTTGGTTTTTTGAGGCTCGGTCGCGGATTTCGGCGAGGAGGTCGTCGATCTGGCCTTTGACGGGGCGGATTTCGACGACGGGGTCGATGAGGCCGGTGGGGCGGATGATTTGTTCGACGACTACGCCGGCGGATTTGGTGAGCTCGTAGGGGCCGGGGGTGGCGGAGACGTAGATGATCTGGCCAGAGCGGGATTCGAATTCTTCGAAGCGGAGGGGGCGGTTATCGAGGGCGGAGGGGAGGCGGAAGCCGTAGTCGATGAGGTTTTGTTTGCGGCTGCGATCGCCGTGCCACATGCCGTGGAGCTGCGGGATGGTGACGTGGGACTCGTCGATGAAGATGAGGAAGTCGCGGGGGAAGTAGTCGAGGAGTGTGGGTGGGGGCTCGCCGGGGAGACGGCCGGACATGTGGCGCGAGTAGTTTTCGATGCCGTGGCAGTAGCCGACGGACTTGATCATCTCGAGGTCGAAGCGGGTGCGCTGGTGGATGCGCTGGGATTCGACGAGGCGGCCTTCTTTTTCTAGCTGGGCTTCCCACTCGAAGAGCTCGGCGAGGATGGATTCGGTGGCGGTTTTCTTGCGCTCGGGTTGGACTACGTAGTGGGACTTGGGGTAGATGGGGAGGCGCGAGTAGCGCTGCTTGACGGAGCCGAAGAGTGGGTCGATTTGGGAGAGCGAGTCGATTTCGTCGCCGAAGAGCTCGATGCGGTAGGCGTTTTCGTCGTAGGTGGGGTAGATCTCGATGATGTCGCCGCGGACGCGGAAGGTGCCGCGGCGGAAGTCGACGTCGTTGCGTTCATAGAGGATCTCGACGAGGCGGCGGGTGATGTCTTCGCGCTTGATCTTCTGGCCTTTTTCGAGAAGGAGGAGCATGCCGTAGTAGGCTTCGGGCGATCCGAGACCGTAGATGCAGGAGACGGAGGAGACGATGATGGCGTCTCGGCGCTCGAAGAGGCTGCGGGTGGCGGAGAGGCGGAGCTTGTCCAGCTCCTCGTTGATGGTGGCTTCTTTTTCGATGTAGAGGTCGCCGGAGGGGATGTAGGCTTCGGGCTGGTAGTAGTCGTAGTAGGAGACGAAGTACTCGACGGCGTTGTTGGGGAAGAATTGCTTGAACTCGTGGTAGAGCTGGGCGGCGAGGGTCTTGTTGTGGGCGAGGATGAGGGCGGGGCGGTTGAGCTCCTCGATGATCTTGGCCATCGTGAAGGTCTTGCCTGAGCCGGTGACGCCTAGCAGGACCTGGTCCTTCTCGCCGGCGTTGAGGCCGGAGACGAGTTCGCCGATGGCGCGGGGTTGGTCTCCCTGGGGTTTGTAGGTGGTGGTGAGCTGGAAGTCCATGTTTAAAGAATAAGATGCTTACCTATCTGCGTTCGATTTGCTAATTTCGTTCTTCGCCGTGATCAACCTGTTCAGATTTTTGCAGAATAGGGAAGCATAGGGCGGTCCATTCTTCCCAGCTATCGATTCCGTCTATGAGATTCATGATGAGTTGAAGGCAGTGATACCTTTGAAACGACACTCCAGATACATATCTCAACGTGTCTTCGTTGAGTTCACCTACAGTGTCATAAGCCACCAGAACGTCACGGCGATCTGAATCTCTAGCTGCGTCGAATACTTCTGCTGCCCAGGTATGCGTGTCAGCGTTCACCCCGGTCATAATGCCGCGCCCAATTCCTTCGGCATAGCAGCGTGAGAAAAATGCGTCGGCTTCATTTCGTTCTACTCGAATATCCCATGTATCTACCATTCCCGCGCCTGAAAGCAAACGCGCCGGCTTCTCGGTCAGCTCAAAGGCCGATCTGTAGTCCATCTTAGGAAGGTAAGTGAGTGGTTCCAGTCGTTCGTCCAGGCGAAGGACCCAGCGTATGCAACGTAAAGTTTCGAACGATTGCCAAAGATCGATGATATTTTCAGGCCAATGGCCGTCAGGCATAAGTAAGAGATTGCGCAAACCGCCGTCTAGACCGTTCCATATATCGAGTTTGCGGAGCTGATCCAAGTGCGTTCGACGCGTAATGACTTCTATTCCCGACGGCATTTGCTTTTCTCTAAGCATTTGCTCGCTTCCCGCTCGAGCTAATACAACTGATAATGCGAAGCCGTCTGAGGCGAGTCTGTTGCGAATATCTTTATTCACAAATTGATCGGACTCTCTTCGGGATTTCCTTTCGTCCAGTTTATTGTTTACCCACCTTCCAAGGATGGCTGTAACAAAAAAGAAGGCAAAGATAGAGGCTATTACACCTGTTCCTGCATCGAATCCTGCGCGTGCATTCCATAGGAGAGAGCCGTAATAGAGAATAAAAAACAGAATTAACACCGAGAGACGGAGTGCGAGTTTCCGGTCACGCGAGTCTTTTTTGCTGCGACGGAGGGATACCCAATAGGCTCTCCAAAATGCACTTGAGAAGATGGAATGTTTCATCTTGATATTTCAAGGATAGAGGATAAATAAGAATGAGCGCAGGTATAGAGCTGTGGCTGGTGAGGCATGGGGAGACGGAGTGGAGTCTCAGTGGGAAGCATACGAGCCGGACGGATATTTCGCTGACGGATCAGGGGCGGAAGAGGGCGGAGAGGCTGCGGGATTATTTGAAAGGCACCAAGTTTGACGCGGTGTTTGAAAGTCCGATGCAGCGGGCGCGGGAGACTTGTGCGATTGCGGGGTTTGGTTCGCAGGCGGTTGTCGACGATGGGCTGATGGAATGGGACTACGGGGTGTATGAGGGGCGGACTACGAAGGAGATTCAGGCGGAGATACCGGGGTGGTCGGTTTGGGTGAATGAGATTGTTGGGGGAGAGACGGTCGAGCATGTGGGGGAGCGGGCGGATGGGGTGATTGCGCGGGCTTTGGCGGCTGCTCCTGCTGGGGGGAAGGTGGCGCTGTTTGCTCATGCGCATATTCTGCGGATTCTGGCGGCGCGGTGGATTGGGTTGGAGGCTTGTGCGGGGAGTTTGTTTGCGCTGGGGACGGGGAGCGTCAGTGTGTTGGGGTGGGAGCGGGAGACTCGGGTGATTGAGGCTTGGAATCGCGGCTTCGAGAAGTAGGGTGTTTGCGGGCGCTTAGGCGTTGAGAGCGGTAGATGCCGTGGTGTCCGCTGAAGAGGTAGCTGGTGACACAGGCGATGGCGGCGAAGGCTCCAGCTTCGGGACCGAAGAGTTCGATGGCCATGAGGCTGGCGGCGATGGGGGTGTTGGCGGCTCCGGAGAAGACGGCTGCGAAGCCCATCGCTGCGAGTAGCGATGCCGACAGTGGGAGGATGCTTGAGAGGGCGTTTCCGAGTGTGGCTCCGATGAAGAAGAGTGGGGTGACTTCGCCTCCTTTGAAGCCGGCTCCGAGAGTGAGGCTGGTGAATGCGAATTTGGCGGCGAAGTCGTAGCGAGGGAGATGCTGCGAGAAGGCCGCGACAATAGTGGGGATGCCGAGTCCGATGTATTTTGTCGTGCCGATGGCGAAGACGGCGAGAGCAACGAGGATGCCTCCGGTGAAGGGGCGTAGGGGTGGGTAGGGTATGGCGCGGCGGAAGAGGTGGGAGATGGCGTGAGTGCAACGGGCGAAGAGGAGGGCGGTGAGGCCGAAGGCGATTCCGGCGGCTACGGCTGAGAGCATGGTGGTGGGGTTGAGGGGGGATAGCTGCGTGACGGTGTACTGGGTGTGGTGGATGTGCCAGAGGTGCGCGGTGGTGTAGTCACCGACGAAGGCGGCGATGAAACAGGGGAAGATGGCATCGTAGCCTACGTTGCCGATGGTGAGGACCTCGAGGCCGAAGACTGCTCCTGCGAGTGGGGTGTCGAAGACGGAGCCGAAGCCGGCGCTGATGCCTGCCATGAGGAGGGCTCGGCGGTCATGCTCGGAGAAGCGAAAGGGGAGACGGCGAAGGAGGCGGGTGATCTGGTCGGCGAGAGCGGCTCCGGTTTGGATGGCGGTGCCTTCGCGACCGGCGGAGCCTCCGAAGAGGTGGGTGATGGTGGTGCCGAGGAGGATGAGCGGCGTCATGCGGGCTGGGATTGTGGTGCGAGGGACGTGCGGGTCGGTGCTGATGTCGGTGTGGATCTCGTCGAGGATGAGGTTGTGTCCGCCTTCGACGGAGCGACCGAGATAGTGATAGATGAGGCCTACGGCGAGACCGGCGAGAGGGAGCAGGCCGATGAGCCAGCGGTGGGCTTCGCGGGTGTCGGTGGCCCAGTCGAGGGAGAGGAGAAGGATGGCGGAGGCGGAGCCGGCGAGGAGTCCGACCAGAGTGGAGAGCAGGAGCCAGCGGAGGGTGTGGCGGATGAGGGACAGACGTTGAATGAGGGCGTGGAGTTGAAGCGGCAAAGGGCCTCCTACAGAGTCGTAGGAGTCATCAGCACCGGGTTTGGCCGGGCGGTTCAGGCGAACTCCATCACCTTGAAGATGTATTGGTAGGGTAGCAAGCGGTGGAATGTGGGTCAAAAGGAATTTGCGATTGTGGTCGTGATTTTGCTGTCCCCTAGAGTGGGCTTTATAAAGGCGAGATGCACGCCCTAGTGGGGTTGGATGTGTTCGGGGCGGACTCCCATGCCGATGAATCGGGCGAGGAGGCGGCGGAAGAATGGGTGAGGGGAAAGGATGCGGAGGATGGGGGGTGGCTTGATTGGGGCTGGGTCGCCGAGGGTCTTTGAGAGGAAGCCGTGGACTATGGCCTGAAAGGATTGGGTGATGCGGGTGGGGAGTTCGCGGCGGTGCTGGATTCGTTCGAGGGTGAGTTCGGTGACGATGCTGGTGGAGAGAACCGGTGAAAGGATTCGGGCGGCGGCTACGGCGTCCTGAATGGCGAGGTTGATGCCGATGCCTCCGACAGGGGACATGGCGTGGGCGGCGTCGCCGATGCAAAGGAGGCCGGGGCGGTGCCAGCGGGTGAGGCGGTTGATCTGGACGGAGAGAAGCTTGACCTGATCCCAGTCGGTGACCTCGTCTACGCGGTCGGCAAGAGAGGGAACAAGACGGGCGATACAGGCGCGGAAGGCGGGAAGGCCGGCGGGCTGGATCGAGGTAGTGAAGCTGTCTTTGGCGATGAGGAAGGCGCACTGAAAGTAGTCGTCGCGAGGGATGAGGACGGCGAAGGTGCCGTAGTTGGCGTTACCGAGGACGTTGGAGGGGTCGGTTTCATCGCGGCGCAGGCGGAACCAGAGAACGTCGATGGGGACTCCGGTCTCGTGGAGCGGTAGTCCAGAGGCGGCTCGAGAGATGGAGTGACGACCGTCGCAGCCTACGACAAGGGTAGCGTGAATTTCGGTGGGACCGGAGGGGGTGTTGGCGCGGACGCCTATGACGCAGTGGCTGTCGTTTTCTATGAGGTCGGTGACCTCGTGCTCCATGAGGAGGTGGAAAGTGGGGAACTTTGCTGCCTGTGAGGCGAGGAAGTTGAGGAAGTCCCACTGGGGCATGAGAGCGACGAATTTTGAGTGAGTGGGAAGATGGGTGAGGTCGGCTATGGGGAAGTATTCGCCGCCGATGGCGAGGGTGAACGCGGAGATCTGCTGATGGGGAAGAGCCAGGAAGGCGTCGAGGATGCCTAGCTCGTACATGAGTTCGAGGGTGGAGGGGTGGATGGTGTCGCCGCGGAAGTCTCGGAAGAAGTCTTTGTGCTTTTCGAGGACGGTGACGTGGTGGCCGTCGCGGGCGAGGAGGTAGCCGAGCATCATGCCAGCGGGGCCTCCGCCTACGATGCAGCATGTGGTTTGGAGTGCTGGCGTGGCGGTGGCCATAGTGGGATGAGGGTAGCAAGGGTTTGGTGGGAGGTCAAAAGGTCGGGGCTTGAGAGGGGATGGATTTTGCTGGAGAAATAGAGACAACTACAACGACAGAAGCAGATCCCTGCGGGATGACAACCTGAAAGCAAAGGCAAGGGCAAAATACTGCGGCATGCTTCGCTTGGGAGCGTGCTAGATTCAACGCATCCCCATTTTTGCTGGAGAGTGACTATGCGTCTGCTTCGCACCGTGTGTGTTCTGGCTTCGATGTTGAGTTGCGTTGTGGTGGAGGGGCAATCGGCTTCGAGTGATGAGGAGCGGGGTAAGGCTTGGTGGGCGCATGTGCAGTACCTGGCGGATGATTCGATGCAGGGGCGGCTGACGGGGAGTGAGGAGTATTTGAAGGCCGCGGCTTATGTGGTGGACAAGTTCAAGTCGTATGGGTTGCAGCCGGCTGGGGTGAATGGTGGGTTCTATCAGCCGGTGAAGTTTGATGTGCAGCGGGTGTTGGCGGATAAGTCTTCGATGAGTTTGGTGGCGGATGGTAAGACGGAGCCGCTGGTGCTGGGGACAGATGCGATTCTGGGGTCGCGGGCGGCGCAGGTGGGGAAGGTGGATGCTCCGCTGGTGTTTATTGGGTATGGGCTGCATCTCCCGGAGGCGAAGTATGACGACTTTAACTCGGCTGAAGTGCCGATGTCGGAGTTGAAGGGGAAGATCGTTGTTTATATCAATGGTGGGCCGGCGGATTTACCGGGGCCGCTGAAGTCGTATGCGAGGACGGCTCCGTTTGCGAAGGCGCTACGGGATGCGGGGGCGGTGGGGGCGATTTCGATACCGACGCCGAAGTCGATGGACTTTGGTTGGGAGCGGGTGGCGAGTGGGGCTTCACAGCCGGGGATGCGGTTGGCGGCTACTCCCGATGCAGCTGCGGTGGCGGCGAAGCATCCGGCGCTGGCGGATGAGCATGGTGCGATGTTTGGGGCTACGTTCAATCCGGCTGAGGCAGAGAAGTTGTTTGCTGGGACGGGGCATACGTTTGCCGAGATACTGGCGTTGGCGGATGCGCAGAAGCCGCTGCCTCGGTTTGCTTTGAATAAGAGAGTGACGGCTTCGGTGGTGGGAGAGCACTCGCAGGTGGAGTCGCCGAATATTGTGGCGATGCTGCCGGGGTCGGACCCGGTGTTGGCGAAGGAGTATGTGATCGTGTCGGCGCATCTGGACCATCTGGGTGTGGGGGCTCCGATCAAGGGGAAGACGATTTATAACGGCGCGATGGACGATGCTTCGGGTGTGGCGTCGGTGCTAGAGGCGGCGCGGGAGTTTGGCGCGGCGAAGGTGAGGCCGAAGCGGTCGATGCTGTTTGTGGTGTTTACTGCTGAGGAGAAGGGGCTGCTGGGGTCGCGGTACTACGCGGGGCATCCGACGGTGCCGGAGGGGTCGATTAAGGCGGATTTGAATTTAGATATGTTTATGCCGATCTTTGCGCTGAAGAAGCTGCATGTGCAGGGGTTGGAGCAGTCGACGCTCGCGGTGGATGCACAGAAGGTGGGTGAGGCGCACGGCATTGTGATTGCGCCGGATCCGGAGCCGGATCGGAACTCGTTTATCAGGACGGATCAGTACAGCTTTGTGCAGGCGGGGATTCCGGCGCTGGCGTTCAAGTTTGGATGGACGGCGGGGTCTCCGGAGTACAAGGCGTGGAGAGGGTGGCTGGCGCAGCGGTATCACTCGACGGAGGATGATTTGTCGCAGCCGGTGGATTTGGCTGCGGCGGCTCAGTTCAATAGTTTCTTTGCGGATTTGGCTCGGACGGTGGCGGATGATCCGGCTACACCGCATTATCTGGATAGCAGCTTCTTTAGGAGGTTTGAGGCGGGACGGTAGATTGGGAGTCGTCAGGTTTTAGGTATCAGGTATCAGGTTTCGGGTATCAGGTTTTGAGGATGCGGGGCCAATCGGTGGGGCTGTGGGCCAGGTAGTTGGGCTGGGCGGCGGCTAGCGTGTGGGGCGCGAGGCCGAAGGTGCAGCCTATGGAAGTGGCTCCGCAGTTGCGGGCGGTGAGGATGTCTACGTCAGAGTCGCCGATCATGATGGTTTGGGCGGGTGTGATGGGGTCGCCGGCGATGGTGGAGGCTTCGGCTATAAGGGTGAGCAGGCCGTGGGGGTCGGGTTTTTTGGTGTGGAAGCTGTTGCCTCCGTAGTTTTGGAAGAAGAAGCGCGTGAGGCCGAAGTGGTCGCAGATATCTCGGGAGGGGTTGACTGGCTTGTTGGTGAGGACGGCCATGAGGGTGTCGGGGTGGGCGGCGCGGATGGCTTCGAGTGAGTCGATGACGCCGGGGTAGACGTAGGTGAAGTCGAGCTTGTGGATGCGGTAGTAGCTGAGGAAGAAGGTGAGGGCTTCGGTGACGTACTCTTCGTCGTGGATGTCGCCTTCGGGGTCACCGAGGGCGCGGCGGACGAGCATGGAGGCTCCGTCGCCGATGTAACTGGCGATGACGGGGTCAGGGAGCTGGGGCTTGCCGAAGTGGAGGAGGGTGGCGTTGATCGAGTTGCAGAGGTCGATGCGGGAGTCGATGAGGGTGCCGTCGAGGTCAAAGATTAGGAGGCGCGGGGTGAGGGACGGCATGGATTGAGTTTAATGGAAGAAGGGACGGCTGGGCGCCGTCCCTTGATCAGATCGAATCTACGAAATATGACGTTGGGCTGTTAGCGGATCTGGATGTCGCCGGAGCCGGTTTGGGCGCGGAGGGTGGGGCCGCCACCGTTGACGGCGCCGTTGATGTGGTGGCGGTTGAGGCTGCCCTGCATCGTGATGGGCTGCTGGACGTTGATGGTGCCGGAGCCTGTATCGGCGTCGAGGTTGAAGCGGGCTCCGCTGCCGACGGCCATGTGAATGTTGCCGCTGCCGGTACTGAGCTTCCAGTCGGAGGTGGGTTGGCCGGAGACTTCGATGTTGCCGGAACCGGTGCTGGATTTGAGTGCGCCGGAGAGATTGCGGAGGACGATGTTGCCACTGCCAGTTTCTGCTTTGACATCGCCGGGAGCGGATTGGTCGAAGTCGATGTCGCCGGAGCCAGTGCCAAGAGTAGCTGCGCCGCCGATGCCGTGGGCCTTTACGTTGCCGGAGCCGCTCTGGGCTTTGAGGCTGGCGCCGACGCCTTGAATGTCAACATCGCCGGAGCCGGAGGAGGCGTTGATGACGGAGGCTCTCGGGAGGGTGACTTCGTAGTCGATGGAGATGTTGCGGAAGAGGTCGTTGTTGTGGCGCTCGCCGATGGTGATCTCGTTGCCGCTCTGGGTGATGGGCGGGTTATTGGCAATCTCCTGGGCGCGGGAGTCAGCGTCTCCGCCCATCCAGCCGCGGTTGGAGTGGACGTGGCCGATGATGTGGACCTGGTTGTCGGAGCCGGCGCGGAGGTTGATGTTGCCGGAGCCGGTAGAGACGGAGACCTCAGGTGCGTTGCCAGTGCTGAGCGTGCGCTCGAATCTGGCTTCGGCGGCGAAGGCCGTGGTGGCGATGGCGAAGGTTGCTGCGGTGAGAAGGATTCGGAGTTGCATCGTTGGCTCCTTGAGGATTCGTTCCGGCGCGGAATTTATGTGACGATTTCGAACTATTGCCCGCTACTGCTGGAGGATGACTGTGTCTCCTGCGTTGACGCCAGAGAGAACTTCGGTTCTAGTGCCATTGGAGATGCCGGCCTTGATGGAGACTTTGCGGCGGCCTTTCTTCTCCTTGGGGTCGGGGACTTCGACGCTGGCGTTGCGGTCCTTGTCGTAGATAACGGCCTGCTCGGGGACAGTGAGGACGCCTTTATGCTCTTCGAGGAGGATTTCAGCATTGGCGGTCATGTTGGCTTTGAGTTCGCCGCCCGGGTTTTCGATGGAGACGCGGACCTCGAAGGTGGTGACGTTGTCTTTTTCTACGCCAAGGGGAGCGATCTTGGTGACCTTGCCGAGGAAGGTCTTGTCCTTGAAGGACTCTACCTTGATGCGGGCGGGTTGACCCATGTAGACCTTGCCGATGTCGGATTCGTCGACCTTGCCCTGTACGTAGACCTGCGTAGTGTCGCCGATGGTCATGACGAGGGTTGCGGTGGAGCCCATGACGAGGATGGAGCTGACCGCGTCACCGAGTTCGACGTCACGAGAGAGGACAACGCCGTCCATTGGGGAGGTGATGGTGGTGTAGCTGAGCTGCTCTTCAAGTTGCTTGAGTGAGGCTTGGGCCTGCTCCGTCTGTGCCTGGGCCTGGTGGAGCTTGGAGTTGTCGACGGTGATCTGGGCGACCGCTTTATCGCGGGTGTTGGCGGCGGCGAGATACTTCTGCTCGGCGTCATCAAGAGCCTGCTGGGAGACTACGCCGTCTTTGGACATCTGGAGGGCGCGGTCGTAGGTGTGCTTGTACATGGGCAGGTCGGGGGCTTCGGCGTTGACCTTGTCGTACTGGATGGCGGCGGCGGCGGCGCGAGCGTTGGACTCGGCGGCGGCGAGTTGGGCGCGCTGGGCGTTGACCTGGGCCATGATCTCGATCTGGTCGAGCTGGGCGAGGACCTGTCCCTGCTTGACGTGGGCGTTGATGTCGGTGTCGAGACGAGTGACGATGC
Organism: Edaphobacter aggregans; assembly: GCF_003945235.1. Taxonomy (NCBI): domain Bacteria; kingdom Pseudomonadati; phylum Acidobacteriota; class Terriglobia; order Terriglobales; family Acidobacteriaceae; genus Edaphobacter; species Edaphobacter aggregans. Next base: position 6,105,844 of record NZ_RSDW01000001.1, read on the forward strand.
CGGAGGCTTTGGATTTGACCTCGACCTTAGTGATGGGCTGGACCTTGCCGGTGGCGACGACGGAACGGGCGATGTCGCCGCGCTCGGCCTTGGCAAGTTGGGAGGGCTCGAGTTTGGTGCTGTTGCCGCGTGCGGCTACCGCGACGCCGAGGATGACGGCTAGGATGAGGAAGCTGAGGCCTCCCCATATCCAGATATTCCGTTTGCTTTTGCGTGTCGCCAAGGTGTAGCTCCAAGATTCTTGAGTAATGACCGTCTCGGAGTTTGGTTACGCAGAATGGTGTGGTCTGGTTCCGTAGACAGTGGAGAAAGTTTCAGACGAGGGACGGCAATGGGACCTATTTTAGACGAGCGGGGGAGAGGGGCGGGAGCAGGCGTAAGTGAGGGGTGGTCAGAAGATTACTGCAACTAAGGTGTTGCAAGACACTCTCGGACAGCAGTTAGTGGGATTGAGGGAGGGTCAGGCATATTTGCGGAGGACTCCGAGGACCTTGCCCTGAATGCTGACGTTGGTGGCTGGGGCGTAAATTGGGGCCATTTCGGTGTTGGAAGGCTGGAGACGGATCATGTTGCCTTCGCGGTAGAAGCGCTTGAGGGTGGCGTCGGAGCCGTCGACCAGTGCGACGATGATCTCGCCTTCGCGGGCGGTGCGAGTGCGCTCGACCAGGACGTAGTCGCCGGAGACGATGTGCTCGTCGCGCATGGAGTCGCCACGGACCTCGAGGGCGAAGACTTCGCGGTTGCCAATGATGTCGTTGAGGGAGATGCTCTCGGCGGTTTCGATGGCTTCGACAGGCTTACCGGCTGCGATGCGGCCCAGAAGTGGAAGGCGGTCGGAGCCTTTTTTGCCTGAGCGTGCCGGAAGTACATCGATCGAGCGGCTGCGGTTGTGGGCTCGCTGCAGGAGACCTTTGTTCTGCAGATTGGTGATGTGCTTGTGCACGGTGGCCAGAGAACTGAGACCTAGACCGCTGGCGATTTCCTCGTAGGAAGGGGAATAGCCGTTCTTCTGCGTGAAGCCTGAGAGGAAGTCGATGACCTCTTTTTGCCGCCGTGTGATAGCCATGCAGGAATTGTAGCGAATAAAAAGCGAATTGCAATATCTATTTTGGTTCCTGACAAGTCTGAGTGAGGGGTTGGTGTTGAGCGCCTCCGTACCTTTTATAAGGTCTCACGGAGGCGTTAGTCGTTTGCTCTATATAGAAAGGAACTTTGCTGAACATTGTCGGGCTTGGATGGGCTCAAGTATTAGAAGGCGTATCCGAAGCCGATGGAGAAAATGGGGAAGAAGGAAGCGTAGCTGAGGTTGTTGTTGTTGCGTGCGATGAAGGCTGCAAGGTTTTTCTGGAACGACGGATCCTGGCTGACGGATTGGCATCCGACCGATGCGGGAAAGACAGGATCGCAGGCGCTGCCGGTGAAGTTGACCTGCAGGTTCGGTTGACCTACGTAGTAGAAGCCGAGCTCGATTGGGATGCTGAGACGGCTGCGGGTACGCGGAATGATGTTTCCGAGGCCGAGCGTGAAGCCGGGGGAGACTCTGCGGAAGTCGATACGTCCGTTGCCGTGTAGTGGATCGGTGAAGCTGCTGACGTAGTCGTTGCCGTTGAGGGTGATGGCGCTGCCGGAGGGGATGAGGGCGGTTGCGAGGATTCGGTTGTTATTGGCGAAGACAAGCAGCGGGCTGAGACGGAAGCGGCCGTTGAAAGGGAACCAGTCGAGAGAGGCGCGTCCGGTTTTCATACGGAGATTGATGGCTACGTTGGCGCCCTGCTGCTGGAAGGCAGTGGCGTAGGAGAAGAAGTCGGCGCCCGCGCGGAGGTTTAATTTTTTGGCCAGAGGTGTGGCGATGTCGAAACCTGTGCCAGCGAGTCCTGTGTGCGAGTCGAAGCCTATGGCGGAAAAGGGATGGAAGGTTTTGGGTTTGATGGCGGTGGACGGAGGAAGGGTCACGAACGACGTGGGACCGGAGGTTGCATTGGCGTCGGTGCTGGAGCTGAAGGTGCGCATGGCCTCGTCGGCGAGGTTTGCTGTGACCGAGTCGGGGTCAATCAGGTTCTGTGCGAACACGCATGGGACTGAGAGAAGCATGACGAAGAGCGCTGCGTTCCATGGAGTGATTGGGGATTTCATTTGCATGCCGCCTGTCTTTGTCGAGAGATGTTTGAGCGTGAAGGTCTGCTTGTTTTTCTCTATCGGCAAGAGGCTTCGAGAGTGCAGGGGGAAGGGAAGAACGGCGTGCGATTCCCATTTTGAAATTGAGACATGCAAAAAACTCGTGTAGAGGGTTGTGTGCGCGGGGGTCTATGCACCAAGGTAATAGGACGCCACCGACAATGGTCACGTGACGACGGTGCAATTTGCGATGGCGTGATCGAGGAGATAGGAATGCGGGTTCTGATTGTTGAAGATGATGCGGCTCTGGGGTTATTTCTGCAGAAGGGTTTGAAGCTGGAAGGACATGAGGTTGCATGGGTGGGCGATGGAGTTGCTGCGCTGGAGCAGGTTGAGGCGCTTCAGCCCGACCTGATGGTTTTGGATTTGAGTCTGCCTCGCAAGGATGGGACTGAGGTGCTCGAAGGGATGCGCGGAAAGTATGACGACACGGCTGTACTGGTGTTGACGGGCCGAAGCATGGTGGAAGAGCGAGTGCGGTGCTTGAATTTGGGCGCGGATGATTGTCTGTTGAAACCGTTCAGCTTTCATGAACTTACGGCTCGGTGCAGAGCTTTGTTGCGGCGGCGGGAGCGGTTTGCCGATCCGGTGTTGCGACATGGAGATGTGGAGTTGAACCGCATGGAGCGGAGAGTGAGTCGCAATGGCCGTACGGTGGAGTTGACGGCGAAGGAGTTCAGCTTGCTTGAGTTTCTGATGCAGCGGAAGGGCGGCTGCTGTACTCGTTCGGAGCTGTTGCGAGAGGTTTGGCAGATGTCGCCGGATGCGGGGACGAATGTGGTGGATGTGTACGTGAATTATCTGCGGAAGAAGTTGGGCGCGGTGAGTGTGGATGAGGATTCGGGTGGCTTGGTGATTGAGACGGTGCGCGGAGAGGGGTACCGGATGGGTGGGACTCAAAAGAAGATCACTGCGCGGGTGAGTGCGTATTCGGCTGGCGTGCAGTTGGCGGGGGCTTGATGGTTTTGGATCAAGAGAGTCTTGTGGAGCGGATCGACGGAGTGCTGCATGGGCTGTGTCAGCCGCTGACGGTACTGCAGTGCAGGCTGGCGCTCGGAGAGTTGAGCGGCGAGCCGGGAGCTATGCGTGAAGCGATTGGTGAAGCTTTGGGTGAGTGCGCTCGTTTGAATGCGGGAGTGAGCGCGATTCGTGAGATGTTGCGTCAGGCAATGGGAGTTGAGGAGAGCTAATGGTCAGCGAGATGATTGTGGGACGGGATGTTGCTCCAGTTGTGATCGATGGGGTTGTGGCGCGTACTGTCGTACTGGCTAGTGCAGATGCGGGTTTGCGGCAGCGGTTGAGGGCTTCGCTAACCGGGTTGCGCTGGCAGGTGCGTGAGGCTGGTGGTGGGGCAGAAGCTATGGCTCAACTGGATGCTTCGCAGCCCGAGGCTTTGTTGGTGGATAGCTGGCTGCCGGATCTTGAGGTGGGTGAGTTTGCGGGTCAGATACGGATGCTGTATCCAGGGATGGAATTGCTTCGGGTGGATGGAGGTGTGGATGGTGCGGCACGGAGTCCCAGGCGGAATGAGTTACTGCATGCTTTGCGGGAGGCCCAGGATGGGGCAGGGAACGACACTGCGGCTTGGGCTGCGGCTCCGGTTGCAGTACCGAGGAGTGTTGGGCGGGGTTATGGAGGGGCGCAGGAGGCTCCGCGGCAGGTGTTGTCGGTGCTGATGGGACGTGAGGAGCTGGTGTGGCAGGAGAGTCCGGCGAGAGTGCAGCCGGTTGTGACTCTGCCTGAGATGGTGGGGGCGAGTGAGGCGATGCAGGAGTTGGCGCGATTAATTCGGCTGGTGGCTCCGCGGTCGACTACGGTTTTAATTGAGGGTGAGACGGGTACAGGAAAAGAAGTGGTGGCGAAGGCGATTCATCGATTGAGTGAGCGGGCGGGGAAGCCGTTTGTGGTGTTGAATTGTGCGGCGATTCCTGAGGCTCTGCTTGAGGCTGAGTTGTTTGGACATACGCGCGGGGCCTTTACTGGAGCGGTGCAGTCGCGTACGGGACGGATCGAGGCGGCGCATGGCGGAACGCTTTTTTTAGATGAGATTGGCGAGATGCCTTTGGCCTTGCAGGCTAAGATGCTGCGCTTTTTAGAGTGTGGGGAGTTGCAGCGGGTTGGCGATAACGAGACGATGCGCGTGGATGTAAGGGTGATTGCGGCGACACATCAACCATTGGAGCAGCGGGCGGGGGAACGGACGTTTCGGCTGGATCTTTATCATCGGCTGGCGGTGTTTCCGGTGGAGGTGCCAGCGCTGCGGATGCGGATGGAGGATTTGCGGTTGCTGGCGGAGCATTTTCTGGATTTGATGGGGCAGGAGATGCCTCGGAAGCGGTTGACGATTGAAGCGGAGGCTCGGCTGTACGAGCATAGCTGGCCGGGAAATGTGAGGGAGCTAATGCATGTGCTGGAGCGTGGGGCGATTCTGGCGGGGGATCGGATGGAGATTGGGGCGGAGGAGATACGGTTTCGGCGTGCTACTCGGGGTTAATTTTTTTAGGTTTTTTTGAGATGGGTTTTGAGGGAAATTGGCCGTAAAACATGGTGTTTTGGTGGTTAGGTTGTGGTGAAAAGCGTGGTAATGGTGGTTGGTTGATGGGTGTTGTTTTCGGATCTTAGCGACCTTGTGCGGAATGATTATGTCGTGTCGGATTCTTGTGTGGCTCCCTTGGGCAGTCTTGATTGGGATAGGAGAGCATACCCCAGGGGTTGAAGCCCCTTTCCCGCAGTTGGTGGAGAGGCCAAGGCTGAAGCCTTGGCGTACCTAGAAGCGACGGCAAAAGCTGTCCCGGCGGCAATAACAGACGCAGGTTCCTCCGGGATGACAAGGCAACAGCAGCGACAGAAGCAGATCCTCCGCCTTCGGCGAAGGATGACAAGCAAGAAAAGCAAGAGCAAAACAACTGCAACGGCAAGAGCAACAGCAAATGCGGGGGTCTCTCCACTACGGCGGCAAAAGCACCGCCTTCGGTCGAGATGACGAGTTTTGTTGGTTGAGCTGAAGAAACCGGGACAGAGACAAAAAGCAGATCCCTACGGGATGACAACCAGAAGGACAAAGGCAAAAGCAACGACAAAGGCAGATGCAACGGAAACGATGGTGGATAAGAGCGCTCTCATTTGAGGGCGCTTTTGTTTGGGCTTTGGGGTGCATGGGTGGGGGCGGAGGTTTCTATGCAAGTGGCTACTCCCTTGAGCGATGCGCTGGGACGGTATCTGGATCTGACGAGTGAGCAGATGAAGTTGACGGCCAGCAATATGGCCAATGTCGACACGCCTGGATTCAAGACGCAGGGTTTTGATTTTGAGCAGGAGTTTGCGCGGCAGTTGCAGAGCGGCGCGGATGCTGTTGATTTGGCGCAGGCGCAGGAGGTCGATGGGTTGGTGGCTCGGCCGGATGGGAACAATGTGTCGATGGATCGGGAAGGGATGCAGCTGGCGAAGTCGCAGTTGCAGTTCCGGATGGGCGTGGAGTTGTTGAAGCATGAGTTTTCGAGCGTGATGAGTGCGATCCATGCGGAGGCGAAGTAAGCGATGAATCTGTTTGGGGTGATGGATGTGAGCGCTTCGGCGCTGCAGGCGGAGCGGGTTCGGGCTGAGGTTGTGGCTTCGAATATGGCGAATGCGGAGACGACCAGGACTGCGGACGGTGGGCCTTATCAGCGGCATCATGTGGTGTTTGAGGCTGAGGATGGAGGGAGCTTTCAGCAGACGATGGCGAATCAGTTGGGCGGGGTTGGTGCTTCGAGTGGATTGAATGGTTTTAGCGGCGGGCTTCTGGGGAGTGGTGTTACTGCGGCTCAGGCGGTTCCGGGTGGTGTTGCTGTGACGGGAGTGATCAGCGATGCGAGCGCTCCGCTGCGGCGGTATGACCCTCAGCATCCGGATGCCGGGCCGGATGGGTTTGTGGACTATCCGGATATCAATCCACTGACCGAGATGGTGGATCTGATGGGCGCGACGCGGTCGTATGGGATGAATGCTTCGGCGGTGCAGGCGGAGAAGAACATGGTTGGTTCTTCGCTGGATCTTTTGAAGTGAGACAAGGGTTAGGGAACAGGGAATAGGAGGATTTATGAGTGGATTTTGGAATGGTTCTGGGATGTCGGGAGTTACGAGTGGTGCTGCTAGCGTTTTGAGCGCGGCTACTGCTGGTGCTTCGGGGGCTTCGACTGGTGCGCCGTTTGCTGGGATGTTTCGGTCGATGGTGGAGCAGACGAGTGCTTTGGATCAGAAGGCTTCGGATACTGTGACGGCTTTGCTGAATGGTCAGGGCGTGGAGATTCATGACGCGATGATCGCTACGCAGAAGGCGGATATGGCGTTTGAGTTGGCTTTGCAGGTTAGGAATAAGGTTGTTGGGGCTTATCAGCAGATGATGGCGATGCAGTTTTGATTTGGGAGTTTCGACTGGATATGAAGGCATACCCAGGGGCTAAAGCCCTCCTTAATTGCGGAGAGGATTAGAAGGCCAAGGCTGAAGCGTTGGCTTACCTAGAAGCAACAGCGAGAACGACGGCGAAAGCAGGTCCCCTTCGGGGATGACAACCAGAAAAGCAACTGCAAGAGCAACTACAAAAGCAACGACAACTACAAAGGCAACAGCGAAGAACTGAGTGAGTGAACGGATGGCTGAGACGGGACAGGCGGGTTCGGTGGAAATTCAGAAGGTCGGTTCGCATAGTGCGGCCGGCGGTGGTGTTGGTTCTGCGGCTGCGGAGAAGGCGCTGGCGATGGTGGGTGGGCTGCGTGAGCGGGTGATGGCGTTGCCTGTCGGGAAGAGAAACTGGCTGCTGGCTTCAGTGGCTTTTTTGGCGGCGACTTGTGCGGGCATGGTTTGGTTTGCGGGGCGCACGGATTGGAAGGTTCTGTTCAGTGGGCTGGATGGGAAGGATGTGCAGCAGGTTTCGCAGGAGCTGGCGGCGGCCGGGATTCCTTATGAGATGACTGCGGATGGTGCGGGTGTGCAGGTTCCGGCGGAGATGCTGGATAAGGCCAGGATGGAGGTTGCGGCGAAGGGGATGCCGCAGACGGGGCGGCTGGGGTTTGAGCTGTTCGACAAGCCGAACTGGGTGGGGAGTGAGTTTGATGAGAAGGTGAACTATCAGCGGGCGCTTGAGGGTGAGTTGGAGCACACGATTGAGACGCTGGGTATGGTGCGGTCGGCGAGGGTGCATTTGGTGCTGCCGCAGCAGTCGCTGTTTTCTGCAGAAGAGAAGGTGGCGAAGGCTTCGGTGGTGTTGAAGCTGAAGCGAGCAGCGCTGGATCCAGAGCAGGCGGATTCGATTCGGAGCTTGGTGGCGGGGGCTGTGGAGAATCTGAGCTCGGAGCAGGTGACGCTGGTGGATGCGGATGGGCGGGTGAATTTGAAGCCGCGATCAAAGGATGCCACGAAGGCTGATATGGAGGCGGCGATGGAGGCGAAGCTGGTGGCGATGCTGGAGCCTCTTGCAGGGCGCGACAATGTGCGGGCTACGGTGAATGTGAGTTATGACGAGGGCAGTGAAGAGCGGACGGATGAGGTCTACGATCCGAACCAGACGGCTGCGCTGACGCTGCAGAAGAGTGAACAGACTTCGGCGCAGCGGGGCGTGGCTACGGGGGTTCCGGGGACGGCGAGCAATTCTCCGGCGGGTGCTCCGGTGGGCGCGGTGGCGGGGTCGCAGGCGGCTGCTTCTCCGAATACGCCGCCACTGCTGCAGAAGGAGGCGCTTCCGGTGTATCCGCAGCAGGGTGGCGGCGTGGGGCAGAGTCTGCGGCAGGAGAACGGAACGTATGGAGTGACGAAGCATCTCTCGCACACGGAGGAAGGGCCGGGGCGGATTCGTCGCGTGACGGCGGCGGTGGTAGTGAACGATCGCAGCGTGATGGAAGGTGCGGGCAAGATGGAGCACGCGGTGTGGAAGCCGCGGAGTGTGGACGAGATGCGGCGGCTGGAGGAGTTGGCTCGTGCAGCGGTGGGGTTTGATGCAAAGCGCGGCGACGAAGTGGCGATGGAGAATGTGAGCTTCAGTTCGAATGCTCCGGAGGTTACGCCGCCGGTGGTGGATCGAGTGATGGAGGAGGTTCGGGTGCTGTTGCATTCGCAGCCTGGGTTGATGCGGACAGCGATGATTGGGCTTTGCGGCGTGCTGCTGGTGTTGTTTGTGCTGCGGCCGGTGGCGAAGCAGGTGACGGCGACGTTGCGGGAACCGGCGTTGTTGACGGCGGGTGCGAGCAGTGTGGCTGCGCTGGAAGTGCCTGCGGGCGAGCCGATGTTTGAGCCGGTCATGGAAAAGGTTGCACTGCCGGCGAGGGTGAAGACGAGGGCGCAGCAGGAGCATCAGGGAATCTTTGAGTATGTGTCGGAGCATATACGACGAGAGCCGGCGCAGAGTACTCGGTTGCTTGAGGCGTGGATTGGATCGCATGAGGAGATGAACTAATGGGAGCGACGATGCAGATGGCTGAGGTAGATGCGATGCAGCGGAATCCGCTGTTGCTGACGTCGGAGTCGGGGTTTGCGCCGGCGGAGCTGCCGGGATTGCGGAAGGCGGCGATCCTGATGGTGGCGCTGGGTGATGAGCTGGCGAAGACGTTGTTTCAGGCGCTGTCGGAGGCTGATGTGCATCGGGTGACGGATGAGATCACGCGACTTGGCGAGATTCCGGCGACATTGCTGACGCAGGTTTTGACGGAGTTTTACGGCTTGCTTGAGACGCAGCAGTACATGGTGCGAGGCGGTCCAGAGTATGCGCTGAAGGTTTTGACGGAGGCGTTCGGTTCGCAGAAGGCTGAGAATTTTCTGTCGCAGGTGAAGAAGATTCGGGAGCGGTCGAATGGCGATATGGCGCGGCTTCAGAAGATGGATCCGCTGCAATTGAGCAAGTTTCTGGAGAACGAACATCCGCAGACGGTTGCGCTGGTACTGGCGCATCTGGATGCAAAGCTGGGATCGACCGTCCTGATGCAGTTGCAGCCAGCGGTGCGGGTGGATGTGGTGCGAAGGCTGGCGGAGATGCGGCAGTTCTCGTCGGAGATGGCGCAGACGGTGGCTATGGTGTTGCATAAGCGCATGGAGGGCATGGGAACGGGTGGAAGGAAGTCTTACTCAGGGTTCAAGGCGGTGGCTGAGTTGTTGAACCGGGTGGATCAGAGTGCGAGTAAGGGGATCCTGGAGGAGATTGAGCAGGAGCAGCCGCAGCTTGCGATTGGGATCAGAAATTTGATGTTTACGTTTGAAGATTTGACGACGGTACCGGCAGAGAGTATTCGCGAGTTTATTGCGGCGGCAGATAAGAGAGTGCTGGCGGTGGCGTTGAAGGGATGTCGCGATAACTTGAAGGCGCATCTGTTCAAGGCGATGAGTTCGCGTGCGGTAGAGATGTTGAAGGAAGACATGGAGGCGATGGGGCCAGTGCGGATGAGGGATGTAGGACTGGCTCAGCAAGAGTTGCTTGCGTTGGCGAGGCAGTTGGAGAGCGATGGACGGATGATGCTGAAGCTGGAGGTCGATGATGATCTCGCCGTCTGAGACTTTGGGACCGGCGCGTTTGCTGGGTGGGGCTTTGCAGGGTGTTTCGCGGCTTGAGTTTCTTTCGTTTGAGCTTGGAGGCGCGGAGACAGTTGTGGATGTTGTAGAGAGTTCGGAGGCTACCGAGATTGAAGGTGCATTGCGAGAGGACGTCGACGCCGCGGAGGTGATGCGCGAATCGCAGGTGGTAGAGATACGTGCGCATGTGGAGGCGGCGCGCAGAGAGGCTAAGGCTGAGGCGCGGATTGAGTGGAAGGACGAGCTAGAAGAGCGGGTGCTCGAGGAGCGCGCAAGTGTGGTGCGTGTGTGTGACGAGTTTGGGCGAGAACGGGCGAAGTACTTTGCTTCGGTTGAATCAGAGGTGGTGAAGCTGGCGCTGGCGATTGCGGCTCGAGTATTACATCGCGAGGCGAAGATGGATCCACTTTTGCTGACGGCCGCGGTTCAGGTTGCATTGGGTAAGGTGGTCGAGGATAGTTCGACGGTCTTGCGTGTGCCCGCTCTTGATGTGGAGATGTGGCGGGGTGTGTTTGGTTCGAATGATGCTGTGCAGGTAGTGGGAGACGAGCGGATGGTGGCGGAAGAGTGTGTGCTCGAGACAAATGTTGGGAAGGTGGAGTTGGGTGTGGGCGCTCAGTTGGAGGAGATTGAGAAAGGGTTCTTTGATCTTCTGGAGCAGAGGCCGTCTTGATGATGGAGAGGGATGGGATGCATCTGGCGTCGTACTTTTCGCAGCTTGCGGCGCGGCCAGCGTGGCGTTGGAGCGGGCGTGTGGTGGAGGCGAATGGGCAGACGATAGAGGCTGAAGGACCGCTTTGTTCTGTCGGTGAGTGTTGCGAGATTGTGGGTAGTGATGGGCGACGGCATCGTGCAGAGGTGATTGGATTTCGTGGACGGCATGTGCTGGCGATGCCGGTGGAGGCGACGCAGGGGATTCGGTATGGCGATGCAGTGATGGCGATGGGGATGACTCCTGGGATTGCTGTAGGAGAGCAGATGCAAGGGAGGATCCTGAATGCTTTGGGTGCACCGCTCGATGAGTTGCCGGCGGTGCGGGCGGAGGGAGTTTGGCCGCTCGATGGTGCGGTACCGCATCCGATGGAGCGCAGGCCGATCAAGGAGCCGCTGCAAACGGGACTGCGGGTGCTGGATGGAATGTTGACGGTGGGACGCGGACAGAGGATCGGAATTTTTGGTGGATCGGGTGTCGGTAAGAGCACGTTGATTGGGATGATGACACGGAATACGGCCGCCGATATCACGGTGGTGGGACTGGTGGGTGAGCGCGGGCGTGAGGTTCGGGAGTTTGTGGAGGACTCTCTTGGGGAAGAGGGACGGAAGCGGTCTGTGGTGCTGGTTTCGACTTCAGACCAGAGCCCTTTATTGCGGATGCGGGCGGCGATGGCTGCGACGGCGGTTGCGGAGTTTTATGCGGCGAGAGGGAAGCATGTGTTGTTGGTGCTGGACTCGCTAACTCGGTATGCGATGGCAGCTCGGGAGATTGGATTGGCAGCGGGAGAGCCTCCTGCGAGCAAGGGATATACGCCGAGTGTGTTTGCTCGCCTGGCAAAGCTGGTGGAGCGGGCGGGGAACTTTGAGACGGGGAGTATCACTGCGTTCTATACGGTGCTGATGGAGGGGGACGATCAACAGGATCCAGTGGTGGATGCGGTGCGGTCGTTGCTGGATGGGCATGTGGTGTTGTCGCGGCGGATGGCGGCGGAGGGTTGGTATCCGCCGGTGGATGTCCTGGACTCGTTGAGCAGGTTGATGCCTGCTGTGGCGACACCGGAGCATCGGGAGCGGGCTGCGATTGCACGGAGATTGCTGGCGGTTCATACGCGGTCGGAGGACCTGGTTCGAATTGGCGCGTATAAGACCGGAACCGATGAGGAGTTGGATCGGGCTATGCGGGCGATGCCGTTGCTGCGGGATTTTCTGGAGCAGGGAAGCATGGAGCGCGTGACGATGGAGGATACAATTTCGCGGCTTGCGGGGATGGACCTTTAGTCGATGCGGGCGCGGTTGAAGGTGTTGCAGCGACTGGCAATCTTACATGGTGTTGTTGAGCGGACGCATGCGGCGGTGCTCGAACGGCGTGCGACGGAGGTGCGCGAGGCGGAAGAGGCGATCGATTTGCAGCATGCGGTGGCGCGGTCGGCTGTATTTGAGGGACGCGCGGCTTTGATCGTGGATGATCGGATGGGGTGGTCGCTGGCTGAGGCGCAGCGGGAGCTTGCGGGGTGGCGGTGCGAGAGTTTGGAGCGGATCCGTATGGAGCGTGAGGCGTTGAGGGCATCCGCACATGAGCAATATGCTGTGAGTCGCATAAAGAGCGAGCAAATGCGGTGTGTTGTGCAGGGTGTTGAAACGGAGATTGCGATCGAAGAGGGGCGACGGAGCCAGGCCGCGATGGATGACCGGTATTTGTCGCGGAGGTCGTGGGTGGAGTTGCAGCGGGCTTTGCGCGATGGCGCAGAGATAAAGGGCTCCTAATACTTTTCCCAATTCTTTGGCATGTTGAGTGCACTTCTTGGCAGTAGTAACAGGAGAGGCATGACATGTTGACTGCTGGAATCGCGATGGTGGGTGGCGGGCAGGGAAAGTCGCTTCTGTTGCCGGCTGCTTCGGGTGAAGGGCAAGAGGGTCAAGGAGCGTTTGCCGAGGGATTCTTTACGAAGAGCGTGGATGAATTGATGGGAGGCTCTGCTGGGACTAAGGCGCAGCTGAGTACGGAGCAGTCGGTAGCTAGCCCTGAGAAAAAAGATGTGATGGCTGCGAAGGATTTGGCCGAGACGGGAACAAAGGCCTCTGCCGGTGGCGAGATATCTGTGAGTGCTGGATTGCCGATTGCAGTTGCGGCGAATGTGTCGATCACTTTCGGTGGTGAAGGCTTGCCGGTACCGCAGACAACGAGAGGACTGGATCAGTCTGTCAAAGAGGCCTTGGTCTCTTCTCCGGCATCAGGTGATGTTGAGAAGGCTGTTGGAGGTGAGACTCCAATAGAAAATGCAAATGAATTGAAGGGGAGTGCTGCGACTGTCGGTGCACCGCAGCAGAGTTCGCTTGTTGTGGGTGGCCTCTCGACGGGAAAAGGGATTGCGCAGGTTGCAGCAAATGCGACGTTTGTTTCGAAAGAGGTGACGAACGGAGAGAAGATTCGGACGACAGCGGAACACGCGGCGGAGACGAAGCGAGAGACAAAAAAGAAGGGAAGTGAGCCGTCGATTGATGTAGACGCAAAGACGGCGGTATCTAGCGTGGATACATCTTTGTTACCACAGGATATTGGAACAGCGACGTTATCTCCGGCGGCAGTCCTTCCTGTGAGTGTCAATGTTCTGGCTGTTTCGAAGGTGGAGACGGGTGTGGCTTCTGCTAAGAATTCTCGCGTTGGTTCCGTTGGATGGAAGGCAAACGTGGGAATTGCTGCTAACGATGTTAAGGGTGGTGTCGAACGCGAGAAAGAAATGGTTACGGCTTTTGCTACGACGAATGCTGTTGGAATTCACAGTGCTGTCGGACATTCTCCAAATGCTGAAGCAGTGGGTTCGAAAACGGAGGTTTTGTCGACGCCAGGGAGCGGAGGGGCTGGGGCGAAGCTAGAGGGCACCGGTGCGATGGTTGCGGCTGCGGGCGTTCCAGTTGCAGTTGTCGATGGCTCTAGTGTTCAGGGCGTCGTCGTACAGAAGCACTCGAGCGTGTTGGGGAATGATGGCGGACTGCGGGCGGATACAGTGGATGCTGCGGCGACTCAGTCGCAGGGAGCATCAGGTGGAGATGCTGTGTTGGTAAATGATGGACACACAATGCTGAAGGCCACTCCCACATCGCTGGAGGTTGGGGTTTCGAATGGAAGCCATGGGTGGTTGAAGATTCGCGCAGAGCTGACGGATGGCGGCGCGGTGAATGCATCGGTGTTCGCGGCGTCTTCTGCGGGACAGGAGATGCTGCATCGGGAGTTACCTTCGCTGACTGCTTATCTGCAGGCAGAACGGTTGGGCGTGAACACGGTTGTTGTTCATGCGGCTACTGCGACGACTGATTCGCGCGACTTTTCGGAAGCTTTGAGCCGTGGCGATCAGAGGGATCAGACAAAGCAGGGTAGTAGCGGCGATGCTCGACAGGGTTGGACGGCGGATGAGCCGGTGTCTTTTGCAGGGCTCGAAGGAGCGGACGTGGATGCGCATTCTTCGACGATGTATGGGGAAGGAGGTTCCGGCGGCGGAGGTTGGTTGAGTGTGCGGGCCTGATGTGAAAGAGATTGGTTGCGGGACGAGTGAACGAAGAACGACTTGAATGAGAAAGGATGGAATGCAGATGAGTTCAATTTTTGGAGTGGGATCGGCAGCGGCACAGACGGTGGCGTCGGCGTTGGCTCCGCGAAGTGTAACAACACAGGCAACAGCGAAACCGAAGGATTCGACAGGGAGTACGGACAGTTCAAGCGGAACGAGCGATAGCAACAGCGCGACGATTACTTCGAACGATTTTTTAACGTTGTTGGTGAGCGAGTTGAAGAATCAGGATCCGACGCAGCCGACCGACCCTACTGAATACATAACGCAGATGGTAGGCGTGAACAGCCTGCAGCAGTTGATTGATATCAATCAGGGGTTGGCCTCGGTGGAAGGAACATCGACGTCTTCTTCTACAACTTCAAGCTAACGGAATGGATGCTAAGGCTGCGGCTTTTCGGCCGGGCATTGACGACAATCGAAGTTCAACTACGAAATAACAAGGGAGCAAGACGATGGGATCATTTTCAACAGCGCTGACCGGATTGCAGGCTGATACGGTCTCGCTGAATACAATCGGCAACAATCTGGCAAATCTCAACACGACGGCCTTCAAGGATCAGAGCACGACCTTTGAAGATCTTTTCTACCAACAGATGGGAACGTCTGGATCGAATAATCCGATCCAGGTCGGCGTGGGAACGAAGGTGTCCGGCACGGATACGAACTTCTTGCAGGGGACCTTGTCGACGACGGGGAATTCGGCTGACATGGCGCTACAAGGCAATGGGTTCTTCGTCGTGCAGCAGGGCAATGTTCAGTCATTGACGCGGGCCGGCAACTTTCAACTGGATCAGGTGGGAAATCTGACGACTGTAGATGGTGAGCAGGTGATGGGATATCCAGCTCCTGGCGGAGTTGTGAACACGAATGCTGGTCTGGTGCCACTGAGCGTCCCCGTAGGCGTGAATGAGGCTGCCCATGCGACACAAAACTTCTCGGTGACGGCAAATCTGGATGCCAGTGCTGCCACGGGAACGCAGGTAACGAGCCCAGTAAAGGTGTATGACTCACTTGGCCAGAGTCATGAGGTTTCGGTGTCGTATACGAAGACGGGGGCGAATACATGGGATTATTCGATAACGCTTCCTGCGGGTGATGCGACGGGAACGCCGGTGAACAATACGGGGACGCTGACGTTTGATACGAATGGGAACCTGGTGTCGCCAACGGCGAACGTTGCGGGGATTACGTTTCCTGCCTTGGCGGATGGAGCGAGCGATATGACCTTCAACTGGAATCTCTACACTAACGGGAGCCCGACGATGGCACAGTCGTCGGCGGCCTCGAGCACGGCGAATACAAATCAGGATGGTTATCCGACTGGAACGTATCAGAGCTTTACGGTAGATGCCAATGGTGTGATCTCAGCGACATTCAGCAATGGTCATACCCAGGACGTTGGGCAGGTTGCAGTGGCGTCAGTTACGAACACCGAAGGCCTGGTTCTGGTCGGCAATAACAACTACATGACGACGGCGGCCTCTGGCACAGCGACGGTCGGCGTGGCGGGCGTTGGCGGACGTGGGACGATCGAGGACTCGGCGTTGGAGCAATCGAATGTCGATATCTCGACAGAGTTCGCCAATCTGATCGTGGCGCAGAGAGCGTTTCAGGCGAACTCGAAGACGATGACGACGTTCGATTCGGTGGCGCAGGATACGATCGCGATGATTCGATAGTGTGGGTTGCTAGCAAAGCGGGTGCTGAGTTGAAGTCTGACTTGGCACCCGCTGCTTTTTGCTGCCTTGTTGGGGGATTCTAAAGATCCGTTAATTTTCAAGAGGCTGGCTATGGCTACTAGCTTGCAGTAATTACGGCATCATGGCTACTTCTTCTCCAGTTGTTCCAGTTAGTGGTTCTGTTGAGCCGGTAAAGCTTCCGGTTGTTTCGCTGATGGTTGCGGTCGTGGTTGGGATTGTTGTCGCGACTGCAGGAGTTAGTGGGTTTGTTTATCTTCTTGCGCGCTCGGGCCATCTCCCGATGCCTGTCGCCGCTGCCGCTAAGGCCGAGCCGTCTGGACCGAGTGCAACGCGCGCGCTAGTGTTGGATTCGCTGCTGGTCAACCTGGCGGATAGCGGTGGGAGTGCGTATCTGCGAGTGGGTATGACGCTACGGGTGGTGGATGTCGTTGAGAAAAGCGGCGCGAAAAAGGACAACAAAGCTGTCGACGAAAAGATGAGCAAAGATGTCGAGGCGGCTGTTAGGGATACGGCGTTGACGGTTCTGGGCAGACAGACTTCAGAGGGATTGCTCGCGCCAGACGGCAAAGAGAAGTTGAAGATTGAGCTGAAGGCAGCGATGGCAAAACATAATGCGGATCTGAAGATTGAGGATCTGTTCTTCACTGAGTTTCTGGTGCAGCGGTAGGAGATTTATGACGGATACGGAGCTGATTCCTCGTGATGCCGAGCTGTCGACATTGCCGGTGGGTTCGGTCAGGATGGGAACTTTGGGAATGTCGCGGATTGAAGAACATGTGGCTTGGCCTTTGATGGCACGACTTGCGGTGAGGTTAGAGGCAGGAATTCCGCTGCCTCGGTTCAAGGTTCGCGATCTGCTGCGACTGGAAATTGACCAGGTTATCGAGAGCGAGTCGCCGGATTCGGAGGATGTTCCTCTGAAGGTCGGGCAGGTCCAGTTGGGATGGAGCGAGTTTGAAGTGGTCGAGCAGCAACTGGCTGTGCGGTTGACACGGTTGGCGTAGCGACTGGGTAAGAACGAAGACGTGACGAACGGAGCGGATGGATGCAGGTTACACAAAAGACCGAACAGACGATCGCAGAGAATGCAGGTTTGGAGTTGCAGGGGTTTGCGGGATGGTTGCTTGGCCTTGTGCGGGGTCGAAGAGGTGTGCGTCATGGACAGCAGAGGTTGATGAAAGTGGTGGAGACGCTGCCGTTGGGTGGGAAGCGTCAATTGATGCTGGTGCGCTGCGGGGAGAAGCATTTTCTTGTTGGCGGCGGGCTTGAGAGTGTTGAGACGATTGTGCGGGTTGAGGGTGGGATGTCGATCGAGAGTCAGGATGGGATATGTCTCTAGGGCGTGGGCTGCGATGGTTCGCTCTGGTGGTATGGATGGTGGTGCCTCTGCCGGTGATGCTGGGCCAGCAGACGTTATTGGCGTCGTCGGCTTCTCCTGAGTCGTTTTGGGTGAAGCGGGATGCGGGTAAATCGAACGGCGTGGGTACGGGGAAAAAGGTCGCGGGGAAGGCCGGGGGCAAAGCACATTTGCACGAGTCGGCTGCCGGTCCGACTGGGAATACTGGGTTGAGCAAGAAAGACTCGATTGCGAGCGAGCTGGAGTCCAACCGGAGTACGCCGTGGTCGATTGTGGTGGGGTTGACGCTTTTGACGTTGTTGCCTGCGTTGCTGCTGTCGATGACTCCGCTGGTACGACTGTTGGTGGTGTTTCACTTTCTGCGGCAGGCGTTGGGGACGCAGACGGCGCCTTCGAATCAGGTGTTGATGGGACTGGCGTTGATGATGACCTGGTTCCTGATGCAGCCGGTGCTGCAGGAGGTGGAGCAGAAGGCAGTCGCTCCGTATCGAGCGGGGGCGATCTCGGGTGAAGATGCGTTGGATCGCGGTGTTCAGCCGGTGAAGCAGTACATGCTGCGTTATGCGCGGGAGAAGGATCTTGCTGTATTTGCTTCAGCGGGGATGAGTGAGCGGCCAAAGACGAAGGAGGATCTTCCGATCCAGGTTGTCGTGCCGGCTTACATCCTGAGTGAGCTGAAGGCTGGATTTCAGATTGGGGCGGTTTTGTTTCTGCCGTTTCTTCTGGTGGACATTGTGGTTGCCAGCGTGACGACTTCGATCGGGATGATGCAGCTGCCGCCGGTGGTGATCTCGACGCCTTTGAAGATTCTGCTGTTTGTGATGGTGGATGGATGGAATCTGCTGGCGGACCAGTTGATTAAGAGCTTCTAACTTTTGGGTTTTGTGGAGATGTGAATGGGGCCGGACCAGACGGTGGAGATGATGCGGAAGGTGCTGATGGAGGCGATGATGCTATCTGCTCCGCTGCTGGTTACAGCTTGCCTTGTAAGTCTTCTGGTGAGTCTGGCGCAGACGTTGACGAGTGTGCAGGAGCAGACGCTGACGGCGGTGCCTCGGCTGGTGGTTGTGTTCGGCGTCACGATGACGATCCTTCCGTGGGTGGTGCATCGGCTGGTGAGCTTCACGCTGCATATGTTGACCGGGTTTCACAAGTACCTGGGGTAGATGGCATGAATCGAGAGGCTAGCACATTGATCAACGATTGGCCGCAGTACCTGACGGCGGCGGTGCTTGTGCTGGTGCGATTGAGTGGGCTGATGGTGTTTGCGCCGTTGTTTTCTTCAGCGGCAATTGCTCCTCGGATCAAGGCTGGGTTTGTGATCGCGATGACGGTCTTGCTTGCGCCTGCTGTTGCGGCGGTTCCGAATGCGCGGGTGTCGCTGGATATGAAGGCAGTGTTGGGTGAATTGGGTGTGGGATTGGTGTTTGGGTTGTCGCTGACGTTGCTGAATGAAGCGCTGACATTTGCTGGGGCGTTGTTGGGAATGCAGTTCAGTTTTTCGCTGGTGAATCTTATGGATCCGAACTCAAAGATCGAGACGCCCGTGTTAGGACAGATGCTGGGGTGGCTGGGGATTCTTGTACTGATCGGTGCGGGGTTGGATAGAAGTTTGCTGGCTGCTGTGGTGAGGAGCTTCTGCACTGTGCCGGTGGGACAGGCGGTGGTGCAGGCGAAGACGGGGATGGCACTGGCGATGATGGCGGGCGGGATTTTTTTGGCAGGGCTGCAGTTGGCTGCTCCGGTGATTGCAGCGGCGATGGCGGTGGAGGTGACGATTGCGTTGGTGGCTCGGCTGTCTCCGCAGTTGCCGGCGATGGTGCTGAGTGTGCCGCTGAAGACGCTGGTGTCATATGCGGTGCTTATCGGGAGTTTGGCGGTTTGGCCGGGATGGATTGAGCGGCACTTTACTGCGTTGCTGGATGTGGCGGGAAGGTTGATCGCGAACGCATGAGCACGAAGGGGACGGAACAGGCTACTCCTGAACGAAGGAAGAAGGCGAAGGCGAAGGGCGATAGTGTTCGCAGCCGTGAGTTGCTTTCTGCGATGGCAATGCTGGGTGGTGTGGCGATGTTGGGGATTTCGGCCCATGGATTTGTTGCGGGTTGGGGCAAGGTCTATATCGAGAGCTTGCGATCTGCTGCGGTGGACGAGGTGAACGGGGATCAGGGGTGGAATGAAGCTGTGCGGCGAATGCTTGCTCCTGCGTTGCTACCGGTTGGGCTAGTTATGGCCGCGAGCTTCGGGGGTGCGCTGCTTGCGGGTGTGGCGCAGGGTGGTGGAGTGCAGGTTCATCCGAACGCGGTGGGAGTGAAGTTTTCGAAGTTGAATCCGGTTACGAATTTGGGACACCTGTTTAGTTTGCGATCGACGACACGTCTGGTGAAGTCTCTGGTGCCTGCGGCAGTGATGGTGGTGTTGGGGTGGGGAGCGCTGAAAGCGTTGATGCTGCCTATGCCGGTGATGAGTTTGATGCGGCTACCCGCTACGTTTTCGACGGCGTATGGACTGGCGCTGGATGCGGCTTGGGTGACTCTGGCTTGGTCTGGGCTGGACTATGCGATGGAGTGGAGGAGCTGGAATGAGCGGCTGAAGATGAGCAAGCAGGAGATCCGCGATGAAGTGAAAGAGGCGATGGGAAACCCGCAGGTGAAGATGAAGATCCGCCAGATCCAGATGGCGATGCGGAAGCGCAAGGTCAAGGCGGATATGTCGCGCGCGAGTGTGGTGATTACGAATCCGACGCACTATGCGGTGGCGCTGGAATTCAGCTTCGAAACGATGGAGGCCCCGAAGGTGCTGTGCAAGGGACGTGATCTGCATGCGGCGGAGATTCGAGAAGAGGCTCGGTGGGCTGGGATTCCGATGATAGAGAACCCTCCGTTGGCACGGAGTTTGTACAGGATGGTGGAACCAGGTCAGTCAATTCCATTTGAGCTGTATGCGACGGTTGCGGGGATTCTGGCTTATCTGTACCGGCAGAAAGTGGAGGAACGGATGCGGCGGGAACGGCAGGCACAGTTGGTTCGACAGAGTGGAGGGCTTCGTGAGATGGCAATGGCTGGTGGAATGCGTGGATTTGGAGGTGGAATGTGAGTGAAGCGGTGATGACGAAGAATGATGGGTTTTCTACTGCGAAATTGCAGAGTTTGTTGCTGCCGGTAACTGCGATCAGCATGGTGTTCGTGATGCTGATTCCGGTGCCGAGCTTTGTGCTGGATCTTTTGCTGGCTGCTTCGATTACGGCTTCGGTGATTGTGTTTCTAACGGCTGTGCAGGTGCGACGGGCGGTAGATTTCTCTGTGTTTCCTACGCTGCTCTTATTGCTGACGTTGTTCCGGCTGTCGCTGAACCTGGCTTCGAGCCGAAGAATTCTGCTGCATGGACATGAGGGGACGCATGCCGCGGGTGCGGTGATTGAGGCGTTTGGGCAGTTTGTGATCGGGGGAAACTACGTTGTTGGGTTTGTATTGTTTCTGGCGCTGATCGCGATTCAGTTTTTGGTGGTGAGTCATGGCGCGGTGCGGACGGCGGAGGTGACAGCGCGGTTCACGCTGGATGCTCTTCCTGGTAAGCAGATGGCGATCGATGCGGATATGAACGCCGGGTTGATCGATGAGCAGGGTGCACGGAAGCGTCGGCAGGCGATTGCGCGAGAGGCCGAGTTCTATGGCGCGATGGATGGTGCGGCGAAGTTCAATCAGAGGGATTCGCTGGCGACGATTCTGATTACGGTGATCAATATTGTGGCGGGATTGTTGATTGGAGTGCTGCAGCAAGGCGCTGATCTGACTACGGCGGTGAAGACTTACACGATTCTTACGGTTGGCGATGGCTTGGTGACGATGATTCCGAGCCTGCTGGTGTCGATTGCTGGTGGCATGGTGCTGACGCGGGCTTCTTCGGCGGGATCGCTTGATGATGAGCTGGGAACGCAGTTGCTGCGCGGGCGGAACACGCTTTGGATTGCGTGTGCTGTATTGCTTGGACTGGCTTTGATTCCGGGATTGCCGAAGTTGTCGTTTGTGTTGATGGCGGCTGGGGTTGCGCTGATCGCGCGGAGACTGCCGACCGGGAAGAATGGGGCGGCAGCGGTAGATGAAGCTGCTCCTGGAGAGAAGGCGAAGGTGGTTGAGGTGGCGAAGAGCGAGAACCTGGCTTCGCTGCTGAAGATGGATGAGCTGACGCTGGAGATTGGATTTCAGCTGATCTCGATGGTCGATGAGAAGCAGGGCGGGCAGATGCTGAATCGGGTTCGTGCGCTGCGACGGCATCTGGCTACGGAGCTTGGGTTCATTGTTCCGGCGGTACATATTACGGACAATCTGCGGTTGAAGCCGAGAGAGTATGTGGTGAGTCTGCGGGGAGTGGAGATTGCGCGATGGCAGACGGAGCAGAACTGTTTGCTTGCGGTAAATGCTGATCCTAAGGCTCGCGCTCTGCCGGGTGTGGAGACGCGGGAGCCGGCGTTCGGCGTGATGGCCAGGTGGATTCAGCCGGGGCTCGAGGAGCAGGCGCTTGCGGCGGGGTACTCGGTTGTAGACCAGACGACGGTGATTGGAACTCATCTTGGCGAGCTGATTCGCAGACATGCGCATGAGTTGTTGGGGCGGCAGGAGGTGAAGCGACTTCTGGACAGCATGAATGAGAGTCATCCGAAGCTGGTGGAAGAGTTGGTGCCGAAGCTGATGACGCTAGGTGAAGTGCAGCGGGTGTTACAGCAGCTCCTGCGGGAACAGGTTTCAATTCGCGACCTAGGGGCGATTCTTGAAGTGCTGGTTGAAGCGGCGCAACAGTCGAAGGATGTGGTGCATCTGGTGGAGAGCGTGCGTCAGTCGCTGGGACGTGGGTTGGTTCATCCGCTGCTAGATGGTGAAGGTGGGCTGCGCGTTCTGATGTTGGACCAGGCACTGGAGACGGAGTTGGTGCATACGTTCGATCCGCGCGGCGCTGCCTTGTTGCTTGGAGATGGAGCGCGACCAGGAGGAATGCCTGCGGATTTTCTGAGGCGGCTTGTGGAATCTGTGAAACGCCTAACCGGAGGGGCCCCGACATCGGCACTTCCCGTGCTTCTGTGTCAGAGTCCGGCGCGCTATCACGTACGGCGTTGGCTGGAGCCGTTTCTACCGAAAGTGACCGTGTTGGCACCGGCAGAGATTCCGCCGGAGATCCGGGTACGGAGTTTAGGGACGGTTGGTTGAGGTCGATGGTTCAGACGGTGAAAGCGCAAGGATATGGAGGAAGTGATGGGCTTAGGTAGTGTGGTTCCGGTGATGTTGGGGGGGGGGTCGAGGAGCGGGCTCCTTGGTGAGGAGCAGCCGGTGTTTGCTGGAGAAATGGCAAACACGTCAGGCGGATCGTTTACACCGTTTACTGGCGACGAGTCGCTTGATAGCGGCGCAGTTGAAAGCGAAGTTGCGACGGATCGGGATCTGTTGCTGATGGAGCATCTGCCGACGGTGCGGTATCTGGCGCGGAGGATCCATGAGAGGTTGCCGCAGCATGTTGACTTGGACGATTTGATCTCGGCTGGTGTGGTGGGACTGATTGATGCGTTCTCGAAGTTCGATCACAGCAAGAAGGTGCAGTTCAAGAGCTATGCGCAGTTCAGGATTCGCGGGGCGATTCTCGATTCTCTGCGGACGCTGGACTGGAGTCCCCGGGAGCTGCGTCGGAAGGGCAGGGCCGTTGAGGAGGCTATACGGTCGGTGACGCAGCGGGTTGGGCGGGCACCATCGGAGCTGGAGATCGCCGGTGAGATGAAGCTGAGTTTGACGGAGTATCAGCAGCTGCTTGGGGACCTGAAGGGGTTGGAGATTGGCAGTCTGCATATGGAGCGGTCTGAGGAGTCGGGCGATGAGGAACTGGCTTATGTGCCGGGATCGCCTGAGGAAGATCCGTTGTTTCGCTGTTTGAAGGGCGAGATGAAGCAGCGGCTGGCGGACGCGATCGATGAGCTTCCGGAGAAGGAGCGCATGGTGCTGACGCTCTACTACTACGAAGAGCTGACGATGAAGGAGATCGGATTGACGCTGGGCGTCGTGGAGTCTCGGGTCTCGCAGATTCATTCTTCGGCAGTGTTGCGATTGCGGACGGCGCTGGCTGATTTGCGTAAGGGTGGAGAGATCTCGAAGAAGGTGACGGGGAAGAAGAAGGTTATTGCTCGTTGAGTATGAACTAAGACGGTGAAGAAGGGTGATGGATGGAAAAGAATCTTTTACAGGAAGATATTGATGCGTTATTTGCGGCGGCTGGTGCGAATGCTACAGCCAAGACAAACGACAATGGCGATGCCAAGCCCCCGGAAAAATACAGCTTCAGCAATGCGGGGCAGATCAGCAACGATCAGATGCGGGCGATCAGTACGGTTAATGATTTGTTTGCTCGCAACCTGATGCACACGCTGGGTGCATGGCTTCGGATGCCACTGAAGGTGAAGTTGGTATCGGGTGAACAGCTTCCGTTCAACGAATTTCTGGAGCGGCTTTCCACCATGTCGTATATCTGTTCGGTGCGCCTGGAGCCGTTGGGAGCAGTAGGATTGCTGGAGTTGGATCTGGCCCTGGCTGCGCCTATCGTGGATGTGCTGTTGGGTGGAACCGGGCGCGCGGGACAGGTGCGCGAGCTGACGGATATCGAGGAAGCAATTCTTACGGCCGTGGTGCAGGTGGTCATGCAGGAGCTGAACCTGGCGTGGCAGCCAGTGGGATTGGTATTCGCCTTCGAGAAGCGTGAGACGGAGGCGCAGGCGGCACGGACGATGACGCTGGGTGAGAAGACGTTGTGCGTGAGCTTCGAGGCGCGTATGCCCGAGGTGCAGGGAGTGTTGAATCTGTGTCTGCCTGCGGTGGTGTTGAATGCGATTCTGCGCAGATTGATCGCGCAAGGAGATCAGCCGCGCAGGAGGTCGAAGGACGCGCAGGCGAAGATGCGAGAGTTGGTGGGCGAGGTGAAGGTTGGTGCCGTGTTGCAGTTTCCGCCGGTGCGTTTACGCGCGGCTGAGCTGTCATCGCTGGAACCGGGTGCAGTTCTGCGGCTGCCGTTGCCGCGATACCAGATGGCAGAGTTGCGTGTGGGTGGGTTGCAGTTTGGACGGGCTTATCCGGTGCGAACAGGAGAGCATCGCGGCGCTCAGATTGAAGGCGAGAACTGCGGATCTCTGATGAAGCTGTCTTCTGGCAATGATGTTGCTGCCGCAACGACGAGTGTGAATTGAGAGGGAAGAAGAAATGGAAAATGTTGCGGGTGCGGATGAGCCGGCTATCACGGCGGCGGCGATCGGTTTGTTGTCGGACGTCGAGCTGGATGCGACGCTGCGATTTGGCTCGCGTGAGATGGCGTTGCGCGAGGTGCTGGAACTGGGGCCGGGAGCTGTTGTTGAGCTGGACCGGCATGTCACTGAGCCAGTGGATCTGGTTGTAGGAGATCGGATTGTGGCTCGAGGTGAAGTGGTGGTGGTGAATGGCAACTTTGCGTTGCGCATTACGGAAGTGGCGACGCCGCAACTGCGGCTGG
Source organism: Edaphobacter aggregans (assembly GCF_003945235.1). Taxonomy (NCBI): domain Bacteria; kingdom Pseudomonadati; phylum Acidobacteriota; class Terriglobia; order Terriglobales; family Acidobacteriaceae; genus Edaphobacter; species Edaphobacter aggregans. Next base: position 6,130,408 of record NZ_RSDW01000001.1, read on the forward strand.
AGAGCATACGATGCCTTTTCTAGAGAAGCATAAGAATGTTGAGGACACAGTGGTGTGGGGTGGGGGTACGTATGGTCAGGCGGGGCTTGGGCCAGGGTCGGTGGGAGTTGCGGAGCCGCGGCGGTTATGTGGGTATGCGGAGTGCTCGAGTACCTGGACGGTGCCTTGGCGGAGTCGGAAGAGGCCTGTGTTTGAGGGGCAGTGGGGTTGTGGGGGGCGGTGTGTGCTGGGGCTGGTTCGGGCGGCGGTTCAGCGGGAGTTGGGAGAGGGCTCGGTGGGGCCTCAGGCGCATCGGCATAGGGTTCCGCTTGGGCTGGTGATGCTGGCGCAGGGGTGGATTACGCATCCTCAGTTAAGGAAGGCGCTGGATGCGCAGAGGGAGAGTGGGTCGGGGCGGATCGGCGACTGGCTGGTGAGCGAGTGCGGACTTGAGGCAGAGCAGATTACGCGAGGCCTCAGTATGCAGTGGAGTTGTCCTGTGCTGCCGATGATGGGCTTCGCTCCGGAGGCAATGGCCCTGGTGATGCCGAGGGTGTTTGTGGAGGAGTTCGGACTGTTGCCGCTTCGAGTTGCCGGATCGCGGATTCTGTACCTGGCGTTTGAGGATCGGCTGGATGCCGCGGCCGCGTTGGCGATCGAGAGGATGTCAGAGTTGAAGGTGGAGAGTGGGTTGGTGGATGGGAAGGAGTTTGAGCCGGCGCGGAGACGACTGCTTGAATATGAGTCTGTGCCGGTGAAGGTTGAGGTTGCTGCGGACTCGGATGCCTTGTCGGCCCGGATTACGGCAATTCTTGAACAGAAGCAGCCTCTGGCTTCGCGGTTGGTTCGGCTGCATCAATATTACTGGCTGAGGGTCTGGCTGGAGCAGGATGCGATGAGTGTGGTTGGGAGTTTGCCGAAGAGCTCTGAAGATGTTGGCGACTTCGTCTTTACGGTTGGCGGGCTGGCTTAGGGTTTGCCAGCTACAGAGGCCTAACACCGATTTCACCGATCAAGGCCGGTGAACGCCAAGGGCATTGAAACATCGGCTTATTACTGGGAGAAGGTGGGTGTGTCGGAGGGGTTGGCAGCTCGGAAGGCCGGGGAACTAGCGGTTGGTTGAGCGTCCTGGTGGGGGCCGAGGCCGAGTTTGATGATGGCGCGGGAGTCGGGCATCAGCTTGGTTTGCCAACCATTGTCAGACTGGAATTTTTGCATCGCGGCCTCGGTTTGGGAGTCCCAATGACCGCTAGCTTGGCCGGAAAGGTAGCCGGATTTGATGAGGGCTGTCTGAATTTCAGTGGCGCGGTTATCGTCGATTGCGCGCTGGCCGGTGTGCTTAGGGGCTGGCTTAGTGTGCTTGGGAGAGGTCGGACCACGACGGGCGTGGGAAAACGCGACGCAGGGAATCGCAGTTGCAACGAGCAGCGCAGAGCTTAGGAGGAGTCTGACAGATTTCATAGAAAATTCAGCGCCTCGAGTTGCAGTATCGAACAGAACATGTACCGTCCCTGCTGAACTCGTGGTTAGGGTATCCCGAGAGTTACCAGTATGGCAACAACAAAGATTGGACGTACTGGTACGGCTTTTGGGTGAGTCTTGCTTACTTTTATTCTACCTGTTGGGTAGGCCAAAGCATTGATCGGGGCGGTGTTATTGGCGAGGATTTTACTGTTGTTCACGTGGGTGCGGCATGTTCGATAAATAGCTTGCGAAAGAAGTCTAGGAGCTAAAGCCCTTATTATTAACGGCTTATTCCGCAGAGTTAAAGCCCAGCGCTCACCGTCCGCAGGACAGAGCCAAGCTACAGTAGATGTGCAAAGGGCGCGAAGGTGATCCGCGCCCCTTGTGTTGTAAAGTGGTGGACGCTACGGGAGAGTTCCGCCTACGTAGGAGTTGCCACTGTTTTTCTGCTGGGGATAGTGGACGACGAAGACGACGTCGTCTTTGGATTTAAGGGCGGAGACGATAGCCTTGTAATCGGCCTCGTTGGTTACGGGCTTTTTGTTGATTTCAGTGATGATAGCGCCCTTGACGAGGTTGATCTCGTCGGCAAAGGAGCCAGGCCGAACGGTGGTGACCAGGACACCGCCCTTGGTGCCGGTTTTGGTAGCAATCTGGGGCGGGACGGCCGAGACGGTGATGCCGAGTTTGTTCTGGCCGGCGTCTTCCTCTTGCGGTGCGGCGTTGTCGTCGTTGTCTCCAGCGAGATCGGAGTAAGTCTTGGCTCGGTCGCCGATCGCGACGTTAGCTGTTTCCTGTTTGCCGTTGCGGAGGTAGCCGAGTTTGACCATGGTGCCAACGTGACGGGCGGAGATGTCGGCTACGAGGTCGTCGCCATCTTTAATATTGCGGCCGTCAATCGAGACAATGACGTCACCAGGTTGAAGGCCAGCTTTAGCAGCGCCGCCGTTAGGAGTGACGGTGGAGACCATGACTCCGTTGGTGAAGCCGTACATACGGCCGACCGCGGAGCTGAGGGCAGGCTGGAAGCTGATGCCGATGGAGCCGCGAACGACCTTGTGCTCGGGCCCGATGAGCATGTTGTAAACAGAGGCGATGGTGTTGGCCGGCATGGCGAAGCCGACACCCTGCGAGCCCATGGACTGGGTGTAGATGGCGGTGTTCATGCCGACGACGTTACCGGCCATATCCACGAGCGGCCCGCCGGAGTTGCCGGGGTTGATGGCGGCGTCGGTCTGGATGAAGCGCTGGAACTGGCTCTGCGAGACGCCGTTGGGGCCGGGTTCATCGATGGAGCGGTTTTTGGCGGAGATGATGCCGGCGGTGACGGTCTTGGAGAGGGCGAAGGGGCTGCCGATGGCGAGGACCCAGTCACCGACCTGTGCGCTGTCGGAGTTGCCGAGCTTGACGGTGGGCAGGGGTTCCTTGGAGTCGATCTTGATGACGGCGATATCGGTGTCTTTGTCGACGCCGACTACGTGGGCCGGACGGCCTTCTTCGCCTGGCGCGCCACCGTCAGGATCGGTGGAGAGGCGGACGAAGATCTTGTCGGCCTTATCGACGACGTGATTGTTGGTGATGATGTAGCCGCGCGAGTCAACGATGAAGCCGGAGCCGAGGGCTTTGCGCTCGCCCCCGAAGCCGCCGTCGTCGTCACCGTCGCCACCCTGGCCGCCGAAGAAGCGATTGAAAAAGTCCTGCATGTCGCCGGGCTGCTGCTGGTCGTCATCGTTCCCGCCCTGCGGAGCGCGCTGACCGCGATGGTTTTTCTTGACGGCGGACTGCTTGGGCAGGGAGTCGGTGGTGATGTTGACCACGGCGGGACCGACCTGTTTGACGATCTGCGAAAAACCATTCGAAAGAGTGACGGGCGAAGGGATAACGAGAGGCTTTGCGTCGGATGAGTCGACTGTGGCCTGTTCCTTGCCGCTGACGCCGTGGGTGAGAACGGAGCCGACGAGTATGCCGACAGAGAGCGTCGCGAGCAAGGTGAAGGTGGTAGCAAGGCGGCGGCCGCGGATGCGATCCAGCAGGCTCGGAGAAGTGCGTATCGGTGTATCCATTGGCGGGTTCTTACCTCATTCTTGCGTTACGGTGCGCCGGTGCCAGAAAGGCTCGGCGAAACCTTAAGTATAGTTGCATTTCAGTTTCCGCGGCTTTACTCGCCTGTACGTTCTGTATATAGAGAGGCGATTGACGCCTTTCGGTTGTTTAGACGCGAATCTCTGACAAAAGTGACAGATCAGACGGGGTGGGTGGGGAGTTCCGATGGTGTTGCAGTGAGTTCGGTTATGGCGATTCCGGTGAGGATGAGAGCGGCTCCGATGAGAGCTCGTTGGCCTAGATGCTCGTGGAGGAAGAGGACGGAGGTCAGGGCAGCGAAGACGGGTTCGAGGGTGAGGAGTAGTGCCGTGTGGGTCGGCGGGAGGTGCTGCTGGGCCCAGCTTTGGATGGTGAAGGCGGCGGCGGTGGCTACGAGGCTGGTGATTCCGAGGGCGATCAGAAGGCGGAGCGTGATGGTGAGGTGAGGCTTGCCTCCGAGGGGGAGGGTGACGGCCATGATGACGGCGGCGGTGCCGATCTGGAGTGTGGCCAGTTGAGCGGTGGGAACTTTGTGCGAGGTGTGGGCAAGAGAGAGAAGGTGTCCGGCGAAGGCTATGGCGCAGACGAGGGTGAGGATGTCGCCGATGCCTATGCTGGAGAAGAGATTTTGCCATGTGGTCCCGGCTGGAGTGGTGAGGAACAGGAGGCCAGAGAAGGCCAGGAGCGCTCCGATGGCGGTGGTCCATCGGGGGGCGTGGGCGTTGGCGGGGCGCAGGATGGGGACGATGGTGAACAAGGGGACGAAGACGACGACCAGGCCGGTGATGAAAGCGGATTTGGCGGCGGTGGTGCGGGCGAGGCCAGCGGTTTGAAATTGGTATCCGGCGGCGAGGAAGAGGCCGACGATCAGCCCCGAGATGAGGGATGTGCGGTTAATGTTTCGCAGGTGGCGGTGATTGATGATGACCAGCGCGATGGTGGCGAGGGTCATGCGGAGGAGATTGAAGAGGAGCGGGGAGGCGTCGTTGAGAGCGTCCTTGACGAGGACGAAGGTGACTCCCCAGACGGCGACGACTCCCAGGAGGAGGATGTGTGCGAGGGTAGATGGGCTTAGGCTGCGCGGCAAATTATTTGCTCAGCGGTGGGGTTTTCGGGTTGGTGTAGACGGTTTCGCCGTTGACGATGGTGCGGAGGACTTGGGTGTGCAGGAGTTCCTGTGGGGTGGCTTTGGTGATGTCGCGGTCGAGAATGACGAGGTCGGCTAGATAGCCGGGTTCGAGGCGGCCTTTGAATTTCTCGGCGTTTTGAGCGTAGGCGGAGGCTTGCGTGTAGGCGTAGAGGGCTTCGTTGAGGGTGATTTTTTCCTGGGGCTGGTAGGTTTTGGTGCCGGCTTCGTTCTGGCGGGTGACGGCGGCGTACAGGCCGCGGAAGGGGTTGATGGATTCGACGGGGTAGTCGGTGCCGAAGGCGAGGACGACATTGTGGTCGAGGAAGGAGCGCCAGGCGTAGGAGTATTTGACGCGCTCGGGGCCCAGGCGGGCTTCGGCCCAGTTCATGTCGGTGAGGAGGTGTGAGGGCTGCATGGAGGCGATGACGTGGAGTTTTGCGAAGCGGTCGAAGGCCCCGGGGGAGACGACCTGGGCGTGCTCGATGCGGAAGCGGGGAATGACGGTCAATTGGTCGAAAACGTTGTGGGGGCTGCGAAGAGCCTGCTCGAAGGCGTCGAGGGCCATGTCGTTGGCGCGGTCGCCTATGGCATGGAAACCGAGTTGGAAACCGACCTCGGCACGTTCTTTGGCCATGGCGTTAAGCTTTGTCTGGTCGTAACGGGGGATGCCGGAATTGCCTGGGTCGTCCGAGTAGGGGGCATTGAGGGCGGCGGTGCGGGAGCCGAGGGAGCCGTCCATGAAGCCCTTGAGCATGGTGGTGTGGAGGAAGGCATCACTCTGCGGGTGGGAGGCCTGGCGCTGCTTCAAGGTGTCAACTGGGGTGTCGAAGGCAAGCCATTCGGCTACGCGGAGGTGGAGGTTGCCGGATTTTTCGAGGTCTTCGAGGGCCTGGAAGTCTTCCCAGTCGGAGAAGTCCTGGACGGAGGTGACGCCGTGAGCGAGAGCGTCGGCCATGGCGACTTCGAGGGCTCGGGTGCGCTCGTCGCGGGTAGGGGGCGGGACGACTTTGTAGATGAGCGCGAGAGCTGGACGTTCGCGGATGATTCCGGTGGGGTTGCCGTTGGCATCGCGGTCGATCTTTGCGCCTTCGGGATCGGGGGTGGCGGCGGTGATGTTGGCGGCCGCGAGGGCTGCCGTGTTGACGACGGCAATGTGGCCGTCGGTGCGGCCCAGGATGGCGGGATGGCCAGCGGTGACGGCGTCGATGTCTTGACGGGTGGGGAGGGTTTTTCCAGGCCAGATGGTGTGGTCCCAGCCTCCGCCTTGTAGCCATGTGCCGGGCTGGGCGGTGGTGGCGAATGTTTTGATGCGCTGCTGCATCTCGGCCAGGTTGGCTACGTGGTCCAGGTCGATGGTGAGTTTTTGCTGGCCAGCCGACGCGATGTGCGTGTGTGCGTCGTTGAAGCCGGGCATGACGAAGGCGCCGTTTAGGTCGATGATTTTTGTTTGCGGACCTTTGAGCTTTAGGAGGTCTGCGTCGGTGCCGGCGGCGAGGATCTTGCCGTTTGCTATGGCGATTGCGGTGACATGGGCTGGTGTGGGACTTGTGTCCTGCTGGCGCAGATGGGTGCCTGTGACGATGTTTCCGTGGATGTAGATGGTGCCGGGCGGGGTCGTTTGGGCGAGGGTGGGCGCGGCGAGGGCGAGGAGCAGGAGGGTGGTGAGAATGCGGGGGTTCACGAGGTGGAGTGTATCAAGGGATCACCATGCAAAACATGGAAATCGCGTGCCAAGGGCTTTCCGATAATCAGGGTTCGCTTTCCTCGGTCGTTCGATGAAACTAGTTTTCTGAAGGCATCTCAACATGATCGATGACGAGAACCTGTACTGGTCCTTTGGTAGATTCCAGTTTCAGGCCGAGTTGTTCCTGAATCGCGGTGAAGATTGACGATCCGGAATCGGACGATGCGGCAGTGACCTCTCTGCCGTTGTCCAGGGGAGTTGTGCCGGTATCTGGTGTCCACTTGAGAGTGACGTTATATCTTCCGTCAATTCCGGTCTTATCGATGACGACGCGGCCCAGCTCCTGCGACAACTCCTGTGTCAATGCCTGGGCCATTTCCTGCAGGGTAACGCCTTGTGCTGTGAACTGGCCGGTGCTTGCGGATGTATTGGAACCTCCATCAGAGTCCTTCGATTTTTGAAGACTGGGACCTTTCTTTGCTACGACCAGGGCGTAGACCGGAAGGTCTCTTGTCTCCCAATGAATCGTTAGTTTGAAGCGGTCTGCCAAGAGCTGTTGAAACATCCCTTGCATCTGAAGTTTGCGCTGGACACGGCTAAGCGTTCGCAATTGATCGGCGGTCGAGCTATCTATCTTTGCCTCGATGTCGAATCTTTCGGCATTGAGCCACTTCGGGCCGCCCAGAATACGAGGCTCTGGGACTCCGTAGGCCGAATACTGGATGAGATTTTTCAACAAGATGTTAGAGGCAGTGAAACGTCCATTTTCAAATTTGGAATGGGAGCTTGAGCTGCCGGACTTGTTCGGTTTTACGATAGTCACTTCGAAGGCCAGAGGTGTGGCAACTACAGGAGCGGCCGCAAGTGCTAGCGCGGTCGCGGCGGATGCTGAAGTCTGGGCGAACGATACGATGGGGAGAGATGCAGTTATGGCCAACAACAGCTTTATGATGGAAGGCGTTTTTCGGTTCATACGCTCGATCAACTTGGAGGCACCCATAACTTCTTTTATACGTGTTCTTCACGGGGTAGGGAGACGGATTGTGCGGTGAGGTGGGTGGTGTCTAGGAGGGCTAAGAGGATGCGGCGGAGGGCGGTTTCGCGGCCGGTGGGGTCGTACCATTCCTGGAGGGTGTGGATGCCTCCGCCGGTGCCTCCGGTGCCTATGGCTATGGCTGGAATGCCTCGGGAGAGGGGGATGTTGGCGTCGGTGGAGCCTAGACGGAGTTCGGTGCGGAGGGCCAGGTGGCGGTCTACGGCGCGGACGGTTTGGAGGATGGGGGAGTCGTCGGGGAGGGCGGCGGCGGGGCGATTTCCTATGATTTCGATGAGGAGTTTTGGTGGACAGTTGGTGGTCTTTCGGTGGGCAAGGCTGGTTAGCAGATCGTCGAAGATTTGGTGGATCGTCGTGGCGGTGGAGAGGAGTTGGACGGGGTCGGTGGAGCGGAGGTCGAGGAGGGCGGTGGCGGTCTCGGGGATGGAGTTGATGGAGGTGCCACCGGAGATGTGGCCGACGTTGATGGTGGTGGCGGGGTTGGTGGGGAGTTCGAGGTCGGCGATGGTGGTGAGGGCTCGGCTGAGGATGAGGATGGGGTTAGGTGTGCCGGAGTCGGTCCAGGAGTGGCCACCGGGGCCGGTGATGGTGACGCGGAAGCGGAGGCTGCCGAGGGCTCGGGTGACGACGGCGGTGGTCCCGCTGCCTTCGAGGGCGATGGCGGCAGCGATGCGGCGGCTATAGGTGCCGCGTTCGAAGAGGTGGCGCATGCCTCGGAGGTCACCTTCGCCTTCTTCGCCTACATTGGCGGCGAAGAGGATGGGGATAGGCGGGGTAATGTGCGCGTAGCGGAGTGCGGCGGCGATTCCCAGGAGGGCGGAGAGGCCGGCGCCGTTGTCGCAGATGCCGGGAGCGTAGATGCGTGCGGCGTCTTCGAGTTCTACGGGGTTGCAGTCGGTTCCGGCAGGGAAGACGGTGTCGAGATGTGCCGAGATGAGGACACAGGGGGGAGGGGATAGCGGGTAGGGTGTAGAGGACGGATCGGGGGATAGTTCGGCTAGGACGTTTCCTGCGTCGTCGATGTGGATGTTGGTGAGGCCGAGGGCGTGGAAGCGGTCGAAGAACCAGGCGGCGCGAGCGGTTTCGCCGAAGGGGGGGGCGGGGATTCGCACGAGCTCTAGCTGCCAGCGGCGAAGTTGCGGCTGATGAAGATGCAGCCAATGGAAGGCGCGGTGGACTGCGGTGAGGGTCGCTAATCGCGCGATGCGCCGTTGGGCCGAGGCTACGGTGGTGGGCATCAGTACTCGACCTCTACGAGGAAGAGGCCGCGGGCTGGCGCGGTGGGACCGGCGGCGGCGCGGTTCTGAGCGAGGAGGATCACCGGAATGGAGTTGGCGGAGATGCGGCCTCGGCCTGCTTCAACGAAGGTTCCTACGAGGTTGCGGACCATGTGGTGGAGGAAGCCTGAGCCGGTGACTCGGTAGATGAAGAGATCGTTGTCGCTGCGCCAGGAGGATTCGAAGATGGTGCGGGTGGAGCAGGGAGTAGGGAGTAGGGAATAGGGAATAGAAGGCGGGTCTGGGGATTCGACGGACTGTGCTTCGCGGGCGGTTAGATCGGGGTCGGCGGCGGCGAAGGAGGTGAAGTCGTGGGTGCCAAGGACGTAGGCTGCGGCTTGCTGGAGTGTGGCGAGGTCGAGGGGCCAAGGGCAGTCCCATACGTAGGGAGCGAGCATGGGGGAGCAGATGGGGGTGGTGGCGATGCGGTACTCATAGGTTTTGCGGAGGGCGCTGTGGCGGGCGTGGAAGTCTTCGGGTGCCTGCTCGACGGAGAGGATGCGGATGCTGGATGGGAGGGCTCGATTGAGGGCTTTGTGGAGATTGGGTGCGGGGATGGGTGCTGCGAGCGAGAAGGAGGCTACCTGGGCGAGGGCGTGGACGCCTGCGTCGGTGCGGCCGGAGCCCTGGGGTAGAACGGTCTCTCCGGTAATGTGATGGATGGCCTGAGCGAGAGTGCCTTGCACCGTGGGGAGATTGGGCTGGATCTGCCATCCGTTGAACGGTGTTCCGTCGTAAGTGAGGATTGTTTTCCAACGTGTCATGCGATGTTCGGACGGTATCACGGAGAAGGATGGTTTTGGCTGGGATGGGGTGACTGTGCAATTACTGGTGAAGTATATCGCTGACGGGCTGAAGAGTAAGGGCTGGGGGTTGATATACTTAGCCAGCTGCAATCGGGAAAAATTTGATGGAGTCCATGGGAACGAAGCGGTGCTCGTGTGCGTATGAGTGCCTAGCCGCAACATCCTGCAGGGTAGGGTGCCAAGGCCGGTAACTTTCTTTAAGAGTCCTCTGGAACCTGTTGCGCGTCTTAGAAGGAACCGAAAATTTAGTGTGTCCGTAGTTAGCCTGCAAATGTTGTGCTGGTTTCGGGCAAGACAAGAATCCGGTGAATGCCGGTGAAGAATCAGGGAAGAGTTGGAGAGCGCATCGTGAGATTAAGGGATATGCAGGCAGCTGCGAGCATCGCATTGCTGCTAATGAGCGTTAGCACGCAGCCGGGAATGGCGCAGCAGACAACCCCACAGACACAGACGAGCCCAACGGCACCTGCTCCCCCACAGGCTGTGGCGACCGATACGACGGGGACGCCCGGGCTGCCACAGGCTCCGGCGCCGACGCCGACCCAGCCGCTGTTCCTGCGTGACACGCCCATCGATTACACGCAGCCCAAGAGCCACTTCTGGAATCCGATCGCTCCTTACACGGCGACCGATGTGCCGGCGCCGATGCTGCAGAATACACCCCGGCTGGATTCTCTTTTGAGAGACGGGAAGATCTATCTGAGTTTGTCGGATGCGGTGACGCTGGCGCTCGAGAATAACTACGACATCGCGATTGCGCGCATCAATCTGGACATTGCTGATACAGATATTTTGCGGACCAGGGCTGGCGGAACGATTCGCGGTGTATCGACGGGACTGGTGACCAATACGATTGGCGGCACGACCCAGACGATCACATCCGGCGGCGGACCAGGCGGAACGTCGAGTGGAGCGGGCGGTGGCGCATCGGGTGCGTCGGGCATCGTTTTGAGTACAAACGGCGGCGGACCGCTTCCTGAGAGCCTGGATCCGATTCTGACTGGAACCTTGCAGTATGAGGCAGCGAATACTCCGCAGTCTACGACCTTCATTACCGGTACGAACACGCTGAACCAGAACACGGGAACGTATAACTTTGGCTATCAGCAGGGTTTTCTGACTGGAACGTTGTTCAACGTTACGTTCAACAACAGTCGGACGACGACGAACAGCTTCCGATCGAACTACAGCCCGCAGCTGAACACGATCTTTCAGGCCAAGGTATCGCAGCATCTGCTTCAGGGATTTGGCCTTGCTCTTAACAGAAGACTGATTGTGCAGGCGAAGAATAACCGGCAGATTACGGATTCGTCGTTCCGTCAGCAGCTTCTATTTACTGTGACCCAGGTGGAGAGCATCTACTGGGGCCTGGTGAGCGCTTATGAAGATGAACAGGCGAAGGAGCGGGCACTGACGCAATCGACACAGTTGTCCGCCGACAACCGCAAGCAGTTGGAGATTGGAACACTGGCACCGCTGGATGTCGTGAACTCCGACAGTGCGGTGGCGACCGACAAGCAGGCATTGGTGGCCTCGCAGACGAACCTCGAGTATCAGCAGTTGCTGATGAAGCAGGCGATCGCGCGGAACCTGAACGATCCGCAACTCTCGAACGCTCCGGTCATTCCGACCGACCGTGTGGCACTCAATCGGCTTCCGGAAGAAGACTTGCCTGTGGAAGACCTGGTGAAGCAGGCTTATTCGAACAATCCGCAGATCGAACAGGCCGTGCTGAACATGAGCAACAATCAGATCACGATCAAGGCCTTCAAAAACGGTTTGTTGCCGACTGTGGATGCGTACGCGTTCTATGGTGGTTCGGGTCTGGGCGGCGCGCAAAATCCGGCACTGCAGTGCACGGATTCAACCGGTACGTCGATTATTCCTTGCCCTCCGAATGTTGTTCAACACACCGGCTATGGAGATGTGTTCACGAATGCATTCAACAACTCATTTCCGGACAAGGGCGTTGGTGTGAGCATCAATATTCCGCTGCGGAACCGGGTTGCGCAGGCCGATCAGGCGCGGTCGCAGATGGAGTACCGGCAGTCGCAGATGCGGTTGCAGCAGCTTTATACGCAGATTCGGATTCAGGTCATCAACGGGCAGTTTGCACTGACCAACGACCGGGCGCAGGTGCAGGCAGCTCAGGCGGCTCGCGACTTTGCGGCGCAGAGCCTGGATGCGGAAGAGAAGAAGTACAAGCTGGGAGCTTCAACAACAGCGCTGGTGCTGCAGCAACAGAGGAATCTGGCGGCGGCGGACAATAACCTGATCTCGGCTACGGCAGCTTATGCGAAGGACCGGGTTGCGCTGGGCCAGTTGCTGTCGAACATCCTGGATAAATATGGGATCGACATCAAGCAGGCTGCAACTGGGAACATCACGCAGTCAGCGGTGGTTCCTGGTCTGACGACACCGAAGGCCCCGGAGGCTCCGAAGCCGCTGTCTTCGACGCCTACGCCTCCTCAGCAGTAAGCGGGTGGATGATGAAGAGGGTCCGGGCTTTGGCTCGGGCCCTTTTCTTTTTGGGAACAGGGATTAGGGATCAGGGAACATTGGGCAACGGTAATTGCACAAGGGGTATGGGTGGATGGGATCGGTGGAAATGGGTGGTCGGCAAGTGAACTAAACTGAATGTCTATGGCTACAGAGCGGGTTGTGAGTGAAGAACAGGGTAGCGAGCATTTGAATGCGCTGGCGAAGGCGGCTTCGGCGTATCTGCGGTCAGCGAAGCATCAGCCGGTGGAGTGGCAGCAGTGGGGTGAAGAGGCGTTTGCCCAGGCGGAGGCGGAGGATAAGCCGATCCTGCTGGATATCGGCGCGGTGTGGTGTCACTGGTGCCACGTGATGGATCGCGAGTCGTATGAGGATGCAGAGACGGCGAAGGTGATCAACGACCACTTTGTTGCGGTGAAGGTGGATCGGGACGAGCGGCCGGATGTGGATACGCGGTATCAGGCGGCGGTGTCGGCGATCAGTGGGCAGGGCGGTTGGCCTTTGACGGCTTTTTTGACACCGGATGGGAAGCCTTTCTTTGGGGGGACTTATTTCCCGCCGGAGGATCGGCATGGGCGGCCTAGCTTTCGGCGAGTGCTGCTGACGATGGCCGAGGCTTTTCAGGATCGGCGGAGCGAGGTGGATGAGTCGGCCGGTAGCGTGATGCGGGCGATTGAACATAATGAGTCGTTCATGGGGAGGAGCGGGAATCCGGGGCCGGAGCTGGTGGCTAAGCTGGTGTCGTCGGCGCTGAAGCAGTTTGATGCGCGGTCGGGCGGGTTTGGGTCGCAGCCGAAGTTTCCGCATTCGGGGGCGATTGATCTGCTGCTGGATTCGGCTTCGCGGGTGTCGAGTGGTGCGGGAGCGGAGTCGGCGAAGACGGCGGCGATGGTGACCCTGCAGAAGATGTCCAGGGGCGGGATCTATGATCATCTGGCTGGTGGGTTTCATCGGTATTCGGTGGATGACCGCTGGGTGGTGCCCCACTTCGAGAAGATGTCGTACGACAACAGCGAGTTGCTGAAGAACTATGTCCATGCCTTCCAGACGTTTGTAGATCCGGAGTGTGCACGGGTGGCTCGCGAGATGATTCAGTGGATCGATGAATGGTTGAGTGATCGAGAGCGTGGCGGGTTCTATGCTTCGCAGGATGCAGACTACTCGCTGGATGATGACGGGGACTACTTTACGTGGACGCGGGATGAGGCGGCGGAGGTTTTGACCGGCGAGGAGTTGGCGGTCGCGAGTGCTTATTACGACATCGGTGAGATTGGGGACATGCATCACAATCCGGCGAAGAATGTGCTGCATGTGCGGGGAACGCTGGAGGGCGTTGCGAAGTCGAACGGGATCTCGCTGGATGAAGCGAAAGGCCTGCTGGCTTCGGCAAAGGCGAAGTTGTATGCGGCGCGGCTTAAGCGGCCTACTCCTTATGTAGACAAGACGATTTATGTGGCGTGGAACGGGATGATGATCTCGGCTTATCTGGAGGCGGGACGGGTGCTGGATATGCCGGAGGTTCGAGCGTTTGCGCTGAAGTCTCTGGATCGCGTGCTTGAGGGTGCGTGGCACGCTTCGACCGGAATGGCGCATGTGGTTGCGTATGGCGAGACTGGTGTTGCGGGTGCGCGGGTGGCGGGCGTGCTTGATGACTATGTGGCGCTCGGTCATGCAGCGCTGGATGCGTGGGAAGCGACCGGGGAGATGCGGTATTACACGGTCGCTGAAGAGATTGCGCAGAGTGCAGTGGCTCGGTTCTACGATCCGGTGGGACTGGGGTTCTTCGATACCGATGCCCCAGCAGATGGTGAGCAGAGACTGGGTGCGCTGACGGCGAGGAGGAAGCCGCTGCAGGATTCGCCTACGCCGGCTGGGAATTCGGTTGCGGCGGCTTTGCTGTTGCGGCTTGAGGCTTTGAATGGGCGCGAGGACTATGCGGTGAAGGCGCTTGAGACGCTGGAGACGTTCGCTGGCGTGGTGGAGCACTTTGGGCTATATGCGGCGAGTTATGGGCTGGCGTTGCAGCGGATGGTGCAGCGGTCGGTGCAGGTTTGTGTGATTGGAGACGATGCGGCAGCGCGGCGGCTGGAGACTGTGGCGTTGGCGCGGTATGCGGTCAACAAGAGCGTAATTCGTCTGCGGCGGGACCAGATGGGAGCGCTACCGCCGATGCTGGCTGAGACGCTGCCTCACCTACCGGGGCTGCAGGAGGGGAGTGTGGCGGTCGTTTGCAGTAGCAAGGGATGTTTGCCGCCGGTGCGGACCGCCGATGAGTTGATTGAGGCTATGAATCAGTCGTTGTAAGGCTGGTGCAAATGCTACGAGTGAATTCCAACCTGGTGGTTATCACGGGAGGACCCGGAACAGGGAAGACGACGGTCCTCCAAGAGTTGGAACGGCGAGGTTTTGCCTGTGTCGCGGAGGTGGCGCGACAAATCATTCTGGAGCAGGTGCATGCCAGAGGCGACGCGCTTCCGTGGGCGAACACGGAACGGTATTGCGAGTTGATGCTGAAGCGCTCCGTTGATTCGTTTCTGAAACATGATCCTGCGTATGCGATCACGTTTTGCGATCGAGGAATTCCGGACACGCTTTGTTATGCGCGTTTGATCCGGTCTCCGCGGGAGAGTGAGATTCTGGAGGCCTGCCGGGTAAACAGATATGCCAGCAGGGTGTTTCTGGCTCCGCCATGGCGGGAGATTTACGAGACCGATGCAGAACGTAAACAGACCTATGAGGACGCCGTGCGGACATACGAGCAGATGAAGCTGGCTTATCAGGATTGCGGCTATGAGTTAGGCGAGATTCCCCGGCTTGATACTGCGAGTCGCGCTGACTTCATTCTGGATCATTTGCCTGGATGAGATGGTCAGGTTCCGAAGGTTTGTTGAACGGGTGGAGCGGTGGGGTCTGATTTCTGTTGTACGACCAGCATGTTGGAGGAGATGCCTAGAGGGATTCCTTCTTTCTCGAAGGCCAGGATGATGCGGCGGCGGAGTTCGCGGAGGACGCCGTCACGCTGGTTGGCACGGACGCGGGTGTTGATGAGGTAGATGATTTCGCGGCCGCGGATGTCGTTGATGCCGAGGACTTCGGGGTCGGAGATGGTGATGTCCTTGAAGGCGGAGTCCTGGCGGATGTCGGTGGCCAGCTTGCGGAGGACTGCCATGACGGTGTCGGGGTTGGCGCTGGCGTCGACGCTGACGGAGAGCGAGGCGACGGAGAAGTCGCGGGAGAGATTGGAGACGGTGGCGATCTGACTGTTGGGGATGATGTAGAGGGTGCCGTCGCCGTCGCGGAGGCGGGTGCTGCGGAGAGAGAGGTCTTCGACGGTGCCCTTGAGGCCGGCGAGGGAGACGGTTTCGCCGACGTTGTACTGGTCTTCCATGAGAATGAAGACGCCGTTCAGCATGTCCTTGAAGATGGATTGCGCTCCGAGGCCTATGCCGACGCCGAGAATGCCGGCTGAGGCTAGTAGCGGCTGATACGGGATGTCAAAGATGTTCAGAACCTGCAGAAAAGAGATGAAGAGGATGAGGCCGTACGCCGTGGCGCGAATAATGGAGGCCATGGTGCGGAGCTGGGCGGCACGGTGGAAGTTGCCGACCTGCTGATCGGCGCGCTGGCGGAGTCCTTTGACAAAGAACAGGACGACTCGCTGCATGATAAAGAAGAGGATCAGGACGACGGCGAGCTTGGGTAACTTATCGTGGAAGAAGGAGATTACGTCTTCGCTCCAGTCCTGTCCGATCGTTTTGAAGATGTGTTCACCTTGCGGGGTCATGGCCAGAAGGAGCATGATTGCAATATCTCACTTTCGCGCTTACGTGCTTTGAACAGGATGTGACAGCTTAGAGTTGGATGCAAGGCGGTGCGGGAGTCATGGGAAGCGCCATTGCGGGCGGGAGGGGGAGCCATGAAAATTCTTCGGGCCGCGATCATGGGGGCTTTACTGTTGACCGGAAGCTCCGTCATGTTGCACGGGCAACTGGGAAGGGGTTCGAATCAGACGCAAAACCCTCTGCCTCCGGTTGGCCAGGGCAATATGGGAGGATTGGGTGGGCGTAATGAAGCGCCGGATCCGCTTGGGCCCCGGATACAGGAGCAGCAGGCCAAGAGTCGGAATAGCGACAGACAGCGGAAATTGGTGGAGGACACCGAACGATTGCTGTCGCTGGCGGCTGACCTGAAGCAGCAGATGGGTAACACGGGCAAAGATGCTATGTCGGCAGATATGGTCAGGAAGGCCGAAGAGATCGAGAAGTTGGCCAAGAGCGTGAAGGAACGGATGAAGGGCTAAGGGGTTGTGCGATGAAGATGTTTCGAGTGGCGATGTTTGGGGTGGTTTTCGCGGCCAGTAGTTTTGCGGTATCGGGTTTAGGCCAGGCAACACCGTCTTCGGGGGCACAGGCACAGCAATCGTCTGGGCCGGCGCGGGCGAGCAATGACGCCGCGACTTCAAGCAAGGCAGATGTGACGACGGCGAGCAAGTCTGGTGGGGCAGATGCAAACGCTCAGGCTGCCGCGGGGGCGCAGCAGGGGACTGACAAACAGAAGAAACTTGCGGCGGATACGGACAAACTTCTGGCGATGGCTACTGATTTAAAGCAACAGGTGGACAAGACAAATAAAGACGTTTTGTCGGTGGACGTGATCAAAAAAGCAGAAGAGATTGAGAAGCTGGCGCGGAGTCTGAAACAGGAGATGAAACAGCAGTAGCTCATCCTTTTTTACGGTGCTGCGGACGAGGCTTCTGCAGACGTCAGAAGCCACTTGCCATCTTTTAGCTTGCATGTGTAGTGGACTGTCTTTGGCTTAACCGCTTGTTCGGCTTCTTCGCCAAATCCTTGTGGGCTCATCTGCACGTCGAACGAAAAAGCCTGTTCACTGACTGTCACTTTGTTGATATCAGTTTCAAATTCATCAGGATTGCAGGAGTGGTTTTCCTGCGCGCACCACTGTGAGGGCAGGTGATTTTCAACTCTGCCGAAAACTGTTGGCGCGCCGAATCTGTTTCGTCCGGGAAAATTCGAATCAGTTGTTTTTGCCGAGGATCATAGATGGATAACTTCGCGGATTGGACCGGATCGAAGTGGATCATGCTTTCTTCGAAGATGATGTTTCCATCGATTTTGCCAACACCCATCCCCATATTCCTGCGCTGAAGGTTAGATCCGTATTCAAGACCAAGACACATCCGGCGGATGGGTTGATATGCGTGTTGATCGTGATGAATCCGTCTTTTTCTGAGATGTCTTGCGCCGATCCCAGGCAATTACTGGAGACCTGTTCCATGATGGTGCTGAAGCCTAGAAACGGAATTTTTGCGCCGTGCAGATCGGCTCGACGAAGTTGATGGATTTGTTCGTCATACCGGATGACATGCAACACCGATGGCAACCTGCCAGAAGCGTCGTCGTCGTAATAGGCGAGGAGGAATGGGGAGTTGTCAGAAGACACGGCGTAGCTGGTTATGGGCTGCTGACGGTCGCTCGCGGAGAAGAGATTTACAGGAATTTTATGGGCGGTTAGAACGTCTGCCAGGGTTTCGGCACGGAGGGGTGTCATGGCGAGAAGGGCCATTGTTATCAATGCTGATAAGGCGATTCTCAATGCGGTTCCTCTTCGGAGATGATGCATCGAAAGCAGGGTTTTGGCTATTGATGTCTTGCGAATCAAGTTGGCTAACTGGTGTCGGTCGGAACGACTTGCGCAGAAGGGAGGAGAAGGAGTACAAGGGTTCGGCTTCGGGCGGACCTATATAGCCGCAGGGGCCCAGGAAGGGCTGGTGCAGGGCAATGCTTCGAGCAGGTTTAACCGTTTTAGTACTGTGGATTGTGATGTCAGCGACGGGCTGGGGACAAGCGGCACAACAGGCGGAGCAGAGGGTGGTGGAGTCTCCGCAATCGATACAACATCCGCGATCTGGATTTTATGGGCACAGTTTTGTCGCCCAGCAGAAGGCGATGCGGAATATCGAGAGACAGGACAAGCTTGTTAACGATACGAACAAGTTGCTGGCGTTGGTGGCCAACTTCAATCAGACGGCAAATAAGAGTGGTACCGAGTTGTCGTCTGCAGATATGGCGAAGCGGGTTGAGGAGATTGAGAAGTTGGCGCGTAGTGTGAAGGAACGGATGCTCAAGGAATAGGGCCCAGGAAGCGGGAATAGGAGCAACGGAACGGCGCTTATCAGGGTTGGGCCAGGGCTGCGGTGGCGTCTACCTGCGGGACGGGTAATTGAGGGGATGGGACGGCGGTTGAGCGCATGACGCTGATGATGTGGTCTGCACTCCAGGTGGGGTGGGCGGCTCGGAGCAGGGCGGCGACTCCGGCGGCGAGAGGGGCGGAGGCGCTGGTGCCGATGGCCTGGACGTAGGGTGTGTGGCCGAGATTGAAGCATCCGTAGCTGTGGGCGGAGTCTGTTGGTGGTCCGTCGGTTGTAGACGGGTTTCCTGAGCTGCAGGCGCCGCGTACCCATCCGCTGACGGCCAGGTCTGTGCCTGAGGGGTAGCTCCCGCCGGGCGCGGCCAGGGCGTTGAGAGGGGTTCCGTGGTTGCTGTAGTAGGGGAGCGAGATGGGGCCAGGGGTGCAGGTGGCTCCGGCAGAGAGATTTTCGACGCAGGCTGGGTTGGTGGATGCGACGATGGCGAGGACGTTGCGGGATTGGGCGGGGATCTCCAGGTAGCGAGGGTTGGAGAGGTCGTAGCCGTCGTTGCCGGCTGCGGCGATGAGGATGACTCCGGCTTGGGAGGCAGCGTAGGTGACTTGATCGAAGACGGCTTTGAGACCTGCGCCGTCCCCGGTGCTGAGGTCGACGATGGTGCCGAGTGAGAGGGAGATGATGTCGGCGCGGTTGGTAACGGCGTCTTCGATACCTTGCATGACCCAGCTGAGGAGGCCGGTGGCTTCTCCTGCGGTGCAGCTTGCGGCGAGGGTGCTGGTGCCTGCGATGGAGGCTGGGAGGCGTTCGAGGACCTTGATGTTGAGGAGGGTTGCGGCAGGGGCGACTCCTATGACCTGCCCGGTGCCGGGACCGATGGCGGCGGCGGCGAGAGAGGCGGTCCAGGTGCCATGGCCGGTTTGATCTTGCGGGCTGCCGTCGTCGCAGGAGCTTGGTAGCGCGGATGGATCGACTTCGCTGAGGTTGAGGGCGAGGTTGGGGGCGATGTCGGGATGGTTGGCGTCGACGCCGCTGTCGAGGATGGCGATGCGGACGCCTTTGCCCATGGTGGTGTTCCAGGGGCCGTTGGAGGGGCCGCCGGGGACGTTATTGCCGTAGCCGCCCACCTGCTGGACGGCCCAATCCTGAGGCGAGGTGTAGTAGGTGTCGTAGGGCGCCTGCGGGCCGATGACTACGCTGAAGGTGGGGTGCAGGATGGGCTGGATGTGGAGGCGGTGGGCGGTGACGAGGCGGTCGTGGAGGACGTATTCGACGTTGGGCTGGGCGGCGAGCCGACGCATGGTGGTTGCGTCGTCTTCGGTGCTGAGGGACTGGGCGGCGATGATACCGAAGTGCGGATTGCGTTGGGTGAGGCGCGCTCCTGCAGAGAGGGTGCGGGTTTCGGCGTCGGCTGGGACGACGGCGTTTCGGTAGACGACGAGATAGTGGTGGGGGACGATGGGGCTTGGCTGGGCATTCTGCGCGTGAAGAGATGCGGCCAGGGCGAGGGAGAGAATCGCTGCTGCCTGTTTGAGCCACCGGGTCGGCGCGGTATCGTATTGCAACTGGGGCGAATATCGACGAGCGGACTGGGATGGGATGAGAGTGGACACGGCAGCACCTCGGAGTAATTGCACTGGTGTCTGCATCGGCGGGTTTGCGAAAACAGGCTAGAGAATTGGCGAACGTGTGCTATTACTTTGGTTTATCGCGGGAAGCAGGAGGAGCGATCGGGCTTGGTATTGGGTGGATTGACCCTGTCGGAGCCATCATGCTCTAATTGCCGCTTTGTGAAGCAAGTTGCGGTTTGTCGTTATTCAAGGAGACCTTTGCATGTACGTAGTAAGCCTTCTGGCTATAGCCGTTCAGGAACAAGTTCCCTTTACACCTGCAAGTGCTGATGATGGGCGGATGTGGCTGTGGATTGCGCTGGGCGTCGGGGTATTGGCGCTGGGAGCGGCGCTGATGCTGGCGCGTGCTGTGATTGCGGCGGATACGGGAACGGCTGACATGCGGGCGATTTCGGATGCGATCCGCGAAGGGGCCGAGGCGTTTTTGAAGAGGCAGTACAGGACGATCGGCGCGATTGCTGTCGTGCTGGCTGTGCTGCTGTTCTTTGGGTATCACCTGTCGCCCAGGACGGCGCCGTTTGCGCTGAAGACGGTGGTGAGCTTTCTGATGGGTGCGGTGTGCTCGGCTCTGGCAGGGTATACAGGGATGTACTGCTCGATACGTGCGAACATACGAACGGCTTCGGCGGCGCGTACGAGTTTGAATGATGCACTACGAATGGCGTTGCATGGCGGTGCGGTTACGGGGCTTGTGGTCGTGGCGCTATCGCTCCTTGGCGTGGGTGTGCTGTTCCTATTCTTCGGTGGGCTGGAGAATCCTCAGGCGGTGCCATATCAGCTGGTTGGCTTTGGATTCGGGGCTTCGCTTGTGGCGCTGTTTGCTCAGTTGGGCGGCGGAATTTATACGAAGGCTGCGGATGTCGGTGCTGACCTTGTCGGCAAGGTGGAGGCCGGGATTCCGGAGGATGATCCGAGGAATCCGGCGGTGATTGCGGACCTGGTGGGCGACAATGTTGGCGACTGTGCGGGTCGCGGCGCTGACTTGTTTGAGTCGACTGCAGCGGAGAATGTGGGCGCAATGATTCTGGGCGCTGCGCTGTATCCGGTGTTCGGGGTGAAAGGGATTTTGTTTCCGCTGATCGTTCATGCGATCAACTTGATTGCGAGCACGGTGGGCGTATTTGTGGTGAAGACACGCGAAGATGAAGACCCGATGCATGCTTTGAACAAAGGGTTCTACGTGACTTCGGCGCTGGCGTTGGCGGGCTTTGCGGTTGCTGTGTACACGATGCTGAATGGGCCACTAGTGCAGCCGTTGTGGCTGCTCGGCTGCGGCGTGATCGGTTTGGGTACGGCGTTTTTATTTGTGTGGATTACGGAGTACTACACGGAGTCGAGGTATCGGCCGGTGAAGTCGATTGCCGAGGCTTCACTGACTGGCCCGGCGACGAATATCATCAGCGGGCTTGCGGTTGGTATGGAGACACCGGCGGCTCCTGTGCTGGTGATATCGGCGGCGTTGCTGCTGAGCTACTACTTTGGCGTGCAAGGGTTGGCGAATGTTGCTGGCATCAGCGATTATGCGAAGGGCATTTATGGCACGGCGATCGCCACGATGGGAATGCTGAGTTGCGCGGCTTACATTCTGGCGATGGATACGTTTGGACCGATTACGGATAACGCAGGCGGCATTATCGAGATGTCGCATCAACCGCATGAGATTCGTGAGCGGACGGACAAGCTGGATTCGGCGGGGAATACGACCAAGGCGCTGACGAAGGGGTATGCGATTGGTTCGGCTTCGCTGGCGGCGTTTCTGCTGTTTTCTGCGTATCTTGAACAGATCAAGACAATTGTGACCGATAAGGTTGCACATGCTGGCGGTTACATGCCACAGGGGTGGAGCTTTACGAATATCAATCTGGCGCAGATTCCTGTGTTTGTCGGTGCACTGTTGGGTGCGATGTTGACATATCTGTTTAGCTCGCTGGCCATCAAGGCGGTGGGGCGGACGGCGCAGATGGTTGTGCAGGATGTGCGGGCGCAGTTCAAGGAGAATCCCGGGATCATGGAGGGAACTTCGAAGCCGGACTATGCTCGGTGCGTCCATATTGTGACGGGCGCGGCGCTGAAGGAGATGG